>JBNKRE010000004.1:0-375000 GCA_050296315.1 Halarcobacter sp.
TTCTGAATCCTGGCTTAAATTTTGAAAATTAACCTAATTCTCTCTTACATAGCCTGTTTTTGCGTATATCTCTATACAATTTTTGCCCCATAAAATAGGTATTTTCATATTTCATCTATTTTTATAACTATATTGTCACTCTTATTTGTTAATATTCATTACATTATGATAATATTCATTATTCAAGATTTTAAGGTTATATTATGAAGATTACAGTTGTTGGTACAGGTTATGTTGGTTTATCAAATGGATTGTTATTAGCTCAAAATAATAAAGTTATAGCATTAGATATTGATAAAAATAAAATTGATTTAATAAATAAAAAGATTTCACCAATTGAGGATGAAGATATTCAAGACTTTTTATTAAGAGATGATATTAATTTTAATGCAACACTTGATAAATCATTTGCATATAAAGATTCAGAATTTATTATTATTGCTACTCCTACAGATTATGATCCAGAAACAAACTATTTTAATACTAAATCTATTGAACTTGTAATAGAAGATATTTTAAGTCATAATCCAAAAGCTACTATTATTATCAAATCAACTGTACCTGTTGGTTACACAGAAACTTTAAGAAAGAAATATAATATTAATAACATAATTTTTTCTCCTGAATTTTTAAGAGAAGGGAAAGCCTTATATGACAATTTATATCCAAGTAGAATTATAATTGGTGATAGGAATGAAAAAGCAAAGATTTTTGCTAGTCTATTAAAAGATTCTGCTTATAAAAAAGATATAGAAGTATTATTTACCAATCCTACAGAAGCAGAGGCTGTTAAATTATTTTCAAATACTTATTTAGCAATGAGAGTAGCTTATTTCAATGAATTAGATTCTTATGCATTGGCTCATAATCTTGATAGTAAACAAATTATAGATGGTGTTGGTTTAGATCCAAGAATTGGTAAACACTATAACAATCCAAGTTTTGGCTATGGTGGTTATTGTTTGCCAAAAGATACCAAACAATTATTAGCAAATTATAAAAATGTTCCTTCAAATATAATTGAAGCAATTGTAAATGCGAACTCCACAAGAAAAGATTTTATTGCTAAATCAATTATTGAAAGATTGAATCTAACTATGCACCAAGATATTAATTCAAATAAAGTTGTTGGTATTTATAGATTAGTTATGAAAGAAGGTTCTGATAACTTCAGAAGTTCCGCTATTCAAGGTATTATGAAAAGAATAAAAGCAAAAGGGATAGAAGTTGTAGTTTATGAACCTGTTTTAGAAGATACTGAGTTTTTTAACTCAAAAGTTATTAAAAATATCGATGAATTTAAAAACTATTCTGATATTATTGTTGCAAATAGAATGAATAAAGAATTAGAAGATGTGAAAGATAAAATTTTTACAAGAGATATTTTTAACAATGATTTATAATAGTATGATATTTTTATCATACTATTATATAAGTTTGTCAACTATCTTTATAAGATAATCTGCTGATTCTTTAGCACTAGATTTTAAAAACTCATCAAAATCAAATCCTGCATCCATATCAGCACTATCAGATATAGCTCTTAATATAAAAAATGGAACATTTAATGCATCACATACAACTGCAACACTTGCACCTTCCATCTCAAGTGCATCTGCTTTAAAAGTAGATTCTATAAAATCTTTTCTCTGTGTTGAATGTACAAACTGATCTCCAGTTGCAATAGTACCCTCTATAACTTTTAAACCATTCTCTTTTGCAGCCTCTTTTGCCATTTCTCTTAATTGTGCAGAAGTTTCAACAAAAACTGCTCCTTCTGGAACGAAGCCATGAGGATGTCCGAAAGCAGTTATATCTAAATCGTGTTGACATAATCTATCAGCAATAATAAGATCACCTATTTTAAGTTCAGGATTGATTGCTCCTGCTACACCTGAAAAAAGTAAGGTATCACACTCAAATTTTTCTATTAAAGTAGAAGCTGTTAAACTTGCAAAAACTTTTCCTATTTTTGAATATGCTATTACAATGTCTAAACCTTTATAGTTCACTTCATAATATTTATTTTTTGCAAACTCAGTAACTTTTACATTTTCAAAATATGCTAATAGAGGTTCAATCTCCTCTTGCATAGCTCCCATTATTGCTAATTTTTTCATATTAGTTAAGTTCCTCTAATACTTTTTCTAAAGATGCCATATCACTTACATTTACAGTTGGAACATCTTTACAAATTTTTCTATTTAAACCTTTTAATACTATTCCATTTCCAAATTCAATAAACATATCAACTTTTTCTGCATTTGCTGCAACTGATTGTTTATATTTAACTGGACTAGTTAATTGTGAAGATAAAAGTTCAATCGCTTCATCTTTTGTAGTATAAGCTTGAGCCGTAACATTTGAAATAATAGATGTAAACTCATCATTTAAATACTCTTCTAAATAAGGTTTTAAATTTTCAACAGCGCTTGTTAATAGTTCGCAGTGACTTGCTACTGACATATCAAGAACAATCGCTCTTTTAGCACCTGCTTCTTTGAAAGTATCTACTAAACTTTCTAAATCTGCTTTAATACCTGCAAGAACTAATTGACCATCCATATTATAATTTGCTGGCCAAACTTTTTTTCCTGTTTCTCTTTGCTCTTGACAAATTTTTTCTACAGTTTCATCATCCATACCAACTAAAGCCATCATACCTGCACCACCACCAGCACAAGCTTCATTCATAAATTGACCTCTTTTATTAACTAATTCTACTGCATCTAAATAGTTTAATCCACCAGCTGCAACCAATGCTGAAAATTCACCTAATGAATGTCCCAAAACAAACTCAGGTTTAATATCGCATTTATCTTTAAAAATTGCATGTGCAATTGAACTTACAAGTAAAATTGCAGGTTGCGTAAATTCTGTTTTTCCTAAATTATCATTTTCTTCAAAAAGTAATTTTTCAAAATTGATATTAAGTCTTTTACTAGCTTCACTAATCATCTCTTTGGCAATGTCACTATTTTCAAAAAAATCTTTTCCCATTCCCACTGATTGACTTCCTTGACCTGGAAAAATAAAAGCTACTTTTTTCATACTTATTCACCTTAAATTTTAATTTTTGAGCAGTATTATACTCTTTTTATATAGTCTATAAAATAAAATGCCCAGAAGCACACCTGCTTCTGGGCATTTAAAAGATTTTTATAATCTTAGATTAGTGTCCGCAACCACATCCACCATGAGATTCTTGTTTTGGCTCACTTGAACAACATCCACCTTCTGAACCATGGTCATGGTGTCCACCACCACAACATCCACCGCCCATAGCTGCCATTCCACCTACAACTCCTGTTTGAACCTCTTCTTCTGTTGCATCTCTTAACGAAAGAATAGTAACTGAGAACATTAAATTTTTACCAGCCATTGGGTGGTTATAATCAATTATTACTTCACTATCATCAAATGATACTACTGTTACTTGTACAGTTTCACCTTGTTCACCTTGACCATATAAAGTCATACCTTCAGCTAACTCAATACCAGCAAATTGCTCTTTTGGTAAAGTTTGTTTTGCTTCTTGATTGTAATCACCATATGCATCTTTTGCTTCAACTAATACATCAGCTGACTCATTTTCTTGCATTTCAACTAATTTAGACTCTAATCCTGGAATAATTTGACCTTTTCCTGAAATAAATTCTAATGGTGCAGCACCAACATTCGAATCTAACTTTTCACCTGATTGTGCATCTGTTAAACTATATTCAATACCAATTACTTTTGACATTATATCTCCTAATTAAATTTTATTATTTTATTTTTGATAAGTTTTTAACAGCTATTTTAGCTTCTTTTGAATTTGGATAAATATCAATTAAAGAAGAATAAAAATTTGCTGCATTTACAAAATCTTTTGTATTTTCAAAAGATATTGCACTATGAAGCAATAGTTTTGGCATATAAGAAGCTTTATCATAAAGCATCGCAGAAGTTTTAAAATATCTAATTGCATCAGCATATTTTTTTCTGTAATACCAAATTTCACCTAAATAGTAATTATTTGTAGCAGGCTTATAATTTGCAGCTATAAGTTCTTCAAACATAGGTATAGCATTTGTAAAATAATCCTTTTTAAATAACCTAATTGCTTCGTCCATCATCGATTTCTTATCTTTAAATGATGATAGCTTATTACTATTAGCTTTAGTTGTAGTTTTACTACTAGTTTTCATTCCTAAAGATTTTTTTAGTACTTCAAATTCGGATCTTGTTATAAATTGATTCATATTTTTTTCAAACTCTTTATCTGAAATATATGAAGAATTTATAGTGTTAGTAATATCTGTCAACTTTTTTATAGCACTTTTTAAACTGTCAATATTTTTTTTATTTTCTGATATAAACTCTTCTTGCATAGTTAGAAGTTGAGTTGTTACAGTTTTTAAATTATCAATATCAGTAGAATGTTTTTGTACTAATGTCGTATTCTCTTCAATATTTTTTATCAATTCATTCATTTTTAAAACAGATTGATTTAATTTTTGAGAATCACCTTCATATATTGATTCTAAGCCATCTATTCTTTCACTCAAAGATTCTATAGTCAATTTTACATCTTTAACTTTTGAATCAATATTTCCTAAGGTTTTTTTGTTTTTTAGGATATTTTTTTCTGCTGAATTTAATCCATATGGTGTTTTAGAATCTAAATCACCAGCACCAAATACTGAAACTTCTTGCGCTGCAAATACAGATAAGGTGCTAGCAATCAATAAAACAGTTAATCTAACTTTATTCATACACTATTTAGCTAATTTATGTTCAGTTCTTCTATTTTTTTGCCAACAAGTAGCATTTTTATCTGAACATACTGGATTACTTTCTCCAAAACTTACAACTTTTATGGCAGACTCACCAATACCATCCATCACTAAACTATCTTTTACAACTTTTGCTCTTTTTAAACCTAAAGCGTAGTTATACTCATCAGTACCCCATTCATCACAGTTTCCCTCTACAGTAATTGTTGTTCCAACCTGTAAACCAGAAAGTTTTGTTGCATTTGATTTTGCTACTGCCTGCATTTCAGTAGTTAAGTTATATTTATCAAAACCAAAATAGATATTTTCTATTAACTCTTTTTTGCCATTAATCATGTAATAATAACCATTATCAGCACTTTCAACTAAAGAATCATTAACCACTTCATTTTGAATACTTGAACTATCAATACTATTTAATGCTGACTCTGAATTAGTAGGTTCAGTAGGTCCCGAAACTTCTACCTCTTTTTGACTACATCCTGTAAATAAAACTACCGCTACTAAAAGTGAATACATACCCAATTTTTTCATAATCAGTTTCCTTAAAAATTTTTACTAGATTGTACTAAATTGAAACTTAAGTGCTAATTACTCTAACTAGTATCAGCTAGAAATAGTTAAAATAATTATTTAACTAAATCATTTATTGTAGCATCAATAGTTTTAAATTGAAATATAAATCCACTATCCAATAATCTTTTAGGTTTAACGCATTGACCATCAGTTAATACTTTTGCACCCTCACTAAATATAAGTTTTAGTATAAATTGTGGAACTGGAAATATTGTAGGTCTATGTAATATTCTACCCAACGATTTTGTTAAACCAAAATTTGTTGTAAAATTTGGTGCTACTAAATTAAATATACCATTTAAGTTTTTATTTTCAATTAAAAAATTGTATGCACTTAATAAATCTTTTATGTGTATAAATGAAAAATATTGACTACCATCACCTATTGTACCACCAATTCCCAATTTAAATGGTGTTAACATTTTTCCTAAAGCTCCTCCATCTCCTAAAATTATTCCAAATCTAAAAATAGCAGTTCTTATACCTAAATCTTGAGCTTTTAATGCTTGTGTTTCCCACTCTTTACACAAACTAGCCAAAAAATCATCTGAATAAATATAATCTTCTTCATCAAAACAGCCATTATTTTTATAAATACCTACAGCTGAAGTGGAAATAAATAATTCAGGCTTTTTTGATACTTTACTCATAGCTTCGATTAATAATTTAGTGGTATCAATTCTACTACTATATAAAAGTTTTTTATAACTTTCTGTCCATCTATTAATTATATTAGCACCTGCTAAATTTATTACAATATCGCTTTTTTCAACTATAGAAATAAGTTTACCTGAATCTTTTAACTCATCTCTTTTTATTCCAATAACACTAAAACCTTTTTTTTCAAATTCATTTTTAATATTAGTTCCAACAAAGCCTGTAGAACCTGTTATCGCTATTGTTTTCATGGAATACTCCTTGAGTTTTTATTTATTATAATAGATTTTATCCCCTATTTGTACAAATTTTTTGTAAGTTTATCATAGAGTTCTTTTTTCTAAGTATTCTCTAAACTCTTTTGCTCCATCTTTAGAACTAGTAACTAAATCATCAATTCCTAAAAAAGAGATTTGTAATTTTGATTGTTCAACGCTTTGCATCGACTTTATTTTATCTATGTTTATGATATATGAACGATGAATTCTAAAAAAATTTTTTGATTCTAATAAACTTTCCATATCACCGATTTTTTTCCTAACATATGCATCCGTTTCTTTTATTCTAATAATTATCTCATCTAAATCTGCTTTTATATAATATATATCATCAATATCTATTAGATAAATTTTAGTGCCCCTTTTTGCCATAATTTTTTTTGTGCTTTTTTCTTTCGTGTTTGAATATTTTTTTACTTTTTCTAAAGCATTGCTAACTGATTCATTAGATATTGGTTTTAGTAAATAATCCATACCTCCACTTTTAAAAGCTTCCAAGGCATACTCTTCATAAGCAGTTTGAAATATAATAAAAATCTCTGGATTTAGATCTAAAATAGTACTGGCCAAATCTAAACCATTTATATTTGGCATAGAAATATCTAAAAAAGCCACATCAAATCTATTTTTGCTTGCCTCTTTTATAGCCTCTATTGGGTTATCACACTCTATTATTTGCGTAATTCCCTCATCATTTAATAACCTTTTTAATCTAGCTAATGCTAATTTTTCATCATCTACAATTAATATATTCATTTTATTCTCTTAATTTAATATCAAAAGTTAACTTTTTATCTTTTATAAAATAAGATAAGTCTCCAACACAAAGTAACTCTAATCTTTTTTGTAGATTATTTAACCCTGTACCAAAATTCAAATTTTTAGTGGGTAATAATCCATCATTTGTAACACTAACTGTTTTATTATATACTTTTATACTTATATTTAATACTTCCCCATGAAATCCATGTTTTATTGCATTTTCTACTAATAATTGTATTGAAAACTTTGGAATTAATATGTGGGCTGAATCTGATTCATATATAGTAGATAATTTGATTTTATCATCAAACCTTATATTTTCAATATTAACATAAGTTTTTACCATTTCTATTTCATTGTTCAAACTTATTAAACTCTCTTTATTTATTGCATTTCTTAAAAATTTAGAAAGAGATAATACAGCTTTTTCAGCTCTTTTTTGATCTAGATATATCAATTCAGATATGGAATTTAAAGCATTAAATAAAAAATGAGGATTAAGCTCATTTTCTAAAGCTTTTATTTTTGTTTCTAAAAATTGATTTTTTATAGATTCATTTCTATATTTCATAGAAATAAATTGATGAAGTATCAGTCCTATCAAAAAAGTCATAAATCCTAAAATTATACTTATATAAGCTAGATAGGGTTTAACAATTTCAATAATAGGAAATCCAATTGTTGAAAATATATAATAGATAAATAAAAAACCTAAAAATCCAGATAAAAAAGAGAATATGAAACTTATCATATACCAAAACTTTTCTTTTACTTTTGGTAAAATATACTCATTTGAAATTGTTATAAATATAAAAGCAAACAAAGATATACTCACTGCACTAATTGTAGTAAATACAATTGTTGAAATATATTGTAATTGTTTATTCAAAAAAAAGAGAACCAAAGAGATAAAAAATCCTAAAAATAATGCAATAATTATAATATAAACCCAATCTAAAATTAATATTTTTAATTTAACTCTATCCATTATTTAACTCTTTATTTAATATTTCAACACCTATTGCCACACCTGGCCACCCTTGTCCAGCAAAGACAGTATCTCCTATATTATATAATCCCTTAAAAGGTGTATTAGAACTTGCCATATTAAAGATATTATTTAATTTAATAGGTATTCCTCCACAATTTGTTCTATTTATAAAACTATTAAATGTTTTTGAAGTTGCACTAAAAATATTTTTAATATCTTCACTTTTTATAGTATCAAAATTCTCTAAAAACTTTTTAATTATAAACTCTTGAGTTTTTAATTTCTCAATTTTATATTGCTCTTTTCGCAGGTTTTTCCAATATGTGGCTTTAGTATGAGTTGAGATTGTAATACTTAAGCCATCCAGTGAAAGTTTTTTATCATCTATACTGCTAAATGAGATAAAAAAAGAGTTTGAGATGCAATTTGGAATATTTTCTTCTAATATAATTTGATAGTGATTAATAAACTCTTTTTTTATATTTAATTTCATATAAACTACAAATGCACTTTGATCACTAAACGAAAAGTTTGAATAATAGTTTTTAATATCTTTGTCTTCAAACAAATTGCCACTATCAAAGATTGTTGCGTTTAATATAATATTTTTAAAGAGATATTCATCTTTATTTGATATAAGTCTGTAGATATCTTTTTCTTTTTTGATTTTTACTATTTTTTCTTTTTTATGAACATCTATATCAACTAATAAATCATCAAATATTTTTCCCATACCACCATTTGCATAATATACATCATGAAATGGATAAGATAAACCTAAAGATAGAGATAACAAAGATATATTTTCGGATGTTGTTTGAAGAGTTATTAAAAGTTGTGAATCTATAAAGTCTTGGTACTCTTGTGAAATATCGGGAAAAATATCACATATAAAGCCCTTGGCTGTTGAAAAAAGACTAATTTTGTAAACTTTTAATAATTCAAAAACAAAAGAAAAAGTTTTTATATATTTGTTCAATGAATATTTTCCAAAGTATATTTTTCTTAATAACCAAAACTTTTCATCAATCTCTTTTATAGTCTTCCAAAAAATATAATTATTTTTATGGGGATAAACTCTGTTTATATTTTCTAAAAATTGATCAAAATCTTTTATTCTGTCTACTATCTTCTCTTTTTGAATTACTCTGATTGCAACTTCACTTTTTTTGATATCAGGTTTAAATTCTACCTTGTCAAAAATTCTTTTTATTGGATGATTCTCTTCATAACCTACAAAAGTTGTTGCTCCTGCGTTAAAACTATATCCTCCTTTAGTAAATGTATTTGCACAACCTCCAAGGTTTGAATCTTTTTCAAAAAGAATCAAATCTTTTTGTTTATTCAATGAAGAGATTAAACTTCCCCCTATTCCCGAACCAACAACAGCTATATCATGCACTTGCATTTTTCGCCTCTTTAAACTTTTCAATTGCTCTTTTTCTTGACAAAGATATATCTACTATACTTTTGGGATAACTAACAAAAAGATTAGTTTGTACACCATTTTCTATATGAAATAGTCTTGAATCTACATCTTTTAAATCTCTTAAAACACTTTTTATAAAAGCTGCATCTTTATCAAATTTTAAAGATTGACTATAGGGATTGAAAACTCTAAAATATGGAGCTGCATCAACACCTGTACTTGCTGTCCATTGCCATGAACCAATATTAGAACTTGCTTCATAGTCTAAAAGTTTCAAAGCAAAATATTTTTCACCTTTTTTCCAATCTATAAATAGATTTTTTGTCAAAAATAATGCAACTATCATTCTTAATCTATTGTGCATAAGTCCTGTCTCATTCAATCTTTTCATGGCTGCATCAATTATTGGTACTCCTGTTTCTCCTTTACACCATTTTTTAAAATCATCTTTATTATCATTCCAATTGATATCAATTTTATTAAAGTTTTCAAACTCTGATTTAGGAAAATGAAAAAGTATATAGTTATAAAACTCTCTCCAAAATAACTCTCTTATAAAAAATTCACTATTTTCAAACTCTCTAAAGTAGTTAAAAACTTGTCTTGGTGAAACTAATCCAAATCTTAAATGAACAGATATATTAGAAGTGGCATCTTTATAAAAAAAATCTCTATCTTCTTGATAAGTATCTAATTTCAATAAAAAGTCTTCAAAAAGTTCTTTTGAATTTTTGTATAAAAAAGGAGCTAGTTTTTGTTTTTTAAATCCTAATTGCTCTAAAGAAGCTATATTTTCATAATCAAAAGAAATCTTTTTTAGATTTTTATTTCTTTTATACTCTTCAATAATATTTGAAGATATTAAAATATTTAGAGACTTATAAAATGAAGTAAATACTTTATAAGGACTCCTATCAGCTTTTAAATGTTCATTTGGATTTAATATAAACGAATCTAAATATCTTTTTAGAGGAATAATTGATTCAATTTCCAAATCCCTTTTTTTTGCATAATCATCAAAATCTGTTGAACAAAGAATTTCATCAAATCCTAATTTTTTTAGATTTTGAAAAACATTTTTTGGATAATCAAAAAATATAACTAAATCTAATCCTATAGATTTTAGTTGAAGTTTTAGTTTTAAAACTGCATCATAAATAAAAGTTACTCTTTTGTCATCAGATGGTAAGTTCTCTAAAATATTTTTATCAAAAATAAATATTGGTAAAACTTCATCTTTTGCATTTGCAAGAATTGCATTATCTTCAACTCTTAAGTCTCTTCTAAACCAAAGTATCTGTTTCATCTATATGCCTCAATTTTAGAACGCAAAGCTAATTCTTTTGGATAAGGTTTTAAAAATATTTGCTTTTTTAAATACTCAATATCAAATTTATTTACATAAAGCTTTATGATTTTAATTACAGCAATTAATGGAATAATCTCTTTTTTAAAATCCTCTATAGTTTCTAAAATCTCTTCTTTTTCCTCTTTTGTAATATTTTTTTTGAAATATCCATAAATATGTAATAAAATATTATATGTATTTTTTATAGTCCCTTTTTGAGAAATAGCTTCTAAAAAAAGTAACTTATACTCTTCTAATACAACATTCAAAGGTTTTTTATCTCTGTTTGCAACTATATTTCCTAAATTTTTATAAGAGTTATGTGATTTAGAGTAAATTAAATATTTATATGAAGTATGAAACTTAACTAAATCATTTATAGAAGGTGTTGATTCTAATAATTCAAACAATGACTTATATGCAAAAATCTGCATAAGAAAATTTTCTCTTAACCAAGGGTCCCCTAATCTACCCTCTTCTTCCATAGGCAAAAAAGGAAACCTCTCTTTTAATTCTTTTGCAAATGCCCCAACACCAACATTTTCACTTTGTCCATTTTTTTTATCAGGATATATTTTTACTCTTTCCATACCACATGTTGGAGATTTTGATTTTAATATAAATCCACACAATTGATTGTCTTTGATTTTTTCTACAAGCTCTTTTGATATCTGGGTTACTATATTAGTAACATCTTTATTATCATTGGAAGTTTTTATTGATACAATTCCATTGCTTCTTACTAATCTAATTGCAGGTCTTGGAGTTGGGAATACTAGTCTTTCAGGACAAAAAGAATCAAATTCAAAATACTCTGATAATTGATTAACAATAAATTTATCTCTTGAATGCCCACCATCATAACGACACATTGTCCCTAAAAGACAAGAAGATATTCCTAGTTTCATTTTAACTCCTTTGTTAAATTATAATGAAACTAGAATATTTTTGTAAGCTTTTTTTGTAAGTTTATAAAATTACCAATCAATTGATTGGATTTTTCCATTTGCTAAAGGGAAAAGAAAAGACTTATCATAGTTTAATCTAACTATTCCTATTGAACTTCTATTATTTACTGTTTTTAAAAAGATTACAGACTCTCCATCTTCAGAAAATTTTGGAAATTGATTACTCCCATTTGAAGTAAGCCTTTTTAAAAAATCACTTTTTGTAGACATTAAATACAAATTAAAAGTTTGTCCACCAAATTGATTTTGTTTATCCCTACTTGTATAAACAACATAATCTTTATATGTAGTAACAGATGAATTATTATTTCCATGGTAAACTAATCTTTGAACACCTCTTTCTCCAATTTTTTTAGAGAAAATATTTGGATGTTTTAACCTATCAGATACAAAAACAATTTTAGAACCATTCTCAACAAAGTGTGCCCCAACGTCAATACCTTTGTATGTAGTAAGTCTTACCTTAGATTTTCTAATCGTATCATATAAATATACATCTGGTTGGTAATTAGGTGATGCAGTTATCAAAAGTTTTTTACCATCTTCACTTACGTCAGAACAAACAACCATACCTTCACTTTTCATAATAGTTTGTCTCTGTCTAGTATATATATTTGTTTTTACTAAAGTAGGAATCCCTCTATCATATGTAGTATAATAAAAACTTTGTTGTTTTTTATCTGCCCATTTAGGAAATATATTTAAACCACCTCTTATTACAGGTAATTGAAAAGTCAATGTATAATCTGCAATGATAATATCAGCTTTTTTTGCACTTTTATATTGTGAGAAAACAACAAATTTATCCATCCAATCAATTGGTGGAGCATTTAAATATTTATTAACCGAAATCGCTGTTCTATGAGCTAAAAATGGATATCTATCCTTTTTTGATGTTGTAAATGTCTTATTAGAAACTAAAACTTTTGAATTTACATCATAAAGTTTAGTTAACAATGTAAAGCCAGCAAAACTACTTATGTTTGTATTTAGATTTAAAAAGAGATCAATACCTTGATTTGATAAAGCTAACATATCAGGGATATTATTATAATCAACATTATGATTAATCTTTACTATTTCAAAATGACCACTTACATTTAAATCTTTTTCAATCATAGATTTAATTTTTTTTGCCATGAAATCATTCATTGCATTTGTTGAAACTGAAACAACAATCTTAGGAAGTTTTTTACCCTCCTTTACAATCTCTAATTGTGCATCAACTGCAAATAAAAAATTTAAAAAAACTATACATACTAAAAAAAATTTTTTCATATTACTCCTTTGATTTAAACAAAACTTCTATATCAGTTCTGTTACCTTTATTATGTGGAGGATAAGCTACATTTTTTTGGCTATCTAAAAAATTTCTTAAGGAATCATTAAACCTATCATCATTTGAATATTTAATAAATCTATAATCAAAATCTCCATTCTTTGATATTATTATCAATACCTTTGCTTCTAGGTTAGTCCCTAATGTTATGGGATTCCATCTTGAAGCTAAAAGCTCATAAATTTTTGAATAATACGGATCATTTTTATGTTTAGCACTTGCACTTATACTCATTTTTGTAGTTGTCTTTATATCACTTAATAACTTTGAAACAGATATATTATTACTCTTTTTTTGTTTTTCAAATTTAGATTTATATCTACTTGGATCTGAACTTGAAACAACATTGTTTACTTCTTTTTGAGCAACTGTCTTATTTGTAGTTTTCACATTAGCAAACAAAGATTTAAAGTCTGCTTTCTTTTCACTAGATTTAGAAGTTGATTTTTCTACAACTTGTTCAACTTTTTTTTCAACTTTCTTTTCTATTCTATTTTTTGTATCTTTTGTAGATATAAGTTCAAGTTCCAAAACAGTTGTCTTAGAAAATGCATCATACTTTTTAGGTTTTGGTGCATTTATATACAATAAAAGAAAAAAACAAAAAGTGAAATATAAAGTAAGAGATATGGTTCCAGCAATATAAAAATAACGTTTATCTTGCATAATTTATCCATCAGTTATAAGTGACACTTTGAAAAAACCCGCTTCTTTTACTGATTTCAATACATAAATAATATCATCATAGATAAGAGATTTTTCTGCACGAATATGTATTGGTGTTTTTCTATCTTTATCCTTTGCAAAGAGTACAAAGTTATCTGCAAAATTATCAAATGAATACTTTTGTTTATTTATCATTACAACTTTATCTTTTGTAACTAAAATATCAATCTTTTTTAATTCTTGGACTTGCTTAGATCTACTACCTTGGGGTAAATTAATAGGTTCTTCAAACTCAATAACAGGAGCTGTTACCATTAATATTGCAAGTAACACAAGCATAATATCAACTAAAGGTGTAATATTTAAGTCAGGTTTTTGATTGTAATCATACATTCAATTAACCTTTTGCGATTAAAATTTGAGATTGTGCCTTTAAGTAAGTATTCAATTCATAAACTTTTCTAACTAAAATCTGGTGGAAAGTATAAGCAAATATTGCTACAAAAATTCCAGCTGCAGTAGCAACTAATGCTTCACTAATAGCCGGTGCAATAATTGAAAAACCAACTTTTGATTGACCTGAAAATTTGGCAAATGATTCTAATATCCCAACAACTGTTCCAAATAAACCAATAAAAGGTGCAGTAGAAGCTACAATTGACAACCAAGATATTCCAACACTTGCATCTTTGATTATATTTATCTCACATGCATGTAATAGCTCTTTTTTGTTTATTCCATTACAACATTTATTTAATGCAGATAAAGGACTCAATGTTGTACTTCTTGAAGTTAAAGAATCAAGAGATTTTTGTTCATTAAAAATAGATGATTTTAAAGAAAGAAATCTATATATAAATACCCAAAATATGAATATAAAATAAAATGAGAGTGTCAATAACACTAAAAGTGTTATTGCACTACCATTACTTAAGTAATTTAAAGTAGAATCAATCATAGACTACGCAAATGAGTTGATTTTTGCTTCAACATGTGCTAAAGATACATTTGCATCTTTAACAGAGTTTACTAAACTTTTTGCAGCTTCAATGTTTTTAGCAATTTCAGAGTCAGCACCAGAAGTTAATGCTACTGCTCCATCTACTAAAACATCAACAGAGCTTTCAGAAACTTTTACATGTCCCCAGTTAATAGCTACTGCTTCAGTTGAATCTGCTTTTTCTATAATAATTACGCCAACTGTTAATGATGATACTAATGAAGCATGTCCAGGTAATACCCCGAACTCTCCCTCTTTACCAGGAAGAGTTACGCTTTTTACATCGTCACTAAAAATTTGACCATTTGGTGCAACTATCGATAATTTTAATGTATCCATAAAGCCGCCTTTTATTATTTCATTCCCTCAGCTTTTGCTAAAACCTCGTCTATTCCACCAACCATATAAAATGCCATTTCTGGAATATCGTCGTATTTACCATCTAAGATACCTTTGAATCCAGCGATTGTATCGTTTAATTCAACATATTTACCTGGAGATCCTGTAAATACTTCAGCAACGAAGAATGGTTGAGAAAGGAATCTCTCGATTTTTCTAGCTCTTGCAACAACTAATTTATCAGCTTCTGATAACTCATCCATACCAAGAATTGCAATAATATCTTGTAAATCTTTGTATTTTTGAAGTACTGATTGAACACCTCTAGCTACTGAATAATGCTCTTCACCTAAAATGTCTGCACTTAAAATTCTTGAAGTAGAATCTAGTGGATCAACTGCAGGATAGATACCTTTTTCAGCAATTTTTCTGTTAAGTACTGTTGTAGCATCTAAGTGCGCGAATACTGAAGCAGGAGCTGGGTCAGTTAAGTCATCCGCAGGTACATAAACAGCTTGAACAGAAGTAATTGAACCTTTATTAGTTGAAGTAATTCTTTCTTGTAATTTACCCATTTCTGAAGCAAGTGTTGGTTGGTAACCAACTGCTGATGGAATTCTTCCTAAAATTGCTGACATCTCAGAACCTGATTGTGCAAATCTAAAAATATTATCAACGAACATAAGTACATCAAGACCTTTTTCATCTCTAAAGTACTCAGCCATAGTAAGACCTGTTAATGCAATTCTATTTCTTGCACCTGGAGGCTCAGACATTTGACCATAACATAAAGCAACTTTGTCAAGTACATTAGAGTCTTTCATTTCATGATAAAGGTCATTTCCTTCTCTTGTTCTTTCACCAACACCAGCAAATACTGAATAACCTGAGTGTTTGAATGCAACGTTATGGATAAGCTCCATAATAATTACTGTTTTACCAACACCAGCACCACCGAATAGTCCAACTTTACCACCTTTTGAATATGGTGCAAGTAAGTCAACAACTTTGATACCTGTTTCAAACATTTCAGTTTTTGTTGATTGCTCTTCAAAAGTAGGAGCAGCTCTGTGAATTGACCATCTTTCAGTTTCAGCTGGTATTGCTTCACCTTCATCAACTGGATCACCAATTACGTTAAAAATTCTTCCAAGTACAGCTTCACCAACTGGAACTTGAATAGGTCCACCTGTAGCAGTACACTCTTGACCTCTTGTTAAACCTTCAGTCATATCCATTGCAATAGTTCTAACTCTACTGTCACCAATGTGAGCAGCAACTTCAAGAACTAATCTATCTTTGTTAGCATCAGCTAAAGTTACATCTATAGCTTCATTAATTTCTGGTAAATATCCGTCGAACTCTACATCTACGACTGGACCCATTACCTGAATAATTTTACCTTTCATACGGGCAGCTCCTTTGTATTATTTTAATGATTCAACACCACTGATAATCTCTATCAGCTCTGTTGTAATTGCAGCTTGTCTAGCTTTATTATATTCTACAGTTAAAGAATCAACTCTCTCTTTTGCATTTTTACTTGCAGCTTCCATTGCTTGCATTCTTGCAGAATGTTCAGCAGCTAAAGAGTCAATTAATGCGTAATACATATTGAAATCAATATATTTACCTGTTAATTCTTCTAACACTTCTTCATCATCATCTGGTTCAATCTCTAGCATAGATGTTTCAGTTTCAGAAACTTCAACATTTTCAATACTAATTGGTAACAATTCTGTTACTCTTACTTCTTGAGTAAGCATGTTAAGAAATCCATTGTATACTAGTATAACTTTATCAGTTACACCATTTTGGAAATCCGTTACAACATCTTTAATAAAATCAACAGCTCTATCATAATCTGGAGCAGAAGATAGATCAGTAGCTTTTTGAATCATTTCAATTTTTTGGAAAGAAAAGAAATCAACACCTTTTCTACCAGCTACTCTAAATCTAACTTTTGAACCTTTTGATTCAAGATTAGCTGCAATTTTATTTACAGATTTAATTGTTGCCATATTAAAACCACCGCAAAGTCCTTTGTCAGCAGTTACAAAAACTATATCAACAGTTTTTGGATTTTCATTTGGAGTAAACGCTTTTTCTTTGTTTCCCCCTTCTTGAACTTTGCTAACTCTATTTGCGATCTCAGATAAAACTTCATTTATCTTCTTAGCATAACTTCTAGCTTGCTCAGACAATTGTCTAGTTCTAGTAAGTTTTGCAGAAGATACAAGCTTCATAGCTTTTGTAGTCTTCTGAGTGTTTTTAACACTTCCAATTTTTATTTTAATCTCTTTTAAGTTAGCCATTTGCTAATCCTTATTTAGCACTAAAAACAGTTTTAAACTCTTCTAATGCAGCTTTTAATGCTGATTCTGTATCATCATCTAATTTTTTAGAAGTTTTAATTGAATCTAAAATATTTGCATATTTTTGCTCAATAAATGCATGTAACTCATTTTCAAACTTAACTACATCACCAACTGCAACATCATTTAAATAACCTTTAGTACCAGCATAGATAATAACAATTTGTTTTTCAATAACTAGTGGTTTATTAACACCTTGTTTTAATACTTCAACCATTCTTTGACCTAATTCTAGCTCTTTTCTAGTTGATTCATCAAGATCAGATGCAAATTGTGCAAACGCTTCAAGCTCTCTATATTGTGCTAAAGAAAGTTTTAGTGTACCAGCAACTTGTTTTGTAGCTTTAATTTGTGCAGCCCCACCAACTCTTGATACTGATAAACCAACGTTAATTGCAGGTCTAATACCTGAATTAAATAGGTTAGTTTCAAGGAAGATTTGACCATCTGTAATAGAAATAACGTTTGTTGGAATATATGCAGCAACATCACCAGCTTGAGTTTCAATAATTGGTAATGCAGTCATAGAACCAGCACCTCTTTCATCAGACATTTTAGCTGCTCTTTCTAAAAGTCTTGAGTGTAGATAAAATACATCCCCTGGGAACGCTTCTCTACCTGGAGGTCTTCTTAATAATAAAGACATCTCTCTATATGCAACTGCGTGTTTTGATAAATCATCATAGATAATTAACGCATGCTTACCATTATCTCTGAAGTACTCACCAATAGTAACACCTGTATATGGTGCTAAGAATTGTAAAGCTGAAGAATCAGAAGCACCAGCGTTTACAACGATAGTGTAATCCATTGCTCCACCCTCTTCTAATGTTCTAACAACAGAAGCAACAGAAGAAGCTTTTTGTCCGATTGCAACATAAATACAAATTACATCTTCACCTTTTTGGTTAAGAATTGTATCGATTGCAACAGTAGTTTTACCAGTTTGTCTATCTCCAATAATAAGCTCTCTTTGCCCACGTCCTATTGGAACAAGTGCATCAATTGCTTTAATACCAGTTTGTAATGGTTCATGAACTGATTTTCTCGCCATGATTCCAGGAGCTTTTTCTTCAACAAGTCTAGTTTCTGATGATTCAATTGCACCTTTACCATCAATAGATTCTCCAAGAGCATTTACAACTCTACCAACCATAGCATCACCAACTGGAGTTTCTAATAGTTTACCTAATCTTTTACAAGAAGAACCTTCTCTAAGTCCATTTCCAGAACCAAGTACAACAACACCAACTGAAGACTCTTCTAAGTTAGAAGCTAACCCTCTTTCACCATTTTCAAACTCTACAAGCTCACCAGCCATAACATTCTTAAGACCGTAAACTTGAGCAATACCATCTGCAAAAGAGATGATCTTCCCAGTTTCACTAACATCTACATTTAATTCAAAGTTGTCAATTCTCTCTTTGATGATAGAACTGATTTCATCTGCTTGAATTTTTGCACCCATTCAATTTCTCCTTTATAAGTTCTAAACTGCTTTTAAAATATGATCAATCATTTGTGATTTAAGTCTATCTTTTGAGAATGAGATCTCAACTCCAAGACTATCAATATCAACCTTGATACCATCGTAATCACAAACATCTTGCGATAGTGATAACGTAACATCGAATTTTTTACTAAATTGCGCTTCAATTGAAGAGATATATTCAGCAGATAATTCTTTGTTTGTATAAACAACACCTGTATATGAATTATTCATTTTTGCAATTTGTGTTTCTAATTCGCATACAATATCTGGAATAATATCTAATCTTTTGTTAGCACCTAACAATTTGATTAAATTTTTTACATCATCACTACTATTGTCTAAAAATGAAATAATTAATTCAACCTTATCACTACTTTTTACTTCCGACGAAGTAATAATAGAGACAAATTTATCTTCTGAAAAAGCAGAAGCGATAGTTTTTAAATCAGTACAAACTGCAGTTGCAGATTGTAAATCTTTACCATCAATTAATGCTTTTACGTATCTTTTTGCTATTAAATCATTCATTATGCAACCTTCTTAAGAACAATATTTGCTAACTCATCTTGAGTCAATGAAACATTGTCTGAACTTAATAGTTCATTAAGAATTTCTGAAACAATTTCTCTTTTTGCTTTTGATGTCTCAACTTTTGTTCTTTCATCAAAACCTTTATTTAGGTTTGCAATTTCATTCTCAACAACTTGTGTTACTTTTGCTTTAACTGAATCAATATCAGCTTTAGCACCTTCAACAATTTCTGCTGCAAGAACTTTTGCTTCTTCTAATTTTTTAGCAGCATCATCAACTTTATCTTGAGAAGCTTTTAAAGTATCTTGTACTTTATCTAGCTCTGCTTGAATAGAAGCTGTTCTGTCTGCAAAAAATGCTTTCAATTTATCAGCAAGTAAATACCATAAAATTCCAGCAAATATTACAAAGTTAACGGTTCTTTGAACAATATCAGTCTCCGCACCTTCACTATTAGCAAATAATGCCATAGGAGCTAAAGCCAATCCAAGTAATAACAATCTTTTTTTCAACCCTAACCTCCTAATTAAATTGAGCTAATCTTAGCTTTTAGGCTCTCATTAAATTGAGGCATTGCAGCTACTAATGATTCTTTTAAAGCTACTTTTTCAGCAGTTAATTCTTCGATGAATTTAGCTGATTTAGCTTCTAGTTCCTCTTTAGCACTCGCAAGTTTAGCATCAGCGATTTCTTTTGCTTCAGTATAAGCTTTATCTCTAATAACAGCTGCTTCTTTTTTAGCTTCAGCAATAATATGACTTGCTTCTTCTAACATACCATCAACATCAGCAGAGTTTGACTGAGCACTAGCTAAATCTTTTTTAATAGATTCAGATCTGTCATCCATATGCTTTAACAGTGGTACGAATAGAGTGCTGTTTAGATATGCTACAACTAAAAGAAAAATAATTCCTGAGCTAAGCAGTAATACAGGACTTATGTCTAACATTCATTCCTCCATATTTTTTACAGTTTAGTTTGACTAAAACTGCTTATATTTTATCGAAAGAATTTATAAAAGTTGATTAAAATGTGTAAATTGGCAAAAGAAAATTACAAAGTGTTACCAAAGTAATTAGAAATCTTCTCAATGTCCTCTTGAGACTTAATTTCAATCTTAAAGTAGTTCTTCTCTGCTTTAACCTTGAGTTGGGAATTTTTAAGAGTTTTTATCGCATTTTGAAGAGGTGAAAAATCAAAATTTTCTTTTTTATTTTTGTTACTTTTTTTCTCACCGCTTTTTTCAGAAGATTTTAAATTTCTAACTAATTCTTCTGTTTCTCTAACTGATAATTTTTGTCCTGAAATGGAATCTACAACTTTCTTTTGTGTTTCTTCATCTAACCCTAACAATACTTTTGCATGTCCTGCACTAATCTTGTCATTTGCAAGCATTTGTTGAACATATGATGAAAGTTGAAGTAGTCTTAGTGTATTTGTAATTGATGTCCTACTTTTAAATACTCTTTTTGATAACTCTTCATGTGTTATATTGTGTTCATTTATAAGTTGAGCATAAGAATAAGCTAATTCTATAACATTTAAGTCATCTCTTTGGATGTTTTCTATTAAAGCTAGTTCTCTTAGTCTTAATTCTTCAATATCAACTATAATTGCTTTAATAACTTCTAAATTTGCTAATTTATGAGCTCTTAGTCTTCTTTCACCAGCTATTAATGTATATTCATCATCCTCTGATTCTATAACTGTAACTGGCTGAATTAATCCATGAGCTACTATCGAATCAGATAATTCTTTTAATTTATCTTCATCAAAAATTCTTCTAGGCTGATTTGGATTTGGTTTGATTTTATTAATTTCAATCTCTATAACACCACTTTTTGAACCCCTATTTGAGTTATTATATGCTGTTTCAACTTCTCCTAATAATTCTCCTAATCCTCTACCTAGTGCCATTAAAAAATCCTAAATAAAAATTAACCAGCTATTGCTCTAGCTAGATTTGTATATGCTTTAGTTCCAATAGCTGCCGCATCATATAACATAATTGGCTTACCAAAACTTGGTGATTCTGCAAGTTTGATGTTTCTTGGTATAACTACATAAGAACTTTCATCAACTTTAAATAATTTATTTTCAAAATGTTGTGCAAGGTCTGCAAATACTTGTTTTGACAAGTTATTTTGAGAACTATACATTGTTGGTAAAAATCCTCTGATTTGTAATTGTCTATTTATTGTTTGTTTTACTAGTTTAATAGTGTTTAATAATTGTGCTAAACCTTCAAGTGCAAAGAATTCACACTGTATAGGAATTAATACAGATGTTGACGCACTAAGTGTATTTATTGTGATTGGTCCAAGTGCTGGAGGTGAATCAATAATTATATAATCATAATCTTTTTTAATAGGATCAATTTTTCTTTTTAATACTAATTCTCTTTCTTTAGTATTTTTATAAAATTCTTTTTCAATCCCTACAAGTCCAATATTAGATGGTGCAACTTTTAGATTTTCTATTTCACTATCTAAAATGATCTCATTTAACTCTTTAGTTCCTAACATTACATGATAGATATTATATTCATATGTGTCTCTATGAAATCCTAAAGATGTTGTTGCATTTGCTTGCGGATCTGCATCTATTAATAGAACTCTTTTACCTTCAAGAGCCAGCGCGGCACTTAAATTAACAGCAGTTGTTGTTTTACCAACACCGCCCTTTTGATTTGCTATTGCAATTACTTCTGTCATCTTAAACTAAATACCTTTGAATCGTCAATTTGTATAGAACCATCATCATTTAATATGGCTTTTTCTAATGAAACTTTTTTATTTTCTATTGTAGCTTGGAAATTTTTGCTTCTTTGGAATTCTACCTTAAACTGACTAAAAATTTGCTTCCAAGTTTGATTTTTTTCTAAACTTTTAAAATAATTATTCAATAGTTTTTCTATTTCAATTTTAATATCTAACTTTCCGTAATCTTTGTCTACTTCGATTAAATTTATACCTATTCCACAAAGAATCAAATCTTTTGTTGCAGTTGTAATAGTACCACCAATTTTTTTATCATCAATATAAAAATCATTTGGCCATTTAATCCATATTTTAGAACCAATGGAAGCTAAAATATCTTTTAAAATATAAGAAAAATATATTGATGCACTTTGTAATTGTAAATCATTAGGTAAATCTTTTTTTTCTAAAACGAAAGAGAAAAAAAGATTTCCTTTGATACCTTGCCAAGAGTTTCCTCTACTACCTATTCCATTTGTCTGATAATCAGTAGCTATACACAAAGGTTGAGAGAAACCATCTGTTTTAATTTTTTGTTTTAAATAAGTATGAGTTGAGTCGATTTTTTCTAAAAATATAATTTGCATGTGAAATTATACATCATATATAATATCTTTTCAAGAAATAATTAATTAGAATCTAAAAATCAATTTTCAGGGAAAAGTGTTTCATTTAATTTTGAGTCAACTTTTAAGTTTTGATTTCCCCTTAGAAAATCTGCTGTATTTAAAGCTTTTTTAGAGGGCATTTGTAAAGTTTTTACTTTGATTGAACCTTTTTTACAGCCAATAATTATAAAATCTTTTCCTATTTCTAAAATAGTTCCTTCATCATTTATAGAAGTATTTTCAACTAAGGTTACATCTTTAAGTTTTAAACCATCTTTTGTAAATATACCTGGCCAAAAACTATAAGCTTTGTATTTTAGATGAAGTTTTTTAGCAGAAGAGAAATCTACTTGACCATACTCTTTTTTTATTTTTTTACAAAAACTCACTTGATTTTCATTTTGTTTTTTTGGCTTTATATTTTCAAAATTATCTAATGTTGTTATTGTAAGCTTAGCTGCTATATCTGAAAGCTTATTAAAAGCTTCAGTTACTTCCATAGTAGGAGTAATTTTTAAATATTGTAAACCTAAAATATCTCCACTATCAAGTCCCTCTTCCATTAACATTGAGGTAACTCCTGTATATTCATCATCTTCTAAAAGTGCTTCTTGAATAGGACTTGCTCCTCTATATTTTGGTAATAAAGAAGCATGAAGGTTTATACAAGGAGCAATATCTAAAATCTCTTTTGGTAGGATTTGTCCATATGCAGCTACTATAATAAAATCTGGTTTTAAATGTTTTATTTGCTCCACAATTTTTATATTTTCTTTTAGTTTTTCTGGTTGAAAAATTGGTAATTCCAAAGAGTTATCAATACAATATTGTTTTATATGAGGAGGTGTAATAAGTTGTTTTCTTCCTACAGGTTTATCTGGTTGTGTAAAAAGAGCAACTATTTCATAAGAACTTTTTAACAACTGTTTAAAAATTGTTGTTGCATAATCTGGCGTTCCCATAAAAATTACTCTTTTTGACATAGATATCCTTTTTTAATCTTTTATTTATTAAATAGTGTTCCACTAATATGTGTATCTTCAACTAAAAAACTATATGCATTTGTCAGATCAAATCCTGAAGATAAATACATTGGTTTTCCATTTTTAATTAGAAAATCTGCTGCTTTTAATTTTGTAGAAATTCCACCTGTTGCAAAAACAGTATTTGGATTATGTTCGATACTTAACATCTCATCTGTTATAGTATTAACATACTTTTGTAAAATGGCATCATCATATTGATGTGGATTTTTATCGTAATATCCATCAATATCAGTTAAAATAGCTAACAAATCAGCATCGAAAAAATGTGTAACGTGTGCTGCAAGTTGATCATTATCGCCAAAAAGAAGTTCATCTGTTGCAGTTACGTCATTTTCATTTATTATTGGTAATACATTATTTTGAAGTAAAATATCAATAGCACCTTTTGCAAAAGCTGTTCTTTTTCTTGAATCAAAATCATCAGCAATCAAAAGCATTTGTGCGCAAAATATATTGTGTTCTTTAAATCTTTTTTTATAATGTTTCATTAAAAGAGGTTGACCAAGTGCTGCTAAAGCTTGTCTATTTGCAACTAGTTTTTTATCTAATTGAATAGATGTAAAACCTGCTGCAACAGCACCAGAACTTACTAATATCACTTCATATTTTTTTTTGTTTTTAAGTGTTGCAATTAAGTCTACTAGATTACTTAATCTATCAAGTGCTAATTTACCATCTTGTGTTAAAACTGCACTTCCGACTTTTATAACTATTCTTCTCATTTTTTGTTTTGTCCTATTAATTCATATAATCCATATATTATAGAATTAGTATTTAAGTGTGTTACAGAAGATATAGGTAATATGAAAAATGGTTTATCTTTTTCAAATCTATTTAAAGTTAAATCTTGAACAAAATATGGTAAATCTTTTCCAAAACCATATTCATTAGAGATTGATACTTCTAATCCTAACTCTTCAATGAATTTTATAATATCACTGTTTAAATCTTCACCATAATAAGCATCAATTTTAGTTAATGCAATTGCAAAGTTTCTAGTAGATAATTCATTTGAGAATTTTTTAACTTCCTCTTTTAATACGTCATATTGCTCTTTTATAGTTCTATAATTTGCAACATCAATCATAAATAATAAAGTCTTAGTTCTTTCTATATGTCTTAAAAACTCTAAACCTAAACCTTTTCCTTCACTTGCACCATCTATAATACCAGGAATATCAGCCATAACAAAAGAGTTATATTCACCAACTTCAACTACTCCAAGCTTTGGAGTTAATGTTGTAAATTCATAGTTTGCAATTTCAGGAGCAGCATTAGACAAAGTTGATATTAGTGTAGATTTTCCTACGTTTGGATAACCAACAAGTCCTACATCTGCAATAAGCTTTAATTCTAGTCTTATCTCTTTTGTAATCCCTGGTAATCCTGGTTGAAAATATGTAGGTCTTTGATTTCTAGAATTTTTAAAGTGTGTATTACCTAATCCACCTTTTCCACCTTCCAAAAATACTTCTCTTTGACCCTCTTCTAGTAAATCTAGTAAAACTTCATCTGTTTCTTCATCAATTACTTGAGTTCCTGGCGGTACCACAAGAACTAAAGCTTCTGCAGATTTTCCAGTTTTTCTTCTTCCTTCACCAGGTCTTCCATTGTCAGCTTTTAAAACATTTCTTCCTTTATACCATGATAGTGTGTCTGTATTATTATCTACTAAAAATATTACATCTCCACCTTTTCCACCATCTCCACCATCTGGTCCACCTTTTATAACAAATTTTTCTCTTCTAAAAGATGAACAACCTTGTCCACCTTTTCCAGAGGAAACGGTAAATTTAACACTATCTATAAACACTTGTAACTCCTATACAATAAACAAAAAAAGGGTGCAGGTTATATACCTACACCCTTTGAGAATTGAAAACCAAATCTAAATTATGAAGCAGCGTAAACTGAAACTTTTTTTCTGTTTTTATCTTTTACTTCAAATTTTACAACACCATCAATTAATGCAAAAATAGTGTGGTCTTTACCAATACCTACGTTCTCTCCGCAGTGTACTTTTGTACCTCTTTGTCTAATGATGATATTTCCAGCTCTAACTGTCTCACCACCAAACTTCTTAACACCTAATCTTCTACCAGCTGAATCTCTATTATTCTGAGTAGATCCTTGACCTTTCTTGTGAGCCATACTTTATCTCCTTAAACTTATGCAGCGATTTTAGTAATTCTAATTTTTGTGAAGCTTTTTCTAAAACCTCTTTTTAACTTAGAATCTTTTCTTCTTCTTTTTTTGTAAATGATAACTTTTTTAGCTCTATTTACACCAGTTCCATCTAATACTACTTCTGCTTCTACTTTAGCATTAGAAACAGCATCACCAGTTTTTAGCTCACCATCATTTACAGCTAAAACATCAGTAATTTCAAGAGTTTCTTTAGCAGCTTTTCCAGTATAATCTACATCTAGAATATCACCTTCTGATACTTTATACTGTTTACCACCACACTTAATAATTGCGTACATACTTCATCCTCTGTTTTTATCAATCTTTTATTAACTAATCTATTTAACGGGACGAAATACTAGCTAATTTTAGTTTAAACTTTCTTTAAGCGAACATATTTTAACAATAATCGTATGGCAATGCAATTACATCCATCTCAACCATTACATTTTTTGGCAAAGTTCTTACTGCAACAGTGCTTCTTACGGGTTTATGTTCTCCAAATGCTTCAGCATAAAGCACATTTACAATAGCGAAATCATCCATATTCTCTAAAAAAATTGTTACTTTTATAACTTTATCAAAACCACTTTTTGCTTCTTCTAAAATATTTTTTAAATTTTCTAAAACTTGTCTTGTTTGTTTTTTAATATCTCTTTCAACAAGTTCTCCATCAGGAGTTAAGGGTATTTGACCTGATGTATAAATAAGTCCATTTGCTTTTATTGCTTGTGAATAAGGTCCAATTGCAGCAGGTGCATTTTTTGTTTCAATTATTTCCATAAAATATCCTATTTTTTAAATTTCTCAAATTCTACAAAAAAGAAAATAGTATTTCAATAAATTAAAGATTATAATTTACTAATTTACCTTGTTTTAATTGTCTAAGTGAATCTTGAACTTTTCTTAGAAAAATCCCTTTCTCTTTTAAACTCAAGGTATCATCATATTTTATTGATGTAAGTTTTTTACTATAAAATTTATGAAGAAGTATTATAAGTTCACTATTTAATCTACCGTCATCATAAGATTCTAATTTATCATTTAAGATTATTCCATTTAGACTTTGATGATTTATATCTTGTAAAAGCAATTCAAACTCATCTCTATGGTATTCAAACATTGATGAATCAATAATATCCAAAACACTATCTAATCTTTTAGGACTTTCTAAAATTGCTTTTATAATACATAATTCAGCTATATCAATTTTAGTTAAATTTACTTCTGTTTTTCTAACATTATCAGAACTAACTTTTACCAAGTTTTCTCTAACATTTAATTTTTGAGCTATATACCTTTTGTATTCATCTTGATAAATAATTCCTAAAGATTTAAGATATTCGTTTGCTTCAAGTAGTGACTTTTGTTTTTGGCTCGGATTATTAATATCATATTTGTCAATGATATAATCAATCGCATAATTGATAAAAGGTTTTGGATTTGCAAAAATTTTATTTAACTCTTCTACTTTTCCATCTTTTACCATATCTGCGGGGTCTTTACCTTCTCCAAATATGATTACACCACCTTCAAATTCACCTTGGGATAACATAACAGAAGCTTTAAATGCAGCATTTAAGCCAGCATTATCACCATCATAAGCAACAATAACTTGAGGTTCTCCTCTTCTTATAAGTGGTAAATGTTCTTTTGTCAAAGCAGTTCCAAGTGTTGCAACTGCTGTATTAAAACCTGCTTGATGTAACATAATTACATCTAAATAGCCTTCTGTAATTATGATTCTATTTTTTTTATAAATATTTTCTTTAGCTATATTATAACCATACAAAAGTTTTGATTTATTAAACACTTTACTTTGTGGAGAGTTCACATATTTTGCATTGTGTCCTGTAATTGTTCTACCACCAAAACCTACAATTTTTCCATTTAATGAATAGATTGGAAAAGTGATTCTCTCTATAAATCTTGAATATAACCCATTTGTACCTGTGTCAATAACGCCTAACTCTTTTGCTTCTGCCAAATTATAATAATTATTTTTTAAAAAATTTAAAGTATCTGCTGAAGTTGGTGCAAAACCTATTTCAAACTTTTCTATGGAAAACTCAGATATTCCTCTATTATGAATATAATCTTTTGCTGTTTTATTACTTACAAATAGTTTTTGATAAAATTTATTTACATCTTCTAAAATTTTTAAATCTTGTTTTTTTTGATTGTTATTGTCATAATTTAGTGAAATATTATACATCGATGCTAATTTTTCAATAGTTTCAGGATATGATAATTTTTCATATTCCATAACAAATTTAATTGAATCACCACCTACTCCACATCCAAAACAATGATATATCTGTTTTACTGGACTTACAACAAATGAAGGAGTACTTTCTCCATGAAAAGGGCAACAAGCTTTAAAGTTCGCACCACTTTTTTTTAATTCAATAAATTGAGAAACAACATCAACAATATCAAGATGGTTTTTGAGATTTTCTATAGAATCTTTTGTAATCATTCAAAAATTATACCCTTTTATTATTTTGTATGCCCTTTTATGCTATATTTTTTTACAAAATATTTTAGGGATTTTATTGGATAGTTTAATTTTAGAGTATAGAGACCCCTTATTTGGGATAATTGTATTATTTACTTTGATTTTTTTCATCTCTTTTATAACTTACTCTTTTAGTCTTTATAAAGAAAGACGAGCAAGAAGAGATTATAGAAAGCTATTAAAAAGATTTGAAATTGGAAAATTAAAAGAAGAAGATTATGTACATCTATACAAAACATATAATTTACCTTTTGATTCTATTTTATTATTAGCTTCTACTTTTTTACACAAAGGTGATTATAACAAAGCTATATCTGTATATTTAGCACTTTTAGAACATGTAACAGACAGAGTAAAAAAAGAGGAACTTTTAGAACTTTTGGGAACTACTTATTTCAAAGGTGGTTTTATGCAACGTTCAAGAGAGATATTTTTAAGAATTTTAAAATTTTCTCCAAGAAATATAAAAGCACTTAAACACTTACTAATAATAAATGAAAAATTAAAAGAATACTCTCAAGCTAAAGAGGTTGTAGAGTGTTTAGATGAATTGGGTACTGATACTAAAAAAGATAAAGTTTTTATTGAAGCATTAATTATTATAAATGACCCTATTGAATCTTTTGAGAAAAAAGGTGAAAAACTATATTTGCTCTACAAAGAGAATCAACTAATAGAAAGACTTGTTGTTCAATATTTTGTACAATACAACAAAAAATTCTTCTGGGAACATTTTGAAGAGTTTAATCTTAAAAAAATAGTTGATATATTATGGTATTTAAATTTTGATGACATCGATTTTGATAAAATAAGTAATAATAAATTTTTAAATGAACTTTATAGTGCAAAAGGTTATTTGAAAACTGTTAATCACAGTGAAGATTTTGTTTTTGATGTATTGATTGCATTAAATAATCATGAACATAAAGTACCAGCTTCTGTAGATTTTGAATTTATTTGTTCATCATGTAAACACACCCATCCAATATTTGACACAAGATGCCCTAGATGTCATGATATTTTGTCTTTTGATATAAGATACTATTTAGTGAAAGGTATAAGTGAAGCAAATCAATCTTTACAGTGATGGTTCTAGTTTAGGAAACCCTGGTCCTGGTGGTTGGGGTACAATTTTGGAATATAATGGACATGAGAAAGAGTTAAGTGGTGCAGTTGATAATACTACAAATAATCAAATGGAACTAAAAGGGGTAATTGAAGGCTTAAAAGCATTAAAAGAACCATGTAATGTCAATATAATCTCTGATTCAACATATGTAGTAAAAGGGATAAATGAATGGCTAAACTCTTGGATAAAAAACAATTGGCGTACAGCTGCTAAAAAAGCAGTTAAAAATTGTGAGTTATGGCAAGAGTATGTAAAGGTTTCAAAGCCCCATAAAATAACTGCTATTTGGGTAAAAGGTCATGATGGACATGAACATAATGAAAGATGTGATATACTTGCACGTTCAAAAGCAGAATCAATTAAGGAGAACTATTAAATGAATGATTACTCGCAGTTAGAAAAGTGTTTGGATTATCAGTTTAAAGACAAAGATCTGATAATCGAAGCACTTACACATAAAAGCTACAAAAAACCTTATAACAATGAAAGGTTAGAGTTTTTAGGTGATGCCGTTTTAAACTTGATTGTTGGTGAATATCTTTTTAAAAAATTTCCAAACTCAAATGAGGGAGATTTATCAAAAATAAGAGCTTCATTAGTAAATGAAACAGGATTTACAAAACTTGCAAAAGAGATAAAACTTGGTGATTATATTTTTATATCAAATGCCGAAGAAAGAAACAAAGGTAGAAGTAAAGCCTCAATTCTTTCAGATGCTTTTGAAGCAATCATGGGAGCTATATATTTAGAATCAGGTCTTGAAGTTTTAAAACCAATTATTTTACAATTACTTGAAAGTTCGTATGATAAGATTAATCTCGATGTTTTATTTAGTGACTATAAAACTGCTTTACAAGAGATTACACAAGCTGAATTTGGAACAATTCCAGAATATAGAATTGAAGGTTCTTACGGACCTGATCATAAAAAAGAGTTTGAAGTATCAATTTGGATTGATGGGAAAACTTATGGAAGAGCTATAGGAAAAAGTAAAAAATTAGCGCAACAAGCTGTTGCAAAAATTGCAATTGATAAATTAAAAGGTTAAAATACTTTTAAATTAAAAAGTGCAAATCACTAAAAAATTATAACCAGAAATAATATGCAAAAAGCATAATTGGAGGAAATATGAATAGTTTTGGACAAAAATTTACTTTTACAACTTTTGGCGAGAGTCATGGAAAAGCTTTAGGTTGTATAGTTGATGGAGTTCCAGCCGGACTTAAAATAGATGAAAGTTTTATTCAAGAAGAGATGAATAGACGAAAACCAGGACAAAATGAATATGCAACAGCAAGAAAAGAATCTGATAGAGTTGAAATTCTTTCAGGTGTATTTGAAGGGGTTAGTACAGGTACACCTATATCAATGGTTATATTCAACGAAAATCAAAAAAGTAAAGATTATACAAATGTAAAAGATTTATTTAGACCTGGTCATGCAGATTTTACATACTTTAATAAATATGGAATAAGAGATTATAGAGGTGGAGGAAGAAGTAGTGCCAGAGAAACAGCAGCTAGGGTTGCAGCTGGAGCTATTGCAAAAATGATGTTAAAAGAGTTAGGAATAGTTGTACAAAGTGGAATTTGTGAAATAGATGGAATAAAAGCATCTAATTTCGACTTTAATTATGCAAAAAATTCTGAAATTTATGCATTAGATAAAGATAAAGAACAGTTTCAAAAAGATGCAATACTTGTAGCTAAAAATGAACATGATTCAGTTGGTGGAGTTGCATTAGTAAATGTATCAAATGTACCAGTAGGCTTAGGTGAACCTTTATACTTTAAACTTGATTCCCAAATTGCAAATGCAATGATGGGTATAAATGCAGTAAAAGCTGTAGAGATCGGAGATGGTATAAGTGCCTCACACAAAAGAGGACATATTAATAATGACCAAATCAATAAAGATGGATTTATTACAAATCATAGTGGTGGAATACTAGGTGGTATTTCAAATGGAGATGAAATAAATGTAAGAGTTTATTTTAAGGCTACACCTTCTATTTTTATGAAACAAGATACAGTTGATGTAAACAACAATGAAGTTACTTGTGAACTAAAAGGAAGACATGATCCTTGTGTTGCTATTAGAGGGAGTGTCGTTGCAGAATCTATGATGTCTTTAGTTTTAGCAGACATGGTTTTATTAAATATGAGTTCAAAAATGGATAATCTTAAAAAAATTTATAGTTAAATTTTAGTTTTTATTTTAGTTAAAGATTTTTTTTGTAACATTTCATATCCTTTACTTTGGTCAAGTTGAAAGGATTTTAGCGAAGCTTCGGCTTCGCTTTTTTTATGTGTTATAAAACCTTCAAATATTTAGCTAACTTTTTCTAATCTATCTTGTATAAAATTGTGAACAGCATCTAATATTATCTCTTTATCTTTTGATTTAAATACTGATGTACCATTCTTCTTCAACTCTTTTATTGGTATATCTTTTGTATCAGGTAAAATTAAAACACCAAAATGTTTATCTTTACACTCTTTTAAAATATCCTCATTTGAATGAGGGTGAGGATTTTTAATAATCTCTACATCAAATATATTTTGTCCTTTTAAATCTACTATTGTTAAGTAGTTAGATTTTTCAAAAGTACTTTCTATGGGAGAGATATAACTCATCATTTGGTTTGTGGGAAATACTATTCTAAGCATTTTCGCCTCCTATTAGGAAGATTGTAATTTCATGCTAAGTTTTAAAACATCAGTATAATCAGGATGAGTGAAAAAGTAATGACTAGGGAAAAGACAATTATGTAAGTTGATCCTAATGGTAACTGATGTTTAAAAATACGCTCCATTAAAGCTAAAACAATAGATATACTTTGTAAAATACTGGAAACCAAAAAAGGTTACCAAAAGAAGATCACAATTTATTAAACATAGTATATATTGAAAAAATCTCTTTTTGAACATATGTCAGAATTATATCATTTAAAAGAACATATGTCAAGTATATTTTAATAAAGTTGTGTTAAAATTTCACTATCAGAATTAAGGTTATTAATGGCAAGAGAAAAACTTGAAAGAAAACTTGAGTTAAAACCAGTATCTAAATATTTTGGCCCTAAAGACATAAAGGCAAACCAAGATGTTATTTTGCTTCATGAAGAACTTGAAGCTATACATTTAATGGATTCTTTTTGTATGTATCAAGAAGATGCTGCAAAAAAAATGAATGTATCAAGAGCAACATTTGCGAGAATAATAAAGAGTGCAAGAAAAAAAATCTCTTTAGCTCTTATTACTGGTAGTAATATAAAAGTTCATGAAATCAAAAATGAGTTTCATATTGCAATTTGTTCACACAGTAACGAAGAATTACAATATGCTGATGCAACCGCTAAATATATCTGGATTTACTTTATAAAAGATTATAAATTAAAATCATCCAACTGTATAAATAATCCAATGTACAAAAATGATGATGAAGCAGCTTGTAATGTGCTTCCTGATGTATTATACGATTATAAAGTAAACTATTTCCTAATTGAAGATATAGATTATGACTTAAAAATCTCCCTTATTGCAAAAGGAATTTATCCTATTTTACAAGAAGATGTAACAGAAGATAAACTTGTTGATATTTTTCAATAAAGACTAAAACTAGTCTTTATTGAATCTCATATTTCAACTCTTCTAATCTAGCTATTCTATCCTCTGTTGTAGGATGTGTTCTAAAGAGATTACCAAAATTAGATTTTAAACCTGAAAATGGATTTATAATAAACATATGAGCTGTTTGCTCTGTTGCATTGTTTATTTGATGTCCTCTTTTTGCATAACTATCCAATTTTGCCAAAGCACTTTGAAGTCCAGCTGGATTTTTTGTCATTCGTGCAGATCCTTCATCTGCCATAAACTCCCTGTTTCTACTAACAGTCATTTGTATTATTGAAGCAGCAAGTGGTAATAATATTGCCATAAGTATCATAACTGCAGGATGTACACCTTGTCTATTATTTCCACCAAATATAGCACTAAATTGCATCATATTTGCAATCATCGCAATAGCACCTGCAAAAACTGCTGCAATTGTACCTATTAAAATATCATAATGTTTTATATGAGATAATTCGTGGGCAATTACACCTTCTAACTCTTGCTCATTTAACATCTCATATAATCCCATAGTTACAGCAACTGCCGCATTTTCATGATTTCTTCCTGTTGCAAAAGCATTTGGGGTATGATCTGGAATTAAATAAACTTTTGGCATAGGTAATCCAGCTTTTGCTACTAAATTTTGTGTAATTCTATAAATTGGGTGTCTAGTATCTTCAATTGGTGTAGCATTATAATGTTTTAATACATGCTTATCAGAATAATAATATGCATAAAAATTCATCCCACCTGCAATTAAAAAAGCAATCAACATCCCATTTGTACCACCAAATGAATATCCAATAAATACAAATAAAACTGTAAGAAGTGTTAATAAAAAAATTGTTTTTACCTGTTCCATTATTACTCCTTTTTTGAAATTTTATCATCAAATAATTAATAAATATTTAACAAAATATATTCTAATTTTTATTAATTATTTTTAATCCTCTTAATATTATATTAGTATATTATGAAACAGGAATTAAAATAGTATTTAAAACTATAGATAATTCAGAATATAAGGTTATCAAACAAATAGGCATAAAATAATCAAGTTTGGTAAAAAAAGAGTGTTTAGAAAAATATTTAGCTATTTAAGTTATAATAATTAGTTTTAAAGAGGAATATATGAAAAAACTATTTTTAATACGACATGCTAAATCTGATTGGTCAAATCCAACTTTAGATGATTTTGATAGACCTTTAAATGAAAGAGGGAAAAGAGATGCCCCTTTTATAGGTGATTTACTTAGAGAAAAAGGTATTTTCCCCAATGTAATAATCTCTAGCCCTGCTTATAGAGCAAGAGAAACTGCAAGGATTATAGCTAGTGAGGTTTTATACCATAATGAAATTATGTTCAATGAACAAATATATGAAGCAGATTTAAGAACAATCCTTGAAGTTGTATCATTTATTGATGATGAATATGATACTGCTTTTATAATAGGACACAATCCATCACTTAATATTTTAGCTTTTTATTTAGTTGATTTTAATGACAACTTACCAACTAGTGGAGTTATTGAAATAGAATTTGATTGCGATAGTTGGAGAGAAACATCTAAAAAGAACTCAAAACTTATCTCTTTTGAGTATCCTAAAAAGTATAAAGATAAAATTTTAGATAATTAGACAAGTTTTAATTTTTTTTCAAGTTAAATGTTTCTAGAATTTATAAATTGATATTAATTATGAGAAAATATAATGAAAACACTATATATTATGAGACATGCTCAAAAAGATGAATCAAAAACATATACACATGATTATGATGTAGAACTAACTAATCATGGTTTTGAAGAAGCTCAAACAGCAGCATTGAAACTAAAAGATAAAAATATGAAACCTGATTTAATAGTTTCTAGTCCTGCAATTAGGGCTAGGCAAACTGCACAAGTAGTATCTGAAGTTTTAGGATATAATAAAAGTATAATGTACAATGAAGTTATTTATCAAGCATTTTTAAATGAGATAGTTGAATCAATAACTTATACTTTTGATACCGTTGATAAACTTTTAATTGTTGGTCACAATCCAGCATTAAGTGCACTTAGTATTAATTTTGGAGGAGAAAAAGAAAACTTAAAAACTGCATATGTAGTAAAAATAGAGTTTGATTGTAATTCTTGGACTGCTATAGATAAAGATAATGCAAGGTATATAGAAACAATTAAACCTTAATTGTTTAATTTACCTGCTATATATCCACTTGAAAATGCCCATTGAAGATTATAACCTCCACAAGGACCATCTAAATCCATAACTTCACCACAAAAATATAAACCTTTTATAATTTTACTTTGCATAGTTTTAGGGCTTATCTCTTTTAAACTAATTCCACCTCTAGTAATCATAGCCTTTTCAAAACCTACATGATCAATTATTGTCAAAGGGGTATTTGTAACTACTTTTACTAATTTTTCCCTTATTTGGCCATCTAAATCTTTAAATCGTTTATTAAAATCAGCACCAGTTAAATTACATAATTGCTTTATAACACTCTCAGGAAGTAATGAAGATAAACTTTCTAAGACTGTACTTTGTGGATTTTTAGAAGCTTCACTTTTAATGTGATTAAAAATCTGCTCCTCATTTAGACCTTTTACCATATTCATTAAAATTGGAATTTTTCCATATTTTTCAAGAAGAGGTGTAATCTCTCTTGAGAAATCTAATACAACTGGTCCTCTAATACCATTTGATGTAAAAATCAAATCTCCATTTGCTTTTAGTTTTTTATATTTTGGTAAATCAACTTTTAATTCTGCTTTTGCAATCGTATCAGCTTTACAAAAAGCTACCCATTTTTCTTCAGATATTAAAGGTAACATGGCAGCATATAGTTTTGTTACATTATGACCTAAAGATTTGGCAAATTTATACCCGTCCCCTAATGCACCAAGTTTACTATAACCTAAGCCACCAGTTGCAATAATAACATTTGAAGAGACTATATTCTCATTTTCTGTTTTTACACCATCTATCTCTTCATATTTAAGTAACAAATTTAAAACTTTTGTATTAGTTTTTATTTCAACTTTTAATCTTTCTAACTCTTTTTTAAGTGCATCAATTATAGTAAGAGAATTATGAGTAGTAGGGAAAACTCTAAAACCATCAGGAATATGAGTTTCCACCCCTATTTGTTTAAAAAACTCTATCAAATTTTTATAATCAAATTCATTTAAAGCATCACTCATAAACTTACCATTTTTGCCAAAACTTCTCATAAAGGTATCATTATCCAATGTATTAGTTAAATTACATTTACCTCCACCAGTAGCTTTTAATTTTGGACCTAATTTAGATTGTTGTTCAATTAATAAAACTTTTTTATTTTCTTTTGCTGCTACAATAGCTGCCATCATACCAGCAGCTCCTGAACCAATAACAATTACATCATATATATTTTTCATAGCAGAATAATATCTAATTTATTATGAAGTTCCCAAATTTAATTAAATAATTTAAAAATAAATTTATCTAGGCTATTGTACAATTCTTAAATATAGTTTAATAAAGGAGTGGCTTATGAAAATTGAATCATCAAGCATTAATATGGAGGCAAGCAGTAGTTTTGTACAAGAGGAACACTCATTAAAAAGATTAGAAGTATTCTCTAATATTGGATCTAAAAGAATTCCAGAAAGAAATCAAAATATTAATATCGATAATTTTGAAAAACTAAAAGCTATATATAATAGCGAAGATAATTTATCCATTGAAGATAAAATAAAAAAAACATTAATAGAATTGCTACTTCAACAAATTCTTCAGGGTAACAAACAAGTAAAATTATATCCTCAAAATGAACAATTGAAATTAAAAGAAACTTCTAATCCTTATGAAGAAAGTTTAAAAACTCAGAACTGGGGATTTACTTTTGAATCAACGCAGGAGTACTATCAGAAAAGCTCAATTGAATTTAGTACACGAGCTTCAATTAAAACAAACAATGGTGATTTTGAAATAAATATTGACTTATCATTTAGTCAAGAATTTTATGAAAGACATAGTACAAAAATCTCAGCAGGTGCTGCATTTCAAGATCCATTAATTTTGAATTATAATTCAGATATAGGAACATTTAATAGTATCAGTCAAAATATGAGTTTTGAATTTGATTTAAATAGTGATGGTCATAATGAAACTATCCCTGAGCTTATCAATGGTTCTGGATTTTTAGCATTGGATAAAAATAAGAATGGAACTATAGATGATGGAAGTGAACTTTTCGGACCAACTACAGGAGATGGATTTGAAGAGTTAAGAGCATATGACGAAGATGGAAATAACTGGATAGATGAAAATGATTCAATATATTCTGATCTTCTTGTTTGGGAAAAAGATAGTCAAGGTAATCAATCACTTATAACTTTAGGACAAGCAGGAATTGGTGCTATATATTTAGCTGGAATTAATACAGATTTTAACTATGCTTCTGGATACAATGAGATTCAAGCTAATATGAAAGAAGCAAGCTTTTTTTTAAAAGAAAATGGTGAAGCAGGTATGATTACAAGTGTAGATCTTGCAGTTTAAAATAATATAAAAACTATTTTTATTTTATTAGTTAGATGACTTAAAATTATATTAAATCTACTTATTATAAAATCTCTTAATAGCAAAACTATTAAGGGGTTCTTATGAAAATTGAAACATCTAGCATAAATATGAATGCCGAAACAAATTTTACTCTTGAACAAACTACTACAAGTAGTTTTACAAACTATTTATTTGAATCAAAACAAAATATAAAAGATGAGATTCATAAACAAAATAAAGTTGAATATGAGGTTGCAAAACTTGAAAGAGTATTACTAGTTGATGAGGATGATTTAAGTCACCAAGACCACCTAAACAAAAAAATTCTAGAGATAATACTAAATAACTTTACAGATTCTAAAGATATAAAACTTCAGCCAGAAGGTAAAAATTCTGATAATTTAAAACATAAAATGATACAAATTGAAAAAAGTACTTATTATCATAAAAAAGAGTACACACAAGAAAGTAGTATCAACTTTCAAACTCAGGCACAAGTTAAAACAAACAAAGGACAAATTAATATTGATTTAGATATCTCTTTTTCTCAAAAATTTTCAGAAAGCTTTGAAGAAACCTTTGTTTCAAAAAAAGTAAACTATTTGGATCCACTAATTATAAACTATAATTCTAATCTTAATTCATTTGATAATATAAGTAGCAAATTAAGTTTTGAGTTTGATTTGAATAGTGATGGAAAAAATGAACTTATCCCCCAACTAAAAGAACAAGCAGGCTTTTTAGCAATAGATAAAAACAATAATGGAACTATAGATAATGGAAATGAACTCTTTGGAACAAATACTGGCGATGGATTTGCTGAGTTAAAACAGTATGATGAAGATGGAAATTCATGGATAGATGAAAATGATTCTATTTTTGACAGCTTATTAATCTGGGAAAAAAATGAAAATAAAGAAGGCTCACTAATAGGTCTAGGGCAAGCAGGAGTTGGAGCTATCTACCTTGCAGCTGCTGATTCAAACTTTAGATACTCAAAAGGTGTAAATCAAGAATATGCCTTGTTAAAACAATCAAGCTTTTATCTAAAAGAGAATGGAAAAGCAGGATTAGTTACTAGTTCTGATTTTGTGGTGTAGAAAAGTTTTTTTCTGCTATACATTTGAAGTTTTTTTAAGGTGGCAACTCTCCCCGAATTTTTAATTCCTACAAATATAATTTGTAGGAATTAATTAATTGTTTTTATTTAGCTTCTTTTGATTCAGCAATCCATTTATTTACTTTATCTGCATTACTTTTAAGCCACATTTGAGCATGTCTTTTTATATCTGCTTCTTTATTTTGACCTTGTTCCATAATCATATTTTCACCACTTATGTCATTTACATCTAATCTCATTATTTCTAATAATTTTGCAATATCTTTATAGTTTTTAGGTAAAGAGGCATTTGCTGCAAATTTTTGAGTATTTACATTAAATCCATAATCAGCACCATTTGGAAGCTTTGTAGATTTTGTTACAGGATGAGCTGAATGAGTCACTTGTAAAAATACAGTATCTTTACCAGGAACTAATTTTCCACTTACCCAATATGGAGTCCAAGTATAATATAAAATTGGTTTTCCACTTTTATATCTTGCAATTGTATCAGATATAATTGATGCATATTCTCCTTGATTATGTGTAATTCTATCTCTTAATCCAAAAGCGTCTAATTGATACTCAATTACTTTTTCACAACCCCAACCAGCAGAACAACCTGTTAAGTCAGCTTTCCCATTACCATTTGAATCAAATAGTTTAGCGATTTTGGGATCTTTTAAATCATTGATATATTTTATATTATATTTATCTGCTGTTTTTTTATCTATTAGATAACCTTGTGCACAATTTTTTATATATGAACCTATGATTGCAATCTTTTTACTTCCCCCAGCACCTTTGATTTTTGAATTATGAAGAGGAATCCATGCCGCTGCCATAATATAAGCATCTTTGCTTTTTGCATTTTGTGCTATTGTTTGATAAGCAACTTCATAACTAACATCATTTGTTATTTCAACATCATAACCCAATTTTTTCACTATATCAGCAGCGATATACATTTGAAAACCTTCTTCTGCGATACTTGTTCTTAAAAATGTAACCTTAGCACCAAATAGATTTGATGTTAAAAAAATAGCAATCAAAGCAATCAATATTTTTTTCATATTTTTTTCTCCTTTTTTATTAAATTATAAACTAAACCAACTGGTCCTTGTTCATACCATTTATTTTTTTTCTTTTTATCTTTTTTACCCATTTCTTGAGTTATTCTATCTAGTATTACTGCTAGGATAACAATTCCTATACCACCAACAGCTGCAAGACCAATATCAAGTCTTCCAATACCTCGTAGAACCATTTGACCTAATCCTCCAACTGCAATCATTGAAGCGATTACAACCATAGATAATGAAAGCATTAATGTTTGATTTATCCCTGCCATAATTGTAGGCATAGCAACTGGAAGTTGTACTTTAAAAAGCATTTGAGATGAACTTGCCCCAAATGATCTAGATGCTTCAATCAAGTCAGCAGGTACTTGTCTAATACCTAAATTTGTAAGTCTTATTAATGGAGGTAAGGCAAAAATAATAGTTACTATTACACCTGGAACATTTCCTATTCCAAATAACATAACAATAGGTATTAAATATACAAAGGCAGGTGTTGTCTGCATACCATCTAAAATAGGTCTTAATATTTTTTCTACCATATCACTTTTTGCACTCCAAATTCCAAGTGGTAAACCAATTAAAACTGAAAAGAGCACAGAAGTAATAACCAATGCTAAAGTGGTCATACTAGCATCCCAAGCACCAATAAATCCAATAAATACAAGTGAAACAAAGGTTCCAAAAGCCATCTTCTTACTAGATACTTGTAAAGCAAGTAAAACAAAAAATCCAATTACCACATAAGGTGAAAGGGATTGTAAAAAAGTTTCAATAAATCTTAAAATCACATCAACGGGTGCTTTTGCAGATATAAAAAAATCCCTAAAGTTTTCTACTATCCAATTAATTCCACTATTTACCCAAGAATCAAAAGGAATAATACTATGATCAAAAGGATTCTTTATATCAAAAGATGGCACTGAAGTTGTATCAGGATCAACATGTGACCAATCAACACTTGATGATTTATCTGCTTGTGCCGTTGAAGCATTTCCCCATGGATCACTAGCCATTTATAGCTCCTTCATCAATTGTTTTTAATAGAGTTCGTTTTGAAATGACCCCTTTATATTTCCCATTATCAGCTACAACTGCAATGGGGAAAAATGATTCTGCGATAATATTTATAAAATCAGCAATAGAATCATTTTCATTTACAACCTCTTGTTCTATTAAAGAGTCTTCAAGATTTCCATTTATTTTTTTCTGTTCTTTTAAAGCTTCAAGAGTAAGTACTCCTAAATACTTATTATCTTTTGTAAGATAATATGCAAAATCAAAATCATAATCATTGATATATTGAATTGCCGAATTAATTCCAAAACCATCTTTTTTTATAATTGTAGGATAACTTTTTTTAGCAATATGTGATGCAGTTAAAACTGTTGTCACATCAACGCCTTTAAAAAATGATTTTACATAATCGTTTGCAGGGTTATTGATAATCTCTTCAGGAGTTCCCACTTGAGATATCTCACCATTTTGCATAATTGCAATTCTATCACCAATTCTAATAGCTTCATCTAAATCATGAGAAATAAATACAATAGTTCTTTGATGTTCACTTTGTAGGGTCAAAAGTTCATCTTGCATTTCAGTTCTTATAAGAGGATCAAGGGCTGAAAAAGCTTCATCCATAAGCATAATATCTGGATCATTTGCTAAAGCTCTTGCCAACCCTACTCTTTGTTGCATACCACCACTTAATTCATCTGGATAAGATAAAGCATGATGTGATAATCCAACTTGATCTAGTGCAGCTTGTGCTTTTTTATATCTATCTTCTTTACTAATTCCACTTAGTTCTAGCCCAAATGAAGTATTATCTATAATGTTCATATGTGGCATTAGTGCAAAAGATTGAAATACCATTGAAATTTTATTTCGTCTTATATCAATCAATTCTTTGTCATTTAAATTTGTTATATCAGTTTCATCAACAAATATCTGACCTGAAGTTGGCTCTATTAGTCTATTTAACAGTCTTACTAGTGTTGATTTCCCTGAACCTGAGAGTCCCATAATTACAAATATTTCACCTTCGTTGATTTCAAAACTTGCATCTTGAACACCAATAGTCATATTTGTTTTTTCAAAAATCTCTTCTTTTGAAAGACCATTTTTGAGCATTTCTAGAGCTTTTTTCGGTTTCTCTCCAAAAACCTTATATACATTTTTTATCGTGAGTTTTTTCTTTTTTTCTAAACTAATAACTAGCTCCTTTTAAAAATAATTGTCACCTACCCTAACAAACTAACAAAAACAAGGTTAAGCTACAATAAGACGGGGTTCATTAAAAAAAATTATTTGTTTAGTTAATACCCACGATAAGGAATATACAGCAAATTTCAAAATTTCTTTTATTTTCTGTTATTACAACTTGTATAATTAATAAACAACTACATTTGATATAAATAAAAGAATCAAATAGTATAATTCAAAAATCAAAATAGAGGATATACGATGAATAAAATCACCCTAAAATCAAATGAAAATAAGAAGTTTAATTTATATTGCCCTTTTACAAATGAAAAACTTGATAATGATAATAACTCTTTTGAGATATACGAAGGTGCATGAAATTACTTATTTTCAATGTGCAAAGATTGATTATTTTTTGATGCAGGGAATAATGCAGAAATAGAAAGATACTGGAAAAATTCAGCACTAGAAGCAATAGAAAAATTTGTAAAAAATCACTCTGATGAAAATATTTTGATAATCGAAATAAGTAATAAAAATGATACTTATTATTATGGATTTTTAAATGAAGAGAATATGGAACTTAGTTTAGAAGAGGTACAAAAGAAGTTTATTAAATAAAATTCCTCCACCCAAAGGTAGGATATTCCGGGGAGAGTAGCCACCTTAAAAAGACTTGAAATTTACAAATAAGACCTAATATAAAGTTTAAAAGACCCTCCGATAAAGAAGGGAAAAATACAAAAGGTATTAAAAAAAAAGGAAGAAAAGAAGTGTTTTTTAGGTATTTAAAATACCTTATTTAGGGAACTTTTGGCTTAACTTAACACCATTGAAACTGTCCTCGGAATTTCCAACTAAGAAGGAGCAGGATTTTTAGCTTTAGATAAAGATAATAATTGAACTATAGACAATAGGAATGAACTATTTAGAGCAAATACTGGCGATGGATTTGAAGAGTTAAGAGCATATGATGAAGATGGAAATTCTTGGATAGATGAAAATGATTTTATTTTTAACAGTTTACTAATCTGAGACAAAACAAAAGAGGATGAAACATCATTAATAGAACTAGGACAAGCAGGAATATGAGCAATATACCTAGCAGCTGTTGATTCAAACTTTGTGTATTCTAAAGGTGTAAATCAAGAGTATGCCTTGTTAAAACAATCTAGCTTTTATCTAAAGGAGAATAGCGAAACAGCTTTAGTTACTAGTTCTGATTTTGCAGTTTAATTTAAATTTTATTATATTATTTATTATATATAAAGGATTTATACAATAATATAAATAAACTTTTAGGAATTAGTCAATCATTATGTATAATGAATTTAAAGAAAAATATCTTCAAATAGCTCAACCACATATTATTGAAATCAAATCAAAAATAGATTCTGCAGAAAGAAAACTTATAATATTAGCTATATCGCTTATTGCATTATGTGTTGGTATATTTTTATTAACTGAATATATTGGTTTACATATAATCTTTTTTTATATGATTGTATTTATATCTGCAATGATATTTTATGTGGGTAAATATGCCTTTAGATATGAATACCAAGATATTTTAACAACAAAAATTTTTCCCAAAATTTTAAAATGCATCGATGAAAGTGCTAATTTTTTTATCTATCAATATAATGAACTAAATACAGATGCAAAAAACTCAAATTTCTTTAACTTATTTAATATCTCTATTTCTTATATACCAATTACATCCTCTTCACTCTTAACAAAGTGGTCTTTTACTGTTTTAATTTTAGATAAAAAAACAAAAATTGCCTCTACCTATTTAAACCAAGATAATATAAATAATCCTAGTTTCTCTTTTATTAATAAACATGGACTATTTATTGTTGTAGATTCTGTACAAACAAATATTAAAGAACTTTACATCTTTGAAAAAGGTATATTCCCTTCATTTAAAGAAATATCTACTTCAAATAAACAAGAACTTGAAACAAATAAACTAACAAATAAGAACCATGTAGTTATATCAAAACCATTAAATAAACAAAATCAAAATATAGTTTCTGATATTTTAAAGAACCTTAAAAACAATATATCATTAAGTATAAGAAATAATACACTATATATATTTATTTCAAAAAAATTTGAATGTTTTAATCCAGAAAACTATACCAATGGAAATATTCCTGATGACTTTAATTATAGAGAACTAATTGAAATTATTGAAATCATAAAGATTTTAATAAAAGAGATTAAAAATAATTAAAAGTTAATGCTTCTATTTCCCTAAACAAAAAGCACCAAACATCACATCTAACATCTCATCATTTTCATATGGTCTTGTGATATTTGAGATATTTTCTAAAGCCTCTTTTATATGGTAGGCAAAAAACTCTAATTCACCTGTGTGAAGTGGCATAGTTGATTCATTAATATGAAATAGTGTTTGTTCTACACTATCAACTTGTCTTTTTGATATAAGTGTCATATCATCACTATGAGTATTTAAATCAAGCAGGCTTTCTATTTGTCTTACAAGTGGATTGATAGTCTCTTTTGTACTTAATTCAATAAAATCATCAAGTTTTGATTTATCAAACTGATTTGCTAAATCTGATTTATTTAAAACTTTGATTATCTCTTTTTGTGAATTTTCTTCAAGAAGTGCTAATATCTTTTCATCTTCACTATCACATGCTTTACTATTGTCAAATAAAGATATCACAATATCTGCTTCACTAATAGCTTCTATAGACTTTTCTATTCCTATTTGTTCTATTACATCGCTTGCATCTCTGATACCAGCTGTATCAACAATCTTGATGATATGAGTTCCAATCTTAACAGATTCTTCTATTGTATCTCTAGTTGTACCTGCAATATCTGAGATAATTGCTCTATCATAGTTTAAAAGTTTGTTTAAAAGGGAAGATTTACCAACATTTGGTTTACCTACAATTGCTACTTTAAACCCTTCAATAAGTCCTTCTCTTCTCTTACTTGCATCTAAAGTATCATTTAGTTTAGTTTTGATTTTATCTAATTTATTCTCTATTTGCTCAAAAATATCTTCAGGTAAATCCTCTTCTGCATAATCTATATTTACCTCTGTGTAAGCTAACATAAAAAGTAAATCTTCTCTAATATCATTTACAAAGTTTGTAAGTTCACCTTTTAGCTGACGTGCTAATAGTTTAACTGCATCTTCACTTCTAGCTTCAATTATTTTAGCAATTGCTTCAGCTTTTGTTAAATCTATTTTCCCATTTAGAAAAGCTCTTTTTGAAAACTCTCCTGGTTGAGCTACTCTTGCACCAGATTTTATGATTTCACTCATAATAATATTTGAAATTGCTATACCACCATGACACTGAAACTCTACAATATCTTCACCTGTAAATGAAAAAGGATTTTTAAAATAGATTAACAAGGCTTCATCTATAACTTCCTCTTTACTATTATAAATTGAAGCTAATGTTGCATATCTTGATATTAGATTTTCTTTTTTTGAAAGTTTCAAAGCTATTGGTAAAGCATCTTTACCACTAACTCTGATTATTGAGATTGAGCCAATTCCATTGGCTGTTGCAATTGCAACTATTGTATCATCGTTTAACAATTTTTATTGCTCTTTACTTCTATACTCATTTACAAGTACGTATTTGTCTCCCTTAATATTTGTTTTAACAGCTACATATTTGTCAGGGAATTCATCTCTTAGTCTTTTTAGTGCTATATGAACTAAAATACCATCTAAAGGTTTTGTTTTGAAGCTACCTTTTTCTTTTATTGTTTCAATTACAGGAATGAGGTAAGTGTGTATTGCTTCTTCTTGATTTTTTAAGAATTCTGCAACTTCTAGTCTTAGCATAAGTCCATATTTTTCATTTATCCAGTTAAAAAGAATATAAGAAAGGGCTTTGTATCTATATCCCTCTTTTCCAATTAAAAGTGCCGAATCATCACCTGTAAACTCAATATATAAAGTCTCTTCATCAAAAAATTCTACTTTTATATTTTCAATACCATAACAACTATCTTCAAATAAAGAGTTTAGTCCCTCTTTAACTTCAGATAAAATCTCTTCATGATCTTTTTTGATAATAATTTTTGCTTCTTTATAGTTGTTGTTATCAGCATAAAAGTTATCAAAGATTTTGTCTTTTGATTGAACCTTTGGAGTATTATTTAGCTTCTTTTCCTCTTTTTTATTATGAGTATTTTTAGTTTCATAAGCCTCTTTTTCATATCTATTTGAATCTTCTATTTTTTTAGAAACATCTTCTATTTTTATATCTTTTTTTCTAAATCTTTGTTCTCTATGTCTTCTATTATCGTGTCTTCTATTATTTTTTTGGATAACAGTGATAATTGCATTTTTTCTACCAAAGCCTAAAAAACCACCACTTGGTTGTTGGATGATTTCAATTTCTAACTCAGTAATAGAGCAACTAAAATGATTAGTTGCTGACTCATATGCTTCTTCTAAACTTTTAGCTTCAAACTTCTTCATAATAATAGTCTCCTATTTCTTAGCAGCTCTTTTTTTCTCAAACATTTTATTGATAGTATATTGTTGAGCAATTGTAAATACGTTATTTACAAACCAGTAAAGTGTAAGACCTGCTGGGAACCATAAGAAGAAAAATGTAAATACAATTGGTAACATTTGGAAAATCTTCTTTTGAGTCTCATCTTGCATTGTATTTGGAGTGATTTTTTGTTGTAAGAACATTGAAGCACCCATCAAGATTGGTAATACAAAGTATGGATCCATCTCTGCTAAGTCGTGTATCCATAAAATCCACTCTGCACCTTTTAATTCAATAGAGTTTAATAAAACTCTATAGATAGCAAAGAATACAGGAATTTGTAAAATCAATGGTAAACATCCACCCATTGGATTTGCACCACTTTTTTTATAAAGTTCCATCATTGCAGCACTTTGTCTTTGTTTATCATCTTTATATTTTGTTTGAATCTCTTTAATTTTTGGTGCTAAATCTTTAAGTTTTTGCATCGATACCATACCTTTGTATGATAATGGATATAAAATAAGTTTAATAATTAGAGTTAAAATTACAATTGTCCAACCCCAGTTTCCTACTAAAGTATGAATAAATTGCAAGAAAGTAAACATAGGTTTTGCTATAAATGTAAACCATCCATACTCAATTACATCTGTTAATTCAGGATTTAAAGCTTTTAAGTCATTGAAATTTTTAGGTCCCATAAATCCAGAGAAATTAATTTTATCTGTAGCATGAATAAATGCTTGTGGACTATTTGTTTCATCAGGCATCAATGAAACTTGCATTGATGTATTAAAATTATAAACTACTGTTGTATAATATCTATCAAAACTTGATACAAATTTGATACCAGTATAAGATTTGATTTTTTCTATTTTTTCATCAGAAGTCAAATCCATAGTTCCATCATTTAGTTTTACATATACACCATGATCTGCATACATATCTACTAAAACATTAGGTCTAAATCCATTAGTGATAAAAAATTGTTCTTTAGAGTTTGTTATAACTTCTAAATCATAGTGTCCATCAGGATAAACAGTAAAGTTTTTTGTCAAAGTCAAACCATTTAATTTTTGTTCCATAGAAAACTTTTGAGCTGCTTTTGTTGCATCAACTGTAACTGCTGTAGTTGTGTAATCTACTTTAAAAGCTTGATTGTTTAAATCAGCATTTGCAAATCTAACCTCTAATGGTCTTAATTGATTTGCTTCAAAAAGTTTAATTTGATTTCCCTCTTCATCTTTATATTTAGGCTCTTCCAACGTTACTTGCGCAACTCTACCTAATTTGTCAATTTGGATAATATTTTTCTCAGTTGTAATTGTTGTAATAATATTTGAACCACCAATTGCTTTTGAAGATAAAGCACTAATAGATTTTGACATATCATCTTTAGATCCACTTTGTGCAATCGAGTTAGCTGTAGAGTTTTCTACTGCGGGAGCTGCATTTTGCTCTTTTTTTACTGTTTCTTGCTGCTTCAATCTTTCTTCTTGTTGAGGCTTTAATACTAAAAATTCATAAGCAACAAAGAATACAAACACTACCAGTGTCATTATTAACATTCTTTTTTGCATACCACTATTTTGATTCATGTTATTCATTACTATTTTTCCACTCCCGATTTTTTACTATGAGGTATCTGTTATCGTTAATTGGTACTAACCAATATTTGATTTTTATTTTTTTAAAATTTATATTACTATGTTTTACAATCTTTACAATAGGATAATCAAAGCCACCTTCGAAAAGTTGATTACATCTTAATACGCGTGCTATTGTAAAATAAATTGCCTTAAAGAAAGTATTGTTCTCGAACTGCCAGAGGGCATAATTTGAACAGGTTGGGTAATATCTACAACTTCCTGGTGTATACGCAGAGATATATTTTTGATAAAGTTTGATTAAAAATTTAAATAGAGTTTTCATCTATTTTAGTAGCTGAAGCTTTTTCATAGCATATTTAAAATCATTTTCTAAAGATTTAAAATCCTTTTGGAAAATCAACTCTTTTGCTACAAATATATATTTGCCACTTTTGATATTATCTTGATATTTTAAGCTCAAAGCTCTAAGTTTTCTTTTAGCTTTACTTCTTTTTACCGCATTTCCTACTTTTTTGGAAGCAACAAATGCAAGATTGAGATTTTCATCAACAGAAAAAAAAACGACAAAAGTGTGAGTATGCCACTTTTTGCCGTTTTTATAAAGTTGATTAAAATCTTTAGAATTGTTAAGACGGTGTTGTTTGCTTAAACAGCTAATCTTTTTCTACCTTTAGCTCTTCTAGCTTTAATTACTTTTCTACCGTTTTTAGTTTTCATTCTAATTCTAAAACCGTGTGTTCTTTTTCTTGGCGTGTTATGCGGTTGATATGTTCTTTTCATAATCTTTAGTTCCTCTATTCACAAATTAAGTCGCGTATTATATTTAAAGATAACTTAAATTTTGTTTAGTTTAAGATTTTCTTTAGTTTTTTGTTATATTTACAATAATTTGACCATCTTTTTCATCAAATTCAACACTTGAACCCTCGCCTATTTTATCCTCTAAAATTAAATCAGCTAATTTATCTTCAACTATTTCATAAATAGCTCTTTTTAGTGGTCTAGCACCATATACAGGGTCAAAACCAACTTTTGCTATATACTCTTTTGCACTTTTTGTTAAAGAAATTTTTATATCTTTTTGTTCAAGTTTTTTTCTAATTGAGTTAAATAAAATATCAACAATATTTGTAATAGCTTCAATTCCAAGTTGCTCAAAAATTACAATATCATCAAGTCTATTTAAAAATTCTGGTCTAAAATATGCTTTTAATTCATTTAAAACCTCTTTTTTTCTATTCTCTTTATCAGAAATCTCAATAATTTTAGCACTACCAATATTTGAAGTTAAAATTATAATTGTATTTTTAAAATCAACAGTTACACCTTTGTTATCTGTAAGTCTTCCATCATCTAATACTTGTAAAAGAATATTAAATACATCCGGATGAGCTTTTTCAATCTCATCAAATAATATTACACTATAAGGTTTTCTTCTAACTGCTTCTGTTAATTGTCCACCCTCTTCATATCCCACATATCCTGGTGCTGCACCAATAAGTCTACTTACTGCATGTTTTTCCATATATTCACTCATATCAAATCTAATAAGTGCTTTTGGATCATCAAATAGAAATCTTGCAAGTGTTTTTGCACTTTCTGTTTTTCCAACCCCTGTTGGTCCTAAAAACATAAATGAACCTATAGGTCTTGAATCTTCACTAAGACCAGCTTTATTTCTTTTTATAGCTCTACTAATAGCTTTTAAAGCCTCATCTTGCCCTATAACATCTTGTTTTAAAACCTCTTCAACTCTTAAAACTTTTTGTTTTTCAGAATCCATCATTTTATTTACAGGGATTCCTGTCCAACGACTTACTATACTAGCAATCGCTTCTTCATCAACAGAGTTTCTAAGTAAAGTTCCCTCTGCTTGCATTATTTTCCATTTTTCTTCATTCTCTTTTATTTTTTGTTCTAATGAAGGTATTTCTCCATATTCTATAGAAGCTGCTTGTTCAAAGTTTGATTCTCTTTTTGCTCTTTCTGCTTTTGTTCTTAGTTCATCAATTTTTGACTTTAGTTCACTTGTTGCATTAAAAGTTTGTTTTTCATTTTCAAATCTTACTTCTAAACTTTGTTTCTCTTCATTTAAGTTTGCAAGCTCTTTTTCAATCTCTTCTAATCTTTGTTCATTTTTCTTAGATTTTTCCATTTTAAGAGCTTCTTTTTCAACATTTATTGTTTGAATCTCTCTTTTTATAGTTGATAATGCTATTGGTTCAGATTCTATTTGCATCTTTAATTCAGCTGCTGCTTCATCTATAAGATCTATCGCTTTATCTGGTAAAAATCTATCAGAGATATATCTATCACTTAATTTTGCAGCTGCAATAAGTGCTGAGTCATTTATAGTAACATTATGGTGTGTTTCAAGTCTCTCTTTTATACCTCTTAAGATCTGTAATGCCTCATTTACACTTGGTTCATTTACATTTACTGGTTGAAACCTTCTTTGCATCGCTGCATCTTTTTCAAAATATTTTCTATACTCTTTTAGTGTTGTTGCACCAATAGTATGTAATTCTCCCCTTGCTAAGCTTGGTTTTAAAATATTTGCTGCATCCATACTACCTTCACTTGCACCTGCACCTATAATAGTGTGAATTTCATCAATAAAAAGTATAATATTTCCAGCTTTTTTTACTTCATTAATTACAGTTTTAAGTCTATCTTCAAACTCTCCTCTATATTTAGCTCCTGCTATTAGCGCACTCATATCTAAAGCTACAACTTTTTTATTTTGTAAACTTGTAGGTACATCTTTATTTACTATTCTTTGAGCTAACCCCTCTGCAATAGCAGTTTTACCAGTTCCTGGTTCACCTAATAATATTGGATTATTTTTCGTTTTTCTAATTAAGATTTGCATCATTCTATTTATTTGTTCATCTCTTCCAATTACTGGGTCAAGCTCTCCATCAATAGCTTTTTTATTTAAGTCAATCCCATATTTACTTAAAGCTTCAAGATTTTCATCTCCACTTGCACTATCTATTTTAGCCCCTGCTCTCATAGCTTCAAGTTCTTTTTTTGCTTCTCTTAAATCGATATATTTTCCTAATACCTCTTTAATCTCTTTTGAGTCAAAATTTGATATAAGCCAAGTATCAATTGCTATATATTTATCCCCTAATGTTGCCATCAAACCTTCAGCTTTTTGTAAACTACTTAAAGTATTTCTTGATAATTTGATATTTTCTTTTGTTACAGTTGAAACTGATGGTAATTTAGAAGCATAAGATTTTGCTTCTAATTCTATTGCTGCTTTATTAACATTCATTTTATTTAATAATTGATTTAAAACAGAGTTAGTATTTGTTAATAATGCCCATAATAAGTGTATAACTTCTACTTCTTGGTTTTTATTGTGTAAAGCCAAAGCTACTGACGAATCTATAGTTTCAGCCATTTGATTTGTTAGTTTTTCAAATAATTTATTCATTTTTAGCACTCCTTTATATTAACTGCTAACAAAATTATAGCACTTGAGTGTTAAATTGTCAAGTTATTTATATTTTTTTATCTTATTTAGGAAATTCAATTCTAAAACAACAACCTTTTTGCACTTTATCTTCTACTAAAATGTCAATATTTCTTGCTGTTAATTTTCCTCCCATATGGTCTGCTATTATTTGATGTGACATATATAATCCTATACCTGTACCTTGTGCTTTATGTTTTGTAGTAAAATAAGGATCAAAAATTTTGTCTATTATATTTTCAGGGATTCCACCTGCATTATCTTTTATTTCTAATATATATTTGTCAGGATACTCATATTCAGATACATCTATAAACCTATAGTCAATATTATTTGCTATAAATGCGTCTTTTGAATTGTTTACAATATTTATAAATACTTGTATAAACTCATTTGGAAATCCTTTATATGTATAATCATACTCTAAAAAATTGCTTTGCAAATGTATTTCATAATTTTTAAGTGTAGAAATTAAAAGTTTTAATGCTTTTTCTATTATTTGCTTTATTATAAACTCTTCTGGAACTTTTTCAGTTTTAAAGAAATTCCTAAAATCATCTATTGTTTTAGAAAGATATTGAGAGTTTTCTAATATCACATCCATAGATTCAACAAACCTTTCATCATTTAAAACACCAAACTCTTTTTCAAACTTAACGCCACTTGCACAAGTACTTATTACACTAAGAGGTTGTCTCCATTGGTGAGCAATATTTCCTATCATCTCACCCATCGCAGCCATTTTACTTTGTTGAAAAAGTAAATTATCTTTATGTTTAAGTTCAGTTATATCAATAATAGATGAGATTTTAATTTTTTTACCTTCAAGATCTATATACTTACCTTGAACAAGAGCATTGATTTTAGTTCCGTCACTCTTTATTAATATTATCTCATAGGGTAGAGTATCTTTGTTATATCTTGTTTTAACTAAAGGAATATAACTCTCTTCTATAATAGTAAATACACTTTTCCCTACAATCTCTTCTTTTGAGTCATACTTTAATAGTTTTAATGTAATATCATTTACATCAATAATAATTCCATTGTTATGTAATATAATTGATTCCATTGTTGAATTAAAAAGAGACTTGAAACTATTTAAAGAGTTTTCTAAAGTATCTTCTCTTTTATCAATTTCATATTGCATCTTGTTAAAACTATTTAAAAGATTATTAAACTCAATATAATATAAATCTCTAAGTTTAACATCATAATTTCCTTTTGCAATATTTGATGTAATATTTTGTATATCATCAAAAGATTTAAAGACCCTTTTTGTAAGTTTTAGACCCAAATAAATTGCAAGAGAACTAAATATTAAAATTGTCATTATTATAGAGATAATTATAGGATTTAATGCTTTAAGAATATTGTTATAATCCTCCCTTACAACCACATACCAACCACTTTTTGTTGACTTTGTATATGTACCTAATTGTTTTTGATCATTAAGCGCAGACATAAATAGTGTATGTTCAAAAGCTTTATGTTTTTTGATAAGTTCTGTGTATACAGGTGAGGAGCTTGCATTAAATCTTTCTAATACATAATTTATATTTTCTGGATTCATAATCATTATCCCATTTTTATCAAAAACCCTAATCATATGAGAACCATCTTGATTTTTAAAACTAAAAATAAAATCTGATATCTCCTTGAGATCTATCATTATTACACCAATTTTATTTCGCATATGAAAACTAAATGATATAGTTGGATTTTCATTAAAAGAAGACAAAAATACATCTGACCAATAAGTTTCATGATTTACTAACTTTTTAAAATAGACTTTATTAGAAAAATCAAAACCTTTGTATATTTTTTTATCTATTTTTGAAGAAGAGTGTAAGTCTAATATTTTTCCAGTTTTATCCAAAATCAATATTGTAGATATATCACCTCTTATGCCAATTATACTTTCTAAAATATTTTCATTGAAAATATAATTCTCAGAAATATATATTGATACTTTTTCTATCTCTTTTAGTAAGTTATCTACCTCATTTACAACTTGCTTTAATACTATATTTTGGTTATGTTTTATTATTTCTATTTTTGAATTATAAATGTTATTAACAGATATAATCCCTATGATAATAGTAACAGCTGTTGTAAAAAATATTAAGACTACTAATACTTGTTTTTTAAAACTTCTATTCATATTTTATTCTAAATTAAAATCAATCTTTTCAAATTTATTATCTATAACTTTTACAATAAAGTTATCTCTTTTTACATCACCATATTTATTAAATGTGATATTTCCTTGTAAGCCCTGAAAGATCTTTTGTTCTAATAAATTCTTTTTAAAATTTAATAGATTTAAATCTTTTTTTAATATTTCAATTATTATGTTAGCTGTTTCATACCCTTGTGCAGCGAATACTGATGGTTCATATTTATATTTTCTTTTAAATCTTTTTACAAAGTCTAAATATTTTTCATCTAATTCATCTACATCATTTGAAGTCATAAATATTGTTCCTTCAACTGATTTACCCCCATCTTCTAAAAATTTTTTATTTTTAGCCCAACCAGAAGCTATTATTTGTTTATTTACATTATTCAATTTCAAAAACTGAATTAATTTTGAAGTATCTATACTATTTGCAACTATAATTATTGCATCTAAGTTTTTTATTTTTTTTATTTGATTTAATATCTGTTTGAAATTTTTATTAATTGTTTCTTCTGCAACAAATCCTTTTCCTCCAGATGAGATTATTGATTCTTTTAAGTTATGTAGATAATTGTTTGTATAAGATTTATTTTTAGGATCATAAATAATATATAATTTTTCTAAATTATTATTTTTAAAATATTTGGATAAGAGATTAAATCTTTCTTTAGAATGAGCAACTTGAACTCTAAAAAAATTATCATCTATGTTGCTAAACTCACTACTACTAGCACTAGGAGAAAACAAATAGATATTTTTATTGTTTGAAAGTTCTGATAATGACACTTTTGTCATAGAACTTGTTGTGTTCCCTACAATTAAATTTAGATTTTCTTTTTTAAAAAAACTAATATACTTTTTTACAGTTTCTTCATCTTGCATATCATCTTTTATAATGATTTTAATAGTATGGCCCTTTATTTGGTTATTTATGGAATCAAATGCTAGATTAAAGCCATCTAAAACATTGTGTCCTAAACTTGAATATTTTCCACTAAGTCCTGCAATAAAACCAATAGTTATAATATCTTTTCTGAAATAATTATATACAACATAGCTGCAAAATATCAAAGCAACAAATATTAATATACTCTTTTTCATTATTTCTCCATTTTAGGGTGTTTTATTATACAATAATTATCAAATAATTCAAGGTTGTTATATTATTTTTATCTAAATGTTGTAAAATTATTTTTGATAAGGAGTTAGATTTGTTATGTGGAATAGATGAAGCAGGGAGAGGCCCATTAGCTGGTCCACTTGTTGTTGCAGGAGTAATATTAAAAAATGAAGTTAAAGAATTAAATGATTCTAAAAAGCTCACTGAGAAAAAAAGAGAAGAATTATTTGATAAAATAATTGATAATTCATATTATCATATTGTATTTTGTGATGCAAAAACTATTGATACAAAAGGGATTTCAGCTTGTTTAAAATCATCAATACTTGAAATAATCGATGCTTTAAAGATCCATACAAATGAATTTTTAATGGATGGTAATACCTCTTTTGGTATAACAAGATTATCATATATGATAAAAGCTGATGCAAAAATCAAAGAGGTTAGTGCAGCTTCTATTTTAGCAAAAGTTAGTAGAGATAGATATATGTGTGAAATATCTTCAAAATATCCAAATTATGATTTTGAAAAACATAAAGGTTATGGTACTAAAGCTCATGTGGAAAAAATTAGACAATTTGGAAGAAGTGATGAACACAGAGTTTCATTTAAACTCAAAGCTTTAGGTGAGGAAAATATAGGAGTTCAAAAAAGTCTGTTTTAGACTATTTTGAAACTTCACCTATTTTATTTTCTACAGATTTAATTTTACCTTCAAGTCTGTTTTCATGACCTTTTCTAATATCAAAAGTCAATGTAGAATATACCCTGTTACACCCTAACTCTTCAAGTTTTTCATAACATTTTTGCACTATAGCTAAAGCTTCTGACATCTTATTTGTTTCAATAACTGTTGACATGGCAGTTAGTTTATAAGGAAATCCACTTTCTTTTATCACTTTTATTACTTGAGAAACCTGCTCACTTTTACTTTCACTTTTATCAGTTGGAAACATAGCCATTTGTAGTAATACACTCATAAAAATTCTCACTTTTTATATTTTATTTCCGATAATACAAAAAACTCGGTTATAGTATGTTAAAATTATGGTTTTAAAAAGGAGTGGTTATGAATATAGAAAAAATAATCAATAAACTAAATTTACTCTATTATGAATTTAATGAAAAAAATAAAGAATTAGTTCTAGATACAAACTATTCTAATAGATTTACTAAATTAGAATTTGCAAAAATCACATACCACCTTTCTAAAATGAATATACCTTTTAGTGTGCAAAAAAAAGGACAAATAATTCAAATAGATATAGAAAAAGCAAATATATATCAAAAACTAATCTCATATCTAAAAAAAATTAGATTAAAAAAAGAAAACATATTTATACTAAATGACAAAAAAGTAGAATTCGCTCAAAACTTACCTCTTTTTAAAATAAGATATTTAAAAAAAGATATAGATTTATCAAAATATGATTATTTAATTTTTACATCAAAAAATGGTGTTAAAGCTATAAACTCTTTTAATAAAACTTGGAAAAAAATCCCCGCTTTGGCAATCTCACACCAAACAGCAAAAGTTATAAAAGATTTAGAAGGAGATATAGACTTCATTGGAAAATCAAGCCATGGAGATGAATTTGCCCAAGAAATAAAAGAAAAAATAGCTAATAAAAAAGTACTTTATATAAGAGGTAATAAAATTGTATCGAATCTCATAGATATACTAAAATGTGATGATATTATTGTATATGAGAATTATTTTAATGATATAAAAAACAAATATAAATTGCCGAAAAAATCTAAAATCATATTTTCATCACCATCAACTATAAAATATTTTTTAAAAGCATATTCATGGGATAATTCATATACAGCTATAAGTATAGGGAAAACCACTGCAAAATATTTTCCAAAATATATTAATCCTATAATTGCAGATAAGACATCTTTAAAAGCTTGTGTAAAAAAGGCACTAGAATTAAGATAATTAAATATAATCTTCTTTTTAAGTCATATTCATAAACTTTTTGATATTATCAAATTTAAATTATAAAAAAGGGGCAATATGCAATTAGAAGTTTCAGCTGAAGTTTTACTTTCACAATTAGGATACACTAAAAGTGATTCATCTTTAAAACAAGCTCAAATTGTAATAGAACAAACAAAAGACTTTGATAAATTTTCAAAACACCTATTAAGTCTAAATGACCATTTAAAAAAAATGAATGCCTATGTAGGACTTTCAAATTCATCAGAATTTCTTAAAATAAAATGTGATGAAAATGATGCTCAAGAGATATTAGATGAGTTTCATGAAGAGGTAAATCATTGGGCAAATAAATATAATGTAGATTTACAAAAACTAGATAACAAACACGTTTATTATATTTTAGGAACAAAATAGTATTAAGATACCTATTTTTAGGTACTCTTAATATAAATCAACAAATTTTAACTTTTTTATAGAACTTATATCTTACGTTAAAATATTGACAAACGCTATATATTTTAATATACTACGTCGTTCATTACTTTACTTACTTGTTTTTTTTCGCTTTAAATTTAAGTAAAGGAAAAAAAATGAACAATAAACATTCATTTATAAATCTAAGACATGAACCCTTAGATGAAATCAAAAAATTCAGTCAATGTGATATCAGTCAAAAATTTGACCCAAATGGTGTAAAAGATGTCATGATTGATTTTATCTACCCACCAGTGCCATTTCCTCCTAAAACTATTTATGAAGAGTTTGGAGAAAAAAATATTATCAAAATGGTTTTCCATCATCATGGATTATTAAAAAACAGTTCCATAAAAGATATCTTTTCACAAGATGAAAAAGAGTTTGAAATGGTTACACAAAGGACAGCAGAATTTTTTATGGAAGCCTTAGGTGGTGGTTCAAGATATACCTCAAAACATGGACATCCACACCTTCGCTCAAGACATTTTCCATTTACAATAGATGAACATGCTAGAGATGTTTGGCTTATGTTTTACAAAAAAACCCTGAAAGATATAGATTTTCCTAAAGAGTATATAAAACCATTTTGGGAATGGATAGAATCTTTATCTTTGCGTATGATTAATAGAAGAACTATGATGGAAGCTCCAAAAAGATACCCTTATGAAAATATTGCTCATGAATTTGAGGAGAAAAAATGAAAAATAAATCAATATTTGTTTTTTTAGTTATTTTTTTACTAAATTTATCAAATCTATTTTCAAAAAATATTACAGATATGAGTGGAGAAACAATAACTCTTCCAGATAAAATTGAAAGAGTTTTTGGTTCAGCTCCACCTACCACATTTTTGGTCTCGCTGTATAATCCCAAACTTTTAGTTGGTCTAAATTTCCCTGCTTATAATCAAAACAATTTTACTTCAAATGAGTATGTTGGTGAAGATTTTATGAATCTTCCAATACTAGGTGGTTGGCATGGGAATCAAAAAGGTGCAAGTATTGAAAAACTTTTAAGTGTACATGCCCAAATGATTCTATCTTGGAAAAATGACTTTTTATTAAAAAAAGTAAATAAAAGTTTAAAAAAAATTGATATCCCAATTGTAATGGTTGATGCGGATAACTTAGAAAAAATGCCAGAGACATTTAACTTTTTAGGAGAATTATTTGATATGCCAAATAGAGGTAAAGAATTATCTAATTATGCTAAATCAAGCTTAGATTACATAAAAAAAATCTCTTCAAATATAAATGAGACAAATCAAAAAACATTTTATTATGCTCAAGGAGTAAATGGCCTACAAAGTGATTGTTCAAACTCTTTTCATACAACTCAATTTAGATTTATAAAAGCTAAAAATATCTATGAATGTTTACAAAAAGATATTATGGGTATGGAAACTCTTAGTTTTGAAACTATTTTAAAAGCAAATCCTGATTTTATAATAGTTCAATCACCAAAATTTTTTAAAAATATATTTACAAGTGTAAAATGGAAAATGTTAGATGCCGTAAAACAAAAAAAGGTTTTTCTAGTACCAAGAACTCCTTTTAACTGGATTGATAGACCACCTTCATTTATGAGACTATTGGGTATTCATTGGTTAAGTTCTCTTATTTATCCACAATATTATACAAAAGATATAAATCAAGAGACAAAAGATTTTTATAAGCTATTTTTTCACAAAAACTTAACAAATGAAGAGTTAAAAGAGATTACAAAAGGCTCTTTTTAAGAAGATACTTATGTATCTTCTTAATTTTTATCCCAAACCAATACTCCTATAGTTGAAAAGGTTTCTCTTACTATTTTTCCATCATTTTCATAAACTTTTAATAACTGTTTTATTTGGGAAATATCAATTTTTATATCACGCAAACTTAAATGTTGTAATACATCATTTGCTATCTCATCCAAAGTTCCTTCTTGTGACCAATTGTGTTCAAAAAACTCCTCTTTTGTCTGGTATCCTAAAGAGTTTATATACTCTTTAGTATCAAAAAATTTATTTTTCATTTTATTTGGATATCCTAGTTTTGTAAGTATGTCATCCATAATTGGGCTATGTCTATCTTTTGAAAAAGAAACATATATACAACTCTCTTTTGCTAAATCTATCATTATATCTAGATCACTAAAAGAACTTATTGCAGGAGTCATAGCACAAAGTACAATATCATATTGTTCTTTTGTATCAAACTCTTTGAAATCTGTTTTTTTTAATTCTATATTTTTAATTTTATTCAGTTGTATAAACTCTTCAAACCTTCCTAACATCCCACTTGATATATCAACACCTAAGATATTATCTGCTTCTTCTGAAATAATAGAGCTATATAATCCTGTCCCACAACCTATATCCAAAACACTTTTTGATTTAAAATCTACACCAAAATCTTTTACTTTTGTTAATACTTTAGTTGGTGTAACCAAACCATTTTCATCCATTGCTGTTGGATAGTTTTTTGATTTAAAATCCCAAAATTTTTCCATAATTATTTTCCTTCTAATAAATTTGTTACTTCTTCATTTGTTAATGAAACATTTAAAAATAGTTTGTAAAACTCTTTTATTCTTTGGTTTATATCTATATTATAAATATCTTTGTAAACTAGATTTCCCAACCATTGTGCACCTAAAACTTTCATAAATGAAGGTGGTCTATCAAACCAACTAAATGGTGATTTAGGTATGAAATATACTTTTTTGTTTTTTACTGCTTTTAGATGTTGTAATTTTTCATTTTTGTATACATTATCAAAAAAGTTTTTCTCTTGTGTGATAATAATATCAGGGTTATATATCATCAAATTTTCCAAAGTTATTCTATCTCTACCAAAACCTGCTTTGTTTTCACATCTATGAGGATTATAAGCTGCTATATATTCAATCAAATCTGCATGAATTGAGTTATTACACTCTGTTTGCAAACCATCTATCCCCTCAGCATAATAAACTGTTTTTTTTGTTGAGACCTTTTTTTTCAAGACTTCTAACTCTTTCATAGTATTTGCAACATAATTAGAAAGTTTTTCTGCTCTACTTTGCATATTCAAAATCTCACCTACATCTTTATATGCTTTTATATAATCATTTAAAGAATTAATATTTATACTAAAAGTTTTAAACCCCAAACTGTGTAACTTGTCATCAACTTTTTTAAAACTGTTATTATAGTTCCAAGTAATAATCAAATCTGGATTCACTTTTATCAAAGTTTCAAAGTTTGGTGTTTTACCTTGTCCAAACCATCCTCCGATAATAGGTAAATTGTTTATATCTTTATTTAGATATTGCAACTCTTTATCTCTAAAAGCATAATTTCTTCCAGCTATTGCTTGTGGATCAATAGAATACAAAAAGTATGTTGCAGGTGGTGAAGCTCCAAAAACTTTTAAACTAGATTGTGCATAAACACTCCCAATAATCAACATAAAAAACACTAACGTCCTCATTTTTACTCCTTTTTTCTTAAAAATGTATATTTTATATACAATTTTTATTTATTTAACTGTTGACTTTTTCATCGCTATATATTACAATACATAACGAAAAATTGCAAGTAGGTAGAAGATGAATATAGGATTAATGCTTTTATATGAGAATTGGGGTGACAATTTTACAAAAGCTTTTGAAAATCAACATGAAATGATTATGCTAGGTGAACAATTAGGTTTAGATGAAGTATGGATTACGGAACACCACTTTAATAAATTTAGTTTAAGCTCATCAATTATGACTCTTATGGCATATATCATTGCAACAACAAAAAAAATAAGAGTTGGTACAGCTTCCGTACTAACTCCTATTTACAACCCAATCATAGTTGCTGAGGCAGTTGCGACACTAAATATACTCAGTAACAATAGATTTAATTTTGGCGTTGCAAAAGGTGGTCCCTTCAACAAACAAAACGAATTATTTGATTTCGAAAACTCGCGCGAACATATGTTACGAGACCTAGATGAAATATTTTCATATTTAAAAGATGACAGTGCTGTATTCCCTAAACCTATTGGCAATATTCCGACATTTATAGCTTCAAAAGATGAAACATCTATAAGTTTTGCAGCCCAAAGAGATTTGGGGCTTATGGTTGCTCATTTATGGTCTACTGATATTATTAAAAAAATGATTGAACAGTACAAAAACGCCCATAAACAAAATAATCCTCCAAGATTAATGTGTTCAAGAGGTTTTTATATGGCAAGTAGTAATGATGAAGCTATAGATGAAGCATTACCAGCATTAAAAAGGTTTAGAGAGCAAATGGAACAACAAGGTATCTCTAGTCCTATTTTTTATGATGAAAACTATTGGATAGAAAATGGAATAATAGGAGATAAAAAAACCTGTTTAGAAAAAATCCATCAATTAAAAGAGTTAGGAATAACTAATTTAGCATTAAAACCGATTTCAAATGAATTAGAAAAAAACAAACAATCTTTAAAACTTTTTTCAAATGAAATTTTAAAAAGTTTGTAGTATGAAATCGATTTTAGTACTATTAACCTTACTTATTCTATTGTCTATTTTTTCATTATCATTAGGACAATATGACTTATCTATTAATCAAATTATCAATTTTTTTCTATTTAAACTAGGCTTTGGTTCAATAGAAAATTCACAAGTGATGCAAAATGTAATTATAGAAATAAGATTTCCAAGAGTTATTGCATCTATATTAATAGGAGCTTCACTGGCAATCTCTGGAGTAGCTTTTCAATCTATGTTTAAAAACCCTTTGGTTTCGCCAGGTATTTTAGGTGTGCTATCAGGTGCTTCTTTTGGAGCTGCTTTGGGGATGATATTTTTTAAAGACTTCTTGCTAATCCAAACCTCATCATTTGTATTTGGAATATCAGCTGTTTTTATTGCTCTATTTATCTCAATGTTTAACAAACAAAATCAATTAATCCTTCTAATTTTGGGTGGAGTTGTAAGTTCAGCTTTTTTTAGTTCAATGTTATCTATTACAAAATATATGGCTGACCCATATGATGAATTACCTGCAATTGTTTATTGGCTTATGGGTAGTTTAGCTTTGATTGATAAACAAATAATTTATATAGTTACAATCCCTATTTTATTAGGTATATTCTTGATGATATTTTTATCAAAATATCTTAATATTCTAAGCTTAGGTGATGAGGAAGCTAAAAGTTTAGGTGTAAATGTAAAACTTATGAGATTTGTAATTATCTTAATAGCTACATTTATAAGTGCTTTTACTGTTGTATTAGCAGGAATGATTGGTTGGGTGGGATTAGTTATTCCACACATTGCAAGATTATTGTTTGGTTCAAACAATATAATCATTGTACCAATATCTGCACTTCTTGGTGCAATTTATCTTCTTATTATTGATAATGTATCAAGAACACTATTTAGTGTAGAGATACCCATAGGTATATTAACTTCACTTATTGGGATTCCATTTTTTGCTTATGCTCTTAAAAATGTAAAAAAAGGATGGGGTTAATGTTTAAAGTTGAAGATTTAGAGTTTTCATATGGTAAAAAAAAGATTTTAAAGGGTTTGGATTTTGAGATTAATTCATCTGATATTATCTCTATCTTAGGTCCAAATGGTTGTGGAAAAACCACTTTATTAAAAATATTATTGGGATTTTTAAAACCTTCGAAAGGTGAAGTATATTTTAATAATAAGCCTATATCAAAAATAAAACCAAAAGAATTCTTTCAAAGAGTAGCTTATATTCCACAAATCCATGATGGAGCATTTGGATATTTAGTAAAAGATATTGTTATGATGGGAAGGATGCCATATAAATCTTTATTCTCAAATTACAATGAAGAAGATAGAAAAATATCTATGAGTGCTTTAGAGATTTTAGGAATACAAAATCTAAAAGATGAGATATATACTACACTTAGTGGTGGTCAAAGACAACTAGTGCTAATTGCAAGAGCAATTACTCAACAAGCTGATATATTTATTATGGATGAGCCAGTAAATGGATTGGATTTTGGAAACCAATATAAACTTTTAAATAAAATAAAAGAGTTATCAAAAAAAGATTTGACATTTATAAAAACAAGCCACTATCCAGATCACGTATTTTTTGTTTCAAATGAAGCAATATTTTTAAATGAAGGCAAAATACTAGATAAAGGTGATCCTCACACAATAATAAAAGAGGAAAATATAGAAACAGTATATAAAATCAAATCAAAAATCACAAATATACATGATAGAAAGATCTGTTTAGCAATCTAAATTTTTTTATCTATCGTTGTATACTAAAATACACAAGGAAAAGGAGAAGAGATGAAAAAAGGCTTATCAATTTTACTTATAAGCTATTCATGCAGTTTATTACTTGCACAAGAGGGGAATATCCAACTAGAACCAATAGATATAAAAGCTACAAAGTTAAACTATTTTTATGATTTAAACGATACTAATCAAAGTAAAATCATAAATAAAGATTTATTAGAGTCTTTACAAGGAACAAGTTCTACAAACTATTTTAAAAGTTTGCAACTTATCCCTTCTGTAAATATAGAAACACATGATCCATATGCACTTACAGTTGATCAAAATATTCTTAGAATCAGAGGACAATTAGGAGATACCTTTAGTAGGTTAAGTTCAACTATAGAAGGTGTTCCTTTTGGAGTAAATGTTGGAAATGGTGGTACAGGATATATTGTAGATAAAGAAAACTTAACACAAGCAGAATTTACTACAGGACTTACTCCTGCTAATAAAGGCTTGGGATTGGGTACCACATCTGGTTCACTAGATTTATCAATCTTAAAACCAAAAGATAAAGCAGGGGTAACTCTATCACTAGGTGCAGGAACAGATAGTTTCAAAAAAGCACATATAAGACTTGATAGTGGAAAAATAAATGATAAAGTTAAACTATTTATTTCAACTTCTGCAATGGAAAATGATAAATACAAAGGTGAAGGTGATATAAAAAGAAAAAATATTGAAGCTATGACAACTGTAGATCTCTCTGATAACTTTGATATGGAGTTTTTTGGTACTTATAATAGTTTTGATAGAGATGAATATATGCCTTTATCATATTCACAGATACAAAATCTAAGTGAAAACTATAAGCTAGATTACAACACCTCAATTACTGGAAATAAATTTAAAGATGCTTTATATTATGATTTTAACAAACAAGATTTCCATGAATATTTCATATACTCTTCATTAAATGGAAAAATTGGTGATACCTCTATAAAACTAAAACCATACACTTTTGGAAGCGAAGGTACTAGATACCAAGGTGATGCTTCTAAAGGTATTGTAAAACAGATGAAAATAGAACAAGAGGCATATGGTATTAGTCTTTCATTGGAACATCCATTAGCAGGTGGAAACTTATATGGAGGTTGGTGGTATCAACAAATGCAATCTACTCCACCTCCTCAACTTATGAAGGTTTATAGTATTCAAGCAGATGGTAGTTTAAAATATGCATCTACTGGTATGCTTACAGATATTGATGATAGAGTATCAAACTCACCATATATAGGCTATGAAAAAACTTTTGGTAATACTTATTTAAATGCTGGATTAAGATATTTGATGTTTGATTTCCCTGCTGTTACAGGGTATAACACTTCTGGTTTACAAGATTTATCATATGATGAAGCAATGAGTGCAACTAGTGGAGTAAAAACTGGTATGCAAGTTAATTCTAGTAGTTCAAATGAACTTTTACCAAGTTTGATGTTAGAACATACACTTAACTCAAATTGGAAAATTGGTGGTGGATATGCAAGAAACTATGCAAATCCTTGGCAAGGTCCTCTTTGGTCAGTTTATAATTCAAATGTCTCAACATTTCAAGCTGCTGGTATAAGTTTACAAGATTTATGGGATGAGTTAAAACTTGAAACTTCTGATAATATAGAGTTTTTTACTCAATATTCAAAAGATAACTTTACTATTAAAAATACCCTTTTTTATGGTAAATATAAAAATAAACAAGTTACTGTCTATGACTCAAATATTAATCTAAGTTATTATAAAAGTGATGCTGAAGCTACATCAATGGGAGCTGAGATAGAGACTAACTATAAACTATCTGAGAACTCTTCAATATTTGCTTCTATGTATTACAACAATTTTGAGTTTGATGATAATATTTTATTGGCAACAAATAGCTATTTAAATGCAAAAGGTAATCAAATCCCTGATGTAGCAAAAGTTGGTGCTAAGATTGGAGTAAACTTAAAATATAAAGATTTTACCATCACTCCACTTGCAAGATTTGTTGGAAAAAGATATGGGGATGCTGAAAATAACGAGAAAGTTGACTCATATACTGTTTTTGATTTAAACTCTAAATATGTACTAAGAAAAGACAAAATTGAAATATCTCTTGCCTTACAAAATATTTTTAATAAAAAATATGTCGGTGTTGTAAAAAATAGCCTTGATGATACAAGAACTGGTTCAACCTCTTATTATCAAGGGGCACCTTTTTCAGCTGTAATTAGTATGGTATATAAGTTCTAATCATGAAAAAGTCTGATATTTTATTTACAATACTTTTTGTTTTTATGGTAAACAGTTTTGCTTTGGCAAAAGAAAAACAAATAGTAGATATGGCAAATAGAACTATAATAGTGCCTCAAAAGATTGAAAATATTGTAAGCGTTGGTGGAACTCCTGCTATAAATGCTTTTTTATTTGCTTTTAAAAAAGCAGATATTATCCAAAATGGAATCGAAAATGAAAGATTAAGAAAGATGCCATTTTGGAAACATCAACAATGGTTTATGCCAAAACTTTTTGAGCTTCCGCAAGTTTCATCAAATCCACCTACATGGACACCTTTATTTGAGAAACTTGCACTTACAAAATTTGATATTGCTTTAGTAAATAATCCAATTAGTGCTAAAAATTTGGAAAATAGAGCTTATAAAACAGCTGTAATAAATTGGCATGGAGAAAATAGTATAAAAAATAGTATGAGTTTTCTTGGTGAATTATTTGGTATGCAAGAGCATGCAAAAGAGTATATAAATTATTATGAAAAGATTGAAAATCTTGTTAAAGATAAAACAACTAATATAAAAAATAAAAAAAGTGCTTTATATCTAAGACTAGATAACTTATCGATGCCTATGGTAACAACTGCAAATACTATTTTTGAAAAAGCAGGAGTTGATGCTGCATCAAAACATATCACCAAAGAGCATGTATCAATTGATATGGAAAAACTTTTTGTTTTAAATCCAGATTATCTTTTTGTTTGGGGTAAAAAAGATTTAAAGCTAGCATACAACAATCCAAAATTTAAAGACTTAAAAGCAGTAAAAAACAAAAATGTTTTTGCAGTGCCTATGGGTGCACACTTTTGGACACACTATACTCCTGAACAAGTTTTAACTATCTTATGGGTTGCAAAAAAGGCTTATCCAGAACAGTTTAAAGATATAAATATGTTTGATGAAACTAAAAAATTCTATAAAAAATTTATGGGGAAAGAGTTATCAAAAAAACAAATAAATCAAATACTAAATATATAACACAAGGACGAGACAATGAAAATAAAACTATCTTTAGTAGCTATTAATATTTGTTTACTCTCTTATGCACAAGAGGTAAAAGTTGCAGATATTGATATACACGATAAATCAATATTAGAACAAACATTAAGTAATACTAAAACTACAATCAATGTTGAAGATGATATTCAAGCTAGTTCTATAAATGAAACTTTAAAAAAACAATTTTATGTAGAATTTAAAAAATCTAGTGAATACTCATCTGAACCATACATAAGAGGTAGAGGTAACAAAGGTGTTCCAGTATTTTTGGAAGGTATGAGAATAAATGCTGGGCATGATGACTCTACAAATATTTTTGGTTTAAGTGATATTGCACAAATAGATGTATATAGAGGGGCAAATGGAGCAAAACTTGGTATGGGTGCAACGAGTGGTGCAGTTGTAGTTAAGTTTAAAGACCCAGTATTTAACGATAATTCTGAGTTTAAAATCTCTGGATTTGCAAATGCCAAAAGTTCATTTCTTTCAAAAGATGGTTACTCTAGCTCTTTGGGAACAAACTTATACAATGATTTAATTAGTTTATCTCTTAGTGGTGGATTAAGTGATTATAACAATTATGAAAATGGTGCAAATGAAGAGGTTCTACACTCAGAATATGATACTAAAAATTATAATGGAATGTTAGCGGTTAAAACCTCATCAGATAGTTATTTTTATGGTAGATATATGAAAGATGAAGCAGATTCTAGTGATCCTTACTCTAGATGGTTAAACCCATTAAATAACACTTGGACATATTTTGATAGACCAAATGATGAATCAAAAACATATTTTATAGGTTTTAAAAAGGAAAAGATTGGTGAATTTAAAAACTTAGATATTCAATACTTCAACAACGATTCACACTATGATTATAATGTAAAAAAAGAAGCAACAAATCCAAATCAACAAGAACTTTTTAGAGATAGTCAAACAAAAGGTTTAAAAATATCTGTAAATAAAACCCTAGATAAACATAATTTAGAGTTTTCTACAAAATACTCTAAAATGGATATTAGCAATGGAGTCAGACAATATCTTAATGGAAGTTGGACCCCTTGGCAAAATGCTTTTGGGATAAAACAAGGGGAAATAGAATCTTATATGTTAGGTGTATCAGATGATATATATTTAGATAAAGCATTTTTTAATTTAGCCTTGGGATATGAGCATATAAAAAGAGATGTAAAATCTAATATAAATACAGCTAAATATACAAATGATGGGCTTATTCCTGATGAGTTGATGGGTGAGATTATAAAAGATGATACAAATGAAAAAGATAATCTATTATCTATAAGTGCAACAGCAGGTTATGAATTTTCACCTGCATTTATCCCTTATATAAAATTATCAAATGCAACAAGAACACCATATTTCAATGAACAATATGCAAATAATCCAAGTAATGGTTCTCAAATACCAAACCAAGATTTAGAAAATGAAAAAGTTTATGGAATAGATTTTGGTATTGATGGTCAAATCTCAAAATTAAACTACTCTACAGCAGTTTACTACCAAAAATACAAAGATTATATTGAATTGGTTAATACAGGTTATACAACAACTACAAATCTTCCAATAAAACAATATATCAATCTAGATGATGCTCAAATATATGGTCTTGAAGCACTTTTAGGTTTTAATTTGACCCAAACTATTTATGCACAAGCAAGTTATACATATACAAGAGGTGAAAATAAAGAACATAATCAACCCTTAGCTTATATAACACCTCAAAAATTAACTTTATCTATTTCAGAAATTAAACCAAAAGGTTTAAACTGGAGTATAGAACAAGAGTTTGTATCAAAACAAGACAGAATCTCTAGTATCAATGGGGAAAAACAGACTTCAGGATATGGATTAACTAATACTTCTATTGCTTATAAATTTGGTAATTTTTCTGTATTTAAAAGTGTAAGCTTATCTTTTGAACTAAATAATATCTTTGATAAAAACTATAAAGAACACTTAAGTAAAGCCTCTTCAACAGCTTATTACATACCAAATGAGGCTGGAATAAATGGTTCTTTAGCCTTAAATCTAAAATTTTAAACACACATAAGAAGGAGATAAAATGAAAAATAAATTAATATATTCAATATGTTTAGCATCAATCTTGCATGCAAGTGAAACTGAACAATTTAGCTTAGGACAGATTGATATTAGTGATAGTATTGAACAACAAAACAGTGTTCAAATGTATAGTGAAGAGTTCTCTTTACACTCACAAGATGATATAACACAAGCTTTACAAAGTGCATCTGGTGTATATCTATCAAATTTTGGAGGAAGAAACGAATCAACGATTTCAATTAGAGGTTTTGATTCTAGAAGGGTTTCAGTTTATATGGATGGTATCCCTATTTCTGTTCCATATGATGGAAATTTTGACTATTCTAGATTTTTAACTGCTGATTTATCAAATATCTCTGTTTCAAAAGGTTTTTCATCGGTTACATACGGAGCTAATACTATGGCTGGTGTAATCAATCTTGTATCAAAAAAACCAACTAAAGAGCTTGAAGGAGATATTAGTTTTGGTTTATCTTTTGATGATGATTTAGATTCAAATGCTTATAAAACAATCTTTAATGTTGGTACAAATCAAAAAGATTATTATGTTCAACTCTCAGGAAGTATAAAAGATAAAGACCACTTTAATCTATCTGATGATTTTGAATACACATCAACTCAGACTTCAGATGAAAGAGTTCATTCCTCTACAAAAGATGTAAAAGGTAGTATAAAAGTTGGTATAACTCCAGATGAAAACAGTGAATATGCACTTGTTTATGCAAAACAACATGGTAAAAAAGGGCAACCTCCTGTAACTGATACTACATATAGTAGAGCCAAATATTGGGATTGGCCTTATTGGGATAGAGAAAGCTTATATTTTCTTTCAAATAATCAATTTAAAAATAGTTATTTAAAAACTAGATTATATAAAGATATATATGAAAACTCTTTATTAAGTTATGATGATATAACTTATACAACTCAATCAAAACCATATGCCTTTGATAGTAATTATGATGATTATAGTTTGGGAGGTTCAATCGAGTTTGGTACTAAGTTTGAATCAAATGAGATAAAAACCTCTTTAAGTTATAAAAAAGATGTTCATAGAGCTTATGATAGTGGTGCATTAGATGAAGATTATGAAGATGAAACAATTTCTGTTGGATTAGAAGATATCTACTCTATTACTGATGATTTATCTCTTATTACAGGTGTGAGTTATGATAGATTAAAACCAAAAAAACTTTGGGATACAAATAGTGCTCCTGTTAGTATGGGAGATACACAAGATAGCTGGAATCCACAAATTGGTTTATTTTACAATATTGATAAAAAACAACAAACTAGTTTTACTATTTCAAGAAAAACACACTTGGCAACTATGAAAGAGAGATATTCAAGAAGATTAGGAACAGCAATCCCTAATCCAGATTTAGAAGCAGAAAAAGCAACACATTATGAAATCTCTTATTCAAATATGATTTCTCCTGATTTTAATTTTAAAGTAAATACATTTTTGATTGATATAAAAGATGCAATTGAGAGTATAACAGTTTCTGATTTAGATCAAAACCAAAATGTTGGGGACTTTAGGCATTCAGGTTTTGAACTTGAAGCAAACTACTATATGCAAGATAGTGAATTTGGAGCAAATTACACTTATATTGATATAAAAGATAAAAATGACACAGGTGTACAAAGAACAGGTATCCCTAGACACTCTAGTTTTATTTATGGAAAATATAATATTAGTAGCAACCTTGCATATTATGCAAACCTAACATATCAAACAGGTCAATTCTCACAAAATAATGGTGTTTACTATAAGACAGGAAGTTTTGCAAAAGTTGATACAAAACTAATCTATAACTATAAAGATTTTACTTTTGAAGCAGGTGTAAAAAACCTTTTTGATAAAAACTACGAATATGACAAAGGTTTTCCAGAACCAGGAAGAGAATTCTTTGCTAATTTAAAATATACATTTTAAGGCAAGTTATGAAGTTTGGACTTTTGTTATTGTTTGAGTTTGAAAAAGATTTTCAAACAACACTAAATAATCAATTAAACCTTATCAATATTTTTGATAAGGTTATTGATACAATTTGGGTTACTGAACACCACTATAGCCCTATTAGAATAAACTCAAATCCATTAATGATTTTAAACCATTTGGTTTCTTATACAAATAAAGATTTGGGTATTGCTACACTTTTACTAAGTCTTTATGATTCTGTATATATTACAGAAGCAATCTCTATGTTAAGCAATTTTTCAAAAAGAAAAATTTACATAGGTGGTGCAAAAGGTGGAAGAAGTGAAGTTAAAAATTCCCATTTGAGTCTATCTGAAAATAGTGCAAGAAAAAGATTGGTTTCTACTATTGATTCAGTAATTAAACTTTCAAGAAATGAAACTATCGAGTTAAATAGTAAATCTATAAATATCTCTCCAAAGTTTGATTATGAAGTAGAGTTTTCAATTGCTTCACTAAATGAGGGTTTAATCATCTACGCAGCATTAAATAATCTTCCTTTAATGGCGGGGCATAAATGGAGTTTAAAACAAATAGATGGGATGATAAATATTTACAAAAAATATCATCATAAAAAACAAGCTCCAAAAATAATACTTTCTAGAATGTTTGCAATAACACTAAATAAAGAAAAAACTATCAAAAGAATTAAAGAAAATATGGCAAAAAATAGGCTTTTGGTTTCAAAATTCAATAAATATCATGAGCCAAAAGAGTTAGATGAAAAAATATTTGAAGAGAGTTTAATAGGCTCTAAAGAGGAGATAAAAACAAAATTAGATTATTTTAAATCAATTGGAGTTTTTCATCTGATTTTACGACCTGTAAAAGAGGAAATAAATCAAAAAAATATAGAAGAATGTATAGGAGAATATCTATGAAAATTTTATTAATTATACTTTTTAGTAGTTTACATATTTTTGCTTATAGCTTAAAAATTCATGGTGTAGTAGAGAAACCATATGGATTAAACAAAAAGCAATTTGACCAAATAAAACAAACTAATATAAAAGATATTTCTGTTGTATGTAATACAGGAGAGGTAAAACAAAAACCAAAAGAGTTAAAAGGTGTTTTATTGATGCAACTTATCCAAGATGCACAAATAGATATCAAAAATAAAAAAAAGCTAAATCAAATAGTTGTATTGGCAAAAGCTAGTGATAAATATGCTGTAACTTTTAGTTATAACGAATTATTTAATACAGAGATTGGAAACAATGTATTAGTTGTTTGGGAAAACGATAGTTTCTCTTTGTATTCAAAAAAGGATTTTGTAACAGGTTCTAGACATGTTTATGATTTAGTTGATATAGATATTCAATTTATAAAATGAGGGAAATAAGAATGAAATATAAATATTTAAAACAAGTTACATTAAGTATTAGCGCAATACTTGTTTTATCAAATACAACTTTAGTTGCAAATGAACAAACAAATGTATCAATTGAGCCTATTAATATTGAAGATAGCTTATATGAAAGTAGAGAAGATTTAAATATAGATAGTACAAAAAATCTTTATAGGATAGAAAAAACTGCCCAATTTGGAACAGAAGTAATCACGCAAAAAGATATAGAGGAACAAAATCCAAAAGATATTTTTGATTTGTTAAATAAAACAACAGGTCTTGATTTTACATATCAAGGTAGAAAACATCCATATTTTGTAAATATGAGAGGTGGAGGAGATGTTACTTATATACTTGATGGAGCGATACTACCACAAGCAGCTAACAGAATTTTGTATAAACTTCCAATGGCAGCAATAGAGGAGATTCAAGTAGTAAAAAGTTCAACTACTCTTACCCTTGCTCCAAGTATTGAAATAGGAGCTTCAAATAGTGGGTCAGGTACAAATATAGGTTTTATCATAATAAGAACAAAACAACCTAAGAAAACAGAAGGTATTTTATCAACGTTTTGGGAAAAAGCACAAGGACATCCTAGTGCAAATGGACAAACTATCTATGTAGGTACAACATTTTATGATAAAAACTATTCTGGATATATAGGAGGGATGTTAAATAGGTTTGATAGACCCAGTAACATTGACTGGTTTGATGGGAATGATGGTCGTTCAGGTATGATAAATAGTGGAATATCAATAGGAAAATTGAACTTGAATCTTATGGCTTATAAAGATGAAGGTAAATTTGAGATGCAAAAAGGTGTTGATACCCTAGGAAATATTAGTAGTGTTGAATGGTATTACGACCCTTTAAAAACTACACTTTTATCCCTTGATGGAAGTTATATTTGGAATGAAACTCAAACAACATTATTTAGCCTTTCTAACTTAAAATATCAACAAACTGAGCACTCAAGTTATGAAGGGTATTATGAAGAAAAAACCCAAACATATTCTTTAAGACACAATGCACAGTTTAATGATACTTTAGTACAAGTGGGTGGACAACTTACACATAGTGAAGGTACAGGTGCAAATCTTTCAACTAGATATAATGATTATGAAACAACTGTATATGGATATGCTATTTCAGTTGAACAATCTTTATTAAATGATAATTTAATACTTAGTGCTGGATATAGAAGAGACCAAAAAGAGATTGACCACTCATCTTCATCAAGAAGTGAATCACAATTTTTAGATAATCTAAATGCTAACAATGATGTAAGTTTAGCCCCAGCAGAAGTTTTTTCTCTTGGAGCTCTTTATAAAATTGATGATAAACATAAAATAAATGCAAGATATTTAAAAGCCAATGAAGGTGGTGGAGGTGATTTTAATCTAATCACGCAAGATGGCAAATCTTTAGGGGAAGAGAGTCAAAATCGTTGGGAGATTGGTGTAGAGGGTAATTATTCTAAAGCTTTTAATACTATGATAACTTATTTTGATGTTGATATAGAAAATGAAAAAGTGCCATCTTCAAATACATATATTGACCCAAGGGACAATGAAGAACACTATTATTATACTGCTTCGGACTCTAGACGAAAAGGTTTAGAACTAACTGTAAGAGGTACAATAAATAAAGCTACAACATATAAACTTTCTTATACAAAAATGCTTGATAATATTACAGACAATGTTGATAATATTGGTGTATCAACACCTGAAGATCTTTATACTGCACTTTTAAGCCATAGATACGAAAAATACACTTTTAATATTTCAGCTAAAAAAGCTAGTGCTTATACTAGTTCAACAAGTGCCATGGGTGTTTCTACAGATGTAAATCTAGGAGACTATTTTAGAGTTGATGCAAATATCTCTAAAGAGTTTATTATAAATGGTCTAAATGCTACATTTAAAATTTATGGAAGAAATATTACCGATGACCAATATGCAACAAAATATACTACTGGATACTATTTTGATAGAGGTAGAACATTTGGTGCTGAGTTGGCATTTAAATTCTAAGGAATCACATGAAAAAATTTATTCTTATTTTAAACATTATGTTAATTAGCTTTTTAAATGCTCAAACAAAAATTGTTGAAGATATGTTCAATAGAAAAGTTGAGATACCAACTTCAATTAAAAAAGTTTATGCACCCTCACCTTATGGTTCATATGCTTTATATTCTATAGATCCATCACTGTTAGTGGGATGGATTTTTTCTATAAAGGAGGAAAACTATCCTTATCTTGATAAAAGAATGGAATCTCTACCAACAATTGGTAGAGTATTTGGTACAGGTAAAAGTGCTAACTTAGAGGTTCTTTTATCTCATCATCCAGAATTAATCATAATGTGGTCACATAAAAATGAGATTACTAAAAAGGAGGAAGAACGACTCAAAGTATTAAATACTCCTATCGTATATGTAAAAGAAGAGTCAATATTTGACTACCCTAAAATATTTAATTTTTTAGGTGAACTATTAGATAAAAAAGAGCATGGTCAAGAATTATCTTTTTATATACAAAAAGTATTAGACAAAGTAGAAAAAACTGTAGAAACTATCCCTTCTAATAAACGTCCAAAAGTTTATTATGCTGAGGAGGTTGATGGATTAGCTACAGAATGTGATGATTCGATACATGTAGAGTTATTAAAAATAGCAGGTGATGTAAATATGCATAGATGTCAAACCTCAAGACATAAAGGTTTAGAGAAAATCTCTATGGAAAAAGTTATGCAATATAACCCTGATATTATTTTTATTCAAGAAAAAATATTTTATGAAAAAATAAAAGATTTACCCACATGGAAAAATATCAATGCTGTTAAAAATAATAAGGTTTATTTAATTCCCAAAAAACCTTTTAACTGGTTTGATAGACCACCATCTTTTATGAGAATTTTAGGTCTACAGTGGCTTATGACAAAACTATATCCAGAACATTATTCACTAGATATAAAAGAGCAGATGAAAAGATTTTATAAACTATTTTTAAACGTATCTTTAACTCCAAAACAAATTAACAATATTTTAGAGGATAACTAATGAAAAAAAGAAAAACCAATCCCATAGAGTTTGACAATATAGTAAAAGAGGTATTTGCTCCTATTTATCCTGTTATAGCTCAACAAATAGTAGATAAAACACAAATAAAATCTGGAAAATGTCTTGATGCTGGTTGCGGAACAGGAGCGTTAGGAAGGGCATTTGCAAAAATCACCCAGATGGATATTCTTTTTTATGACCAATCAAAACAAATGCTAGAACTATCTCAAAAATATACTCAACAAGAAGAGTTGGAGAAAAGAAGCTCTTTTATTATGGGAGATATACATGATATAGTATGTGATAGCCAAAGTATTGATTTAGTTATAAGTAGAGGTTCTTTTGGTTTTTGGGAAGATTGGCAAAAAGCTTATGAAGAGATATATCGTATTTTAAAAATTGGAGCAAGTGCTTATATTGGTGGAGGTTTTGGTAATAAAAAACTTCATGAACAAATAATAAATACAATGAAAAACAAGAATCCAAACTGGAGCCATCCAAAATTTGAAAATCTTGAAACAAAGAAAAAACAGCTTCCACAAATTATAAAAAATTTAAATCCAAAAAAGTTTGAAATAATAGATGATGAAAGTGGATTTTGGGTCTATTTTACAAAATAAGGAGAGATAAAATGATTGATACAATTAAATTCTATATTGAATACAGCATAATAGGACTTTTGGCACTTATGAGTTTTTTAACATTATGGTTTGCCCTTGAAAGATATTTTTTCCTATCTAAAATCAATCTTGCAAAATTTGAAAAAAAAGGTGAATTAGAAAATAGTTTAACAAACAATCTCACTACTATTTCAACAATAGCATCAAATGCCCCTTATATAGGTCTATTTGGTACAGTATGTGGAATCATGATAACTTTTTATAAAATATCTGAAAACTCAAATTTTGATACAAGTAGTGTAATGCTGGGATTGGCTTTGGCTTTAAAAGCCACTGCTATAGGTATTTTGGTTGCTATTTTTGCAACTGTTATTTATAATGGTCTTGCAAGAAAAGTGGAAGTTCTAATGACTAAATGGGAAGATTTAAATGAGAATTAAAAAATTTGACTCTATGAATGTAATCCCATTTATAGATATTATGTTAGTTTTATTAGCAATTGTTTTAACTTTTTCAACATTTATTGCACAAGGTCGTGTTGAATTAACTTTGCCAAAGTCAACTACAACAGAACAAAAAAATCTGAAGTTAAAAGAGTTAGTTATTGATGCAAAAGGAAATATAACTTTTGACAAAACTTCTATAAAACTTGATAATCTAAAAGAGATTTTATCAACTTTATCAAAAGATACAAACATCTCTTTAAGAGCGGATGAAAATACACCTTTTAAAACTTTTGTTCAAGTAATTGATATCTTCAAAGAGTTGAAACTTGAAAAAATATCAATAGTAACGGAACTAAAAAGATGACCTACTCTTTTAAAGCTTTTATAATCTCCTTATTAATCCATGTATCTGTGTTTGCAACAATAATCAATTTTGAAACTTTTAAAGAGAAAAAAAAAGAGATTATTGTTCTAAATATGAATATGGTAAATGAGATAACACAAATAAAAAAACAAACTGAAAAGAAACAACAAACAAATACAAAAGAGCAAAAAAAACAAATTGAAAAAAAACCTAAACCAATAAAAAAAATCCCAAAAAAAGAAAAAAAGAAAAAAATTATAAAAAAAGAGATTAAAAAAGTAAAACCAGAAAAGAAAATACCCAAAGAGATAAAAGAGGAGATTAAACCACCAAAGAAAGAGATTAAAAAAGAGGTTCAAAAAGTAGAAGAAAACAATACAATCAAAAAAGATGAAAGTAAAAAACGTATAAAAAGTGGAGAAAATTATCAACAAAAATATATCAAAAACAATTTAGCACATATAATAGCAGCAATAAAAAAATATAAAAACTATCCATACCAAGCTAAAAAAAGAGGGATGGAAGGTAGAGTTATAATTCAATGTATAATTACAAAAGATGGTAAACTCAAAGATATAAAAATTACAGAAAAATCTGAATTTGAGATATTAAATCAAAATAGTATAGATATACTAAAAAAAGCCTCTAGAGAGTTTGAAGCTCCCCAAAAAGATGTGGTATTAACAATACCTTTTAATTATTATCTCAACTAACCCTTAGGTTAATTGAGTGGTTAGAATATTTTCTTTCTCGTATGACAATATGGAGTTTTCCCTGTTTTTGTATAATAATCTTGATGGTATTCTTCTGCTTCATAAAAAGTAGAAGCTTCATGTAAAGATGTAGCTACTTTGTAGTTCATATCTTCTAATTTATCAATTATCTCCAAAGCATAACCTTTTTGTTTCTCATCCAAATAAAATATTGCTGAAAGATATTGAGAACCTATATCTGGTCCTTGCCCATCTGTTTGAGTAAAGTTATGTATTTCAAAAAACAGTTGAAGTAAATCACGATATGAGATTTGGCATTCATCATATTCTACTTTTACTACTTCTAAATGACCTGTTAATCCTGTACAAACTTGCTGATAGCTTGGATTATCAATATGTCCACCCATATACCCAGAAACAGCAGAGTATACACCTTTTTGTTTTTCAAATTGATACTCAACACCCCAAAAACAACCAGCAGCAAAATAAGCTACTGCATGATCTTTACAGGTTTTATCACAACTTTCAAACTTCAAAGAAAGAGAGTTTACACAATGTCTTGTATTTTTAGGAGTAAATTTTTCCCCTTCAAAAACATGACCTAAATGAGCTCCACAATTTGCACAAACAATTTCAACTCTTCTTCCATCTCTATCAGGTACTCTTTTTACAGCGCCTTCAATCTCATCATCAAAACTTGGCCATCCACAACCTGATTTAAATTTTGAATCAGATTTATATAAAGGAGTTTCACATTTTTTACATATGTAAATACCTTTTTCATAAAAATCATTATACTTTCCAGAAAAAGGTCTTTCTGTACCTTTTTTTTCTATGACATATGATTCTTCTGGCGTTAATTTATTATAATTCATCTTTCCCTCATGATTATTAAAATCTTTGAGAAATTTTATCTAAACAATAAAAGCTAGCGATTAAATTTTAATATAATTTTTTACTTTAAAGAACATCAAATCTTTGTTCACAAAGAATCTCGTTTTCATAAATTATTTTTCCAATGAATACATCTTTTGGTTTAAATTCACCTACCCCTTTTGGCGTCCCTGACATCAAAATATCCCCATCTTCAAAACTAGAAAAGCTAAGTAACTCTTCTATAATTTGATTTGGTTTATATATCATAAGGTCAACACCACCTTTTTGTTTTAATTGCCCATTAATACTTAGTTCTACTTCAAGTTTCGATATATCACCACTGAAACTTACAAAGTGTGAAAATACTGCTGAATTATTAAATGCTTTTGCCCTTTCCCAAGGAAGTCCTTTTTTCTTTAGTTCACTTTGTACCTCTCTTAAAGTCAAATCTAAACCAAAAGCAACTGCTGTTATTTTATTTTCTTCAATTAAAAATGAAATTTCAGCTTCATAATGGCAACTAGCATAATCTTTTGGAAAAATTAACTTATTGCTTATTGATGAATTGGGCTTGAAAAAAAATACAGGTTTTTCTGGAGTTTCATTGTTTAATTCTTTTATATGTTCTATATAATTTCTTCCAATACAAACAACTTTCGAAGGAAATATTTCTTTATCGTTTATTATTATTGAATTCACTATAATTCCTTTATTTAAAATATTTCATATAATACTATAAAGGTAATAAAATGTCTAAAGATAATTTACTTATTGTTTTAAGCAGTGGTGATATAGAAGTTGCAACAAAATTTCCTCTTCTTTATTCATCTGTAGTTTTAGAAAGAGAATACTGGAAAACTTGCCACCTGATGTTTTGGGGGCCATCAATAAAACTTTTAAATAATAATGAGATTCAAGAAAAAATTTTAGAGATACAAAAAACTGGCGTACAGATGAGTGCATGTATTGTTTGTGTTGAAGATTATAATTTGGTTGAAAAACTTGAAAATTTAAATATAAAAGTAAACCATACAGGAGAACTTCTAACAAAAGCTTTAAAAGATGAGAGCTATAGTGTAATAAGCATCTAAATTAGATGCTCATTACTTTTTCATTTGATTTTCAATAATATAAAATCTTTTTTTCGAATATTCAGTTCCTGACTTGATGTACCAAACCTTTGCTTTTTCCAAATCTTTTTCTACTACGTAACCTTTTTCATAAAAATGACCTAACCAAGACATAGAGTATTTATCTCCTTTATCTACTGCTTTTTTAAAAAATTCATATGCTTTTTTATAGTCTTTTTCTACACCATAACCATTTGCATAAAGATATCCAAGTTGAGATAAACCATAAGCATTCCCTTCTTTTGCAGTTTTTTCATACCAATATTTTGCTTTACTATAATCTTTTTCTATCCCTAAACCATATTGATAATAGTATGCCATTTCATTTTGGGCATCAATGTCACCTTGAAAAGCTGCTTTTTGAAAATATTCAAAGGCTTTGTTCAAATCTTTTTGTACACCTTGTCCCCTATCATACATATAAGCTAATTCTCTTTGAGCTTTTGAATCATCTTTATTTGCTGCTTTTTTCAGCCAATAAAATGCTTTTTTATAATCCTTATAATCCTTATAATCAATTAAGTAATTCAAACCTAATTCTCTTTGAGAATAAGAATCACCAGCTTTTGCGGCTTTTAAATACCATGAAGTAGCTTTTGATTTATCTTCTTCTACAATTTTTCCCACATTATAATAATAAGCTATCCAACTTTGAGCAAGAGTATCTCCATCATTTGCTTTTTCAAAATAACAATCAAATCTTCTCATATCTTCTGGATAAATCTTGCAATCTTTTACTTTAGCATATCTTTTTTCTTTATTAACTAATAAATTTTTATTATCCATAGAACAAGCACTAAACATCAATACTACACAGAATATTACAAATATTTTACTTTTCATTAAAACTCTCCTAAACTAATATTTTTTTAATAAATCATTTATTATAACTGCTGTTATCCCCCAAATAATTTCACCATCATATTTATAAACCCAAACTTTATGTCTTTTATGTCCCCAAGGTTTTTGGTAAGTTTCTGGTAATCCAAGTTCCTCTACAGGAAAATGTATCTCTTTTTCACCATCTTCATTTATACTATAAGGATGAACTTCATACTTCAAAGTGTATTCTTGTGGAGGATTTTCTTTAAAAAAACTCATAGGTATCAACATAGTTTTTTCAACTTCATTTTTATCTATAATCATATTTTCTACAGCTTTTTTCTTAACAATTCCAACAAAAGGCTCTATCAAAGCTCCAATGGGAGCAACATAAGTATCAAGTTGACCTAAGATTTTTATATCTTTTTTCCTGATTCCCAATTCCTCTTTTGTTTCTCTTAGTGCTGTATGTTTAAAAGACTTATCCTCATCTTCATATCCTCCACCAGGAAAACAAATATCTCCACCTTGACGTATATGTGCAGCTCTTTTCTGAAACAATAGATAATACTCTTTATCTATTTTTACCAATGGAACTAAAACAGCAGAATTAAAATATCTATCTCTAGCCATAACATCAATATGCAAGGGTAAATTTTTTATAAACTTCTTAAAATCTTTTTTATTCATATTTCATACTTTATAAATTTAGAAAATTATAGCTAATCACAAATAAAAATAGAAAAATATCATATTATTGTCATATGCTCATTATATAATTATACCACTCATATAGCTACATACTGGACTCATGTACTAAATGAATTTGATTTGTTTTGATTAATATTTTTACAGTTTAGTATTAATCACCTGTATTTAAAGCCGTATTTTCATTGTCTTCCTTTCTTACGGCTTTAAATCTATACTTTTATTAATAAATGATATAATCTTTCAAAAATTCAAGGAGATAATATGCCAATAGTTATCCCAAAAGAACTACCAGCAGTTGAAATTTTACAAAATGAAAATATCTTCGTGATGAATGACACAAGAGCAAAACATCAAGATATTAGACCTTTAAAAATTATAATATTAAATTTAATGCCAAATAAAATTGAAACAGAGACTCAACTTTTAAGGTTGTTAGGTAATACACCTTTACAAACAGAAATTACACTTTTAAAAACCGCTACCTATCAATCAAAAAATACGTCAGAAGATCATTTGGAGAGTTTTTATAAAACTTTTAATGAGATAAAAAAACACACCTTTGATGGTTTGATAATAACTGGTGCACCAATTGAAACAATGCCTTTTGAAGAGGTTTCATACTGGGATGAATTAGTAGAGATTATGGAGTTTTCTAAAACAAATATCACCTCAACCCTACATATTTGCTGGGGTTCACAAGCTGGATTATATTATCATCATGGGATTCCTAAATATTTGCAAGATAAAAAAACCTTTGGGGTATTTGAGCATGATTTATATAACAAAACAAATCCTTTGTTAAGAGGTTTCAATGATGAAACATATATTCCACACTCAAGATATACAACAGTTTTAAAAGAAGATATAGATAAAGTTGATGAACTAGAACTTTTACTTCATTCTGAAGAATCAGGAGTATGTTTAGTCGCATCAAAGAACAGAAAACACGTATATATGAGCGGCCATTTGGAGTATGATAGTGATTCTTTACAAAAAGAGTATTTTAGAGATGTTGAAAAAGGACTTGATATACAAATCCCTAAAAACTATTTTAAAAACAATGATACTTCAAAAGAACCCGTTGTAAAATGGCGAGCAGCAGCTCACTTATTGTTTGCAAACTGGCTTAACTATTGTGTTTACCAAGAAACACCTTTTGAATTAAAATAAAAGGTGTTTTTAACTTACATATCATTTTCATTGATAAGTTCAACTTGGATATGTTTATAAATAGGATAAACTGTAGGACCAAATTGATTATATATAGCAACATCTGTTGCATCACGACCATATCCAATCACTACATAACCACCTTTTAGTTCTTTTTGTGTTGCATCAAACGTATACCAACGACCCCCAACATATGCTTCAAACCAAGCATGTAAATCCATAGGTTCAAGCTCATATAAATACCCTACAACTAATCGTGCTGGAATACTAAGACTACGACATAAAGCAATACCAAGATGGGCTAAATCACGACAAACACCTGAACCTCGTAAATTAACCTCCACTGCGGATACAGGAACTTCACTACTATTTGTATCAAAATAAATAGATTTACGTAACCAATCCTCTATAGCTTTTACTTGATCATAACCCAACTTATAACCAGCAACTATAGAAGTAGCCATCTGTCCAAAACGATCTGACTCACAATATCGACTTGGTAAAAGATAACTTAATACCTCATTTGGTAAGTTTTGAATCTCTACAAATTCAGCTCCAAAGGCTTGTTCAGTTTGATTTGCTGTTAATACATCCGCTTGAGTATAAACACTAAATAAACCTACAGGTGCAATTAATCGTTGACAAAGATTACCATAACTATCAGTAAACTCAAAAATAGGAGTATGTGGTTTCAATCTATATTCCTCACTTGATACCCACTGTTGAGCACCACTACGCATCCTCAACATCAAGATAAAAGGTGTTGGCACTGTAATATCAAATTTCATTTCACATTTTGTTCGTAACCACATCTAGTAATCCTTTGTTCAATAAAATCTTCTATTTTTTAAAAAGCTTATCCTCATTTTGCATTTAATATACTTAAATATGTATTTTTTTTTGATTACAACTTGGAAACAGGTAAATCAATAAAATCTAAGTAGTAACTTGTCATGATTTCACCAAATTTATCTTGGAGAAAATCATGACATTTATACCTGCATCAACTCAACTTTTACACGCTGTTAAAACAAACAATATTATAAGAGTTGAAGAACTGATTTTAGACTCTGATTCAAGAAAAGAGTTAATCATAGATCATATTAAAGAACATGGAAAAGAGTTCTTAGTTAGTATTTTGCCACATTTTAGAAGTAAAGGTTTGGTTCAAAATATAAAAGCTTTATTAAATATAGAAGAATAAAGCTTTTATTTATATCAAACCTTTAGACCATTTTGTTTTAACTATTGCAAGTGATTTATATCCAATTGGTATAATCTTTTTGTCTAAAGTTGCAAGATTTGCACTAAACTCAACTTCACATAGATAATTGTCATATTCAAATAAAACATCTTTTTTAGCAAGTCTAAACTCTACAAAAAAGATATTCTCTTCTTGTTTTATATCACTATTTTTAATCATCAAAATATCAAAAATATGATTACCTATTTTAGAAGATGAAACACTCCATTTGATATTTTTCAATTGCTCAATCATAAAAGGTTCAATATCTTCAAATATAACAATTGGATTATAAAACAGATCCATAGATTTATTTTTATTTTCATAAGATTGTAAAGTTGCCGAACTTAGATATATATTCATAATCAAGACCTTTATGATTTTTATGTAAAGATTGTAGTTAAATAAGTATTATAAAAACTTTTATTGTATTAAGGCATCTTTTGCATCAGATAGTTTTACAAACATCTCATGAGTTCCACCAACATCAGGATGGGCAGTTTTTGCAATCTTTTTAAAAGCAGCTTTTATTTGTGAAATTTCTAAAACTCCTTCTAAAGGTAAACCTAATAGTTCTCTGTTTTCTTTTTCTGTTTTATAGTCTAAATCTCTTCTTTTTTTATTGTGATTATTTATATCTTTTTGAAATTGTCTTTGAAATTTTAATTGATTTTCGAAAGACTCTTTTTGTAATCTTCTTTGATTTTTTTTCCAATACTCTTGGGACATTATAATACAAGCTTCAAAGCTTATCTCACCTATAGTACAAAGCTTTTCTAAACAAAGGGGACCAACAAATTCATAAGGATTATCTAGCCATACTTGATTATTTTTGAAATCAATTTCACCAATAGTTACAAAATCTCGTAAACCAAGCTTACTATTAAAGATGATAAAATCCTCTTCTAAATACTCCTTATTCTTATACATAGTTTATCCCTTTTTTTCTTATATTTTTTACTATGCAAAAAGTGTACTATACTTTTGTATCCTATTTTGTAAACTTTTTTTGATAAAATAAAAAGAATAATAAAATACTAAATAAAATAAGTAAATATGGCAAAAAAACAAAAAGAACTAAATAAAGATATTACACTTACACTATCAGGTGGTGGCATAAGAACAGCTGCCTCATTAGGTGTAATAAAATATCTAGAAGAAAATAACTACACAATCAAAAAAATCTCAGGTACAAGCGGTGGAGCAATCATAGCCTTACTATATGGATATGGCTTTAGCATAAAAGAGATAGAGGAGTTTTTCTTTACAATAAACAAATGGGATTTGTTTAGTTTCAAATTTAGATTTCGATCAATCCTTAGCCTAAATAAAATAGAAAAAAAACTACGAGCTTTTATCAAAGATAAAGAACAAAAAATACCAATAGAGATTTGTGTAACAAATATAGAAACAGGAAAAGCAGAATACCACACACAAGATGATTTGATAAAATCAACTATCGCCTCATGTAGTCTCTTGCCATACTTCTCATCAGTAAAAATAGGCGACACTCACTATGTAGATGGAGGATATAGTGACAACCTACCAAATAAAAACTTCTCAAAAATGAAATATCCAAACATAAGTGTAAATGTAAACAATCTACAAAAAAACTTCTCATACAAAAAAGATGTTTTGCATAGAAGATCCCTTTTTATATTAACGCAAAGTGCAATGAGAAGAGCAAAAAAAAGAGCAGACTTTTTTATAAATATAGATAGTATTTCAGAAGTTAGACTGTTTGATTTTAAGAGTTTTAACTTTGTTTTGTATGAAGGGTACAAAAAAGCTAAGGAAGTTTTAGACAAAATATAGCTAATTTATCTTCTAGTACAACTATCATAATTAATTTTTAATCATCTTAAAAAACTTTTAACTATATCTATCATTCTATTCTAAAAATCCAATACTTATAAAGAAAAAATCTTAACATTTTAAATTTTAAAAAATATATAAAAATATTATATTTTGAAACGCAAATGTGACGTTTTCTTATTATCATGAAAATATCAATTCTAATGTTTCATAGTCATTTATGACTAACTCAAAATAAGGAGGTGTCCATAAGATTACAAATTTTGTATCCGCAATATGTTTGGAAAATATTTCCCTAATAAAATAACATAAATTTACAAAAGGATTTAAGATGTTAGAAATCAAAAATTATTTAGATACAGCAGCAGAAAAAACTGGTATAAAATGCATAGGTTTAGAAAGAAAAGAAGCAGTTATAAAAAATGGTATTGGAAGTAAAGTTGAAGATGTTTTAGGATGGAATATTATAGTAAGGGATGAAAGTGGTACTTGCCATGAGTATTATACAGCAAGACCACCACGAATAGGAATGACACAACCTATTCCAATTAAATGCCCTCTTGGCATTATCTCATTTGATGGATACAAAATTGATATAGAAGAAGCTATAAATATTTTTCATACTCAAAATGAAGGTGATAAATTTACTGAGATAGCTTTATCTTGGCCTCTAACTCATCCAGAATCACCAGAACCATACTGGTATTTTAGAACTAACTTAGGAAACTCTGTAGTGATTGGTGCAAACTCTGGACAAATAAAAGGGTATTCTCCAATTGTAGTTTTATATATGGCACAGGCTAAATAATCACATAAGCCGGGGTTACCCGGCTTTATTTTATAAAAGGTATTACTTATGAATACAAATACTTATATTCCAAAGAATTGTGTTTGGGAACTTACTTTAAAATGTAATATGAATTGTACTCACTGTGGTTCAAGAGCTGGAAAAGAACGTAAAAATGAATTAACAAATGATGAAGCATTGCTATTAGCTGATGAACTTATAAACTTAGGTTGTGAATATGTAACATTAATAGGTGGTGAGGTTTTTTTATATGATGGATGGGAAAAAATAGCACACAAATTTACACAAAATAATGTCACTGTAAATCTTATAACAAATGGATATATATTTGGAGATAAACAAGTAGAAGAGGTAAAATATGCAGGATTATCAAATATTGCTTTATCTATTGATGGGATGAAAGAAAATCATAATACCATCAGAAACAATCCAAAGTCATTTGACCATCTAATAAAAACTATAAATCGTTTAAATAAGGAAAATATAAAAATAGGAGTTAATACAACTCTTATAAATACTAATGTTAAAGATTTAGAAGAACAATATAACTTTTTTATTGATAATAATATAAAAATATGGCAACTTCAACTTGCAAATCCAATGGGAAATTTTAGTGATAGAAGAGAGCAAATGATATCAATTGAAAATATAAAAAAAGTTACATCATTTATAAAAGAGAAAAGAGATGAAGGAAAAATTAGAATCTACACTGGTGATAATATTGGATATTACGATAAGAATGAAAGATTTATAAGAGGAGAACCAGGAGATATAAATTATTGGGCAGGATGTCATGCTGGATTGTCTGTAGTTGGCATTGATAGTGTAGGTAATATAAAAGGGTGTGAATCTTTATATGATGATATATTTATAGAAGGGAATATCAAAAAAGAATCTTTTGGTGATATTTGGTTTAAAGATGGTAATTTTTCTTATAATAGAAACTTTGATAAATCTTTATTAAGTGGCAAATGTAAAGATTGTGATATGGGAATATACTGTCGTGCTGGCTGTAGAGGAGCATGTTTCTTTACAAATGGAGATTTTTTTGAAAATGCATATTGTGTTTATAATGAATAGAAGAATAAAGAAAAGCTTTAATCTATATTGGATTGAAGCTTCTAATAGATTTGATTATAATCTGAAATAAAATTCTTTTCTAAGCTACCAATGGTGAAATCTTTTTTTAAAATCTTTTCTATGTTTTTTGTGTTACTATCAACTCCTTCAAATATATGGAAACCTTCTAGTTTAATAAAATGGTGCTTGACACCTTTCTTAATTTTACCTGTAACATTACGAAACAATTTTAAATACAAATACCCAAATAAACACACCTTTCTTACAAGCTTATAAATCCTTTAAAATTAAAATTATAATTCTTAAACTCCATTATTTAAGATAGTATCTAATTGGTTAGTACATTTCTTTTTTGTTAGTACTTGTTAAAAAAATACTAAATAGTTACACTACTTTTATCACTTTAAAAGGATTAACGATGAAAAAATATATAAAAGGTATATTAGTATCAAGTTTATTGTTAATAAATGTAAATACTAGTGCAAATGAGTTACCGAACTTTTTGGATAAAAATGACATCGTAGATGCAGATTTCAAATGTTTAACAAAACCTGTAAAATATTCAAAAGAAGATCAAAAGTATGTAGATATTTTATGGGATGAAACATTAACTTATATAAAAGCTTATGCTTTAGCTTTAACAAATGGTGAAGTAAGTGAGTGTCTTAATTCTGACGAAGCAGTCTATGAAACTACACAGAAAAAAAGAATCTGTGTAATGGATAGAAGAGATATGAAAATCATGGTAAAAAATATTTATCAAATTTTAGAAAATCCTGATAAAGCAAAACAATGTTTCTCTGCAAGACGTGATGTAAACTGGATTTATAATCCAGGTGGTGAATTATCAGAAAAATCTCCCGTTGCTAAATGGGCAAATAGAATGACTTTTGATGAATTTTTTGATAAAAAAGTAACAAACAAAGATGTAAGAAAAAGAGGAAAAGAGTTTACAAAAAACTTTTATAAGATGGTAACAGGTAATGAGATTCAAATGCCAAAAACTTTTCCTTATGATGTAAGTGCAAATTCTTTACCTAATCTTTGGGCTGCAGCAGGATGGTTCCCTATGTATGCAGAGGAAAGTAAAAGAAATGAAAAAAACTTTCTTATTATTCGTGGAGGATATGCCTATGCTGAAATATTAGGTCATTGGGGTTTACTAAGAATTGATGAAATTAATGGTGAAAAAGTAGGAGCTGAAGTTGGTATGACTGTTCAAGTAGTAGATTCTTTATACCCTTATCACAATCATGCTATCCCTGAAATTTATTATAATATGAGAATGCCTGCCTGTGTAAAACAATTTAAAAGTTTTGCAATAAGAGAAGATAATCCTTTATTAAAAACAGTAAAAGTAAATGAAAAGTTTAGAAGGGTTCAATTTGATGCAGGAGCAAAAAATGAGCCTGATATGTGGGTATCAGGTGATGCTATGAATAACTCACTTCTTTATCTTCATGAAAATACAATTCATGCTTTTGAAGTAGATGGAAAATGTGAAGCAAAACCAGAAGAAAGAGCACTTGTATCTGTTTGGGCGAGAACTAATGCCCATGATAAAAGAAATGACTATGGCACAACATTACTTTGTGAATCTGCAGAAAAACCAGGTACACCAGCACATCGTGGTGAAATGATACAATGTGATTTAACTCATACTAAATGGTAAATAATCTAAGTTATAATTTAGTATATTAGTGTGAATTAATAGTTTGTTAATTCACACTAATTAAAAAACTTAAGGGATAAAGAGATGGAATATAAATACATTATAGTTGAAAATATAAAAAATACTGTTGGCTTAATTACTCTAAATAGACCTAAAGCTTATAATGCATTATCATCTGCTTTAATAAATGAAGTTTCAGATGCAATCAAAAAATTTGAAGAAGATAAAAATATAGGTGCAATTGTTTTAACCGGAGGAGAAAATGTATTTGCAGCTGGAGCAGATATAAAAGAGTTATCAACCTTAGATTTTGCAACTGCATATAACAATGATTTCATAACTAAAGAGTGGAATAATTTAGAAAACCATAAAAAACCAATAATTGCAGCAGTTTCTGGAGTTGCCCTTGGTGGAGGGTGTGAATTGGCTCTTTTATGTGATATTACTATTTGTGATGCAAGTGCAAAATTTGGACAACCTGAAATTACAATAGGTACTATGCCAGGAATTGGAGGAACTCAAAGATTAACAAGAGCTGTAGGAAAATCAAAAGCTATGCTTATGTGCTTAACAGGAGAAACAATAGATGCAAATGAAGCAAGAGACTATGGACTTGTTGCAAAGGTTAGTGATAAAGGAAAAGTAATTGATGATGCAATTGAAATTGCTTCAAAGATTGCAGCTATGAGTCAACCAGTTGTAAAACTAATAAAAGAATCAATAGATAATGCTTATGAATCTAGTTTGCAAGTAGGACTTAAAAATGAAAGAAAGTCTTTTTACTCAACTTTTTCTTTAGAAGATAAAAAAGAAGGAATGAATGCTTTTATTGAAAAAAGAAAAGCTACTTTTATAAATAAATAAAATGAAAAGACCACTGTTTTTTAATTTTGGTCTTATATTTTCCTCGTATAAAAAATTTAAGATAAAGGGGAATATCCCCTTTCCCCTCTTAATTTAGAATAAAAGTATTGAATGCCCTATTTTTTTATGCTGTTTCTTGAAGTGGATTATTTGAAGGTTTTGCTTTAACTTCCTCTTTCCCTGTAAACTCTTTTGCATTGGTGTCATTGACAATGAGTTTTGCAAGGTTATCAGTTTCTTGGGCTATATGATGCGTTTGTGAAGCTACCATCGCATTTTGTTGCGTTTGCTGATCTAAAGAATTTACAGCATTATTAATCTGTTCAATTCCAGCAAGTTGTTCTTTAGATGCCATTTCTACATTTTTAATTAATTGTATCGTTTTAGAGATATCATCCTTAAGTGTTACGTACCCATTTATCATATCTTCGGATATTTTTTTCCCATCATTTGCTTTTTCTGTTGCTTTTAGAACAAGAGTTTTTATCTCTTTTGCTGCATCAGCACTTCTAGTAGCAAGATTTCGCACTTCAGCAGCAACAACAGCAAACCCTTTTCCTGCTTCTCCTGCTGTTGCTGATTCAACTGCCGCATTAAGGCTTAAAATATTGGTTTGGAATGCAATTTGGTCAATAACGGTTATCGCCTCATTAATGGCATTGACTTCCAGATCAATTTCATTCATCGCTTTTGTGGTAATAGATGCCAACTCTTCTCCATTAGAAGCTGAGCTTGTAACATGGGAAGCCAGATTTGACATCTCTATAATATTGTTAGTGTTATTTGAGATATTTCCCGTGATCTCCTCTAAAGCAGCAGCTGTCTCTTCTAAAGCAGCGGCAGCTTCGTTTGAGTTTTGATTTAAGGTATTGACATTTTTAATCAACATGTGTGAACTATCTTCTAAAGTTAAGCCATTTGATTTATTTTCAATCAATATTTGGCTGATAATATCAGCAAGATTGTTGACACCTTTAGCGATAGCACCTTTATCATTTTCTACTCTTGGTCTAAAATCTAATTTTGCAAAGCTTTCAAAAACGGCATTAATCTTATTAATATCTTCACAAACATTTTTGCTTGTAATATCAAGCATATTGTTAAAAATATCTTTAAGCTCAGTCAAATTTTCATCTTTAGTTGATTTTTCTATTCTTTGATTTAATTTTCCTTGCCCCACTAATGAAACGACTCGTTTAACATCTTCGATTAATTTGGCATCCTCTTCCATAAGTATTTTAGTATTTTCAATATTCTGGTTTACAACTTTTGTCATAACCCCAATTTCATCATTTGTATTTATATTGATTAATGGTGAACTTTTTGTCTCTTTATTCAGAAATTTAAAGAATTCCAATAAACCTTGTTGAAACTCATTTAGAGGATTTAAAACAACTTTTTTTAAACTGATTAATATCGTAGTTGTTAAAACTAAAATCAATAATACGATTATCAATAAAGCGGTATTGATAATACTTGAAGTATCATCAATAATATTATCAACAATATTTTTATCTTCACTTATAAGAGAAATTCCAATATTTTTACCTTCAAAATCTTGAATTGTTTTAAACGTATAAAAATATTTATCATCTAAAATATAACCCTCTTTTAAAAGCGTTGAAAAATCTATTTTTCGAGCTTCTGTTAGAAAATCTTTATCATATTTAGACTGACTTAATATATAATTACCTATTTTGACTTTATTTTTCATCAGTTTTGCAGTTGATTCAAATTGATTATCCAACAACACCAAAAGATTTTCATTGTCTTTTTTAAATTGATCAATAAGGATATTAAAACGTTGTAAAATTTCCAAAGACCCCAAATATGTGCCATTTTCTATAACAGGAGTAATTGCAACCAAAAATATTCCTATATTACCAATCTCAATGGTTGTAAGTGATTTTTTTGTCTCCTTCACTTTACTAATTGTGTGTCTAAAACCACTTAAGTCATCACCAAACTTTTTTGGTTTCCAAGCTCTTAGAAAAGATTTTATATCTGCTGTATGAATATGGATTTTAAGTTGTTTAAAATTTGCTTCCTTGCTAAACTTATCAGCAATAACATTCAACTCTTTAATCGCCAAATTTCTGTTATTTGTCCTTAAAGCATCAACAATATTTTGATCATTAGCAAAGGCAATAGCATTTGTAATTCCAACTTCTAATCTTCCAGCTATTTTATCGTCTAATTTAGTTATTAAATTAGCTTTTGTATTTTCATACACATTATCTTTTATTTTTGACTTGTATTGATTTAATACAATAAAACTTATTACTAATGCAATAAATGAAATACTTATTATCAATATTGATAATCTTTTTCCTAAATTCATAATCGTTCCTTCTGTTTTCAATCCTATATTTAATTATTATATACCTAAGGTATATAAAATAAAATAAAATAACTAATTTTTTTGATTAATATTTTATTAATTATTATGCATACCGATAGCTTAAAATTTTATTTTATTATTTCATTATGAGATTAAATAAATAAATCATTATTTTATTATATTGTGTTATCTATCGGGTTTTTTTTTTGAGTGATATTTCAAAATCAATCAAGGCAAAGAAAACTTTTTTCGTAGGAGCTTACAAGAAAATGCTTCCTGCACCTTTTTACCTTTTTTAGCACCTATTTATTACCTTCATTTATAAACGATGGCAAATCAATTTCTTTGGTTTTTAAGCCTGCCATATGCAAAGCTATTTGAGCTTTAACTGCACTTTTAATCTTAATGTCTTCAATAGAGTCAACAAGCTCTTTGGCCTTTGCCATTTGATTGTCAGATCTTAATCGATCATAAAGCGCGGTGGCTCGTTCTCTAGTTTGCTCTGCTTGTTTAAAAAACAGAAATGCCACAGCATCAATTACTGCTCCTGGTAGAATATTAAGATAGGAAGAAAGATGCTCATAAGAAATATTTGAAGCTGCATACAGAATATAAGCAAACCCAACTGTTGCTGCTAAGACACTGAACCAAAACTGTACTTTTGCCTGAGAAAGAGCCTGTTGGTGATAACTGCTAACTAAATCTTCTAGTGATACGTCTCTATCTTCAGTACCATTTACAAACAAATCACCACGTATTTGGATATTTTGAGCCAAAGAGCTAGCGAATTCCTCTGCGTTTGCTCCTTTAGGAATTTTATTTGCTATAGCTTCAACAATTCTAAACTTAGTTTCATTGTACTTCGTTGAAACTGATGAAGCAATTTCTTCAAGCTTTTTCTCTTGAATCTTCTCTTGTTCTAACTTCTTGGAGAAGAGCAGATTTGCAATAACACCTAGACCAACGGCAACACTTGCACTTGTTGCAAGTTCAATCATTATTTCTGAGTTCAAATCAATCTCCTTGTAGTGCTAACCATTTATTAATAATATAGTATATATAAATAATATATAAAATCAACTAATAGGAATACAATTTTTATGATAAGATATTAAATTAATATAAAGCCCTTAAACTGGTTAGTTTTAATCTTTTTTTAAATAATATATTACAATATGTGATATTTTATATAAAATAGTGCCTGAGACCTTTTTATTACTCTATTAGACTAGATGAAATACTCTAAATATTTATCCATAAATTCTTTTTTAGAAGTAAAAATTTTATATTTTTTCAATTCATATTTTGTGACTTTATATGTCTTCCAATCTTTAAAAGATTTAGCATCCATTGTATCCAAATTAACTATATCTCATGGTTGTCATAGACATAAATAGTTTTAGTATCTAGTTCCTTTAATGTGCATAATGTTTAAAATGAGCCAACAAATTACCCTCAGGATAATTTATTAGCTCTACTAGTTTGTTAGATTTGTTATTTTCCCCAAATTATTTTATTGGCGAAAAAGAGGATGGTGTAATTATTCTTGATTCTTGTTTTTCAAGCATGGGCAAAGCTTTTGGAATAAAATTTTTCAACCAATCTTCATCTTTATACAATTCTTCTCTTTTTAAAGCCCTTTCATTTAAGTCATTATATGCCCAAATATGTATTATTTGATTCAACTCTCCACTTTCAGTATGCCAATATCCAATAAGTTGTGCATACTTTGAAATAATTGGCATACCAACTTTTTCAAAATGATCAATATATTCACCAAGTTTTCCAATTTTTATTGTATATGTTCTCATTTCAAAAACCATAATTAACTCCTTATATTTTATACTAATTTTTCATTTAAGTATTTATTAGTACTATTAATAATAAGATTCATTAATATCTTATCATTTACAATGTTAAGATATTAAACCTATATAAACACCTAAAATAGCAATAGTTTAACAAAATATCAAATATATTCTAAAAAAATTTATCACAACTGTGTCACAGTTTTAAAAAATTTAAAAGTTTTTAGAAATGATAAAAAGAAAATGAACATCATTAAAGATTGTTTTTAGGAGTGACATTTCAAAATAAATCAAGGTAGAGAATTTAATTCTCGTAGATAAAGTAAGTGGTAGAAAATTATATCCTCTAACGCCGAGTTATGAAGAAAGATTGCTTATAAAAACAATCTTTCAACTTTTTAGTGTAGGAAATGTCTTTTGTTTGAGAAGTACAACGCCATACCAAATTCATCAGCAGCTTGAATAATCTCATCATCTCTGATAGAACCACCTGGTTCAATCACACATTTAACACCAGCTTTATTTGCTTCATCGATACTATCTCTAAATGGTGAGAAAATGGTGACTGACACCTTTTTTTGATTTAAAATTAAAGGTGGAGTTCATCTTCGAGAGTGAAACTTTTTACTCATATTCTAAAGATATAATAAAATTTTCCATAAATTTCCAGTCAGGTTTTGATTCTTTTGTTGCTGGTAACTTGATTGTTAATTTTTCAATTCTAGATTTGACTAATCCCCTACCATATCCAAATTTTTTTTCTATTTCTAAATTTAAAATAGTGTTAATAAATAAGGCATTTGCTAAATTTAGATTCTCATTTCTTAAAATATTTACTTTATTTCCTGTGATAAACTTGTCTTTTTGATAAAATGCTTTAAAGCCTTCTGCACCTATAGTTATTGCATTTCCTTCAAAATATTTATCTGGTAAAATTGATTTATTATTAACAAATAACTCAATACCATTATTTTTTGTAGTTCTCGTCACATAAGGAGTGAAACCTTTTTTATTTCTAAATGAAAAATCTTTTATACTATTTTTATGAATAGGTTTACCTAATGTAACATCAAAAATTTTCCCAACTACAAACTCTTTCCAAGCATTAATGTTCAATGCCATCTTTTTATTTTTATTTAAAAAATACTCTATAACATCAAATTTCCCTTGAGAAACATTAAATGACAGATACTGTAAAACAAGTGTCCTTATGTTATTTTCATCTAAAAAATCATAATCTGTTTTCATATACTGTTCTACACACCATTCATCATGAGCTTTAACTAATTTTTTAACACTATGTCCTATAACTTCATCTTTATTTCTAAAATTTTCTAGCCATTCTTTTTTTATTTTATTCCACTTATCATCATAATCTGCTCTACCACTAGTTCTTTTTTTATAAAAACCATCATCTTTCCAATATCCAAAATATGTTTTATAATTAATTGGATGTTTTTCTTTTGCTTTATAAACCATTACACAAGTATTAGTTCCAACATTAGAATTATAAAATAGTTCATCAGGCATAGAAAGTACAGCTTCTAAAGTATGTTGTTTTAATAATTTTTCTTTTAATTCTAAACCATATCCACTATCATATAAAGCACATCTCATTGGTACAATTGCCACACACAAAGAACCTTTTTCAAGTTGTTCTAAATTATTTAAAATAAATTCTAACTCTTCTATATCATCCTTATTTGATTTATATGGTGGATTCAAAAAGCCTACATTTGGTTTAAATTTTGCAACTTCTTTTTTTATATTTTCATAAAAACAACCACCCTTAAATAAATTACTTCTACCATCACCATGAATATACATATTTGAACAAAGTAGCGAAAATATATCATGTTGAATTTCAACTCCAACAATTTGTTTTGATTTAATTTGCAACTCTTTTTTTTCATCTCCTCCTGCATCAATTATCATTTTTTGCATAGCTGAAATTAAAAATCCTCCTGTACCAGTACAAGTATCTAAAACAATACTATCCTTATTTATGTTTGCAATTTCTGTAAATAATTCAGTAATATGTGGAGGAGTTAAAACTATTCCTAAACCTTTGTCATTATTTGCATATCTTAAAAATTCAATATAAAACTGTCCAAGAGTATCAAAATATTTATATGTCTTAATAAAATTATTTATTTTTATATCAATTTCATCAATAATATCCCTCAATTCATTTTCTTTAACTGCTAAAATTGTGTGAGTTGTAATAAAAGAATAAGAAGAAATAATATTGTTAATATGTTCATTTTGTACATCTGTTAACTTTTCTTCAATTGTACCAATTAAATATTTTGCTAACGATTTAGGATTTTTAAGTTTATATGAAGTACAAAATGCTTTATCAGTTAATGCTATTAAAGTGCCACTTATAAGTAAACTCCGTTCACTTTCTTTAACTTTTAAAGTATGTAATTTATCATTTAAAGTCTTTGAATATTTTAACAATTTTTGAAAATCTTGATTAAACTTTCTCTCATCTGTTTGATAACCTTTTTCATAATCTGCTAAATCTAAAAGTTTATCATCATTAAAAATCTTATGTGCTTCTTTTGTATTTTTTAACTGTAAAAAATGAGAAATTTTTAACTTATTTTTCTCTTCTCCACTAACAGCAATAGCTAAAACATCATACTCTTTTGACAAAAATGAACTATATAATAAAACACCATCAACTGCAAATTCTTTGTATTTATCTAAAGTTTTTGATTGATGATTTTTTATATTAGCTTTAGATTCTATAACAATAATTAAATTTGGATTTTCTTTATATTGAATAATAAAATCTGGATAACCTTTTCCTCCACCACTTTTTGAAGCATTTTTTAGTAATTTGTCTATCTTTGGAGTTTTTGTAGACTGTTTCTCAATAATAACTTTATTTGCTTTATATAAACTGTTTGTGATGAAAAAGTCTCTTATAATATCATCCGTTATACTCTCATTTGCCATTACAAACCTTTCTTATTATTTTTATAATCATAACATCTAACTAGTATATTTAATCAAAATATTACAATATGTAATATTTTGATTAATTCTTAATTTTTAAGATTTAAATAAATAACTAGTTTCATTTGAAGGCTAATTATCAGTGTAAAAAGTGTCTTTTCCCTGAAAAGTACAACGCCATACCAAATTCATCAGCAGCTTGAATAATCTCATCATCTCTGATAGAACCACCTGGTTCAATCACACATTTAACACCAGCTTTATTTGCTTCATCGATACTATCTCTAAATGGGAAGAAAGCTTCAGATGCTAGAACTGAACCTGTAACATCAAGTCCCATATCTTCTGCTTTTCTAAGAGCTGCTTTTGCTGCATCTACTCTACTTGTCATACCCATACCAACTGCTACCATAGCTGAGTTTTTCACGTATACTACGCAGTTTGATTTTGTTAAGCTTGCTACTTTGTATGCGATTTCCATATCTTTTACTTCTTGTTCGCTTGCTTCTCTTTTTGATTTTAATTCTGAGTTTCTTACCTCATCTTCTTCAACTTTATCAGCATCTTGATAAACAAAACCACCGTCAACTATTTTAAAGTTATATTCATCGTTTGAAAGTTCAAGTTTTTTTGTACCTTGTTTAAAGAGTTTTATCTTTTTTTTCTTATTGAGTTCCTCTTCTGCTTCAGGGGTAAAGTCTGCAGCAAATACCACTTCAAGGAATATTTCGTTCATTTTAACGGCTAGGTCGATATCAACTATACCGTTTACGGCAGCCACACCGCCATATGCTGAGATTGGATCACATTTTAGTGCTTCAGTGTACGCTTCAAGTAGTGTATCTTTTATAGCAAATCCACATGGGTTACCGTGCTTTACGATACATACTGCATTATCATCGCCAAATGCAGAAGCGATCTTTGCTGCACCACTAATATCACCCATATTATTGAAACTTGCTTCACCTTTTAATGTGATAAATTTATTTGATAAGTGTTTATCAAACTCATACAATGCACCTTTTTGGTGTGGGTTTTCCCCATATCTTGTATCAAATACTTTTTCACCAACGATAAATTGTTTTGCACCCATTCCACCATTGAATCTTTTGTTCATATAGTTTGCAATCATTGAGTCATAAGCTGCTGTATGCTCATATGCTTTTATCATCAAGTCTCTTCTAAACTCTTGAGTGTTTGTATTGTTTTTAAGATTGTTTAATACCACATCATAATCAGCAACATCTGTTACAATAATAACACTATCATGATTTTTAGCAGCAGATCTAACCATTGCTGGTCCACCGATATCAATATTTTCGATAATCTCTTCAAAATCATCAGTTTTTTCAATAGTTGCTTTAAAAGGATAAAGATTTACACAAACTAAATCAATCCCTTCAACTCCAAGTTCTTTTGCTTGGTCAAGGTGAGATTGTTTGTCTCGTCTGTGTAAAATACCACCATGAATATATGGGTTTAATGTTTTTACTCTTCCTTCAAAACACTCTGGGAATTTTGTAACTTCATTTGCTTCAATTACAGCTATTCCTGCTTCTTTTAGTTTGTTATATGTTCCACCTGTACTGATGATTTCATATCCCAAAGACACTAACTCTTTTGCAAAGTTTTCAACACCGCTTTTATCGCTTACACTAATTAATGCTCTCAAATCAAATCCTCATGTTTTGTTTTAATTCGCGATTATACTAAAAAAGCGATTAGAGTTAGTTGATTAGAAAAACTGTATATTTTATAACAATTAGTTGATTATTTTTTATGTTATAATTTTTCTAAACTTCATCAAAGGTCTATATTTTGGAAAATCTAAAAGATATTGATTTATTATGGATTATAGTTAGTGCATTTTTAGTTTTTATGATGCAATTTGGATTTTCTCTTGTTGAAACTGGTGTCGTAAGAAGTAAAAATACTATCAATGTAGCTATGAAAAATCTTATTGATACTGTATTTAGCATAATCTTTTTTTGGATTATTGGTTTTGGACTTATGTTTGGAGCTGATAGTTTTGGACTTTTTGGTACTACATTTTTTCTAATAGATGGACAAGATTTTAACTTAAATGCTTTTTTCTTTTTTCAAGCCATGTTTGCAGCAACTGCCATTACTATTGTATCAGGTGCCGTTGCGGAAAGAATCAAATTCAATGGATACATAGTAGTTGCAATTATAGTTTCATCACTTATATACCCTATATTTGGTCATTGGAGTTGGAATGAAAATGGTTGGCTAAATAAGCTTGGTTTTATTGATTTTGCAGGATCTACAGTAGTTCATTCAATAGGTGCTTGGATTGGATTAGCAGGTACTCTTGTATTGGGACCTAGACTTGGAAAATTTAAAAATGGTGAAGTAAAATATTTTGCTCCAAGTAATCATAACTTTATAGTTTTTGGTGTTTTTGTACTGTTCTTTGCATGGTTTGGTTTCAATGCAGGAAGTTTATTAACCTTCGAACCAAGGGTAACTTCTATACTATTAAACACACTTCTAGCTGCTGTATTTGGTGGATTTGGAGCTTGGATTTTAACTTTTTTTTATAAAAAGAAAGTTGGTGTAGAGATATTTAGTTTTGGAATTATTGCAGGACTTGTGGGAATAACTGCTGGGTGTAATAACTTGGATGCTAGTCAATCAGCTATTGTAGGTTTTGTATCAGCTATTATAATGCACTATGCGGATGTTTTTTTAACAAATAAATTAAAAATTGATGATCCATTAAGTGTAGTGAGTATCCACGGATTTGTTGGAGCATGGGGAACTATCGCTGTTGGGATATTTGCTCAATTACCTGAAAATATTACAAGATTAGAATTTATTTATATTCAAACACTAGGTGTACTTGTTGCCTTTATTTTTGCTTTTAGTTTAGGTTTATTGATATTTTTATTCCTACATAAAGTTAACCTTTTAAGAGTTAGAAAAAAACATGAAGTATTAGGTCTAAATAGTAGTGAACACAATGCTGTTTTACCTTGGGTAGAAACTATTCATAGTATTTTACATATTATGAAAACAGGTAATATAAATAAAAAAATATATGAAGAGAGAGACACTGAGGTTGGTATTGTTGCAAAATTTTTCAACTACTTACTTAATATGTTAAGACAATCCCATGCAGAGTTAAAAAAATCAAATAAAAATCTATCATTTAAAGCATACAAAGATAACCTTACAAAAGCATACAATAGAAATGGTCTTTTTAGATTATTAGAAACAAAAACTTCATTGTATACACTTTGTATAATTGATATTGATAAATTTAAATCTATAAATGATACCTATGGACATGATGTAGGAGATAGTGTCTTAAAAGAGTTAGCAGCTTTAATTATGAAAAATATCAGAAACGAAGATTTATTTGCTAGATGGGGTGGAGAAGAGTTTATAATAGTTTTTGACAATGAAGATTTAGAAATCACACAAAATATCTGTGAAAATTTAAGAAAAGAGATAGAAAAATTTAGCTTCACTACAGTAAAAAATATTACAGCATCTTTTGGAGTAAGTGGTTTTAAAAACTCAGAAGAATCTTTTGAAACTGTTATGAAAAGAGCAGACAAAGGATTGTATGAAGCTAAAAATGGAGGGCGAAATAGAGTTTATGTTTATTAAACTCTATTTTCCGCTTAAGTATAAAGCTACTGCTTGTAGTTTTTTACCTTTTAATTCACCACATAATTGATTTTTTACTACGTAAGATTTTGCTTCTGCGATAGAAGTGAAATTTACATCAACTTTTTTACAATTCTCTGCATAGATTTTTTCACCCATCTTTGCCATTTTTGCTTGTTTTTTAGCAATCATCTTTTTTTCATTTAATATTTTTTCACTTACCATTTTATAAACTTCATCAAAATTTTTAAGCTCTCCACCAAACTCTTTAGCAAAAGCTTTAGCGTCTTCTTCTTTTGAAAAAGCGTATTTACTAACCATACTCATAGTTCCTGGTTTACTACTTCCTACAACATAAAAAGCTTTTTTTGCATCGATAAATTTTAGGCTTTTGTTATCAACAACTTTGATATCTGTTAACTCTTTTTTATTTATCTCTTTATCTTCCACTAAACAATGAATAGAACAATACTGTACATCATGCCCTTCATGTTTTGCAGCATGGTTTGTTTTATAAAACATTGGTAAAGTCATACCACAAATGCTACAATAATTTTTTTCTTCACCTTTTTGTAATATAGTTGCTTTCTCTGCTGGCACAGACTGATACATCATATTTTGTTGAGCAAAAACACTCAAAGCTAATGTTGCAAAAAGAAAAATTATCTTCTTCATTTTATTCCTTTATTTTTTTTTAAATTTTATACTTGAATAGTTAATTTAATGTTAAATTAACACAGTCTTAACAATTATTAGATAAAATTTATTAAACTTAATAAAGGGAATATATGAATAAAATTGTCTTTTTTATCTTACTGCTTCTTATAAATCTATTTGCATATGATTTCGATTCGATAACAAAAGAGCAAAAAGAAAAAATGTATTATAAGATGGGAGAAAAGATTCATAAAAAACTTTGTCCTACCCTTTCTTCTACAAACTATAATAGTATTGAAGAGTTAGCAACAAATATAAATACAAACACTTTATGCAAAAAAAAGTTAAATGAAAAACAAACAATAGCCTTATCTTTATATATTTGGGATAAAGAACACTTAAAACACAACCATACAGATAACTTATATATAGAAGTACATGAAAAAGAAAAATGCCCAGTATGTGGTATGTTTGTAGCGAAATACCCTAAATGGGCTGCACAAATAGTTTATAAGATAGATAATAAAGAGGTTAAATTCTCTTTTGATGGGGTAAAAGATTTATTTAAATTCTATTTTAATTCAAAAAAATGGCTTAATAAAGAGTATAAAATCTCTCAAATAGAAAAGATTATGGTAAGTGATTATTATACACAAGATGCTATTGATGGTAAAAAAGCATTTTATGTGACTGGCTCTGATGTATATGGTCCAATGGGAAATGAATTTATCCCTTTTATTAATCTTGAAGATGCAAAAACATTTAAAGAAGACCATCTAGGAGTTGAGATTTTAAGCTTTGATGAGATTACTGAGGAAAAAGTATATAAACTTGATGAATAGAAAAAGTAAATACCTTATAGGTTTTATATCTTTAAATATTTTAGCCTTGTTTATTTTAATTTTTTATCTAAATAAATATCATACTATAAGTAATAACTCATTGCACCAAAAAAATCTATTTGTATCTGTTTTAGGTTTGCCTGATTTGGCAATCTCAACAGAAGCCATGTATATAAGACATAGAAGTCTTACTACTACTTTTGAGCTTTTTAAAGATTCCCCTGAACTAAGAGAGTATTTTCCAAGTAGTTTTACTTATAACTATTCAAATATAGTAAAAGACACCCCTTCAAAGATTATAAATGAAAACTAAAATCAATTTTTATCTAATAGAATATGCACTAAACTCCCTTTTTAGACAAAAATATAAAAACCTATTTATACTTTTTATTTTGACTTTACAAATGGTTTTATTATTTAGCATATTTTTTATTTCTAATTCAATCAAATATGAACTAAACTCTACAGTTAAATCACTACCACAAATCACTCTTCAAAAACTAAAAGCTGGAAGGCATTATGATATAGACAAAAGTTTAGTAGATGAGATTTTAAATATTCCTGGTGTTCAATCAGCCCTTCCAAGAGTTTGGGGATATTACTATTTTGAAAATGCTGGAGTAAACTTTAGTGTTGTTGGAATTGATGAATTTGAAGAACAATATAAAAAATCTTTGGAAAATATTATAGAAGAATACGATTTTTCAGAAGCTTTAAAAAACTCTTCGATGATAATAGGAACTGGAGTTAAAAAGGTTTTAAGTGAAAATTATTATAAAAAATATTTTAACTTTATCAAACCAGATGGAAGTTTTAAAAAGGTAAATATTTTAGGAGTTTTTGACTCAAATATACAACTTGAATCAAATGATACTATTCTTCTTCCCTTATCTTTAGCCCAAGAGATTTTCGATATGCCAAAAGATAAAGCCACAGATATAGTTATAAAAGTTGCAAATGAAAATGAGATAGAAACAATTGCAGCAAAACTAAAATTGATGTATCCAGATAGTAGAATAATCACAAACAAAGATTTAGAAGTAAGTTATCAAAATATATTTGACTACAAAGGTGGGATATTTCTAGCCTTGTTTATTGTATCTATTTTTACATTTTTTATAATTGTTTATGACAAAAGCAACTCTTTAAATTCCCACGAGAAAAAAGAGATAGGTATTTTAAAAGCTTTAGGATGGCAAATAGATGATATACTCAAACTAAAATTTTACGAAAGTTTTATCATCTCTTTTATCTCTTTTATTCTAAGTTTATTGCTAGCTTTAATTTTTGTATATCTTTTACAAGCACCCCTTTTAAAAGATATTTTTACAGGATATTCAAATCTAAAACCAGTTTTTCAACTACCATTTGTATTTGATATAAATAGCATATTTTTAATATTTTTTATAACTGTTCCCGTATATATAGCAGCAACAATTATTCCTGCTTGGAAAACCGCAACAATGGAAGCTGATAAGGTTATTAGATGATAGAATTAAAAGATTTGACAAAAGTTTATGAACTAAACAAAAAAAATAAAATAGAAGCTATAAAAAATATAAATCTAACTATTGAAAAAAATCAACTCTTAGTGTTAAAAGGAGCTAGTGGAAGTGGAAAGAGTACAATCCTTTCACTAATTGCAGCTTTAAGTAAACCAACTACTGGTGAAGTTATTGTAAACGACACAAGGGTTTCAAAACTTCCAGATAATTTTGCAGCCTTATATAGAAGAGATGAGATTGGCTTTATCTTTCAAAAATACAATCTAATCTCCAATTTAAGTGTAAAAGAGAATATTATAGTTCCATTAATACCTCAAAACCTAGATTCTTTAGAAGTTGAAAAACTTACAAATGAGGTTTTATCTAAGTTTAAAATTGAACATAAAAAAGATGAAATGGTACGTAATCTTTCTGGTGGAGAACAACAAAGAGTTGCCATAGCTAGAAGTTTAGTAAATAACCCTGATATTATTATAGCAGATGAACCTACTGCAAATCTAGACAAAGAGTTGTCATTGCATTTTATAGAGATTTTAAAACAACTAAAACAGTTAAATAAAACAATTATAGTCTCTACCCACGACCCATTATTTTTTGATTTGGATTTTGTAGATAAAACTGTAGAATTAGACAAAGGGGAGATAGTATCTTGCTTTTAAATCCTGAAGTACTAGCAATTGTTATTCTTGATATAATCTTTTTAATTTTTGCAACTATCGCTTTTTTTATTTCATTTAGAATCTTTCTTTCATGGGATATGCAATCAACTTCTACAAAACAATACAATCTTGAGAAACAAAGTTTTTTAAGCTCAACTATTATCAAATATATACTTTTTACAAAAATTATTCTCTTTGTATTCTTTATTTTTACATTAGATAAAATCTCTGCTGTTTTAACAGGAGCTATGTGTGCAGCAGGAGTTGTAGATGCTACAAAATATGGAATATATCTGCTTTTATTTAAACTTTTAAATATTTATTTATTTGGTTATTGGCTGGTAATCCACCATTTTGATTTAAAAACCAAAGAGTTAAAATTTACTAAACTAAAATTTGGATTTTTTTTATTTATATATTTACTTTTTTTAAGTGAAACTATTTTAGAGCTTTTAATGTTTAGCTCAATTGATATAACTAAACTTGTAAGTTGTTGTGGAACCTTATATTCAAACTCTAGTAGTTCTTATATCTCTTCACTTTTTTTGGTAAACAGTTCAATCTTTACTATTGGATTTTATAGTAGTTTTATAGCCTTACTTGTTGTTTCATACTTTAAAAATGAATACCTTCATGCTTTAGCAAATCTTATATTTTTAATCTTTGCAATTACAAGTTTAATACTCTTTTTTAGTACCTATATATATGAACTTCCAACACACCATTGTCCTTTTTGTATCTTACAAAAAGAGTACAATTATATTGGTTATGCTTTGTATATTTTTCTGTTTTTGGGAACTTTTTTTGGCTTTTCGTGGAGTATTTCAAAACTACTTTTGAAAATAGAAGATAAAAACTATAAGTACCTAAAAATCTCTTTGATTTTTATCTTTATTTATGTGGTACTTATAAGTTTTTATCCCGTTAGTTTTTATCTAAAAAACGGGGTGTTTTTATAAATCTTGTTCGATTACTTGTTTGAATTTATTAAAGTAGATATCTTTTGCTTTATCTAACTCTACATAAACATCATTGATAGCGATTTTTCCACCACCAACAAGTCCAAGTTTAGTGCAAGAGATACCTTTGCTTGAACAAAATGATTCAAATGCTGAAGCATTTTCTGGAGTTACTTCCACAACTGCTCTACTTAAAGACTCTGAGAAGATATCTTTTGCATCTGCTAACTCAATATTTGCTTCAACACCTTGATTTCCAACAACTGCCATTTTTGCTAGTGCTATTGCTAAACCACCAACATTTACATCTTTCGCAGCTTTTAGTAAACCTTTTGTATTTCCTTCAATAACTGTATTCCATAAAGTTAACTCTTTTGCAAAATCAACTTCAGGGTGAGTTCCAGCTACTTTTCCATATAATTTTTTAAGATATAAAGAAGCACCAAACTCTGATTTAGTATCACCTAATAGGTATACCACATTTCCCTCTTCTTGGAAAGATGATGGTAATACTTTGTTTGCATCTTCATTTACCCCAACCATTGCAATAGCAGGAGTTGGGAAAACACCAACACCATTTGTTTCATTGTATAAAGATACATTTCCTCCAATTACTGGCGTATTTAACTCTTTACAAGCAGCTTTGATACCTTCACAAGCTTTCATAAACTGCCACATAACTTCTGGGTTTTGTGGGTTACCAAAGTTAAGACAATCTGTTATTGCTTTTGGAACAGCTCCACTCATAGCTACATTTCTTCCAGATTCCATAACAGCAGCTGCTGCTCCAAGTTCTGGATCAATATAACATTGTCTAGTATTACAATCTGCACTCATAGCAAGAGCTTTTCCTGTTTCTTTGATTCTAATAACTGAACCATCAAGTTTACCAGGACCTTTTACTGTATTTGTTTGTACCATTGAATCATATTGAGTATAAACCCAAGATTTATCTACAACTTCTACATCTGAAAATAAAGCATCAAAAGCCTCTTGATTTGAAACCTCTTTTGACATATCAATATCTTTGATTGTTTTTAAATATTCAGGCTCGGCAACTGGTCTATCTAAAATAGGAGCTTGTTCAGATACAGGTTGAACAGGTACTTCTGCACACTTTTCACCATGCCAAAATAGTTCCATATTTCCAGTGTTTGTAACTTCACCAATTACGGCAACATCTAGTTCCCATTTTTCAAAAATATCAATAATTTTTTGTTCACAACCTTTTTTAGCACAAATAAGCATTCTCTCTTGTGATTCAGAAAGCATGAAATCATATGGAGTCATCCCTTCTTCTCTTGCTGGTACCCTATCTAAATGCATAATCATACCAGAACCAGAACGTCCAGCCATTTCAAAAGATGAAGATGTAAGTCCAGCAGCACCCATATCTTGAATACCAATAATTAAATCCTCTTTAAACAGTTCTAAACAAGCTTCAAGTAAAAGTTTTTCTGTAAATGGGTCTCCAACTTGTACTGTTGGTCTTTTTGATTCAGAATCCTCATCAAAAGAAGCAGAACTCATAACAGCACCACCAAGTCCATCACGTCCAGTTTTAGAACCTACATACATTACAGGGTTTCCATTACCTTCTGCAATTCCTAAGAAAATCTCATCAGCTTTTGCAATACCTAAGTTAAAAGCATTTACAAGATTGTTTCCAGCATAACACTCTTCAAAGTTTGTTTGTCCACCAATTGTTGGAACTCCCATACAGTTACCATATCCACCAATACCAGCAACAACACCTCTTAAAAGAAATCTGTGTTTTTGTGCAGTTTCAGAATCACCTTCAATACCTGCAAATTGGATTAAGTTCATAGAAGCAACAGGACGTGCTCCCATTGTAAATACATCTCTCATAATACCACCAACACCAGTTGCAGCACCTTGATATGGTTCAATAAATGAAGGGTGATTATGTGATTCCATTTTAAATACGGCAGCATAACCATCACCAATATCAATAACTCCTGCATTTTCACCAGGACCTTGGATAACCCATGGCGCTTTAGTTGGGAAACCATTTAAATATTTTTTACTCGATTTATATGAACAGTGTTCTGACCACATTGCAGAGAAGATACCAATCTCTACGTAGTTTGGTTCTCTTCCTAGTATCTCTTTTATATTTTCGAATTCTTCAAGTGTTAAAGAGTGAGCAAGTGCTATCTCTTCAAGGTTCATCTCTTCTTTTTGCATCTTTCGCCTTAAATTATGGTTGTAATTAATTGGGCGATTATATCTAAAATGCTCTTATTGTTAGTTTTAACCTTCAGAAAGAATTTGGATTTTATTATCTTTTACTTCTAAATACAACTCTTTTTTTCCTACAAATGAATATGATCTAGTCCTATAATCTTCATCCATAAGAACCTTGTACATTTTTTTGTTTAGAGAGTTTGGATATGGTATGATGTTTATATTTGAAAATTCAATTTTTTTCTTTTCATCTTTTGAAAAAACCCTTTGTTTGTACTCTTTAAACCTTTCAAAATCCATACCGTTATATCTTTTAAAAGAATCTGAATAAAATTTTATATATTCATCAATATCTGAATCTTTCCAAGCATTTCTCCATTGGTAAATAAATGAAAGTATCATACTTATTTCGTCTTTTGAAGCTTTTATTTCATTTTTATCAGAGATTAAGATAACAGATTTATCATGTTCAATCATATTATCAATCTTTTCAAGTTTTGGATTATCTATTGCTATGCAACCTTTAGTATATTCTTCTCTTGCCTCATTTAAAGGCATCCCATGAAGCCAAATTCCATGCCCATTTTTATTTAATGATTTATCAAAACTATTAGGATATGAAGTAACTAAAGCCAAAGGACCATAAAAAGCATCAAGTTTTGTAAGCTTACTTGTAAACTCATACGCTCCTATGGGTGTTCTTAAGTCTCCCTCTTCTTGTTTATCACCTTGATTTTCACCAACTATGACATTATCTCTTAATAACAAATTATACTTATTTTTTTCAATTTTATATAAACTTATCTCTTTTAAGTTCTTTTTTGTAATAAGTAAATATTTTGTTGATTCATAATATCCATAATCAACATTCCTATCTTTTAAATAATTTTTCCAATACTCTTCTTTTGTTAATTGTTCCTCAAGCTTCTCTTTAACAGCTTCTAAACCTTGGCTTCTATATACCTCAACTAAATCTGCATGAGAAAACACTACAATACATAATAAAAATAACAAAATTTTTTTCAACTAGAATCCCTTTAAATATATGTTTATATCCAATTAAGTTGTGCAATTGTATAATAGATACTCTAATTATCTAATAAAGGAAGTAATAGCTTACAGTGAAAAAATTAATCTTAATCTTTGCGTTTTTAATCTCATTTGGTTTTTCTCAAGAAGTACAAGAACTTACGTGGCCTAAAGGTGATACATTCTTAACATTTCTAGATTCTCATAAAATTTCCCAATCTTTATATTTCAATTTAGAAAAAGAGGATAAAGAGCTTTGCTCAGAAATAACAGCTGGTATAACTTATCATTTACTTTTAGATACAGACAATACACTTAAGCAAGTATTAATTCCTGTATCAGAAGATATACAACTACACATATTTAAAAAAGATGATGGAACTTATACATTTCAAACCTTACCTATAAAATATGATGAATTAGAAGAAACATTAGTTTTAGAGATAAATCATTCTCCATATCTAGATATTATAGAAAAAACAAACAATAAAGACTTAGCAAATGAACTTATACGTGCTTTTAGTTCAAGTGTAGATTTTAGAGGTATGCAAAAAGGTGATCATGTTGTTATAAAATACAAACAAAAAGTTAGATTAGGAAAATATTTTGGGCAACCAGAGATTATTGGTGCATTGGTTGAAGTAAATAAAAAGAAGAATTATATATTTAGAAATTTAGATGATGACAAATATTATGACCAAACAGGAAAAAGTTTAACTAATTTCTTTTTTAAAACACCTGTTAGATATAAAAGAATCTCAAGTAGATTCACAAAAAAAAGATGGCATCCTGTTTTAAAAAGGTATAGAGCCCATTTAGGTGTAGATTATGCCGCTGCAAGAGGAACAAAGATTTATGCTGCAGCTGATGGTAAAATTATCTATAGAGGAAGAAAAGGTGGTTATGGTAATGTAATCATTATTCAACATAAAAATGGATTAAGAACCTTATATGCTCACCAAAGTAAATTCAGAGGTGGATTAAGAGTTGGAAGTCGTGTAAAAAAAGGTCAACTAATAGGATACGTTGGAAGTACAGGTCTTAGTTCTGGTCCACACCTACATTTAGGTTTATATAAAAATGGTAAAGCAATTGACCCATTAAAAATCATCAAAGTTACAAAAAGTAAATTAAAAGGTAATGAAAAAGCCAAATTCCTTGCTTATACAAAAAGAGTATCTAATGATTTAGTATCTAGTATTGAAAAAATTGATTTATTAAAACCAGTAAAATTAGAAAGAACGGCATCTGCTACACAAATTAATCCAAGGAAAATCTAATTGGCTAGTGATAAAAATCAAATAGTTATAAAAGATCCAGATAAACTTTTAAAAAAAATAGATGATTTACATCCTAGTGATATTGCTTATTCATTAAAAAAAATTCATAAAAAAAACAATGAAGATTTTCTTAGAGTAATTAAAAATATCCCTGATGAAATTCTGGGTGAAGTTATATTAGAACTACCAGATTATCTAAGAGAAGATGTTTATGAAGAGTTATCTATTGAAAAACTTACTGATGCAGTAGATGAACTAGAATCTGATGATGCTACAGATATTATCCAAGAGATTGAAGAAATTGACGAAGAAAAAGCAAGAGAGATTTTTGATGGTCTAGAGGAAGAAGACAAACAAGAAATTGATTGGTTAAGAAGATATGAAGAGGATGAAGCTGGTGCATATATGCAAACAGAGCTTTTCTCTGCAAACTTAAATGAAACAATTCAAGAATCACTAAATAGACTAAAACAAGGTAAAGATGAAGATGAGTTAGAAAATATTCATCAAGTTTTTATAGTGAATAATGAAAAAAAACTTATTGCTTCAATTTCATTAGAAGATTTAATTCTTTTAAATTTTGAAAAAACCTATGAAGAGATTATAAACTCTCATGAAGAGAATAAATTTAAACCTTATGTTGTACAAGATAAAGATGATATTGATGAGATTGCAATACAATTTGAAAAATATGATTTAAGTGTTGTTGCAGTTGTTGGTTATCAAGATATGCTTATGGGAAGAATCACTTCAGATGATATTTTAGATGTTATTGAAGAAAATGCAACAGAGCAAATGTACCAATTAGCAGGGGTTAATGATGACTTCGAGCATGATGACAACCTATTTGTTACGGCAAAAAAACGTTCTTTATGGTTATTAATAAACTTAGGGACAGCTATTTTAGCCTCTTTGGTTATTGGCTTATTTGATGAAACAATTCAATCTTATGTGGCTTTAGCAATACTTATGCCTATAGTTGCTTCCATGGGTGGAAATGCAGGAACGCAAACCTTAGCCGTTATGGTAAGACAGTTGGCCTTAGGAGATATTGATTATGATAATAGTAAAGATGCTATAAAAAAAGAGGTTTTTATCTCTTTATTTAATGGGTTACTTTTTGCAATACTTATTGGTCTAATTGCTTGGATATGGTTCAACACTGCTTTACTTGGATTAGTAATAGCTATGTCCATGGTGATAAATCTATTTAGTGCAGGTTTTTTTGGAGCATCAATCCCACTTTTACTTAAAAAGTTTGATATAGACCCAGCTATAGGAAGTACCGTATTACTAACAACAGTAACAGATATTGTTGGATTTTTTAGTTTTCTAATGTTGGCAAAAGTTATCCTTTTATAAAAGGATAACTTTTTATAAATAGATTTAAAACCTATTTTTTAGGTTTATAAATTTTTCTACCTGCTCTTGAATCAACTCTTTATTTTCATCTCTTGTAACAAAAATTTTGAAAATATGATCCCCTTTATTATCATAAAAAACTACACTGTAAGATAGCATACCTCTATATTTTTTTGATACAAAAATGATTTTTTCTATATCATCCACTTTTAAATGCCCTGATATTGAACTTTTATTTGAATCAAAATTATAATAACCATGTCCATAAACTCCAAGAGGCATATAATCTTTTATCTCAATTACAAAAGATGGAGTGATTTTAATCATCAATATTTTACCCCACGTGGAAATATCTTCAATAATCTCATCAAAATTTTCACCATCAACTGCTTTTGCATACTTTTCATCTATATTTTGAAGTACTTCATATTCACTTATATTTAACTCTTTTGCTATTTCAACAGTTGAAATCTCTGGCTTCTCAATTAAGATCTTTTCTATTTTATTTTTAATCATTTTTTTTCCTTTTTTATAAAATTAAACTAATTGTTTTTTAATAAACTCAAGATAGTGTCCCTCTTCCTCTTCTAACTCTTTATGTGTTCCACTTTGAACAATTTCCCCATCATCAAGGACATATATCTTGTCAGCATTTTTTACGGTACTTAATCTATGGGCTATCGTGATTACACTTTTATCTTTTAAGACTTCTTTTAAATCATTGAATAGTTTTGCTTCTGTATGAACATCAAGAGCAGAGGTTGATTCATCAAAAATTACTATAGATGGGTTTGCTATAATCATTCTTGCAATTGACAATCTTTGTCTTTGACCACCACTTAATCTAACACCATGTCTTCCAACAAGAGTATCTAGTTGTTTACTCATCTTTAATACACTTTGCTTTAATTGAGCTATCTTTAAAGCATGAAAAATTAACTCATCACTTATACTTTCATCCCCCATGGTTATATTAAATCTTAGTGTATTATTAAATAGTATTGGCATTTGAAGTACAAGAAATAATTCATTTCTTAAACTTTTTTTATCTAATTTATCCACTTCAATTTCATTAAAAGTTAGCTCTCCACTTTTTTTTGTGTAAAAACCTGCAATTATCTGAGATAGTGTTGTTTTTCCGCTTCCACTTGCTCCAATTAATGCAACTTTTTCTCCTGCTTTAATCTCTAAAGAGATATTTTTTAGCAAATACTTATCATCACTATAAGAAAAACAAAGATTTTCTAACTTGATATCTATACCCTCTTTTTTTTCTTTGAAAGCTAAGGAACCATTTGGCTCTTTTTGTAGTTTTAGAATTTTATTTATTCTACTTAATGCAGCCATTGCTGTAGTATATGAATATAGTATAGAAAGCATATCATGAACAGGGTTCATAATAAACCAGATATACCCAAACATTGCAAACATCATACCGATTGATAAATCACTATATGCCACCATTACTAAACCTGTAGCTCTAAGTATCTCAAATACAATTAAGAATAATGTAAAAGAAAACCTTTCATAAACTACACTTTTATAACCAAAATTATTTGAAGTTATTTGAATATTTTTTGCTTTAGAAATTGCCGTATCAAAAAAATATTTTTCTTTATTACTAGCTTTTATTTGTCCAAAAAGATCTAATGACTCACCAATATTATTTTGAAACTCTGAAATAGCTTGATTTTCTTCTTTTTTCAAACCTCCTACTTGTTTTACTATTTTTCTAGAAAAAAACATTATCAAAGGTTGTATTATTATAATCATTAATCCTAAAACTGGATGAATTGCAATAATTACAATAGATACAGCTACTAGAGTTAATATTGAAGTTACAAGTTTACTTACCCCTGACATTAAAAAATTATCAAGAGTATTTACATCTGTAATTAAATTTGCAGCAATAGTGCCACTACCTAAACCTTCATACTCATTCATGCAAACATCTTTTAGATGCAAAATCAATTTTTCTCTTATTTTAAAAGTCACATATTTTGAAATACTTGTAAATATCTTTGTAATTACTACAGATAAAATAAAATGAACTAATCTTAAAAATACTACCGCTAGTGTTACAATAAATATATAATAAAAAGCATCCCCTATTCCAAATAGATTATTTATATTTGATACAAAAAAACCTGGCTTATTTAAAAGTACTTCATCAACCAAAGCTGGCAACATCAAAGGAATTGGAACGCTTAATAAAATTGCAACTACCGTTATTAGTTGCCCAAATATCAATGCTTTCTTTTTTTCAATAAGTAGACTCCAAATATATTTTAAATCGATTTTATCCATATTCTCTCTTTATTTTTGAAAAATTCTATTATAAATGTTGTGTATTCAAAATAAACCAAATTTCATTTTTTTTCTAAAATAGGTTTTTTAAGTTTTCTTAAAGCAAAAATACAAACAAACTATAAACAAAACTTATATTTCGTTTAAAAACAATTAAAGTTAAATTCTATTAAAATCTATTTTAATAATCATTATCAAAGAGAAAAGATGACAAACTTATCACGAATTAAACTATATGAGACAGGAAAAGTTTTATTAAATGAAGAAAAAACTAAATCATACATAAAACAAGTTGCAACTATTAACAACCAGTTTATCAATCTAAAAATCATAAATGTAATGGTTGAAGATAATATATATTTAAACATAGTAGATAATAATATAAAACAATCTCATATTCAAAAACTTCGTAGTAAAAATAAGCAACTTCAAATAAGAATAATATTACAAGGAAAACTTGAAAAATTAGATCATCTTACAAATAAAAAAAGTGTATATAATAAAAATGAGATAAGTGTAGAATACAAACAAGGTATCGAAGAATCTTTATTAAACAAACAAGGTGAACATATAAGATATATATGTATAACTTTAAATGAGGAATATCTAAATGAAAATGATTTTTTCTCTGATATTTTTAAAGAATCTTTTAGTAAAAAACTATATGAGCCAGATTTAGAAATTAGATTTGAACCCTTGTTTAATAGAGAATATACAAGTGGTCTAGATAAAATATATTTAAAAAATAAAACAATGGAAATGATACTTTATGTCCTAGAAGAGATTCAAAAAAAGGATAAATTAAAACAAAATGGCTTAAATGATGAAGATATTGTAAGAATAAAAAAAGCTAAAACTATTCTACAGAACTCTTTTAAAGAAAAACTTACAATACCTTTACTGGCAAAAAAAGTTGCACTAAATCAATCAAAATTAAAAAAAGGTTTTAAAGTACTTTATAATAACACTATTCATGAATATCTAAAAGATATTAGGCTTGAAAATGCAGTTCAATATTTAAAAGAGGATAAATACTCTATAAAAGAGATTTCAACTATGGTGGGTTATACAAATCAAGGTAGTTTTTCATATGCATTTTCAAACAAATATAATTGTTCTCCAAAGGATATTCAAAAAAATTCCAATTTGTGAAAAAAAAAATCCAATTTCTAATAACTAATATTGATATTCATTCTTAATTAAAATATAATTTCTAAAATTAACAAAAGGAATAGTTATGAACCAAAAACAAGTAATGGGTATAAGTAAAGAAAAAGCACAAAAAGAGTTAGATGTTTTTTTAAACAATATAAAAACAGTAATATTATCAACTGTTGATTCAAATGCAGAACCATTTGCAAGTTACTCTCCATATGTACAAGATGAAGAGGGTAACTTTTATGTATTTGTAAGTACAGCAGTACAACACTCACACAATATGTACAATACAAAAAAAGCACATCTACTTTTTATAGAAGATGAGAGTAAAACTAATCATATTTATGCAAGAAGAAGATTATACTTCAAAGCAAAAGCTGAAAAGTTTGAAGCCGAAGATGAGAGATTTGAAAAAATTGCAAAATTATTTGAACAAAAACATAAAGAACAAGCCTCACTAATAAGAGAAATGCCTGATTCAAGATTTTATAAATTAACTCCATATGAAGGGACCTTAGTACTTGGATTTGGTGCTGCTTTTAAACTTGATGAATCTAATAAAAAAATTAAAAAACTTCAAACTATGAATGGGAAAGCCCATAGTGGAACCCATGAAGAAGGATTAAGAAAAGATGCTTAAAATAATTAAATTATCTTTAGCTTTTATATTAACTAGTAATATAGCTTATGCTTCAAAAATTGTAAGTGTTGGTGGAAGTATTACTGAAACCATTGCAGCTTTAGGTCATGGCGATAAACTAATAGGAGTAGATTTATCTAGTGTTTATCCTAAAGATCTAACTTCAAAACTTCCCAATGTTGGATATTGGTTGAGTTTACCTCAAGAAGGAATTTTATCTTTAAAGCCTGAAGTTGCTATAGTAAGTAGCAAAGCAAAACCAAAAAAAGTTGTAGAAGAACTTCCTAAATATGGGATAAAAACTTATATCATAGATGATACAGCATCTATAGAGTCTGCAAAGAAAAAAATCAAACAAATTGGTGAGATTTTAGGAGAAAATAAAAAAGCCGATGAGATTATCACTAGAATTGAAAAAAATATCTCTATTATGAATGGTGAGATAAAAGAGAAAAAAAAGCCAAAAGTATTATTTGTATTCTCAAGGGGAGAAGGGACAATGATGGCAGCAGGTAAAGAGACTAAACCTGGTGTGATGATTAAACTTGCTGGTGGAAAAAATGTAATTGAATTTAAGCAATATACTAAGATATCTTCTGAATCAATCTTAGAAATGAATCCTGATGTTATAATAAAATCAAACCATGCAGGAGACAGTGGACTTGATGATAAAATAGTGGCATCAACAAATGCTGGAAAAAACAATCAGATTTATTCTATGGATATGCTTTTGATTTCTGGGTTTACAGTAAGAATCGATGAGGCATTACAAGAGTTATCTTGTATATTAAATAACAAACAATTGTCTTATTGTAAATAAGTTTTAAAATGACTGGTTTAAAAAAATCTACAATTGGAATATTCTTTGTACTATTGATTATATCAATAGTTTTAAATATAACAATTGGTGCTTTTAGTATCTCTTTTTCAGAGATATTTAAAACCCTGTTAAATCCTGAAGAAAACAAGATTTATTATCAAGTATTAATAGATATAAGAGTTCCAAGAGTTATTCTAGGTGTTCTAATTGGTATAGCCTTTGGAATCTCTGGTGCAATGATGCAAACACTATTTAAAAACCCTTTGGCTGACCCATCCATCATTGGTGTATCTGCTGGTGCTTCTGCTGGAGTAGTTATATTCATGTTACTTGGAAGTTTTCTACCAACATTACTTTATGAAGGTTTTTTGTCATACTTATCCCTTCCACTTAGTGCATTTTTAGGAAGTTTTGTAACTATATTTGCAATCTACAAATTAGCAACTATTTATAATAAAGTTGCAGTTACAGTTATGCTTTTAGCAGGTATTGCAATAAATGCAATGCTTGGAGCATTAGTTGGATTATTTACTTATGTTAGTACGGAAGAGGAATTGAAAAGTTTTACTTTTTGGACTATGGGTAGTTTGGCAAATGGTGATATAAAGGTTATTTTAACCATATTACCAATTGTAATAGTTACATACTTATTTGCCATAAATAAAAAAGTAGAATTAAATCTTATGCTTTTAGGAGAAGATGAAGCAAAAAATTCAGGTGTAAACTCTGAGAAACTAAAAAAACTAATCATATTCTTTGTATCTTTAGCCATTGGTGCAAGTGTTGCATTTTGTGGAATAATTGGCTTTATAGGTCTTGTTGTTCCTCATATAGCAAGATTACTTGTAGGTTCAAATCATAAGTTTTATTTACCTCTTAGTGCTATTTTGGGGGCTTTTATTCTTCTTTGGGCTGATTCTCTAGCAAGAATGATTATAGCACCTGCTGAACTTCCAATAGGAATAATCACTTCATTGTTAGGTGCACCATTTTTCTTGTGGCTTCTAATAAAAAATAGACAAAGTACAATGAATTAAAGGATATGAAGTGTATATAATAGAAGATTTAAATTTTTCAATTCAAAAAAGAAAAATATTAAACAATATCAATTTAAAAATAAAACCAAACAACTTCTTATCAATTGTAGGACCTAATGGATGTGGAAAGTCAACTTTAATTAAAACGATTAATAGAAATCTAGATATTCAAGAAGGGAAAGTAGCTCTAAATGGGATAGATATTCTAGAATACAATGATAAACAGCTAGCTTTAAAAAGATCCGTTTTAAATCAATCTTTTTTCTTCCCCTATAGTTTTAAAGCTATTGAAATAGTTGAAATGGGCTTATATGCTTATGAACTAAACTCTAAAAAAAGAAAAGAGATTATAAACTATATTGTAGAAAAATTAGATATTGAACCTTTAAAAGATAAAGATTATCAAGGTTTATCAGGTGGAGAAAAACAAAAAATCCAGTTTGCTAGAGTTGTAGTACAACTATATGCCAGTAAAGAGAACCAAAAATATCTTTTTTTGGATGAACCCACTTTAAACTTGGATATTTATTACCAATACAAAATTCTAGATTTGGCAAAAGAGTTACAAAAAGATCTAAATATTGGAGTATGTGCCATTCTTCATGATATAAATCAAGCATATCTTTATTCAGATGAAATTGTTATGATGAAAGAGGGTCAAATCAAATATTTTGGAAAAACAAAAGATATATTAACCCATGATAATATTTTTGAAATATTCAAAGTTGAAAGCGAATTTGTTTATTCCAAAAGACTAGAAAAAAACATACTAATTACAACTTCGTAATTTACAAAATAAAATTCAAATCCTTCTTAAATTATATAGAAGAATTTGAATAAATAATTATAAATAAATCTATCATTTTCATTTCATTATATATCTTTTATAAATTAATTCTAATTTGTGAAAAAAGAATTCCAATTTATATAATATAATATTGATATTCATTCTTAATATTATTATAATAACAAAAATTTAATTTTTCTTCATATTTAATCTAACTATGATGTAAAACACACAAAAGGAATAGAAATGTATAAACAAAGTCTTTTTACAATATGGGCATTAGCAACATTAGGTTCAAACTTATTAGCAAATGTACAGTTTGATGACGTAGTTATAACTTCAAAATCTGAAAAATCTATAAAAGATTTAGCTGAAGTTATTACAATTATAAGTGCTGAAGATATAAAAAAGCTTAATGCTACAAATATCAAAGATATTTTGATTAAAACTCCAGGTGTAATAAAATCTGCTGCTGGAGCTATGATGGGAGGGAGAGAAAGTATTTCTATTAGGGGTCTTGATACAACATATTCTCTTATTTTAGTAGATGGTAAAAAAATAAGTCCAACAGATGATTATATTGGACACAGTGATTTCCAATATTCTTGGGTACCTGTTGATATGATAGAAAAAATTGAGATAATGAAAGGTCCTAAAAGTTCTATATTTGGTTCACAAGCTATTGGAGGAGTAATAAATATTATTACAAAAAAAGATAATAATAAAAAAATATATGGTGAAGTAAATCTCCATAAAGGTTTTTCTTCTGCAAAAAATGGAGGAGATGAGCAAAAAGTAAGTGCAAGTATTGGTGGAAATATCTCAGATAAATTAAATCTTTTTGTAGGTGTAAATAAAAATGAAAGAGATGCTACAGGAGGAGTTGGTACCACTGCCTTTGGTAGCCCAACAGATAAAGCAACTTTTATTGAAGGTTTAGAGACTAAAGATGGTATTGCAAAATTAAAATATAATATCGATAATACCCAAGCAATATATGCAACTTACATTAAAGGGGAGGAGCAAAGAAAAGATTTTGATAAAACTACAACATATGATTTAGAAAGAGATATTTATAGTTTTGGATATGAAAAGTTTTTTAAAGATATCTCTTTTAGTGTAGACTACTCAAAATCAAATCAAGATGCTAAAGCAAATAGTATGTTTGCAAAATACACACATAAATTAGAAAGTGACTCTCTAAAGGGAGAAACAAAAATTTCAATGCTTGAAAACAATTATATAATAATTGGTGCAGAAACTGCAAAAGACTCTTATGAGAGAATACAACAAACGGGAGTAACTCAATATTCATTTGATGCAAGAGCAAATTCTTACTACATCCAAGATGAACTAGATTTAGGAGATTTTATCCTTTCTCTTGGTAGTAGATTTGATGATAATCAAAAGTATGGAAATGAGTTTTCTCCAAATTTTGGTATTGTATATAAAATAGATGATAATCAAAGATTAAAAGCTAGTTATGGAGAAGGATTTAAAGCCCCATCAGTAACAAAAGGTTCTGATGGTTTTGGTACAGGTTCTCATGCTGCTCCATTTGGAAATGATAATTTAAAAGCTGAAACTTCTAAAAGTTATGAACTTGCCTATGAATTTTATGGAGAAAATATGATATTTAAATCAGCAATTTTTAAAACTGATGTACAAGATATGATTAAAGCTGAAGGGACAACGGGAAATGTTAGATATGTAAACATTGATAAAGTTGGAACAAAAGGGAGTGAATTAGGGGTTGAGTACTTTTTAAATGATAATCATACACTAAATGCAAACTATACTTATATCAAAACAGAAAATAAACAAACAAGCAATGAGTTAACTTATAAGCCTAAGCACACTTTTAATATAGGACTTAGTTCAGAATTTGGATGGGGAGTAACTTCTTATATAAGTGCTAATTTTATAGGTTCACAATATAGTGATGCAGATAATACAAATAAAGCATCGGGATATACAATTTATAATGCTCAAATTTCTAAAGATATAAATAAAGATTTATCTATCAAATTAGGAGTAGATAATATTACAGATGAAGAATTTGATGATAATGATCCATACTATTTAAAAAGAAGAATTACGTATATAGGATTAAACTATAAATTTTAAGAGAAAAACTATTGTAAGATTATCTTACAATAGTTCTATATAAAAAAGGAAAATATTAATGTTAAGACTATACCTATTTTTTATTTTTACAATCTTTTTATTTACAGGATGTACAAATAAAAATTTAACCTATAATCTAAAGAAAAAAGAGGGAATATACTCAGTAAAACAAGCTAAATATATTGATATACAAAAATTAGCAAAAGAACTTAAATATTACCCTGTTATTTTTGTGGGAGATCACCATAACAATAAAAAGACTCATAAATTTTTTGAAGCTCTTTTAAAAGAACTTGATAAAAATGGTTATACCTTATATCTAGCAAATGAATGGTTTACACCTGAACATAATCAACTACTTAAGGACTATACTGATGGTAAACTTGATAGTATAAGATTAAAAGAGAGACGACATTGGGATAAGTTTACAAAATATAAATGGGAATATGTAGAACCATTATATGAAACTGTTAAAAAAAATGGTGGAGAACTTTTTGGTATGAATATTTCAAAAGAGAGTAGAAAAAAAATATCTTTAAAACAATTTGATAAAATGGATGAGGAGGAAAAATCTTTTTTTAATTCTTTAGATTTAAACGTAACTGCACACCGTCAATTAATATCTCCTTTCTTAAAACATTGCAATAAAATGCCTTCGAAAAGTTCTGAAAAATGTGAGGAAAGAATGTATCGAGTTCAAGTGACTTGGGATACATATATGGCACAAAATGTTGCAAAAATTGCAAAAAAGGTTATAAAAACACCTCAAGATAAACTTTTAGTTTTTGCAGGAGCAATGCATATGGAACAAAACTTAGGTATACCATTGAGATTTGCAAGATTAAGTAACCTTCCGTTTGTTACCATCTCAAATGAAAAAATACCAAAAGATAAAAATTTAGAAATAGATATAAATAAGGCAGATGTAGTTTATATTTATGAATAAGCTCTAAGACTATTTTTATATAGTCTTAGAAAAATTTATTATTTATGCAAAGATTGAGCTACTATTGAAAGAAACTCATCTTTTGTTTTCTTCTCACGTTTAAATAAACCTCTTAAAGCTGATGTTACTGTAGTAGAGCAGATTTTTTCAACCCCTCTCATCTCCATACACATATGTCTTGCATCAATCATCACTGCAACCCCTTTTGGGTTTAAAGCTTCATGAAGTGCATCACAGATTTGTTCTGTCATTTGCTCTTGGATTTGTAATCTTCTAGCAAACACATCAACAACTCTTGGTATTTTACTAAGTCCCACAACCTTTCCATTTGGGATATATGCCACATGAGCTTTCCCTATAATTGGCAACATATGGTGTTCACACATAGAATAAAACTCAATATCTTTTATAACTACCATCTCATCATTGCTACTTGTAAAAAGTGCAGAGTTTATTATCTCTATTGGATCTTGATTATATCCACTACACATAAACTCAAAAGCTTTTCTTACTCTGCTTGGAGTTTTTTCTAACCCTTCTCTATTTACATCTTCACCAATATACTCTAAAATATTTTTTATAGAATTTTCAAATTCTAATTCTTTACTCATCTAATACCCTCTTAAATTTTAAGCACATCACCAATACTCCATAATGGTACAAAAATAGCTAATATAATCCATATTATAAGTAACATTATGATGATAAAAAATATTGGTTCAATTGCCATAGAAAGAAATTTTAATTTATCATTAAATCTTCTTTTATAAATATTTTTAATCTCACCTACAGTTATTTGCAAGGAGTTTGATACTTCACCTGTTTTAATCAAACTTAATGTAAGTTCATCAAATAACTTTGATTGTTCTAAAGAATACTCTATACTCTTTCCACTTTTTAATAAGTTTTCAATCTGAGTAATTCTATCTAAAACGAAATAATTTTTTATTAAAACTTTCGAATTTGTAAATGAGTCATGAAATTTATAATCACTATATAATAAACTTTCAATGCATAAAAAATATTCATAAAATATCTTATCAGTATATAAACCACTAAAAAAATACAGCTTTTTTGCAACAATATAGTTTACAAAAAATTTTATATTTTCATATTTTTTATATAAAAAAATTAAAAACATCAAAGATAAGACCATAAACAATAAAATAAATCCTAAATAGTTTTCATATATATTTTTTGCATTAAAAAGTATTTTTGTAGCAAATGATAACTCCATTTTATATTGAATAAACATAATCTCAAACTTAGGAACAACAATCTTAAATATTCCAATCAAAGCTGATATAAAAGTCAACACTAAAATTACTGGATAAAATAAAGCTTTTTTAAACTCTTTTTTTATTAGATAGTTTTCATTTAGTATACTACTTATTATTTTGATAAAAGAAGTGGTATTTCCACTATTTTTTAATATTGAAAAAAAAGATACAACCATAGAGTTTAGTTTATACTCTTTTACTAGCTCACTTATATCTGTATTACTATATAGGTTTGTTCTAAGTGTATTTATAAACTCTTTTACTATTTTATCTTTTTGAGAATTATGTAATATTCTTAATGCCTCATCAAGTAAAATATTTGAATCTAGCATTACACTTAACTCATAAAATAACTCTTTTAGCTTTTTATCTGATATCTTTTTTCTAGAAGTTAACTCTTTATTTAAAATCTTGACTTTTTTTTCTATTTTTATTATATTATTTGGCAGTTTGTTTGAATCAATTTGCTCTTTAGTAAACATAGATTTTTTTATTTTAGAATTCTCTTGATAAGTTACTTCAAACTCCATTATAAAACCTTATAAACCTCATCTAGTGTTGTAATATTTTCTTCTACTTTTAAAATACCATCATCTAACATAGTTTTAAAATTGATTTGTTTTAAATACTCATTTATCTCATTTAATCCTGCTTCTTTTAATATCATTGAAGATATATTGTTGTCTATATTTAAAACTTCCGCTATACAACTTCGACCACTATAAAAAGTAAAATTACATCTACTACACCCTTTTCCTTTACAATCTCTGCAAAGATTTAAAACTAATCTTTGTGAAATAATATATTTTAAAGTAGTAGATAAAAGATATTTATCAGCTTTTAAATCAATAAGTCTAAAAACTGTTTCTACTGAATTATTAGCATGTATTGAAGCAAAAACTATATGTCCTGTAAGTGAGGCTTGAAGGGCTATTTGTAAAGAATAAGAATCTCTTATTTCTCCTATTAAAATTATATCTGGATCTTGTCTTAAAATATTTTTTAATACCTTATCAAAACTAAGTCCAATCTCATCTTGAACATTGACCTGTTGTACTTGAGGAATTTTGTATTCTACAGGGTCTTCTATAGTTATTATTTTTTTATGTTGTGTATTTAAGCTCTCAATTATCGAATATAAAGTTGTACTTTTTCCACTGCCCGTTGGTCCAGAGATTAAAACTAAACCTTGATTCAATCTCAATATCTCTTCAACTTTACTAAATACATAGGAAGAGAAACCTAAGGTTTTTAAATCTTTTTTTACTTTATTACTATGTAATACTCTTAAAACTATAGACTCTCCATAAATTGTTGGCATAGTAGATACTCTAAAATCATATTTGTTTTTTTCTATATAATAAGAGAATGAACTATCCAGAGGTAGTCGATTTTGTGTTATATCAAGCTTTGATACCATTTTTAGATATGAACTAATAACAGTGAGAAAACTTTTCTCAAATATATAAAAAAGTTTTAATATTCCATCAATCCTATATCTTATTACTACGCTATTTTCTAAACTCTCTATATGGATATCACTACTTCTTAAACTAATTGCTTTTGATAAAATTTTCTTTATAAACTCCTCAATATATTTAGAATTTATTTCGCTTCTTTTAATACATAAGATAGATAGATTATATAACCTTATTCTATTTTCAATATCATCAAGAAAAAAAAGTATAAACTCTTTTTTTAGATTAAAACTTTTTATTAAATATTTTGTATCTAAATTTTCAATTTGACTATCTTCACATCTAAAAATATTTAAATATACACCATCTAATTTAATAGGCAAAAGAAAACTTTGTCTTAGCCTATCAATTGAATAGTTTTTTAAAAGATCATAATCTATGATATTGTTAAAAAGATTTTTCATCAAATATTTCCATTGAAAAACTATTATTTTTGTTTTTTAATACAACTGTATCAACACCAATACTTATAATCTCATATTTATCTATATGTTCACCTATGCTTAACCATTTTTGATTTATATAGGCTCTATCTCCTACTATTGCAGTTAATTTATAATTTGATTTATTTATAATTTTTTCAAAATATTTACTTAAATCTAATTTTTCTTTTATATAAAATCTATCAAAAGAAATAATAAGTGTTTTTATCCCCAAAATATCTTCTATAGAAACTATTTTTGAGTAAGAGTTATATTCTTCGATAAACTTTAAAAACTCAATATACTCTTCAAGTTTACCTATCTTTACCACTATTTTTATTTGATTCTTTTTGTTTGATAATTCAATAATCTGTATTTTTCTTGAATCAAGATAATCTTCTATATTTTTTAGTATCTCTACACTATTAATATCTATATCAATATTTTGTATATCTATAGGGCTTATTACTCTTTTTTGATTTTGATTATTCCCTTCGAAAAATGTAAAATAAAAAAGAAAAATTAAAGGGATTAAAAACAGTTCAACTTTGATTAGTATTGGTAAACTATTATATTTACTTTCAATTGATTTCAAAAACTGCATTTGCTATATACTCTTTCTTATCTTTATTAAATTCAATTTTTTCAATTGAACTATTCTCATGTAAGTTTAAAAATCTATATAAATTATCTTTTTCATAACTTTTCAAAACAAGAGAGATTTTTGAATTTTTTACAAGATATGATAAAATTTTGATATTCTCATTATTTGTTTCTAGATATATTTTTAGTAGATTTTCTGACAAGTATTTAAACTTGTTCTCTTTTTGTATTTGCATTAGATTTTTATTTATTTGTTGAAACTCATTATTTTTTATTTTTTGATTATTCGTTGCAAAATATAAAATACAAATTCCCATTAAAACAAAATAAGATATAAATATTTTAAACTCATAATCTTTATTTGTTTTAAGTAGATTAACCTTTGAATCTTTTAAATATTCCAGTGAATAGTTTTTATCAATAATAGTGACTTTTAAATCTTTTAAGTTAAAACTACTTTTTATAAAACTTATCAACTCATCATTATTTATACTCTGAGTTTTTTGAAAATAATATGGTAAAGAGTTTTTATAAAGTATAAAAAAATCGTTTGTAATAAAAAGTTCAAAACCTTCACTTTGAAGATTCAATAAAGATTTTAAAAAAGCTTTTTTAGTTTCAAATATCATGATTATATACTTTTTAAACTCTTCTACAAAAGAATAAAAAATATAACTATTTTTAGGAAGTTCTAAATCATATTGTTTGATATTTGTTAGAATAAAATCTTTTAACAAGATCTGTGAGATTTGTTCTGTTGCTTCTATTTCAAAAACTTCAATAATAAAATCCTTATATTTTATAATGTATTTTATTATTAAAAAGTTTTAAAAAAGATTAAATAAATATATTTTTTTATTATTTTAAAAGGTTACATCATAACCAAGCTCTTTAAGACCTTGTTTATTTTTAGTCCACCCTTTTTTGATAGATACAAAAAGTTCTAGATAACATTTTCTTCCTGTTAATTTTTCTATTTTTAATCTTGCATCTTTTCCTATACGTTTGATTGCAGTTGCACCTTTACCTATTATCATCCCTTTTTGAGTACTTTTTTGCACAATAATAGTTGCTTTGATAACATCTAAGTCTCTTTTTTCTTCTACTTTATTTATAAGTACATCAGTCTCATAAGGAATCTCATCAGAGATGTTTTCAAAAATTGATTCCCTAATAAACTCTTTAAAGATATCTCTTAAATGTTCCGTTGTTAAAATTTCTGGATCAAATAGATAGGGATGTTCTGGAAGATTTTTTACTACTACATCCAAAATATCTGAATGTTTAGTTTGTTTTTTAATTGATACTGGGATTACTGCTTCATACTTATCTTGGTACTTTTCATACTCTTTTATCTTTGCCATTACTTCATTATTTGTAACATTATCAATTTTTGTAAGTAGTAAAATATGTTTTGTATTTTTTCTATTTTTTTCTAAAAAACTCTCATAATGATCTAACTTGTCAGTTACAGGAGCTAAAAATAAAATCAAATCACAGTCCCCAATAGCCTTTAATGCTTCATCAAGCATGAATTGATTTAAAAGTTTTTCTGTTTCATGAAGCCCTGGAGTATCTACAAATACTATTTGATCTTCATTATGCATCACAATTATATTTGATCTTTTTCTTGTTGCATTGGCTTTATGTGAAACCATTGCTATCTTTTCTCCAACTAGCCAGTTTAAAAGTGAACTTTTACCCGCATTTGGACGTCCAACTACTGAAACATATCCACATCTTGTCATATTTTTCCTTTTGTAATCAATACGAAGTTTATCTTCGTAAAATCTAAATTTTTTGAATTATACAATAAATATTAGTAAATTCAAAACCATATATTTCCTAATAAATCTTAATTTAGTTTTTTAGCATTTGACATAAAAATAGCAGCCAAGATAAGCATTGTTCCTGTGATTCTATTTTGGGTTTTTATTGCCTTTTTATCTTTTAATAAAAACTTTAATTTTGAGGCAAGGGAAGAATATCCTGTCATAACAATAATATCTACAATACACAAAGTTAAAGAGATGATTAAAAATTGTAAAAATATTGATAGATTAGGATTTATAAATTGGGGTATAAATGCCACTAAAAAAACAGTTGCTTTGATATTTGTTAGATTAACAAAAGTAGAATTTAAAAAAGCCTTTTTAGGATTATATGAAGTTATTATCTCACCTTCATCTAAAACTTCAACCTTTTCAAAGATTTTACTAAGTCCTAAATATACTAAATAAGCTACTCCAATCCATTTGATAATATTAAAAATAAAAACTGATTTAGCAATAATTGCACCCAATCCAATAACCACAATAAATGCTTGAACTAAATACCCAAGTTGCAAACCAAAAATTGCAGGATATGATTTTTTAAGTCCATATTTCAGTCCATGATTCATTGAAACAACAGCTCCTGCACCAGGTGAAATAGAGATTGCAATTGAAGCTAAAAACATAGTCAACCAGACATTAAACTCCATATTATTCCTTTAAAAAAAATTTTACAATATTATGATAAATATATAACTTAATCTATCTTCTTCTATAACTTAAGGCTTCCATCAAATGATTTTTTTGTATATTTTGACTATCTTGTAAATCAGCAATAGTTCTTGATACTTTTAATATCTTATTTACACTTCTAAAAGATAGATTAAAGCTCATTGTTGCTTTGTCTAAGATTGTTTTGCACTCTTCATCTAAAACACAATATTTTAAAATATCCTCATCACTTAACTTGCCATTTAACTCTTTTTGTCCCCTTTGTTTTTGTTTTATAAAGGCATTTATAACTAAGTTATGAAACTGTCTAGAACTATATGATGCTTTTTGTTTTATATCTGATTCATTCATCACTATATATAAATCAATTCTGTCTAAAAAAGGCTCACTTAGACGATTTTTATATTTTTTTATCTCTAGTTCATTACATCTATGACATTTGCAATTAAAAACGCTACAATCAAGTCCCTAAATATAGGAGTTTGTTAATTATGATTCAATTAAAGATGCTACAAATGTGGCTTAAATATATAGATTTAATGAAAAAGGTCAATTAAAAATGCTACAATATTACCTATTGAAAAGGTTAGATATGAAAATTTCCATGAAAAAAAGAAAGATTGGTTATACATACGGTACTTCTTCTGGAGTATATTCATTTAGAAATGAAAAGAGTATTCCATATGAATCTCTATTAGAAAAAGACTTCATACAATTAATGGACAATAACAGTAATGTTATAGATATTGAAAGTCAACCTTTTACATTAAAAGATGAAAACTTTAAAGGGAACAAGGGAGACTATACCCCTGATTTTTTAGTCTATTTCAAAACATCATTATATAGTAAGATTCAAATCAAACCAATACTAGTAGAGGTAAAACCAATCAATAAATTAAAAAAAGATTGGAAAATTTTAAAACCTAAATTTAAAAATGCAATTAAATACTCAAAAGAGCAAGATTATCACTTCAAAATCTTTACAGAAGACAGAATAAGAACACAAGAATTCTATAATATAAGCTTCTTAAATAGATATAAAGACTATGATTATGATATAGATGATATTAATGCTATACTAAATCATTTAAAAGTTATTGGTCAAACAACATTAGAACATTTAATCACTCATTTATTTGTTACTGATTTTCAAAAAGGAAATGCAATAGGACTTGTTTGGCATTTGGTTTCATTAGATGTAATTAATTGTGATTTAACAGTGAAACTAACTAATTGTACTGTCCTTTGGCTAAATAGTGAAAAAGAAAAAAATTTAGGTACATTGGATGAAAACTAAAAATCATAAAATTAATCGTAAAAAATTTAACATTACTATTAATAATTATTATAAATACATCAATGATATATTTAAGATTACTCAATTTATAGATTCGAATGAAGTAATTGGTGTTAATATAGATACAAATGAAATAAAACGACTTTTAATTGAAACACTAAAACCAATTGAAGAAGAGGAAATTATTAATAGTAGTTTTTCTAATAAAGATATAGATGATTTAGCAGATGAAGATTGGAAAATTATAAGTGAAAGAATGAAAGGTATTGCTCCTATTATAAACGGTTATACAAGAAAAGAGATTGAAGAACATGCTGATATAATTGGTGTTCACTATACAACATTATATCGATGGCATAGAGGATATACATCAATAGGTTCACCAATAGGTGTCTTAGGGGGAAAAAGAGGCAGAAGAAAAGGTACTATTTTTATTGAAGAAGATATAGAAAAAATTATTCATGATGTTATTGAAAATGAGTATCTTACTACTGAAAGACCAAGTATAAAATTTGTAATTAACAAAATAAAAATTAAATGTTCAGAAAGGAACCTATCATTTCCAAGTAATAATACAATTAGAAGTAGAATTAAACAATTATCCCAATATGAAATTTTAAAAAAACAAGGAAATAAAGCCAAAGCTAAAGATATCTATGGAATTGCACCAAAAAAATATGAAGCATCTTATCCTTTACAAATAGTACAAATTGACCATACTAGAGTGGATTTAATGATTGTAGATGATGAATATAGAAAAGCTATAGATAGACCTTGGATTACATTAGCAATAGATATTTATTCAAGAATGATTGTAGGATATTATTTATCATTAGATGCACCAAGTGGAACATCAGTAGGAATGTGTATTGTAAATTCTATACTACAAAAAAATAAACTATTATCAGATTTTGATATAGATGCAGAATGGAATGCTTGGGGGAAAATGGATCATATAGATACTGATAACGGGGCTGATTTTAGGTCATATTCTGTTGAAAAATCATGTTTAGCAAATGGTATTCACATTAAGTTTAGACCAATAGGTAAAAAAGAGTATGGTGGTCATATTGAGAGATTAATAGGAACGACAATGACTGAAGTTCATGATATTCCAGGAACTACATATGCTAATATCCAAGAAAGATTAAAATATGACTCAGAAGGAAGAGCATGTATGACTTTTTCTGATTTTGAGAAATGGCTATTACTATATATAACTAAAATTTATCAACACAATATTCATTCATCTTTAAATACAAGTCCTAGCCAAAAATTAAAAGAAGGAATTTTTGGTACAAAAAATAGTGCAGGAACAGGATATCCACAAATTTCAAATGATCCAATAAGTTTAACAATAGACTTTTTGCCAACGATAGAAAGAACAATTCAAAAAAATGGAGTTACAATAGATGGATTAAACTATTTTGATGTTGTTTTACGTAGTAAAGTAAGAGGTTTAGAAAGAATGCAAATAAATAAAACTTCTAAATCAGATGATAATAAATATATTTTTAAAAGAGATCCTAGAGATATCTCACATATATGGCTTTATGATGATACTCTACAAGAATATTTTCTAATTCCTCTCGCAAATCCTGAAATACCGAAAATGAGCTTATTTGAATTGAATGAAATAAAGAAAAATAAAAAACTAACTAAGAATGAAGTATTAAACGAAAAACTAATTATTGATGGATACAAAGAACTTTACGAACATGTTGAAAATTCATTCAATAACTCAAAAAAACAAAGAAGATTTATACAAAAAACTAAAAACAATAAATTAAAATCATCTCTTAATACTTTTAAATTAAAAAAAGAAGTCAATACTTCAACATCAGAAAATGAAGATAATGATTTATGGAATGAAGAAATTCCAGATTTTGGATAGGAGGAATCATGCCAAATAATTATAGTCATATACACGAGGATTTTTTACATTTAATGGAACTTCCCAAAAAAGACAGAATATCTGCTCTTGATGAATCTTTTGTTATTCAATACCCAAAAGCAAATGAAATCATTCAAATAATGCTAAATTTAATGAATAAACCTAAAAAATATAGGATGCAAAATCTTTTAATAATCGGTGAACCAAATATGGGTAAGACCACCATAGCTAGAAAATTCTATGAAATGAATCCAAACAAAAGAATTGAAGATGAAAAAGGAGAAATACTAATAAAACCTGTTTTATATGTCAATGTACAAGGACCTTCTGAAAAAGAATTTTATACTAGTATATTAGATCAATTTTGGGCTCCATATAGAACAACTCATCAAACCCTACAATTAAAACAACAGGCAATTCACCTTCTTAAAAAATGTAATGTAAAAACTATTATTTTTGATGAGATACATAATATTTTAAATGGAACTGCAGCAAAACAAAGAGCCATAATGGATCAAATAAAAAATTTAAGTAATGAACTTATGATACCGATGATTCTAATAGGAACTAAATCAGCAGCAATGGTACTTTATACTGATATGCAACACGTTAGTCGTTTTGATATAATAAAATTACAACCTTGGGAATTAAATAATGACTTTAGAGGATTAATAAAAAGTTTTGAGAAAAGATTACCCTTAGAAAAGCCATCAAATCTAACAACAAAAGAAAAAACAACTTTGTTATATGATATCTCACAAGGAAACTTAGGAAATCTTCATAAAATACTTATCCAATGTGCAACGCATGCTATTGAAAATGACTTAGAAGAGATTACTTTAGATGTAATAAAAAGATTTTCTTTTATGAAAGAAAGCAAATCTACTAATCCTAAAGATTATGCTACCAGTTAATCTTAAACCTTATAAAGATGAATCATTTATATCATGGTTTTGTCGTACTTCATTTGAAAATGGAAGTGATCCAAAAGATTTAGCATTATCTATTTGGAATCAAGATAGCTTATTATACCGAGATTTAGATCGTTTTATACCAGATGAATTGGTTTATGAATTAGCTAAAAAAACATCTTTAAATTTTGAAGATATTAAAGAATTAACCCTAGAGCCATTAATTATCAAAGTAGATACATCTAAAAATACAAATCCCTACAAAAAATGGTATTTTATTCTACCATTTGGACAAAAGGGTAAGATTAGAACTAATGGCACTCATTTTTGTCCAGAATGTTTAAACTCCAAAACATCTTTTATAAATAAGTATTGGAGAATCTCATGGTATCTTATCTGTTCTAGACATAAAAAGCTACTTTTTTTAAATTGTCCTAAATGTAATCAAGTATTTTCACCAGAAAAACAAGATTACATAAATCCCCATATATATTTATGTAGTAAATGTAAATACGACCTCAGAAAAATTAATTCCAATCCTATTGATGATGAATTAATCGAATTTCAAAATGAATTAACTGATATTTTTTCTAGCACAAAATCGATTTTTAATTTTCCACTTTTAGTTACAACGTCTAAAAAAGACTTATTTTTGACATTAAATATTCTTTTAGCTTTTTTACATAAAATACTTAGGCAGCCCATAAGATTTAAAACACTAATTAAATCATTTAATATTGACATAAAACATCAATTTACTTCTATAAACAATGGAATTTTTTCAAGATTAAATTATCAAGATAGATATATATTGTTATCTCTGTGTACTAAGTTATTTCAATATCCAACTAAAAAATTTATCGACACTCTTAATAAGAATCACATAAGTCAAAATATTTTTCAACAGACTTTCAACACAATATCTCCCACTGTTAAGTATATTGTAACCCACTTATCAGACAAAAAACTGCATAGGAATATGTCAAGAAGAGAAAAAAATATATTTCCAAATAAGCAGGATGAAGTTAAGAAACTATTTGATAAAGTTAAACCTCTCATAATCAATCATGACATCATTAAATAAAATAAAACAAAAACTTGTTAATAAATTTGAAAAACAAGATATAAAACTATTAATATTTGAAAACTTTGCAATTCATATTATAAAAGAAGTTGATAAAAAGAATGTTGCAATAAGTTATGCTGAGAAAATTATAAAATATGCATTTAACTATTTAATGTATTGTAATAATTTTCGGACTAATTATCCTTCACAATTTTCCTTAGAAGGTTATTTATGGATATATTATTCTCAAAAATACTTTCTTAGTAGATTTATATATTATCTAGTTAAATACTATAAAATAAAGATTGATATAAAAAAAATCAAAAAACCCAGATTTAAAAGACCAAGAAACTCACACCAAATCCTTAAAGAAAGAGTAATATATATTTTAAATAATCCTAAGGATAAGCATTTAACACAAAAATATATAATTGATTCATTTATTGGTTATTTTCATTGGATTTTTATCCCTCCAAATGTATTTCTAAAAATGGAAAATATAAAAATTAAAAAAAATGACAATTATTTTATTAATATTTCTTCATATCATTTTTTTCTTCCAAAAGAAGTTATCAAATTAATTTAATTATATATTAAACTATACTAAATCTCCAAGTTTACTTTTGACTTTTTCATATAAATTAACATATTTCTTTTTTTTAATTGCATGTTTATAAGTTACATATATAACCCCTAATTTTTCAGGTTTTAACATCTTTTTACCAGTTGTACTTGAATCTACTTTAGAATACGCACCCTTATTTTCAACAACTTTTTCTAAAAGTACTTTTAATACTGAAAAATCTAACTTATTATGATTGTCATCTCGAAATATTAATCCAGAATAATTTTCTACAGCTTTTTTGCCAATTTCTAATAAATAATAATGCTTTCCTTGCCAAATAATATGAATAAGTAAGTAGGAACGAAAACCATGACTTTTATTTCCGCCTTTCTCCTTATCTCTTACTTTTAATCTATACCAAGAATTTTTTTCTTTTGGTTCCAATGTATTATAAAAAGAAGTTTTAGAATCTTTAAAATTTGTTTTATCATCAAAATCTTTATCAACAAAAAAATAATTAAAATCTTTTTGTTGTTTTTTTAGTTTTTCAATTGCTTCTATAAGACTCTCAAATAAAGCTTGTGTTTCTGGTGAAAATGAATTTTCTTCAACATATATTTTTTTTACATCTTTAGTATCATTGGAGTTCTCTTCAGCACTTGATAAATCCTGTGGAATATCATTTGAAGGTTCATCTCTTGTTTCTGTTGAATTTTCTTCTATTTCTCCATCATTAGAAGTAGTTTTTGGATTTTTCTTTCCTTTTTCATCCAAGGTACCTTTTGTTATCTCATAATGTTTGTTATTAACAATATGATCAGTTTTTAATTCTTCACCAATTACACCTACTTCACTATAAACTCTCTGAGTATAAGTTCTTTTAGTAGATTCATCATTACTATCTAAATTTAATTCTTCACTATTTATTCCAGCAACTTCTACTGGAGTTAAAGGATTAGATTCGTCATCTGTTTCATCATCAGGAGATATTTCTTCTTCATCATTATTAATATCTTCATTTTCTTTACCTGAATCTTTTAAGTGATCTTCTAAAATATCAATAGTTATCTTATCATATTTAACACTAACATCAAAATCTACAGGAAGGCTTCTATTATTAATTCTTAAAACTAAAAATACATTTTTATTTAGCCACAATCCATCTGCATCAATTAAAAGTGAAGTTGGATGATAAGGTAAAACTTCAGGATATCTTACAGGTGATTCATCAACTTCGTCACCTTCATCAAATTCCAAACTATTCCATAACTTACTCACTCTTCTTCGGGAAGTACTATTTAATTTTAAATAAGATATAAAACGTAGATTTCTATCACCAAAAACTATCTTTACAGACTCATTTAAACTAAGTATATATTTGTCACCATCAATAATACATTCATTGGGTTTTAAGTACATATTAATTGCAGTATCAATATCATATTTTAGTAATCTTTCCTTTATAATCTTACTTTCTGGTGTATATGTAGATACAAATAATTCCATACATGGAATAAGTACAATATTCTGATCAATATCAATCAATTTTGTATATTTTGTTTTTTTTAGTAAATTTATTTTACTTATATCAGAATAATATGATGTAGGTAAATTATTTGTGTATATGTCTGATAATGATAAATTATTCAACTCTGAAATATTTTGTTCATATGTAATTGTGGTAGGATTAAATTCTTGAAAATTAAAATTAAAATATATTTTAGTTGAATATTTTAAATTTTCATAATCTTGCCAAAGAACACCTTTAATTCTTTTTCTATTTCTCCAAAGCGTTCCAATTCTTACTGCATCTAACTCATGCAATGCAACATATGCTATTATATCATGTTCTTTTCTAATAACAAAGGTGTTATCAATAAAATCAACTTTTCTAAGAATAACTTGAATATTAGGAGTATTCGATTTTACTTTTAGTTTTGCAGCCACACCAAAATTAACTACAAGATGTATGAATTCATTTTCTGGAAATGTTTTAATTGTTATATTATCATTAGTTTTCATAAATATAGTGTATCATTATTAATTGAAAAAAAACTTCCAATTTACTCATAAATCAAAAAAATAACAATTATTTCCCAAATAATAAATATTTAAATTATTTTACAATACCATGCTAATTGATTACATAAGACTTTAAAATATATTATTACTAGAGATATTATCTTTATAAAAGTAATACTTAAAAATATTAAATTTAACTAATTTTAGTTAGAATATTATTATTGGAGATTAATGAAAACTATAGAACTAAACAAAGAAAATTATCCAGTTTCAGTTATTAGAAAAACATTATATTGGCTAAAAGAAGAAGAAGAATGGTTGTTAAATGAAAATAAAAAAATTTGGCTAATTAATATTTTAAATGAAAAAACATTTGATGAAGTTTATTTTAATAAATTACTTAATGATAATCTTCTAAGATATGAAATTGATAAGAATACTTTAGATATTAGAGATAAAATAATATATAAAGCATTAAGTAAAGTGTATGAACAAGTCTAACAATTATAAATATTTACCTTTCAATTTTGATGAATTAAATAATGGTAAATATATCATAACTAATCAAACAAGCTCTTTTATTATTTTAAATAATAAAATTGAGTTATTAAATTTAATATATATGCACTTTGATAAATTAAAAATATCTTTACTTAATGAATTAATAGCAAAAAACTTTATATATGAACAAGAGGAAGAAGACTATAAATTAAAATATTTATCTACAAACTTAGCAACTAAATACTACAACAACATTAATAAACCAAACTTAATAATAATAGTACCTACATTAAGATGTGATTTAGATTGTAATTATTGTCAAGTTAGTAGAGTTAGTGAAACAAAAAAAGGTTATGATTTGGATAAATCATATATTGATGAGATATTAAGAGTAATAAATATAAGTTCTGATGATGATATTAAAATTGAATTTCAAGGCGGTGAACCACTTTTAAATTTTGAATTTATTAAATTGTTCCATTTAAAATCAAAACTCATCTTAGTAAATAAAAATATTTCATATGTTATTTGTACTACACTTAACAATGTAAATGAAAATATTTTAAAATGGTGTCAGAAAAATAATATTTATATTTCGACTTCACTAGATGGAGATGAAAATACTCATAATTTTAATAGACCTTCAAAAAAATATAATAGTTATGAAAAATTTAAAGCTAAATATATATTAACTAAAAAAATATTGGGAAAAGAAAATATTTCAGCTATTTCTACAATAACAAATAAAACAATGGAAAATCCTAAAACATTCATTGATAGTTATCTAGAATTAGATTTAAATAGTATCTTCATTAGGCCATTAAGTTTATTAGGCTTTGCAAATCAGAATGTAAAACAGCAATATTCTGCAGAAGTTTTTTTTGATTTCTATAAAAAATGTTTAGAATATATATTTGAAATTAATAAGGAAAAATTGTTTATTGAAGAAAATTTATTGATTTATCTAAAAAAAATTTTTAGACCATTAAATACTACTTATTTAGATTTGCAATCACCTAGTGCATATATGAATGGTGTTTTATTATTTAATTATAATGGTTTAATTTTTGGCTCCGATGAATCTAGAATGTTATGGGAAATGACAAAAATTGATAACTTAGTTTTAGGTAATGTAAAAAATAAAGAATATGATTTTTTTAATAAAAATAATATAACTATATTATCTAATTCATTTATAGATATGAATCCTGGTTGTAAAGAGTGTGCATTTGTTGAATATTGTGGAAATGATATATTTTATCATTTAGTTACACAAGGAGATTTTATTGGAAACAAATCTTACTCTTTTTATTGTAAATTACAAACATTAATTTTTAAATATATTTTTGAATTAATTGCTTCGTCAAGTTATAAAAAGGATATACTTTACAAATGGTTAAACCACTAAGAATCGATAAATTTTCTTTTTTTTCAGTATCTTTAATAAATGGTTTATTTGTTTTTGAATCATCAAATAGTTCAAATTCATCAATGAATATTATAAAATATTTAGATAATAATAATTTTGCCATATTTAATATAAATGGAAAAAAACTATTCAAATTTTATTCTGAGAATTTAATTAATAATATAAAAAAGGGAGACATATTAGATTTTGATAGCTTATCTAAAACTATATATGTTTTTCTAACATCTTTAACAAACAGTAATACTATATTAATTACTGAACGCTGTAATAGTAATTGTATTTTCTGTTCTCAACCACCTAAAATAATTAATGATGATTATTTATATGAAAAAGCATTGCTAGCAATTTTAGATTTCAATACTAATTCATACATAGGTATTAGTGGAGGAGAACCAACTTATAATAAATATTTATTCCTAGACTTTTTTTATAAATTGAAAATCAAACAAAATAAAACTCCTATACACTTATTGACAAATGGCAAAACTTTTTCAGATATTAATTTTGTAAAAATATTTAAAAAAAATTTACATTCAAAAGATTCAATATTAGCCATACCATTATATAGTCATAATTATAAAGTACATGATTTTATAGTTCAAAGTAATAACTCTTTTCATAAAACTATTAATGGTATTATTAATTTGAATGAAGCGGGAATTAATATCGAAATTAGAATTGTAGTGAATAAGTATAATATAAAAGAGCTACAGTATATAATTGACTTTATAAATTCAACTTTAAAATTAATTAATTGTATATCTATAATGAATATTGAACCTATAGGCTATGCTAAAACTAATTATAATGATTTATATGTCAAAATAAATGAACAGAATTGTTATTTAGTTCAAGCTATTTCTAAAGCAGAAATTTATGGTTATAATGTAAATTTATATAATTATCCTTTATGTTTACTAAATGAAACGATTAAAAAATATTCAGTAAAATCTATCTCTGATTGGAAAAACTATTTTCCAGTAGAATGTGATAATTGCATTAAAAAAAATATTTGCTGTGGTTTTTTTACATCAGCACAAAATAATTTTATTGAAAAGGTAGAACCCTATTATGAAATATAGCATAAAAAAACTGACTGCACTTATAGTAGCATCTATTTCTGCACAAGCAGAATATCAAGATAGTGTAAATAAACAAATAATTACAAATTTTTCAACAATACCCAATAATCCTAAAAATCACACTTCAATATTAAATTTACATGTCTCAGATTTCTTAGCTGCTCATAGAAGCCATAGCTCTCATGCTTCTCATGGTTCCCATAGATCATCATCTACGAGTAGATATAACTATTCGACACCAAGCTATTCGACACCTAATTATAACAGTAATCCCTTAGGGCAAAAACCTAAAATAAATAAATCTATTCCTAAAGATACTAACACAGATAATAGAAATTTAGCAAATAGAAAAAAAATAATTAAACAAGTACAAACTGTGCTATTATTGGAAGGTTTATACAATGATTCTATTGATGGAATAATGGGACCAAAAACGAGAGAAGCAATACAAAAATTTAAAAATAAATATAACATAAAGAGTACAGCTCTCCTTGGGTCTGACGTTTTGAATAAAATGGGGATAAAAGGTTTTTAATGATTAATAAATTTAATGTTTTATTTAAAATTATTATTATATTTTTTTGTATTTTTTGGTCTATTAAAGAAGTTATCTTCCCTTTATCTATTGCACTAATATATTCAAAGCAATTTATGAATGAAGTATATCATTGTGACAAAGCAATGGAAGCCGACTGGTATTATAAACAGTCAAAAGAATTTGATAGTAAAGCTAATGAAATTCAAATGATTAGCTGTCATGAATATGATAAAACAAGAAAAATAATGTTAATTAGTGGATTACCAGAAGAATATTTATCTTGGTTAGGTTTAAAATCATTAGAGCTTTATCAACGGCCAGTAAATGAATTTACAAAACAACATAAGTTTATACAAAGATAAATGAAATGAAACTTTTTTTAATTTTTCTACTTTTTAATAGTATGCTCTATTCTTTTAATTTAGATGATAAAGTGAAGATTGTTATATCTTCATATGACCTTAAACCTAAAAAGATCATAGAGAAGAATCTTAATGAGAATGATAGACTAAAAATAGAAAGTGGGAAAATCCTTTTTGAAACAACAATTTTGAGTGGAAATAGAGATAACGCTTGTGTAAATTGTCACTTAGATAAATTTAACTCTACTGATGGTTTACCTATGGCAGTTGGAGTAAAAGGCAAAGGAGAAGGTATACAAAGATATGAACATGGGAAGGGAATACTTGTTCAAAGAAATGCTTTAGCTTTGACTGGCAGAGCATCCAAAGAATTTACTTCATATTTCTGGGATGGAAGAGTTCAATTAGAAGATGGATTTATTATTAGTAAATTTGGGGATAAAATTTCAAAAAGATTTAACTCTATTTTATCTGTTGCTGCTATTTTTCCTATAATGGAGAGAGATGAACTTATTGGTACTTCATCCTTATTTAGTCCTAATTCTTTTTCAGAAGCAGTAGGTGATGAAATTTATATAGATAAATATAATATACTAACTAAAGTCTTAAAAAATCGTATATTTGAGGAGTCATCAAAAGAATCATTAATTTTACAAAAAAATTTAAAAAAATTAAATATTTCAAAAGAAAATTTCGAACTTGCTGATATTGGGAATTTGATTGCATCATTTATAGAATTTAAATTTGTTTTAAAAGAAAGTAAATTTGATAAATATCTAAATGGAAAAATTGACATTTTATCAAATGATGAAAAGGAAGGATTATTATTATTCTTTGGAAAAGGTCGTTGTTACTATTGTCATAATGGAAATTTATATTCAGATTTCAAATTTCATTCCATAGGTACTCCTCAAGGTTATTTTGGAGTAAATAGTAGACACAGAGATATTGGTAGAGCACAAGTAACAACAAAATTTAAAGATTTTTATAAATTTAGAACACCTCCTCTAATAGATGTAAAGAATACTTCACCTTATGGACATAATGGTTCATTTTCTACATTATATGAAGTTCTAATTCATCATATTAATCCATTTGAGTTTTATATTAAAAATAAAGACTATTATCATTCAGACTACTTTAAAATTGGTAAGTTAATTAATTCAAGAGATGAAGTTTTAAATACCATTGATATTAATTCTGATAATGAAGTCAAACAAATAATTAAATTCTTAGAAACACTTTAACTTCTCTAAATATTAATTTTATTTTTCTATACTCGTACTTACATAGTATTAAATTCAATAAGCATGATTTTTCTAAATTAAATTTCGAAAGTATTCAATTAATAGGTACTATTGAAGCTTTTAATAACTTTGAACATATTAGGAAAATGGCTGTAACCGGAATTATAATTAAAAGTTTAAAGAATAAATGTATAATTGATACATTTTAACTATAATTATTGTTATAGTTAAATAAGATTTAACTACTCTTACTATAACTATCATTATAGTTATATACAAATTAAAATAGCTCAATCAAACATTTTAACATTAGTTATATCATTAGAATGAGTAGGAACTTGAATAATCTTTTTTGAATATAATTCTATTGCTGTTAGTTTATTATTGTAAACACAGCCTGTGTCAATGCCAAAGTGTTTTTCACCAATATTAACCTCTTTAAATGCACAATGCCCAAATATATTAATTATATTGTAGTTACTTGTATCTTCCCAATCGTATTCATATTTAGATTTATTTATTCTATTAGAAATTAATTGTTTTTTATAAGCAGGATCATCTCTTCTTTCAAAATATGGTAAGCCGTAAGCATGTGTTATAAAGTAGTTATCAATTAGAATATAAGTAGGCAAGTTTTTTATCCATTCTAAGTGTTTTTTTAGACAGCTTTCATTATCAATATAGTTTTCTAGCGTTTGTTTACCGCCATATTTGTTATCACTTGCAGACCATTTATTATCAATTTTTTTGATTAAAGACTCTTCAATATAAGTTAACATATAGTTTTCATGATTTCCTAATATACACCTATACTTACCATCGATTACAAAGTCCATAACTTTTTTACTATTAGGTCCTTTATCTACTAAGTCTCCAATAAATATAATCTCTGCATCTTTAGGTATTAATTTAAGTAAATTCATTAATGTGTCAAAGCAACCATGAACATCACCTATAATATATGTTTCTTTTTCTATTTTTAATCCTTTTAAAACTTTAGTTAATTTTTTAACTCTTCAACAGTTATTGATCCAATAGTTTCACTTCCTGCTGTTTTTAATAATCTTGAAAATTCATCATCTCTATCAATTCTTAACTCTGCATACATTGGATATCTTTTAAAGAGCCTTCTGCAAGCATATTTGAAAAGAATGGAAATAAATATCTTGATTCATATGCCTCTTCTTGTAAAGGAAGATTAAGACTTATAGCTTTTGCATTCTCCCATTTTAAATATTCTTCATCATATTTAAATAGATACGAATCTTCTTGCTCTTTACTTATTATACCAACAAATCTTTTATTCCTAAATACTTGTCCTTGCTGCATTATTCACTCTTTATTTGAATTTTTAATTTTTTACCTATATCTTTTAAAATTGCCATGTACTTTTCCTTTCGTTAACCTTAGAACTTATAATATATTATAATTGAGCAATTAAATTTCAATTCGTTCTATTTTTACTCATTTTATTAGAATAAAAAGGATTACAGATAGAACAAGAACATTATATTAAAAGTTTTATTACTCACAAACTCTTACTGGTACTAGAATATCACCTTTTTTGAAATATTCTTTTTCAGATTTATTATCTAAAATTACATATTCCCAGGTTTTATTAGTAACTAGATATTTGGTTGATTCATTAGAACAAATCAATTGTTTATTCATATTGAAATCCTCAAGAATACTTGAATTAAAAATATTAGCACTACTTTTAATAACGACAATTCCAACAATAATAAATGAAAATAATACCATCATTGCAATTGCGGCAGAGTTCTTACCAGTACTTTTTTTAATCTCTTGCATTTATCATCCTTTAATCAAAATCAATAAAATAATATATTTTACTATAAAAAAAGTTTTTTATAAAAATTGAGATAGTAAATAATGAAAAAAAATATGATTGAATGGATAATGTCTATATATAAAGATTGTAAACAAAAAAACTTACTTTCAAAATTTATTAATAATTTACATCATATATTACTGATTTTTGTAAATATGAAAGAGCTTGTAAATTTTATGTAACTTATCAATCAAAAATGCTAATATATTCTTTCTCTCTAAAATAGGGAGAAAGAATATCAATTATTTAACAAAAATAAACTCTTTTTTATTAATTATGATTTTTAATTTTTATATTTTTTGTATACTTATTTAATATACCATTATATGTTAAATCCATTTTATCTAATAGACGTGAGATATAAGATTCATCTCTAAGATTATCAGAAATTGTCAATAAAAACTTATCAATTTTTTCTACAAGTTTTTGCATATCTTCAAATGTAATTACTTTTACATCTGGATTTGGTGTTGCTGCATGTTCACAAATATTTGATTTATGAATCATTATAGGAACTACATTATTTATATCAACACCATCATATTTTTCTTTAAACCATTCATATGAACCATTTATTTGGTTTATATTATGCTTAGAAATAGTATCAGTTATTGTTTCATTTTTACACTCAATTATAAAATAGTTTGCACTATTCAACCACAAATTATCTGGTCCTCTTCCATATACTACCTCTGGTCTTTGACTATTAAAACCTATAAAGTTTGCTAACTTATTAATTGCTTCTTCATATTTATTTGAGGTTTTCTCTATGCCATAAACTAAATCTGATTTAATATCATTAAATGCCAAAATTAGTTTATTTTTATCAAAATTATTCTCTCTTATAAAATCAACAATATTTTTTGCTTGAGGAGATGTTTTTATTAATTTTTTATAAGTTATTCCCTGAATTGGCTTTAATATGCTTGAATTTCTTTTTATAGCACTTTTTAAAGTTACTTGTGCCTCCTCCTCATCTGTAAAGTTTATATATTCTGATAATATTTGTTGCAAATAAGCAGAATAAGAATCATCTAAACCATCAATATTTAAGCATTTCATTACTTCTTTTACAGCATCCTCATAATGTCCAATTAAAAGATTATCATATGCTTTTCTTAAGTTCACTTCTATTATATTAATTTCATCAGTATCTTGATAAGTTAATTTAGCTAATACTTGTTTACTTGTTTTTGTCCAATTTTGATTTCTTGATAAACAATAATCAATGGCTTCATTAATGCGTTCTAAGGAAGAGTCTTTCAGTTGATCAATTACTTTTCTTGAAAGTTTCATTTGTATTTTTGTTGCAGGAGAGAAATAATTTAATACTTCTGGATTATGTACAAGTCTAGCAATAGTTGTTCCTAATATTAATACTACACAATAATCAATAGAAGATCGAATACCTCTTCCCATACCTTGTTCTAATTTTTGTATTTTTTCAATATAAGAGACTGAACTATTTTTTAATATTTCTTCTTTATGTTTATCTTTTAAATTTTTAGCATTAGGCAATTCATCAATAACAAGTAATCTACATGCATCATTAGGTAAATCAATACCATCATATTTATTTACTAAAATAACTAATCCTAGATGCCTTGTTCTAAGTTTTTCCACAATAGCATCAATATTTTCAGCAAGAACAATATTACTTGTATATGGTTGCCATTTTTCAGATTGAGATTTTGAAGGTACAATAACAACAACATTTATTTCTTTTGATTTTTGATAAATATATTGCTCTATTTCTTCTCTTTTTAATTCAGGATTTATTTCTTGAGGAGTAAGAATTAGTCTTTCCCCAATATTTCCTGCGGTATCAGGAATAATAGGTTTTGAAATACTATTTATATCTACATTAAAATGACTTATTAATATACTATTATCAGATAAAGTCGCCGTCATATAAATTTTTCTTTTTGCATTTACTAAGCTAGGTATAACCTCTAATGGTATTTTATGAGGAATTATTTCTATTCTTTTATTTGAAATATAGCAGTTACAATATTTAATCGTTTGAGCTAAAAGTTCATAATGAAATTTAATTTCATTGTCTTCATTATTTTTATATCTACTTAATATTTCTAAAATTGATGTGCTATTTTTTTGCCATTCCCAAAATGGAACTTCAATACTTTTATCCCCCGAGTCATTTGTCTTTATATCAATATAATATGCTTCATTTTGTGATCTTAAAGAACTACTAAATAAATTAAATATTTCACTGTAGATATCAATATTATTTCTTTCTACTGATAATGTAAATTGTTTTTCAACTGTAGAAATTGATGCATGAGCATCATCGATAATAAAACTTCCTATATCTATCTTTTTTTTATGAACGCCAAACTTACTTAAAGCATTAACAACTTTAAATATATTTGTTACTAAAATAGATTTTCCACTTATAAAATCATAATTATCCACATCTGTAGTAACTTCAATACCCAATTCTGATGCCTCTTTTACAACTTGATTAGTTAAAAATTTATCAGGAGTTATAAAAACAGCTGGACCTTTTTTTTCATCTAAACAACTTTTTAAAATAAGTAATCCAACAACTGTTTTTCCACTACCTGTATTTAATTTTAATACTAAATCTTTTTCATCTCTTCGAGCAAACCACTTCTCCCATACTTGACTTTGTATATCTCTAGGGTATTCATATTTCTCAATTCGAGGTAATGACATAAATATTTCTCTTGGGGTTTTTACTGAATCATTTTCATCTAAAAAATCTAAATCTGTTAAATCAAACATTATTTTCCTTTAAATTATTTATTTCTTACATTCTAAAATTACTTAAATACTTCTTTATAAGCCTATAAACTGGAATTATATTGAGTTAGAATTTTATTATAGTTATTATAAATACATAATAAATTTGCATATAAATAATTCCACTACCAATAAAAATAATGATTAATTTGTTATAATTTATAACATTACAAATATGATGGCAAGACTTCATATTTTAAAAAGAGGTAATATATATAATGAATAATGAGGCTAAAAACTTAAATAATGTAGATAATAATAATAAATTAACTTTTATATCTACTGAAATACAAAATATAATATTGTTAAAGCAAAGTACTGAAAATAATATTGGAACAATTACGAAATATTATAGTTTAGCTTTAACTGCTTTTTTTGCATATATAGTTTTTTATACTTCTCAAGTAGGTGAATTGAAAAAAATCTATGCAATCCTTGGGATATGTTTTGTTATATTTGCAACTGCATCAACATACTTTACTGCTTATACAATAATTAAAAATTTAAAAAGAAGATTGTTATATGTAAGAGAAATAATAAGTTTAAGAAGAATTGCAAATGAGTTAATGGAAAATATATACAATAATAAAACAATTTATCCTCTTGATGACTCTAAATTATATCATACAAAATTTGATACTCTTCCAGATATTGCAATAATGATAGGAACAGCAGTGCCATTAATGTTTTTTGTATTTACAAGAGACTTTATATCTTTTTTTGTTGATAAAATGTATTTAAATTATGTTTATCAATTTTCTATTTCATTTTCTGCAATTGCATGTACAGGAGTTTTGTTGTTAATGCTTAACCTCTATTCTATCCACAGAAGAGAATACCAAAAAGGAATAAGATGTAATTTAGTTAAATCAGAAGATTTTATAAAAAAAGGATTAATCAGATACAATAAAAAAACTAAGACTGAGCCAACATATAAAATATTGACATATTTTTCAATATTCAGTTTTTTATATTATATTTTATTTTTAATTTACAAATTTCTTATTTTTTCTAAACTTCAAAAATGGAATTGGGATATTAATATTATTGAATTTTTAATAATAAGTTTAGTTTTTGTATTATTAATTAAGCAAAATAGGTATTTGAATAGAAGAAAACAATATAATATTATTAAAAATAATAAGAAAAATAGGAAAATGTAAATTTTACTCAATGATTAAGAATTAAGAGATATAACCTATATAAATTTATAAAAAGCTTCCTTAAATAAGGTCTTTCTTTGAATTATCTAATAACACGCAGGATTAAAATAAATGAAAAAACAATTACTATTTTTAGTTTTTATACTTGTAAACATTACATATGCAACTTCATTAAAAGACTATATAAATAAAAAGCAATGTGATCAAATAATTGATAAGCAACTTTATAAAATTTGCTACTCTTATAGGTACAAAGGTGCTTTAAGTGGATGGGTAACTTTACAAGGTATAAATGTAAATACAAAAAATGATATTAAAAAGAGACCTAGATTTTATAATGAAAAAACTATACCCTTAAAGTATAGAACTAAATACAAAGATTATACTGGGCTTGGAAAAGATTGGAACAGAGGTCATTTTATAGTTGCAGATGCAGATTTTGATTATAATAGTAAAGCATTAAATAAAGCATATACTATGGCTAATATAATTCCACAAGCAGCAAATGTAAATCAAAAAACTTGGATTAAAGTTGAAAGATATGGAAGAACTTTAGCTCAAAAACTTGGATATATAAATTCTATCTCAATTGCTAAGTATGAAAATACTAATCTAAAAATTAAAAATGATATTGTAATACCAACAACTTTGTATAGAATATATTATAACAATGATGCTAAATTTGAGAAATGTTTTAAATATGAAAATAGTTTAGATACTGATTATAAAAGTGATAAATTAAGAAATCATGAGATTGAGTGTAAGAAAATAAAAAATGATTATTAGGTTTTATACAAAATAAAAATATTATATATCACAATATAATACTATCTATATTTATATACAAAATAAAAAATTATGATTTGAGTTCTGTTGAGATATTTTTAACTATATTTTCATACTTTTGGGCTTTTTCATAGTTTTCTAACCATGAATCAATCCAAATAGGTACTTTTAGAACTTTCTTTTCCTTTTTTTCTTTTTTATAAGTTCTACCCCAACCTAAAACTGTATAGTAATTTTCTCCAGATAATTTAGCAAATTTACTTTTATTAAGTCCAACATTTTTAAGTTTTTTTGTGAATTCAATTTTATTCATAAATGAAATATTATCAAAAAAAATTAAATATAGCAATATTACTTAATTAAATTAATATATTTTATTCATATTACTTGATAAATTAAAATTATTTTGATATAATATATCAATATTAGGAGCTTCTATGAACTGTATTTCAACTTGCCAAAATTGTAATTTATGTCAGAATCAAAAACCTTTGTTAGACAAGCAAAAAATATCAGATGTATTATGGGTTGGTTTATCTGCAAAAGAAGTAGAAAATGTAAATAAAAATATTCCATTATCAAATGATACAAATACTGGTAAAATAATTGAAAGTATAGAGAATGCTTTTACAAATATCTATTTTTATAAGTCTAATCTTGTTAAATGTTTACCATTAGATGACAATAATAAAATTAGATATCCAGAAAAAAATGAAATGGATGCTTGTTTTAGTAATTTATTACTAGAAATAGAAATGCTGAATCCTAAAATTGTATTTCTTTTAGGTAATAAAGTTGGAGATTTTGTAAAGAGAAAACTCAAAAATAAAGCATTTCAAAAAAGTATCTCAAAAAAACTTTTAAATATTTTAGATTCTACAATTTTTGAAACAGTATATCATCCTTCATATATCCATATATACAAAAGTAAACAAAAACATATATATATCGAGAATATACAAGAAAAAATTACTAATTTATTTAAAGAACAAATCAAAGCTGCAAGTTAATTTAAGCTATGCAGTTTTGAAATATAATCATTAAGAATTGATGTATCAACATTAGAATAGTTACCTGCAGTAAAATTAAAGTTATTTCTACCTATGATATTTGATAACTCTTTATTTTCTTCAATATATAAATCTCTATCAGAAAAAATCATATCATATAAATCAGTACCATGGTAAGGTCTAAATTGGAATACACTAACTCTAAAGATTGAATTATGTTTTTTTGCTAATTCACTGATCTCATGTGCTAATTTATATGTATCTTGCATATCCTTTTCTTCCTCCTCTGGAAAGCCAAGAATAAAATAACCTTTTACAGATATATTTGCTATGAATAATCTTTCTATAACTGATAAAACAACTTCTCTCTTTGTATTTTTTTTAATCATTTTTATAATATTTTTTGAGCCTGATTCTATACCAATTGACAATTCAAAACATCCGCTTTTATTTAAGTCATTAAATAGTTCTTGTGTGATATTTCTAATACTGTTTATATGAGCCATACCTCTCCAAGTATATTCAAACATATTAAAAACTCTAATAGCTTTTTTTAATGAATTTTCATCCTTTAAAAATAAATCATCTAAAATACGAATAGTTTGAACATCTTTATATAATATAGATATTTTATTTAACTCGTCAACTAAAGAATCTAAAGTTCTTTCTCTAACTGTCAAACCTTTATTACGTTTATAAGATGCTGAACAATATGCACAACTAAAAGTACATCCTCTACTTGCAATAAGTGAAATCTCTTTTTCATTAAATACATTCAGGATAGGTTCATTTTTAAATAATCTTCTATCAAGAGGTAAATTAGATATATTATGATTAAAATATATGGAATCTTTATCAACTATAAAATATCTTCTATTTTTTATAAATTTAAAAGGATTTTGCTTTAAGTTATTATGCATAATATCATATGTAATTAATTCACCATCTCCATACACAATATCTATCTTATTTATTGTTTCCCACTTAAATATAGCATCATATAATGATTTAGTAGATATTCCACCAATAATAAAATGAACCTCAAAATCTATCGTTTCAATAATTTCTTTAACTAAATTGAAATTTGTACTAAAAATATTAATTGCTATAAACTTAGGCTTTAAAAGAGTTAACTTATTTAATAATGCAAAATATGTCATATTTTCTGCAATTGTATCCAATAAATAGACAGAAATATTCTTTGAAATTAAATATGAAGATATATATCCTAAACCAATTGGTGGTAAGTATTCATCACTATTGCTAATATAATCTGGTTCTTTAAATAATGGACTATTTACAACAATAATATCATAATACATTGTATTCCTTTATATTTTAGGAACAAATATAACTGAATAACGTCACTTTCACGTCACATTTTTTGTATCTATTAAATTTTAAATCGTAATTCTAAAAATTGTAATTATTTTTCAAACAGATCAAATTGATCTGTCAATACTTTGTAGGACACAAAATCAACTAAATTTATGAACTAATTTCTCTTTGTATGGAATGCCCCTGAGAGAGTAGACAGTTTTTTAATCAGTTAACACCTATGATTTATTAAGATTTTCATTGTACCTTTTCTCAAATTCATTTGGACTTATAAAACCTAAATAACTATGTATTAAAACATCTCTATATATTCAAATATTTTATCTTTTGCTTCTTGTCTTGTTCTAAATATATTTTTTCTGACTAATTCTCTTTTAAATGTCTTAAAAAAACTCTCTGCAACTGCATTATCATAACAATTACCTCTTCTGCTCATACTCGGTGTTATATTATGATGTTTTAAAAATGTTTTATACTCATATGAACTATATTGACTTCCTTGATCTGAATGTAAAATTACTCCATTATCAGGAATTCTATAAATAGTTGATTTTAAAGCATTTAAAAGAAGTTGTGTAGTTTGTCTGTGTGTAGTTTTCCATCCTATAATTTTTCTTGAAAATAAATCTAAAACTATTGCTAAGTATAACCAACCTTCATGGGTTCTAATATAAGTTATATCACTAACCCAAGATTCATTTGGAGTTTTTGTTATAAAGCATTGTTTTAGATAGTTTGGATGTGCTTTATGGATTGAACCAGCTTCATACTTTGGTTTTCTTCTATAGTTGCCAATACCAAAAAGTTTTGCCTCTCTCATAAGTCTTGCAACTCTTTTTTTTATTTACATGGATATTTGAAGCTTCTAAATCTTTATGAATATGATTACTAGATTCACAAATTGACATTTTATCTTGCCAATTTTTTCTCATAAAATTTAAATATTTTATCTTTTTAAGAATTAATATCTCAAATCTTTTGTCTTAATTTTTAGTGGCATTATACAGATATATTCAAATAATGTATAGTTTTATATATTTATTATTAATTAACTGTTAAAATAGTATTTCAATATTTAACAATAATTAATCTTATTTTAAAGATATTTTTTGATATAATTCACGTCCGATAATAAAATGAAGAAATGGAAAAATTATGAAACTTAGACCTTCTTTAAAAAATAGAAGAAAAAATTTAATCAGAACACATGAAGATTCTGAAATGCTAGTAAAAAGACAAACTAAAAAATATGGTAGCCTTGCAGGTTCTTATGGAGTAAAGAAAAAACCTACCTTTAGTAGTATTGATGGTGGAGAGATGATTGAGTTTAGCACAGCAGAATATATTTCAAGATACTAATCAACTTTCATATTTTATACAAGATAATATAACCCCTGTTAATTTTCAACATCCTGAAGAAGGAAAAGTATATAAACCCTCCACACTTAAAATTAACTTATTTTTTTTTATTTTAATTAACATTTCAATTTTTATGTATATAAATATTACTAAAGAATTATACATAATGCTTTCTTTCTTTTTATTTTCACTAGGTATTTTATTTATGTCAAATACTACAAGGTTTTCATTTTATATTTTAAATAAAATTTCAAATACTATTTTTTTAAAATGTTCTCAAAAGCAATTAAATATATTCGAAAACCCTAAAAGTAAAGCAATAAACTTTCTTGATAAATTCGATAACTTTATAATTAATAATAAAACAATTATTTTCATGTTTATGACAAATAATGATAAAAATAATACATATGATGACATTATTAAATTCATTATAATGATTAATAAAATATCTAATAATAAAATGAGTTACTTTATTTCACTGTTTTCTTTTTTCATGATATCGAATATATTAATAAGTGCCTCTATCTTTGTAGCTACAATTAATATTATTGAAAATTATAAACTTATTTCATTGCCTTTGGACATTAAAGTTCTCAAAGTATTATTAATTGTGTTTGAAAGTTTTTTTCTATTCTATACTATACGTAAATTTTTAAGTACTTATATATCTATATTATCAAAATATATTGAAGCTAAAATTGAAGAAGGTTTTATCACTACAAGACTTATTGGTAAAAATAATGAGCTATATTTTTTTGATACGTACTGTCTACTTTATGAAAAAGTTTTGGGAGCTAATGAATTAAAATATATATCAATAGTTGAGAAATATAATGAAATGAGAGAAACAATACATAAAGATAAAGAATTTGAAACTGTAGCAGCTAACATTGTACAAATGTCAGTACCAATTATTTTTTTAGCTTATACAACTATTATAGTAAGTTTGATTTAAAGGACATTTGAATAATGAAAGATGACTATATGAATTATAAAATATCAATGTATAAAAGCTTATTAGATATATCATTTGAAAAAATATTTATAATGGATAACATTTTAGTAAATATAATAGAAACAAGTAACTTCTATACTCCATCAGATCCAAATATGTTTATTTCTAAATATAAAACTCCATTATATATTTTTGAAGAAGCAAAAACTAACTATACAAATTTAATTGAAATAAAATCAAAACTTCATAATTTGTACAAACTAATTGAAGAGCCCTATGAATTTAGTGAACTAAAACTTTTATTTTTGTATAACCAAGTAGAAGATAATATTGAACTTTTTTTAACTAATAATCTTAAGAGTTTGATAATGAAAACAAACCAATATACAGATGAAGTCTTTATGGATTATGTTACTCGTCCGAATATGGCTTTACTATATTCTACAAAAGCATTTAATGACCATATTGAAACAAGTTATGATATATTTATTAAACAGTTTTATTTAGATACTCAATTAGAACTGAGAACTTTATATTTTTGGGATTTTAAGAATTCTGATAATTTTATTAAACCTTATTCAGATGATAATAATTATACAAATTTTTTACAGATGTCCTATTGGTATCATCATATACCTTTTTTCATTGTTAACATGACACATGAATCAGTACATGCATTGTTTAATGAGAATGAATTAGATGATTTTAAATTAAATGACTACAAAAGTAGTCTATCACATGCATTAAAAGAATGTAATGAGACAATTTTTCAATCAATATTTGATATAAATGACCCAGAAGGACTTGTAGAAGAAATAATATCAGACTTAGTTAGCTTAATAATTCATAAAGAGTCATACATTCTTAGTTTATTTCATGTATTAAGTAGATCTTTGGGTTTATTTCGTACTTTTAGACCGAAAGGCGATTTATTTCAAATTAAGCAATTATCATGGGACTATAAAAGAGATTTTTCAATTATTCGACTGAAAATATTGATAGATGTCTATACTGATTATTTTAGCAAAGAAGGAAACCTTAATTTAATTTCTTATATAGAATCAATTAGCCAAATATTAGATAATATATATCCTTCTTTTGATTCAGATAGAAATTCAAGTGAGTTATATTTATTGTTTAAAGAAAATTATCCCAATTATTTTGAATTCTATGATTCAAGAATAACTGTAGTGACAAGGATGTTTGATATTATTAGAACACTCATAAGTGAAATTGACATTGAGTATTACAACGAAGATAAAATAATCATTAATAACCATGACGAAGAAGATTCATTTGAAAAACTCATAAACTTCATCGAAACAACTAATAGAAATGGTAGTATTAGTAACCCTTTAATAAAAAAAATTGAACAAATAAACTTTAATATACTTTGGGAAAAGAGATTTAGAAATAATGAAAACAATTTAATAAAACCTATAACTAATGATTTTAGGATAGAACTATTATCTATTTCAGAAAATAATGAATTTATCCTAAAAAATATTGATAATAAATATAATTTAGTATTTGGAGATGCCTATTTTATAGAATATATAAAGACTAGAAATGATGGTCTTGAAACATCAAATATAAAAAATATTAATAAATTTTATATATCAGAATTAACTAAATTATATTTAGATAATACATCAGTATTTAACTATGATAAAAAATACAGTAGAATATTAAATACTTTTGGTTCATATGATTATATTTCCATCATGAAGCAAACTAAGAAAATTGATATTATATCATATTTAAATGAAGGAAATGAAGAACTAAATTATAATATTAAATTCTACAGAAAAAAACATTTACTTATTAAAGCTCACTTTGAAGGTAAAATAGAACAATCTAATGATAACTATAAATTTAATATGATAATTCAAGTTCTCTTGGATGATAATGGCTTGAAAAATATTTATAATTCCTTCTCAAATTACTATGAACAATTAAAAAACATAACAGATTGTAGTATTGACTTTTTTAAATCATTGGGTCCAAAAGATATAGTTATCTGTATCAATAGTAATGATTTAAAATCACTTTATAGAGCTTATAGGCGAATTGAAAATGTAGATAAGGCACGAACTTATACTTCGCTTGCATATGAAAACTTTGATGAATTTAAAGAAAATTTAAATAAATCTAAATTTGAAGTATACTCAATCTTAAGATTAAGAAAAAATAGTAGAGAAAAGATAAAAGAAATATTATCTAGATATAAAAATGATGGGTTAATATCTAGTGCATATAGAACTCAAGAAGTTACAGACTTAGAAGTAAATTGGAATATAAAAAATATGACTAGTGAAAATCTAAATGCTTTCACTAAAGAACTTTCAGATAATTTTTTGGTAAGTGATATTCATACTAAATTTAGAAAAAGGTTTATTTAAAATCTTAATGAAACTAATACTTCTTATAACAGCCCTTCTTTTAACATTTACATGTGCAAAGGATACATGTATTGATGATATAAAACTATGTAAGTTAAATATTCTATTTGGCTTGCCAACAGATTATAATGGAAAATTGGAACATACATTATGCCGTAACAAATATGCTTTAGGTTATGATTATGATAATAAAATTGCATTATGGGTATTTTTTCTAGTAAAAAAAGAACAATTAACAGATACACACCATAGAAACTACTCTTTTAGGCAAGATGCATGTATTGCTAAAAAATATTCTGCAAAATCATCTTATTATACAAATTATAACAAGAGTAAAAAGGATAATGAAAAATTGCACAAAGGTCATATTGCATCAGTTGCTACAGTAGGAGAAACTGAACAAGATATTTACGAAACATTTTTTTATACTAATATAATACCTCAGTATGCTAATTTCAATACCAATAATGGAATTTGGTATGTACTTGAGAAATATGAAAGAGAATTACTAAGAGCAAATAATGGTATTGATGAACTTTATATATTAAGTGGGCCCATTTTTACAGAATCAAATAAGAAGTTTCTTTATAAAAATGATGTAATTATTCCAGATGCTTTTTTTAAAATACTTTACGATATTAAACGGAATAAAGCAATTTCGTTTATCTTACCGCATGAAATACATAAATTATCTAATTTGGAAACATATATTGAATCAATTGACACTATTGAAGAAAGAACAGAATTAGATTTTTTTAAAGATTTAGATGATGAAATAGAGAAAAAATTAGAAGCAACTAAGGAGAAAAATCTATGGAAATAGTAAAATACTTTAAATTATTTATAATAACTACATTTATTATAAGTTCACTTACAACTGTCATACATTTGTATAAAATTAACACTACTATATACACTAAAATTGAAAAGTCATACAATTATGAAAAATATGATAGCAAAGATTTATTATTGTTAAATAATACAAACTTAGCATATATAAATACTGCTTCAAAAAACAATATAAGATTTATCTCTTTTCTACTTGCTACAACTGTAATTCTTGCAGGTATTTACATTGGTTTGGTTGAAAAAGATGAATCTAACAAAAATAAAGATTTCAAAATTCCCGAAAATTCATTTTTATTTAAAAGTAAAAAGTTTTCTTTGTCTACAAAAACTTTTAGCCTTTCTTTAGTATTACTTGGTATTACATTTGCAACAATAATTATTATATTTCAAAACAAAATAGTCATTAATGACCACTTTACTGTTAGTAGTGATATTTTAGGAGTAATAAATGATTTAGAATCAAATAAACTAAAAGAAGATTATAAAGAATTCTAATATTGAAATATTCGATATTATGTAGCAAAGGCACAAAGATTTATAAAAAATTTAGATTTTAATTTTTGTATGATTTTCAAAGACTTCTTTTTAGTGATTAAAAGTTCATCACCATCTTCTATATCATACTCATCATAAAGCTTTTCAAGAACTAGAGTAGATACTTGGTCTAATATCTATTTCTGGTTCAAAAACTTATTTTCAGTACAAATGTTAAGTGTTATGATCTATCAACACTTTATAGGACACAAATTAAATAGATTTATACACTGAATTCTTTTTTGTAGCATATTTAATTGGAATGTAGCATTATTAGTTGGAAATGACAATCTACAACTATTGTTTATAGTTAATAAATTTCCACAAGGACATGGATTCATAGCACTTGCAAATAAAAATTTTGTATCAAATTTTACTTTACTATTTGCTCTACTTACTAACAGCTTATAATCCTCCAAAGGCTCTCTCATAGCTTCAAGTATGGCACTACTAAAATATGGTAATTCATCGAAAAAAAGTACTCCATTGTTTGCCAAAGCAATTTCACCTATATTGTTTCCACCTATAATTGATGCTTTTGAGCTTGACTGATGTGGACTTCTAAAAACTCTTATAGGTTTAAAATCAGGCTCTTTTAAATCAAGTGCTTGAAGTTTTGCAATCTCTAATATCTCATCAATACTCATTGGAGGCATAATATATTGCAACCTTTTTATAATCATTGATTTACCACACCCTGGACTTCCCTCAAAAAGTATATTGTGGTTTCCAGCTGCACTTATTAAGGCAGCTTTTTTAGCACTTTCTTGTCCCTTTACATCTTTGAAATCAAGGATATATTCATTTATAAAAAAATACTCTTTGTTATCAACTAAAATTTTTTTATAGCTATATTTTTCTTGTTTGTATTTATAATTCTCTTTTTCATTTGTTGTGAAAAATTTTATTGCCTCTATCAAATTTTCTACACAAAAAACCTCAATATTTGGTATTTTTGATATCTTCATAGCACTTTTTTTACAAACCAATACTTTTTTTATTCTATTTTGTTTTACTAAAGATAAAATTATAGGAAAAATTTGGCTACTATCATTTATATCCCCATTTAAAGATAACTCACCGAAAATATGAAAATCTTCAAATTTGATATTTTTATTTTCATAAAGTGAAATCAATAAAGCTATAGGCAAATCAAAATGCGTACCACCTTTTTTAATCTCACTTGGCGCTAAGTTTACAGTTATTTTTTTAGGAGGAAATTTAAAATCATTTGTAAGCAATGCCGACTTAACCCTATCCTTAGACTCCTGAATACTATTTGTAGCAAGACCAACAATAGTAAAGCTTGGAAGACCTTTTGTAAAAGTAGATTCTACCTCTACCTCTTTTGCATCTATTTCATTTAAAGTTCCTGATTTTATAATTTTCATTTTTATTCTTTATAATCTATTTAATTATATTTTATTTAAATAATTATTTAGATTATCTTAAAGCTTTTTTGAAAACACCATTCTGCCACTATTTATAAATATACTTAGATATAATTATAAATACAAAAAGGAAAAAATTTTATATGTTAACTGGAATTATTACATTATTGTTATTTGAATTTTTAGGAGAGTGTCTCAATAGGCTATTTCTTCCATTTATCCCCTCACCTATTATAGGTATGGTTTTATTGTTTCTTTTTTTAGTTTTAAAAGGTTCAAGTTTTAAAAGTCTTAACCAAACAGTTAATCTATTTCTAAAATATTTTCCTGTATTCATCTTACCTTCTGCTGTTGGTATTATTACACAATTTGAGATTATTACTAAAAATCTATATTCGATTATTTTTACAATTTGTATAAGTACAATATTATCTTTAGCAATTAACGCCAAGATTATTGACTATTTTATATCAAAAAAAGGTTCTAAACTAGATGAACTTTAATTTACTATTTAACTATTTACAAACTAGCCCTTTAATTTGGATAGTCTTAACTATTAGTTCTTTTAAAGTTGGCACTATAATATATGAAAAATCAAATAAAAATATTTTACTTCAACCAATTTTAATTGCATTAATACTTGTCTTATTAGCTTTAAATTTTAGTTCAATATCTTATGAAAACTATTTTAAAAATGTAGAGATAATTCATTTCTTTTTAAATTGTGCAGTCGTTGGATTAGCTCTTCCCTTATATAAAAATCTGAAATACATAAAAATTTTGCTTTCACCTTTATTTATAACTTTGATTTTAGGAAATATTATATCAATATTTATAACTACTTATATTTTATATTTTTTTAATGCCGATTCAAATATAACATATCCTTTGTATATCAAATCAATTACTGCTCCAATTGCCATAATGATATCAAATGAGATTAACTCCATAACACCATTAACAGTTAGCTTTGTAATAATTACGGGGATTGTTGGGGCTTTATTAGCTTCTACTATCTTTTCTTTTTTTAAAATTAAAAGTGATATTTCAAAAGGTTTTAGCCTAGGGTTTGTATCTCATGTAATTGGGATAACAAAGGCTATAGAAATTTCAGAAAGAGCTATAAGTTTTTCAATTTTAGCAATGGTTTTAAATGGAATTCTATCTGCTATATTTTTACCAATAATTCTAAGTTTTATAAAATAGTGATACTCTTCATAATTTTTATATATTCGAACTTCAAGAATAATTTTAAAATATCTAATTCTTTATCTATTTTTGTAAATTTTAAATAAAAACTCCAAAAGGAGTTTTTATTTTTTATTTCATATCTGGTTTTGGAGTTTTATCTGTAATAGTAGGAAGTATAGGATATGAAATCTCAGGTTTATCACCTGTTAAAGATTTTAAAAATACAACTATATTTGCTGCATCTTTATCAGAAATATCAAGTCCTAATTGTACCGATCCCATCTCTTTTACTGCATCTGACAATTTCCAGATACCACCATTGTGAAAATATGGAGCTGTTTCTTCAATATTTCTTAGTGTTGGTGTTTTTACCATACCATTTTTATCCCCTGTGAAATCACCAAGTGATGTAAACTTATATTTAGCTGCTACACCAAATGGTTGCATTGTTCCACCAAGGCCAATATCATTGTGACAAGAAGCACAACCTTTATCTAAAAATAGTCCTAAACCTTTTTTCTCTGCATCAGTTAATGCAGATAAATTTCCATTTAAAAAGTCATCATATCTTGATGGTGTTATCAATGTTCTTTCAAAAACAGCAATTGTATCTGCGATAAGTTTGAAATCAATTTTTACATCATTTCCATATGCTTTTTTAAACTCTTTTACATAAGCTGGCATAGAAGTAACTCTTTGCACAACTAACTCTGCTGGTGCAGCCATCTCTGGTCCTGCTTGAATTGGTCCTTGAGCTTGATCTTCTAAATGAGGAGATCTACCATTCCAAAACTGCACTTTATTTAACACTGAATTATAAACTGTTGGTGAGTTTAAATGATGTGGATTTGCTGTCCATTTATGCCCAACTGCAGCAGAAACTCCATCTACTCCTCCCATAGCCAAATTATGACAGGTGTTACATGAGATTAGACCACTTTTTGAAAGTCTTGGTTCAAAATAAAGTTTTTTACCAAGTTCAACTTTTTCAGTTGTAATTGGATTTTTAGGGTCATCAACTAATTTTAGAACCTCTAAACTACTTTTCGGGATTGGTTTTAAACCCATATTTTTTGCCTTATTGATTAAAGACACCTCACTTGATGCAAAACTATTCATACCTAAAAATAGTGCAACTGTTGATACTAAAGCTAATTTTTTCATTTCTTCTCCTTTTGTAAATTAAAAATTGCTTATAAAATAATATAACTTTTATCTTTAAAGTAAACTTATCAAATGATAATTTTTTTCTTATTATAAAATTTACTATTTTATATTTTTACTCAGTTGATTGACAAAAATTATAATTTTTTAATCCAATTACAACTATATAAAGTCAATCTTTTAGTATAATTTAATATATATTTGAAGGAAAAAAAATGAAACTCTTTAAACTATTATTTATTTCACTATTATTAATCAATTTAGTATTTGCAAGCGATGAAAACCCAACAAGAGAAGAAGTCAGTAAACTATATGTTGCTACTTTTAATAGAGCACCTGATTATGGGGGTTTGAATTATTGGACAAATAATTCGGGACTTAAACTTAGTCAGATAGCACAATCTTTCTTTGATCAAATTGAAACACAAACCTTATATCCTCCCGAAACTTCAAATAGAGATTTTGTTAAAGCTGTTTATAATAACCTTTTCAATCGAGATCCTGATATAGCAGGATGGGATTATTGGGAAGAGCAATTAAATGCTAATAGATTTTCAAAAAATAGATTTATTGAAGCAGTTATAAATGGAGCTTTAGATAATGAAAATGGACTTGATAAAACAATATTAGATAATAAAAATGAAGTTGGAATTTACTTTGCAGATCAAGGCTTGAACGATAAAAATGATGCAAAACTTGTAATGCAAGGAATTACATCTTCATACAGCACAGTAACTTATATAAAAGATAAAATATTAAATGGTGAATTAAATGAAGGCATCTGGGGTAATAGTACTCCTGTTGCTTACAATGTTTCTATCAGTTCCAATTTAAGTGCTCCATATGTACAAATTTCACTCTTAGCAACAGATAAGGATAACGATACACTTACATATGATTTACAAAGCACATATGAAGGAGCTGCAGGTTCAGGATATGAATATGCTTTTATTGACCCTGGAACAAACCTTTTATACGTAATATTAAAATCAGATTATAGAAATAATCAAGTTATATTAAATTATAAAGCAACTGATTCGATTGCATATAGTAATGAAGCAAATGCAACTATTAATATTATTACCTCAAAAGAAGATAATGGACAAGGATATATAAATGAAAATGTAAGTGAATATGCTGCTACAAAACTTGCATATTTTGATACTCAGTTAAATGGCGATTTTAATGATTCTACAACATCCCTTCCATCATCGATTGATTTATCTTCAAGTATGCCAATTCCTGGTAATCAAGGTAGCCAAGGAAGTTGTGTTGGATGGGCAAGTGCATATGCTTTAAAAAGTTATCAAGAAAAAGTTGAAATGGGATGGTCTTTAAATAGTACACATACAGTTTTTAGTCCTGCATATATCTATAATCAAATAAATGGTGGAGTAGACAATGGTTCTTATCCCTCTGATGCTCTTCAACTTATGATTGATAAAGGAGCAGCAACTTGGGCAATGATGCCTTATGATCAAAATGATTATACAACACAACCTACAATAGATATAGATAATCATGCAAAAAATTATAAAGCTTTGGAATATAGAAGACTATTAGGAACAGAGCAAATGAAAGCTTCATTAGCTAATCGTAATGCAATTTTAATTGGTATGAAAGTTTATTCAAGTTTTTATTATTTACAAGGTTCAGGGTCTGTATATCAACCAAGTATTAACAGTGAGTCAAATGAAGGTGGTCATGCAGTAACTATTGTAGGTTATGATGACAACAAATATGGTGGAGCATTTAAAATAATAAATTCATGGGGCATAAACTGGGGAGATGAAGGATATTTTTGGCTTCCTTACTCTTATGTCAGTGATTTAATAATGGTAAGTTATGTTTTAACAGATGGTACAAATGGAATAGATACAAATACAGAAGATAATAATATACCTGAACCAGTAAGAACAAATCTTCCAAATCTTGAAGTTCAAAGTTGGAGTGCAACATATGATCCAAGACCAAATGGAAGTGGAGAACTTATTTATGAAATTTTAAATAGTGGTACAGGAACGGCACCTTCTGGCTTTAATGTAAATTTAATGCTTTCAAAGGATTCAAGTTTTGATACATCAGATATTTATGTTATATATGAAAAGATTCCTTTTGATTTAAATGTTGGAGAAATTGCATACAGAGATGAAAATAATGTAAGAAATTTTAATTTTCCTCAAACTTTACAAGCAGGAACATATTATATAGCAGTTTGGGTTGATGATATAGATTTAGTTGAAGAACAAAATGAAAAAGATAATATTTCAATTGGTGATAGTACAGTTCAATTACAATCTTCATTGCCTGATATTTATATAGACTCATGGGAGGCAAATTGGACTTGGTCCAATGGTGAAGGTACCCTACAATACAAAATATGTAATGATGGAATAGCTCCAACTACTAAAACTACATGGGATGTTAATCTGATGTTATCTCAAACAGTAAACCCTAATAATGATCCAAATGCGTATTTTCTTTTTAGTGAAGATGTATATAATATTCTAAGTGCAGGCAATGGATGCTCATTTAGAGATGAATCACTTGAAGCAAATTTCAATTTATACCATGATAAATATTTTAATAACATTCCTAATGGTACATATTATATGTCACTTTGGGTAGATAACTTAAATGAAGAAGAAGAAAGTAATGAAATCAATAACTACTCTACAGGAGCAGACTTAATAACTATTTCCAATTACAGAACATTAAGAAATAATAATGTCACTTCAAACTTTAATGGTAGAAAAATAAAAGATAAAAATATTAAAAAACTTGTAGTAAGTGTTGATAAAAAAGGAATAAAAAGATTCAGAGTGGTAGATAACGATACAAAAAAAATTGAAACAGTAAAATATTATCAAAAGAAAGTTAATTCAAAAAATGAGCTAATTTTTCCTATCAATAAAAAACATGCAATGCCAAATAATAATTAAAGAAAGGCCTAAAGATGAAATATTTAAGTTTTATCACAATTTTATTTTTTATTATAGGTTGTACTAATGATTCTGTAAATAAAAATATGACTTCTATGATAAATCCCGCATCTAAAAAATGTTTGGATGATGGTTTTAATTTAGTTGAATATAAAAAAAATGGTATAGTTGTTGATTATTTCTGTGTAAATAAAGATAATGGAAAAAAGTGTAAAGAATGGGAGTATTTTAACAAAAAATGCTATTTAGAATAAATATAAAAAAAGTAAAAAGAAGTAGCTAACTACTTATTTTTTAACTTCTTCTTCCACTCTTTTTCAAATTTTTTTCTTTTTATAATAGATAGGTTTTCTATAAAAAGGTGTCCAGAGAGATGTTCCATCTCGTGTTGCCAGGCAACTGCTAAAAAATCTTCTGATTCCATAACTTTTTTATTTCCATCTCTATCATAATATTCTACTATAATATGTTGTGCTCTTTTAACCTCTTCATTAAATCCAGGAACACTTAAACACCCTTCCATAAAAACTTGTTCACCATCTTTGTGCGTAATTACAGGATTGATAGCTTCTATAAGGTCTTCTTTGTCTTGAATATCTTCTTCATTTGGAAGGTTAATGATAAGTACATTTAATGGAACAGCAACTTGAATAGCAGCAAGTCCTACTCCACTTTGTGCCATCATAGTTTCGTACATGTCATCTAAAAGTGTGTGAAGTTCTTCATCGAACTTCTCCACATCTTTTGATTTTTCTCTCAATAGTTTATTTGGATATGTTATTACTTCTCTAATCATTATAATCTTTATTTGTGGCTACTAATAACCTCATCAATTAAACCATAAGTGCAAGCTTGTTCTGCACTCATAAAGTTATCTCTATCTGTATCTTTTTCAATAACTTCTAATGGTTGTCCAGTTTGTGAAGCTAAGATATCATTTAATGTATCTTTCATTCTTTGAATCTCTTTAGCTTGAATCTGAATATCAGTTGCTTGTCCTTGTGCTCCACCTAATGGTTGGTGAATCATAATTCTAGAGTGAGGTAAAGAGTATCTTTTCCCTTTAACTCCAGAAGATAATAAAAATGCACCCATTGAAGCAGCTTGCCCAATACAAATAGTACAAACATCTGGTTTGATATAGTTCATAGTATCATATATTGACATACCACTTGTAATTACTCCACCTGGAGAGTTTATATATAAATAGATATCTTTATCTGGATCTTCCGCTTCTAAAAAAAGAAGTTGTGCAACAATAGATGATGCAACAGCATCGTTTACTTCACCACTTAACATAATAATTCTATCTTTAAGAAGTCTTGAATAGATATCGTAACTTCTCTCCCCTCTTCCGCTTTTTTCAACTACGTATGGTATATAACTCATTTTCTATCCTAATTTAGGTTTATTTTCCTAGTTTTTCGTCTAATAATTTAGAGATTACTTTATCTTCAATCATAGACATTTTAATTGCAGGTAAATATCCAGCTTCTTGATATTGTTTTAAAACATCTTGTGGATTTTGACCTGATTGCATAGCTTCATAGTAAATTACTTGAGTTACTTCTTGATCATTTACCTCTACACCTTCAGCTTTTGCTAAAGCATCAACAATAAATGTAGCTTTTACAGATCTTTCAGCATCTTCTCTTAACTCTTCTCTCATAGACTCAACTTTAGAAGCATCTTCTTGTAATACTTTGATTTCATCTTCACTCATAGTTCTAACTTTGTTGTTTAATGCAAAGTTGATTTCTTGATCTACTATTGAAGTTGGTAGAGCAAAGTTTAATTCTGATACTAATTTATCTAAGTATGCAGGTTTTAACTCTTCTCTATAGTATGCACCTTTTTGCTCAGCCTCAATTTGTTCTTTAATTTTATTTTTTAAAGCTTCTAATGTAGCATCACCTTCATATCCTGGTAAATATTTAGCAGCGAATTCATCGTTAATTTCTGCTGGAGTTTTTTCTTGAATCTCATGAAGTGTTACTTTAAATACTGCTTCTTTTCCTGCTAAATCTTTTGATTGATAGTTTTCAGGGAAAGTTACAACTACATCTTTTTCCTCTTCATATTTCATTCCAACAACTTGCTCTTCAAATCCTGGGATAAATGCACCAGAACCGATCTCTAATGGGTATTGTTCAGCTTTTCCACCTTCAAATGCTACACCATCTACGAAACCTTCGAAATCAATTACTGCAAAGTCTCCCTCTCTAACCATTCTTTTTCTTTTGATTTTTTCTAATGGTGCAGAAGCTTTTGCCATTTGCTCAATTCTTGAATCGATCTCTTTTTCATCTACTTCTTTTACTTCTACTTCTGGAACTAAAGATTTATAATCACCTAAATCAACATTTGGTTTACAAGCAATTTTAATCTCTACATCAATAGAACCATCTTCTTTTTTATCGTATTTAGTAATTGAAGGCTCACCAATTACATCTTCGTTCGCAATTTTTAACTCAACTAATGCTTCATTTAAGATAGCTCTTAATGCTTCACCTTCTGCATCTTCAGTTAATTTTTGTCCGTATCTTTGCTTAACAACAGCTACAGGAACTTTTCCTTTTCTGAATCCTTGAATATCCATTGTCTTTGCAGCCTGTTTTGCTACTTTATCAATGTTTTGTTCAACTACCTCTTTTGAGATTGTTGAAGAGATTACTGCATTAGCGTCGTCAACTTTGTTTGCGTTAAATTCCATTAAATCTACTCCAAATAATTTTATTTTTAGACGTGATTTTATCTTAAAGTTACTAAGTATTTTATAAAATACGATTCAAGGAGAAAAATACATTGCAATTTCTATACCATAACGTACTATATTTAATACTCATACCGACTGTTATTTTGATGTATCTAATAATAACAAATAAAGATACATTTGAAAATTTTTTTGATAAAGAGTGTCTAACAAAACTCTCTATATCCAATAAAGCACTAACTAAAACTACGAGAAATATTTTATTTTTTATTTCTATTATTTTAATGACTTTTGCATTAGCAAGACCAGTTATTGATGAAAAAGAACAAAGCTTTAAACAAGAAGTTGCTTCAATGGTTATAGCTATTGATGTCTCAAAATCTATGTTAGCCACAGATCTTTATCCCAACAGACTGAATTTTGCAAAACAAAAAGTTCTTGATATAATTGATTTATCAAAGAAAAATGCAATTGCAGTTATACTTTTTGCTAAGTATTCATTTATTTTGTCCCCAGTTACACAAGATTTTAATTCTTTAAAAATTTTAGTTAACAACCTAAATACGCAAGGTGAATTTGAAAATGGATCAAATATATTTTCTACTTTAGAAGCAACAAATAAACTCCTAAAGGGTTATCAAAATAAAAATTTAATTTTATTAACCGACGGGGGAAATGAAAAAGATTATGAAAAAGAGATTGAATATGCAAACAAAAATCATATTAATATTTATACTATAGCAATGGCTACAAAAACACCAACTCCAATAAAATTAAATGACGGAAATTTTATGACTAAAAAAGATGGTTCAATAGTTACAGTCAACTTAAATGAAAAAATCAAAGAATTAAGTTTTAAGACAAATGGTGGTTATATTCATTTTACAAACTCAAATAATGATATACAACAAATATTAAATGATATAGAAAAAACAAGTTCTAAAAAAGAGTTTGAATCAAAAAAATTCAAAACATATACTGAACTTTTTTATTACCCTTTAGCTTTAGCTATTATTTTACTTTTTATAGCTTTTTCTTCATTTCCAAATTTTAGAAAAAATACAACTTTGTTATTTATTTTAGGAATACTTTTTTCATATACTAACAATTGCCATGCCTCTATATTAGACTTTCAAACGATTAATAAAGCCAATGATGCTTATAATAATCAAGATTATGAAACAGCAACAAAAAACTTTAAAAAAATAGCAAATAGTTCTGAAGCAAAATATAATCTTGCAAACTCTTTATATAAAGAGGGAAAATATAAAGAAGCAATCAAAAATTATAAAAGTGTAGTAACCTCAAATAAAGAGTTAGAACATAAAAAACTTCATAACTTAGGGAATAGTTATGCAAATATAGGTGAATATGAAAAAGCTATTAAATCATATAAAAATGCTCTTAAACTTGAAGATGATAAAGATACGAGGGAAAACTTAGAAAAGGTAAAAAAGCTACTTAAAAATAATCAAAAACAACAAAATAATTCTAATAATAAAAACAATAAGGATAAAAAAGAGGATAAAAATCAACAAAAAAATAACTCAGACCAAGATAAAAACCAAGATAAAAACCAAGATAAAAACCAAGATAAAAACCAAGATAAAAACCAAGATAAAAACCAAGATAATAAATCAGATAAAAACAAAGATAAACAAAATGACAAGGATAAAAATCAAAATCAATCAGATTCTAAACAAGATATACCTGAATCCAAAGAGATATCCTCTTTAGAAGAAAAGAAATGGCTTGAAAAAATCCAAAACCAAAAAACACCAGTATTATTGAAAAAAGTGCCAAGTAAAGTTGAAGATGAAAACTCCTCTTCAACCCCTTGGTAAGATTAGTAGTTTTGAGATTTTCTCATTTGCATCAACTCTTTTTGAACAGAGATATTTATTTTCTCATTTGCTTCAAAATCCAATGCATAGTTTCTTCCATCGTAATCAACAGAATTAAGTATTATTTTCATAGCTTCAAGTCTTGCTAAGTGCTTATCATCACTTCTTACAATATGCCACGGAGCTGATCTTGAAGATGTTCGTCTTAACATCTCGTATTTTTTCTCTGAGAATTCACTCCATAAATCTTGAGCTTGCATATCCACTTCTGAAAATTTCCAGTGTCTTAATGGGTCATTTACCCTTCTATCAAATCTTCTTTTTTGTTCATCTTTTGAAACAGAGAAATAAAGTTTGATTAGAATCATCCCTTGTCTTACTAAATCTTGCTCAAAATTAACAACATCTTCCATAAAGATTTCATACTCTTCTTTTGTACAAAATCCAAAAATAGGTTCTACCATAGCTCTATTGTACCAAGAACGGTCAAATAACACTATCTCACCACCTGTTGGAAAATGTTGGATATATCTTTGGAAAAACCATTGATTTTTTTGTGTTTCAGTTGGTTTACCTAAAGCAACAACTCTATAGTGTTTGTTGTTCATATATCTAGTTATTCGTCTAATAGCTCCACCTTTTCCTGAAGCATCCCTACCTTCAAAAAGAATAATCATTCTTTTATTTTCATTTTCTAAATAATTTTGTAGTTTTATTAACTCAATTTGATAACTTTTTAACTCTTCTAAATCATAAATTTTTTGAATACCATCTTTTAAAACATCAGTAGAAATATCTTTATAATCCCCTAATATTTTCTTTAATTCTCTATTTTCTTCTAATAAATTTTGATATTTTTGTTTATCTATTGCTACTTGATTTTCATCTAATTGTTCATTTTGTTCATTCTCTTCTTTTGTAACAACAATCGATTCTTTAAATTTTTGCATTAACTCTAAAGCTGCCTTTTTTGTAAGATTATCTTTTTTTGTATATCCCAATACTTTTACATATCTTTTCTTATCGTATTGAAATCTTGCTATATATTTTCTTCCAAAAGCAGGATGAACTGCTTTTGAAATGTAAAGTCCACTATAATTTGTTTTTTCAAAATCACTTAAATTCATTTCCACTACGCCTTTGCAAATTTGTTTTCTTGTTCCATAGTTTCTAATTCTTCTGTACCAGAAATTAAAATTTCATTATTAACTTTTAAAAAGTTGTTTTCTACCTTATTTGGGTATTCTACTTTAGATAATATATATTTTATACAATTGATTCTAGCTTTCTTTTTATCGTCACTTCGAATAACTGTCCATGGTGCTACATCTGTATTTGATGCCATCAGCATTGAAAACTTTGCTACTGTATACTTATCCCAATATTTTTGAGATTCTTTATCTACAGGAGATAATTTATATTGTTTTAATGGGTCAGATTCTCTTTTTTTAAATCTTCTTGCCTGCTCTTTTTTAGATACAGAAAAATAAAATTTCAAAAGAACAATCCCTGATTTTACTAACATATTCTCAAACTCAGGAACTTCTCTTAAAAATTCATGATGTTCTTCTGGTGTACAAAATCCCATAACAGGCTCAACACCAGCTCTGTTATACCAAGACCTGTCAAACAATACAATTTCACCTGCACTTGGTAAATAGCTTGTATATCTTTGAAAATACCATTGAGTTGTTTCTTTATCACTTGGTTTTTCAAGTGCTACCACTCTGGCACCCCTTGGGTTTAAATGTTCTGTAATTCTTTTGATGGTACCACCTTTACCAGCAGCATCTCTTCCTTCAAAAATCATTAGAACTTTTAAACCTTTTTCTTTTACATAGTTTTGAAATTTTAAAAGTTCAATTTGTAAAGTTGTAAGTTCTTTTTCATACTCAAGAGTCTCTTTTTTTACCCAAATCTGAACCTTTTTACCTTTTTGATTCATCTCTTTTCTAACTCTATCGTAATTTTTTCTTTTATGTTTTAAATTTTCTTCTGTATCTATCTCTTCTTCGTCTTTAAATTCTTCATTAATTATTTGTCTGTCTTGCCCCATCATAACTATACCCTTTGTAAAAAAAATCTATGAAAGTCTAGATTTGTACTCATTATACCCAAAGTTTTTTACAATTTGGTAACAGTTTTGTTCATTTTTTATAACAATTGATGGTAACTTAATTCCGTTGAATGTTGTAGTCTTGACCATTGTATAGTGAATCATATCTTCTAAAATAATCTTTTCACCTACTTTTAAAGGTTCATCAAACGAATAATCCCCTATAATATCACCAGCTAAACAAGTATTTCCACCTAATCTATAAGTATATTTTTTTTCATTTGCTAAACCACTATTTCTAATATCTGCCCTATATGGCATTGCAAGGGTATCAGGCATATGAGCTTCTGCTGAAGTATCTAAAATAGCTATTGGCATACCATTTTCAACTATATCTAAAACAGTTGCTACTAAAAACCCTGTTTTCCATCCAACTGCCTCTCCTGGTTCCATATAAACTTCTAAATGTGGATACCTAGATTTGAAATCTTTTAAAAGTTTAATTAGTTCATCAACTTGATAATCACTTCTTGTAATATGATGACCACCACCAAAATTCACCCATTTCATTTTTGGCAAAAATTCACCAAAATTTCTCTCAAAATTTGTTAATGCACCTTGCAAGGCATCAACATTTTGTTCACAAAGAGCATGAAAATGTAAACCATCAATACCTTCTAAATTATCAGCTTGAAAGTTTTTCTTTGTGATTCCTAGTCTTGAAAAAGCACCACAAGGATTATATAAATCAACTTCTACAGAAGAATACTCAGGATTTACCCTAAGCCCTATTGATGTTTTTCCTAAAGCTTTTTGTCTAAATTGATTTAATTGGTTAAATGAATTAAAAACAAGATGGTTTGAAATTTCAATAATCTCATCTATCTCTTCCTCTTTAAAAGCAGGACTATAAGTATGTACCTCTTTTGCAAACTCTTCTTTTGCTAAAATAGCTTCATGTAAACCACTTGCACAACATCCTTGAAGATATTGTTTACACAAATCAAAACTAGACCAAAGAGCAAAACCTTTTAAAGCCAAAAGGATTTTAACTCCTGTTTCATCTTGAACTTTTTTTAAAAGTTCAAGATTTTTCTTAAGTAACTCTTCCTCACATACAAAAGCTGGACTTGGAAGTTCATCTATACTATTTACTATATTATTCATCGTATGGCTCAAAATCCTCTTTGCCTACACCACAATCAGGACAAGACCAATCCTCTGGTAAATCTTCAAATGGTGTCCCCGGAGCAATTCCACTATCTTCATCACCTATTGCTGGATCATAAATATAATCACATGCAGTACATATATATTTTTGCATTTTAATCTCCTTTTTAATGCCCTCGATTAAAGGGTCTATTTATTTTAAATACCTTTTAAAAAGATAGCAAAGCTACTTTTTAAAAAACCTGTTTTTAAGAAACTTGAAAAAAGCAATAAACTACTTTTTTCTATACCATATTAAGTAATAATTATATAATAGAAAAATAAATTTTGTTTGAAATTAACTATTGAATTTATATTTTGAGAATTATTTTTGTTTTAAGAATTTGAAACTTTTCTTAATAGATTGTTTTTGCAAGCAAGTTTAATCAATAAACTGCTTGCAAGTATTAAATTAATTTGGCTATACATCCAACTCTAAGATTTTCCAAGGTAAACCTTGAGTCATCAACTCATCCATAAATGGTTTTGCATCAAACTCTTCTATATTGAATACCCCTTGGTTTTTCCAAATACCTTTATAAAGCATTTTTGAACCAATCATTGCAGGAACTCCTGTAGTATAACTAACTGCTTGTGCTCCTGTCTCTTTGTAACACTCTTGGTGGTCACAAATATTGTAAATATAAATTTTCTTTTTCTTACCATCTTTTATTCCTTCGATGATACAACCAATATTTGTCTTACCAACTGTTCTTGGTCCTAAGCTTGCAGGATCTGGTAAAAGAGTAGTTAAAAACTCAATAGGAATAATCTCAACACCTTTATGCATCACTGGTTCAATACCTAGCATACCAACATTTTGTAAGCAGTTCATATGTTGGATATAAGAATCTCCAAAAGTCATAAAAAATCTAATTCTTTTTAAACCTTTGATATTTTTGATTAATGACTCTAACTCTTCATGATATAACAAATATGAAGGTTTTACTCCAACTTCTGGATAATCATGGTCAACTCTAATCTCTAAAGGTTTTGTTTCAATCCATTTTCCATCTTCCCAGTATCTACCATTTGCAGATACTTCTCTAAGGTTAATTTCTGGGTTAAAGTTTGTAGCAAAAGGGTATCCATGATCACCAGCATTACAATCCATGATATCTATATAGTTAATCTCATCAAAAAGATTTTGTTGAGCATAAGCACAAAATACACCTGTAACACCTGGGTCAAAACCAGAACCTAAAAGTCCCATGATTCCAGCATCTTTAAACTGACCATCTCTTGCCCATTGCTCTTTGTATTCAAATTTTGCTTCATCTGGGTGTTCATAGTTTGCAGTATCAACATAATCAACTTTAGTTTTTGTACAAGCATCCATGATAGTAAGATCTTGATATGGCAATGCCACGTTTAAAACTTGTTTTGGATTTACTTTTTCAATCAATTTTACTAACTCTTCAACACTATCTGCATTTACAGAAGCAACATCAATATCTACACCTTGATTTTTTTTAATATCACTTGCAATTGCTTCACATTTAGAAACAGTTCTAGAAGCTAAAGTGATCTTTTCAAATGTATCAATATTCATAGCACATTTTACTGTTGCAACTCTACTAACACCACCCGCACCAATAATAAGAATACCTTTTTTACTCATTTAAAAACTCCAATTAAAATATTCTGTATTCTATCTAAGTATTATTTAAATCTGGTCACAGTTTTTATTTGTAAAACTCAAAAAATTCTGATATAATTCGCTTCCAATTTTTATGGGGATGACTTGGTATCGATTAGAGCAGTGAGGATTAGTTGCATGTCGGCCTGAACATGCCGTTACGCGGTTCATTTTTTTTAGACGCAAATAATACTAATTACGCTCCAGCTTACGCAAAAGCTGCGTAAGTTTAACAACTTATAGGACTCGCCTTACGGCTTGAGACCTCGGAGGCTCACACTACTGATTCTATCTAAGTAGATTATAGTGGGTTCACCCAAGATAGATTATCATTTTAGAGTTGATTTGACTAATTTGAGACACTTTAAATCTTAGCTTTGCAATTGCCTTGCAGGTTGAGTAGTTGTGAAGTGAAATTTTTCAACCTTTTCTAAGCATGTAGACGCTGATAGTAGCTGTTTTAAGACTCCGGTTCAATTCCGGACATCTCCACCATGTATAAATTTTTTGATACTTTTTGAAAATGAATGTTTATTATCTTAATTTTTTATAAAAAGGTGACTGTCCCCTTTATTTTGAAGCTCTACTTGCACACAAAGAAAAAAATAAAATCAAAGATGCATATAATAGAGCTTCATATAAAGAAAGTATGAGAAGTTTGATTGAATGGTATGCTAATTATTTAGAAAAATTAAAATTTAATTAGAAAGAATTTTATCAATTACTTCTTTCATACCAGTAGGTTTAAAATTATCATTCTTCATACTTGAAATAATTAAATTTTTAAATTTATCATATCTAATTCCAATTTTGCTTTCATCACAAAATCTTTTTAAAATATCTCTTCCCCTATAATCTTTAACCCAGTCTCCATTTTTTATACTTTCTATTAATTTCTCACGTTCTTTTTGTTCATAATTGATTAGTTTTTCTTCCGAGAAAAAATTCTCCTTTTGTTCTTCTAATTTTTTATAATTCTTTTCAATTAAATTAAAATATTCACTGGCTATATTTTCTGTACCTATACCTATATTAGTATTGAAATCTTTAATTACTTTATCGTTAATAAAATTTTGTATATTATGAATCAATAACTTATTTATTGTTTTTTCTGCACACTTTTTTAATAATTCATCAACATAGTTTTCATCAACATTAGTTAAAAGTGTTTCATTCAAAACTTTCGTAATATATTTAGTATTTATCAAATAATTTTCAATGTGGTATACATCCCAAGCAAAATAATTATCTATATTAGAAAAACTATCATTATCTCTATCAACTATACTAAAAAAAGAATAATTAAGCTTTTTTTCATTACTTGCTTTATTTAAAATATTATGTAACTTTTTCACTTTTTCTTTATTTCCTGCAGAAATGATATTAACTTTTTCATTAAGTTCAGGAAATAAAGTAGTTAACATAGTACTATCAAAACCTTTATTTTCAGAATCACCTTCCAAAATCAAAATATTCTTATCAGGAACATAAGTAGCCAAATTACCTGATAAATCAAATAATAATGATTGTATTTCTTCTTCAATACTTATCTCAATTAATTGGTTCTGTTCATTCTCATTTAATAAGTTTGCAGGTTTTAAATGATATATATCTACTGATTCTTCCAAAAATATCTCTCTTAAAAAAGTATCAGAATGTGTAATAATCCATATTTGATTTTTGCCATTGTTGCTAATAAACTTTTTGTAAAAGTGAGGTAGAGCCTTAATCATTTTTGGATTTAAATGTAATTCAGGTTCATCAAATAATAATACTGAATTTTCTTTATTTGATAACTTAATCCTTAAATATCCAAATAATAATTCTTTTTCTCCTGAGGATAAATCATTAATATCATGTGTCGTTCCATCACTTAACTTTACAATAAAATCAATTTTTCCATCTGAAATATCTGGTTCACAAAATTCTTTTCCATCAAAAAAAATTGCAAACATTTCCTTCAGAGAATCTATTATATTGTCATTTTCAACTTTTCCTGTTAATTTTTGTTTTATATAAATATTTGACATCTCATTTTTAATATTCTGATATTTATGATTTGTATTATATAAACTATGGTTTCTCAAATTATTTTTCTTTTCTTCAAAATTTAAGTTAAAATTTCCTATTGATTGTTCTCTATTATAAATCCTATCAGGACCAGTATAATCAATAACTCCCAATTTTTCTGGCTCAAATATTGAAAAAATCAATGTCATTATCATATTAGGAATAAAAAAAACTTCTCCATTTTTATCTATAGTAATTCCTAAATTAAAACTACTTTTACTTAAAACTTCTAAATATTTTTTTGAATACTGCTGAAATTTTTGTTCATTTTCTTCAGATTGTTCTATAATTTTGAATCTCTCATTTTCATCATTAAAGTCATAATTTATATTACTTTCCTTATATAAATATTTTCTAACTAAAATATCCTTATTATCTTTGAGATAACTAATTTCATCTTCATTTAATTCAATTTCTATTTTGATAAAACCTTTTTCTTTGGTATCTCTAAGAAGTATATTTTTTGATTGATTTTTATTAATTTGGAATTCATTAAACCAATTATTTAATTCATTATTAATATAACCTCCATAAATAGATTTAACAAACCTTATTGCATGTAATATAGATGATTTTCCACTACCATTAGACCCAGCAATAACAACAAAATTATTAATGTTTTCCATTTTTAATTTTTTTATTGCTTTAAAATTCTGAATTTCCAAATTTTTAATTTTCATAAAAAATAATCTCCTTTTTGATGAAATATTTTAATGTTAATTTACTTAAAAATAATAATAGTAATCTTTATATATTAACTATACAAAGTTAAATTAAAATAATTATATAAATTTTAAAGTAACACCCCTGAGGATGAATCTCCACTTTTATAATTTAAGATAGATAAAATGGGACAAGCACCTTTTCTTAAAAGTGCAATTCTATTTATAAAATATTTGATTTTAAAAAAGTAACACCCCTGAGGATGAATCTCCACTTTTATAATTTAAGATAGATAAAATGGGTCAAGCACCTTTTCTTAAAAGTGCAATTCTATTTATAAAATATTTGATTTCAAATATATTTTTACTATACGTCTTTACTTCTTCCGACTTTCTTTTGTAAAAAAGAAAGTAGCAAAGAAATTATCCCGCAGGTTTCGAAGGTGAAACTTCCCGAGCTTTTCATTTATTGTTTCTGTTTTGTAAAACTCACATAAAAATATGCTCCCAGCATATTTGTTCTGTTCAAACAGTTACAAAACTTCTCCGAAACAATAAATAAACACTCGGCTTCTCAAATGCGGGAAAGTGGGATATTGACCTTTGCATTTTTTGATACTATTTTATTTGGATTAGTGTAATACTCAATAACTATTTTAAAAGTTCGAGGCTAGGGAATTTGTCCAGACTTTGTTGAAGCCGGAAGTTTTTAAATAATTTTCGGATGTCAATCCTGCTTGCAGGTAAAAGACCGAGAATGTGTGACGAGAAAAGTGACTAGATGTCACTTTTTCGAGGAGTTTCGCAGGTCAGAAAACTTATTTGAAAACTGTAGGGAACTTTAGCTTCAACAACGCGTCTGGTTGCTTCTTTGTTTGTTTGTTTCTTTCTTACAACTAAGAAAGAAAAAAGCGGAGAGCTTTGCTCTTCAAGAGAGTGCATACAATTAAATTCCATTCTAAACAATATGGCACTTATTGATATACATATTTAATCAAACTATAACTTCCCCTTCATTATAATCAATACCATTATAAAAAGGATTTTTATGAAATTTTCAACTATAAGCTTACTTATTTTTTTTCTATTTTCAATCAGTCATGCCAAAGAGTATGTTACAAAAAATGAAATAAAAGAGATTCAAGAACAGTATGGAGGAAGATCAGGGGAAAGATTATCCAACTGGAACAAACTTATGAAAGAGATTGAGAATAAGTCGGATAAGGTAAAAGCTAGAAGAATAAATGCTTATTTTAATCAATATAGATACAAATTTGACACAATTGTAGAAGATGGAAAGCTTATAAGAAAAGGTGACAACTGGAGAACATTTAAAAATTTTGTTGGTCAATTAGGAGGAGATTGTGATGATTATGCCCTTGCAAAATATTATTCTTTAGTAAAATTGGGAGTTGATAAAGAGAAACTCCAATTATGGTTGGGCTCTTATAAAAGTAAAAAATTAAATCATATGGTTTTAGCTTATTATATAGATGGTTCGAACAATCCTTTAGTCTTAGATAATAATACTAGAACTCCTATAAGATATTCACAAAGAACAAATTTCAGACCATGGTTTCATATAAATGAGTATGGATATGGTGCTTTTAAAAACAATATAAATAATTTAAAATATAAAAAATACCCCAATACAGCTGCTTCAAATTTTAGTAAAAGTTTTGGTGACTGGCTATATAGAATGAGTAGAGAATAAGCTTTTCTCTGCTTTTTCCACTTTTTTTCCTTTATATATATTTTTTATACAACAAATCTGATAATCATTATTAGTATTAAGAGTTACTTAAGTATTTTTTGATTAAAATTTCCTAAACATAATGATAATAACTATCATTTTAAAAAAGGAAACAAATGACGAAATCTAAATTATTACTTTCAAGTATTAGTGTTACAGCTATGTTGTTGATGTCTGGTTGTTATGCTTCAAGTGAGCAAAACATGACTAAATCTGAGATGAAAACTGTTCCTGTGCTATATGCCTATGCAAACTTAGCAAAAGATAACTATAGTGATGCACTAAATGATGCAAAACTTTTAAAAACTGCTATTGATGCATTTGCCAAAAATCCAACTGAAGCAACTTTAAAAGCTGCTAAGGATGCTTGGTTACACTCTAGAGAATCTTATGGACAAACAGAAATTTTCAGACTTTCAAATGGTCCAATTGATGCAGAAGAAGGTTGGGTTGCAGATACTTATGGTGCGTTAGAAGGACAAATCAATGCTTGGCCACTAGATGAAAATATGATTGATTACACGATAGATGCAGATGGTAAAAAAACTTCTGGAAATATTATTGATACTGTTGGTGTATTTAACCCAGGGGGTGAAGATTCAAGCGCAATTGATGTATCAAAAATCACAGTTGATTCTATCACTGCACTAAATGAAAATGGTGGTGAAGCAAATGTTTCTACAGGATATCATGCTATCGAGTTTATCTTATGGGGACAAGACCAAGATTATTCTAACTTTGTAAAGGACTCTATTACACATGGTCCTTTAACAGCTGGGCAAAGACCACTTAGTGATTTTACAAGTGATAAAAATGCGCAAAGAAGAATTACTTATTTAAAAGCTGCTGCACAAAAAATCGTATCTGATTTAGAGACCGTTTACAGTGCTTGGGATTCAAATGGTATTTATCAAAAAGCACTAAAAAATACTCTAACAGGAAAAGATGCAAATAAAAATATTCCTAAAGAAGTTGCTTTAAAACAGATTATTGCAGGTATGGGTGTATTTATCAAATCTGAACTTGCAAATGAAAGAATTGCAGTTGCAGTATTAACTCCTTCTGAAGAGGATGAACACTCTTGTTTCTCAGACAATACTCATAGAGATATATATGTTAACTATTTAGGTTTTAAAAATGTTTTAACTTCTACCTATAAAGGTAAATCTTATGGTGAGTCTTTATTAAGTAAAGCTGATAAACAAACACAAGATAAAATCTTAGCTCTAATGAGTTCTATTGAAGAAAAAATTGCAAAAATAGATACAATTGCAAAAACAAAAGAACACTTTGATTATCAAATTCAACCAGATAATCCACAAGCAAAAGTTATCGTAAAACTTAAAAACCAAATGAGAAAACTTGGTGATGAGATGGTAAATATTGCAACTGCAAATGGAATATCTTTAAGTACAGATGATGTTACAGACCCTGAAGAAACAAAACTATAATCTATTATTTTTGCTTGTAGCAATTTTTGCTACAAGTGAAATAATGGCACAAAACAAAAAATTAAATGATGAAGAATACGATAAATATATATTAGGTAGAAGTTTCTTTGCAATACCTTGGGTTGAAGCACCAAGTGCGACTACTGCAAGAGATGGGTTAGGACCTTTATTCAATGCTAACACCTGCAATTCATGTCACCCTAAAAATACAAGAGGTATATTATTTAATGAAAATGGTGGTTTATCAAGAGCAATTATTGCAAAACTTTCAATCCCTTCAAACAATTCAAAAGAACATAAAGAATTGATTTATAAAAATGGCTTAGTTCCAGAACCCGTTTATGGTGGACAAATAGCTATCAACGCAATCCATGACGTAAAATTTGAAGGTACACCTAAAGTTACATATGAAGAGAAAGTTATAAAATTTCCAGATGGAGAGATACAAAAACTATTAAAACCAAGTTATCAAATTGACAATTTACAGTACGGACAACTTCACAAAGATACAATTTTGACTTTTAGATTAGCTCCATCATTATATGGGGTAGGATTTTTAAATGATATAAAAAATGAAGATATCTTAGCAAATGAAGATGAATTTGATAAAGATAATGATGGTATTTCAGGACGCGCGAACATTGTATACTCAAATATAACAAATAAATATGAACTTGGGAAATTTAGTTGGAAAGCAAATCTTACTACACTAAAACACCAAATAGCAAATGCAGCGATAAATGATATGGGGCTAACCACTTCAATCTATCCAACTGATACCTGTACAAATAAACAAAAAGCATGTCTACAAGCTCCTAAAGGTAGAGATGTTATTGATTTACCTGATCATAGATTAGAAGCTATAGAGTTTTTTGTTTCGAACCAAAAACTTCATAAAATCAGTAAAACAGAAGAGTTTAAAAAAGGGTATGAGTTATTTAAACAAATTGGTTGTGTCAAATGCCATGTAGACTCTTTTGTAACTAAAACTGGAACAAAAATCGCTCCATTTACAGATATGTTATTACATGATATGGGAGAAGATTTAGCAGATGGAAGAAGTGAATTTAAAGCTACAGGAACAGAATGGAGAACACCTGCACTTTGGGGACTTTCATTAAATAAAAAAATCACTGGCAAAGCCCCTAGACTTTTACATGATGGAAGAGCAAGAGATGTTCAAGAGGCTATTTTATGGCATGGCGGAGAAGCTAAGAGCATAAAAGAAAATTATATGAAATTAGATAAAGAAGATAGAGAATTTATTTTAAAATTCTTAAGTGAGGTATAAAATGAAGATTTTACAAGTTTTATTACTATCTATTTTCCTAAACTTATCAATCTTTGCAGATGATAAGCTGGAAAATACTCAAGTATTAAAAAACTTATATGATAATGTTATTTTAAATAGTGTTAACAACACATTATCACAACTAAAAAACATTGAAGAGGCTTTAATAGCAAAAGATACTAAAAAAGTTCAAAACGATTTTATGTATCTTGTAAGAGGATGGAAAAGTGTTGAAACTTTTTATATCTTGGGTGATTTAAATGATGAATATATAGATACTCCTAGATATATTGATATTTTCCATAATGGAAATGAGGATATTACACAACAGCTAGATAGAGCAATAAAAAGTACTGATGAGATTAAAGTTGTGTTATTTAAAAACTCTTTAAAATCAATAAATGCTTTAGAGTATGTACTTTTTGCAAAAGATATTAAAGATTCAAGAGTAAATAGTATTGCTTTAAAAATTGTATCAAAAATAAAAAGTTTAGTTGAAGATATAAAAGAGGAATACAAAAATTCAGAACCATATTTTTTAGGTGATGTAAAAAAAGCAAACTCTATAACTATTAATACAATTGTGCAAAATACTTATAAACTAAAAGAATGGAGAATTGGCGAAGTCTTAGGATTAACTAAAAAATATGAAGGAAATCCAGATAATAAAAGGGCTGAATATTACCTAAGCAAAAATAGTGCTAATAGTATTGAAGCTATATTAACTACTTTGAAAAATATTTTTAACAATGACAAATATGAAGATTATGGAGATTACCTTTTAAAACTTACTGATGAGAAACAAGTAAAAAGACTTAGAGATGCCATAGATAAATCTATTTTATTAACAAAAAAGATAAAAAATGATGATTTTTCAAACTCAAAAGAGCTTTATGAAGAGGTAAGTAAAATCCATGTAATTTTATTTTTAGAGATTATTGAAGAGTTATCTATAAATGCAAAAATTTTAGAGGCAGATGGAGATTAAGAATATAAATGGATGATTTATTACTATTGGAATATTTGATAAATCCTGATAGAAGAACCTATTGGATTTATCTATTTTCATCAGCATTTATTGCAATTGTTTTTATCTATTTTAATAAAAGATATAGAAAAGTTGCATTTAGCTCAAAAGTTTGGTTACACCTAAGTTCAAAGCTAGATTATTACTATTTTATACTCTCATATTTTATTAAAGCATTATTGATATTACCAATTGTTGTTGGTGCAAATACAATAGCATTTTTTGTAAAAAAACATCTGTATTATAACTTTGGTTTTAATCAAATTGAACATATCTCTTATGAAACAACACTTGTTTTATATACTGTTTGTTTATTTATTGTAAGTGATTTTACTAGATATTGGCTACATAGATTTTTGCATACTATACCAATACTATGGGAGTTTCACAAGGTACATCATAGTGCAAAAGTTTTAAATCCATTAACTTTTTATAGAGTTCATCCTGTAGAAAATATTTTGTTTGGATTTAGATATTCACTAAGCATTGGTTTAGTTACTGGTGTTTTTATCTATTTTTTTGGTTCAAAAATTGGTATATATGAAGTATTAGGTGCAAATATTTTTGTATTTGTATTTTCACTTTTTGGCTCAAATCTAAGACATTCACATATACCATTTGCCTATTTTAATTTTTTAGAAAAATGGTTGATATCACCAAAACAACACCAAATACACCATAGTAAAAAATATTTTGATAAAAACTATGGAAGTTATATTGCAATCTGGGACAGGATTTTTGGAACACTTGTTTTATCAAAAGAGGTAAAAGTTTTAAAATTTGGTTTAAGAAAAGAACAAATGGAAAATTATACATCAATATCAAAATTGATATTTTTTCCATTTATAAATATTTTAAGAAGGAGAAAAAATGAAAGGTTTTAAACTATTAGCTGTTAGTTTATCAACAATTTTATTGTGTACATTTTTAAATGCAATGGATTATAAAAATGAAGATTTAGGAAAGGTTTTATTTTTTGATAAAAACTTATCTAAAAATAGAACTCAAGCCTGTGCAACTTGTCATAATCCTGATACAGGTTTTACAGATAATAGAGATAATGGAATAAAAGGTATGGCATCACTAGGTGATGATGGAAAATCATTGGGAGATAGACAAGCACCAAGTGCTACTTATGCTAAGTTTTCACCAAAATTTCATTTTGATAAAAAAAAGAAAAAATATATTGGTGGACAATTTTGGGATGGAAGAGAAGCAACTTTGGCAGGACAAGCAGGTGGTCCACCACTAAACCCTATTGAGATGGGAATGAGTTCAAAAAAAGAGGTTGTGGATAGATTAAAAGAGAATAGTTACTATGTTGCAGCTTTAAAATCAATCTATGGTGAAGATATTTTCAATTCAGATGATAAAGCTTATGAAGCTATGACTAAAGCAATTGAAAGTTTTGAAATGACAAAAGAGTTTTCACCTTTTGATTCTAAATATGATAGATTCTTAAGAGGTGAATATGATTTAACTGTTTTAGAAGATTTAGGAAGATCAATATTCTTTTCAAACAACAACAACTCTTGTGCTACTTGCCATGTTCTAAAAGGTGAAGATAAAGAGGGTGAAACATTTACAAATTATGAATATCACAATATTGGAGTACCAGCGAACAATCAACTTAGAGCAAAAAATGGTGTCAAAGATATTGATTTAGGTTTATTAAATAATCCAAATGTAAAAGATGAAAGTCAAAAAGGTAAATATAAAGTTCCAACACTAAGAAATGTAGCGGTAACTGCTCCATATATGCACAACGGAGTCTTTAAAGATTTAAGAACTGTAGTTGAGTTTTATGATAAATACAATAATAAAGACAGAACAGTAAATCCAGAAACAGGAAAACCCTGGGATGATCCTGAAGTTAAGGAAACAATATCGTTAGAAGAGTTAAAAGCTAAAAAACAAAATGACAGAAAAATCGATGCACTTGTTGCATTTTTAAAACTACTAACAGATAAAAGATATGAGCATCTAATAAAAGAGTAAGAAGTTAATCTTCTTGCTTTTTAGATGATATTATCTTTTCTGCTATATCTTTTACTTTTATCTCATCAATTTCATTGTATTTGTTTTTTAATAAGTTTACAATTGGGTCTACTAAGTTTAGATTAATTTTTAATCCACAATGTGATAAAAAATCATTAATCTCTTTTTCAATTTGACTATTAGTCATAAATCTCCTAAGCTAATCTCCTACTTTTTACAATAGTGATATCTATATTAGTGCTAAAACTATATTTTATGAAATTTCTATCTAAAATATTTGCAATCTCTAAAAACTCATCAAGATCAGCATCTTTAACACTTTTTAAATTTATGATTTTACCCAAAGAATGATTATATTTGTAATTATTGAAACTATTAAGTTTCTTAATTAAGTTTTCACTCATGATTTATCCTTCACAAGATTGACATTTTAAAAACTTACAAACCTCACAATACACTGAACTTGCACTTCTTTTAGTACATATAACTGGAATATCTTTTTTCTTTGCTTCTTTTCTATATTTATACATAGCATTATGATTTAAAAAATCAGTCAGCATCAAAATATAATCGGTATCTTGAGGAATCTCTTTTCTACAAGCACTTGATTTTTTTCTAGTATCCCAATGAGTAATTGAAAACTTCCCTAAACCATCTAAAATTGACTTAATAGTATCTATTTTATCTCCACCAATAATTAAAACTGACATCTTGTTTCCTTTTTGATAATAATTATTAAAATAATACCAAAGCAAACTTAATTCTAATTTAATATTGATAATAGTTATCATTAAGATACAAATTTTTATATCTCTATTGTATTATTTAGCTTTCTTATATAATAACCTTGAGAATAATTTATATTCATAGATTTTACGAATTCAAAAGAGTCTTTATTTTCCACATATTTTACTATTGCAATTTCATTTAATAATTCTGTAAAATTTAAAAACTGATTAGATACTATTTTTTGTGAAGTATTATAATCTAGATATTCAATAAAGTTACTACTATATTTAAGAGAGAAAAGGGGTGTTTCGATAAAAGTTTAAATAGGAGTTTAAAAAATGTTCTCTTCCATCTATTTTAGATTTTAAGTTTTCAATAGAAATTTTTGAAATATCACTTTTTCTAGTGATACTAAACATATATATCGTTGAAACAACTATAATTAAAATAGTAGCGACATATGTATAAATAGATTCCGATAATTTTTTTAAACAATATTCCCCTTTTAACTCTTAAAATGTAGAAATATTTATCTAAAAAAGATAAATACCCAACAAGATTTAAAATCTTGATGGGTATTGTAATAAAAAAGTGTATTAAAAAAGTATCAATAATTAATTTTTTTGACTATTTTATATTTTCATCCCACGTCTTAATAGCCATAAGAAGTCCAACACTAGATGAATCTAAGCCTTGTGGCTCATTACCTTGAATATATGAAACCATCTTTGTTGCTAACTCTTTGCCAAGTTCTACTCCCCATTGATCAAATGAATCGATATTCCAAATTACACCTTCTACAAAAACTCTATGCTCGTAAAGTGCAATTATTTTTCCAAGCATTTTAGGTGTAAGCTTTTTATACATCAAAGTTGATGAAGGTCTATCTCCTTTAAAAACTTTGTGAGGTGCTAACTTATTTATTTGTTCATCATCTAAGCCAGAACTTTTTAAAATTGTTTTTACCTCATTGATATCTCTACCATTCATCAAAGCTTGACTTTGCGCTAAACAATTAGCAATAAGAAGTTGATTATGAATATCCATACCCTCTTCATGATTATTTACTGCAACTAAAAACTCACAAGGCACTATACTAGTTCCTTGATGTAATAATTGGAAAAATGAGTGTTGAGAATTTGTTCCAGCCTCACCCCAAACGATTGGTCCTGAATTAACCTCTAATTGTTCCCCACTTAAAGAAACACTTTTCCCATTTGATTCCATATCCAACTGTTGAATATAAGTTGTAAAAGATTTTAGTCTTTGATCATAAGGCAATATTGCTCTTGTTGCATATTCACAAATATTTCTATGCCAAACTCCAATTAGGGCTAATATAATAGGTATATTTTTTTCATCTGGCGCATTTTTAAAATGTTCATCCATCTCATATGCACCTTGTAAAAACTCTTCAAAGTTTTTTGCACCAATTGCAATCATCAAACTTAATCCTATAGCACTCCAAATTGAGTATCTTCCACCAACCCAATCCCAAAATCCAAACACTCTATCATCACTTATTCCAAATGCTTTTGTTTTATCCAATGCAGTTGATAATGCTGCAAAATGTTTATTTGAGTTTTCTTCGCCTAAGGCTTCTTGCATCCATCTTTTAGCTGATTTTGCATTTGTCATAGTCTCAATAGTTGTAAAAGTTTTTGAAGCAATTATTACAAGAGTAGTTGCAGGATTTAAACCTTTTAATGTATCGCTTATATGCGAAGAATCAATATTTGAAACAAAATGGATATTTGGTCCATCATGATATGGTTTTAAAGCTTCTGTCACCATTTGAGGTCCTAGATGAGAACCACCAATACCAATATTTACTATATCTGTAAACTTTTCATTTGTTGATGAAACAATTTTCCCCTCTCTAATATCAGAAGAAAAAGATTTCATCCTATCTAATACCTCTTCTATCTCTGGCATAATATCTTTGCCATCTACAAAAACTGATTTTTTTGTGTCATTTCTTAATGCGGTATGAAGAACTGCTCTGTTTTCAGTGATATTTATCTTATCACCTTTAAACATTGCATCTCTTTTTTCTCCAAGATTAGATATCTTTATTAGTTCAAAAAGTTTTGATAGAATCTCTTTATTGATATGAATTTTTGAGTAATCAAATACCATATCATCTAATGATACATGAAACTCATCAAATCTATTAGGGTTTAATTCAAAAAGCTCTTTTAAGCTATTTTTTTCAACTTCAACTTTTAACTTTTTTAATTGATCAAAAACAACTTCTCTTTTTTCACTCATTAGTAAACCCTTTTAATTAATCTTCATTAATGCTTCTTTTGAAAGCATAGTTATTTTATTAAATTCCTTGGCTTTTATAGCATCTTTAGGGACAATCCAACTTCCCCCAACACATAAAACATTATCTAATTCTAAAAACTCATTTAAGTTAGATAAACTTACTCCACCTGTAGGACAAAATCTCATTTTAGAAAAAGGGCCACCAAAAGATTTTAAAGCTTCAACCCCTCCACTAACAACAGCAGGGAACAATTTACAATGATAAAATCCATTGTTTTGTGCCAACATAATTTCACTTGCCGTTGATACCCCTGGGATTAATGTTATTTGATGTTTCTTTGAAGATTGGATTAACTCTTGTGAAATTCCAGGTGAAAATACAAACTTTGCCCCTGCAATTTTTGAAGCTATTAAATCCTCTTCATTACAAACTGTTCCAGCTCCAACATTCATACTTGGCATTTTTTCAGATATTATATTTATAGCTTTAAGTCCAGCTTCTGTTCTTAAAGTTATCTCCATAATATTGATACCACCATCACTTAAAGCTTTTGCCAAAGGTAAGGCATCTTTTTCATCTTCAATTGCAATAACAGGTACAATAGGAGATATACTCATCACTTCTTTTGCATTCATGCTAGCTCCTCTCCTGGTAGTTTAAATATTGTTGCCCCATCTTCTGCATCTGAGATATTGGCTCTAATTGTTGTAAAAAGTTCACGCCCTATTCCCATAAAGTTAGAACTTAAATCAATGGTTTCATTCTGTCTAGCTAAAAGGTCATCTTTGTTAATTAAAAGATTTATTGATTGGTTTTTTAAATCAAGATTTATCTTATCACCTGTTTTGATTTTTGATAATACTCCACCCTCTTTTGCTTCTGGTGTAACATGTATCACAGAAGGAACTTTTCCAGAAGCACCAGACATTCTTCCATCTGTTAAAATTGCTACTTTAAACCCCTTATCTTGTAATACACCCATTGGTGGTATAAGTCCATGAAGCTCTGGCATACCATTTGATTTTGGTCCTTGAAATCTTACTACTGCTATAAAATCTTTTTCAAGTTCACCCTCTTTAAATGCTTTTTGCAACTCTTCTTGTGAGTTAAAAACTATAGCAGGAGCTTCAATAATCATCTCTTGATCTTTAAGTGCTGAAGTTTTGATAATACCTCTACCAATATTTCCTGTTAGAAGTTTCAATCCACCCTCATGATTAAAAGGTTTTTTAACTGATGAAACTATATTTTCATCCCTTGAAACTACAGCCCCATCTTTAAATACCAAACTATTATCTACAATTTGTGGTTCAACTATATATTTATCTAAACCATATCCCACTATTGTTTGTACATCATCATGAACTAACTCATATTCTAAAAGTTCATTTATAATAACACTCATACCACCAGCATCTCTAAAGTGATTAACATCGGCACTACCATTTGGATACAATCTACATAAAAGTGGAACAACTTTTGAGATTTCATTAAAATCATCCCAAGTAAGTATAATACCAGCAGCTTTTGCCATAGCTATTAAGTGTATTGTATGATTTGAAGAACCACCTGTTGCCATCAATCCAACTATTGCATTTATAAAACTTTTTTCATTAATTATATCACTAATTGTAATACCATTTTTAACCAATTCAACCAATGTTTTTGTAGCTTCTTGAGTTAGTAAATCTCTTAATGGTGTATTTGCATTTACAAAAGAACTATTAGGTAGTTGTAATCCCATCATCTCAAGTAACATTTGATTTGAATTTGCTGTACCATAAAAAGTACATGTACCACTTGTATGATATGAAGCTGCTTCTGCTTTAAGTAAAGCTTTTTCATCTACCTTACCACTTGCAAAGTCTTGTCTTACTTGCGCTTTTTGTGCATTTGAAATCCCAGAAGGCATAGGTCCTGCTGGTACAAAAACTGCTGGTAAATGTCCAAAACTCAATGCTCCAATTAAAAGTCCAGGAACTATTTTGTCACAAACTCCAAGATAAAAGGCTCCATCATATACATTGTGTGATAGACCAATTGCTGTTCCCATAGCTATATTATCACGACTAAATAAACTCAACTCCATACCAGTTTGACTTTGTGTAACTCCATCACACATTGCAGGGACTCCCCCTGCAACTTGTGCTGTAACTCCATAATCCATCAAAGCACGTTTTATCAATGGAGGATAAACACTATAAGGTTCATGGGCAGATAACATATCGTTATAAGCTGTAATAATTGCCATATTATAACTTTGGGAATTAAACATTTTATCTTTTTCATTTTCATCTAAAACTGCTGCTGCATGGGCAAGATTACTACATCCTAAAAAGTTTCTATTTACAACATTTTTTTTAGAGTGCTCAATCTTCTTTAGATAAATTTCTCTACTAAGTTTTGAGCGTTCAATTACATTATTTGTAACACTTTGTATTATATCATTCATGCGTAATATACCTCAACTATATTATTTGAGTTTAAAACTGCTGAAATTGGAGTTTTAAAACTATCATTACTTTTTAAAGCATCTTGTAAAACTTCAAACTTTTCATCCCCTTCTATATGCAAATATATTTTTTTACTATTGATAATTGCTTTTAGATTTAAACTCATTCTAGTATATGGAGCAATATCAGGTTCTATTGATATGCATAATTTAAAAGAATCTAAATCATATGCTTCTTTTAGTTTTTGATTATTTGGAAAAAGAGAGGCTGTATGTGCATCATTTCCCATACCTAAAATTACCACATCAAAAGGGTATAATTCTTCATATTTTTTTGAACAAATATCTTCTAATTCATCTGCATTCTTATCTGTAATAAAAAGTCCAATAAATTTACTTTTTGAAGCAAAATTTTTTAATAAATGAGTTTTTACTAAATTTTCATTGCTTTGACAGTGGGTAGTTTCAACCAATCGTTCATCTACTAAAGCAACAGTTACAAACTGCCAAGAAAAATCTATATTTGAAAGCTCTTCAAATAGTTTTTTAGGAGTATTTCCACCAGAAACTAATAGACTTGCACTACCTTTTTCTTTTATAGATTTTTCTAACTCTTCTATTATTTTTAAAGCTAAATTTTGAACTAATAAGCTTGAATTCTCAAACTCATGTATTATACTACTCATCGTTCCAGCTTCTTCCGTCTTGTGCTATAAGCTGTACACTAGCACTTGGACCATTAGTTCCTGCTGTATATGTTTTCAAAGGAACTATGTTTTCTCCCCAACCATTGATAATCTCATCACTCCACTTCCATGCAGCTTCAACCTCATCTAATCTCATAAAAAGTGTTGCATTTGCTTGAATTACATCTAATATCAATCTTTCATAAGCATCTGGTTTTCTTTTTGTTTCCAAAGGTGCATTAAGTTCTAAATCAACCTGTTGCAACCTCATAGTATCACTAATACCGGGTACTTTGTTCATAAGTTTAAGCTCAATACTCTCATTTGGTTGTAAAGTAATAACCAATTTATTTGAACAAATTGTAGCACCATTGTTAGGAAATATCGAATGGGGAACCGATTTAAATTGTAAAACAATCTCTGAGTTTCGTCTTTGCATTCTTTTACCAGTTCTTATATAAAAAGGAACTCCATTCCATCTCCAATTATCAACATCAACTCTAATTGCTGCAAAAGTTTCAGTGTTGCTACTACTTACATCATGCCCTTCTAAATAAGAAGGTACTGGTTTTCCATCAATTGCCCCTTGAGTATATTGACCTCTAACTGTTTTAGTTTCAATATCTGATAAACTCATTTTTCTAAGACTTCTTAATACTTTTACTTTTTCATCCCTAACACTATTTGCATCAAGTGAACATGGTGGCTCCATTGCTATTAAACAAAGAAGTTGCATAAGATGGTTTTGAATCATATCTCTTAAAGCACCGTATTCATTATAATATCCCCATCTTCCTTCTACACCAACACTTTCTGCAACTGTAATTTGGACATGGTCTATATGATTAGAGTTCCACAAAGGCATAAAAAGTCTATTTGAAAATCTAAGAGCCATGATATTTTGAACTGTATCTTTTCCTAAATAGTGATCAATCCTATATATTTGATCCTCTTGGAAATATTTTAGAACTTTTTTATTTATATCTCTTGATGATTGTAAATCTTTTCCCAAAGGCTTTTCTAAAACAACTCTACTAGTTGAGTCTATTAATTCCCATTTACTTAAAGCTTGACAAATACTTCCAAAAAAATCAGGTGATGTTGAAAGATAATTAACTCTATCTCTATCATCATATTGATTTAATAAATCTTTTAATTTTTCATAACTATCAATATTAGAAAAATCGACACTTACCATATACAATTGAGTTTTAAATTTTTCAAAGTCTTCATTTGAAAAACTATCATCTGGTAAAAACTCTATTAGTTTTTGTTTTACTAACTCAATATGTTCTTCTCTACTAATATCTTTTCTTGATACTGTTATTATTCTACTCTCATTTGAGATATAGTTGTCACTACAAAGATGGTAAAGAGCTGGCATTAGTTTTCTAAATGCCAAATCTCCGTGTCCACCAAATAGAACAAAATCACATAAATTGTTCTTTGCACTCATAAATACTTCTTTTTTCTATTTTTTCTTTTTTTCTAATTCATAAAAATAGTTTGTTGCTTCTACAAACCCATCAACTGAACCACAATCAAATCTTTTACCTTTGAATTTATATGCTAATACCATGCCATTTTTAGCTTGTGAACATAAAGCATCTGTAATTTGCAATTCACCATTTTTGCCTGGTTTTGTATTTCTAATCACCTCAAAAATATCTGGAGTTAAAATATATCTTCCTATTACTGCTAGGTTTGATGGTGCTTTATCATTATCTGGTTTTTCAACCATATTTGAAATCATAAATACTCCATCTTCTATTTTACTACCTTCAATTACCCCATATTTATGAACTTCTTCTTTAGGTACTTCCATGGCTGCAACTATACAACATTTGTATTTTTCATAAAGTTTTACCATCTGTGTTAAAATTCCATCACCTTTAGTATTTACACATAAATCATCCGCTAATATTACTGCAAAAGGGTCAGTTTCACCAACTAAAACTCTTCCTTTATAGATTGCATCACCTAAACCTTTCATCTCATTTTGTCTAGTATACGTAAAGGTACATTTATCAATAATATTTCTAATATCTGCAAGCATTTTTTCTTTTGATGAACCTTGAATTTGGTGTTCTAACTCATAAGATATATCAAAATGATCAGTTATTGCTCTTTTACCACGTCCTGTAATTGTAGCCATTACTTCACATCCTGCTTCCATTGCCTCTTCAACTCCGTATTGAATAAGAGGTTTAGTCAAAATTGGTAACATCTCTTTTGGCATAGCTTTTGTTGCAGGTAAAAATCTAGTACCATATCCTGCTGCTGGGAATAAACATTTTTTTATCATTCTTTCTCCTTATGTAATTTATTTTTTATATTTTTCCTTTAAGCCACATAATTTGATAAGGCTCTAAAACAATCTGTCTTGATTGTTTCTCTTTTGAATTATCATAAGAGAAATTTGAGCAGCTTGAAGTAAGTATATCACAAAGTGGTAACAAAATGTCATCAGGCAATTTACACTCAACTTCTTCATTTGAAAAGTTGTGAATTGCAATAATTCTTTCTTTATTTCCACAACACTTCTGATCAACTGCAAAAACTCTCTCATCTAAATCTAAAAACTCAAAAGTTCCAAAAGGATTAAAGGCATCTTCATTTATCCTAATTGAAATCAATCTTTTATAACTGTCAAACATCATTTTAGCAAGACTACCTTGAGTTGAAAGCTCATTTTCAAGCCAATCTGCATTAAATTTTTCTCTATTAATTGTTCTATTAATACCTGTGTGTTTTACACCATCATGATAATTTCTTGAACCAACTAAAGAGTGAAAATATATTCCTGGAACCCCTGGCATTGCTAATACAGTTGCTTGTGTTAACAACATCCTTTTCATTCTAATTCTATCATCTTCATCAGGACTTGTTAAAGCATCCATATAACTACAGTTTAATTCATATGGTGTTTGAGTTCCATCTGATTCTGCTCTATACGATACTAATCCTCCATGCTCTTTTACTTTCTCAACAATATGATCAATCTCTTCATCACTTAAAATACCTTTTACAGGTCTTAAACCTATCCCATCATGACTAGCTGTAAAGTTAAAGAAACAAACTTTATCACTTGGAAGAGTCAATGTTTTTGCCCACGAAGTTAAAACTTTTGTATTTTGATGAAGTACTGAATGTACTAAAAGTGGAGGCAAGGCAAAATTATATACCATTTGAGCTTCATCATCACCACTACCAAAGTACGATACATTTTCGTGGTGTGGAACATTTGTTTCAGTAATTATTATAACCTCAGGAGCAACCTCATGAAGAACCTCTCTTATTAGTTGAATTAGCTCATGAGTTTGAGGAAGATGTACACATTCGGTACCTATTTCTTTCCATACAAAAGCAATAGCATCAAGCCTAATTAAAGTTGCACCCTTTTCAATATAATAAAAAAGTGCATCAAGAACATTTCTTAAAACTCTGTGGTTTTTGTAGTTTAAGTCAACCTGATCTTTACTAAAAGTTGTCCAAACATTTCTTATCTTTCCACTATTATCAACAAATTCACTTAAAAGAGGTGAAGCTCTTGGTCTTACCACTTCACTTAAATCAACAGTAGGATCAACTTCAATAAAAAAATCTTGAAAATATCTATCTGAAGCTAAAAAAGCTTTAAACCAATCAGAAAATTGTGAGATATGGTTTATAACACCATCAACCATAAGTCTATAATCTGCACCAATAGATTCAATTTCTCTCCACGAACCCATATGAGGATCTACTGCACTATAATTTACAACAGAAAATCCACTATCAGATGAACTTGGATAAAAAGGTAAAATATGAACTGAATTTATAACCCCTTTTAAATGACTATCTAAAAACTCTTTTAAAGTTTGAAGTGAAGCTTCATGATCTCTATTTACTTGATCACCATAGGTTATTAAAATCACATCTTTATGGCTTAGATGATACTCTTTTGAATTAATTCTTGAACGATATTTAAAAATCAAATCTATAATACTATGAACAGCTTTCTCAGCTATTTCAGGTGGGTATAACTTATGAATACGCCTATTTATTGTGTGTTCCGGATCTGAAATATGTTTCATTCATTGTCCTTTTTTACATATTGTGCAAACTTTTCTGAAAATTCAGGCATAACAGACCGAACAGTAATCCAAGGAGATAATGATGGTATTCCCATTGGATCTTTATAAAATTCATTTGCTGCTTCCTCAATTGCAACTTGAAATGCTTCAACTGCTTTAATCTCTTTTTCCCTATTATATTCTAAAGCATTTAATTTACTTAGTGCATTATATTTAGATATTTCAAATCTTGATTCTTGAAAATAAGTTGCAAGTAGGGTTTTAAATGAAGCTTTTGAAAAAACAACCCCTTCTTGAGCTAAAACTCTAAAAAGTGTTTTAGCAATGTCATTTGCCATTTTATAAATACCTCCACCTGTATCTTGACTTCCTAACTCTTGATGTTTATGTTCATAACTTTCCATAATTTCTGTTTGACAAATTCTTCTATTTGAAGTGTTTTTATAAACTTCACTTAGCGTTGAAACTTCTAATCCCCATGTAGGAGAGATCCCAATTCCTCTTCCTAAAGTTCTAATAAAAGAGAATTCTCCTGATAAGGCATATCGAAAACTCTCCATATAATCTAAATATCTATTACTTCCATAAACTTTTGTAAGTGAGTTGATTAAAGGTGTATAAAGTAGTCTTGTAGCTCTCCCATGTAATTTATCAGTAACTCTTGAATAAAATCCTTTATTAAACTCAAAGTCAAGTGCTGTGTGAACTATAGGATAAAACAATCGTGCAGGTATTTCTCTACTATAATTTACAATATCACAATCATGAAGTGCAAAGGCATAAGCATTTGCATCGGTCAATCCATACCCTATCATAGTCCAAACATTTCTCCCTTTTCCAGGAGTATCAAGTCCAGGAAAACCTTCTGCTGTCAATTGAGCATAAAGCTCTTTTATCCTTGGACCATCATTCCATAGAACATCAACTTTACAAGGAAGCACAGACATTAATTTTTTAACCTCTTCAAACTGCTCTTCAGTAGCTCTATCTAATCCTAAAATTATTTTATATAAATAATGAACATCTTTTAATTCTTCTATTATCTTATGCATTGCAGGTGTTTCAAACTCAGAATACAAAGCAGGAAGTAAAAGAACCATTTTTCTTCTTTCCCCAAACCTCTCTAAGTCTTTTTCCATATCATTCAACTCTCTATTCCCAAGATTCTGAAGTGTAGTTATAACTCCATTTTGAAAAAAATCAGCCATTATTCTTATCCTTTAAAACTATTATAAAATCCATTACATTTGTGCCTGTTATTCCAATCGTAAAATCGTATCCCAATTTTTTAAAGAAACTATTACTATCACTATTTTTTAAATATTTCCTTGGATTTAATTTACTATCTTTTATTTTTTCATATATTTTATAATCAACAAAAGCTCCTGTAGAATCAGAGTTTCCATCTATACCATCACTTCCTGCACAAAGTATTGATATATTTTTATTTGGTCTGTTTTCAATCAAAAGTCTTAAAGCCAGTTCTTGGTTTCTACCACCTATTCCGTCTGCTTTTACTTTTGTTGTTGTTTCACCTGCAAATAATAAACAAAAACTATCATATTTTTCATCATAGTGTTTAATCTTTTTTGTTATATATTCTGAAGCTTTTTTCGAAGTTTTATCTAAAGAGGTTGTTATAATTTTTACTTTTTCTACATCTTTTTTTATAAATTTTTTTGCCTCTTTTAAAGCTATTTTATTGTTTCCAATTATATGATGTTCAAACTTTCCATTAAACATAGGAGCAGAACCAATAGTATTTAAATCATCCCCTATAACATCACTTAAAACTAATACCTCTCCATCACATTTAAAATAGTTAGCTAACTTTCCACCTTTTATTTCAGATATAGATTTTCTTATACTATTTAAAGCTTTTATATCTATTCCACTTGTTAATAAGGCTCTTGATATTTTGCTAAAATCATTTAAACTAATCCCTTCTATTGGTTTTTCAACCATAGCTGAAGCTCCACCAGAAAGCAAAAAAATAAAAAGACCATCCTCTTTTTGTTTTTTTATCTTTTCCAAAAGAAGATTTGCAGCCTCTTCACTTTTTTTTGAAACAATAGGATGTGTTGAAGTGAAGTGTTCTAAATATTTTAAATCCCCTTTGGAAGTAGAAATTATCAATCCATCTGAAATTTTATCTCCTAAAATAGATTCACACTCCTTAGCCATTGCAAAAGCAGCCTTACCTATCCCATAAATATATAGTTTTGAAAAATCGTTTAAATTGTATTTTTTATTAACAATCTCAACTATATCTTTTTTTAACGATATATTATCTTTTATAATTGATCCTGCTTTAACCTTGTTTAATGCATGAAAATATATATTTTCAAGTGTTTTTCTAGACATTTTTTAGTACCATCTCATTCCAACCTTTTGAACCTTTGAAAGTTGATTTTTGAACTGTTTTTATTCCTGTTTTTATATACTCATCTTTATGATTTTTTATTATTATAGGAACCTCTACGTTTTTTAACATCTGTATGTCATTTGGTCCATCACCTAAACCTAATGATATAATATTATCATTATATAATTGATTAAATAATTTTTTAGCCTTTTTAACAGCAATACCTTTATCTTGAAACTCTCCTATTAGATGATAAAATCGTCCACCCTCAGTAATCTTTATATTATAGGTTAATGCTAATGCTTTTAGGTTTTTTAATTTTGATTTGTCTTTTAAAAAAAAGGGTTCTGTAAAATCTCTATTTTTACTTAAATTTGCTTTATTTGGTTCTAAAGAGGTATAAGAGACTATCTCTTCTTCACTCATATCACTAAAACCATACATTCCAAACTCTTCTTTATATTTATTGTAAAAATTTAAAATCTGTTGATATGATAATCCCAATTGATATACAAAATAGTTACCTTTTTCTTCAAGAAAAGATAAATCAAAATTTTTATACCCTTTTGGGAAAAAAATTGCTGCACCATTTTCTACTATAAAAGGTTCATTTATACCTACTTCTTTTTGAAGTAACTCAACCTCAGCTTTTGTCTTACTTGTAGTAAATATTAAAGGTATTTCCTCTTTTGAGATTAAAGTCAAAGCGTCTAAAGAATCACTAAAAGAATAATCATCATGATTTAAAAAAGTCCCATCTAAATCTGTAAATATTATCTTTTTCATATTAAATGATAACATTATAAAAACTTTGAAACTAGTTAAAGTTGTATATTCCTTATACAAAATTGTAAAATTTAGACTATTTTTATAGAAGTTTACTAACTCGATTTTTTTAAAAGCTATTTTAAGTAAAGAATACATAGAATAGTGTTCATATTTTTATAAGGATAATTATGGGAACTATTTACGAACAGGTTATTGTACTTATTATTGTATTTACAGCTTCATTTTTAACATGGAAAATGGTAAAAGATTTTTATAAAGACAAGTTCCACATGATATTTACTCATTTGATTGCAGTTATTACCGCATCATTTATGTTGTTATCTACTATGTTTCTTTTTGCCCCTAAAAATTACCAAAGAGGTAGTGGTCAATCAGAAGTTGAACTAAGCTTAAGTTCAATAGGAATTGTAATAATTATGTTAACAGTTTTATATCTGCTATTCGTATACTTACCTAAAAAAAAGAGTAAATAACTAATTACTCTTTTTTAACAATGCTAAACTATCTTTTAAACTCAAAGGTTTAGAAAATAAAAAACCTTGTCCCAAAGTACATGATTGATTAATTAAAAACTCTTCATGTTCTGGTTCTTCAATCCCCTCAGCAGTTACACTAAAACCTAAACTTTTAGAAAGAGCAATTATTGCTTTTGAGATTTGAACATTATTATTATCATAAGGTATTCCATCTATAAATGATTTATCTACTTTTATAACATCAATAGGTAATTTTGAAAGATAACTCATAGATGAGTATCCTGTTCCAAAATCATCAATAGAAAATCTAAATCCTAACTCACGTATTTTATTTATAATATCCAAATTATCTTTTGAAAAATCCATCAAATAACGTTCTGTAACTTCAAGCTCAATTTCATTTGGATTTAAATTGTGTTTTTTTATTATTGATATAATATCATTGATAAAACTTTTATTTTTAAATTGAATACTTGAAATATTTATAGCTATATATTTTAAACTTTGATTTGCTTCTTTTAATTTTACAAAATCTTCACAAGCCTTATTAAAAACAAACTTACCAATTTCAATAATCATTCCAGTATCTTCTGCAATTGGAATAAATATATCAGGACTAACAAATCCTAACACTGGATGATTCCATCTAATAAGTGCCTCAAAGGCAACAATCTCTTTTGTTTTCAAAAGGTATTGTGGCTGATAATTTAAATACATCTGTTTTTTTATTAAAGCTTCTTTTAATGCCTGTTCTATTTTGAGTTGCTCATGAACGGCTATTGATAACTTTTCATCATAGTAATGATATGTATTTTTACCCAATTTCTTTGCATGATACATTGCTGTATCTGCATTTTTCACAAGAGTTGTTATATCAATACCATCATCAGGATACATTACTACACCAATACTAGCACTTACATTTAAAGTATGCTCACCTATAATTATTGGTTCTTTTATTATAGATAATATGGACTCGCAAACGTAACCAGCAGCTTTTTTATTTCTAACAGAATCTAAAACTACAATAAACTCATCTCCACCCATTCTAGCTACTATATCAGTCTCTCTTAAAAGATTTTTTATTCTTTTAGAAATTATCTTTAATAACTCATCCCCAATATCGTGACCTAAAGTATCATTAATAATTTTGAATCTATCTAAATCAATAAATAATAAGAAAAGATTTAATTCATTACGTTTTACAAAGTTCAAAGTATAGTTTAAATCCTCTTCAAGTTTAACTCTATTTGGTAAAGATGTTAAACTATCATGATATGCTAAAAAGTCTGCTTTCTCTTGATTTTTAATTATCTCCTCAAGATTTGTATGCACAGCAATATATTTTGTTACCTCATTATTTTTATCTTTTACTTGAGTTATATTTAACCAAATAGGTATAACCTTCCCATCTTTTCTTTTATCGTAGATTTTACCTTTCCAAAAACCTTTTAGATTAATTTGTTGCCACATCTGTTTATAGAAAAAGACATCATGATTACCTGATTTAAAAATATTTGGTTTTTTACCTACTAATTCACTTTGTCTATATCCACTGATTAACTCAAAAGCTTTATTTATTGCAATAATTTTTTGTTCTTCATTACAAATTAAAACTCCCTCTTGAATATTGTTAAATACAATTGATGAAAGTTTTAGTTTTTCATTTTGTTCTATGTATTTTGTAACATCTAATTTTATTGCTAAATAATTTACTATCTTGCCTTCAAGTAAAATTGGTACAATTGAAGCTTTTTCATAAAAAATAGTTCCATCTTTTCTTTTATTTATAAACTCTCCTTCCCATTTTTTACCTGAGTTTAGTTTGTCATTTAAATCATCATAAACTTCTTGTGCTGTCAATCCAGAACTTAATACTTTTGGTTTTTCTCCTAAAAGTTCATCTTTTAAATATCCTGTATTTTTTTCAAATATATCATTTACATATAAAATTTTTCTATTTGGATCCGTTAAAACTATAGAGTTATCACTATTTTCAACTGCATATTTAAAAGCTGATAATTCACTTTTTATTTTCAAAGTTTTTTTGTGTTGTAGATATACTATAAATAATATGATTAAAATAGAGAAGAAAAATATAGTGGCAATTATTTGTTGAAAAAATAGTTTTTCATCATATTTAGAGTGTAATAAAATCTCTAAAACTTCTATTTTTTCATGTAATTTTTGCTTCTTTGCATCTTCAATTAAAATTTTTATTTTGTCAACACTATTTAAAACTATATTTGTATGTTTTTCTAAAAGTTCTAATCTTTTATCTTTTAACTTTTTATTCTCATTTTTTATATATTCTAAATTATCATAAATATTCTTTTTATTTTCATTTAGATTAAGAAAATATTGCATCAATAAAAATTGAATATTATTTATATACAATTTAATTGATTTGTTCATATCTATTGTTTCATAATATTCATTTATATCGTAAACAAAGTGTACAGAGTTTAATGTAGTAGCTTGAATAGATTTAAATCTTTCTATTAAAACTAGCTTTTTATAATAACTCTTTTCTACATTATCAAGTCTTTGAGTAATTATTGATCCAAAATCTTGTCTTATTTCACTTTTATGCAGTTTATTTAAAATAGAATCAAAAGATTTTGTTTTTTCTACAATTTCATCAAAGTTTACAAACTTATCTTGTTTATTAAGAAAAATATCTAATTCAAGATTCAAACTTTTTAGATTGTTAATCTCATTTTTATAGTTATTAAAATTTCTTATATTTAGTTCAATTTTAAATAAATATAAAAATAAAAATACAATTATTAAAGTAAATATAATAATTTGGATATTAAAAAGGTTTTTTATTTTATTCATAATCTATTCTATAATTTTTAATTGACCAGTTAAAGTCTTTAAAAAAGCAACAATTTTATTAATCTCTTGTTCAGTAATTGGTCTTCCTAATTGAACCATTGCCATTGTTTTTACAGCTTCTTTAAGCTCATAGGTTCTACCATCGTGAAAATATGGAGCAGTTAATTCAATATTTCTTAAACTTGGAACTTTAAAAAAATACTTATCTTCTTCATTTTTTGTTATATCGTATCTTCCTAAACTATCACTGTTTATATTGATAACTACACCAAAACGATTGTAAGAGTTACCTCCAATATTTATACCATGATGACAACTTATACAACCTTTTTGTTTAAAAATTTCATACCCTTCTTTTTCATAATTAGTAATTGAATTTTCATCCCCACGCAAAAACTTATCAAACCTTGAATTTGGTGTAATCAAAGTTTTTTCAAACTCTGCAATTGCATCTGCAATATTTTCTTTAGTTATGCCATCTTTATAAAGTTCTAAAAACTCTTTTGTATATTCACTATTATTTAGCTCTTTTATTAAGCTCTTAAAATCATGTCCCATCTCTATAGGATTTTCAATAGGTCCCATAGCTTGTTCTTGTAAATCTTTTGCTCTACCATTCCAAAATTGTCTAAAATTATAAACTGAATTTAATACTGTTGGTGCATTTATTGTGCCTAATTGACCTTTTATTCCAACAGATACAATAAAATTATCAACTCCACCTTTTTCCAAATCATGGCAGGAAGCACATGAAATAGTTTTATCTTTAGATAAACGATTATCAAAAAATAATTTTTTCCCAAGTAAAGCTTTTTGTTTATTAAAATTTATCTTTTCTGGAATAGGAACTATAATTGATGAATTAAGATAAATGGCTGTTACAAATAAAACCATCAATATTTTATTAAACAATTTTTTATCCCTATTTTTATTTTTAAATTAATTAAATATTATATTTAATCTTAAAATAATAACATAATAGCCATAAAAACTGTTATAATTGTTTTATATCAACTAAAAGGAGTATGAAATGAAAAATATAGCTATTTTTTATTCTAGTGGCTCAGGGGACACAAAAACAATTGCAGATTTTATCTCTAAAGAGTTAGATGATATAAAAGAATTTGATATAAAAATAACTACTAATGATTATATAAATGATTATACAAACATCATATTAGGTGTTTCAACATATACAGATGGTCAATTACAATTAGAATGGCAAAAGATATGGGATCAATTTTGTAAAATAGATTTTACTGGCAAAAAAGTAGCAATTTTTGGATTAGGAGATCAGATAAAATATCCAAATAACTTCGTTGATGCCATGGGAACTTTATATTCTCAAATAAAAAAATCAAATGGTGAAATTATTGGATTTACATCAATAGAAGGGTATCAATTCAAATCTTCAAAAGCAATTGTGGATAACAATTTTGTAGGACTTGCTATTGATTTAAACAATACACAAGAACTTTTAATAGTTGAAAAAGTAAAAAACTGGACAGAGGAACTTAAAAAAAATTTTAATTAAGTAACTCTTGGCAAGTTTTACAAACACCATATAATTGCATAGAATGACTTGTTACTTTAAATTTATTCTTTTTAGCAATTCTATCTTGTCTCTTTTCTATCTCATCATCTATAAATTCAACTATTTTTCCACAACCAGTACAGATAAGATGATCATGATGGTCTTTCTGATTACTCTCAAATTTTTTTCCATCAACTCCAAAATTAATTGATGTTATTAAATTTACTTCCTCTAAAAAACTTAATGCCCTATATACAGTTGCAATACCTATATTAGAATCAGGTCTTTTTGTTTTCACTAAGTTATATACCTCTTCCGCAGTCAAGTGACCATCAGCATGAAGTAACGTATTTAAAACAATCTCTCTTTGTTCTGTATATTTAAGCCCTTTTTGTTTAACTATCTTTTTTAATTCATCAATAATTTCGTCACTTTTAACCATAATTAACCTTATTTATTTCTATTGGAATAATTATTGCAAAATATATATCAAAAATAGTTAAAAGTATCTAGAAATTGAAAATGATTTTTATTACTTAATTAAATTATATATTTATACCATATGAGATATAATATTTAATTATACTAGATATACTATAAGGAAATGCGTGTTATTAAGTGAATTAAAAAAGAATGAATGTGCAAAAATTACAAATATTTCAACTGATTCTGTATTAAAAGCTAGATTTAATTCTTTTGGAATTATAAAAGGGGCTACAATTTATGTAATTGAACAAACTCTATCAAAAAATACTATCGAGATTAAAGTGAACAATACAAAAATAGCGTTAAGATTGTCAGAAGCTAAAACAATAGAGGTGGAAAAAACTCCATGCGAAAGATAAATGAAAAAAAACAAATTAAAATTGCTTTAGTTGGACAACCTAATGTTGGTAAGTCAATGCTTATCAACTCTATTTCCAATTCAAAACTAAAAGTTGGTAATTTTTCTGGAGTTACTGTAGAAAAAACACAAATTGAATTTGAATATAAAAATTACCTTTTACAAATAACAGATTTGCCAGGTTCATATGCTTTAAATGAATATACAATAGAAGAGAAAGTTACAAAAAACTATTTGGAAGAAGCAGAATATGATATTATTTTAAATGTTATAGATTCTACAAATTTAGAAAGAAATCTTTATCTTACAAGTGAATTACTAATTTTAGATAAAAAGATGGTAATTGCACTAAATATGACTGATGAAGCAAATAAAGAGGGAATATTTATTGATGAAAAACAATTAAGTAAAATTATTGGTAAACCTTGTGTAAAAACTTCTGCAAAAGATAAATTGGGAATTGAACAACTAATAGAAACACTAATAGTAAAATATGAATCTTTAAAATTTGAATCAAAAATGATTTTTTCTGATGTTATAGAAGAAGAGATATCAAATATCAAAAGTTTTTTAGTTGAAAAAAAATATAAAAGTGATATCCACTATAGGGAGATTGCGATAAAACTTCTTCAAAAAGATAAAAAAATATATTTACAATTTCATGATGACCCAATCTGGATAGAATTACAGCCATTGCTAAATAACTCTTTTGAACACATATATCTACACTACAATACAAAAAATCTTGATGATGTTTTTGAAGATGAAAAATTCTCTTTTGCCAAAGGTGCTGTTACTGAAACAGTAACTATGAAAAATGAGATCAATGAAGATAAAACACTCACAGATAGATTAGATTCTATTCTTATAAATAAATTTTTAGGTCTACCTATATTTTTATTTTTGATGTGGTCACTATTTCAATTAACCTTTGAGCTTGGAAATATTCCTATGGATATAATTGATGCATTTTTTGCAAACTTAATTAACAACACAAAAATACTTTTAGGAGACAATGAACTATCTTCAATCATTGGGGATGGAGCCATCGCTGGAGTTGGTGCTGTTATTTTATTTTTGCCAAATATTGTGATTTTATTTCTAGGGATTGCTTTACTTGAAACTACAGGATATATGAGTAGAGTGGCATTTTTGTTAGATGGATTTTTCCATAAGTTTGGTTTACATGGGAAATCTTTTATTCCTCTTGTTACTGGTTTTGGATGTTCTGTTCCTGCATATATGGCAGCTAGAACACTTAAAAATGATAGAGATAGATTGCTTACACTATTTATTATTGGTTTTATGAGTTGTGGTGCTAGATTACCTATTTATGTACTTTTTATTGGAGCTTTTTTTGCAAAAGAAAACGCAGGAAATATACTTTTTCTTATCTATATTACAGGTGCTATTTTAGGATTAATTGCTGCAAAAATTTTAAAAATGACTGTATTTAAAAGTGAAGATGAACCTTTTGTTATGGAGATGCCAAAATATAGAATGCCTTCATTTAAACTAATCTGGCATACTGTTTCGAATCAAGCTCTAATGTATCTTAGAAAAGCTGGTACATATATTTTAGCAGCATCTCTATTAATCTGGTTTGCATCAAATTATCCAAAAAACTTAGAGTATGAAGCCCAAATAAACCAAAAAATAGCACAAACACAAAATAAAGAAGAAATTTTAGCTTTAGAAAATCATTTAGTCCAATATAATCTTGAAAACTCATATTTAGGAAAAGTTGGAAAATTTTCTGAACCTTTATTTGCCCCATTAGGATTTGATTGGAAAATGACTGTAGCGCTTGAAACTGGTCTTGCAGCAAAAGAGATAGTGGTTTCAACTTTGGGTATTTTATATGGTTTAGGGGATCAATTAGATGAAAATAGTGAGACATTAATTGGCAAAATTAAAAACAATATCCCATTTGCTTCAGCAATAGCTTTTATAGTATTTGTTATGATTTATATACCTTGTTTAGCGGCATCTATGGTATTTACGAGAGAAGCTGGAGGTTGGAAGTACTTAGTTTATCTATTTATATTTACAACCTCAATTGCTTGGGTATTGTCATTTATAACATTTAATATAACAACCCTTTTGACTACTTAATGTAGTTCAAAAGTGGTTGAATACTCTTTTTTGTTATCAATAACAACAAACTTCCATATCCCTTTTTCTCTACCTTGAATATATCTAAAATCATAAATAGAACCATGTCCAGCTGGAATCACCAAAGTTCTTTCTCTTGAAATCTCATCTTGTGGGTCTATCCACTTTACAATTATCTCTTTGTCTTTGTCTGCTCTTTCATGCATATATTTACAAACAATAGAATCTTCATCTTGTAAAATTAAACACTCCACAGGATTATTTTCTTGTTCATCAATAACTTCACAAAAAAGGTTTGAAACAAAAACAAATAAAAAAATATATATAAACTTAATCATTTTTCTCTCTTTATAAATAATTTAAAAAAATATTATACTATATAAAAACTATTTTTTGTACTTTTCCCAGATTGTTTTTTCATCTAATGTTGCTCTGTTCTTTAAAACTTCGAAAGGAGTATAAGATTCTTTGTATCCCATTGAGAAATGGTCTTTTATCCAATATCCAAGATAAATATATGGTATATTAAGCTCTTTAGCAATTTTTATCTGTGCAAGTATAGAAAATTTTCCAATAGATAAGTTATCATAATCATGATCATAAAAACAATAAATTGATGAAATTGATTTAGGTAAAATATCTACTAAAGCTACACCAATAAGTTTATTTTCCCTTACATATAAAAACTCTTTTGTAAATTCATCTTTACCTTGAACATAAGATCTATCATATTCAGCTGGTTCTATGGGAGAATAAACCCAATTCTTTTTTTTGTTCATTTGAAAATGATATTTATCATAAAGTCTTAAATGGTCAATTGTTAAAGATGGAGGTTGAATATATAGTTTTGTATCCATGTTTTTTTTGAAAACTCTTTTTTCTGAACGAGAAAATTTATAATTTTTTACATCAATTCTCATAGAAACACATTTTGTACACTCTTTACACTCTGGTACAAAATGCATTTTACCAAATCTACGCCATCCATGTTCTAACATATTTTGATAATCTTCTTGGGTACATTTATTAATATATCTATACCTTATATCTGATGCTTTATCTTCAAAATATGAACATTCTCTGTTCTCTTCTAAAAACTCTACATCTCGTTCTAAAATATGCATATCTACTCGTTTATTTTATCTTTTATCTCTTTTGCAACAGAAGATATTTTATTGATTTTTTCACTATTTGATAAGCTATTATCTATTAAATGTTTTACAAAAGCACTTCCTACAATAACCCCATCAACACCTTCAGATTTTTCTTTACATGTTTTTTCATCAACCCCAAAACCTATATATAATGGTGTTTGTGTGTATTTTTTTACTGTATGTATAATTTGGCTTAAATCTTCACTTTTCCCACTACCTGTTATACCAGCATAAGCAACCATATAGACAAATTTTTTTGCATCTGATACAACAGTTTTTATTCTATCTTCACTATGAGTCGGAGCAACAAATGAAATATTTGTTTTATTATACTTATCAAATAATGGTTTAATCAACAAAGCTTCTTCATATGGCAAATCAGGTATTATCATCCCATTTACACCATATTCATCCGCCTTTTTTAAAAAATTTTCTAAACCATAATGATAAAAAGGATTCATATATCCCATCCACAACATATCCATTTGAGGTGCTATTTGTGAACTTACTTCAAATAAATCTTTTAATTTAAATCCACTGTTTAATGCTATATGATTAGCCTCTTCAATTACTGGTCCATCTGCAACTGGATCAGAAAAAGGAACACCTAATTCTAAAATATCAACTCCAGCTTCTTTCATACTTAATGCCAAATCAACCGTAAAATTATTATCTGGAATTGAAGAAGTTATATATCCTACAAGTTTTTTCAAAACAAAATCCTATACATAAATTTATTTCATTTTAGCTAAAAACTACTTTTAACTTATTGATTATCTTTTTCTATATTATCATCTTTATTTTTTGTTAAAAATTTTTCAAATACTTTTTTAATATTTAAAAAAAATCTAGTTGTATATGTTGTATGTGTATTTAAAATCTCATCACCTAAGTTCACATTTATTGCCTCAGATTTTTTCATCTGTAACACTTGTGATGGGAAAACACTTCTATGTCCTGTCATTAAAAATGCTATGATAATAGATATTGCTGCATAATGTGCAACATTCATACCAAAAAGTTCAACTGCCATAATCATAGCTGCAATTGGTGCACTTGTTGCTCCTGCTAAAACAGAAACAAAGCCTAATGCAGCAAAAAGTGGAATATATCCATCAACTAAACCACCAAAAAAATTCCCACTAGTTGCACCAATATAAAATACGGGAGTAATAACCCCTCCACTACCACCAAAACCTAAAGTTAATGAAGTATAAATAGTTTTCATAATAAAGGTATACCAAGGGATATTTTCATGAAGTAATTCATCTGGAGATAAAGCCTCTTTTATTGTAGTAAAACCTAACCCAAGATAATCTTGACCAACTATCATTGTTAAAATAACTATAAATACTCCACCTAAAAAGGCTTTTAATATATAGTTTAATTTTATTGAACCTATATAATCATGTAAAGCTTTTAAAGAGGTAATAATAAAATCAGCAACTAAACCAAAAAATATCCCTCCAATTATCACTTTTGATAAAAGTACATAATTAAAATCTAAATCAGAATAAAAAGCTATATAAAAATATGAATAATCAATACCAAACATTTTTGCTACAAAGAAACCTGAAAAACCTGCAACAATAGATGGTAATAAAATATCATACATCAAAGCACCAACTATCAAAATTTCAACACCAAATATTGCACCTGCCAATGGTGTTCCAAATACAGAAGCAAACCCTGCACTAATACCACAAATAACTATTTTTTTTCTATCTTTTGCTGTAAACCCTAATTTCATAGCGATAAATGAAGCAAGAGAAGCCCCTATTTGTGCTCCAGGGCCCTCTTTTCCTACAGAACCACCAGAGAATATTGTAATAATAGTAGCCAAAAGTTTTACTGGCACTACTTTTATGTCAATCTTTCCTGAATTTTTATGAATCGCTTCAATAACCTTTTCTGTTCCATGTCCTTGTGCACTTGGAGCAAATTTTTTTACAATAATAACTGTAAATGCAAGAGCGAAAGGTAAAGTATAATAATAATCAAATGGTAATAAAGACCTCGATTCTTCACAGTACTCTAATAATTTTAGAAATAATGATACTACAGTACCAACTAAAGCACCAATTAACGAGGATAATAAAATCCACTTTGTGATACTTGCAAATAAAATCGATTGTTCAGCTAAATGCTTTTGTATTTTAATATTTTTTTTCATATGTATGCTCTAATATATTGTTACGCGTATTCTAACAAAACTAACTTTTACTAAGACTTTTTTTTTCAATTAATTACACTTTTTTTTCAAATTTGTTACATATTTTATGTACAAAATCTATTCCACTTAATCAAAAGAAAATTTTAGGTACAATAATGTCTAAATAATTATAAGGATTTTAGTTTGAGTATAATTAAAAATGATTTCGAAAAGATAAATATAACTAAAATAAAAAAATCAAAAAATAATAAAAAAATCACAGTAATAACTGCCTACGATGCGCTATTTGCAAAACTATTTGAAGATATTGCAGATATTATTCTTGTAGGTGATAGTTTAAATATGAGTTTTGCAGGGAAACCTGATACCCTAAGTGCAACTTTAGAACAGATGATTTACCATACAAATGCAGTTTGTACAGGCGCAAAAGATGCTTTTGTAGTTCTAGATATGCCATTTGGAACATATACAAATGAAGATGATGCATTAAAAAATGCAGTAAAAGTTTATCAAGAAACTAATGCAGCTGCTGTAAAAGTTGAAGGTGGAGAAGATAGAGCTCATATAATTAAACATCTAACATCAAACTCAATAGCTGTTATGGGGCATATTGGACTAATGCCACAATATGTTAGAAGTGAAGGTGGATATAAAGTAAGAGGAAAAACAAAAGAGGATATAGAACAACTAATACGTGATGCAAAAGCATTAGAGGAAGCTGGTGTATTTTCTATTGTTATTGAAGGTGTGATGAGTGAAGCAGCAAAACAAATAACTCAAGCTGTAAATATCCCAACTATAGGAATTGGAGCAGGTAAAGATACTGATGGACAAGTTTTAGTATGGTCTGATATGTTAGGTTTCTTTGAAGAATTTAAACCAAAATTTGTAAGACATTATTTGGATGGTGCAACTTTAGTAAAAGATGCCGTAAACCAATATAGAACAGATATACAAAATTCATCTTTTCCAAGCAAAGAAGAAGAGTATTAAAATGTTTTTCATTATTCACTATTCATTATTCACTATTCATTCAAAAGTGGAGCTTTTATAATGCAAAGAGTTGTAGAAGTAGAACAAGTATCATTTGAAGAAGATAATGCAGAGGTAAATTTAAGACCCTCTTCTTGGGATGATTATATTGGTCAAGAAAAAATCAAAAAAAATCTAAAAGTTTTTATTGAAGCTTCAAAAAAAAGAAATGAAGCTTTAGATCATATTTTATTTTACGGACCTCCTGGACTTGGTAAAACAACACTATCATATTTAATTTCAAATGAGATGAACTCAAATATTAAAGTTACTGCTGGACCAATGATCGAAAAAAGTGGTGATTTAGCAGCAATCTTAACAAACCTCGAAGAGGGAGATATCCTTTTTATAGATGAAATTCACAGGTTAAGTCCAGCTGTTGAAGAGATTTTATATCCTGCAATGGAAGATTATAGATTGGATATTATAATAGGAAGTGGTCCTGCTGCACAAACTGTTAAAATTGATTTACCACGATTTACTTTAATTGGTGCAACTACAAGGGCTGGGATGCTAAGTAACCCTTTGAGAGAAAGATTTGGAATGCATTTTAGAATGCAATTTTATAACCATGAAGAGTTAGCAAAAATCATCCAAAAAGCTTCCATAAAACTAGATAAATTTTGCGAAGACAATGCTGCTTTAGAGATATCTAAAAGAAGTAGAGGAACTCCAAGAGTTGCACTAAGACTTCTAAGACGTGTAAGGGATTTTTCAGAAGTTGAAAATGAAAATACTATTCATATCCAAAGGTGTAAATACGCATTAGATGAACTTGGAGTAAACGATACTGGTTTTGATGAAATGGATATAAATCTATTAGAACTCTTAGTTTCAAACAAAGGTAAGCCGATGGGACTTTCTACAATTGCAGCTGCATTAAGTGAAGATGAAGGTACTATTGAGGATGCAATTGAACCTTATCTTTTAGCAAATGGTTATATAGAAAGAACAGCAAGAGGAAGAGTTGCTAGTATAAAAACATATGAACTTTTTAGACTAAACTATCCAGATAGTGAAAAACTAGATGATCAAGGAACTTTGTTTTGAAACCACAATATTTTTTGATTGCATTGTCTATTGTAACTTTATTTTTTATGTTAGAACTTTTTAGTCCATTTTTAAAGCCAATGATTGTTGCTTTACTTTTAGCAGTTGCAACTAATTCATTAAATATATATTTAAAAAGAGCTATTCCTAATCATTTTATTACTTCAATTTTTATGACGATACTTTTAACAGCAATATTTTTTATACCTGTACTTTACTGTATTGTTTCATTTGCAACATTAATTAACAAAATTGATCAAGATGCTTTACTTGGAATATTTAATACTACAAAAAATTGGGTTGAACATATCCCTGATGATTTTGTTTTTTTAAAAGACCAATTAAATAATCTTTTAGAAAAAGTTGATATAAAAGAGTATATTCAAAACTTAATTTCAATAGGTGCATCTCTAGGAAAAAATTCTGCAAAATTTATTATAGATATGATTATGATTTTAATATTTTACTTCTTTTTTAATTTTTATAGTACATCTTTATCTCACTATTTTAAAGAGGCATTACCTCTAAAAAGTGAAGACTCTAATGCACTTTTTTATGAATCATCAAATGTTATGAGCGTTGTTTTATATTCTATTTTAGCAACAGCAGTATTAGAAGGTTTCTTATTTGGAATATTTGTAAGCTTTTTTGGTTATGATGGAATTTTACTTGGTGTATTATATGGTTTTGCATCTTTAGTTCCAGTAGTAGGAGGTTTAATTATGTGGCTTCCTGTAGCAATTTATGAAATTTTTGCAGGAAGTATTGGAAATGCAATAGCTATAATAGCTTATTCAATTTTAGTTATCTCAATTATTGCTGATACATTTATTAAACCTGTAATTATCAAATATATAAATAAAAAAGTTGTAAAAACTCCAACAGCAGTAAACGAACTATTGATATTTTTCTCAATTGTAGCGGGACTATCTACATTTGGTTTTTGGGGTATGATTATAGGACCTGCAATGGTTACATTTTTTATTTCACTTTTACAACTTCTTAAAAAATTCAGTGATGATATTTATACTTTAAAAATAAATGATGATTTTAAATAGAAATGATATCCCTTAAAAAAGGGATATCATAATTTTGCTACATAAGGTAAGAACAATAGTATTTTATAACTACTTATTTACAATATAGTTACAAAATTAGTCTCCTGACAAAAGTTCACCTTGATATGAACTTATTCCATATTGTAAGTTAGATACAGTTTTATATCCCATATCTCTCATCATCCTTTGACAATATGCACTTCTACTACCAATATGACAATAAACAATAGCAGGTTTATTTTTTTGTTCTTCAATTTGTGATAATGAATTATAAAAAGATGTAGTTGGTACTAAATAGTCAGTCCCTTTTATTCTTGCACTAACCCATTCCATCCATTCTCTTACATCAACTAAATTAAAATCTATAACTTTCTCATCTCTTGCCGCTAATAAAGCTTCCAATTCAGAGCTGTCTAAATTATCTTTTTGAAGTAACATTTCACACTCTTCTTTACTCAATACTCTTGAGTGTTCATGAACTGCTAATTCAGCTTCTTGTTCTTGTTCAATTTTTTGTGCATACTCTTTTGTACAAAAAATACCACAATGGCAATGTCCTTGAGATGGTATCTCAATTTGAAGTGCAGGTTTACATGGACAAAGTCTATTATCAGATTTATCTTTTTCCTCTTGCGTTTCTCCTATTACCATAAAACATGGGCAATATCTTCTATCATAAATTAATTTATTTCTTGTAAGACCATTTTGTATCGATTCATTTACATCATTTTCTGGATTATAAACAAAACCATACTCTTTACAAACTTCATCTGTAAATTTTTTAGTAAGTTCAAGTTGTGTTTGAAATTCTTCACTTTCAATATCAATTTTTCTTATCATTCTTAATCCTAATTTTTTTTGAATTTTACAACTATTTACTTTATATTTACTTATAATATTTTCTTATTTACACAGTTTTACCTTTTTAAGAATTTATTTAAATAAAATTAAAACTTATAATAAACTTAATTTTATAAATCTAATCTTATTTATATACTATTACTTATCAATAATATATGGTATAATTCTATATTATGAGAAATTTAATTATACTATTTATTTTATTTTTTAATGTTACTTATAGTCAAGCAATTGAATGGGAAACTTGTTTAAAGAAATATAAAAAGGCTAAACAATTTGATGATAATGTTAGATTATCATATATCTATCTAAAATCAACTAAAAATTGTTTAATTAAGTTCAGAGATTCTCTTATGCAAAATCCTAATCCAGATTTTACAGTAAAAGCAATGAATGAAAATATTTTGATGATTAATAAATACATAAACAATCTAATTTTTCAATATAGTTCTGCTAACAACGATTTAGAAGAGATACCAAAATACATTGATACTGATTCAGAAATACCAACAATAAATCAAGATTATACTTACTTAAAAAGATTCAATCACTGCAATGGAGTACATGCAAATGATAAAATATATACTGCTCGACATTGTAAAATTGATAATTCTATAGATTTACAATTTGACTTAAGTTATATTCCTGCAGATAACATCTCAAAACTAAGAGTTACAAAGCTAGATATTGATAAAAAAGGTACTTTTAAATATTACTCTATGTCTAAAGAAGGTATGTTTTATAATATATTATTAGAAGAAAAAAATTGTAAATTTTATATGGCTAAAAATACCCCAATAGGATTTAATACTACACTTGATTATGCAGATTTATCAAAAAAAGAAGAGATACGAAGTAATTGTTTAGCAATCCCTTCAAATAGTGGGGGTGGAGTATTTCAAGATGGAAAATTAGTAGGGATTATTTCAAAAACAGTTTTTAATAAAAATAAATTTTTATATAGTGTAATTGAGCCTATAATACCTCTGAGTTCACATTAAGATTAAAATTTTTTTGGATTATTTATCGATTTTTTTACCCATTGTAAGAATATTTCTCTTTCAACCTCTTTTGCACCTAAACTTTTTAAATGTGGGGTTGGTATCTGACAATCTATAAACTTATAACCATTTTTCTTAAGTCTTTGTATTAGATGATATAAAGCAACTTTTGATGCATCACTTTTTTTTGTGAACATTGATTCACCACAAAATATATCTCCAATATCAATCCCATATCCTCCACCTACTAATTCTCCTTCATAATAGGCTTCAAAAGAATGAGCAAATCCCATATCAAAAAGGATACAATAAGCATCTATTACCTCAGGGAGTATCCAAGTTCCTTTTTGACCAACTCTAGGAATTTTAGAACACTCAATCATCACTTGTCTAAAGTTTGTATCAAATCTTATTTCAAATAGATTTTTTTTTACAGTTTTTTCTAAAGACTTTGAGAGTTTAAACTCATCAAACTCTAAAATAAATCTAGGATTTGGACTCCACCAAAGTATAGGATCATGTTCATTGTACCAAGGGAAAATACCATTTGTATAAGCTGTAATAAGTCTTGTAGCAGATAAGTCTCCACCATATGCAAGTAAACCTTCATCACTTGCATATAATGGATTGGGAAATATATAAGAGTGTTTATCTAGAGGGAAAACGTTCAATTTTCTTAAAATGCAGAGATATATTCACCTAATGCTTCTATCTCTTCTTTTGATAAATTTGTTACTTGACTTTTCATAACACCTTTCATAACTCCACCATAAGTTCCATCTTTATATCCATTTAGTGCTGTTACAATTTCATCTTTTGTCAAGTCTTTAATAATTTTTGATTTACCTAATGCTGCTAATTGTGCTTCTTGACCATGACATCCTGCACATTTTAAATATAATGATTTTGCATTTATTTTTTTTGAATCATCATCTTGATTTTTTGTTGCAACAATATTATCTATACTTTGTTCTATCTTAGCTTTAGTTTCAGTTGCTGTATCAACAACCTCTTTTGTTATTTCTTTTGTAGTATCTGAAACTTTCTGACCTACACTTTTAGCAGCTTCAGTACTTGCATCTGCTACTTTTTTAGATTCTTCAACAATGTTACTAGCTACTTTTGTTGTAGATTCTTTTACTTGTTCAACTAACTTTTCTTCAGGTGTTTTAACAGTAGTTTCTACTGGTTTTGCCTCTTCTACTTTAGTTACAGTTGCCTCTTTTTTCTCTTCACTTCCACATCCAGTTAATATCAAAATAGCTACTGCTGAACTTAAGAAAATTTTCTTCATAAACATCCTTTATCAAAATAATTTAAAATTTTACTTTATTTTACTTAAGAAGATATAAAAATAATAGTGTAAAATCGTGAACTATTTGTGTTCTAAAGGTTTATAGCTAAATACAAATTCCTCTTTTACAAAATCGATTTTAACATTACCACCTTTTTTTAATTTACCAAACAATATCTCATCAGTAAGAACATTTTTAATTTTTTCTGATATTACTCTTGATAATGGTCTAGCGCCCATTGCTTTATCGTACCCTAATTCAGCTAACTGATTTTTTGCCCTTGCTGTAATTGAGATAAAGATTTTTTTGTTTTCAAGTTGTTTTTCTAAATCTTCTATAAATTTACCAGCAACTTGTGCAACAATATCTTGAGTCAAGGCTTTGAAACTAACCATTGCATCAAGTCTATTTCTAAATTCTGGTGCAAAAAATTTATTAATAGCTTTATTCTCATTTAATGAATCATCTTTAGTAAATCCCATAACATTTGCTTCTGTTGCACCTAAGTTTGAAGTCATTATTAAAACTACATTTTGAAAATCTGCTTTGTTTCCACTATTATCAGTTAACTCTGCATTATCCATAACTTGTAATAAAACTGACATTAAATCAGGATGTGCTTTTTCAATCTCATCAAGCAATAATACGCAATGTGGGTGTTTTCTAATACTTTCTGTTAAAAGTCCACCATTTTCAAAACCAACATATCCAGCAGGTGCTCCAATAAGTCTAGAGATTGTATGAGCTTCCATATACTCACTCATATCAAATCTTTCAAAATGGATTCCTAATTGATTTGATAACTCTTTTGCAACTTCTGTTTTACCAACACCAGTGGGTCCTGTAAAAAGAAAACTTCCAATTGGTTTTTTATCTATATTTAGTCCTGCTTTATTTCTTTTAATTGATTGAACAATTGTTGATATAGCATCATCTTGACCAAATACTCTTTTTTGCATATTTTTTTCAAGATTTTTAAGTAAACTAATATCTGATTTTGTAGTTGATTTAGATGGTATATGTGCCATTTTAGCCACTGTGTCTTCCACATCTTTTTGTAAGATTTTAATATTAGTTTTATTTAAAGTTGCATATTCAATTTTTTTACTTGCTCCAACCTCATCAATAACATCAATAGCACTATCTGGTAAAAATCTATCCGTGATATATTTTTTACTAAGTTCAACTGCTGTTTCAATTGCATTTTTATTGTAAATAACCCCATGAAACTCTTCATATTTTGATTTTAAACCCTCTAAAATTGTAACTGTATCCTCTATTGAAGGTTCATCCACATCAACTTTAGCAAATCTTCTGCTTAACGCTTTATCTTTTGAAAAATCGTTTCTATATTCACTAAAAGTTGTTGCCCCTATACATCTTAATTTTCCATTTGCTAAAAGTGGTTTTAAAATATTTGAAGCATCCATTGCACTTCCACTTACACTTCCAGCACCAACAATAGTATGAATCTCATCAATAAATAAAATAGAATTAGGGATTTTACTAACCTCTTTTAATAAACCTTTTAGTTTCTTTTCAAAATCTCCTCTATATTTAGTACCTGCTAACATAGATCCCATATCTATAGAAAAAACTTTTGCTTTTTCTAAAAACTCTGGTACTCTTTGATTTGCTATTTCTAAAGCCAAGCCTTCTGCTATCGCAGTTTTACCAACACCTGGTTCACCTACTAATATAGGATTATTTTTCTTTCTTCTACTTAAAATCTGAATTACCCTATCAATCTCATTTGTTCTTCCAATAACAGGATCAATTTCACCTTTTTTAGCTAATGCTACTAATTCAGTAGAATTTTTTTCTAAAACTTTATTATCATTTTGACTTTGATTATCTATAGATGCTAAATCATCTTCAAGTTCATCGTTATCTTTATGAGATATCTCTTCTAAAATATCTACTCTTTCAACACCTGCTGATTTTAAAAGATATGTTGCATAAGATTTTTCATTTTTTAAAATTGCAACAAACATATCCTCTACACTTGCATTTCTTTTTCCACTTGTTTGTGTATGTGCAACCATATTCTCAATAGTTGAAGTTAAAGTTACTGTTTCTATTGGTTCATCATTTATATTATCTGGATATACAGGTGTATTTTCATCTATATATTTTTTTATATCATTAAAAAATTTATTTTTATCCAATCCTAAATCATCAAACAAACCCTCTATAACCTCATCATGTATTAACATTAAAAATATATGTTCTACAGTCAAATATTCATGACGACTTTTCTTAGCATAGTTTACTGCTTGTGCAAAAATGTTTCTTAATTCTTTACTAATCATAATCTACTCTTCTTCCATTATTGCTTTCAAAGGGAAACCCTTTTCTCTTGCCAAAGTTTTCACTTGAGCAACTTTTGTTGAAGCTATCTCATGAGTATATATTCCGCAAACCTCTTTACCATTATTATGGATATTTAGCATTATTTGAGTTGCTTGATCTATTGTTTTTCGGAATACTTTTGTTAAAACATCAATAACAAAATCCATAGTTGAATAATCATCATTTAATAAAATTACTTTATATTTTTTAGGTTCAACTACTTCTAATTCACTATCAAGTTCTATCTCTAATTCGTTAGCCACATCGTTCCTTTTATTTTTTGTTGTATATATTATAACAAAAAAGCCATAATCTTTGTAAAATAAATTGTATATAAAATATTTTAAAGTTTATTTTATTTTTCGTTAAAAAACTATTGTTATAATACGTAAATGAATACTATTTTTATAACTGCAACTAATACAGATGTAGGGAAATCTTACGCCTGTGAAAAGTTTTTAAGACATTATGCCAAACAAGGATTAAAAGTTGGTTATTTTAAACCAATAGAAACAGGAGTGGCTCCTGTACCACCTGATGGTAATAAACTACTAAATTTAGTAAAAGAACTTAATAAAGATTTTGATGTAACAATTGATGATGTAGTACCTTACCAATTTAAACTTCCTGCTGCACCTTATGTTGCAAAAGAAAATACTAAAATAGATTTAGAGTTTATTATCAAAAAAAGAGATTACCTTTTAAAATTTTGTGATATTTTAATTATTGAAGGTGCTGGAGGATTAATGGTTCCTATCGAAAAAGATTTTTTTATAATCGATTTAATAAAATATTTAGAAACAAAAGCAATACTAATTACACCTTCAAAACTAGGTTGCATAAATGATACTTTACTTTCTATGCAAGCTTTAAAAAATAAAAATATAGATTTTGATTGGTATATCAACTTTTTTTTAGATAAAGATAGTTTTGAGAAAGTGAGTTTACCTTTTTATAAAGATGTTTTTGATGAAGTTAAATTTCTAAATGAAGTTTAACTAAATTTTAAACTCCAGCTCAACCTCTTTTGCTTTAGTAATTCCTAATATAGTCAATGAACTATCTGATATAAGTTGCTCTTTTTTTAACTCTTTTAAATATTTTTTACCCTCTTTTTGAGTAAAAACATGAGTACTATCCATTTTTAATAAAATATCATTTAAACTCTCATCATCCTCTTTTTTATAAATTGCCAAAAGTAAAACTTTTTTATTTATATCCATTGCTTAATCCTCTTATAATATAATGCCACAATAAAAAATGCACAACCAATTATAACAGTTATATTACTCAAACTTGTTAAACTAGCCATTATACCTATAAAAAATGTAGTTATCACATTTGAAACCATAAAAATCATATCATTATATGATATCACTCTTCCTAAATATTTTGATTCTACATTTTCTTGAATCAGTGCATATGTATATGACCAAATTGTAGTTGTAGTAAAACCTGTTAAAAATATTGCTATGAGTGCAATATAAAAATTAAACTGAAGCATTCCCCAAAGAATAATAGCTAAACCTTGAAAAATAAATATATACATTAACATATCTTTATTTACCCAATTTGTGATAAACATAGGACCAATCATAAGTGCAGCAGCTCTTACTGCATTTGTAATACCTATAGACAAAGGTACAGCAATCACATATTTATATTCATTTTTTGCTAATAGAGTAACTAATGTATCAAAAGAAGTCAGACCAACACTTGCGTGTAACACTATTAGATGTAAAACTAATTTATGGTTTTTTATATATATAAAACCATCTTTTATCATTGATACTATTTTCTCTTTTGTATGAATAGCTTCAACTTTAAAATCGATATTTAAAAATAAAATTATTGCACAAACAAAAAAAACTGCATCAATTATAATTGCAGTTTTAACTCCATATAAATTTACTATAATACCACTTGCAGCCATACCTGCTGCATAAGTAAAAGACCAAATGATTGAATGTATTTCATTTACTTTTTGTAATGTTTTACCAGATATCAATTTAGGAAGTAAAGACATCTCTGTAGAGAAAAACATAGAAGCACTTCCCATTCTAATAAATATAAATATCATCAAAAGCCAAAGATCACTTTTATCATCTATAGTTAGAAAAAGTAAGGTCATAATCAATTCTATAGATAATAAACTTATCATCAAAGATTTGATTTTAAATCTATCAATTATAGCCCCAGATAAAGGTGCTATTACAATTGCAGGGATTAAATGCATAGCTGTTACAACAGAAATAGCCAAAGCTGAAGAACCAAAATTTACAAGCATTGTATATATAGCCACATTTGAAAACCAAGCTCCAAAATAAGCTATAAGTTGAAGTAAAGAGAGTTTTCTTATTACTTCATTTTCTTTTAAAATACTAACATAATTCAATAGTCAACAAAGCCTCATGATATATAGCACTATGGGCTTCTTCATCACTTTTAAAAGGAGTTAAATAGTTTGCTTTTTTATTAGAACTATAAAACAATGCACAATCCTCTTTTACATCGTCATCTAAACAAACTATGAACTTAGCTTCTCCATGTTCGGAAGTAACTAATACCTCATCTCCTGATTTAAATCCACTAGAAGAGTTTAAATAGATATTGTTATCATCTCCAAATTGAGAGTTTAATGTTTTTTTAGATTTTGCAGTGATTAAATAAAACTGTTCATCCTCTTTTTCTTCATATAGATTCTCTACTTCTAAATCCTCTAAAAACTCAAAATCTTCTATTATATAATCTCTAGTAGGTTTAGTATTTGTATAATATTCAAGAATACTATCTTCATCCTCTAAAGGTTTAAAATCAAAACTTTCATTTAAATAAGAAGTCAAATCATATTCACTTATTCTATTATTTATATTTTTATCTTCAATATTATTAATTGCTTTTAACTCGTGACCATAAGACAATCTTACATCTTTTTTCTCTAAAAAAGTTTTAGCAGGGATGATTAAATCAGCATATTCACAAGTATCATTTAATGTTGTACCAAAATAGATTACAAAAGGTTCTTTTAAACCTTCAACTATTTTTTTTGTATTAGGAGCTGTTACAACTGGATTTGCACCTTGAATAAAAACTAATTTATATTTTGAGAAATCAACTTCAGGTATTGCTACTTTATTAGTTGAGATAGATTCAAACTTTTTTTCATATCCATACATTGAACTACCAAGATACCACACACCACCCACGTCTTTATTATGTAGACCAATATAAGCTGCAAAAGAATCAATTGCTCTTATAATCTGAGCCCCTTCATAATATTTTTGAACTCCAAGTCCCATAACTATAGACACTTTTTTATCTTTTATGATTTCAAAAAACTTTGTTACATCAGTTAAAGATACTCCTGTCGTTTGTTCATAAGATATAACTGGTCTACTTTTTGCTAAATCAAAAAACCAATCTGAACCTTGTGAATTTTGTAAAAACTGTTCATCCTCAAAATCTTCCATATATGCAAATCTTGTTAATAAAAGTGCTAATTCATGATCTGTTTTTGGATTTAGCTGCATATGAAGCTCTGATTTTTTAGCAATATCAGTTGTTATTGGATCAATTGTAATAAAAGTTTTCTCTTTAACTAAGTTATACATATGAGGAGAGGTAATAGAAAAATTTCTACCCCAAACTATTATAACATCAGAATTTATCAAATTTTCAATGGGAGGATTTACAACTTTTTTTCTCCCCATTTCAATCCCTGCACCACCTGCTCCATCACAAAGACTTCCTTTAGTTAAAACTGCACCATATTTAGAAAAAAAAGCCTTAGGAGCACTTTGCATCACTCCTAAATTTCCAGAACCTTTATAATAAATTGTTTCATTAGCTGGTGTCTGTTTTAGTTTTTCAACTAAAATATCTAAAGCTTCTTCTAAAGAGATATCTTTTCCTTGAAATTTTGCAGTATCTAAAAAATCTTCATTTAACAAATTTGCAAAATTTACACAAAGTTTACCATTTGTAGTAAGATGTTCTTTCGAACCTTTTATTTTCCCATCAATTATTTGAGCTTGACAAGCATCATAACAATCAAGAGGACATGCTATTTGATTATTTGAATTCAATTTTTACTAACCTTGAAAAAGTTTTTGGTTTATTTATAATGATTTCACATTTATATGAAGAGATATGTTTTGAATCAGCCACATCATATATTTTATTAATCTTTAAATCAGTTTTTTCTCCATCAATGTAAATTGTTTTTGTTTTAATAGCCTCTACATCCCCAATTGGAACATAAATCTCTAATTTACCTTTACTTAAATCTTTTGCTTCATATAATAAAGTTCCTGGATTTACATAATCATCTTTTTCCACTGCAATATTATAGATATAATTGTTTTTTTCCATAAGTTTTTTATTTTTTATAGTATCTTTTAATGTTGCTATTTTTATAATCATATCTGCTTTTGATGACTCTAGATTGATTACATTTAACTTTTGTGTATCTTTTTCAAATCCCGATTTTGAACTGATTTTTAAAAGTCTTTCATAATTTTTTTGTTGTATATCAATCATTTGATTTATTGATTCTAATTTATTTAAAGATTGTTTTAATTCTACTTCATTTACTTCTGAATCTATTTTCACAACTATACTATTGTTAGCAAACTTACCTTCAATCTCATCGTTTGTATAAATAACTTTCCCACTAACAGCTGACTTTACACTATAATTATTAATAGGTTCCAATTTAGCATAAAACTCCATTGAAAATAAAGAACTAATTAATACTGAAAAAACAAATAAATATCTCATTTTAACCTCAAAGTTTTAAATTTTTTATCGTAGAGATTATATCTTTTTTAAGGCTTGAAAACTCACCATCTTTTTCACATTTGTAAATTAATTCATCCAAAATTTCATCCTTGTTTATAAAAGGAACTAAAACTTTTAGAAGTTCTTGTTTATCTTTAGAAGATTTAACTTGTTTGATTAAAGGAGTATCAACTCTACGATTTTTATTTTTTTTGATTTTAACCAAATTTATTAAACCAAATATTAATAATGAAAATACAATACCTAAAACAAAATATATAATTTTTTCACTATTGCTAGTTTTTGTTTCTACTATATTTTTTTTCACTACAGGAGTATCATCAACAGCTTTTTCTAAAACTACTTTTTGTGAACTTTTTAAAGTGTTTTCAACTTCAATTTTAAACTCTTGAGTTCTTTTTGTTACTACTTTTTGCTTTTGTTTATCAAAATAACTAATAGATTGACTTGGAATAATTATAGAATCACTTGGAACAATCGAATAGACTTTTTCATATGTTCCATTATATTTATCATTTTTATAAGTTGTTTCTATTTTAGGTTTATTATCATAAACAATAGCATCTTTTATATTTAGTTTTTTATCTTGAATATCATCAAAATTTCCAAAACCTGAAATTACTAATTTATAAGAAATAGATTCACCTTGTTTTACTTTTGTCTTATCGACGAAAGCCTTTATATCAAAATCTCCTATTAAACTCACACCTTGTGGCAAAGGCTTAACTTCAAAGTTAAGTTCATTTGAATAAACTTTTGTCACTTTTGGTACAGCTGAAAAAAATCCAAAACTATTTGAAGAGGCACTGTCAATCATTTGAACATCAACTTTAAGAGGATTTACCTTTAACTTTCCAACTTTTTGTGGGAACAATAGATACTCTAATTCCTGAACTATATATCCATTTTGCTCATATCTATTGTTTTTATTATCTAACTTTTTATACCAAAAGTTTTCGAAATGGGGAGGAACAAAACCTAAATTTGTAATTTGCAAATCTCTTTTATATTTAAAAACAAGCTTTAAAACAGTAGATTCTCCTACAAAAAGCTCTTTTTTATCTGTCTGAATTGTCAAATCAAATTGTTGTGATTTTGTTTTTAAAGCAACACTTTTTGTAACTTTTTTTTCTTCACTTTTCTCTATCTTTCCATCTATTTCAAAATCAAAACTTGGTATTGTAAAATCATTAGTAGGATAAATTCTATATTTTTTACTTACTTTTTCAGAATAATTACCATTAATTATCTGCAAGGATTTTGATGTACCTAAACTTTCAACTATATACTGATCAACTTTTTCTATTTTTGGAAAATCTACAGAAGATCCCGTAAGTTCATATTCAAAAATAAAAGCTTCACCCGATATAAAACTGTTAGGAGCTCTAAGAATTACTCCTGCACTCAAATATATATTAAATATTAATACTAAACTTATTAGTCTCAATATTCCCATTAAAACTCCAATGTACCTTCTATTGCAAAATTTGCTCTTGAATCTAACTCAGCATGAGACAATACTGCCACTTGCAAACCAAATTTTTCATATATTTCTGAAACTCTTTTTCTTAGCAAAGGATCTACTACCATTGCTACTTTATTAAACCCTTTTGCTTCCACATGATTTATTAACTCTTTTGTTTTTGTAACCAATGAATTAATCTCCGCAATTGATAACATAAGTTGAGAAACTCCATGTTGTTCTTGTAATTTACCAATAAAATCTTGTTCAATCTCTGGTTTAATTGTAATTATATGAAGTGTTCCATCATTGTCTTTAAATCTATCAGTGATTAGCCTATAAAGTTTACTTCTTACATGTTCTAATAACACATCTGGAGCTTTTGTATATTCTGCAATATCTGCTATAGATTCTATAATAGTTAACATATCTACTATAGGTATTTTTTCATGTAATAAATCTTTACAAACCTTCAATAGCGATCCATATGATGTAACCTTCATCGCTTCTTCTACAACTATAGGGAAATCTTTTTTTAACCCTTCAACAATATCAACAATATCTTGTCTAGTGATAATATCTTCTGCATGTTTTTTAATAAGTTCTGATATATGAGTAGAGATAATTGTTGGGGCATCTACTACTGTAAATCCTTTCATCAAGGCATCCTCTTTTTGCCCCTCTTCAATCCATACAGCATCAAGATTAAATACTGGTTCTTTTACTTTTAATCCTTTTAAAGAACCTGGACTAACACCACCCATTGCAAGAAGTTTATTTATCTCAACTTTTCCTTTTTCTAAAGAGATTCTTTTTAAGAAAACTTGATATTCATTTGGAGCCAAAGTTGCATCATCAGAGATTCTAATCTGAGGGATTACAAATCCTAAATCAGCAGCTATACTTTTTCTAATTGCTCTAATTTTATCAAGTAATTCTGAGTTACCTTGAACTAGTTGTAACAGCCTAATTCCAAGTTTAAGCTCAAGCACTTCTAATTTCATAATATTTTCTATAACCTGAGATTCATCTACAACTGTAGATTCTCTCTTCTTCTCTTTAAGAGTTTGAACATCATCACTTGGCTTAATTTTAGTTGGTTTACTAGGTTTAATTAATCTTGTAATTGCATTATCATGTCCATTTTCAATCATATAAATTGTGTAACCAATAAAAGACAATAATAATCCCATTGTAAATAATATACCAGTAGGGAAACCTGGAACTAAACCAAATAAAACAAGTCCAATACCTACAAGAACTAAAGATTTTGAATCTTTTACAAGTTGATTAACTGCGTTACTAGCAAATCTATCTTGATCCATATTAGACCGTGTAATTATAATTGCCGTTGCAGTTGATAAAATAAGTGCTGGAAGTTGTGCAACTAATCCATCTCCAATAGTTAAAATAGTATATATCTCACCACTTTCAGATATTGTCATGTCATGTTGAAAAAGACCAATTAATAAACCACCGATTAGATTAACCATAGTAATAATTATACCTGCAACGGCATCACCTTTTACAAACTTTGATGACCCATCCATTGCCCCATAAAAACTAGCTTCGGTTATTAATTCATTTCTTCTTTTTTGTGCCTCTTTATCATCAATAAATCCAGCATTTAAATCTGCATCAATTGCCATTTGTTTACCAGGCATAGAATCAAGTGTAAATCTTGCTGTAACTTCTGCAACCCTAGTTGCACCTTTTGTTACAACCATAAAATTAATAAGAACTAATATGATAAATACAATAATACCAATTACCATATTACCACCTACAACAAACTCTCCAAAAGCTGCAATAATAGAACTAACTGCATCAGGTCCATTTTGTCCTTCACTTAAAATTGACCTAGTTGTAGCAATATTCAAAGATAATCTAAAAAGCGCCAATATTAAGATAATAGTTGGAAAAGTTGTTAAATCTGCTGGTTTTTGAATATATAAAGAGATTAATAAAATTAAAAGAGAAAAAGATAATGATGTGATAAGAAAAAAATCTAATAGTCCCTTCGGTAAGGGAACTATTATAATCATAAGTATTGCTACAAATAATGCAACAACAACTAAATCTCTTGAAAAATACCTCTTAAAAAAATTCATTTAGTACTTTATAAATTATCTTACAAAATTAACTAAAGATAATTGATTCATTTTATTAATAGTAGAGTATAAAGCTGTAAAAGTCAACTCTAAAGCTTTTGCTTCGACAGCAACTTTTGCTAAATCAGCACTACCTACTTCTGTTTTTAAAATATTAAATTGTGTTAATTTTGTACTAACTCTTTCTAAAGAAACTTCAAAAACGCTGTTTCTTCCACCAAGTTTTCCATGTCCAACATTTATTGCATCAAAAACATCATTAATTTCATCTAAACTATCTTCTAAAGCTAATTTAGCTTCTTCTGTTGTAACAGGATTTCCTTTTTCATCAACTTTATTTAGAGCATCTATAGTTTTATCTAAAAAATCAAACACACTAGATTTTGCTTCAAATTTAGTTCCATCTACATTAGGTACAGTTACACTAAAATCAGGTGATGTTCCACTTATATTTAATCTATCATTTACATCATCTGAAAATTTACCATTTTCTTCAACTTTTATAAGTTGATTTACTTGAAGTGAATTAACAGTTCCTGGCACTGTAACTTCATAAGTATTTCCAGAAACATAAGAAACTGGTATATTACCTAATGTAGCATTTTCTAACTGAGGTATAGAAGTATTTAAAGTCCAAGTTTCACCAGCATCATCAACAATAGGTTGAGAATCTTCAAATAGTAAAGTTCCCCCTGTTTCAACAGCATCAGGTTTTTTCCACTCATATCCATTTTGATCAAGAACTCTTTGATCATCAGTAAAATTTAAGGTTTCACCTTTTAAAGCAGTCTCAGTCGAATAAAAAAAAGTTTCAAACCCAGTGATTCCTCTCTCTCTGTAATAACCATCTTCAACTGCAACTTTTCTTAAAAATCCATCACCATTATATACCATTTTTCCAGTTTCATTATCTAAAGTAAAAGGTTTAACCGTAGAGTCTGAACCTGCAAAAAGATATTCACCCTCAACTGATTCATTAGATAGCATAATTAAATTTTCTTTCATACCTTCTAAATTAATAGCAATAGATTTTCTTGCTTCATCATCAGTTGTTGCATTTAATGCTTTCATAATTTCAGATTTTATTTTAGTTAATAAATCTTTTGCATCACCTAATGTTGAATCTGAAACATTATTTTGAGCTGTCGTTTTTTCGATTTGAACTTTTATACCTTCATAGGTTCTCATTCTATCATCAATATAGACTTCCCTTTTATATACTTCAGTATCATCACTACCATTGTCAAGTACTTTTCTTGTTGACATTTGGTAGCTTATTCTCGTTTGTTCTTTATTTAGGTTATTCAACCTATATAACATCTGTTCAGTTGTTGAAGTAATCATTGGAACACCTCCTTAAACTTAGCAACTATTTCATTAAAATTATACTGTTCTTTCATACTTTGTGTCAAGAAAGACCTAATTTTGTCTTTTTTAGCAAGTGCATCATCAAGCTCTTTATCCATACCAGGCTTATATGCACCAACTCTGACTAGAACTTCATTCTCTTTTATCAATGATAATACTCTTTTTAACTTTAAAAAGTAATTATAATGTTCATTATCTACAACTTTGTCCATAACTCTAGATGCCGATTTTAATATATTTATAGGAGGATAAAACCCTTGTTCTGTTAAGTCCCTAGTTAAAACAATATGACCATCTAATATTGATCTACTTTGATCAGCAATTGGATCATTCATATCATCACCATCAACTAAAACTGTAAAAAATGCTGTAATTGAACCTTTTGCATTATTACCAGCTCTTTCCATAAGTTGTGGTAAAAGTGCAAAAACTGATGGTGGATATCCCCTACTAACTGGTGGTTCTCCAGTACTAAGTCCTATCTCTCTTTGAGCCATTGCAAATCTCGTTACTGAGTCCATCATAAGCAAAACATCGTGTCCTTTATCTCTAAAAAACTCTGCAATTGCCATTGCTGTAAAAGCTCCGTATTTTCTCATCAAGGAAGATTCATCGGAAGTTGCAGCTACAATAATTGTATTTTCTAAATTATCATCAAGATTATAATGGATAAATTCAGGAATTTCACGTCCCCTTTCACCAATAAGAGCAACAACTTTAATCTGTGCTTCACAACCTTTTACTATCATCCCCATCAAAGTTGATTTTCCAACTCCTGAACCTGCAAAAATTCCAACTTTTTGACCTTTCCCAGAAGTTAACATAGAATCAATAGCTTTAACACCAGTAGAGAATCGTTCATCAATAATTCCTCTTTCAAGAGCAGACATAGATTGTTTATTTATTGCTGAACTCTCTTCTAAATCTCTAACTTTCCCTTTATCATCAATTGGTTCACCTAAAGCATTTATGACACGTCCTAATAATCCATAACCAGTATTTACAGATAAGCCCTCTTTTTGTAAATAAACCTTATCGTGTATTCTAAACCCATCAATAAAAGAAAAGGGTACGATTGTAAATTCAGATGATTCAATTGAAGCGACCATACCTAATACTGTATAAATATGGTGTTGAGAGTCAATCTTTACTATATCTCCAACTGCTACAGTAATCCCTGTTGCTTTAATCGTAGTAGTTGAAATATGTACAATTCTTCCAAAAGGGATTGATAACTCTTTTGAATCAATACTATTTAAAAGTGTATCTATATCCATTATTACATCTCATCACACATTTTTTTATAAAGACTATCTTTTGTTCCCTGTATCTCTTTACATTTTAATACATATTCACTTTTTTTAATACTATTCCCAAATTCATCATATAATCGAATAATATCGTAATAAACTTGTGCCAATGCATTTGGTTTTATTCTTCTTGAATATTCTAAAGAATCTAACAATAGTTGTAATGCTTTTTCATTATTGTTATTTGTTGTTTCAATTTTTGATAATTCTATTTCAACAAAAGGGGAATATACATGAACATTTAACTCATTTTGCTTTTTATACAATCTATTTAAAACTTCAACTGCTTCATTATTAAACTCTTTTTTAATCAGATACAAATAATATTGATAATAAAAATCTATAATTACAGGATTATCTTTATTATCTTCAATATATTGCGGATTTTGATGAGCATAATTAAAATATTTATCAAATAAAACACTATCGTGCTTTGCACTTACAATCAAAAATCTATATAAAAACTCTTTACTTAAAACCTCTTTATTATCTACCATATCAACTTTTGCTGAATACTCTAAAGCTTCATTATAGTCTTTCAATGCATATGCCATTCTTTCTAAATACAAATAAATATTTGCATTTCTGCTTTCATTAAAGGTCTCTTTTAAAAGTAAATAAGCTTTTTTATAAGGAACCTCAATCAAACATTCAAAAAACTTGTATTTTGTAGTTTCATCTTTTACAAGCAATTCTAAAGTTTCATTTCTTGAAGCTTGTAATACATCATTTAATAAAAAGCATTTCCCTGTATTTAAATAATCTTTTATCAAATCAATATTTACTTCATCAAAAATAGCTTCAACTGAGTTATATCCAAATCTTTGTGCAATTGTATTCGATATTCTTTTGTATATTTTTTTTGATTTAAGTATAAAATCATATCTTTTTTCTTTTTTCAAATTCAATAATTCTTGCAATAATATTTTTTGTTGCATCGCTTCTGAATTTTTATATTTTGATGCCATTAGAGTAGTTTTGAGTACACCTTCCCTCATCAATATCTCATCCAAAAACACTTTTGAGTCTTCATAATAAATACCATTTTGATAATCATTCAAAATATCTTTATATAACTCTTTTGCTTTATCTAAATATTTATTTGTACCATCATACATTAACATATATGTATTTGCTAATTTATATTTAAAATCTTCTATTGCACTTGGTTTATCAGTTCTATCCAATAGTTCTTGCAATATTTCTACTGAAAATTCTGGCATTCCTGCTTTTATAAGTTTATTAACTTTTTGTAAAGCCAAATATGAATCACTTGCATAATAATCTATATTTTTTTTCAAAACTTTTTTTATTAAATCATATGCTTCTTGTCTTTTACCATCTAAAACATAAACATCAAAAAGTTCATCAGCAACTAAAGTAGCAACTAAAACATCTGTAGTTTTTGTTAAAATTTCATATAAAATTCTTGTTGCTCTTTCATATTCTCTTTGATGTTTATAAACTTTTGCTAAATAAATACTTCCATATGCTTTTATAACATCGCTATCAAAATTATTTATAATAATATTTGCAAAATATTTTGCATCTTTTGTTTTATTTGTATTAAGTTTTAGCTCAACCAAAACCATATAAGCTTTTGCTAAATCATCTTCATAAATAATAGAATTATTAATTGCATCTTCTAACTCTTTTGTAGCTTCGAGGATTAATCTTTTTTGCCCTTTTTTAATTGCTAATTCTGAGTATAAAATTATAATATCTGATTCTAATAAAGGAACTTTATTTATCTCCTTAAAAGCTTTTATTTGGGAATAGGCCTCGTCAATTTTACCATTTCTAGCTAATTGCTTAATATTGTTTATGTTTTCGAATCCATCAGATATCTCTTGTATTCTTTTTTGTGAGATTTGTACCCCTGTTGAATCAACAAAACCATAATAAAAATCTTTTTTCCCAAATAAAAAAGAAAAAGACAAAATAAAAATTAATATATACTTCAATACTACCTCTTCTTTTTTAATTCAAATACATACGAGAAAATCTCTGCTAAAGCTTTATAAAATTCGCTAGGAATTTCTTGATCGATATCAAGTTGACTATATAAAGATCTTGCTAATGCAGGGTTTTCAATTATAGGGATATTATTTTCTCTTGCAATATCTTTTATTCTCAAAGCTAAAAAATCAATACCCTTCGCGACAACTTTTGGTGCACTATTTACATTACTATCGTATTTCATTGCAACTGCATAATGTGTTGGATTTGTAATTACAACATCAGCATCAGGAACATTCGACATCATCCTTTGCATATGCATTTGCATCTGAATCTTACGAATTCTACCTTTTATTTTAGGATCACCTTCCATATTTTTAAATTCATCTTTTATCTCTTGTTTACTCATACGTAGGGACTTATTATAATAATATCTAGTGAAAAAAAAGTCTATTATAGCAAAAATAACAATAATTAGTAAAATTGCAGCTAAAAAATATGATGTTATCTCTACCATTCCACTTATAACATATTGTAACTCTTTATCCATCATGGCAAGAAAAGATTTATATGTAAATAATAAAATAAAAAACATTACAACTACAATAATTGTAAGCTTAAGTAATAACTTTAATGCTTCTAAAAGTTTTTTTAGAGCAAATAAACCCTTTATACCTTTTATAGGATCTAGTTTTTGTAAATCAAACTTTAAAGGTACAGTTATAAAACCAAATTGGGAAAAATTCGATATAAAGGTTAATAATAAAACTAATATAAATAAAGGTGCTAAAGCTTTTAAAGTAGTTATAAGCATTGTATAACTTACTGTATATAAAACTCTAGAATTTAACTCTTGACCAATAAACTTATAAGAATAAAGCATCATTTTTCTTATATCTTCTAAAAAATATCCAGAAAAAAATAGTAAATATACAGAACCAAATACTAAGATAGCAGCTCCCGTTACTTCCATAGATTTAGGAACATTACCTTTACTTTTGGCATCATCTAACTTTTTGGATGTGGGGTCTTCAGTTTTTTCTTCTTCGTCGTCAGCCAAGTCAAATTCCTATTTAAATGTAGAAAGCATATAGTTCGTAAAATTTTCTGCAAAAACTTGCATACCTAAAATCATAAATAAAAATATTAAACCAAATTTTAACTGAAATGTGATTACAAAAGGTGAAAATGCTGGCATTGATTTTGTTCCATATCCATAATAAATATCAATAATAAACCCAATAAATGCTAAAGGCAGTGCAATTGCAATTGCAAATCCAAACATTCTTTTAACCTCATTGATAAGAATATCAACTCCTGCGTATGAAAATATATCAAAAGTTCCAAGATGAACCATTGAAAAACTTTTAACCAACATCACAACAGACATCTCGTACATTCCTGTTTCAAAAAAAATCATTAATGCAACCCAATGTAATAATGAAGTTATGAAACCTTCATTTGCCCCAGTTGCTGGGTCAAACATTGTACCCATAGATAAAGCTGTAGAATAACCAATAAAATCTCCTACAATTTTAACAGCAGATAATACAAAATTAAAAAATAATGAAGCTATAAGTCCTAAAGTAACTTCTGAAATCAAAGCTAATACAAACTCACCTTGAGAAAAACTTGTATGAATAGATATAATTGGAAAAAGAAAAATTGTAATAAAAAATGCTAATGCCATCCGTATATTAACAGATACAGCAGGATTTCCAAAAATTGGCATAAAGGCTACAAAGGCTAATATTCGTGCAAACAATAATAAGAAACTGAATACAACTTCTTCATTTAATAAAGATATTAGCTCTTGCATTAATTATAAATAATTTAAATCTTCGCCGACATTTTTATTATTTTCTCTTGATTCAAGTATTTGACTTGAAGAGTGTAATGTTCTATTTTGGGCGCTTGTTTCCTCTTGGTCAAAATCAGATTGTCCTGAAGAATTCTCTTCCATATTGAATTCAAGATTAAATGAAGTTTGTCCTTCAAAAGTTCTACTTAAGGCATCTTTTAAGCTTGATTGATTATCTATAAAACTATCTAATGTTTTTGAATTAGACAAATTCATACTAATACTCAAACTACTATCTCTTTCACTACTTTTCATCAAAATTGCAATTGAACCCAATTGAGCAGGCATTAAATTTATTCTAAATGCTGTTACTGGTGGTTTATAGTTTTCATACATTGTTCTTGCCATATCAGACATCATTGCTGACATTTGTTGTCTTGCACCTACAATTCTATTTTGTATAGATTGAGCTAAATTATTAGAAACTGTAACAGTTGAAACAGGTGTATTATCAACAGAATTACTATTTGTAGATGTTGTTGAAGAAGAATTTGTTGTTGAAGAGGCTGCTGTTGCCATCACTGTTGATTTTGAATGATATAATTCTTTTGCATTACTTGTATCTGATAAATTTTGAGTTTGTATTTTTTCTAAATTTTCTCTTTGTGATTGTTTAATAAAATTAAATCTATCAAGTGTTGTTTCTTTTTCAATTTTTTTATTATCTAATTTTCTATCTTCATGTTTTTTTACTTCTAAAGATATCTCTTGTGCATTTAACTCTAAAATTTTAGAAGCATCTTTAATACTTGAAACTGTATTACCCTCTTTTAAAACTTTTACTGCTTCACTTTTTTTAGCTACAGTTTGAGTATGAACCAAGTTTTTTTGTGAACTTAAATAGATATTTGTAAGTAAATTATTTGGATTATTCTCTTTTATAACTTCTTGATTTAATGTTCTTAATGGTATGGTGTTATTATTTGCTTTATCAATAAGCTTATCCATTAAAGATTTATCTTGATTATTTTTAGGTTCCTTTTCTACAAGTAATTCTTCTTCATTATTTACAATATTTGATAATTCTTGGGCAACTTTCGGATTCTTAACCTCCGAAATAGTTTTTGATTTTTCCTTATTATCTATATCTTTTTGTAAAGAGGTAGATATATTATCAGTTACTGTTGTTGAAGAAGTTTCAACTTTTGCTTTTTTTATCTCTTCTCCCAGATTCTCTTTTTTCTCTTCTTTTGTTGTAGTTGTTGTTTTATTCTCTTCACTAACTTTTTCTATATCTTTTTTATCTACTGTTTTATTCTCTTCAACTACTTTTTTTATATCTTCTCCAAGATTCTCTTTTTTCTCTTCTTTTGTTGTAGTTGTTGTTTTATTCTCTTCACTAGCTTTTTTTATATCTTTTTTATCTACTGTTTTATTCTCTTCAACTACTTTTTTTATCTCTTGTCCCAGATTCTCTTTTTTCTCTTCTTTTGTTGTAGTTGTTGTTTTATTCTCTTCACTAGCTTTTTTTATATCTTTTTCATTAATAGTTTTTATATCTTTTTTTGCTTCTAATATCATTCTATCAAGTAATGAGTTTGATGATGTAGATTTAGTTTGTGTTTTGTCCTCAGTACTAATTTTATCTGTATTTTTTTCTTCTATTTTTACTTTGCTATTTGCTTTAATCTCATCTTGCGTAGATTTTTCTTTTATATCTTTTTTATTTTCAGAAATCTCTTTTTTTGATGTAGTTAAAATTGAATCAAAAAGAGACATTCCCTCTTTTTTAGTTGTGTTTGTAGGTGAACTTGCAGTTTTACTTTCAGTATTTTTACTTACTGAGAATATATCAATTTCTTTTGTCATAATTCTATGCTTTCAATATCTCTAACGTCTTCGTATCAATCCCTTTATGAGTATTGAACGTAGCCAAGTTAGCTTCATAAGAACGCATTGCCTCAATCAAATCAACCATTTCAATAACAGGATTGATATTTGGATATGCAACATAGCCATCTTCATTCGCATCTGGATGAGAAGGTTCATATCTCATTACAGGTTCAGAATCATCTTCTACTACAGATTTTACTCCAACCCCTCTTAAAGTATTTTGAACTTTTTCATCTTGATTATTTATATTATTTTTTGTGTCAGAATTAATTTTATTACTCTGTTTTAATAAAACCTCTTCAAATACAACATTTTGTTTTTTGTATGGACCACCCTCTTGTGTATGAGTTGTTTTTGCATTTGCAATATTTGCACTTACTATATTTATTCTTGTTCTTTGTGCACCCATTCCTGAAGTTGCAATATCATATCCATCAAAAAAACCCATAATAATCTCCTACTATACACTCATTCTCATAATCTCTTTATATGCACTAAGTGCTTTGTTTTTAACTTCTAATGCAAGTTTTAAAGACAACTCAGCCTCTTCAATCTTTTGAACTGCCTCTTGAAGATTTTTAACTTTTCCAGTAGCAATCCCTTCCATAGCTTTATAACCTTCAACTTGAGAACCATTAACTTCAGAAATAGCACTTTTCAACATATCTTCGAAACCTGTTTCATTACTTTGTTTTACTTGATTGTTATTTGAACTAATTGGATTTAAAGAGCCATTAATTGATGATATTTCCATTTAATTTTCCTTAGTTTGGTTGATTATTCATTTTTTGTGCTTCTTGCACACCCAATTCAGCTAACATTGCATCAATCTTATCTTCATTATACTTATGATCTAATTCTGTTCTTTTATTATCTAAACTAAATAATAAAATTACAAGGGATAACATCATATTCGAAACCCCTTTTAAAATCACAGTTACCCCAATAATCCCAAAAACCATCTCAATAGGTGTATATAAATCAGCATTTATAACAAAGAATATTAATGTAGCAAAAAAACCAGTAGCTATATATAGCTTGAAAATGCCACTATTAATTACACTTTGTGAAAATCTTTCTACTACCATTACATACCAATGTTAGAAAAAAAACTTTTTGATGCCAATTTAATCACGGACTAACCTTATTTTAAGTCAATTAGTAACGAATCTATAACCTTATGTAATTGCCTTGTAATCTCATCATTCTCAAATTCATGTGCAAACAATTTTCTTAATCTTGATGTTGTAGAAATATTTGATGATGTTGAAACGTTACCTATATATTTTACCATAAAATTTGGATTTAATCTATTTTTTTTAGCTAAATTTACTAAAGAATTCGAAATTGTTTCTCCAATTTGATAATTTTTTGTATGATTAAAACAAATGAGTAATTTTTCTTTATTTAAAGATAACATTTTTATTAATGCATATACGTCTGTTAAAGCGGAAGGGTCAGTTGTTGTTAGGGCTAAAACATTCTCTGAAACAGATAAAAATTCTTGAACATATTCATTTAATCCTGCTCCTGTATCAATCAAAATAATATCATAAAGATTTATATTTTTTAATTCATCAACTATTCTTGTTAACACTAAAGAATTACTTAGATTTGCATATTGATAACCACTTTTCCCCGCTATTAAAGAGATATTATCAAATGAGGTTTGAGTAATAACTTCATTTATTGTACTTCGTCCTTCAACATAATCAAATAATGTAAGTTTTGGCCTAATATCAAATAAAACTTGCATATTTGCTAAACCAATATCAGCATCAACTATTGCTACTTTAAAGCCCCTACGTGCTAATAAATATGCAATATTTGCAGTAAAAGTTGATTTTCCAACTCCACCTTTTCCAGAAGTTACAGTTACAATTTTACTTTTTGATTTTCTATTTTGTTTTTTTGTGAGATTTATTAGCTTTGAAGCTTGCATTGATATATTGTTGAACATACCTATTTCCTCATACAAGCATTATTCATAAAGCAATCAATTAAAAAAGAAGAATCTGAAACGATTAAATCATCAGGTACATTTTGACCAATTGAAAAATATGTTATAGATTTTTTTGTTTTATGAGCAAAAGATATTAAATTTCCAAAACTCTTTGTTTCATCAAGTTTTGTGAAAGTTAAAAAGTCTATATTCAACCTTGAATAATTTGCATAAATTTCTATAAGGTCACTGTGTTTTACATTTGCTGGTAAAACTAATACTTTTTCTATGGGAAGTTCACTTACTCTTTCTTGATACTCATTTATCATCTCTATCTTATCAACATCATATTGACTAGAACCAGCTGTATCAATAAAAATATAATTACAATCTTTTAATCTTAATAAAGCTTCAACTAAATCTTCAGGTTTTTTTACAACCTCCAAAGGCAATCTCATAATATTTGTATATGCTTGCAGTTGCTCAATAGCTCCTACTCTAAATGAATCCAAAGTTACAATCCCAACTTTATAGTTTTGACCTAATTTATAAGCATATCTTGCTGCTAATTTTGCAATAGTTGTTGTTTTGCCAACTCCAGTAGGACCGACCATCATTACTATTTTTCTTTGGTGTTTTCTTAAAGGAACTTCCTGTTTTACAGGAATAATTCTTCTTAAAATTAATTTAAAAAAATTATTAACTTTCTTGGGATTTGACTTTAAAGCAACGGGTAATTGTTTTATAGTTTTTTTCATAATTGTATAAGTCATCTCTTGGTCGAATTCATTATCCTCAAAAAGATTATAAATATCAACAAATTCAGGGGGTATTGTCAAATCGTATAATTGACTTTTAGGATCCCAAAGAGTTTTTTGAACCTGCATAATTGCATCTTGCATCTTCAAAATCTCTTCTCTAAAGTCATAAAATTTAGCTTCTACTTTTGGATTACTATTCGTTTGAGAAACTACTTTTTTTGCATATTTTAACTCTTTTGCATCATCTTCTAAGGCGACTATAACTTCATACATATCTTTTTTGCCATCACGAACACTTGATATTTTTTTTGTTGAGATTACAATTGCATCTTCACCACACTCATCTTGGGCTTTTTTTAATGCGACAGTAGGTGTTTCACCTAAAAAAGAGAGCATATTCATTCAATTCTTCCATCTTTATATATTTTTTCTATATCACCATTCTCTTTTTTTATCTTAATATATTCGTCATTTTCAAATATTATTTTGCCATTTTGTTCAATCTGAATCATACCAAAATTAAATAATACACTATTTTTTTTATATATACTTACATCATCTTTACAAATTACAGTTGATTTCTTTATATATCTTTTTGAAATATATTTCTGTTTTTCAAACATTTCAATACTCATAGGTTCACAATACTTTTTCATAGAAGCATTATTTACACTCTGTAAATCTTCAAGAGTGATTGTAGAATTATATGGAATATTTTTTTTTGCTATTACAATTTGACTTGCTAATAAATTTATATTAAAAAAACAAAAAAACAAAAAAAGACATTTATGCCTTAACATGAAAGATATTTCCTCCATTTTTCTCTGTTATTTCATTTACAATCTCTTTATACATCTGTTGAATTGGTTCTACAATCAATGCAAGTTTTCTGTTTAATTGATATAAAGTTTTTAATTCTTCTTCCAAACTATCTACTCTATCCCTATAAATATTTACATCCACACCATTTTGTAACTCATTAACTATCTCTTGATTTAATTGCTTTTTATAATTTGCAATTTTTTCAATCATCAACTCTTTTTCTTCATTTCTATTTAGTAACTGTTCATGTTTGGCTTTTTTTATATCTTCAATATCTAGTTTTATATATTCTTGCATTTTATTAACTAGTTTTGTCATTTCATCTATTATTTCAGTAACCATGATATAACCTTATTTATTACGCTCACTTAAGAAATTGTAAAGTAAATCACTAATTCCAACAGTACCTGATGATTCTTTTGCTATTGCTTCTGTATACATCCCTTTTATAATATCTGATCCACTACCTTCACCTGCAAATTTAGTATGTTTTAAAGATATATCTAATAATTGTTGCATAAAAAAAGATTCGAAATCATCTGTAACTTTTCTCAATTCTTTATCTTCAAGCTTTGAACTATCAATATTTTTGAATTTATCTATATTGGAAGAACTAGATTTTATATTATCTATATTTATTAAATTATTTGTATCAATTTGCATAACTACTCCAATCTATCAAAAAAGCTCTCTTCACTTAGAATGTCACTTTTATTATCATTTGCAAAAAATTTCAACTCTACTCTTCTATTATCCGCTGCCATTTCACTTTTTGGATGATAAGAAGAATATGCAGCAACCTTTAATGTAGCAGGATCAATTCTATTTTTTATCAACTCTTTTACAACTGAAATTGCTCTTAATGCTGACATATCCCAATTATCTCTTGGAATTGAAGAACTTGAAAAACTAGTTGTTGCCGTATGTCCAATTATTTCAATATTAAATGAATGAGGCATTGTCCTAATCACTCTTGCTATTTTAGCTATGAATCTTTTTGAATTAGGATTTGAAAGTTCATACTGTCCCTCTTCAAACATAATTGTTGAAGGTATATCTAGTGTAAACTCATTTTTTCCTTTTTCAAGTTGTATTTGCTGACTTTCAACAACTGTAGAATCATTCATTTGCTGCACTATATCTGCAATCTCTTCCGATGTATCTTGAACAGCATCTTCTGTTGTAGTTGATTCAGTATCATCACTTTGAGAATTACTAGTTTCAGTTGAATACATCTCTGATTGTGTTTGAACATCAGTAGACGAATCTATAAATCCCATTGCCTTTTTCATTATATCAAAATATTCTTCAACTTTTTTCTTATCCATTACTGCCATAGATAATAAAAGAATAAAAAATGTTAATAATAATGACATCAAATCACCAAACTGTACTAACCAGCCAGGAAGACACTTTGGGCATTCAGGACATTTTTGTTTTGCCATATTTTACTCTTCTGGGTCTACCAATATAGAATTTAACTGCATTTTAATATTACCAATAGATTCTTCATTCGCTATCATTGTAGTACCCTTAATTATAACTTCACATGCTGTTTCCTCAACTGCATGTTTTTGAGATAACTTACTCTCAATAAGTCCAGCAAATAAAGTACCAAGTAAAGCCCCATACATTGTAGTAAGTAAGGCAACTGCCATTGCAGGTCCAACTGAAGCTGGATCAGAAAGATTTGCAAGCATTGCAACAAGTCCAACTAATGTACCAATCATCCCCATTGAACCAGCTGTACCACCCACATTTCCAAAAATACTAATCATTACATTATGTCTTTTATTCATATACTCTAGTTTAGTTTCAAGCAATGGTTCAATAGTTTCAGCTTTAGTACCATCAACTAAAAGTTGAAAAGCTTCTTTAAAAAAAGGATTTTGTTCCTCTAAAACTTTTTGTTCAATATGCATTACACCATGTTTTTTAATCTCTGTAGCATAAAACACAATTTTTTCTACTAATTCCGGCAAAGATTCAACTTTTACTTCATTAAAAGCTACTTTCATGGCTGGTGTAATTCTTTTTAAATCAGCTGCTTCAAATTGTCCTGCTGTAACAGCTATTGTACCACCAAATACAATAACTACAGAAGGAATATCTATATATGGTCCAAAACCAACCCCACCTAAAATAATTGCTAAGGCAACTAATGCCCAACCAGCACCTAACCCACCTGCCGTACTTTTATCCATCTATTTCAACCCTAATTGATTTAATTTAGTAGAACCATCACCAATATTTTTAACTTTTAAACCGAATTTACCCTCTACGATAACAGCTTCACCTTCACCTATTTTAACACCATTTACTAATATCTCTAAAGGTTCATTCACCATTTGTTCAAGTTCTATAATCTCTCCAATATCCCATCTTAGAATATCTTTTAATAACACACTTTTAGTACCTAATCTTACACTCAATTTAAGTTTTATCCCAAAAAGAAGTTGAAGGTTTTCTGCAGAATCTTCTGATAATAAAGAACTAATACCTAATTGTTTAGGGGGTTGTTTTGATTGAGAACCCATAAGAGAAGTTGAATTTGAAGTGAGATCTGCACTATTAGTATTTTTAGAATCATTTTCATCATAACCAGTAATTTGTGCATAATAAGGTAATGAAAGCTTGTCAAAACTTATATAAATAGGTAATTTTTCACTATCTAAAGATAAATCAAAGATATATACATTATCTAATTCTTTTATTTGTGTACATTCTTTGATACTAGAGCTAACCACTTCTGATTTAATTGAAGTAACATCAGGAAAACCTTGTGCATTAACCGAAGTACAAAAACTACCACAAATATTTGAAATAATTTCATTTACTGCATCAGTAATCTCATCATCAATATGTTCTTTAAGATCACCCATCCCACCCAACATAAAATATTCAAATTTTGTAGCTGTTATTGTTGGAACGAAAAAATTTAAACTTATTGATATATCTGCAAACTCTAACTTAATTGAAATATTAATACATTGCGAATCATCTAAGCTTTCAATATCAAGTTTACTAACAGAGTCAACTGTAACACCTTTTGAAAGTAACTGTTCTAATGTATTAGCTAATTCATCTTTTAAAAAACTTGATAAATCAGATGCCAATGTAACTAACCTTTTTAATTATTAGATTCTTTTTGTAATTTTTCTACTTCACTAAGCATTTGTGCTTTAATTCTCATCATATCTTCAGTAGGATATTTATATTCAATATCACCTCTTGTAACTTTTACAAAGAAATCTTTTGAAGATTTGTTATAACCAAATTTTACATTATCCAAAATAACTTCATTTACTTCAGATTCGGAACCTTTGCTTTTAGCTGCTCTGTGTTGTTCATCATCTACTATTTTAGATTTTTCATCAACCTCTTTAACAGTTTTTACTTTTTCTATCTCGTTAACTTTTGCATTGTCTATTTCTGCAATTCTACCTAATTCCATAATAGCCTCCTTTACAAAGTTTATATATCCACTTATTATATCAAAAAAAGATTAAATTACATAGAAGCTTACTAAAAAATAATTGGGAATAAATTTATTTACATAGATTCTAAAAAATTATCAATTTTATTTAATCTAAAATCAATAATTGAATCCATATAAGGTTTTTTGAAATATTGAGATACACTATTTAATTTAAGCTCTTGTATCAGTTGAACACCTGTTAAAAAGTTTGCATCATTATCATCTAAAACAGCTTTTATCAATGATATTTGAAGTGAAGCTTCATTGTACTTGCCAGCATTTAAATATGCTGCCACTATTAAAAACATTGTATATTTATCTTCAAGTTTATACTTTTTTTGCAGTTTATCTAAGATAGATAAGGCCTCTTGTGATTTATCAAAATGTAAATCAACTAACACCTTTGTTCTTAAATAAGTGGCACTTTGTTCACCATTTTGAGAGAAGTCTGCCCTTTGAAATAAGCCTATTGCTTTTAATAAATCAAAATAAAAAGCTGTTATTATTGGTGGTCCTTCTAAAAAATTATTATTAATTTTTAATGGTGTTTCATCTTGTAATCTTGAAAAATAATTAAAATCATTTTCATTTGTTCTTCTTAATGTCAAGTTTAACAAATATACAAAAGGATCTTTATAGTGTTCAACTAATAACATATGATTAGAAGTTACAGTGCCATCATCCATTTTAACTAAATAATCTAATGCCTTATAAAAAATGGTTTTTTTATAAGTAAGTGGATCAAAGCTTACGTTAAATTCAGGGTTAAACATAACTTTATATAACATTTGCCCAAAATATTTATATAAACCTTTACTTGATTTAATATTATTTTCTATATATTCATAATCTGATAATTTTAAATCAATTCTATTTGCTGTGATTAAAGTCATTGCAGAATAAAGCTTATTCCCTGGATTTAATTTATAAGCTTTTGAAAAATATTTATACGCATTATGATAATCAAATATTTGAGCATAACATAAAGCAAGATTGTAATACATATAAGAGTTAGAGTCATCTTTTATATAATCTTTCAGTTTTTTAACTCTAACAATGGGATCCTCTTTTATTATCTCTATAAACTTGGAGTTAAAAGAAACCATCTGTTCTAAGCTTTTTACATTTTGCTTATCTTTAAAAATAAACCCTTTAGACAAGTCATAAACAATTTCTTGGGTATCAGAAAATATAAATGGAGCAAAATAATATATATAATCACTTTTTCTTTCAGGAGAAAATTTTGTGATAAAAGACAAATACTCTTTTGTTGTAAATTTATTATTATTAAAATATATCTCTAAAGGATAAGATAAATGTATTTTAAAACTATCTTTTCTTTTATTTATCTCTTCTAAATGCTCTTTTAATTTTTCCAATTGATTTGACTTTAAATCTCTAAAAGTCATAAACCATAGGATTTCATCTATTTTATTTTTGTTTACACTATTTTCTCTTGCTTTAACTAAATACTTTTCTGCACTTACATAATCTTTTAATTTGATATATAACAATGCAATTTTTAAGTCATCTTGAAACTGCATTGTTTTTACTAGGCTAAGTGCACTTTCATAATTTTTCAAAATTATATATGTATCCACAACTAATCTTTTTGAGTGTTCTGTCAAGTTTTTATACTTTCTAGTAATCTCAACAATTGAATCTAAATATGTTTTATCATTGCTTATTTGATACAAATAATATGCAGCTGAAATATAAGAGTATGTATCTGTATAAATAGCTTCCTTATATTCATATATATTGTTTAAATATAAAAGAGCATTTTCTATTTGGCCCAATTTATAATAAGCTATACCAATATTTAAAAATGATGGTATTTTTAGAGCATCTGATGTGGTTTTAAAAGTTTCAATCGCTTTTTTGTATTCACCTTTTTCTAAAAGTAATACGGCTTTATTAAACTCCATTTGAAGAGCAAATTGTTCTTGATCTTTTTCTATTTTTTTATGTTTAAATAAAATATCAGGTTGAGAATCTATCTTATCGGCATAAAGGTTAAAAGAGATTAAAAGAGAAAAAATAAAAAAAATAACTTTCACTAAAAATCCTAAATCATTGTATTTACTTGCGCGTATAATTCTTCTGTTCTTTTTTCTAAAATTTCAATTTCATGTTTTAGTTCATTGTTTTCCAATCTTAACTTTTGTAAATCATCCCTTGCAACTTGTAGGTTATCTTGATTGGTTTTCAATGTAGCTGCACTAACTTTTACTTGTTTCTCATATCTATCTATTATATCTTGAAGTTTTTTATTATCGGTTTCAAGTATATTTTTCTCTTCATTTAGTTTTCTATATAAAGATTTATAAACATTTGTACTTGAAAAATAGTATAAAAGCAATATTCCAATTATTGTTATTAATAAAAAATTATCCAAATTTATCCTCAAAATACTAAAATAAGAGGAGATATCCTCTTATTTTATATTATCGTTTTAAGTTAATTAATGTATTTAAAATTGTATCTGACGTTGTAATTGATTTAGCATTTGCTTCAAATGCTCTTTGGAATACCATCAAATTAACTAAACTCTCACTTAAATCAGCATTACTCAACTCTAATTGCTTAGATTCAACTCTAGCTGTTTTATTATTATTTAAATTATATATAGGTTCACCTGAGTTATTACTTTTTGCAAGTAAGTTATCCCCAATTGGTGTTAATCCTCTATTATTGTTAAATAAAGCAATAGCAATTTGACCAATCACAAAATCAGCTCCATCTTGAGTCATTGTAATAAGTCCCGTATTATCAACAGAGATAGATCCAAAAGCAGATTCAGATATACCTAAAGTATCAAGTCTTAATTGCAATGAACCTTTAGTCGCAGTTTGGTCAACTGTATTTATAAGTTCTATAAACTCCGCTCCAGCACCTGCTCTACCACTATAATCACTATTTTTATCAATTGGTTCATATACAGCAGCTAAAGTTGCCGTTCCATCATCATCAGCAGGAGTTCCTGTACTATCAACCCCTGTAGCTCTTTTTAAAGAACCATTAAACTCAACATCATAATTAGAATCAAGTGTTTCAATGACTAAAGCACCATTTACATTTGAAGCTTTTATATAATCAGATAAAACAAAAGAAGTTGTTGTTTGAGGTGTATTATCAACATCACTTATATATTTATATGGTTGGTCTCCATTTATAATAGCTACCATATCATCAACACTTGTAACATCATTTAAAAATATATTAAATGGTGTTTCAGGGGGAGTTGCATTTGTAAATCCAGGAACGGGTATATTTTTTCCTAACTCTTTATCATAAATTGAGATACCATAAGTAAAATCTTTGGTTGCAGTTCCATTAAAACCTAAATCAGCTGAAGTATAAACATCTCTTTGATTACCTGTTATAAGTCTAGATAAGGCTTCTTTTGAACTTTCTAAAGCACCAATTCCAGAACCAGCAACTGCACTTATAGTAGTTTGAAAATCTCCTAAATTTGTAGTACCACCTGATACTTCACCAACTTCTGAAATTTTAAACTCTTTACCAGGAATTAAAGATTCAATTTGGATAATACCTTTTAACATCTCAGTATAATCTTTAGTGTTTAAAGAGTATGTTTCTCCCTCTTCTAAGAAATCTGAATCTGTTCCCCCAGATGTTTCTTCTGCTAAATAAGCTTTTACACCTTTAACTTTTTCCATAATTTCATTAGCTAAACCTTTATAAGTAGCTATTCTACTTGCTGCAACATCATAATCTATATCCAATGTACTTGCATATGATTGAACGGCAGTAGTTGCAGCACTAGTACCATTATCTACAGTAATTGTATTTCCTGTTCCAGTTATAGTATAAGTCCCAGTTATAGTAGAATTTTGATTAATAGCATCTTGTAAACCTTCTCTTATTTCATCTGCTGTTTCACCAATTCCAGCATCATAAAATACTACGTTTCCATCAATATCCACTTCATATCTAGTTAAATCAGCTGCCGTATCAATAGTAATAGTAACAGCAGTACCAGCTGTTGCAGCACTTATATTATTAGTACCAGTCCCATAATCTACAAAATTAGTAATAAAATCTGAATCAGCACTAACAGCTACATAATCTTGAGAAATTCTATTTCCATCAATCATTACGTATACAAGTTGACCTTCATTAGAGATCAAACCTTTTTGTCCTGATTTAAAATTTATCTGTGATACTTGGGCTGTTGATGTTGCTGATGAACCATCTGGCTCTTCTGATAATCTTTGTAGCCAAGTATTATAATCTTTAATCGCTTCTTCAATATCTGAAATCTTAGAAGATTTTGTTTTATAACCTGCCCCATCAAAGATAGTCAAAGAGTCTGATTTTGCAGTTTGCGTATAATCAGTTGCTCTAGCAGTAATAGTATCTACATATGTTGAGTGTCTAATTATTTTTGTACCTAATAGTTTTGTATATTCATCATCAAACATTGTTACATTTGGATTTGTAGAGGTTACATCATTCGCAGTATCTACAGCAACCATAGGCCACCCTTGAACTTCATTTCCAGCAGCATCTTGTAAAGTACCGTTATCACCCATTCTAAAGTTACCAGCTCTTGTATATTGCTCTTCCGAACTTCCACTAAGCCTTGTATTTTTTACAACAAAAAAACCTTCACCACTTAGAGCTAAATCGTAATCAACTCCTGTTGGTTTTAGATTTCCTTGGGTATATAGTTTTTCCGAGTCAAGGATTTTAGAACCTTTACCGATTCTATCTTGATACATTTGATCAGCAAAAGAGATTCTTGATGCTTTATATCCAACAGTATTAACGTTTGCAATATTATTTGATTCATTATCTAACGCTCTTTGTTGAGATGCAAGACCTGAAATCCCTGTCCATAATGCTCCAATCATGACTTATCCTTTAAGATAAATTTTCAAACATACTTAATTATGTCCAAATCTTAATATTTAATATATTCAATAAATACTAAGATTTAAACACTTATTTCCTAAGTGCAATTGCTGTTTTTAACAGTTCATCTGAGGTAGTTATCGATTTTGCATTTGCTTCAAATGCTCTTTGTAACCCTAAAATTGTAGCCAATCCATCTGTTAAATTAGCATTACTTAATTCCAACGAATTATAAACTACTTTATTTATATCTTTTGCATAATATGGTTCACCAGATTCTTCTGTCATACTAAAAAGATTACTTCCTGTTGGTTGTAACTCTTGTTCAGCCCGAAAAGCTACAGTTTGTATTTTCCCAACTACAAATTTATTATCTCCATCTTCTAAAAAAACTAGACCATTTTCTTCAATAGATATTGTACCAAAAGTATTTTCAGATAAAGCCATATTTTCAAGCTTTAACTGAATTGTTCCTAGATTTGTTAAATCTTCTTGATTTGTATATGAAATATTATTTTTAATTTCAAGAAACTCTGCACCAGCTGATTGTAAAGCTGATATTAATGCAGCCTTAGAACTTTCAACCATACCTAAACCTGTCCCTAAAGTTGCTTCTTGTAAAGTTGAAGAAAATACTTCTTTATTATTAATTATACCTTGAGTAATTTTTGCACTTTTACCAGGAATAGTTGTCTCAATAGTCAATACTCCTGTTGTAGTATCAACAGAAGCTGTTAATCCAACAGTATTAGATATTCTATCAGAAAAATTTTTCAAAGTTGTTTCTATATCTGTATCAAAATATTCCCTATGAGCTGTATTATCAATTGTAACTTCAATATAATCATTTTCATCATTTAATAGATTCATTGAAGAACCAAAATTAAACTGTGTCTTTTGTGTAGTTGAAGGAGTTGAATCAACTGTTGAATTAGAACCATAATTAGCTAGTTTTTCTCTATAGTCTAAAATCATTTTATCTATTTCTAATATTATAGTTGACTTTGACTTATAGCCATTTCCACTCTCACCAATATCAGTTGCACTTGAAGCATAATCAGTTGCTCTTGCATTAACTGATTGAAAAAAATCTGTATTACTATTAACAAAATCTGATGCAACAAATTTTGTATAATCATTATTAAATTCTACAACATTTTCATCTGTACTAGTGACAATTGGTGCATCTGGTTGAAGTCCCAAAACTTTCATACCATCAGGAGTTTGTAATAAACCATTATTACCCATTTGAAAATTTCCTGCTCTTGTATAAAATAATTCATCTGATTGTATATCTTTGAGAACAAAATAACCACTTCCATCAATCGCTACATCATAAGGATTATCTGTTGGTTGTATTTGACCTTGATTAAATACTTTTCTTACAGAACTAAGCTGTACTCCTTTTCCTGTCCCATCTGCAGAATATAATAAATCAGTAAAACTCACTTCATCTGGTTTATAACCATACACATTAGTATTAGTTGAGTTATTTGCCACTACATTTAATGCTCTGTCATGGATTTGAATACCCATAACTCCATTCCACATTGAACTAACCATAATAAATCCTTATTATTATCAATAAACTTTTACAATATCTGTATACTGAATATTTGTATTATTTTCAGAATAGATCTCATCACTTGCCATATATGCATATTTATATTGTTTTTCTGTACTCTCTTCAGGAGTAAATTCAGGGTCAACAACTTTTCCATCTTTATCAGTAATAACAACCAAACCTGTAGTTGTCATATCAAATCTACCTTTATCATCCAATTTAATAAAGTAATCCGTATAATTACCATCTGAATCTTTTATTTGACCTGTTTCAAAATCATATGTTACTATTTTTTGTGATTCAAAATCATATAATCTATCTTTGATATCTAATAACTCACTACTTTCTAAATAAACTTCTCCATTATCTACTCTAACTGTATTTATTAAGTATGAAGCTTTTATTTTTTCAGTAATTGTATTTCCATTTTCATCTTTTTTAACTCTACCAAAATCATCATATACTGGTTGATCTACTATAGCATCAACTTTTTTACCCATAAAATCCATAGCATTTGATAAAGTCATATTTGCAATTGAACTTTTCAAAGAATCCATTGCTTCAATTGTTTTCATATTTGTTTCAATACTTGACATTTGCATCTGAGTATCTAACATTCTTTGTGAATCCATCGGTTTTGTAGGATCTTGCATTTTTAATTCTTCAACCATCAACTTTAAAAAATCCTCATTTGTCAAAGTATCATTACTAATCGAAGATGTATACGTACTACCACCTACTCCAGAACTTGTATTTACTTTTACATTATCTACCGCTGCCATAATAAACTCCTATATTAAGTTCTCTTCAAAGAAATATCTAACAACATTATCAGAGTCCATAACCTCTTGGACTCTAACTGCAAGTTTATCGTCTATTACGATAATATCGCCTGTTCCTACAATTCTTTTATTTACGTAAATATCTCCCCCTGAACCAGCAACTTTGTCCAAAGAAAGTATATCTCCCTCACATAACTCTAAAAACTCTTTTATTGTGATATCTGCACTACCTAACATCACATCAACAGTTATTTGAGTATCAACTAATAAATCATAATCTCTTTCACTAATTTCCATAATTTATATACTTTTTTTGTTAATTGATTTATTATATCATAAAAATTTATTTTTTATAATTAGGTGAAATATTTACCAGTTAAACAACAGAATCCAATGTTTCTAACATAGAACTAACTTTAGATTCTATATTACCATCAAAATTACCTAAATCACTTGCAATCACTACTCCACCTGCTGTAACATTTGCATCTTCCACTAATTCTATAAATTTGTCAAAATTTAAGTCATCTTTTAAAATTTCATAATCTTTAGGATTAAGATGAATCTTAACTCTAGTTGCACTTTTGATTTTTTCCATCAAGTGTTTAATAGTCTCTTTAGCTATTAATGATGAGTTCTCACCAACTTCAATAGATATAATTTTTCTTGCAATTGAAATTGAAGTTTTTAAAAGTTTTGTTTCCATTTGAAAGGTAGCTTGTTCAAAAAAGTTAGCATAATGTTTTAAATCTTTTATAGCTTGAACAACTTGTTTATCTATATCTCTAGTTACAGCACCATTATTCTCTATATTATCTATCTTTTGAGTTACTAAATTTAACTGATTTGCCAAAGTAGAGATTTGATTAATTAAAGGCTCCAAATGATTACTTGGTATATTTTCAGAAATAATTACAGGAGGGCCACTCTCTTCTTTTATCTGACCTTCTGTAAAAGTACCTAACTGATAGTTTTGGATATTTTCACTTTTTGATATTACTTTTGCGTTTGAGTATACATTGTTCTTATCCATCATTGTTCATCCATTTCCCTATCAATAACACCCTCTTCAATCATTTTTTGTGCTACATCAAGCATTTTTCTTTGTGCTGCTTCAATATCTTTGATTTTAACTTTTGTAAGCATCTCAAACTCTTCTTTAAATCTATCACTTGCTCTTTGAGACATAGAACTTGTAACTTTAGCCATATCTTCTTCTGTTGCATTTTTCATAGCAACAGCTACATCTGCAGTATCAACATTTTGAAGAATTTTCATAATATATTCATTATCCAATTTTAATAAATCTTCAAAAACAAACATATTTTCTTTTATCTTTGTAGCCAATGAAGTATCTACACCATTTATATTTTTAAGAATATCTTGAGATTTAGGTCCAAGTCTATTTAACATGTCTGCAACAACTTTAACCCCACCAACATCAACAATAGATGATAATAATGATTCTAGTTTTTTCTCTAAAACTAAAGAAATTGTTCTCACAACATCAGGAGATACATCCTTGATTGTTGCCATTTGCATTGTAACTTTTACTTTTACATCTTCATCTAACAGCATTAAAACTTCTGCTGCTTTAGGAGCTTCCATATGAGATAATATTACAGCAATAGTTTGTGGTGACTCATCTCTAATAAAGTCACTAAGCTGTTTAGAATTAATTGCATCAAGATAAGAAAATGATTGTGAAGCTAATTTCATCCTTGAAAGTTTGGCTAAAACTTCATCTGCCTCTGCTTTTCCTAAAGATTTATATAAAATCTCTTTTGCATAATCATATCCACCAGAACTGATAAATGCTTTTGATCTACTAAAAAGATGAAACTCTTCCAAAATTGCCAATGAAGTATCTTTATCTATGGAATTAAGCATAGTGATATTTGTAGAAATCTCTTCTACAATATGTTTAGGTAGATGTTGAAAAATTTTTACAGTAGCTTCTTCTCCTATTAAAACACAGAAGATAGAAACTTTTTCCATCATTGACATCCCTTTTAGAATTTCACTATTTTCCACTCTTTACCTCTACTTTTTAAATTTCTCACTACCTTCAATTAGTAGTAATTCTATCATTCTAGCTATCTCTTCTGGTTTATTATTAATCTCTTTATCTAATGTTTCAATCAAAACCTCATATTTTGCAGCACTCTCTTCATCTAAGCCATCAATATTATTCATAATTTGACTTTTTACTTTTGCTTTTAGTCTGCCTTGTGCAGTAGATGCATCAAATTCATGTTCATAATTTGACATGAATTCATCCATAAACTCTTCATCAATAGGATTTCCATCTTTATCAACCCTTCTAGATGTAGTTCCATCACCCAAAACAACTACTTCATGATTCACAATGAATTTTTTATAAAAAACAAAAAGTAAAATTGCAGCAATTAAATACTGAAAATATTCACTAAAATCCCTTAAAATTGATTGAATCATAGCAAACGTATCTACACTTCCTGAATCCTCGATCATATCATTTTTTACAGGGTTTCCATTTGCATCAACAGAAGTTCCACCTTTAAGTGCCTGTGTCCCTACAAATTTAAAAGGTCTTACAGATATTTTATCTCCCCTTTGTTCACTAAAACCAATACTATCTTTTACTAGTGCTTCAATAGATGCTATAAATTCATCTTTATTTTGTTCATTTTCTAAAATTGAAGAATCAAAAGTTACAGCTGCACTTATCCTTTTTACAGATGAATAGTTATTATTTTTTTCTTCAATAACTTTTTTTGAAATCTCATAATTTGTGATATTTTTTACACTTTCTGAATTTGATTGAACTCCATTATTTCCATTTGCTCCATCTGGAGTTTGGATATTATTTTCAACACCTGCAGTACCTCCTGCCATTTGGGTACTTCCTGAAGAGCTATTAGTATTTTCTGTTGTTTGTTGACTTCTTATTGTTCCCTCAGGATCAAATATCTCTTGTTGGATATGTATTTTTTTAAAATCAAAATCCATAGTTACATTTGCAACTACTCTTCCTACTCCAACAACAGGTTCTAACAATTCAACTATCTTTTTTTCATAATCTTTTTCTATTTTATTTTTATATTTATTTTGAGTTAATGATTTCTGATTATCAACATCATCTTGAGATATTTGTAATAAAGTACCATCTTGATCTATAAGTTTTATATTCTCATTTTTTAAATCACTTACAGCAGAAGATATAAAGTTTTTAATCCCATCAATTTGTTTCTGCGTAAGAAAAACTCCAGGTTTAAGAGAGATAACAGCAGATGCAGTTGGTTCACTTTTTCTTTCAGTAAATATAGTATCTTTTGGAATCGCAATTTTTACACTCGCTCTTAAAACTCCAGAAAGAGACTCTAAAGACCTAGACAATTCACCTTCTAATGCTCTTAAATATTTGACTTTATTTTCAAAATTTGTAGTACCTAAAGAGGATTTTTCAAAGATTTCCCAACCTACATGCTTACTTGTTGCAGCTTCACTTGTTACAAGTTTTATTTTTGCAACATTAATAAACTCTTTTGAAGTTTTTAATGTAAGATTATTTCCACTTCCCACAACTGAAAACTCTATACCTGATGCTTCAAGTTCATTACTTGCTAACATCACTTGATTTTTTGTTAGATTTGATGCTATTGTGTAGTTTAGTTTTTTATCTTGTGCTTTAATATTAGAATATACCAATAGCCCAATAAGTAACACAAAAAGTAATGAAAACCCACCTATTATTACAGCTCTTTGTGCAGAATTTAAATTATTTATAAATTTTATTAATTGATCCATTAAACTATATACCTAATTAATTTTTTGCTGATGCATCGATTACTGATCTAAATAATCTTGAGTCTTTTGTAATTGATGCTTGTATAGCATCAAATATTACTTTATTTTTTGACATTTCACTCATTTGTTGATCTAAATTCACATTATTTCCATCATTTTGTTCTTCTAGTCCTTTTACATCAACTATTTTAGAATCTGATGATTTTTTTTCTATTTCGTCAAAATTTGATATATGTTTACCATTTGTTGTAGTAAGTTTTAAATCGCTGTCATCTTGAACTTTTTTTAATTCTTTTTCAAAAACCAATTCTTTAGTTTTATAGTTTGGAGTATTTATATTAGCTATATTACTAGAGATAACATTTTGTCTATCTCCTCTAAAACTTAATTGATTAAAAAGTAAATCTGTTACACTACTTGCTTTCATTATCTAGTATTTCCTATTTTATCAATAACTTTAGAATTCATTTCATCAATACTATTCACACCTTTTTGAGCTCTTTCAAAAGCTCTTTGGGCATCTATTAGATTAACCATTGATAAAACCGTATTTACATTAGATTTTTCAATAGAACCTTGTATCAAAAAACCACTATTATTATCTATATTTTCAACAAATGCCCCATTTTCTTTCTCTTTAAAGTTATTATCTTTAAATTTTTGTAAATCATTATAATCGATTCTAACCACCGCAATTTGTTGAATAAAATCTGCATCTTCGACTGCAATTGGCTCATTATCATTATTTAAAATAAATTGTCCACTAGAATTAACTAAAAAGCCATTTAATGATTTAAACGCACCATCTCTACTATATACAACTTCTCCACTATCATCTTGAACTCTAAAAAAAGTATTATTATCTTTCAATGCAAAATCAAGATTATTCCCAGTAGCTACAATAGGTCCTTTTTCTTGATTTATAAATTTTGAGTCAATTTTTGGAATTGTATTTGTTACAGTATTTATTTTTGTAGGATTGAATCCTTCTTGTTCTGCTCTTTGTAAATAATAATTAAATGAACCTTCTGTTACGCCTTCTTGTTTAAATCCATTTGTATTTAAGTTCGCTAAGTTATTAGAAACAACATCAACTCTGTTTATCTCATTAACCATTGCTGCTGCTAAAGGGTAAGTTCCTTGGTTCATTTTTTATTATCCTTTATTTATTAAATTCTGCTATTAATGCTTCTAAGTCATCCTCTGCCATTAAATCATCTGTACCTTTATCACCATGAATATGCTTTGCAACTGCCACTTCACTATGATTCCCTGCATCTTCGAATAAATTATTCAAATATGTTGATAATTTTCTAATTACAGACATTACTCTTTCTATTTTTTGCCTATTAATATCATGATACTGCATCAATTCCATCGCTTGGAATATCTCTGTATTTCCTAAATTTAATTTTTCATTTATATCCTGAATATGTCTATCCATCAATTCAGATTGTTCTAAATTTTGTTTAAAAGCATTAATATTTGGAAATTTTTTACTTAAACTAGAAAGCATTGAAAGTTGTTTTTCATTAAAAGTTGCTAAAGCTTGGACATCATTTTGTATCTCAGTATTATAGTCTAGTATATTACTTAATACATCAAATATTTTAGTAGCTTTTTCTTCTGAATCATTGGCAACTATACTTAATTGATTTACTACTTTTGTATCATCTTCAACAGGTAAAGGGAAAAGACCTTTATTTATTTTATCATCAATCTCTTTTGTATCATTATCTTTAGAAGATGTTTTTGCAGGTGGTGTACTAACAGCTTTATCATCACTAGAACTTTCATCTGTTATCCCATCTATTGAAGCTAACAAATCATCTATACTTTCATCTGTTGCTTCCTCAGAAGCTTCTAAATCATCTTTAGAATTATCTTCACTCTCAATCTCTTTTAGAATCTGATCAATATCCTCATCGCCACTTTGTTCTTCTTCACTATTATCTTTCAAAGTTTCACTATTTTCTAAACTATCTAACTCTTCTTGAATCTCTGAATTTTCTTCTAAATCAGAACTTGATGAACTATCTTCAAAACTATTTAATAATTCATCTAAAGACTCGTCATCGTTATCATCTTTGGTATCATTTCCATCTACTTGAGCTAAGAGTTCATTAATATCATCATCTGAGACTTTTGGATTTTCACTCTCTTTTTTCTCTTCTGAAATTATATCTTCTGTTTGAGCAATTAATTCATTAATATCATCTTCTGACATTTTTTCATTTGAATCGATAACTTTTTCTTCTACTTTTTCTTCTGTTGAGTCTTCTTCAATATCATCACTTCCAAAATCTAAACCATTCATCAATGATTCTATTTCTTCTTGGCTCATACTCATAATTTAAACCTTTACAATATAAAATAAAATCTTATTGTTTTAAAACTCCATCAAGTTTCTCTTTCAAAATTTGTGCATTAAATGGTTTTACAATATAATTGTTAACCCCAGCTTTTAATGCTGTAATAACTTCACCTTTACCACCTTCTGTAGTAATCATGATGATAGGAACTTTTTTATGGTTACCTTCAGCTCTAATTTTTTTTACCAAATCTAAACCATTCATATTAGGCATATTCCAGTCAGTCAAGACAATATCATATTGTTTCTCTTCCAAAAGTTTCCAAGCCTTTACACCATCTTCTGCTTCATCAAAATCCTCTTTTGAAAATCCTAATTGCATAACAACATTACCAATAATTCTTCTCATAGTAGAGCTGTCATCAACTATTAATATTCTCATTATGTTCCCTTTATAAAAACTTCATTCAAAATCCAACTATTATATATAATTTGTTTTAAATATATACTTAATATCGATAAAATAATTTAATCTAATTTATGAAACTTTAAAATATCTTTAAATATAATCTTAGAATAAATACAAAGCAGAGGATAAGACTATGATTAGAGGGCTTTACACAGCTGCAACAGGTATGCATTCAATGCAACACCAAATTGATGTTATTTCTAATAATATTGCCAACGTAAATACAATGGGTTTTAAAAAAGATAGAGCAGAGTTTCAAGACTTAATGTATGAAAGGCTTAATTTTACAGCAGGTAGAACCTCAGAAACATCTGTAAACCCAACAGGTATTGATGTTGGGCTTGGAGTAAAGATTTCAGGTGTTCAAAAAAACTTTCTTGAAGGTGATTTAAAACTTACTAATAACACTTTTGACTTAGCAATTGAAGGGAAAGGTTTCTTTCAAATAACTAACCCAAATGGGGAAGTAGTTTATTCTAGAAATGGTGGTTTTAAAGTTGACAATGAAGGTAACATAGTAAATGCACAAGGTTACTTACTTGAACCACAAATTACAATTCCTGACAATGTAAAAGATGTTACAATAGCATTAGATGGTACAGTAACCGCAACAAACCCAACAACAAATACAGAGGTTACGTTAGGGCAAATAGAGATTGTAGATTTTATAAATCCAGCGGGACTTACACCACTTGGTGACTCTTTATATGCAGCAAGTGAAGCATCTGGTGACCCATTAGCAGGTACTCCTTCAACTGACCAGTTTGGTAATATAAGACAAGGTATGATTGAATTATCGAACGTAAAACTAGTAGATGAAATGGTTGATTTAATTACAGCACAAAGAGCATATGAAGCTAACTCAAAAGCGATTACAACAACTGATACTATGCTTGATACTGTTAATAGATTAAAAAGATAATTAATTTAACAAGTTTATGAATTTAGAAGAACTTAAAAAATTAAGAGAAGAAAATTTCAAAAAACATAAAAAGAAAAAAAGAGAATACTATTTAAAAAGTAAAGAAAAAGACTCTGATACAAAATATAAAAACTATAAAGAAATAGATTATGCAAAAGAGTTAGATAATGATAATTTTGCAAAAAATATTAAACTTATTGTAAAAAAACAAAAAGAGTTTATTGATGATAGAAAAGAACAAATAGTACGTAAAATAGTAGAATATAGAAAGAAAAAACAAAGTTACTATCAAGAAAATAGAGAGCAGAGATTAGCATATGATAAAGAGTATAGAGAAAAAAGAAAAGAAGAACTAAAAGAGTATAGAAAAGAGTATTATAAAAAGAATAAAGAAAAAATTCTTGCAAAACAAAGAGAAAAAAGAAAAACTAATAAAGAGTAGCATATGGCAGAAAAAACTGATGAAGATATAATAAAAGAGGTTGGACTGGATAATAATTCAGATGAACAGGTTGAAGAAACTTCAGCAAACATAAATAAAGATGATTCTCTAGATGAAAAAAAAGATAAAACTATTTTAGAAGAAGTTGAAATTACTGAAGAAAATAAAGAAGATCTATCCAACAAACTAAATGAAGAAAATAAAAAAATACAAAAAAAACAACCAAAAATATTTAGAATTTTAATTGTAATAGTAAGTATATTATTGATTTTATTAGCTATTGGATTAGTTTTATTCTTTTTAGGAGTTTTTGATCCCAAAGAGGATAACCAAATACAAAAAGATAAAAAATCACAAGAAACTCAAGTCCAAAAAATGCCAGAGATACAAATAGATATTAATGATTTAGACAAAAATAAAATAAATAAAAAACTAAATACTCTAACTAAACATGAGATTATGAATAAACATGAATTAGAAGCTGAAGAGCAAAGAATTAAAGAAGAAGAAGAGAAAAAGATAGCTGAAGAAAAAAGAATAGAAGAAGAAAAAAAGAAAAAAGTGCAAGAGGAAATAAACGCACAATATGCAAAAATAGAAGAAGAAAAAAAAGTACTTGAAGAACAACAAAAACAAATCAAAGAGGAACAAGAAAAATTCTTAGCATTGCAAGAAGAATTAAAAAAAGAACTTGAAACAAAAAAAACTGAACTATTACAAGAGTTAAACAATAAAAAAAGTTTAACACAAGAAAAAGTAAAGGAATCAGAGAAAAAGATTGATGAATCTAATATTATGAATAATAACTCTTCAGAAAAAATGGACAATGAAAATATAACTCAAAATGTTCCAATGCAGTTTTTATCTTTTATTAATGTTGCTACAATAAAAGGTGAATTATATAAATCATATTTAGATGACCTACAGAAGTTCGAGAAAAATATCTCTTTATGTAGAGATCAAAAAAATAGAATTGAGATATATTTTGGACCTTATTCATCAGATGCTGAGAGAAAAAAAATATTTGATGAGCTAATAGCTAAAGGTTATAAGCAAGCATATTTATCTGATTTAACAAAAGAAGAATATGATAAAAGATGTAAATATTAGAAGACTTACGAGTTTTCTAATATAGCTAAACTGTCAGTAGTCTCTATGATTTTTTTATCTATATCAACGTTTTTAATATAGATCTCTTTATTATAAGGTATTAAAAAAGTTTTTGCAAACCCTTTTTCAATTAACTGTTTAGAAGTATTTACCTCTAAATAATCATCTAAAGGATACCTATGAATCTCTTTTACCTCGCCTAATAGTAATCCGTCTTCAATAACATTACAACCAATTATATCAAACCAGAAGTATTCACCCTCTTCTAAGTTACAATTATTTTTTGTATCTTCTATCGAAACATACAATTGTTGATTAGTAAGCTTTTTTGCTAGCTCTACATCATCATAGTTTTCAAACTTGATAAGTTCTCTATTTGGATTATATTCTGATACTTTTAATTGAAGATTTCTATTAGTAGTAAAAGTTGCATTTTTTTTGAATTGTTCAGGAAAGTCAGAGTCAATAAAAAGTCTTAAATGACCTTTTAAACCTACTGCTTTTCCTAACTTTGCAACATAAATTTTATTATTCATAAAAAGAGTTTAGTTTGCAAGAACTTGAATTTTGTAAGATACACCATCTTTTGCTTTACAACCATTAGCCATAGTTTTTAAAGCATTAATCATATTCCCATTTTTACCTATTAATTTACCAATATCCGCACTATTTGCTTTAATTGTTATTTCAGTAAATGTATCATCAATTGCTTGTGTTGATATAGAAACCTCTTCTGGTTTACTTACTATTAGTTTTGCGTAACTTTCTATAAAATTTGTAATCATGTTGATATTTTACTGTAAAATTACTTTTGTGATGCTAATTTTTTAACTTTTTCTGAAGGTTTTGCACCAACACTTAGCCAATAGTTATATCTCTCTTCATCTATTTTTAACACTTTAGGCTCTGCTACTGGGTTAAAATAACCAATTGATTCAATCCATCCTGAATCTCTTCTTTTTCTTGAATCTGTTACTACAATTCTATAAAATGGTTTTTTATTTCTACCCATTCTAGTTAATCTAATTACTGTCATATATTTTTCCTTTTTTATGTTTATTTTTTAGTATTGAATTCTAAACTTAACCTTCTAATTAAAGCAAGTTTACAACTCAATACTAATTATATTTTTCTTATCTTTTAGGTAGGTTTGGCATTCCACCACCTTGCATTTGAGAAAGCATATTTTGCAAACCTTTCATTCCACCTTTAGTTGAAAGTTTTTTAGCCATCTTGGATGCATTTTTAAACTGTTTTAAGATTTTGTTTATTTGAACTTCTGATAAACCAGAACCCTTTGCAATTCTTTTTTTTCTACTTGGATTCATTAAACTTGGTTCTTCTCTCTCTTTTGGAGTCATTGAACTAATAAGTGCTTTAATTCTTTTTATCTCATCAGAATTTTCAAAATCCATATCTTTGATTGGTCCAGCCATTTGAGAAAGTCCTGGAATCATTCCAATAATTGATTTCATTGAACCTAATTTACTCATCATTGAAAGTTGGTCTAAAAAGTCATTAAAGTTAAATTCACCTTTTTTTATCTTTTTAGTAACCTCTTTAGCTTTTTTCTCATCAATTACAGCTGCAGTTTTTTCAGCTAAACCTTCAATATCCCCTGCACCCATAAGTCTTGAAACGATTCTATCAGGAATAAAAACTTCAAGGTCTGGCATTTTCTCACCAATACCTATAAATCTTAAAGGAACGCCAACTTGATGAGAAATAGAAATAGCAACTCCACCTTTTGTATCACCGTCATATTTAGATAAAATTACACCATCTATTCCAATCTTTTCTTTAAATGTTGTTGCAGTTTTTGTAGCATCATGTCCTGTTAAAGAATCAGCCACATAAAAAATCTCATCTGGATTTACAGCTTTTTTTACATCTTCAAGTTGTAACATCAACTCTTCATCAATTGCAAGTCGTCCAGCTGTATCTATTAAAAGAACATCGTAAAGTTCTCTTTTTGCTTTTTCTTGTGCTGCTTTTGCTATTTTAATTGGATTAGTTTCATTATCATCGAAATATATATCCACTTCAATTTGAGCTGCTATTTGTTTTAATTGTTCAACTGCTGCTAATCTTTGTAAGTCGGCTGCTGCAACTAAAACTTTCTTCTTTCTAAGTTTTAAATAGTTTGCTAATTTACCTGTTGTTGTTGTTTTACCAGAACCTTGTAGTCCTGTCATAAGAATTGTTGTTGGAGGAGTAGAAGAGAATACAAAACCTTGTTTACCATCGGTGGTCAAAATTTTGGTTAATTCATCTCTTAATGCTTTTAAAAATGAATCTTGTCCTATACCGTTCTTTTTTGTTTCTAATTCAATTGCAGTTACTAAGTCTTTTGTTGTTTTGTGATGTACATCAGCTTTTAATAATGATTTTTTTAATTCAGAGATTGCTCTACTTAAAGAAGCAACATCATCTTTATGTCTAATTTTATTTACTGCATTTACTATCGAACCGGTTATTGAATCAAACAAAACTATACTCCATTTTTTAAAATTTGTGGATTTTACTATTTAAATACTTTGAAATAGTTTAAAGTGGTATTGTTTTAAGTTTATTTTAATGAAAGTATTTTATAAAACTCCCTTTTAAAGGGAATCCTATTTTTTATAAATCTTAAATTTTAATTAAATTCATACACTTTAAACTCTCTTGGTTCTGGTGCCTCAAACTCATAATCAAAGATTTTTGTTTTTTTAGAGTGCAGTAAAACTCTATTTATATTAGATGCTGGTTTACCATAAATTGTATCACCAATAATTGGTAAACCTATATGGTTTAGATGTACTCTAATTTGATGAGTTCTTCCTGTATCGATTATTACTTTAATTTTTGATTTATTTCCCTCTACAAACATAGGGTAAACAACCGTTCTAGCTGGTTTTCCTCTTTTTACATCAACCTTCGATCTAGCCATACCTCTATCTTTTGTAGTTAATATTGGTTTATCTATTTCTATCTCTTCTATTACTTTTCCATCTACTATTGCAACATACTCTTTATAAACTCTATTTGCTTTGAATTCAGAAATAGCTTTTTTTTGAAACTCTTCATTTTTTGCAAAAAGCATTACACCACTTGTTTCTTTATCAAGTCTATTTAAAATAATTGCTTCGGGGTATTTTTTTGCAATCTCATCACTTGTCATAAATGCTGGTTTATTTATTGCCAAAATATTTTCATCTTGAAAGATTACTTTAATTGTAGCAATATCTTTTACTGTAAATTTAGTATCTACATCGATTTCACCTCTTGCAATTAAAACTTTTTTGCCAGCAACTTTTACAAGACCCTTGTCGATTAATTCTTTAGCTTTTGAGTTTGAAATTTTTTCCTGTTTTGCTAAAACTTTATATGCTTTATCATATGCCATTTAGTTCCCTTAATATTGGTTCTATACTACCTTGTTGCCCAAGGCTTGCCTTTTCTAAACTATCTATTTTTTCAAATACTGTTTTTAATTCTTCGTTCTCTATTATAGTATAATTTTTTACACATTCAAAAAGTGAATATTGATTAAAAATATGTTTACCACTTATCAATTTACAACCAAAAAATGCTGGTTCAATTGGATTATGCCCACCTATTTTTTCAAATGCTCCACCTAAAATTACCACATCTGATATGGCATAAATATTGTTTAATTCACCTAATCTATCAACTAAAATTATATCTGAATCAAAATCTTCTTTTTGTGAAAACTTATGATATGTATAGTTTCTTTTTTTTACAAATTCACTTATTTGTTTATCAACTTTTTCAAATCTTTCTGGATGCCTTGGCACAACTACAAGTTTTCCATATCTTTTATCAAAACTATCTAAGATAAGTTTTTCTTCATTTTCATGAGTACTTCCAGCTGTAATTAAAATACCACTTGGTTTCGTATACTCTTTTGTAATTTTTGGCAATAATGCTAATTTTATATTTCCAATAACTTCAACATTTTTTGCACCTAACTCTTCAAGTCTTTGTTTATCTATTAAACTTTGGGCAAATATCTTATCGATATTGTTAAAAACTCTTTTATAAAAAAATGAGAATTTTTTATAAGAATTATAAGACTTATCAGAGATTCTAGCATTTATCAAATATGTTTTAGTTCCCTTCATCTTTGCAACTAAAAAAAGCATATACCATAGTTCTGCTTCCATAACCACCAAAGCTTTTTGTTTTTTTATCCAAAAGGGTAAAAAAATCTCAAAAGGAAGATATCTAACATTTCTTGATAAATTTTGCGCTTCTTGAAAACCTGTGTTTGTAATAACAGAGATATTAACATCTCCAAGATTATCAACCAAAGGCTTAATAGCTTTGGTTTCACCCATAGAACAAGTGTGAAACCAAATTTTTTCATCATTAAAACTTTTATTGTTTTTTAGAAAAAATTTTGCAGGAATTGCTTCTTTATATTTTGGGTTTCTAGATTTAAATATTAAATAAGGGATTGCTAAAATATATAAGATTAGGCAAAGGGTATAATAAAATATACTAAAAAGGCTCAAATTAAGCCTCTTCAGTAGCAGTTTCTTCCTCTTTATATAAAATTCTTCCACAATGAGGACAGTTAATAATCTCTTCTGATTTAATTACTTCCGAATAAGTTTTGTCATTTATTTTCATAAAGCATCCATAACATGCTTGATCTTTTACAGGAACAACAGCTGAATCTTTTGCCCATCTTCTAATTTTTTCATAGAAAGTTAAAATTTTATTATCAAATTTTTCTAATAATTCACTTCTTTTTTGATAAACTTCATTTCTTTCTTGGTTTATTGCATCTATCGTATTATCAACAGCTACTTGAATCTCTTTAATAGATTCTTCCTCTTCAGCTAATTTAACTTGTAGCTCTTTTAACTCTTCTTCTTTTGCTGCTGCAATTTCATCAAGTCTAATAATCTCTTCATTTGCAAATGAGATTTGTTCTTTAGCAATCTCTTCTTCAAGTTGTAATGCCTTTAATTCTTTTTCATTTTGAACTTGATTACTTTTTTTAGAGATATCATCTAATTTTGTTTTTAATTCCGCTAAATGGATATTGTTTTTTGTTCTTTTTGATTTTACATCATCAATTTGCGCATATGTGTTATTGATTTGTCCTTTAATAGACTCTGCTATTTCAACAAATGTAGATAACTTTGATTTTTCATTCTCAATTTTTGGTTCAAACATGCTAATTGAACTATCAAATTTTGATAACTTAACTAAATCTTGTAGATATTTATTCAACCGTTTCTCCTTGTGTACAAAACTTAAATGGATTTTTTGAAGCTGTTATTATAGCCTTTAATTTATTTTTTTTCAAATATTCTTCAAGTAAGCCCATCATTAAGGCACTAAAGTGTTTTTCACTTTCATAGTGTCTTATATCAATTAGGGAAATACCTCTAGCTTTTGCTTCCATAGCATCATGATATTTTATATCACCTGTTAAAAAACAATCAGCTTCCACCTCCCCAATCATTGACATACCTGCACCAGTAACTAATGCAACTTTTTTTACCTTATCTGAACATTTAACATATTTTAAATATTCTAAATCAAGTTTAGATGTAATTTTATTTGCAAAGTTTGAAAATGTATCATTCACATTTGCATAACAAATATACCCTTGGGATTCTATAACATCCAAATCTAAAATCTCTTGTGCTACATATTTGTTTAGATGTGTTGTATCAATATTTGTATGCATTGAAATCAGTGCAATGTTTTTTTGAATCAATATTTTTAACAATTTTGTACTATACGAGTCAAAATTTACTCTTTTTAAAGGGGAAAATATCAATGGATGATGAGTAATTATCAAAGAGTTTTCTTCAACTTCTTTTAGATTTTCTTCATCCAAATCAATTGAGATATAAACTTTTTGTATCTCATCTTCTAAGTTACCAACTAAAAGACCAGAGTTATCCCATTTTTCTTGTAATTCAAAGGGTGAAAGGGAATCTAAAAAACTATAAATCTCTTTTAATTTCAAAACTATACTCTTCCAATTCTTTTTAATCTATCTTGTTCTTGTTCTTTATAAAGCACTGCACAACCTTGAGCTAATTCTCTAACCTTTAAGATATAGTTTTGTCTCTCAGTAACTGAAATTGCCTTTCTTGCATCAAGAGTATTAAAAGTATGAGAAGCTAACATACATTGATCATACGCTGGAAGAGGAAGAGCTTTTTCTAAACAAACTTTACACTCATTAAAGGCATCATCAAAATGTTTAAAAAGCATATCTGTATTTGCTACTTCAAAGTTATATGTAGAAAACTCATATTCACTCTCTTTATGTACATCTGCATATGTAGTTTTTCCATGAGCATTTTCATTCCAAACAATATCAAATACAGAATCTACCCCTTGAAGATACATAGCAAGTCTTTCAGTACCATAAGTAATTTCAACTGCAACTGGATCACAAGGAAGACCTCCAACTTGTTGGAAATAAGTAAACTGTGTTACTTCCATACCATCAAGCCAAACTTCCCATCCAAGTCCCCATGCTCCAAGTGTTGGCGACTCCCAATTATCCTCAACAAACCTAATATCATGTTTGCTTAAATCTAATCCTAAAAATTCTAAAGATTGTAAATATAAATCTTGAATATTGTCCGGACTTGGTTTAATTAAAACTTGAAATTGGTAATAAGCTCCAAGTCTATTTGGATTTTCTCCATATCTACCATCAGTTGGTCTTCTACTTGGTGCTACATATGCTGTTGACCAAGGAGTTGAATCTAAACTTCTCAAAAGTGTTGCAGGGTGGAAAGTTCCAGCACCAGCTGGAATATCATAAGGTTGTACAATATTACACCCTTGTTGCGCCCAAAATTGTTGTAATTTTAATAGAATTTCAGAAAATGTTACCATTTATTTTATCCCTAATGCTTTATTTATTTTATCTTTATCAAAACCACAAATCCATTGATTCTCTACTAAAACTACAGGTGCTCCAGTGCATCCATGTTTCTTGCAATCATTTAAAGCTTTTTTGTTTGTGGAAAGATCAACAATATTTAATCTAATCTTTTTTTCTTTTAAATAAGCTTTTGCAGTATTGCACCATTTGCATTTAGGTAATACAAATAGTGCAACTTGTTTCATTATAGAATTACTTCAATTTCAGCTGAATCAGACTCAACTTTTTTAGATTGAACCACTCTATCTTCTTTCAATTTTATAGCTAATTCTTTATCAGATATAGCTAAAATTTGCATTGCAAAATAAGCTGCATTTACTGCACCACTTCTTCCTAATGCAACAGTACCAACAGGCATTCCAGCAGGCATTTGAACAGTTGAAAGCATAGCATCCATACCATCCATAGCTCCACCTTTCATTGGTACTCCAATAACTGGTTTAGTTGTAGTTGCTGCAACAGCACCTGCTAAGTGTGCAGCCATACCAGCAGCTGCTATAAATGCAACTGCACCTTTCTCTTCTGCTTGTTTAATATAATTTTTAGTTCTTTCTGGACTTCTATGTGCAGAAGAGATAACAATTTCGTATTTAACATCAAATTTTTCTAATGTATCAGCGCAGTGTTTCATGATTTCGTAATCAGATTTACTACCCATTAAGATTGAGACAAAATTCATTTTAACCCCTGTAAATATTTTATAAAATGTTGCGATTATATCAAAAACTTTCTAACAGTTTAATAATCTTTGAAACTTTTAACTCTTTCCAACCTGTAAATCGGTACAAAATTAAAGATTCATTTTCAAAAATAAAATTGCTTAAATTCTTAGTTTTATCATCCACGTAAATAATTTTACTTAATGGATAATTTATTATAGTCTCTTTTTTAGCAACACTAGTAAATAAAACAACTGTTGGGATAAAAAAAGCATCTGCAATATGATAAGTTGCAGTATTTACTGTAATTATTTTATTCATATTTGAAACAATGTATGAATAATCTAAAAAACTTTTTGATTGTTCACTCAAATCTACAAATCTATCATCATCCATTGAAGAATCTAGTTTTAAAATTGAAACAATTATATAATCAGGCAGCTTTATCAAAAGCTTCTTTAAAAGTTTTGTAGCTGTATCTTTTGGTATTGATTTATCTATATTTGCAGAGTATGGATGGAAAAGCAAAAGCTTGCCTCTTAACTTCAATTTATCAAGAGTTTCTGCTAAATTACTTTGTGGTTTATAAGTAGATAAATTTATTTGATTATATTTTAAACTATCATCAATTTTTTTATAATCTATACCAAATTTATAAAGCCAAGCATCAACTAACTTTAAATTTTTAAAATAACTTCTATTTGTTACAGAACTTGCATCAATAAAAAAATCGTATTGACAGAACTCTTTTACATCTATAGACAAAGCATTAACTTTATTTATAAATGATTGATTAGAAAAAATCATTTTATCACGGGTATAATACCTATTTTCAGAAGCATTTAAATAGATATCTATTTTTACACTTTTAAATTTATTCTTTAATTTTTCGTGTAAAATTCTAAGTGCAGTACAAGCACAAATCATTTCAGAAATTGAGTTTCCTAAGCTACCTAAAATTATCAGTGAAATATCTCGTTTTAATACCCCCACAAATTGTTTTTCTATATCTATACTATTTTCATTTAAATATACAGAGCTTATCTCTTTATCTTCAGATATTCTATGTAATTTTTTATACTCAAAATTTAATCTTTGTTTGATTGAGTGTTCATTAATATTAGTGATACCTAACTCTTTTGGAAATTGACTTAGGTATCTTATTTTAGTTTCATCTAATACTCTAGCTTTATATTTTTCACCAACACCTTTGAAAACTCTTTTTAAATTTTCAAAATCATCATATGTGGTTATATAAACTGTTTCATTAAAAAAGTTTGAAGGGTTTTTAAGTTTTTGATATTTTATTAAAGTTCCATCTGTAGTTTTAATATTTATATTTTCAGTCGCTCTAAATACTACCATTATTAATTACTACAACTCTCCTCTTCATCATTTTCAACCCTTAACATTGTAAGGTATGGCAATTTTCCTGGAAGTTTTATTTTATTTGTATTTCCACTATGTACTGATTCTAACTCTTTATTAGTTTCAGTTAATATTTTTTTAAAAGTTATATAATATTTTCCATCTTCTTTTTTATAAATTGAACCAATTTCATTATCAATTTCTTCTATCACAGAGTTTAAAGGTGCAAAAATTTCAGTCTCTTCATTTGGATAAGTTTTATATTTACATAAAAAATGCTCTTCATCTTCTGTCACTAAACCACTCACTTCATAACTTCCCTTACTTAAAGCATATTCATGATTTTGAGTATCATTTTTCTCAAATGGTCTATGAATCAAATATGCATCTGTAAAACCTCTATTTTTAGTAGTTGCCAACTCTTCTTGATATTTTTGTGCTTCAAACTTATGTGAATAAAAATCATCAATAGCTGACCTATATGCATATGCTGTTACAGCTGCATAATATGGAGATTTTGTTCTACCTTCAATCTTAACAGAATCAACTGCACCTGATTCTAAAATCTCATCTAAATGGGAAGCTAAGTTCATATCTTTTGCATTAAAAATATATGTTCCAACACCTGCTTCTTCTTCAAGTCTAAATAGTGTACTATGGTCTTCATTTGCCGCATATAAAGTGTATTGAAATCTACAATCATTAGCACAACTCCCTCTATTTGGAACTCTTCCCATTTGAACAGCACTTACCAGACATCTACCACTATATGCAAAACACATAGAACCATGTACAAAAATCTCTATTTCCATATCTGGAAGATGTTTTTTTATTTCAACTACGTCTTTTAAACTAATTTCACGTGCAGCAATAATTCTTCTAACACCCATATCATAATATACTTGTGCATCCAAATAATTCATTACATTTGCTTGTGTTGAAAGATGAATAGGAATATTAGGTGCAAGTTCTCTACAAAGTTTTACAACACCAGGTGCTGCAACAATCAAAGCATCTGGTTCAAGTTTTGCCATCTCAATTATATGTTTTTTTAATAAATCTATTTGTGAATTGAAAGGAAAACCATTTATAGTTGCATAAACTTTTTTACCCAAAGAGTGTGCATAATCAATCCCCTCTTTAAAAGTTTCATAAGTAAATTCTTTACCGCTTCTAATTCTTAAACTAAAGTGACTAACCCCTCCATATACTGCATCTGCACCATATTTAAAAGCTATTTTTAACTTTTCTAAATTACCAGCCGGACTTAGAAGTTCAACTTTATTATTCATTTTTACCTTTCAGTTACATTTTTGAAATTTGATATTATATCTAAAGTTTTTTAAATAAGATTTTGTTTGTTATTTTAATTAAAAATTTAAAGAGTCTTAATCTCCAAATCGATTTTTTTTATTTTTGAATTTATTTGTTATAATCTTTTATTATTTATCATGGAGTCAAATTTGAATCAAAATTCATTAGAAAATATCACTCTATTAATAGCAGAAGATTCGGATACAGATAGACAAATATTAGTAAATACGCTAAAAAAATATTTTAAAAATATTATAGAAGCTAGTAATGGTCTTGAAGCATATGAGTTTTATGCCAAATATAGTAATGAAATTGATATTATTGTGTCAGATATTACGATGCCAAAACTAGATGGTATAGAACTACTTAAAAGAATTAGACTAAAGGATTTAAATCTACCTTTTATTTTTACTACTGCTAAATTAGAGATTGATTCAGTATTAGAAGCAATAAATTTAAATGCAAACTATTATATTATAAAGCCAATCAAAATCCCTGATTTACTCCAAAAAATAGATTTATTATGTGAGAAACTATTTTTCCAAAAAAGACTTGAAGAGAAACAAAAAGAGATTGAAAACTATATGAAAGCAGTTGATAGTGTTGCCTTGATATTCAAAATGTTAGAAGATGGTCAAATCACATATATGAACAAATCTATGCAAGAGATTTCAGGTTATAATGAACAAGATTTGCAAGAGTTAAACTTTAATAATATTATACATCCTAGTATCCCAAAAAAGATGATTGAAGATACTTGGTCATTATTAAGAAAAGACAAACTTTTCAAAGGTGATACAAAATTTTTATCTAAAAAGCAAGAACCTTTTTATCTTAATAATACTGTATTTAAAATCAAATCATTTCAAAAAGATGAATATATCACAATAGCATTTTTAACAACACAAGAAAATCTTAAAAAAAGAGATTTTCATAGAAAAGTCTTGTTAAACATTCAAGAAGCAAATAAAAAAGAAGCTGAATATAAATCAATTATAAAAGATTTACAAAAACAACTAAACAATGAAAATAACTTTATTACAAATTGTGGTTTACAACTTGAAAATGAAAAACAAAAAGCAATTGCAAAAGAGAGACAATTGACCCATTATGAATTACAAATGGAAAAGAACAATGAAAAAAATGAAAAGCTCTTAAACTCAAAAAATGAAGAGATTCAAAGTCATATTAAAAAATTAGAGATTGTAAAAAGAAAATATGATCTTCTTTTTGAAGAGAATCTTGAACTAAAAAAGGAAGTCAAAGGATTGAAAGAAAAATATTTATATTCACAAGAAGAGATTATTTCAAAAAACAAAAAGATTAATGACCTTATTGATTTAATCAATAATATAAAAAATAAATAAAAAAGGGAGATTTAAACTCTCCCTTTTATCCTAATTAAAAACTTTCCCACTCATCATCATTTGTATGTTTAGGAGTTATCACTTTTTTTTCTTTTTCAACAGGAACTTCTTTTTTAATAGTTTTTACACTACTACTTACTTTTTTAACCTCATCATTTTTAACTACTTCACTACTTTTAAGTGATTTACAATGTTCAACTTTTAAAATATCCATATTATCAAAAAGATCAGAAGTAGATATTTCTAAGTTTTGAGAAATCTTTTCAAGATCCTCAGTTGGCACATGTGAAGCATTTTTTTCAATATACTCTTGAACTGATTTATGTACTTTCTCATGGTTTTCTTTCATGATAGACCAATTTGATGTTTTAGTAAAAGGTAAACCTTTTTGTTCTTGTTTATCTATCCATTTACCAAAATCACACTCCATACAAGATTTTACACTCCATGTTTTATATGTTCCAACATTTGCAAAATTTGTATTTTTAAAAATAATATGATCATTTTTTAATTTTGATATTTGAAATACTAAATCAATATCACAAATCTGAGATTTTTTCTCACTATTAAATTTTGCTCTATCTGCTATACTTAATAAATCTTTTGATAGGTTTGTTACTTCATTTGCTAAATTTGAAATTTGTGTAGCTGAAGAAGCATTTACTTGTGTAGCTTGATCTAATGAATTGATTACATCATTAATTTGAACAATCCCTGTTTCTTGTTCTTTACTTGCTGTTGTTACATCAGAAATAAGGGCAATAGTTTCGTTAATTTTAGTATTAAGTTCAGTGTAACCACCAATCATATTATCAGCAATTTGTTTACCTTCATTAGCTTTTAATGTTGCGGCTTCAACTATATTTTTAATCTCTTTTGCAGCTTCTGCACTTCTTGAAGCTAGATTTCTAACCTCTTGCGCAACTACGGCAAAACCTTTTCCTGCTTCTCCTGCTGTTGCTGCTTCAACTGCTGCATTTAATGATAAAATATTTGTTTGAAATGCTATTTGATCAATTACTGTAATTGCATCATTTATAGATTGAACTTGTTGATCTATATCATCCATTGCATTTGTAGTTTTTAAAGCTAATTGTTCACCATCTTTTGAAGCTTGATTTAAATCATTTGCTAAAATTGACATCCTATTTACTTTTTCTGCACTAGATTTAATAACTGAAGTTATCTCTTCAATTGCAGCAGCCGTTTCTTCAAGAGATGCAGCCTGTTCATTTGCAGATGATGATAATTTACTAGATGATGTTGATAATACGTCAATATCTTTATTTAACTTTTCCCCTGTTGAAACAATCATAGATAAAAACTCTGATACAGTTGAACCTAACTGTTTACTACTTGTAAAAATTGAACCTATAATACCATTTGATGTAGTTCTAGATTGTGTTGTTGTATAATCAAAATCTGAATTACCATATTGTAGAAGAATATTGTTTATCTCTTCTAATTTTTCATTTGTTGAATCAATCATTGAATTTATAGATGCTCTTAACTTTTGAATAATTGGATTATGAGAAGTTTTGTCAACCTTATAAACATAAAAACCATTATTTACTTTTTGAATAATATTTTCAACCTCTTCTATTACAATAGCATCTTGGGCATAACCATCTTGAAGTTTTTTAATATAATCATTAAAACTATCTACAACTTTTCCAATTTCATCATTTGAAAGTTTTTTAATCTCTTTATTATCACTATTTCCAGATGAAACTTCTTTAATTGCTTCATCTAAATACTCTAAGGGATTGATAATCACTCTTTTAATTAAAAATGAATATACTAAATATATAATTATGATAGAAATCAAAGTAAAAACTGATATTTTTACAACTATTCTATCTATTTGTTCTGTTGTATGTTCTTGCATTTTCATAATATTTTCTTCAATATTATCTACATACTCTCCTGTTCCTATTATCCAATCCCAAGGTTCAAATTTTTGTACATAAGAGAATTTTTTTCTTGGATCACCTTGTTTCCCTGGTCTATCCCATAGATAAGTTACTAATCCCCCCTCTTTTGAGGCATTTGCAACTTTTACCATCTCCATAAAGTGTTTTTTTCCAGTAGCATCTTTGTTATTTGATAAGTCTTTTCCAATAAGAGCAGGCTTTATTGGGTGCATAATCATCTTTGGTTGAGAATCATTAATCCAAAAATACCCATCTTTTCCATACCCCATATTTTTAATAGAGGTTAATGCTTCCTCTTTTAAAGATGAAGAAACATCAGATACATACTCTCCTGTACCTATAACCCAGTTATAAGGTTTGAAAAGTTTTACATAAGATATTTTTGGTTGTGGTTCTTCAAATCCTGGTTTTGGCCAAACATAATCTACAAACCCCTCACCCTTTGCTTTTGCAATTTTTGCAAATTCACTAAAAATCTGTTTTCCCGCTTTATCTTTAAATTCACTTAAATCTTTCCCATTAAGTGTAGGCTTGATTGGGTGCATAACAATAACAGCATTAATATCATTTATCCAAAAATAACCTGATTCTCCATATCTTGTACCTTCAACTATTGTTTTTAATCTATACTCTAATTGATCATCAGGAATAATCCCTTTTAATCTTTTATATTCAGATTCCAAAATAGAAAATATAAAACCTGTTTGTTTTTTTAATTCCTTTTGTACTTCTAATTTAACTTTTTCTATAGCAGTTCTTTCATAATATGAATTAACCATTTTCATAGCCAAAGATATGTAATTTTTAAGCTCAGCTTCCTTTATATTATAAGCTTCTATTTTATACTCTTCAATATTTTGATTTGAAAGTTTTTTTAAAGAATATATTGATTCTATTGCAATTGATATAGAAACGATTACTATCGCAACTAACGAAATTAAAAGCAATTTTGCCTTTATTGATAAGTCCTTCATCCGATCATTCTCCTTGTTATCTCCATATATATTTTATCACTTTGGGGTATTAAAAGTCAAAGCAGATTTAACTGATATAAATTCATAATATATTATTTCAATAAAGTATGTTAAAATGTAACTTTAATCTATGAAGGTTTATTTGATGTTAAATAAATTATTTAAAAAAACAACATATGAAGATGTAGTAGCAGAACTAAAAAACACTACTTTTAATGAAGATAAAGTTAACTCAATGTTACAACATATTAATATAAATTATAAAAATAGTAATCAACAAAATTTTTTACATCTTACTATTCCAGATAACCTTATAGAATCTGTAAAATGTTTAATAAAAAATGATATAAATATAAATGCAACTGATACAGCAGGAGAAACTCCTATAATGATTGCAGCTAAATATGGTTATAATGAAATTGTTGAAGAACTTTTAATAGCTGGAGCTAATGTAAATTTTGAGAGTCAAAATGGTTATACAGCAATTGAGTTTGCAATATTAAATAACCATTTTAATATTTTTAAGCAACTTAAACCCCATCTAAAAGATATAAATAGAAGAAATAGTCAAAATCATACACTATTGCATTTAGCAATACGCGCTCAAAATTTAAAAATCTTAGGTGATTTATTAAATGACAATAATATTAAAAAAACCACTGAAATCTTATTTTATAAATATACCTTTACAAATTATGAAATATTAAACAACATTTTAAGCCATTTCCCTAATCCACATATTGTTGACCCCTATGGGAAAAATTTACTTTTTTATTTAGTAGAAAATGGTATACAAAGTGAAGATTTATTCTTTTTTCTACTAAAGTATGGGTTAGATATAAATTGTATTGATATAGAAGGCAATAACCTATTGCTTCATCTAATAAAATATATCATAAAAAGAAAAGAATATTATCTAATACATAAATCAAAAGATAAAAGTAATGAACATCTAGAGATAAAAGAGTTAATTGCCTTTATTCCTGTAATAATAGAAGAAAATATAGATGTTGACATTTGTAATAATAAAAATGAAACTGCCATATCACTTCCAGTTAAACATAAATGTGTCGATATTTTAATTGAACTTTTAGACTATGAAGTAAATATAGATATATTAAATAAACATAAGGAAACAGCCTTAAATGAAATTATACTAAAAGGGGAAGAATACCTTGATATAATAGCTATACTTTTAGATTATGGTGCAAATGCTAATATTAAAGATAAAAATGAAAAAACAGTTGTTGAAAAACTTATTGATGCAATTTTAGCAATCAACAACAATAAAAAAATCAGAGGTTCGCAAAAAAAAGAGATAGATTTTAATACAGATTATAAAACCATACTAACCTCAGTTTTAATTAATGCTGATGTTAATTTAACATTGTTAAACTCTATGGGTGAACCTTATTTTTTTGATCCAGTAAGATATAATAACTTAGAAGTATGTAAACTATTAATCAAATATGGTTCAGATATAAATCAAACAGATATAAACAAAGAAAATATTATCTACAAATATATGGATGAAAATCAAAACTTTTCTACTGACAATGAACTTAGAGTATATCATAGTATTTTACATTCTATTATTATGATGGGAGCTAATGTAAATGCAAAAGATTCATATGGTGGCATCACTTTACATAAAGCAATTTTAAATTGTGACCAAATTGCAATAAAACTTCTAATCCATTCAGGAGCTGATATAAATGCCATAGATAATAGAGGAAGAAATTTAATCCACAATGCAGTATGGAAAAACAATATAAAAATTTTTAAACAAGTATATCCTTATAATAGAAAACTATTAAATGAAGTGGATAAATTTGGTGTGTTACCAATAAACTATGCAGCTTTTTTAGGATATATAGACTTTGTGATTGAGTTTATTGAGCTTAATGCCCATGTAAATAATCCACATAAAAAAACTAAATATATATTAAATTTTTTAAAGAAATTTCATCCAAGTTTAAAAGAGTTAGTTGATAAAGCAAAAACTAAAAATGAAAAAACTAAAGTACAAATATTAGTAGATAATATGTTAAAAGAGTTTGATGTTATATAAACTCTTTTTTCTCTTCTAATAAATTCTTAGCAAAACTATAAGCATCATCTGTAATATTCTCTCCACTTATCATTCTTGCTATTTCATTTATCCTAGAATCTTTATCTAAAGCTTTTACAGAAGAAATACCATCTTTTTTATCTACTAAAAAATGTTGATTTGCAGTTGATGTCAATTGGGGCTGATGGGAAATTGCAAAGATTTGATAAGAGTTCGAAAGTTTATCCAATACTTTGGCAATAGCGGAGCTTTCTTTTCCACTTAAATTTGCATCTATTTCATCTAAAAATAAAATCCCATTCTCTATGATATCAAACTCACTAATTGTAGTTAATAACGCAAGTCTTAATCTGTTGAACTCTCCACTACTAATAGTATCAAGCTTTACTCCATTTAGTTTGAACACAACTTCATCTATTCCACTTTTATCTAACTCTTTTTTAATCAAATCAATTTTTGCATTTGATAGATATAAATATTTTAAATAATAGTTTATTTTCTTTTCTACTATTTCTATTGCATTTTTTCTAAATAAACTTATTTTTTCTACTTGCTTTTCTATTTTTGAATTTAACTCAATTAATTTTTTTTCTAATAAAGATTTTTCAAAAGAGATGTTTTCATAAGAATCTAACTCTTGTTGTTTTTTATCTTTGTATTCTAATGCCTCTTGTATTGAGCCAAACCTTTTTTGTAAGGATGAAAGCTTTTCTATTCTATCTAAAACATTCTCTATATCTAACTCTTCAATCTCTAATAAAGAATCATTAAACTTTTCAAAAATATTGTTCAATTCATTTATTGCTTCATCAAAAAAAGTTCCATCTTCATCCAGATATTCCAAAGCTGTTGTAACCGAAGAGGTATAAGAAAAAAGTGGTGATGCTTTTTCAATAGCTTCTTGAATTTTTTCTTTTTTAGATAATTTTTTCTTTATCTCATTTAACTCTTCATACTCACCAATTTGAGGGTTTATTGATTGAATCTTTTCAATCTCAAATTTTGCAAACTCTTTTAAATCTTCAAGTTTTGATTCATCATCATTTATTTTTTTTAACTCAGCTTTTATTTGTTGGAACTCTTGAAAATCTTTTATAAACTCTTCTTTTAGCGTTTTAAAATCAGAAGATTCTTTTTGACAAAGAGTATCAAGAAAATCTATGAGTTTATCACTATCAAAATCACTTGTATCTTTTAAGTGAAGATGTTTGATTAGTTTTTTAGAAAACTGATTTAAACTTTTTTTTGAAATGGTCTGTGCATTCAAAAAATACCTTACTTTATCTTTTTTTATCTGCTTTACTATTATATCATCATCTTTTTGTATATCATAAGCTTCATCTTCAATATCTAAATTTGATAAAATAACTTCCCCTAAACTTGCTTTACTATCTGTTATAGCAAACAAAGAAAGAATTGTTTGCATCAGTACAGATTTTCCAGCTCCACTAGGACCCGTAAAAACAACTAAACCTTTTTTTAACTCTAAATCCACTTCGCTAAAAGATAAAAAATCTTTTAAATATATTCTATTAATCATCTTAGATTAATTTCCCCATCTTAATTTGTCATTTAATACTTTAAAAAAATCTCTTTTTGTTCTATGTATTAATTTTGCTTTTTTTCTTGCAATTGTAACTTTAATAATATCATTGTTTTCTACTTCATAAGTATCTTGACCATCTACTAAAACAACTGCACCTTGTTCATCTTTTATTTTAAACTCAATCTCAATATCTGCTGGCATCACCAAAGGTCTTTGTGTCAAACTATGAGGAGCAACAGGAGTTATGATAAAGGCATCTGTCAAAGGATATACAATCGGTCCTCCAACAGATAAATTATAAGCAGTAGAACCTGTTGGTGTTGAAATAATCACCCCATCACCATGATATGTATTGAAAGAACTTCCATCAATTTTTGCTTTTATTTTTATCATAGAAGATACAGTTTTACGTGAAATTACTATATCATTGAAAGCTACAAAGCACTGATTTTTTACTTTACACTCAACAAGCATTCTATTATCAATTCTATATTGGTCATTTTTTAAATCATTCAAAAAAGTGGGTAACTCTTCATATATAATATCTGTCAAAAAACCTAAAGTTCCCATATGTAAACCCAAAATTGGTAAATCAAACTCAAAAGATTTTCTCACAACAGATAACAAAGTTCCATCACCACCTATTGATACTAAAAAATCTACTTTTTTACAAAGCTCTTTTAATTCAAAACCTTCTTCATCAATCATATTAGCACTATTTTTTTCCAATAAAACTTCTATACCTGAAGATTCAAAACAATTCTTAATATCTGTAAAATCTTTTTTTATCTCAGGGGAATCTGGCCTTAATATAATTCCAGCCTTTTTACAATTGGTTAATTTTTCACTACTTGTCGTTAATTTCAATCTCAAACCTATCTATTCTATTATTTTTCCATTTTTTATTGAAGTTAAAATATCTCTATTATTATAACTTTCAAATCTTCTTATATTTGTAGTCACTTTTGAAACATATGGTTGATTCTTCTTTAAATCATGAGGTAAGTTTTCGATAACTTCCAATGTTTTAGTAGATGTTTCAAAAGCTCCATAAAATATTCTATAATAATTGTTTTGCGAACCTAAAGAGTATACTACAACATCTGAATTTAAATTGTTTTTTTCTAAAAATTCCTCTAAGTTTATATCATTTTTATGAAATGTAATCAAGGTAATTGTATATAAATTTGACTCTTTATTCAAAAATGCATCTTTTAATTTATTTTCACCTTTTACATATAAAAAATCATTCTCTTGAGAAACAAAATTAGTCTCTTTTTTCTCTACAACTTTATCTTCAATTTTTTCTTCTTGAACAATATCTTTATGGTATTGTTTATAAAGTTTTTGATGTTCTTTTATATTTGTTACTTTTATATCATCTTTAAAACCTAAATTGTTTAATTGATCTACTCTTTCTTGTGCTTGACTTTTTGTTTCAAAAGCTCCATAAACAATCTTTGCAAACTCTTTTTCTTTTCCATATTTGTAGGCTAATGCATTATTTGTAATATTGTATTGAATAATTACCTTATCTAAAGGAATATCTTCAACTTTTATCTCACCTAAATCTATAGTATAAAATGAGCTATCTTCATTTAAAAATACCTCATTTACTATATTAAAGCCATCTTTAGGTTCTACAAAGTATACATCTTTGTTTTTTGAATGTTTTAATAATTCATCTTTTATAAATTTTACTTTTTTTTCTATAATCTTTTTCTTTTTTTCTATTTTTGGTTCTTTTTTAACAATTTTTTCTTTTTTATCTTCCTCTTTTAAAACTCGTTTTGTAACAGGAGGTTCTATTTTTTTAATAATTTTTATATCTTTTATTATCTTTGGTTTATTATCAGATACTTGAGTTTCATCTAGTTTTTTATTTTCATCAAATTTTATTACTGCGTTATTGTCTTCAACATCATTGTATTTTTGATAAAAATGTTGCATTGTTGTAAGCTTTTGAACAAAAGGGGAATTTCCTCTTAATCTTTTGCTTAGCTGTTTAATTGCTTCTTTAGCTTCATCATATGAATTATATAATCCATATACCACTCTAACACCATTTTTATTTTTACCATACAAGTGAGCCACTGCTTTATCTGAAATATCATTATATTTAAAGAATTTCTGAATATTGTTTTCATTTGTAAAATTGAAACTTGCTAAAGAGATTGAATAATATTTTGAACCTTTTTTTAGAAGTTCTTTTTTCAATGCTTTTGAATCTTCCGAATCAGGAATTATTATAGATGTTGATTTAGTATTATTTACAGTAATTTTTTTTATATTATAATTTTTATTATAAATTTTTTGATGTCTGCTAATCTTTGAATAAAAAGGTTTAAATCTAAATAATGCATCAGGTAGATCTTTTATAGCATTTTTAGCTTCTATATAGTTTGGATAAACTCCAGATAATACTCTATAAAACTCTTTATTAGCTCCATATTTATATGCAATTGCATTTGTAAGTTTATATTTTCTAAAAAACTCAATTGGATCATCTGTTTTTTCTAATTTTGATAAGACAAGAGTATAAAAATCACTATTTTGTTTTAGAAACTCATCTTTTAACATAATTTGTTTTGAACTTAAATCTTCAACATAAACTATATCTTTAGGCGTTTGTGCATTTAAGAAACCAGTTAGAAGAAACAAATAAATTATTAATCTAGAATACACCATATAATCCTTTTCATAGTAGTACAAGATTTTATCTAAAAATAATTTAAGAAAGGATTTAAATAAAAAAAGCCCCAGCATATAAAATACTGAGGCTTCAAAAAATAATTTTAGTTAATAACTAGATATTAACCATTTCTCTTTTTAATGATTTCATCAGAAACATTTTTAGGAACTTCCATATATGAATCAAATAACATAGAATATGTTGCTCTACCTTGAGACATAGATCTTAAGTCAGTAGAATAACCGAACATTTCAGATAATGGAATCATTGCAGTAACTAGTTTAACACCAGCTCTGTCATCCATAGATTGAACTTGTCCTCTTCTTTTGTTACAATCCCCAATAACATCCCCCATATAATCTTCAGGAGTTTCAATTTCAACTTTCATAATTGGTTCAAGAATAACTGCACCTGCTGCTGCACTTCTACAACCTTGTTTGAATCCCATAGAAGCAGCTAATTTAAATGCCATTTCAGATGAGTCAACGTCGTGGTAAGAACCATCATAAAGTGTAACTTCAATATCAACCATTGGATATCCAGCTAAGATACCACCAGCCATTGCTTCTTCACAACCTTTTTGAACTGCAGGAATATACTCTTTTGGTACAACCCCACCTTTAATTTCGTTATTAAATACAAAATTATCTTCACTTCCAGATGGTAATGGATTGATTTTTAAGTATACATGACCATATTGACCTTTACCACCAGATTGTTTAGCATATTTATACTCTTGTTGTACAGGATTTTTAATAGTTTCTCTATATGCAACTTGTGGAGCACCAACTTCTGCTTCAACTTTAAATTCTCTTTTCATTCTGTCTACAAGAATTTCAAGGTGTAACTCACCCATTCCAGAGATAATAGTTTGTCCAGATTCTTCATCTGTATTTACTCTAAATGATGGATCTTCCTCAGCAAGTTTTCCTAATGCAATACCCATTTTTTCTTGGTCAGCTTTAGTTTTTGGCTCAACTGCAACAGAGATAACTGGATCCGGGAAATCCATTCTTTCTAAGATTACTGGATCTTTTTCAGATGCTAAAGTATCACCAGTAATTGTAGATTTAAGACCTACAACTGCACCAATTTCACCAGCATATAACTCTTTACACTCTTCTCTATTGTTAGCGTGCATTTTAAGAAGTCTTCCGATTCTCTCTTTTTTCATTTTTGTAGAGTTCATTACATAAGTACCAGACTCTAAAATCCCTCTATAAACTCTTGTAAATGTTAATTGACCAACAAATGGGTCAGTCATAATTTTAAATGCTAATGCAGCAACTTCACCCTCATCAGAAGAAGGAACAATTACAGGATCACCATCTTGAGTTTCACCTTTAATATCAGCAACTTCTGTTGGAGCTGGTAAATATAATGCAACAGCGTCAAGTAAAGTTTGAACACCTTTGTTTTTAAATGCTGTACCACAAGTCATTGGAGTAATCTCCATAGCAAGACATCTTGCTTTTAAACCTGCAATAATTTCATCTTCTGCTAAATCACCCTCTTCAAGATATTTTTCCATTAATTCTTCAGATGATTCAGCAGCTGCCTCAACCATTTTTTCTCTATATTCAGCAGCTTGGTCTTCCATATCAGCTGGGATATCTTCTACGTGGTAGTTAGAACCCATAGCAGCATCTTCATCCCAAACGATAGCTTTCATTTGAACTAAATCAACTATACCTTTGAAGTTTTCTTCTGCACCAATTGGTAATTGTACAGGAATAGGATTAGCTTGTAATCTTTCAGAAACTTGTTTTTCAACGTTATAGAAATCTGCACCAGTTCTATCCATTTTGTTAACAAAAATCATTCTTGGTACTCTATATTTATTTGCTTGTCTCCAAACAGTTTCAGATTGTGGTTGAACCCCACCTACTGAACAAAATACTGCAACAGCACCATCAAGAACCCTCATAGATCTCTCAACTTCAATAGTAAAGTCAACGTGACCTGGAGTGTCGATTATGTTAATTTGTAATTGTTTTTTAGTTTTTGGGTGTGGCCAATGACAAGTTGTCGCAGCAGAAGTAATTGTAATACCTCTTTCTTGCTCTTGCTCCATCCAGTCCATAGTAGCTGCACCTTCATGAACCTCACCAATTTTGTGAGATACACCAGTATAGAATAAAATTCTTTCTGTAGTTGTTGTTTTTCCTGCATCAATGTGAGCAGCAATACCAATATTTCTAACCTCTGAAAGTGGTGTTTTTCTTGCCATTTTAGTTGTTCCCTATTACCATCTATAGTGAGCAAATGCTTTGTTAGCTTCTGCCATTCTATGCATATCTTCTTTCTTCTTGAAAGAAGCTCCTCTTTCGTTTGCCGCTTCGAATAATTCGTTAGCTAATCTTTCAACCATAGTTCTTTCGTTTCTTTTTCTAGCTGCATCAACTAGCCATCTTAAAGCTAAAGTTTGTCTTCTAACTGCTCTAACTTCTACTGGAACTTGGTAAGTTGCTCCACCAACTCTTCTAGATTTTACTTCTAAAAGTGGTTTAACATTTTCAATTGCTTTTTCAAATAGTTCGATACCAGCTTCTTCACCTCTACCGTCTAAGTTTGCAATTGCACCATACATAATTTTTTGTGCTGCAGATTTTCTACCATCTAGCATAATTGTATTAATAAATTTTGTGATCACTTTGCTATTGTAGATAGGATCAGCCATTATTTCTCTAACTGGAGCTTTTCTTCTTCTCATTCTCTTATCCTTCTACTTATTTCTTAGGTCTTTTTGCACCATATTTAGATCTCGCAACAGTTCTGTTTGCAACACCAGCAGTATCTAAAGCACCTCTAACGATGTGATACTTAACCCCAGGTAAATCCTTAACTCTTCCCCCTCTAACTAATACGATAGAGTGCTCTTGTAAGTTGTGACCCTCACCACCGATATATGAGATAACCTCAAAACCTGTAGTTAATCTAACTTTAGCAACTTTTCTTAAAGCCGAGTTAGGTTTTTTAGGAGTTGTTGTATATACTCTTGTACATACACCTCTTCTTTGTGGACATTTTGCTAATGCTGGTGATTTAGATTTTTTAATCACCTTTTTTCGCTCTTTTCTAACAAGCTGATTGATAGTTGGCATATTTTCCCTTTTATTATTTTCATAGAGAGTCTAGTGTAAATCAAAATGAATCTTATTATAGATTCTCTATTTATTGGTTTGAGCTTTAAAGCGGCTCAGGCTTCTCGTTACGTCACAATGACGCCATGACATATGCAAGGTTGCATAATCAAAACGATACTACCATTCTAGAGAAACGTTGAGTTGTTTTCTAAAAAAGTTCAGGATTATACTTAATTACAACTTAAAAATGCCTTATGATTATAAGTTTAGAAACTCTCACTTGCTTCTTAAGAAAAGCGAAGTGAGATTATATTTGTTTTGAGTTTCGCCAAGGTTACAATAGTTCTATAATAAATTTTTTAAGCCATTTCCCAATAAAATACCAAAATGACAACAAATACAATAATCTATTACTTACTTGCTTTGAATACACTAAGTTTTCTAATCTTTGGCTTTGATAAATACAAAGCCATAAAAAACAAATATAGGATTAGTGAAAAGAATCTTCATACATTGTCATTTTTTGGTGGTTTTATAGGAAGTTTAATGGCAATGAGTTTTTTTAGGCATAAAATAAAAAAACTTAGATTTATAATTATAGAGATAACTATAATTATATTTTGGTTAATTACCATTTTTTTATATTTTTTTAAAAATTAAATCTTATCATTGCTAAAAAGTCTTATTAGAAAACAAGCCCCTTTATATTTTTTACCTTCATATTCAAAAACTGTATTATGAACTCCAACTTCTCCTTTATGCCTTAAGGATATAATTTTTTCTGCCATAGAAAGTCCTAATCCTGTCCCAATTGATTGATGCTTTGTTGTAAAGTATGGTTCAAAGACTCGATGGATTATATTTTCATCTATACCACCACCATTATCTTTTATTACTATCTCTAAACAATCTTTATCCACTTTTCTTGTTTTTACATAAATATATCTTTTTTGTTTAGATTGTTCTATTTCTTTTAATTTATCCTTCGCATTATTTATAATATTGATAAATGCCTGTGCTAGTTCATTTTTATTACCATCTATTTTTAAATCATCATCAATATTTTCTATCAAAGTTATATAATTGCTTTTTAAAGAATCTCTTGTGAGACTTAAAGCATTAAATAGAGCCTCTTTAATACCGATTCTTAAATAAGAGATATCATTTTTGATAAAATTTCTAAAATCATCTATGGTTTTAGATAAATATTCCGCTTGTTGAACTATTTGTTCAGAAAACTCTTTAATCTCTTTTTCATCCAATGTTCCATATTCAGCTTTTATCACCATACCAGTTGCACTTGTTGTTATGATACTTAAAGGTTGCCTCCATTGGTGAGCTATATTTCCTATCATCTCCCCCATAGAAGCCAATTTTGATTGGGATTCTAGTAGTTTTATTGATGTTACATCTTTTACAGTTAAAAGTAATGTTTTTTTATTTGGCATCAATGAAATAGTTGTATTAGTAGAGATTCTTTTTTGATCTTTCCCTAAATAAACTTTTTCGAAATTATTTACATATCCCCTTTCAAATCCATCTTTTATGATAATTTTCACATCATTTTTATCTGTATCATCAATTATGTCAAGAAAACTTTTTTCAATAAGCTCTTCTCTTTTGTATCCTAACATTTTTAAATAAGCACTATTAAAATCTACAAATTTTGTCTCATGATCTAAAATTGCAATACCATCTTTACTATATCTAAAGATAGCCTCAAACTCCTCTTTTTGTTTGATTATCTCTTTTTGTGATTTTTTTAACTCTTCATTTATAGAACTGATCTCTTTATTAGTGTCTTTTAATAATTTGAATCTCCAAATTCCTAATATAATTATTAAAGTGATCCCTACAAAAATTTTTAATAATAAATCATAGTTTACAACCTTTTCTATTTTTAACTCTGTCCAAGTATTAACAATATTACTAATTTTTGTTTTTGAAGTGGCATTAATAGCTTTTTGCATTATTGAGAGTAGAACCTCATCCCCTTTTTTTACTCCCACAGATATTTTTATAGGTTCAATCAATCTTCCAATTATTTTCAACTTTTGACTATAATATTTAGAGATATAAAATTTTGCTATTGGGTATAAAGTCAAATGTGCATATACCTTTTGTTCTTCAACTAAATCAAATCCATCTTTTATATCTTTTACTTTTATAAATTCAATAGAAGGATTTTTTTTCTTTAAATTATCAATTATTGAAGTATGTGCAATTATTGAGATTTTTTTACCATTTAATTCTGAAATATCTGAAAAAAACTCCTTATCACTTTGCCCAACTGCAACATAAGGGATATTCATATAAGGTTTTGTTAATTCATAAGCATCTTCTCTATTTGAAGAATACTCCAAAGTAGGTATAATATCACATTCTTTATCAATTAAAGTCTCTAAACTTTCTTTAAAAGTTTTTGTCTGTATATATTCAAAACTAATATCAGTTTTGTTTTCTAATTCACTTAAAATATCTGAGACAATACCTTGTGGCTTTCCATTTTCTAGATTAGTTACTGGAGACAGATTAGGTAAAATACAAGTTCTAATAGGGGAATTTTGTTCTAAATATTTTTGTTCTTTTATAGAAAATATTGACTCTTTTTTATCATAGCCAAACCATTTACTCTGAAGATAATTCAACTCTTTTACATCCATATTTGCATACGCTTTATTTAATATAGAGATTAATATTGAGTTCTTTTTTAATGTAGCAAAATAATATCTATCTATTTTTGTATTATCCTCTTTTATGACTTTATTAGAAGCTTTTAAGTTAGTAAAACCATATTTTTTAATGTAATAATTTGCTATGTTCTCATCATTTAAGATTGCATCAACTTTACCCAAGGATAAAGCTTCAAGTTTCTCTTTTAAACTTCCAATATATACTTTTTTTATTTGAGGATATTTATTCATAACTACTTCTTCTTCCCAACCTTTAGAAACAGCTATTCTTTTCCCAAATAACATCTTTATATCAGTTATATGTTTTTCATCTTTTCTTATTATAAAACAATTATTCCCTACAAGATAAGGTATTGAAAAAGACATACTATTTTCTCTTTTCTTAGTTTTATAAATAGTATGCATTAAATCTATTTTTTCTTCTTCAAAATCTTTTAATAATCCCGTCCACGTATTTACATGATATTGTACTTTCAAACCAACACTATTTGCTAAGACATTTAATAAATCAATCGAATAACCTATTGATTGATTTTCTATATTAAAATCCATTGGTTCATAATCATACTCATTGGAAGCTATTATCACTTTTTTTGTTGTAATATAGTCTATTTCAGCAGTCGTTAGATACTTTTTTACTTTATTATCAATAATAAGAGTATTTGAAGAAGCATAAAGTAAAATATTAAAAAATATAGATATAAAGATAACTACTCTCATTATAAATAACCTATTCTGATATTAAACATAGTGTATTCAATTATTAATTATAAAGAAATGAATAAATAAAATTAATACACTAATATAATACAATCAAATCAATTTAAAAGTGATTTTTAACTACAATCTGAAAAAAATTTAGGATGTGATAGTGTTTCTAGCTTATAAAACTATAGGAACTGGCGATAAAAAAGTTTTATTTTTACATGAACTTATGGGAGATTGTAGAAACTATGAACCTTGTTTACCATACCTTGATACTACAAATTTTACTTACTATTTTATTGATTTAAGAGGTTATGGACTGTCAAAAGATATTATAGGAGAGTATACTTGTGAAGAAGCAGCAGATGATGTAAAAAATTTAATTACTCATTTAGCTTTAGATGAAGTTTATCTAGTAGCCCACTCTATGTCAACTATGATAGCTCAAAAAATTGCCTTGATTGATGAAAGAGTAAAAAAACTGATTTTAGTAACTCCTATCTCAGCAGCTGGTATAAAAATGGAACAAAAAGCAAAAGAAAAAATGCTTGATGAACTAAAACAAAATGATGGAAAAATAGAAGAGATAGTAAACAGTGCTAGTAAAAGATATAATCAAGCTTGGAAAGATTATAGAATAGATATGGCTTATACTTCATCAACTCTTGAAGCAAGAGTTGGATATATGTCTATGTATCTAACTACTGATTTTTTAGAAGAGGCTGAAGAGAATATAAATATACCAATAAAAATCATTGTAGGGAAACACGATTTTCCTGTTTTTGCAAAAGCAAATATCCAAAAAATATTTTCTACATATAAAGATACACATATTGAAGAGTGCCAAGAATGTGGTCATTATCCAATGATTGAAACTCCAATATATTTTGCAACGCAAATAGAGAAATTTATCAATTAGCTATTTTATCGTAATACTTTACTTTAAGTTAGTAATAAACTTTTTTTACTAAAATTCAAAAATAATAAATTTAATAAAGAATTATAATGACAAAACAACTTTTTCCTTTAGCCCTTGGTGGTCTTGCCATAGGTACAACAGAGTTTGTAATAATGGGTTTACTACCAGATATTGCAAATGATATAAATATCACTATTCCAGTTGCAGGTCATCTAATATCTGCTTATGCTTTTGGAGTAGTTATTGGCTCTCCTATATTAGTAGCATTAAGTGCTAAATTCTCACCCAAACATATTCTTATAGCATTGATGGTTATATTTACAATCTTTAACTTTTTATCAACTATAGCACCAGATTATTATACTCTTATGCTATCAAGATTCTTAAGTGGACTTCCCCATGGAGCTTTTTTTGGAGTTGGAACAATAGTTGCTTCCAAATTAGCAAAAGAGGGAAAATCTGCACAAGCAATTGCTTCTATGTTTACAGGACTCACTATTGCAAATCTAGCTATGGTACCTTTTGTCACCTTTATAGGGCATCATTTTCACTGGAGATATGCTTTTGGAATTGTTTCTTTAATTGGTATAGGTACAATTATCTTTTTGTATTATTTACTTCCAAAACAAAAATCTCTTAGAACTGTTACTTTCAAAGAAGAATTGGAGTTTTTTAAGACAATAAAAGCTTGGCATATTTTAACTATTGTATCTATAGGGTTTGGTGGATTATTTGCTTGGTTTAGTTATATAGCTCCTTTATTAATCCATGAAGCAAATTTTGATCCAGCCTCAATCTCATATCTTATGATTGTAGCAGGTGCAGGTATGGTTGTAGGGAATATTTTAGGTGGGGTTTTAGCTGACAAAAAAAATCCTGTAAAAGTTTCAATTTTACTTTTATCACTTATGGTTACAGCTTTAATTTTAGTTTTTTTATTTTCTGAATCAAAAATTATATCTGTTATTTTAACTTTTATATGTGGGGCTTTAGCTATGTCTATTAGTTCTCCAATAAATATGATTATGCTAAAAAGTGCAAAACATTCGCAGATGTTAGCAGCTGCCTTTATACAATCAGCTTTTAATGTTTCAAATACCCTTGGAGCATTCTTTGGAGGTATCCCTTTAGTATTTGGTTTATCTTACAATTATCCATCTTTAGTAGGTGCATTTATGGCATTGTTTGGAGTAATTCTTTGTATACTTTTTTTGAAAAAGTATACATAAGATTGCTTAAGAGATTAAGGCTTTTAAACTTTTTACTGTAAAAAGCTTTAGCCCTTCTCCTTTTTCATTTTTTAATTCATTCGTAAAACCACTTTTTGAGAAAAGAACCACATAATCAGGGACTATTTCTAACTCCTCACAAATCTCTTTAAGTCTGTTTATCTCAGCTGTTTTTAGTTTTTTATTTGTATATTTACAAGTTCCAATTATGATTTTTCCACTCATTGTTTGAGCTACTAAATCAATCTCTAAGTTCTCATCCCAATATCTTCCTATCTCATCTAGCTCATCATCGTTAAAAATCTCTTTTATATATTCATGACAAAGCTGTTCAAAAACTAAATCCATAAACTCATTTTGGTAATTGTTAAATCTATCAAACGACTCATCATATTCTCCCCTTTTTATTCCCCTATAAACAGGTGAAACAAAAGCAAACCAAAATCTTAAAAAAGGGGTTGTGAAAAGAAGTTTATCAGCTGAATCATTCTCTTCAAATTGATTTGTTAGATGATCCATAGAGGTTTCAGTCTTGATTATCTCTAACTCTTCTAATTCATAAATCAACTGCATCCCTTCATCATATTCTAATTCTGCTCTTTTAAAACTAGAATTTGTTCTTCTATCCCCTAATGCAATTGCGGTTAAAAGTTTGTAATACGGAGCATTGTTATTAGTAAGTTTACTTATTTTTGTTTGTATAGTTTCGTATTGATCTAAAATATGTCGAATAATCAAACTTCTTAGAGGTTTACCCATATCAAGTTTTACATCGAGCCCACCAAATACAGCAAAATAATTTACTGCTGTTTCCATATCTTTTGGATTATTTACTTTGCAAAAATTTTGAAACTGCTCTAAAAGAGTCTTATCTATTTGTATTATGATTAATCCTTTTTTATATACTTTTGTAAAAATTTATTTAGTTGATTTGCAAATTTTTGAGAATCTTTTTCACCAAAAGGTGCAGGTCCTTTTGTAATCTCTCCGCTATCTCTTAACTCTTGCATCAAATTTCTCATTGCCAAATACTCTTTGATATTATCTTTTGTATAAAGCTCTCCTCTATGATCAATTGCATGAGCATCTTTTTCTAAAACTCTAGCTGCTAAGGGTATATCAGCAGTTATTACTAAATCGTTTGAACAAACCTCTTCAACGATTTTATTATCAGCTTCATCCATACCTTCACTTACTATTTTATAGCTTATTAGTTTAGATGATCCAATATCAATTTTTTTATTTGCTATTACAATTGTATCTAAATTTGTCCTCAATATTGCTCTATATACAATGGGCTTCAAAAGATTAGGAAAAGCATCCCCATCAATGAAAAGTTTCATGATAGTATCTCTTGCACCCTTCCTACTTCTCCTGAAGTAAGTCTTACTTTTATACCATGTGGATGAGTAGGAGAATTAGTAAGAATATCTTTTACAGTTCCTTGAGTTAGTTTTCCAGTTCTTTGATCTTGTTTTAAAACTATATTAACCTTAAGACCTTGTTTTATATTAAACCTTTTCCTATGCATTGTAATTTAATGCCTTTTTAGCTTCATCAAGATGATAAAAAAATATGATTTTATACAAAAATGAAACTTTTGTTTTTTTCTCTTCTGAAGCATCTAAAATAGGCAATACAAAAGTTTCTGAATTTTCTTTTGATGCAAAAGTTATAGTAACATTTTTTAATGTTTTCATCATATTCATAGTATTTTTGTAATCTCTTGTTTCTACACTATTTAGCATATCACCAGTTTTTTCTTCTCGTCTGATTGCATCATAAAGAGTAGAAAAAGTATCTTTAAAAATAGATTTACTTAATGTGATTTTTACTTTTGAAGTATGAAAAATACCACTTTTGTTTAAAATAGGATTAGGTTTTTGTTCTCTTATCTCTTCAATCATTGTTAAAAAAGAGTTTTTACCTCCAAAGAGATTTGCAAAATTTGTTATCTCTTCATGCAATTGTTGTTTTACTTCAACATTTAGTTTATTGAAATTCATTTATTCCTCTATCTAGTATATTTTATTAACTGTCCTTTAAAGACTTTTGTTAAGTATTTTTCTGTATCTTTTGCTTTAAATTGTATATGTGAAAATCCTAAATCATTCATTGATTTTGTAAACTTAGTATGATTCCCTCTACCAGGATCTACAATGATGATTTCACATTTATCTTTTGCGTGATTATTAACAAAACTTGACAACTCATCAATATGCCATCTTTCATATAAAATATCACTACCTACAATCAAATCAAATTTGCCTAAATTATCATCCTCATCACTCCAACAAGTTCTTTCAAAAGGTATTTTATCACAGTTATTTAATTTTACATTATAATCTAAAAATTTTTCTGCTTCTGGATGATAGTCTGTAGCTGTAATATTAGCATTTTTACTATTTAAAAGATGACTTGTAAGTGCAATTCCACACCCTAATTCTAAAATTCTCTTATTTTCAATCTTGTAATTTTGCATATAATATGCCAAAACTTTTGAAGCAGGCCAAATAACACCAAACAAAGACCAATTAGCAGGTGATATTCCATACTCATCTAACTGATTACTATCTTTATTGCTGTACTCTTGTTTATCTCTTAAAGTCTTTAAGTGTATATCAATATTATCAAACTCATAGGTATTGTATTTTACGCGGATATTTCTCATTTATAATTTCCTTATTTTGATTTAGTCAATTAATATAAGGATTCAATTATCTTAATAAAAAAATAGTAAAAAGTCAGAAATATTAATCAAAATTTACTCATTATATAGTTTATAGCTTAAATTAACTTGACTTTTATTTTAAACTATTAAGGTACAAATATAAAAGAAAATACTATTGTGATTTTGAAATGTTTAAAAAATTAAATATAAGAATAAAAAAGCTGTTTAAATTTAATCAAAAAATTTATAATCTTCTATTTTTTTAGCCCAAATCTCATAAGCTTTATTATTTAAGTGTAATCCATCAGTTGTGTAAACCTCTTTTAAAAGATTATCTTCACTCAAATATGGATTAATATCAAAAAATATCAATTGTTTAATTCTACAATACTCTTCTAACATAAGATTAAACTCTAATATCTTTTTATTTACTGCTTTCATTTGTGTAAAAACTATAGCTTGTATTACTAGTTTTATATTTGTATTTACTAACTTTTCTAATATTTTTACATAATTTTGAAATATTTCATTTAAAGGGATAGAAGTACACAAATCATTCACACCAACCATTAAAAAAAGCATTTTTTCTTCCAAACTTATAACTGTATCTATTCTGTTTAGAATACCTTTTGTAGTATCCCCATCAATCCCAAGATTTACAATACATGATTCTTTTATAAATAAGTTTTTCCAATCACCTCTTGCTGTAATAGAATCACCTAACATAACGATTTGGATATTTTTTTTCATAAAGGTTTTACTAAGCGATTTTCAAAAAGAGTAAGGTATATTATTTACCTTCAAACTCTTTTTCATCTGCTTGCTGTACAACTTTTTCTGCTATTTCATTCACTTCGCTAGCAACTTTGTTTGCTTCACTTGCTGCTGCTGCATTTTGTTGTGTTACTCTATCTAATCTATTAACTGTATCGTTTATTTGCTCCATTGCAGAGAATTGCTCTTTTGAAGAAGTAGATACATCGTTTATTAGTTCAAGTGTATTATGAATATTTTGATTTAATTTATCATAACCTTCAATCATCTCATTCGAAATAGCTTTACCACCATTTGCTTTTTGTGTAGCACTTTCAACTAAATCTTTAATCTCTTTTGCTGCTTCTGCCGAGCGAGATGCAAGATTTCTAACCTCTTGAGCAACTACAGCAAACCCTTTCCCTGCTTCTCCTGCTGTCGCTGCTTCAACAGCTGCATTTAATGAAAGAATATTTGTTTGGAATGCTATTTGATCAATTACTGTAATAGAATCAGCTATAGCTTGTGTTTGTTCATTTATTTCATCCATTGATGAAGCTGTTCTTGAAGCTAAATCTTGACCAATTGATACAGAACTTGATACCTCATTTGCATATGAAGTCATTTTTACAATATTTTGAGAACTATTTTGCATATTTGCTGTTATCTCTTCAATCGCTGCTGCTGTTTCTTCTAAAGAAGCCGCTTGATTATTTGCTGCACTTGTAAGACTATCAACATTTTTAGATAAATTTTGTGCACTAGAAGATAATACAAGTCCAATTTTTTTATTATCTACTAACATGCTTGTAATTGCATTTCCTAAACTATTAACATCCTCACAAAGAGCTCTTAAATCTCCATCTAAACCTTCAATATCAATTTTCGGTCGATAATCATAATTTGAATAATGAGCTAATACATCCATTGCACTTTTTACATTCTTTTCTACAGCTGATAACATCTCATTTATTACATCTTTTAACTCATTTAAAGATGGATTAGAAGTTTCACCCTCAATTCTTACATTTAAGAAACCTTTTTTTGCTTCTCCTGCGCTGCTTATTGCACTATCCACAAGTTTTCTATCATTCTCAATTCCATCTTTAATTAAAACTATACTATTATTTACAGCTTCTGCCATCTCACCAAGTTCATCAGTCGTACCTAAATTGATAAGTTTTGCTTCAGTTGTTTCCTTATTCATATATTTAAAAAACTCTAAAAGACCTACTTGAAACTTAGTTAAAGGTTCTTTAATAGAATTTGTAACTGCCGTAATAATCACTCCACATAAAATTAATGTAACTACTATTAATACATAAAAAGTATAAAGTGTATTGTCTATTTGTTTTAAAGCATTATCGTAACTTTGATTATTTTCCTTATCTGCTATATCATTGATTTTTGATAACTGTTTATTTAAAAGTAAAAAAACCTCTTCTGTAACAGATAGCATAGGTGTAGCCATACCAATATCAACACTAAGCATATCTATAGCATCTTTCACTGTAAGAGAATACTCTTTTATATTTTTTTCTATATTTTTTATAAGTGTACTAATCTCTTTGCTCATACCTTTATTTGAAGATAAAATCTTAACTTCTTTATCAATATCTTTACCTAATTTTTCTAAATTTTTTAGTTCTTCATCTATTTGAGACTGTTCATAGCCTCCTGAAGCAAAACTAAATATCTTATATAAAACAGAATTGTATAAATTAACATCTCCAAGAAGTTTACTGCTTGCTTTATATAAAGAAAACTTTTCTTGTACTATTTCATTTAAAGTGTCTTTATCTGATCTTAATGCATTGTTAGAAAAAAAAGCAAATACAATTAAGAAAAGAACAGCTATTGCTGGTGCAATTATTAGCTTTTTGCTAATTTTTATATTGTTAAGAAACTGCATTTATATATCCTAATTTAAATTTGTAGTTAGCTAAAATAAATACATAAAAATATACTTATTTTAGCTAAAGTTTCAAAGATGGTAACTCTTGGTCTTAAACCAAGAGTTTTTATTTTTTATTCTTTGTAGTATCCAGCACCAATTAATTGATTTTCACCAATTCCAATTACAAAAGATGATTTTGGAGTTTGTTTTCCAGTTGTTGGATGTGCCCATACATAATCAACCCAACCTTGACCATCAGCTTTTACTTTATCAATAAAGTTTTTAAATAATTGATTACCTGCTTTATCTTTATATCTATATAGATTTTTTCCAGCAATAGGTTTTTTAGGATGCGCTGTTATAATTCCATCAAAGTCGTTTGCCCAAATGTATAATTCACCTTTATCAAACATTCCACCTTTTTTTCCTATCTCTTCAACGCATTTTGCAACACCTACTTTATCACAGTAAGCCTTACCTTCCATAACATGTGCTTTAACCTCTTCCGCTGTTAAAGCAAAAGCATAAGTAGCTCCCCCTAATAATAAAGCTGCTGCAACTTTTACTAATCTACTCATCTTCACTCCTTAAAGTTAATTATCATGAAAATAGTTTCACATAAAAACTATTAATCTCATCTTAAGATTTTAACCAATTTTTACATTATTTTAAGTTTTTTTAAGAAAAACTTAAAATTGCTATTTCAATGCTATTTTATACATATTTTTAGTGAAACAATTGTGTGAATACAAAAGAAAACAAAAATTATTTTCTTATTTTATTTTTAGTAACTCTTGTTTTGTTAACTTATAAATAGTAGGAGTAAGCTTTTCAATAAAAGTTTTATGATGAGATACAATAACCATAGACTTTTTTATTGAGTTTAATATTTCAATTATTTTTTCTTCTGCATCTTCATCTAAAGCATTGGTTGGTTCATCAAGAAGTAAGATTTTGGGTTGAGTAATCAATATCCCTGCAAGTGCAACTATTTTTTGTTCTCCACCACTTAAGTCTGATATATTTCTATTTTTTAATTCAGATATTCTCAATTGACTTAACATTTCACACGATTTTTCGTATGCTTCATCTTTATTTACACCTCTTGCTCTTAAAGCAAACATAACATCTTCTATAACAGTAGGACATAAAAAATGGTCATTTACATCTTGAGGTAAATATCCTATATCACTTCTAAACTCTTTAAAACTTTTTAGATTCTCCATTTTATTATGGAATAAAAAAATCTCACCAGACTTTGGTTTAATTAAACCTGCAATAATTTTTAGTAAACTACTTTTACCACTTCCATTTGAACCAATAATTGCTACTTTTTCTTCATGGGATATATCTAAAAATATATTTGAAAATACCTCTTTAGTTGAAGTACAATAAGATATCTCTTTTAAATTTATTGAACAACTCAAACAACAACCTTTTTTACAAATATCATACAAACTAAAAAAATAAGTATTACATCATATATACTTATATTACTATTTGAAATCAAATATATTCTTCCATGAAATCCCCTTAGTTTAAAAGAATCTTCTAATTGATTTGCTTTTTTTATTGAAGTGATAAATATATGTCCAAAAATATTACCAAAAGTTTCATAAGAAAAAATATTTGAACTTGCTTTAAAGCCTCTAACTTTTAAGGTCTCTCTAATTCGTTTTATCTCTTCCATTAGATATTGAATCATCTTTAAAGTAAAGTATGTAGAGCTTACTATTTTTTTGGGGAACCTAAGTTCATTCATAGCTCGTACAATATCATAACCATTTGATTTAGAAAACAACAGAAGGTTAAATAGAATTATCATATTTGTACGAATATAAATATTTATAGCATCTTCTACTTGGTTTTGTAGTAGCAAAACTACAAATATCATTACAATAAAAAGATTCAAAAAAATTAATTTTTTTAATATTATTAATATAGATTTATACTCACAACACAACAAAAAAACAATTGGTAAAATATAAAAAATCTCAATTTGATTAAAACTTATAAAAATCGAATATAAAAAAGCACAAATCAATCTAACTGATGAGTTAAACTCTACCAACCTTTAACCTTTTTAGAATATAAAAAATAAAACCTATAGCAAGTATAGCTAATATAGTCTCTATTATACTATTTTTTTTCACTTCTTTATTTTTATTTTCTATTATTTCTTGTGCCTTTTGTTTTGTATTATGTTTTTCAACTACAACCTTCTCTTCAACTGCATGACCACCTATAGTTTCAACTTTTACACTCATACCATCGAAGTAATCAACTATAAATTCCCCTTTATCATCAGTTTTTAATCTTTTTACCACTTTTTTATTTTCATCATAAATATCTACATCACATTTTTTACAAGGCGCACCTGAAGCAAAATATGTACTAAAATATATTTTATTGTTTTCATCTACATAAAAAAGATTTAGTTTATGTGCAAATAAATTACCCATAATTAAAATTAAAAATATAAAATATCTCATAGATTTACCTCTTTTAATAGTTCTGGCATCGATTTTTTAATATAATTTATTAAAAAAATTGTAATAAACCCTTCTATAATTACTGCTGGAAAATTTGCTAGAATAATAGTATATGAAGCATATTCATACTCTTGTTTAGAAAATGCTAATACTAAAGCTAAAAATAGAGTTGAGATTAGTACAGGAATAGCACCTATTAAAAAATATTTTATTTTTTCATTAAAAAAATTCAAAATTTTATACTTTGTCAATAGATAAATTATAAAAGCAGGAGTTGCCATAATAAAGACATTTACACCAATAGAGCTTATTCCACCATAACCTAAAAGTAATGCTTGTAATAATAAAGCAATTAATATTGCAAAAAATACTGAAGACCCTATAACTATTCCAATAACACCAATCAAAACCAAATGTATCTGTGTAGGTCCTAAGGGTATATGAATAAATGAAGCGATAAAAAATATTGCTCCCATAGCAGCAATAAGTGCAATATTCTTATTTTTTAAGTTTTTTAATGAAAAAAGTAAAAATCCAACACTAATAAGTGAAGTTGTAATCACAACTTCACTTGATAAGATACCATCTGAAATATGCATTTTTTAATAAGCCTTTACCCAGATTAATGCTCCATTTTCTATTGGATATTTTTTACCTTTATACTCCTTTTCACCCTCTTCTATTAAAGCTGCAAAGCCCCACCAACCTTTATGATTCATTGTAAAAGAAAAATTTCCATTTTCATTAGTTTTAACAACTTGTGTCACATGGGCATCACTCGGTGCTTTAAGTCCAAACTCATTGTAAAGTTCTACTTCAACTTCAACATTTGAAGCTGGTTTCCCATCATGTAAAACCTTTCCTTGAAAAAGATTTCCTGCATAAAGACCAAAAGGTTTCACCATAGGTACAATCTCATATTTTAAACCAAGTGGTTCATCCCAACCATCTTCTAAGCCAAATGCTGAAACAATTAATTTTGGAACGTGTGAAATAAACTTTTCCTCTGCTGGTTCAAAATATAATTGTGGTTGTACATAAAACTTATAAACACCTGGTCTTTTAATCTTATAAGATGTTTTCCAAGCTTTATGATCAAGTTTAGTCATCTCTTCTAAAGGTAAAACCTCTTTTTTATTTTCTAAATATATTCCAATTGGTTTTTCCATTACCATACCAGTTTGTTCAAATGGATGTATAAACATCGCTTCAAAACTAACATTCATTTCTGATTTTGATTTTACATTATCTGTAGAAGATAAGAAAGTAAGAAAGTGTGCATTTGCAATCACACATAGTGCTAAAAATAGTGAAATCTTTTTCATTACATAACCTCTTTAAAAAATTTTAAAGATTATAAAAAGTTAAGAGTTATATTGTAATAAATTATAAATTTACTTATGTATTTTTAGAACTATCTTGTAAAAATTTTTCTGTAACTATTCCTGTAATTAGTTTTATTCCTTTTTTATTAATAAAATCTAAATCCTTATCATTATCTATAGATGTAGCAATAACTTCAATATCTAATGATTCTTTTATAATTTTCAATACATCTAAATTTTCACTTGTTTCTAAAAAATATCTATTTAGTTTAATAAACTCTGGTTTTTGTTCTTTTAAATAAATATAATCATCACTAATTGCCATAAAATTAAATACAGCAATACCAAAGCCATAATCTCTCAATAAATCAATAAATGTCAAACAATTGTATTTATATTTAAAAAAAACCTCTTCTTCTAATTCAAAAACAATATCTACAAAATTATTCTTTCGTTCAAAAAGTTCCATTAATTTTTCAAAAGGTAAATGTTCTACAAATTTATTTGGAATCTGTATAGTAACTCTTTTATTATATTTATCTAAACATAACATTTTTTCTATAATTTTCAAATATATCTTTTCTAATAATTTTAGCTCAATTGCAGAAGCAATAAATTCACTATAAGAAAAATCTTTGTCATAAGTTTTTATACCAAAACTAATCGATTTATAAACTACTTTTGAAGAATTTAATGAAACTATATCTTTAAAAACCAAATAAAAATAATCATTATTTATAGCATTGTTTATAATATTTCTCCAATCATCTCTTGTATTATGTACTATATCTTTTTGTAAATAGTAATAGCCATTATAATTATTATCTTGTATTTTTGTTTGACAAAGAGTATAATCAATTTTACTTAGAACATCACTATATATTTTTTCATTTTTAAAATTACAAAGTCCTATAAAAAAATCTATTTCATCATCTTCTACAAAAGATAATAATTCTTTTAATTTTGAAGATATTTGTTCTGAAACATTTTTAGCTTCACGCTCTTTTATACGTGGTAAAATTACTATAAATTCTGCTGCTTTTGATCTAACAATTATACTTGATTCATATCTTAAAAATAACTCTTTTATCTCTTTTACTATTTGAATTATTAGATTATCAACTTTTTTATAGCCAAATATTTTATTCAATAAATCAACTCTGATTAAATCGATACAAACTATATAACCTGAATGATTAATACTATTTTCTTCCAAAAATTCACTTATTTTCATAACAAGATATTTTCTATTATATAAACCTGTAAGTTCATCAACATATAACAACTCTTTATTTCTTTTTAAAATATCGTTTGCATGATTAAATATTTCTTGTATTTTTTTCAACATACTATTTATATTTATAGTCAAAGATTTAAATTCAGAAGTAAATGGAAGTTTTTCAGAAAAAATAAACTTATTATCTATAATTGCTTCACTTTGTTTTTTTATTATTTCAAGGGGTTTTAACATCGATTTTAAAAATATAAATACAAGAATAAGAAAGGTTAAAAAAGTAATAGTCAAAGTAATTATCAAACTTATAAACATTTTATATAATTGTATATAAAATATATCTCTATCTGCAAAGATTTCTATTGTTCCTAATACTTTCCAAATTTGAGAAACTGTAGCTAGAACAGATACCTCATCTATATTTACAAATTTTATAAACCAAATAGGCAAATCTTCTTCAAATTGTTCCTCTTTTTTTACTCTTTCATAAATAATTTTATTTTCTAAATCTTTAAAGACAATTTTTTCATAATTTCCATTATCAAAACTTGCATTTATAACTGTTTTTATTGTACTTATATCTGCATTTGCATTTGTGATAGATAAACTAATATTAGAGGCACTATTTTGGATATTTTTATATAAAGACTCTTTTGCAGAATCTTTTATTTGATTAAAACTAATAGAAACAATCAAAGTAAATAGTATTATGAAAATAACTGATATTAAAATTGTCATCTGCTTAAATAAACTCATATTTTATTCTCCCTAAAGTTTTTTATTAAATTATCCCATTTTTTATGAGCAGATGTCTTTTTGCCATTTTTTAAAATATTTGGATTAAAATTATAAATTGGTTTTAAATCTTTTCTTTTAGAAGCAGGAAAAATAATTCTTCTAATACTGTCTAAAATAAGTGGTTCAGAAGTTGATGTTTTATAATAAGAAAGAACCATATGTGCTCTATGTAAATCCTTAACTCTTACATATGTTAAAAACATTTTTTCAGAAGATACACCTAAATATTTTAAAACTAGATATTTAGCAATAACATAATCTTCACAATCTCCTTTATCTTTAGCTAAAAATTCAAATGGTGTTGCCCAGTAATCATTAACCTTATATATATCTATATCCTCACCATAGCCAACACTATTAAAAAAATCATTAACCTCTTGTAGTTTTGTTAATTCATCTTTTTTTTCTAAACGCTTTAATAATCTATTTAAAGCATTAAATCTATTTTTTGCAAAACGATTATATTTTTTTTCAACATTAAGAATTAATTGAGTATTTATAAACTCTTTTGAATAGGCTGTAAAAACAAGTAGTAATATGATTAATATCCTCATTCTTTATTTTATCACAAAAATGAAGAGATTTAAAAATCTCTTCATTTCTATTTATAATCCACTAGTATTAATATTATCATCAATAGTTAATTTAAGATTATTTCCTCCATCTGAATACTCATAAGTAGTAGTACCATCTCCATTTGAGGTACTATTATCTTGAGTCCAACTAGATGATGTAAACGAAATATTATCACCACTATCTCCAATTATTTTAAGTTCATTGTTATTATCAGTCAGATCCATAATATCATTTAAACTTAAAGAGATACTATTATTACCTGAATTTAAATCTAAAATCTCTATATTTGATATTAGACTTGAATCTAATGTTTGTCCATTTACAATCAAAGTATCAATTCCAGCTAATCCGTCAAAACTTATTCCAGTTTGTAATAATAAAGTATCATCTCCCGCAGAAGCAACAGCTTTTGAAATTGAAATATCAAAACTATCAGATACCAAGCTTGACTCACTGCCATTACTTTCTACCATTTTAGCATCTACCGTTATTGTAGTTGATATAGATTCATGTGTTACACTTAAGGCATTTATATCATTTACATTAATACCCTCAATTGTATAAGTATCAGTATCAAAATCATAACTACTAGATATAGCTTCGCCACCTACTTTAAAATTAGCAGAACTATCCTCAAAACCAACAAGTGTTAATGTAATAGTCTCACTACCATCAAGGTCTTCAACATTTGCATTTAAATTAAGTAAAATATCTTCACCCTCTTTTCCAAATGTCTGAGTTGCATTTAATGTCAAACTATCAACAATAGGGTCAATTGTTCCAGATGTTATTGTCTCGGGGAAAGTATTTCCATATTCATCCACAGCAATAATAGATAAATCAGGAATTGTACCACTCCAATTTTCAGGAGTCTGTATCCAAATATATGTAGGAAGATCTCCATTATTTAAAGGGATATTCCATCTATTTACATCTACAGTTTCATCAACACCATAAGTCATTTGAATTGTAGTAGTACCATCCACACCTAAGTTATTTGCTAGACTTTTTCCACTTCCATCTGAATTTTCTCCATAGAAAAGTAAAAATCCATCAGGTAAACCACTAATTGATACAGAAGAAAGTTTCTCTGAAGAATCTGTACTTGTAAGTGTAATATTTAATGGCACCAATTCATCCTCTGTTCCATTAATTGTTGCCCCACTATTTAAAGAAAAGCCATCTATAACTGAGTCTACATTGAATGAAAAAGTTTTATATGTAGTAAGGGTATTAGTATCATAACTTGTCCAACTTTCACCTTCTTTGTTTCTAACATATGTATCAACAATAATTGTACCATCTCTATTTGTAGCAGGTGTATATGCAAAATCTAAAGTATCATTATAGTTTACATTTTCAATCACATAATAATCCCCATCTGGTACATCTGTTATACCTGTTACTGTTGTAACAGTAATTACACTTCCCCCATATGATAAAGTACCATTTAATCCATCTGTACCTTGAGTATCTGAATAGTTTTCTGTAAGTTTTAAATACACTTTACCATCGATAATTTGTGTATTTACGCCATCTGCATCATTATCTAATGTTATGCTAAAGGTTTGAACTACATCTTCATCTGTAACTCCATCATTTACAATTGTTAAATCCATTTCATCAGTAACAGGAAGAACAGAAGCTGTAAAATTAATCAATGCAGAGTTTGATGCTCCACCACTAGCGTAAGTTGTAAGTTCTACATCAAAATTTAAATCTGTATTATCAATATCACTTGCATCTGTATTTGCATTTGATTTTGGAGTGATTAAAATAGATTGAAGTTTCGTTACTATTGCTGTTTGATCTCCTGTACCACTTAGAGTATAAAAACCATTAGCATTTAGTGTCATACCCTGAATATCAACATCTATTGGCACATTTTTTAGTGTGATTGAAAAAGCTTGACTTGTAGCCCCTGCTGTATCTGTCTCTACATGTAAAACATCACTTAAGTGAAATTGAGTATCCTCTCTAACAACACTTCCTTCATAAGCATCACTATCAGTTATATTTGTATCAGCAGTTGTACTTACTACATAAGCATGATCATGAGTTAAATCATTATCAATATCTTGATAAAATGCTGTAATTGTAGCAGGAGTACCAGGACCTGGTCCTGTTATCGTAGTATCAATAGTTAATGTAAAGCTTTGACTATCTGATTGTTCTACATCGTTGTTTTTTTCTTGATTATATGCTGTAACAGTAATTTGATAATCACCTAAATCATTTATATCAAAACTACCGTCTACATCAAATACTAAATCATATGTAGCTCCATCATTATCTAAAGCTTGATTTGCTATGTCTACATACCAAAATCCTGAATAGTTTCCACCACCAGTATCTCCTGCATAAATCCCATTTGGAATAGTTATCCCTTCTGGAACTCCAGAAACTGTTATTCTTGTAAACTCTTCTGAACTATCTTTATCAGCATTTCCTCTACCATCACTATCTATACCTGTTACAATTAAAGTTTTTGTAAAACTTCCATTATCTGTTACTGTTACATGTCCTGCATCATCTGAGATATTAGCATCCATTGCTGTTGTACTCATAACTAAAGTTATATCATCAGTTATTGCATTTACAGTTACACTATAAAGTTGGTCTGTTACTGTTTTTGTATCTGTATATGTATTTCCATTATTATCAACTGCTACATCTTTATATGTATATGTGATATTAAAACTATAATCAGTGTCAATGTCTTCACTTAACGTTGCAGTCACTGCTTCTACAACTCCATTTGTTACAGATAGTGTTTGATATCCTGTTTTTCCAGTTGTTAAGTCTACTCCATTTGAAACTAATGTTATCCCAGCCGCTTCAAGTCCTGTTACATCTATACTAAAACTTTCCAAACTCTCTTTTCCTGCATCTAAATCATCTGTATCAGGAGATATAAAATCAAAGTTAAGAACTTTTGATTCATCTTCATTTTGAACATCACTTGAAGCAATATGTCCTTCTGTTACAGGAGTAATCATAGCACTTATATCTTTTATTGCATGAGTTTTACTATCCCCTGCATCCTCTGTTGTCACAAACTGAATTTGAAAGTCAACTTGTCCTGCATAATGGGTTGGTGTTTGTAAAGTCACATTATCATTGTTTAACTCAGTTTTATCTACAAGCCAAACTCTACTTGTACCAGTTCCACCTATAAAAGTTGCTCCATTTATATAAAAACCATCAGCTAATCCAGTCACTTTAAAAGTTAAAGTTTCTGACCCATCACCACTCTCCCCATCATTTGAATCAAGTAATGCTGGAGTATTAAAAATTGCTTTTAAATTAATACCTCCATTATCTTCAGTTGAAACTAAAGTAAAGCTGTTTGTATCATTTTCATCATCATTTACAGTATCATTATTTAAATCATCATTTACAGGTACATCAGCAACCGCATCAACAGTTACATCTATTTGTAAAGTTTGTGCTATTGAAGAATTTGGATTGTCATAAGAATAAGCACTTATATCAAAAGTATAATCTGCATCACTATTATATGGTGGTATAAATTTTGGCAAGTTATCATTTTGATAATCATTGATAAGTACTTTCCAAGTGCCATCTGGATTATCTGTTATTACAAGGTTTCCATCTGTACCAGCATTTGTTTCATCTATTAGTTTCCAAGTTGATGAACTATTATCATAAACATATAAAGAACCTCCATCTGGAATACCATCAATAGTTACATTATATTCCTCTTTTGCATCTATTGAACTTGCCCCTGGGATATCTTTGTTATCATCAGATATTACATTTATATATAATTCTATTCCATCTTGAGGTGCATCTATAACACTTGCATTAGTAGATTCATCATTACTATTTGTTCTACCTGCATCTTCGTTTCCATAAGCTTGAGCAACTTTTAAAGTTACTGGGTCAGCAATAGGGTTTACAAACATATTAAAATCTACTGAAGCACTTTGAGTATTGATAACACCTGTTGAATCACCATCTGTATCTTTTACATTTAATGTAATTGTTCCATTGATTGTTCCACTAAATTGTTCAGATATTTTCATAGTAAAATCTGGATCATCAGCTGTATTATCAGGGAAGTTTATAGTTGCTGTTCCAGTTGAATCAGCTGCCACACTTTTACTACCTATTGTGATAATAGTTCCTTCTGGGATACCAGTTATTGTATAACTTCTATGTTCTGAACCATCTAAATCCCCATCAGCATCCGTTTCTAAACCATTAGTATTTGTAAGAAGTGCTTTTAAATCAATAGTTCCATAACCCTCATTTACATTATCAAAAGTAAATGTACTACTTGTAAAACTTCCTAAGTTACTAGGATCATCATTCCATTGTAAAGTAACTGGATCAGTAACTGCTAAGATATCTACTTCATAATCTTGTGAATTAGAAGCTTTTGCTACTCCTATTTTTAGCGTATTATCATCATTTACTTCATATTCATCTACACTAATTGTAAACTTTGGATTTACAGCATTATCGTTTTCAAATTTTACTTCAATAGCTTCAAACTGAGCTTGTGTAATAGATATTGCTCCACTTGTATCAATCCCTGAATAATGATAGTCTGCAATATCATTTATAAAGATTGTAATACCATTAGAATCTATACTATGTTCTACCCCATCTATAATAACTGTTTCAGTTGTAGAACTACTTAAAGTTATTAAACCTAATTTTTCAGGTTGATCATTATCTGTATTATTTGTCAAATCAACAATATCTGTAGCTTGTGGTAAAATTAAACCAATTGTTGCTTTATACAATGTTCCTGATTCTACTCCTGCATCATTGTTATTATCTTCTAAAACTTGAGGTGTAGTTTTAATAGCACCTTCATTTAAACCTGTGTTAGCTCCATTCATATCAGGTTTATCTGCTATTGGATTTACTGTTATATTTACTGTAGAACCTGCAGTATCTCCATCATTATCACTTGCACTATATGTAAATCCTGCTGTTGTTCCACTATAGTTTGCCTCTGGCGTAAAAGTTAAAGTACCATCACCATTATTTGTTAAAGTACCAACTTTTACTTGATCTGTTAAATTATCATATATATCTATACTATTTCCATTAGCAACTACAGTAGGACCACTTACACCATTATTTAATGTAATATCACCACTAAGGAAAGACTCATCACTAATAACTATCAATTTAGAACTATCTTCATCTAAAGTAATATTTTGACTTGTTCCAGATGGTAAAGAGTCATTTACAGTTACTGTAAAGTTTTGAACACTGCTTGTTTTAGTCTGATCTTCAATTTTATATCCAAAAGTAAGAACAACATTATCATCACTATTTGTATCTGGATGATCAATATTTTCATACTGTTTATAAGTATAATTATCATCAGCTCCACCCGCAATATTTTTATTTAAAGTTATCTCAAATACCTTTTTACTATCACCATCTCTTGTTGCAATAATTTTTCCCTCAGTAGAGTAATCAAAAATGATATTTTGGCTATTTGATGTAAGAGTTATAGGCATATTAGTATCAGGATCTTTTGCAATTACACTTGAATCAAAAAGTAGTTTATAACCATTGTCTCCATTTGGTGCTGAGATATTAAGTGATTTAGTATCACTAATTTCATTATTAGGTAAAGTAATATCAAAGTTATCCTCATCAACATAAGCATTTGTTGGAACACCAAGAGTTACACCATCTATTATTTCCCCTGTAACACTATCATTGTTTGTATCAATTGCAATATTCTCATAAGTTGAATTATTTTGACTAACATCAGTTATAGTTAAAGTATAACTCTCATTTGAGTTATCACCATTTTCATTTGCAACAAAATCATCAATTGTTAAGTTTTCAACATCAACACTAGAGTTTCCACTTGTTATTGTTACTTGTGTTACTTTTGTATTTCCTTCATAATCTGCATTTTCTGATGTATCAGAACTATATGATAATGTAACTGTTATATTCTCACCAGCTGGAACAGTTATAGGTGTTCCAGCTTTATCTACTAAAGTTACAGTATGGGTTAAAGTATTTCCTTCATAAACAGAATCATTATGTGTAATTTTTACATATACTGTATCATCTTCATCATATGAACCAGTAGAGTTATCTACATTATTTTCATCTGTAGGTTGCTCTGTATTTGCTGGATTATCTTTTATAGTTCCTGTAGTAGTGATTTTATCTTCAGAAGCTCCATTTGCTACAGTATGTAATAAAATATTTTCAAATATACTTGTATCACCTGTTATATTCCCAATAGTAATTTTCAAACCTTCATCACCCTCTGCATAAAAATCATCAATTGCAGGAAGGGTAAAACTTTGTTCACTATTACCACCAGTTATTATCACACTATTTACTTTTGTATAATCATCAGCTTCTGCTGGATTAGCACCATTGTTTGAGTAACTTAAATCAACGCTGATACTTTTTCCAGTTGGTATTGTCACAACATTTCCATTTTCATCTACTAAACTAACTACATATTCTAAAGAATCCCCTTCATACGTAGTATCAACTACAGGCTCAATTTTCACAAACACTTTTGCAGTAAAATCATTGATTGTTGTTTCTACAGGAGTTGTATCTATTTCCACACTTTCATATCCATTACCACTATTTAATACATAGCTATTTGCATCTAATGTAACATTATAAACTTCACTGTTTTCTGTAATTACATCATTATAGGTATCTGTACTAAAACTTTCACCTATATTTATAGTTTTTGTAATATTTTTAAAATCTTGTGTTCCATCAAATTTTGTTTGTTCAGCTGCACCTACTGCTTCATCATTATTAAAATTAACATCAATACTTCCTGCTTGAATCTGTAGTTTAGTAGAATCTTTGTACTCAGAGGTTCCTTTTTCAAATGCATATGCTATATAGTTTGCAGCATTACCCTCATCTACACTATTTGCTAATTGATAGTTACCATTAACATCTTTTATTACATCCCCATTTTCATCCGCTGCAAAAAGTTTAATCACTACAATCTCTTTATCAGACTCTATTGTATCATCTGTTAAATCTATAGGAGTGTTAGGTTGACTATTATCTAAAATAGTAGTTGTTACATTAGTAAAATTACCATTTTTATCACCTATTGCTACGTTTTCAAACTCTCCCGTTTTTTGTACATTTGTTATTGTTAGATTATAGTTTTCTCCATTATCAGCTAGATAATCATCTATTGTATCTACTGTAAATACTCCTGATGAACTGTTTTGAGATATTGTTACAGATATTGTATCACCATCATTATATTGAGTATCTCCATTTTGTGTAGTTCCATTTTTATATACTACTGTTACTGTTGTATCGTTTGAAACTACTACTTCATTTCCATTTTCATCTATTAGTTTTACAGTATATTGTGTTGTTGTATCTCCCTCATTTACACTTTCAGGTCCTTGGATAATTGCATATACCTTATCTTCATTTCCATAACCACCAGTTTCAGCACCTGGGTTTGAAGGATTTGAGTTATCTAAAATAGAAGTTGTTACATTAGTAAAGTTACCATCTTTATCACCTATTGCTACGTTTTCAAACTCTCCTGTTTTTTGTACATTTGTTATTGTTAGATTATAGTTTTCTCCATTATCAGCTAGATAATCATCTATTGTATCTACTGTAAATACTCCTGATGAACTGTTTTGAGATATTGTTACAGATATTGTATCACCTTCATTATATTGAGTATCTCCATTTTGTGTAGTTCCATTTTTATATACTACTGTTACTGTTGTATCGTTTGAAACTACTACTTCATTTCCATTTTCATCTATTAGTTTTACTGTATATTGTGTTGTTGTATCACCTTCATTTACACTTTCAGGTCCTTGTATAATCGCGTATACTGTATCTTCACTTCCATAACTTCCTTCATCAGGGCTAGTTTCATTTGGCTCATTATCTAAAATCGTTCCTGTAACACTACTATTTTCCTCATCAATAAAAATACCATAAGTATTATTTTCTTGTTGAATATCTGTTATTGTTACTATATAAGTTTCATCACTTTCATTAAAATAATCATCTATTGTTGAATTTTGTATTGTTTTACTATTTCCATCAGATGAAGTGAATATTACTGTTGTTTCACCTATATAATCTACCCCTTCTATTGCACCATTTGTATCAGCTGGAGAATAAGATAAAGTGATTGTTATTGTTTCATTCTCTTCTATTACAAAAGGAATTTCATTATTATTTTCATCAAGAGTATATAAAGAAATAGTATGCTCTAAAGTTCCACCTTCTGCAGTTGTATCATTATTTGAAATTTTTACAAATACTGTTTCACTATCATATATTGTTGTGGTAACATCTTTATAGTTTCCATCAATATCTCCTAAGATGATATTTTCAAATTCACCACTTTGTACATCATTAATTGATAAATTGAAATTTTCTTTATCATCTGATTGTTCATCTTTTATTGTATCTACAGTAAAACTATTTTGCGAATTTCCTGCTGGTATTGTAATAGAGATTGTATCGTTTTCATTATATTGTGTATCACCATCTTGTGTAGTTTCATTTTTATATACTACTGTAACTTGAGTATTTTGAGTTACAACTACAGGATTACCATCTTTATCTATCAGTTTTACTGTGTATTGTGTTGTTGTATCTCCCTCTTTTACACCATCAGGTCCTACTATTATCGCATAAATACTATCATTTTCATCATATCCACCTGGTTCACCACCAGTATTTGAAGGATTACTATTATCTAAAATAGTACCAATCCCCTCAGGTTTTCTTACTTCAACATCTCCAATAACATCTGAGATTGTAACTTTTAATGTTTCCCCATTGTCTGCAAAATAATCATCTGTAATTGGTACTTTTATTATTGCAGTTTTATCTCCTTGAAGTATTGTAATAGTTCCACTTATCTCATCATAATCTTCATTTGCTGTTGCTGTTAATTGTGAAGTTTTATAGTTGAATGTTACATCTTCTGTAATAGCTCTATCTAAAGAAACTGTAAAAATCAAAAAACCTTCACTTTCATATGCACTAACATCATTTATACTTAAAGTAACATTTGGAATTGATGGTGGGATAGGAGGGATAACCTCTGGTATATCAGGTCCTGAATTAGTCGGTATATTTGGTATATTTGGTGTATCTGTAGTAGGAGAAAATGGATCAGTATAATCTGTAGTACTATGGTCTGTTTCTAATCTATTTTCAGATTCATTTTTAAATAAAGCTTTATCCTCAAAAATTTGTGTTCTTGCTCTAAATGTAGCATCTCTTAAATCACTTATTACATCAGTAATATTTCCATCCCTTTGTTGGAAGTTAGCATCTACAGCTTCTTCATCTTCAACTTTTTCTTTCCCCTCAGCAGTCTCTTCTTCAGTTACATCTTTATTATCAATATTATTTTCATCTTTTGCATCTTCTTTATTATTTTTAAACTGGGCATCTCTTAAATCACTTACTACATTTTCTTGAGCATTATATGAGTCGGGATTTAAATCTAAACCTTCTCTTGTGAAAAATAATTCTTCTGTACCAAATGCTGTTTCAATCAAAGAGGAATCTATTAATTGCTCTTGTCCTGCACTTAATACAATCACATCATTTCCAGAAAGTTCAATCTCTATTTTAGAAGACGAAGTATTTGTACTATCTCCATAAACTGTATCATTTTCATAAATAGTATCACCTACTTTTAAAATCTTTATATTTCCATTTTCATCTTTTACATGAAAAGTTCCATTTGATACCTCTTTTACAGTTCCTGCAATAGTTGCCATAGTGTTTCCTTTCTATTTGGTAATTTTTAATTTTTCGATTTTAATTAAATTTTTTTTATTTGTATATCACCCAATAGGGTGATTTATTTAGTAAATAAAGAAGCAAAAGCTACTCTATCTGTTACAGATAATTTTTCATAAATATGTTTTATGTGAGTTTTTACTGTATTTATTGATATTTTTAGCTCAATAGATATTTTTGAATTTGTATACCCTTTTTTTAACAAAATTGCTACTTGTTTCTCTTTTACAGTCAAATATCTAAACAGTAATTCATCTTTATTTTTATCATCTTGTTTATCCAAATCAACTATATTATTTACTAATTGAGTTGTGATATCTGGTAACAACCAAATAAACCCATTATTTAAAGCTTCTATTGCAGAGTTTAAATAAGAACTTGTCATAAGAGTATTTCCATACCCCTTTATTCCCAAACTTAAATATTTTTTTGCATTATAAAAATTTGGTAGGTTGTCTAAAACTAAAATTTGATTTTTGTTATTTACAAAATCAACTATAAATTCATCAGATATATTTTTACAAATAGAAATATTTATAACTAAAATACTATTTTTAACACATACTAATTCCGATTTATTCTCAACAAGATTAGTTCTATTATTAATTAATTTAATCCAACGTGCCAATAAAAATAAATCATCACCATATAAAAATATTTTTTTCATTTTATCTTTCCGTAAAAGTGTATTGCTTAGTTTTCAATATAGGTTTTAATATATAATCTAAAATTGTTTTTTTACCCGTGATAATATCTACGTTTGCCACCATACCAGGTATTATTTTCATTGGTTCATCTTTATTACCAATATAATTCTTTGTAGTTTTAATTTGTACTAAGTAATAAGTTTTATCATCTTTTTCAGTGATAGTATCAGGAGATATATTTATAACATTACCATCTAATCCTCCATAAATAGAAAAATCATATGCCGAAAATTTTACAATTGCTTTTTGTCCTTGATAAATAAAAGCAATATCAGAAGGTAAGATTTTTACTTCAACAATCAAGTTATAATCAGTAGGTACTATTTCTATTAAATCTTGTGCAGGTTTAATTGCCCCACCTATAGTATTTACATGTAATGTTTGGATAATCCCATTTGAAGGGGATTTGACAATTGCTCTTGACACTTGATCTAAAGAGGCAGTACTATTAGCTTCTAATGCCTTTAAATTAGTAATTGTTTCATTTAATTTTTCTCTAACTTTTGATTCATTTATTTCATAAGTCTCTTTTATTTTTTTCTCTATTTCTACTATTTCTGATTTTATTTTATTAACAGTTAAAATTGCACTTTGTAGTTTCTGTTTTGCATCACTTTGTTCCCTTCTAAGTTTAAGGAAATCAATTTCCGAACGAATACCTTTTTTTACCATTGGTTCAGTCATATCAACCTCTTTTGTTATAGCTTCAACAGAAAATTTCATATGTTTTATTGTTTGTTGTGCATCTTTAAGTTCACTTTGTTTTTGTTTATCTTGTTCCTTTAAAATTTGAATTTTTGATTCTAAATGATTGATATTACTAATATATAACTCTTTTTCATTTTCCAAAAATCCATTTAAAGTTTTATTGTCTGTTTGTATAATCTCAAAAGGTTCTTGTTTTAACTCTGCTTCTAATCTTTTGATTTGAGCTTTTAAATATAAAGTTTTAATCTCATTTGATACAAGAGTTGAAGATGATTTTTCATTGTTAATTCTAATTAATACTTGCCCTTTTTTTACAAAATCACCCTCTTTTACTAAAATCTGAGATACAATTCCTCCTTCAAGATTTTGAATAATTTGATTTTGCCCACTAGGTACAACTTTTCCTTGTCCTCTTGCTATTTCATCAATTGAAGCAAAAGAAGCCCAAATGATAAAAGAAAATATTGTGATAAAAAAAAATATCAATACCCAATGCAATTTTTTTGGTCTATTATAAATAACAGCTGCACTTAAACTATTCATATATTCATAGTCATGTTTACTAAGTTTTTTATTTATTATTGGGGTATTTTTATTAAAAAAAGCCTCTTTTATCTCTTTTAACCTAGCCACTAATTGCTCCTAGCTTTTTTATAACCTCTTCTTTATTACCCTCTAATACTTTTTTACCTTGATGCATAACTATTACTTTTGAAACAAGATTTAACATATTCATTTTTTGAGTTACTAAAAGAAGAGTTTTCTTTTCAATATCCTCTTTTAAATTATTTAAAACCTTAGTTTCTGTAGTTTGATCCATAGCATTAGTTGGTTCATCAAAAAGATAAATATCAGAATTATTTATTAAGGCTCTTGCTATTCCTACACTTTGTCGCTGACCTCCTGAAAGACCCAATCCACGCTCACCTATTTGCATATCATAACCCAGTGGATGAAGCTTTACAAAATCATCAGTTGTACTTGTTTGTGAACACTCTAATAACCATTGATCATCAACAAATCTATAAGAACCTAAGATATTGTTTTTTATTGTTCCCCTAAAAAGATGGATATCTTGAGGAACATAAGCAAAACATTTTCTTAAATCTGCTGGGTCAATTTGAGATATATCAATTCCATCAATCAAAATAGAACCACTCTGAGGTTCATATAGTTTTAAAATCAGTTTAGCAATAGTACTTTTACCTGAACCTATTTGACCAATAAAAGCAACCTTTTCACCCTCTTTAATAGTAAAACTTACATCCTCTAAAGCATAAGCTTCACAATCTGGATATTTAAAAGTTACATTTCTAAATTCGATATTACCTTTTATAGATGCTCTTTTTACAAACTCTTTGGCAAGGGGTCTTTCAAGAGGTTTATTAACAATCTCATCTAACATTTTATATGAGGTTTTAGCATCTTCATAATTTGAAATCAAAGCAGCTATTTGTCCCATAGGTGCAATAGCCCTTGAAGAGAGAATCATAGCAGCTATTAATCCTCCCATCGTAAGCTCAAAATTCTGAATTTGAAATACTCCTATTACAATAATTAATACAGTATTTAAACCAATTAATAAACCAGAAACAGTAGGGATTGAAGAAGAGAGTAATCTTGATTTTAAACTTTTGTTTGCAATTTCTCCTGTTGATTCCTCCCAATCAAATTGGATATTACTAGATAAGCCTTGAGATTTTATAGTTTCAATATTATGTAAAGATTCTATTAAAATTCCATTCTTTTTAGCAGATGCTTCATATGTAGTTTCTATACTTTGTTGTAAAGGTTTTCTTATAAACAGAGCATAAAAAACTATAATAATCATAATAAATAAAGGAACTAAAACCATAATTCCAGCAATATAAAATATCACTAATAAAAATAAAACAGAAAAAGGAAAATCTATCAAAACACTCAATGTAGCATTTGTAAGAAAAGATCTAATACTATCAAAACTTTTTAAATTGTTAGCAAAAGAACCCACCGATTTGGGATGGGAATCCATTTTTAAATCTAAAACTTTCTCGAATATTATTGATGAGATGATAATATCACTTTTTTTACCTGCCATCTCCAAAAAGTAAGTTCTCAAAAATTTCAAAGACCCATCTAAAATATAAACTAAAACAATCCCAATCGTAAAAACAAGAAGTGTTTCTTGTGCATTATTTGGGATAACTCTATCATATACATTCATAGTAAATAAAGGGGTAGCTAAAACAAAAAGATTTATTAAAACTGATGCTAAAATACAATCTAAATATATTTTTTTTGAAAAACCCAAAGTGTTCCAAAACCAATGTTTATGATTTTTTAAATCTAATGTTCTTTTATTATTTTCATCTTCATATTCAAAAGCTTTTTTTAACATAAAAGCATAACCTAAATACTCTTCTTCTAACTGTTTTACCTCAACAATCTCAACTAAAGGTTCATCAGCACTAAATATAATTTTAGCTTTTGTTTTATTTTCTATGAAACTATCTAAAATACAACTATTATTGTTTGATAAAATTAATATCATAGGAAGTTGTAATTGCAAAATATCAGATATTGACCTTTCTATTAAAGTTGTTTTTAATCCTGCCCTTGACGCAGCTCTTGAAAATAAAGATTTTGAATTGTTTTTAGAAAACAATAGTTGTTCTGTCAGGTTTACATCTAGTGGTAAACCTGACATTAATGACTGTGCAGAATATGGTTTATGAAATAATCTAGTATACAAAACTAAAGACTCAAGTAAAGAATCTTTTTTAGGAGAATGATGCATTAGCTTTTTTCTTTATTTATTATTTATATTGATAAGTTCAGCTTCTATTCTTCTATTTAATGCTCTTCCTTCTGCTGTATCGTTCTTTGCAACTGGTTGCTCATATCCTTTTCCAGTAGTAGTAATCCTTGAACTTTCAACACCATCTTTTACTAAGATTTCTTTTATTGTATCTGCTCTTTGTAAAGATAATTTCTTATTATAAGAAGCAGAACTCTTGCCATCATTACTTGCATGACCAGTAATCATCGTATCAAACTCTTTGTTATCTTGTAAAAATTTTGAAAAAGCTAATACTTTATCTTTTGTATCCTCTTTTATAGTTGATGAATTATTTTCAAATAAGACTTCAAGATTTATTTTTTGTGTACATCCATCTTTATCAACAGTATAACCTTTTGTAGTATTAGGGCACTTATCTAACTCATTTATTACACCATCTTTATCATCATCTAAAATGTTTTTTTCATCTAAACTTGGTACATATAAAGTGATTGCAACTACGTTATTTAACTTATGTAAATCTGTTTCTAAAAATAGATTATCAAAATCAACTCTTGATTGAGAAATAATCTTAGTTTTTTCTAATCCATTTTTTATTAAAAGATTTTCAATATTTTTTGAATACTCTAAAGCTTTATTGTAGCTTTCTGTTTTATCCTTCATATTTTGAGTATGACCAATCACACTAACTGTTATATCGTCTCTTTTATAAGAATTTATTTGTTCCACTATTTTTTTGATTTGTTCATTAAGCTTTTCATCTTCTAAATCAATATCATTCATATCAATAAATTCAAATCTTTTAATTACTTCAAAATTATCATACATTAGATGTTTATCTAATTTTGTTGAATCAATATTTTTATTTGCTGCTACATTAAATTCATAATCATATAAACCTAATTTATCTGATTTTTTAGGACTTGCATCAGTGAATTTTGGAACTTCAGTTAAGTACTCTTCTTCTTTTGGTTCAAATCTATTCTCTTTATTTTCTAAAGCACAACCATTTTCATCAACAATTTTTCCAAGAATAGTATCATTACAACTATCTTTAGAATCAATTACTCCATCAAAATCACTATCTTTTTGTTCTTGAATACATCCTGTAGGTTTTATATTATCACCTGTTGATGAATTATCACAAATATCAATAGAATCAACTACACCATCAGAATCTACATCTAATTTTACAGGTAATTTATCTTCTTCTATTTCAAATGGTTTTTTTGTTGGATATGCAATATTTTCATACTCTTGTTTATCTTCAACAACAGAAGTAACTAATAATCCCATGGCATCTAATACTCTGTATTGTGCAAAAAGTTTATCAGTTTGAGCATTTATTATTTGAGTTTTTGCATTGATTAAATCATTTTGAGCAGATAAAAGGTCTAATAAAGTTCTTCTTCCCATCTCATACTCTTTTTTATAACTTTGCAATGTTTCATTACTATATTCATAATATTTATACAGCTCGGATAACTGCTTTGTCAACATCTCATATGCTGACCATGATAATTCTAAACTCTCAATTGTTTGTCTTTTTAAATCTCTTTGTATCTCAACTTCTTTGTTTACAGAACTTCTACTTTTTTGAATATCTGACTGATGTGCCCCACCTTTATATATATTCCAAGATAGAGTAAGATATGCTCTTGTTCTATCATCTGGACTATCATATCTATTATCTTTATTTACATCATTATAAAGTTGTTCTATCTCTAAATCTATTTTTGGATAATACTTACTCTTTTTTTCTCTATAAAGACTCTGTGCACCTTTGATGTTATAATTACTTACTAAAATTGAAGGATTATTTTTAATAGCATACATCGTTGCCCTTTGTATACTCTCCGGCATTGCTAAATCAAGTTTTGGTAAAGATAGTTCTGAAATATTTACATCTCTTCCTAAAATTCTTTTAAACCTAAAGCCTTTATCAATTGTATTATTTTGCTGAACTACTAAATTTGATTTTGCAAGAGATAAAGATGAATAGATTTTTGTCATTTCTGATTTAGTAGTTAATCCTGAATCATATAAAGATTGAACATCTTCATATATTTTTTCATTTACTAATACATTATCTTTAGCATTTTGAAGTAATCTATAACTTCTAATTGCATCTAGATATGCTCCAACCATTTGAAAAGCAATATCATTTGTATTTTCCAAATAATGATATGCAGCTGCAAGAATTCTTTGTTTTTGATAATCAACTTTATTTGAAGTACTAAAACCATTGAAAATATTTTGAGTTAATTTTAAAGAGTGAGTATAGTGTCTATAATTAATTTCATCGATTTTATCTTTAAATTCTCCTGCAAAATTTTTTCCAATACTTGCCTTATAATCTAAAGATGGATAGTATTCTGATTCAACAATATTTAAATCTTGCTGAACTTCTCTAAAGTTACTTAACCTTTCTTTTACAATTGGGTTAGTTTTTATTACCTCTTTTACACTCTCTTCTAAAGTAAGTGCATTAGAATTTATACCTAAAAGTAATACACCGCTTGCTACAAAACTTATAAAACTTTTCTTTCCCATTTAATACATCCTAATTTGTTTTTTAGAATTGTATAAACAAGAAGTATCAAAGAAGTATCAAAAGTGATATTATTTCATCAAAATCATATATTTATTGCACATTTATTTTATAACCTTCATTAAATGCATTTTGAATTATCTCATAAGGTAATTTTTTTCTTAACCTCCTAATCAAATTTTTTATAGCATTAAAACTCGCGTCATCATCATAATTATTCCAAACATGAAAAAATATTTCATCATAACTAAAAACTCTGTTTGGATGGGACAAAAGTAGTTCTAAAAAAAGTTTTTCATTATTTGTCAACTCTATACTCTCATTTTGATATTTTAATTCCCTTAATTCATTATTCCAAAGCAATTCATCTTTTATATCAATTGTTTTTATATTTCTAATATTATAAGTTTGTATCTCATCTACTGCTAATAGTAATGCATCTTTCAAATCTTTTCTACTAACTGGTTTTTCTAAGTATCTTACTAATTTCAAAGAGGTAGCTTCAAGAAGAAACTCTTTACTAACATATGCTGTCAAGATTATAGCTTTCGTTTTTATATCATTTTGCCGAATAATCTTCAATAATTCTAAACCATCTATTTTAGGAATATTTATATCAACAATTAAAATATCAGGCTTTATTTTTTTATAAAGTGCTAAGGCTTCTTCACCATCTTTTGCTTCAAAAACTTCAGCAAAAAGCATTTTTAAGTAACTTGTGTAATTTTTCCTTAATAACTCTTCATCTTCTACAAATAAAACTTTGTATGGATATAACTCTTTATTCATTATTCTCCTTTGGTAAGTTTAATATAAAACAAACTCCTAAGTTTCTATTCTCTACAAATATTGTTCCATTTAAACCTTTTTCAATTATCATTTTAGATATATAAAGTCCAAGACCTGTACCTTGAGATTTATGTTTCATTGTAAAATATGGTTCAAATATTTTATTAATTATCTTTTCATCTATCCCTTTCGCATTATCTTCAATAGATAAACTTAACATATCTGAACTCTCTTTTAAACTAATAGATATTATTGGATTAACTATTTTATTCTCTTCAATTGCATCTATAGAATTGTTCAATATAGCTAAAATAACTTGATTTAATTCATTGGGATATGACTTAAAAGAGATATTTTTATCAATATCTATGTCAATTTCAATTTGTGCAAAAGATATTCTTCCTTTTAATATTTTCAAAGAGTTTAATATATTCTCATAAAAACAAAACTCCTCTTTTATCTTATTTGGTTCAAAAAAATATTTAAAATCATTGATTGTATTTGACATATATTTTGTCAATTGTTCTATTTCTAAAAGTTTTTCATCAAGCTCTTTATCTAAAATATTTTTCTTTGATAATATCATATCAATCAACATAACTGTAGAGTTTATTTCAGCTAAAGGTTGTCTCCATTGGTGAGAAATGTTTTCTATCATTTCACCCATTTGAGCTAGTTTACTTTGCTCCATAATTGTAATTTGATATTTAGTATTTTTATCTATCTCTTCTTTTATTCTATTTTCTAAAGTGTTATTTAGATTTTCAAGTTCTAATTTTGCAAGTTTTAATTGAATAGCTTTCTCTTTTATTGCTATTTCATTATGATATTGTTTTGTTATATCATACCCTACATTTATTATTACATTATTAGGGAGTCTAACATTTGCCCACATTGTTACTAACTCTTTTCCATATTTAGTTATAGGATGCCATTCTTTATATACTGCTTCTTCATGAACAATACTTAAAGAGTCCTTTACCTTTTTTTGAATATGAATATCTGGGTAAAATAATGATAAAGGTTCTTTTTCATTAAACAACTCTTCAAAACTATATCCAAAGACTTTTTCACACTCTTTATTCCATAAAACTAACCTACCATTTTCATCAAAAGAGTTTAAAAGTACTGGTGCACTATCAAAAAGTTTTCTAAACTTCTCTTCACTATCCATTAACTTTTTCTTGGCAATTTCTTTGTTTTTAATCTCCTCTTTTAATTTAAAATTCCAATATATAAATAATAATAAAATTGCTATAGAAGAAAATAAAATCTCTGAAACTAATTTATAATCAATAACTTTATCATATTTCAAATGAGTCCATTTATAAAAAACTTTTTCTCTATCTTTGCTATCAATTGAACCTAATGCCTTTTCCATAATCTCATGTAAGATAGGTTCGTCATTCCTTGAAGCAATACTTAAAAAAAATGATTCTTTAAATTGTCCAGATATATTTAAATCATCTATTGACCTCTTGTAAATTTCATGATTTATAACAATAGAATTATCAATTAAACCAAAAATTTTTTCTTGTTGTACTTGCTCTAAACCATCGACCACAGACTCTACTTGAACTAAATTTATATCAGGAAACTTGTTTTTTAAAAGTTCAAATATAGAATAGTTTTCAACTATACCAAGTTTTCTATTTTTTATACTCTCTATATTATTGATAAAAGGTACACCTGTTTTTGTTACTATAACTAAAGGTGTTACAATATACGGAGTTGTAAAATCTAAATACTTTTGTCTAGATGGTGTTTTTTCTGCTAAAGATAAAATATCACATCTATACTTTTGGGCTCTATTTAAAGTCTGTGTCCAGTTTTTAGTAATCACTAAATCTATAGGAATATTAATTTTTTTAGAGATTATATTCATAAACTCAGCAGCAATTCCCATGTGTTTACCATCTTCTATCATCTCCAATGGCATCCAATTAGGATCTACACACATTTTTAGTTCTTTTTTATCTTTTAAATATTGTTTTTGTTCTTCTGTTAATTCCATATATAAAGATTGTTTATCAAAAATAAACTCTTTCAAGATATCTTTAGATTGAACATTCATAAATTCAGATTGGGCAAAATTATCTGCTATAATATGGATTCTTTCTAAATCAATACTACCAATAGGATAAATATTTGTAAGCATTAAATATTCTATTTGTCTAGCTTCAAAAAATAAAGCCTCTTTTGATTTGTTTTGGGGATTATATTTATTTAAAATAAGATTAACAGTTTCCTCTTTGTTTTCCAAAGCATATTTCCATCCTTTGATAGATGCTTTCTTAAACTTTTCAACTCTTAAAGGATTGTTTTTAGCCTCTTTTTTTGTTGTGAATAAATTTAAATCATAAAATTTAGTTCCAAAAACAGCTGGATCTAATATATTATATTTTATTCCTAATTTATTTAAAGTATATATCTCGTTTGTTGTAAATACACTTATTGCATCAACCTCTTTATTGATAAATGCTTCTAATGAAAATTCTCTTGGAATATTTATAAAATCATCAAATTTTATATCAAACTTGCTCAACATTGTTAATATAGTTCTTTTATGAGTACTATCTAACAATCCCATCACTTTTTTATTTTTTAAATCACTTGGAATTTTTATATCTTTTTGGGTTACTAATACTAAAGGTGATTGCTTAAAAAAATTTGCAACCATTACTATGGGTTTATTTTTGAAATAATCAATTATTATAGAAGAGAAAGACAATCCATAATCTGCATTTCCTGATAAAACCTCTTGGGTTATATCCATCCCCTCTTTAAATTCAATAAAATCTACATCTAAACCCTCTTCTTCATAAAATCCTTTTTCTTTTGCTATATAAAATCCTGCAAATTCAAATTGATGTTTCCATTGTAGTTGTAATTTTATTTTTTCTAATTTTTGAGAGAATAAACAAGTACATAAGATTATAATAAAAAATATATATTTCATAAACTACCTAGATATTATAAACCTACTAGATAATCAATACTATTCTTAGCTTAAAAATCTAGCATAATTTTTTGATTTATTATACTTTAGTAGAATAAAATTTTATATAAAACTAAATATTTCTATTTTTTCTATATATAAATACTAAAAAAACCATCCATATACAAAAAAGGATTAAATAAAAATATGGCAGATAGATAAATATATTATTGTTACTTAAATAGCTAGGATTAATATTTCCAAAAATTGCATTAAACAATTTAATGGCAAACACTCCACTTCCTATAAAAAATACAATAGAGGAAATTTTATTAATAAATCTAGACTTTTTATCTCTAAGAAACATTAGCCCCATAATTGCATCAAAACTCATAAAATATACAGAAGAAATCATCATTTTTATAGATAAATCATAATAAATATAAGTAAATATCATATAACCTATAAAAAGTATTAAAATAAGTATATAATAACGATTTTTCCAATTATCATCAAGTCCTAACATACCTTTTATAGCTAGATATAGGAATATCTCTGCTAATCCAATTAAAAGATTAGAGAATATCATAGAATAAAAATCAGGTATGCTATTTCTTAAGTGAATTAAAGATATTCCTATTAACATATTTATAGAAAAAAGAATCAAAAATTTTGTATATTTAATTTTTAAGATATATCTAAAATACAAATTATATCCTAAAAATAAAATTAAAAAAAAATAAGAAATTCTTGCTAAAAGATTTAAATCCAGCATTTATTTAGTATTATGCTTTAGGCATAACCTTAACAGGAACTATCTGGAACTTAACTTATGCAATTAAAAGCCTTAAAATAGGATTTTAAATAAATAGAATATTTTTTATACCTGATAAATTACCTGAAAAAAATTATCTTAGTAAACTATTATATATCTTTCATATTCTCTATATCTTTTTTCTTCTTTAACCCTATTAATCACTTCATCTTTGTATTTCAATATGCATTCTTCAATTATTTCAATCACAATTTTATTTCCATTATCTTTTAAATTCTCTTGAACAATAGATATAAGATCTAACTTTACTATTGGCACTTCATCTTTTAAAATAGAATACACTTTAAAACCTATTGCATGATAAATTAATTCTTCATTTTTGGACTCTAAAAATGAACTCATGTCATTTTTTAATACATAATCTAAATATATTAACATATTATCATCCCAAAGCTCAAAACAATGAGTATGCTTTAAAATATTCTCTAAGTCATTTTTATTCAAAATATCAACTGTTTCAATAATTTCTTTTTTTAATGAATTATAAGTATTTTCATCAAAATCTTTTTTCTCTATCTCTTCATAGTCTTTTTTTAGGTCGTTAATTAATTTATCACAATATTCATCATCTAAAATTGTTTTCTTGTATTTTTTTATTAAATAATTGTGAAGTGAATTATTTAATAGAGAATTAAATTGAAATTTTATTAAACTCTCTTTTTCCTTTAAATCTAACAAAAATGAGAAGTAAAAGTCTATAAATATAGTATGGGAACTTGATAACTTATTATAATTAAAATTTGAAGTAAAAGAATCTAAATAAAGTTTTTCATTTTTACAAACAATATTTTCATATAGAAAGTTTAACTTTTCAAACTTATCAACTGTTCCTTTTTCAATAAACTCTGATAGGTCTTCATCTTCAAAATATTTCTCTAAAAGCTTTACAATAGGTCTATTTTGATTTTTCCAATTATAATAAGTTTTATCTGAGATATCTAATATCTTTTTTATTGCTTCTTTCAATTTTACTCCTTACTATTTTTATAATTATAACCAAAAAAATGTAAATAGTACATTTTTTTATACTTTTTTATATTTTTAGTGTAAAAAACTTGACAATATTAATTTTATTTGTATATAATACACTTTATATACAGATAATTTAATTTAAATGTAAATATTACATAATAAAATTTTTTACTATTTCTGTATCTTGTTCCTTTATTTTACCTTTTTTAATCACGAATTATTAAAAAAGCTTTGATGTTAAACGGTGATAATCACTAATAGGTGGGTGATTTTCTAAATATATGAAAGGAAATTTATAAATGAATGAAAAATTAATTGATAAATATATTAATGATATTGACAATTTAGGATTTAAAGAAAATCTCATTCTAAATTCTAAAGATGTTGCAAAAATATTAGGTATTGGCGTTAGAACTTTAGATAATTGGAGAAAAGAAAATATTGGACCAATTACTAAAAAAGTTGGTAAAGCATATCTTTATACTAAAAGAGATGTAGCTGAATTTTTAGCAAAGGAATAATTATGAATGAACCAAACGATAAATTAATAAAGATAGATGAGATAGTAGAAATCACTGGAATCGGTAAAACAAAAGTGAATGAATTAATATCAAAAGGTAAGTTAATTAAACCAATAATAATTGAAGGGTTTAACAACAGACTCTTTTCGTACAACGAACTCCAAAATTGGATTGAAGCTCAAAAACAAAAAAGATCTAAAACGACATAAGCTCCCTCTTTTGTGTCGCCAAACAATTAAAAGAGAGAGTTGTTAAAACGACTTAAGGCTTTAACTAAGCAAATACTACAAAACATAAGCTTAGTTTTTAACTTACTATTAAAATAAAAGTAAGGGTATTTTCAAATGAAAAAAACTGAATTAGCAGACTTCACGACAATTAAACATCATCCTAGAGTAATGCATAATTTGTCCAACAATGATTATTGTATTGCAAGCGCAATTTTTACACTATCACATAATCCTCAATCTTCTTTTCCTGGTTGGTACTATGGAAAAATTGAAACACTAGGAAAAAAATTCAATCTTGGACGGGCAACTACTTATAGATCAATAGAAAAATTAATTGAAAAAAAATTAATTGAAAAAAATATTGAAACTGGATTTCTCAGAACCACTCAATTATGGTGGAATGAATTTGAATCACTAAGATTGGTAAAAAAAGCTGATTGAGATAGTTGTCTCAAAATGAGACAAGAGTCTCAAAGTAAGATTATCCAGTCTCAAAATGAGACAAAAACCGTCTCAAAATGAGACACATATAACTATATAGATAACTATATCCATAAAGAAGAAGAGGAAGAAGAAAATGAGTATTAATGAAAAAATAAAAATAGAACTCTTTGAAGATTTTTATACATGGTTAAAAGATGATGGATTAAAACCCAGACGAAGTGAAAGACTGCATAGAAAAAAGATATATGCAGCATTACTCAATAATGATCAAATGACATTAGAAAACTTCAATGATTTTCTTGAGTCTAGAAAAATCATTCAGATTAAACAATTACTAGGTCAAACAATCAATTTACAAGATCAATTATTAACAATTGATGAAGTAATAATTGATGAAGGCAATGAAGAATTTAAAATGAAAAATATAAACATGAATATTAACATTAAGTGTAAATATTCAGAACTTGAAGATATCGAAAATCTAATCGTAAAGGAAATCAAATGATAAGTGACCAAAACAGAGGATTAATTATATTTGCATTGATTGGTGTAGTAACCATATTATGGCATCTATTTTACGGCTTTTACCCAAATTCAGAGCAAATAAAAAAAGCTAATAAAATAATAAACGAAAGGCACATAAAAGGTTTAAATACGTCCGTAGAAAATATGAAAAAACACATGCAAAAAGTGCAAAAAAAATACCAATCTAATCCAATGGATATAGAGCTAGAACAAAGAATAGTAAGGTATGAAAACAGGATAGAAAAATATCAAAAAATTATCACAAACTTAAGAAAGGAAAATACAAAATGAATAAAGAGCTTAAACAAATTGATTATGAGGATTTAAAAATCCTAAACAAGGCATTTTTGAAAGTTATACAACTTGTGAATTTTTCGAATAAAAATATAAGTTTTTACCTATCAAATTTATTGCCCATAGTACTAGTTACTATCTCAATAGGGTTATTCGTGGGCTATCAAATGGGTACTATATGGTTGTTAGGAATTAGTTTTTTTCAGCTTATACTTATGTACAGCTGTAGCCATTACAGAAAGGTTGACGTAGACCACTTACGAGGTCAGATTGAAACTGAAAAAGAAGAAAAAACAACAAATAGCTGGAGCAAAGAAGCATTCAAGAAAAGATTAAAAATCTACGGAACAATTTGGATTGTTTTTACTGCAATTGTTTCAACATTTGGATTTCCCCTAGATCAAACACTAGGTATTCAATTTTTATACCTGTTGACTAATCTACTCTTATCATTGATACCTACAGCTGTTATAGCAATTATTGTTAAATATACAGTAGGTGGCCTTCACCGGTCTAAAAGATTTCATATCGGCTTATTTGTACTGGTTATTATATACAGTGCCCTTAAATGGAGCGGAGTGATAATATAATGAAACGATATATATTATATATAATGTTGTTGTTATACACTACATTATCAGCTGCAACAACGCATCAATCGAATATTTATGATAGGGAACTGATTGTAAAGGATTTTGTTGATAGAAATGTAACGAAATATAAAGTTGATAATTTTCCTTATTTTTCGATTGAAAAGATTAAAAATGAGGGTTTTTTACACGATGAGTATTTAACACGATCAATACCATCATATGTAGAGGATACAGAAATAATATGGAAACAAATATACAGATGTCCACCAGGTTCTGGGGATTTAAGTGGTGATGGTGATTTTACAACCACTCTATATAAATTAAACCCTTACACAAATACAATGACGTGTTTAGTAGCTAAAAAGGGTGTACTTGAAAAGCCTATTGCATTGTTTCAATGGAAATTAAGTGACTTCCCATCTTATGATGGAAGTTATGATGAGTTTTTAACCCCAAGACGATTAAAAATGGTTAAGGATAACCAAGGGTTAATCGAAGCCTCTGAAAGTGATTTTGAAGATCTACAAGCTGCAAAAGTTGTAGCTTCTAATTTAAGTGAGCAGGAAGGAGCTAATACTGGTATACCCCATCTAATAGCAGCTTCAATACTAGGTGATGGTAATTTAATCGATATTCAAAATACAATTGATCACAGAACTCTTATTTTAAAAGATGGTTTTAAAATGAAGGGTGCTAACTTTTTACGTGCAAAAGAAGTATCTGAGGTTGCAGCAACAGACGCTACGTTTACTGGTGCATATAATCTTACTGTCGATGATGCAGGTGGTTATTTGTCATGGATTGTAAATTTAGCTACTGTTCCTATTGCAAGTTTGTATGGAACCTTAAATATTGAACTTGACCCATCTCATAAAATAAAAGTTAAAAAACTTTCAAACGAAATGATTAAAGATAATATCAAATCCTCAAATATAATTAATGAGAGAATGATAACAATGCTTGAGTGGTATCCAAAATGGAACACCCTAAATCAGGACTTCTTTTTAATGATTGTTTCATTAATTGGTTTAATTGCTGTGGCATTTTACACTGTTTCAAGAGTAGCTCAACACGCCGATGAGCATAAGCAGGATCATAACAGTTATGCAATCATCTGGATGGGTACATTAGTGGGTGCAGCTGTACTATTTTTGCCCACAACAAAAGAGGATATTAACGTTGATGGTAAAGCTTTAGCTTTAACCCAGAGCAATTTTAACAAATTGGAAGTAGCCTCATATTACACAACAATTGATTTTGCTAATTTAATTGCAAAGAGTATTATAGATTCAGAATTCAATAGCATGCTTCGACGTACGGGTGCAATTAATACTGAGTCATTAATTAATACCTTAGTTAATCAAGATGTCTTAGAAAAAGAAAAAGATATTTATTCATCATTTCTTACACAGTGTAATTCAATTTTTGATTTTAATTTAATCAAATCCTATTCAGATAATAAAAATTCTTATTATCCAGTTTCAGAGCAATGGATTTACGCAGCTTATACAGCAAAGGGTCGTATTCCTAGATACTATATGTCAAAAGATGAGGGAGGATTATTGAATTTTGATAATCAAAACTCATACCCTGATACTTCATCTTCATTTTGCCGCAAGGCTGATGAAAGATTTTTATACATAAAAAACCAGATGGAATTAAACCAAGCCTTAATTACTAAAGCTTCGGCTGGTGCAGATCCAAAAAAGATAGAAAATTTAACGAGATTGGTTCATATGCAATATGGCCTATTTGAGGATTGGAATTTTATGTCAATTCTAGCACTACCTGTTATCGTTAATAAATCTGAATTCATGGGAACTCTATTCGAAGAGACTCAAAAAGACACAGCAACAAAACTACTAGATGATGAAAGAGGAGAAGACTTAGCTAAAAATATAGCTTATAACACTAGTTTATTTATGATACCTGGTGTCTCAAATTTTTATAATTTATTAAAAGATCATGCTGGAAAAATAGTAGCTTCATTAGGTGCAACTGGAGGTTCAGCAGCAGGTGTTCCAGGTAGTGTGGTAGGTGGTATTATTGGTAGTATTGCTGGTTTTGTAGCTTCCTCTTCATTTTCGTATTTTACAACTGTTTATTTTGTGAGAAATTTAATTGAATTACTACCTAGTGTAGGTATTTCATTATTGGGTTTACTTATAATCTTAAAAATCATTATCAAGATTTTTACATATCACCTAATAGCTCCTTTTGTACTTGTTATGGCTTTTACAAAACGTTCAGGGCAAATTATAGTTAATTATATGTCAAGAGTTATCACAATCGCACTAGAAATACCTATATTCGTTATTTCAGTTTTTGCAGCTATGGCTGCCAGTGATATTTTACTTGCAATTGGTCAACCTCTCATTTCCACAATATTTAAAATTTCATCTGAGATTACACATGATCAAGGAGATGAGTGGACAATTTTAACACATGGTCTAGATTATGTTTTTTTAGGTCTAGCTAACTTAGCGTTACAACTATTCTCATTTGCGATAGTGTATAAAATTTTGAAAACTTATCATGCCCAAATATTTGAAGCAGTAGAGGCTAAAACAGCTACAGCTTTTGATGATGTTGTCGAAAAAATGAGTAGTTCAGTTCAAAGTGGTTGGGGCCAACGTATCTAATACGTTATCCCCTTAATTTATAAAAAAATAAAAAAGGAAAATACAAAATGAATAATAAACTAATTGAGGTTCAAAGATTAATAGACAATACTAGTGATCTTGTAGATTTAAAATATATAAAAGACGACTTAAGTTTTCTTCTGAGACAAACTGATCATAAAATGGCAACCATTAAAGGTCAAAATTGTGTTGCAGTTGCAACTTCTTTAAACCAAAATGGCTCAAACATAGCTTTTGTGACATTTACTCATGGTGGCGAAGAATATTTAAGAGATGTTCCACAAAATATAAGACTTCAAGCTCTTAAAAATGATATAAAAAGTGAAAAAAAATATCAAGCTTTGGTAGGAAAGATGAAATCACTAGATGATTCAATTCAAAGTATTATTTCAGACCTTGAATTTTTGATGAAAAATGATGAAAAAGAACCTGGTGAGAGTTATTCAGAAATTGAAAATCTATATGAAGTTTTTGAATCTAGTTGCAGAGCATTTATCCATTTCATTAATAACTCAATTGATGTATTAGAAAAATTAGAAGCAAGTGTAAAGGATAAATAATGAGTGATGAAGAATTTAATGAGTTTGAAGAGTTTGACTCAGAACTTCCAAAACAAACTAATAAAACCATACAAGAGGAACAAAAACCTCTTGTAACAGATCAACAAATAAAAGTGATTCAAAAAGCAGCTAAAGAGTCGAAACAACTATCTCAAAATCTTCAATCTTTAGATTATGAGTTGGTTCAATTTAACAATTTTGCTCACAAAATTAAAACAGTAAAAGTAAGAGGAATTATATGGGGTACTATCTTTGGGGTTTTGACAGGCTTTATATCTGCTTTAATTCTATTTTTCCAAGTAGTTACTCCTGTTACAAATTCAAATGATGGTAAATACGCTCAGTTTTTTAAAGATTATGAACTTGTACTTCATCCAAATGATAGTGGTCCAGGATACTTCATTGAATACCCTAAAAAAGTAGTTAAGGTAGAGATGTTCGATTTTGGTGGTAAACCTCAATCAGGTTTAATTCAATTTAAATAAAAAAGGAAAAAAACAAATGAAATTAAATATATTAGTAATCAACTTAAAAGGTGGAGCTGCAAAAAGCACAAACTCAAGTATAATAGCGTCTTTTTTGGATGGCTCAAAATTAATAGAAATTGACAAAATTAATGAATCTGATTCAATGATCAAGACAAAAGATTATGAGTCAGTACAAATAGATTTCATCCATGAAAATGATCAACAGTTTTATCAATTTGAAGATTTACTTCTACAAAGTGGTCTTAAGATTATTGACGTAGGAGCTGTGAAATTAGAGATCTTCCACAAATCCATGAAGCAAGCTGATTTATATAACACAATTGATTTAGTTATTGTTCCATCAATGGATGGAAGCGATGATTATAAGGTTGCTGTTGATTATCTATCAACTATTAAAGATGATATTGATTTAAACAAAGTACTTTTTTCGTTCAATCGATTTAATGATCATGAATATCCAAAAGTAGAAGATCAATTCTCATCATTCTTTGAAAAACAATTGCAACTTAAAAAAGCTTTTGGAATTGATTTAAATGAAAATTTTTATGTCATAAAAGATAGTCGCTCAATCAAAGAATCAAGAAAAATGGGAATTACACTTAAAAGTTTAATTGATGAAGATATTCAAGCTTTAACGCAAGCTCAACGGTCATGTGAAGATGATGAAGAGCGAATGAAACTAACAAAAAGAAGAGGTTTGGTTTTAAATTCTCAAAATTTATATAGAGATTACATATCGAAAATGCTTGAAAAAATTCAAGCTAAAATTGAGGTGACTAATGGGTAGTGCAGTTATTATGAATCAAGAGCAAGCAGATGTACTTACATCTGACTTGGCTGAGTTAATAGGTAAGATTGAAAAGCTTAATAATTCAAATTATAATGATTATGATCAATTAAAAAAAGATATTAAAATAGATATTAAAAATCTCTTTCTTGACATGAGAATCAAAGAACAATTAAAAACAGAGAATTTAGAATTAGAAGATAATCTAAATGAACTTAAGAGAGTGAAGTCTCATTATATGTTATGTGAGAAAAAAGGTTTTATAAAAACCTTGCTCACAATTTTAATCACTTGTATGGTAACTATTCCTGTATCAATTATCTCTACAGTTTATATTTTAAAGATTCTACCGTAAGGATATATTATGACATTAGAAGAATTTAAAGCTAAAAATAAACCTAAATACCAATCTAAGCTTAACAAATATAATGATGAAATTATGGATCTATATGAGTCTAATTTATCACAAAAAACTATTGTTGCATTTTTAAAAAGTAAAAATATAGAAGTTACTCAACAATGTGTTTCAAAACATATAAAAAAACTTTTAGAGAAATCAGAAGATAAAAATAAAACTGCACCAGAAGTTAAAACAGTTGAAAAAAAAGTTCAAAAAAAGATAGAAAATGATGAAAAGAAAAAAGAAAATATTACAGATAAAAAACCTCTTTTCAATATCCCAAAAAATGTTGGAATAGACACTGATATAAAAGATGCTAGAAAAGAGCATCCAGAACTTTTTGATGATTAAAAAAGAGAAAAAGAAAGGCTCCAACCTCAAAGGTGGGTTCGGTGCCTGTCTTAATAGAGTCGTAAAATACTTGTATTTTACTTGTAATTCATTTGTAACTAGTTGTAACTAGTTGTCAATGAATTGTAATCGCTTAACTATGGGCTTTTATGACTATTGTTTCAATAGTCTTTATGGCTCTATAGTTTTTCGATAACATGAAAGGATTTGAATGTTAGCACAACCAAAATTGACTAGCTCAAACAAAGCTCGTAACTATTTTGAACAAGATACTTATTACATCTCAAATGAATTTGAGCAAGGTTCCTTTTATGGAAAATTAAAAGATGAACTTGGACTTGGTGATTTTAACCTTAATGATTTTGATAAATTATTAATGGGACAAAATCCACAAACAGGTGAAGAACTTTTGAGGTTAACGAAAAAAGATTTTGAAAATGGTGAGAGAAAAAGAGCTGCATGTGATTTAACTTTTGCAGCTGATAAAGATATCTCAATTTTATATGAGGTATCAGATGATAAAACAAAAGCAGAAATAAGAGCTGCATTCAATAAGAGTATTGACAAAGCCTTAGATTATGCAGAAGAGAATTACTCATATGTAAAAGATAGAGAAGAGATTAAAGGTAAAAAAGCAGAATCAAAAATGCTTTTTACACGATTTGACCATTCAGAAAGTAGAAATGATGATATGCATTTACATGTTCATGCTCTAGCAATGAATATGATAAAAGATGAAAATGGACAATGGCGTACAGTTGAATTTAATCAAATAATGTTAAATCACCAGTTGTTAGGACAAATTCAAAGAAATGAATTTGCAAAAGAATTACAAAAGATGGGAGTTGAACTTGAGATAAGTTCTGTCAAAAATGGTACCTTTAAAAGTAAAAATGTTGACACTGAAATTCGTGAAATATTTTCAAGTAGATCAAGTGATATAAAAGAAGAGATGAGGAAGAGTGAACAACACTCTTACAAAGCAACTCACACGGCTCAAAAACAAACGGCTAAGTGGAAAGATAAAAATAAAAATAGAGAAGAGATTCAAGAGTCAAATATTCAAAGATTAAAGGATGCAGGAGCAAATATTGAAAAAATAAAATCGCTCACGGATATGGAAATCCGTGAGATAGACGAAAAAAAATTGGTCTCACTAGCGTTCGACGATTTAACGGACAAAAAGTCCGTATTTTCAAAAGAAGAAATTTTAAAGCATAGCTTAAAATTAGGACTTTTGACAAATGTATCAATAGAGGGTATCTCTTCTGAATTTGAAAAGTATTATGATTTAGTAACTATTTCAAATGAAAAAAATCAATTTACCACAAAAGAAGTTCTTACAAAAGAGGAGTTTATTTTTTCATTAAAAAATGAACAAAGCTTTTGTGTAACTACTGATAAAAATCAAATAGAAGAGGTCATCAAATCTTTTGAAAATGAAAAAGGATTTGAATTAAAGCAAGGTCAAAAAGACCTAGCTAATACTGTATTAAATAGTGAAAACCAATTTATTATAGCTCAAGGAGTTGCTGGGGCTGGAAAGAGTACATCCCTTGAGATAGTTCGTAAAGTGAGTGAAGCAAACGAAATAAATATCGTTGCATTAGCACCAACTGGAACAGCAACTGATAATCTTGCAAAAGAAGCAGGAATCACACAAAACATGACCGTATCTAAATTTATTCAAGAAAATGGAGCTAATATAAAAGACTCTCTTATTATTGTTGATGAAGCTGGTATGATGGGATTAAGAGATACACATGAATTAATGAATATCGCAAAAGAAAATAATCTAAAAATTGTGTTCTCAGGAGATATGAACCAAAAGAAATCTATTTCACAAGGTGATATCTTTGCAGGTATGCAGCGAAAAGGTTTTGAAACTGTCAACTTAGCTGAAGGTAACAGACAAAAATCTGAAAAGATGAAACTGGCCGTTAAAAATATACTTGATAGAGATATTGAAACAGGACTTGAACATCTCAAAGATACTACCTTTGAGATAAAAGGTCAAGATAGATTAGATGCAGCAATGAGACAATACCTTAAAGATAGAGATAACACTCTTTTAATCACAACTACTAACAGTGATAGAATTAAATTAAATGAGATGATTAGATCCCACTTGCTTAAAACAAATGAGATAAAAAAATCAAAAGAATTTGATTTAAGAGAAACAATAAATCTAAGTGACCTAGAAAAAAGATCTGCAACTCATTATAACAAAGATCAAAAAGTTTTTTTATCAAAAAATTTGGGTTCAATTAGTGCAGGACGTGAGGCAATAATCAAAGATATAGATCTATCAAAAAATACTATTACTATAGAGCATACTAGCAAAGCTAAAAAACCTAAAGTTATTACTGAGATAGTTAATTTAACAGAAGATGGGAATAAATTAAATCTTTTTGAAGATAGAAAAAAAGAGTTAGGAGTTGGTGATCAAATTATCATGAAAAAAAATGATAAAAAACTAGGTCTATCAAATGGTCAAATGGGAAAAATTGTTGATATCAAAGATGATAAGTTAACCGTAAAATTTGATAAAAAGGAAGTAATATTTTCCACAAAGCAATATAAATATATTAATCATGCATATGCAATAACTGATTTTGCATCGCAAGGAAAAACCACAAATAAAGTAATTGCAGTTGCTAATTCAATGGCTGCTAGTTTTAATGATTTTTACACCCAGATAACAAGAGCTAAAAATGAAGCAGTTATTATCACTGATTCAAAAGAAGAATTAATGAAAAGAGCTGCAAAAGATAGTGTGAAGCTAAACGCTTCAGAACTAATTCAAGATTATGAAAAGGAAAAAGAACAAATGAAAAATAACAAAGATATCGCAAAAGAAAATAAAGAAAGACTTGAAGCTCAAAAAGAGTTCCAGGAAGAGAACCAACAAGAACAAAACCAGATACAAGAAAATAAAGAGGATTATGAGAAACAAAAAGAAAGTAAAATTGAAAATATTCTTGATAAATTCGAAAAAGTTCAAGATTTAATTGAAGTAAGTGAAGAGCTAGGAAGACTTGATAAAGAAAAGCTATTTACGTCACTTGATAAAATAGATGAAAAAGAGCTTGAGAAAGTATTTGAAAAAGTTCAAGATATTGCAGTGGATCATGGATTAGAGAAGGCATCAAAAGTAACTGAAAAACTTCACACAATGGCAAAAGCTGCTGAAAAAAATGGATTAAATTTAAGTGAAATTGTTACGTCTGTAAAAGATAATTTAATTGAGAAATCTCAAGAGTTAGCTAAGGAGATTTAAATAATGTCATATATACAAAAAAACTTATTAAACAATGAACAAATAGTTCATCAAGGAAAAATTCACTGGCTTTTCTATCAAAAAACAATTAATATATTTGGATTAATGATACTATTGATTTATACATATCACTGGATTTTCACTAATCAAAAAGTACCAATAGATTTTTTAACATCTTTAGATAGATTCTGGGGAAAATATTTAGCAATTGCTATTGTAGGATTATTCTTTTATGGAATATATTCATTTGTTAGAACCTATATTAAAAAAAGAACTACTGAATTAGCCGTTACAAATCAAAGGGTAATTGCAAAGTTTGGATTTATTTCTAGAGATACTCTTGAACTTAGTCATAAACAAATTGAAGGTATCACTGTAAAACAAACAATGATAGAGAGAATGTTAAATTGTGGAACAATTATTATTAATGGTACAGGTGGAGGAGTAACTCCAATTCCAAAAATAAATGATCCATTAAATTTTAGAAAAAAAGCATTAGAAGCAGGAGTATAGTATGTGGATTTTATTAAGTATTATAGTTATTGGATTAATTGTTTTTTATTGGGATCGCTCAAAAATTGAACATGGAATTGCAAAAAAAAAGTATGTAACTACTAGTATGTATAATCCAGTAAAACAATTAGATGGGAAAAAATGGACCGATACAAGTTTTCTAAAAACTAGACACAGTAATAAAAATGGTTTTTTCTTAGGTTGTTTTAGATTTTCACCAAAAGTAAATAAATATTCTAGAATGCCTTTTTTTTGGAAAAAGTATCATGAAAAAACAGAAATATATCTTGATTCTATTAAAAATTTAAGAGAAACAACAATTTTATATAGTGGTATGGGTGGGGGAAAGTCAGTTTTATTAATTAATTTATTAGAACAAATTAATTTATACGATAATGCATTAATCCATGATGGTGGAAAGTTAGAAATGGTCGCAAAACTTTTTAACAATTTACGAGGTGATATCATCTTAAACCCTTATGATGAAAGAGCCACAATAGTTGATATATTAGATCATGACCCAGCAATTGCAGCTGAGTTTTTCATCCTCTTATTAAGAGGTACCAACAAAGAAAACAATTTCTTTACAAAAGGTTCAACAGAACACTTTATAGGTATTTTGCACTTAACTAATTCTCAGAAGTTTGAATCTCAAAAAGAAAAGTGGAACTTCTTTATTGAACAGTTAGAAAATCTAATTGTGTCGAGTATAACTGAGAAACAGCGTTCAGAACTGGATGTTATCAAGACTCTACAACAACAAATGCCTCCTTTTTTATTATTAAACTTTAGAATCCAAAATGATGAAAATCTAAAGCTCTTTACTTGTGATGAGTTTTTAGATAGAAAAAATGGAGCAAAACTATTTGTCTCTTATCCTCCAATGTTGAAAAGTGAACTTAAAAATTTCAGTGCTGCATTTATTCATCTTTACAATTTATCTTTATTATCTAAAGATGATACAAAAAGTAAAACAAGACTAATTGTAGTAGATGAGATGAGTAGTTATATAAGAATGATAAATGACCCTGATTTACTACAAGATCAATTAGAACTTCCAAGATCTAAAGGTGGTTGTTTTATTGGATGTTTGCAAGGTATTCATGAGGACCCAAAAATAAATGATATTATTTCAAAAACATGTAAACAAAAGTTGTACTTTAAAACAGATGGACAAAAAACGAAGGATTATCTAATTAAAGATCTAGGGAATATCACTTATGAGATTAAAAAACAATCTGAAAGTCAAAAAAAGACTACATATTCAAAAGACACAGTATCTAAGCCACTTATTAAAATGGATGATTTTGATGAGTTAGGTGACAAACATGAATATATAGCACAAATTGGAGATAGTTTATATCGTGGATATACACCTCTTCCACGAACTGAAATTGAACATGAAAGAAGGACTAATGAAGCGATAAAAAAAGAGGAAATTACTAATGATAAAAAATGGTTTAGGAATCCAGGTTTTATTGAATATTCAAAAAGACGAGAATTTGAAAATTATCTTGGAAAAAGATATGAAAGTTTTCAAATGAAAAAGAAAGTTCAATCAAAAATCGATGCAGCAGCAAAAGCAGCTTTTTTAGATGAACCAGATGCAGATGAGGATTCATATACTAAAGAGATACTTGAACTCTTAAAGAAAATTGCAATTTCTGCTTATCCAAATACTAAGGATAACACAAACTTCATTTTGATACTTAAAGATAATTTAAATAAAAAAGCTCACGGTGAATATTATCATGATGATGCAAAAATTGTTTTATATGATGCTATTAATAATCCAAGAGAGCATCTTGTAGCTGTTGCTATACATGAACTCGCTCATCATATTGAACTTAAAGAACATGGAAGTACTGGACATTCTAAAAGGTTTTATAAAGTTATGAAGACTCTTTTAGAAAAAGCTATAGAACTCAATCTAATTAATTATTTAAAAGCAAAGGAATTAAAACAAATAGACAGCGACGATATAGATAAGATGGAAAAACATCATGGTAATTTAATTTGAATTAATATAGAGCTTATTCAGCTCTTTAATTAACCTTGCTTTTAATAGATTTGCCTTTTTTGAAGATTCAGAGGGTTTTTCTCTCTTCTTTTCGATTTTTACAAATCTTTTTAAGAAGATAAAAACTAGTTCCTTTTTCTTCATTTTAAGGCTTTTGCCTCTTTAGTTAGTTCTTCGGGCTTTCTAGAGTGTAAAAGATATATTTTTTCTGGATTGGAGCTTAAATTTAAAATATGGGAAGGATAACGGACTGAGGTACGAGGGAGTATATGTTCACATATTTTTAATTTCAGTGTAAATTCATAAAACAATATATCACACTCTAATGATGAAAAGCACTAAGTACTAACTAAAGAGATCAGTCAAAAGTCCTGAAGAAAAAGTAATTAGTTTTCTTCTGGTGCGTAGCAAAAAAGATGCAGTTAAAAATCGTTAAAAGAAGAGTCTTATATTATCACGCAGTGATTCATTAATATTGTGCTGCTAAAGCACCCCACGAAGTGGTAAACTCCGTAGGATAGCCCCAATAGTAATGGAATTAAATCTTTGATTTAATTGGAATGAATAGCGGGATTAAGCTTCCTATTTAATATAGATACAACTAAGTATAATATCCTTTTTAATTCAATCTATTAAATTGAAATATCTTAAGAATTTTTTGTAGCCAAACACTAATAATGCTATTGTAAGAATCCATGATATTGCCACTGAAGTATTAGTAAAACCAATGTTACTTTTATACCATATACTTATTGGTGCATCAAAAGACCATACATAAACTAACCATGCTGGTAAATATAGGATATAAGTCATTTTCTTAGAAGTGTGATCTTTATAGTACCAATTTTTTTCTTCTAGTTTATTCACAATTTTTTTTGTAGCAAATAAAAGTCCTGTTAAAACAAAAAAGGTTAACCAAAAGAAAAGGTTTAATCCTCCTTTTTCTGCTTTAACAAGCATACTTCCAGCAAGAAAAAAAGTTCCTCCCACTGGAACTACAAATGCAATTGTTTTAAGAATATCTACTACTGGATCTTTACTTGGCATTGCGTTAGCGATACTTCCACACTTAGGACAAGAAGAGGCACTTATAGATATTTCAGCTCCGCAGTCTTGACATTTAATTAAATTATTATTCATTTTTCACTTCTCCCCAAAAAATCAAAACATAATATTAATATAAACAATTTTAAATATAAATTATAATTTTATTTCTTATTAGTAGTAATGATTAAGTTTAATTCATTAAGTTAAAACATTTTAAAAATTCTTTTGAAGAGCACACAACTGTTTTAATATTTGCAAATTTATAACATAATATAGTTTTTTCACGAAGCTTCTTATCGTCAGAAATAAAATAATCTGCTACATAAGCATTTGAAGTATGCTTCATATCATTTTGTGAAGCGTTAAATCTATCATTGAATTTACTTTTCCCTTTTCTTACTTTGGTCAAATCATCAGAGTAATATCCAACCCAATTTAACTGAGTATAAGCATAAAAAATTTTACTTTCGATTAAATTATTATTTAAAGAACTTATCCCAGTTATATGATTTTCTTTCTTCCATCTGTTTTTTAGTTCAACCACTATTTCACTACGAGATGGATTAGAACTCATAAATTCTCTTGTGAGTTCATGTTCCCTATATGCTTTGATACCTAATGGTAAATTCTCCACATTCGAAAAAGGGTTAGAGGTTGATAATGAATTTTTTAATAGATTTGGTATAGTTTTTTTCATATTAATTATTATACTTTTCATTGGTTCTTCTATAGAATCAGTATTTAATGCATTGAGTTGATTTATGGCATCATTTACAATACCTTCTACAGTTTCAATCAAATTCTTCCCAATTTCTTCAATGCTATCATTAATGTGAAGTCCTGTAATCTTTCTATTAAAATCATCAAGAATTCTTTCCAAATGGTAGTATGGTGTGTTTATTGAAACTTTTTTATTATTGAAATAGTCTAAGGCAATAGTCCATGGCTTACCATCTATAATATTTTTATCCAAAGGATTAATGTATTTTGCATCTAGTTGCTCTAAAACTGCATAATGCTCAATACAATGTTTTTCATAATTTTCATCTTTTTTTATTTGGAATATTTCATCTAATGTAACGTGTGAATAAATAACTTCAAAATCATTTCTCATTAAAATACTTTTAAGTTCTATCAAATATCTATTTTTTGTTTTAAATAGTTCTATATCTTTTGTAAATAGTTTTCTATCCCTAAGATCACTAAATATGTTTTGGTCCAAATAAACTAGAGTTTTATGATTTAATCCCACGATATTCCTCTTTATTATTAAATTTAATTATTATAACTTAAGAATAGATTTATCAAAGAAAAAATTGCATTTTGTAATATTTTTATAGTTTTAATTATAGTCTGCTATTATTATAAAAAATTAAGGAGAAATTATGAATCTACAGGAAGTATATAATATTTTAAATAATTCAACTTCAGAAGACTTTTATACACCAGATAGAATAGGAAATCCATTTATATATATAAATGATATTAATCTTATAATTGAAAGAAATGATGAAAAAGAAGATACTGATGTATTTGGATATAACTATTTTTTTGACAGAGATAAAAAATTAAAAGATTTATCTGAAGAGGATAAACTAGTTTATGAGATTTGTAAAATAAAAGATTTCCCTGAAACATATAATAGAATTAGAATATGTACTTGGGATGTAAAGTTTGCAGGAGAATTAATTTATGAACTAAACTACATTTTAATTAGTAATTTGAGTTCATTGCATATGATGATACCTTTATCATTAAAACCATTTGATTTTGAATATAATTTTTGTAATTTATGGAATGAAAAAAATAGTCCTAATTATCATTTTAATCTCGGAAATAAATTAAAAGTTAAAGTATCTACTTTTGAAGAGTTTTTATCTAAGTAAATATTTTACAGTATAGTACATTAGCTAGAATAGATAGAATTTATATTTTAAATTATATAAAAATAAGGATTATTATGGATGATAATAAATACCTAGGTCTTCCAAATGCTGATTATAGTATTTTACAGCACCCTAGTGGATTAGATGAATCACTTGAAGTAGCATTAGTTAAAGATCATAGGTTTGTTTTCTATTTTTGGTTTAAGTGGTGGAAAGAGATTAATGAACCTTATCCTTTAATAACAATTGATTGGCATAAGGACTTATGTGCTCCTAGTGATATTGAAAAAGAAGATTTAAAAAATTTGAATCTGAATAGTTATAAAGATGTAGCTTTTTTTTCTTGGGATAAATTGAATAGACTAAATGATGGACATATTCTCGCTGCTTCTTATTTGAATATTATTGGGGATATCTATGTTTTATGTAAACAAGATAACATTTCAAAAGAATCATTTAAAGATTATCAAGGGAACGAACACAAAGTCGTTTGTTTTCACTCAATAGAAAAGTTATATGAGGAAGTTTTAGAAAAAAATTTCTCTAATTTATATTTTGATATAGACCTTGACTACTTCACTGAGAGTGAAAATATATGTGGAGGTGGAGAGAATTTAAAATTAATGTCTGATAATGATATTTTATCAATACTAGATCCAAACTCAAATTTCATAAAATGGATTTTTGAAAGAATCAGAGGTATGACAATAGCAACAGAACCAAAGTTTTGTGGTGGTTTACGGAATTCAAATTATCTTTATAGTTTACTAGATGATACTTTTTTTGAACCCCAACTTTTTAGTAAAAAATGTAGATGGAAACATCTTAAAACAGATGATTGAATTAAATTAAGAAATAAGGAATTTAATTGTTAGTTAAAAAGTTAGAAGAACACTTAAAGTTATTGAAGAATTCTGCAATTTTGTTTGATAAAGGTCATTCAGAAGAAGCTTTGAATATAGCAATTAGATTAAGAGTATTAATCTATAGAGATGATTCTTTACTTGGTCAATTAGGACAAAAAGACACTATAAAACTATTATCAACAATGGAGGATTTTTCTAAAAATCCATTTTTTAAAAATATGCATATTTCTTTTTCAACACATTTTTTGACAAGTAACGGGCAACGTGCATTCTTAGGAAATACTCAAAAAAAAATAAACTTGCCATTGATAGAATGGCTAAAAGAATCAATAACATCAATAGATGGTAAATATTATTCAAGACTTGATATTATAAAAACTACTGCACACAAAGATGGAGGTGCACATATTGAAATAGATCATAAGGATCTAAGTCCATTTATTAAAAAAACTGGTGAATTTAGTATCATTGAGAATAATGAAAAAGTCAAGAGAGATATAATAAACCATCATCATGTTTTATTAAGACAAATAGCTTATGAAATACTTCATAGTAAAGAACTTTTTGAACTCAATGGATTGATATTTAAACCAATGGAAGAAATTAAGTCATATAATGAGTATTTAAAAGAAGCAGATACACTACGTAGAGAAGAAAAATATTTTCAAGCAATTAGAGTATATGAAAAAGCAATAGAGGTAAATCCAAATAATGCAAGCTATGCCTACAATGATATGGGTTTATGTCTTTCTCATATTAAAGAATCAGATGAAGCAATAGAATCTTTCAAAAAAGCGATAGAACAAAGTGGAGAAAATATAATTCCTGTATCAAACTTAGCAAAGGAATATATTGATGTAAAAAAGTATAGTTTAGCTATAAATTTTTTATTGAAAATAATACAAGAAGATAATAAAATCAATGAAGCAGTAAAATATAATGAAGCAGTAAAAGGTTTAAATTTTATCTTAGAAATTATAGAAAATTCAAATGAAGAACTTATTAAACAATATAATAACTATCAAAATGTACCAAAGAATGAAATCTATGTTGGGAACCTTGCTTTTTTATTGTTAAAAAACAACTATTTTAAAGAAGCCGAAGAGGTTTTGAAATATTCACTTTTAATTAATCCAGTCAGTAAATCATCACTAAATAATTTAGGTTATGTTTTATATAAAAATGAGAAGTATTATGAGTCAAATGATATATTTAATAAACTTATAGATTTAGTTCCAAATGAAATTTATATGATATCAAATATTCTTGAGTTTAAACTGATTAAAGGCTATGATAATTATGAGAAAACTCTTGCATCTTTAAAAAATATTGATAAATTACTTTATTCAGTTTTTAAAATTTTATTTGATGTGAGAAGTAACATTAATTTAAATAAAGAAATTAATGAGTTTATATCAAACTTTAAAGGAAAAAAAGAGTTTTATGATTATAGTGATTTAGAAGAATGGGTCATTTCAAATAATTTAAATGACAACATAATAGAACTTTTAGAAACTTGCTTTATTAAAAAGAGTTAAGTAAAGAAAAAGCATGAAAATTTTAACAAAGAGATACGTAAGTAAACTAAATAGAAAAATAAATAGTTAGAAAATAAAAGGAAAATTTTGAACAAAAACAATTGGAATTTTAGAAAAATGCAAAGAGAAAAATTGACTAATTATAAAACTTTAAATTTCACTAAAGTTGATTTATTTTTGGGATTGATTTTTAAATTTTTTCCTATTTTATTAATTTATTTTGTATATCTTGATTATAGTGTTCTTATTAATATATTTAATATTGAGTCAGGATATTTTTATACTATATTTACAAATGATTTATTTTCTTCCTTAGGGCTTATTTTTATTTATATTTTAATACCTATTATTCTCATTTCTACATTTTTTTTATTTGGAATAGTTTCTTTAGATATATCTAAAGGAATTCAAAAATTCATTTTAAAAAGAGCTAAAATAAATTTTGAAAATATAGGCATATTTAAAGGTACATTTATTCTTGTTTTTATTGTAGTAGGAATTTTTGCTTTATTTATTGCATTATTAATTGGAGCTGACTTTTTAAAAAATATCAGCTTTCTAGGTGCTTTTGCAATAATTATTTTGATATTTATATTTACTAGAGGACTAATAGGAAGTATCTATTTATATTTAGATAATTTAAAGTTTAGAGATAATTTTTGTTATAAGTGGTTTAATGGACTTAAATGGACTATAATACTTGATATAGTGATTTTTTTAGTATTCGTATTATATATATATATGAATAGAAATAATGTAAATATCATATTTATATTTACATTTTACTATACATATCATTGGGTTTCATATGGATATTATGAAAATTATATAAAAAAGTATAGTGTAAGTATTAAGAACAGAAAAAAAGATAGTTTTATATATACAATCTGGATGTTTTTATTTATTTTTATATTTTTTGCATGCTTAGATTATATAAATCTTGAAACTTGGAGAAAACCTATAATAATAAACAAAGAAAAAAAAGCTTTCAAAGATAGTAATTTTAATCTAATATTTAATAGAGGATTACTTTTAAACAATAAAAATACTATTAAAATTAAAATACCTAAAACATACTTTTCATACATAGATATAGATTCTGTTGACTATCTAAATATTCATGTAAATAAATGTAATGAAAATTCTATAATTTATAAAATAGAAGATGATGCTCAATATTTAAATTTAACTAAAAACTTAAAAATGTATTTCCAAACAGTTAATGATAGAACAATAGTTTTTTTGGTTGAAGAAAAGAAGTTTGTTAATAAAAGTGGAAGTGAGTATATTTTAATTGAATTAAGTGATTATAAAATTGAAAGAAATAATTAATAAGATCATTCTGATTATATATTTATTATTATTGACATAAAGAAGGAAAGATTATCTATGAATAAAAATGAAATTTATAAAAAATTATTTGATGATGCTAAATATAACTATTTGTTAAAAAATAATGCAACAATAGAACAAGTTGATTTTGTTTATAATAAAGCATCACATGAAGAAATCAATAAAATTAATTTTTATAACAATATAGTTATAAAAGAACTTAAAGACTTAAATGAAGAAGGTTTATGTATTCCTCTTTCAATATGCTTATTATCAGTATCTGCCTTTTTTATGAAACAGCAATATGCTTTTCTAACTTATGGAAGAATAGTTCGTACTTATGATAGTTTCGATATGTTTGATGTAAAAAGTCAAAAAGAATTTCTTGAAAAATATTCAGAAAAAAAAGAACAAATGAAAAATATACATGCATGGATTACTCTTTCAGGTGGAACCATAATTGATCCTAGTATAAATTATAGTAAGAAAGAAAGTAATATTCTTATTGGATCTCCAGAAGATTTACAAAAAGAATACGAATATTATCCTTATATGGTAAGAGAGATAATAGAGTTAGAAGAATTTACAGAGTTTGATGAGAATTACTTTAATAAAAGAATAATCTCAATAAAAAACAATTATAGAAAATAAAGACATCCCACCAAAAGTCTAGAACAAATGGGATGTATTAACAACATATTAAGTTGATTTAGACTAATCTAAATCAACTTTACTTTTATTTATTTCAGTATTCTCTAAAAAGTTAATGGTTGGAAGCATTAAGGGGTTATAACCTGATAATGTTAATAATGTTGCTACATACGATCTTAAAAAGGGATAAGCAATAGCAGGAGCATTAATACTTGTGAAGTCTGATTTCATAAACTCTTCCGTAATATCTTCATTTGTTTGAAATAAAGCATTATACTTTACTTCAAAATTTATATTTTGTTTATGCGGTAAAATAATATGAAATTGTAAAATAAATTCTCTTGGGTTTTCTTTATTGAAAGCATTAGAGAAACTTATATCTACAGAATCATTTTCATTATATTTAACTTGTTCAATTCTTAATTGCTCAACTTGCGTATCTGCCAATCTTATTGATAATTGCTTTGTCATGCAGCATATACCATCGAATTATTTTCAGGGCTTGTATTGTATTCACTTTTTACTAAAGCTGATTGAAAGCTAATTTCTAGAGATTGACTTTCACTGATATTAATTTTATTTTCTTTATATAAAATTTCATTACATATAACTACCGATTTTGTTTTACTTACATAAAATTGCCCTATTTTATTTAAATAATTTCTTTTTGAAAACAAGAATTCTTTAATTGTAGGACCATCACTATCTATTTTAAATTTTTCTAACTCACTATTTAATTCCTCTTTAGATATACCTGCAAGCTTCTTTTTTAATAATTCAAATGATTTTTCTACTTTATTCATAACTAATCCTTCTTATCCTTTTTTTCATATATGTTACACTCTACAAATTTTATTTTATCTTTTGCATCTTCAAATACACATAGTTGTTGTCTATTTAATGTAACCATTTTATCTTTTATATTTTTCACAAAGTGGTAGTGTTCTTCTGGAAAATCTGCAGCTTTTATTCCCAAATAAGGGAAAGCACCACTACTTGTTTTTTCTAAAAATCTACACCATTGTATAATTTGCCTAATTGTTATTTCGTCATCTTTTTCACTTTTAATGCCAATTAAATTTACAAATTCTGCGAATAACTCTAAATGTCTTGCATTACCTACAAGATCTAAATAGTCATCCTCTTTAAACTTTATCTTACATTTTAAAATTGCATAATCTGTACCTCTAACAGAATTATTACCCCAAAAATGTCCCCAAGTGTCAGAATCAGTCCAAAAATAGTAACCTTGAGTTAACCATGTCTTTGCATGATCATTGCTAAGAAAAGGAAAATTTAAAGAACCTGAGTTTCTACACGTATGAAAACCTATAATCACAAATCCCGCCTCTAAAAAGTAAAGGATTTTATCTAAATAAAACCTTTATCTTTATTAATTTAACAATATATTCACTTTAAGTATTATTAAAATTCAATAATACTTTATATTAGTCAATTTTATACATTACAATTTTATTTCAAACATATAATATTATTTATTTTATAAAAAAAGATTTAAATTATATGTACAATTTTATAATTATTAAACTTCTATTTTGTTTTTGACTTCATCCAACCAATCAGCATACCACTGAACTAACTCTTTTTTCTCTTTTATATATTTAAACTTTGATTCTCTGTTATAAGCTGCTTTTACTTTATTTTTTTCTTTATGTGCTAAACAAGCTTCAATAATATCTGAATGAAAACCATGCTCTTTATATAACTCATGAGCTATTGTTGAGAACATACTCCTAAATCCATGGAAACTATGTCTATCTTTATAACCTAATCTATTTAATGTATCAGATAAAGTTCCACCTGAAACACCTCTATCTCTTTTTATTGGTGATGGAAATACATATTTACTTCTGTGTTTAGAATAAGGCTCAATCTCTCTAATTATTTTAATTGCTTGAGTTGGTAAAGGACAAACAAAATCAACTTTCATTTTCATCTTTTCTTTTGGGATCACCCAAATACCTTTTTCTAAATCTAAATCATCCCAACACATTAATCTAATATTCTCATTTCTAACAAATACATAAGGAATTATTTTAAATATACATACAGTACTTATATCACTTCTAAATTTATTTCCAATGGAATTAATATCTATTAATAGTTGTTTTATATCTTTTGACTCTGTTAAAGCTGGTAAATGGGCATCTTTATTATTTGGAATTAATACAGATTTTTTATCAATATCTGCAATTATATTATGCTCTACATATTCTTTTGTTACAGCAAACATATAAATTTTATTAAGTAAAGATAATAACCTATGTGCAGTTTCTATAACTCCCCTACTTTGAACTTTTTCTAACACACTGATTATATCAGCTCTTTTAATATCTTTAATTGCTATATTACCTACCCAATCAGTAACATTTTTTAATACTCGTTTATTTTGAGTTATTGTTGCAGAGCTTGAACTTTTTTTTCTAAGTTCAATCCATTCATCAATTACATTTTGTAAAATTAAAGATTCTGATGCTTTTTTAATTCTTTTTTCTGAAATAGGATTTATATTTTTTGATAGCATTTCTCTAGCAGCATCTCTTTTTTCTCTTGCTTCTTTTAATCCTACTTCTGGATAAACTCCAAAAGACATACTTAAATTTTTACCACCATATTTAAAATCATATCTCCAATATTTACCACCTGTTGGTCTAACTACTAACCATAGCCCTCTTCCATCTGGTTTTTTGTATTGTTTCTCTTTAGATTTGAAGTTTTTTACCTCTGTAGTTGTAAGTGGCTTTGATACTTTTGGCATTTTTTCAGGTACTCACTTTTATTCAATTATATTTATACCTGAAATATTACCTGAAAAAAACTTGATTTTATCTAATTTGATATGATTTAATATGATAAGCTTTTAAAAACTAAAAAGGAAAACAAGTCCTATATAAAGGACTTATTTGATATACTTATTAACCTTTTGGCATAACCTTTACAGGAACTATCTGAATCTCTTCCATATTCCATACGCCACCTTTTACATATGGTTCATTACTTAACCAAGCATCAAATTCATCATCATTTTCAAAACTTGTTAAAACTGAAGAACCAACCATTTTATCATCTTCAATTAAAGCACAAGCACTTATGATTTTCCCTTCTGACATTAGTTTTTGTGTTCCTTCTACATGAGCTGGTCTATTTTCCATTCTTTTATCAAGTGCACCTTCATTATCATAAGCTATTACTAAATATTGCATTATTTATCCTTTATAAATTAAAGTGTAAGTTTATCATTTAATTTATATAAAAAATGTTAGATACTATTTAATGATAGTTAAATCTTTGAAGTAATATCCTTGCACATAATCACATCCAAGTGTTCTTGCTAGTTCCAAATGAGATTTTGTTTCTATACCTTCAATTATAGCTTTTTTACCATTTACTTGAATTGTTAGAAGTAAACCTTTTAAATAGTGTATATAGTTTTTATTTTTTTCAATTTGTTTTAAAAATGATTTATCAATTTTTATATATTGAGAATTTTCCATAATTAAAAATGAAAACATACTACCCTCTTTGGCAAAATCATCTAATGCTGCATTTATTCCATTTTGATTCAGCCATGTTGAGAAATTTCTCATAACTTCAGAACTTGATTCATCATCACTTCCATTTTCCGTTATCTCAACTACAACAAAATCTTTATATTTTTCTAAAAAGTTGATCCAATACTCTCTTTGAGTTTGTGAACTTACTATATCTGCATCAAAATTTAAAAAAAGTTTTTCATCAAAATCATAGTTTTCTACTTGATGTATTTTATTTCTTTTTTCTAAATCAAAAAAAAGTTCATTTGTATGATGAAGTCTATTAAATATCTCTTCAGTAGTGATTAAATTAGTATCTATATCAAAAGTAGATAAAGCTTCATATCCATATATTTTATTTGTGCGTATATCAATTATAGGTTCATATTTTGTATTATATTTAGCATTTTTTATTAAGTGTTCAAATTCAAAAGTATTCATAAATATTATAATATCAGAAGTAGTTTAAAGTGATATTAATTATCAGTTATTAATTAAAAAAAAGCTTCGTTGCAAAAACAAAACTAAGTGGATATATCAAAACATTCATATATCTAAAAAATAGTGTCATTTTTATATCTATTGGCATAATTTCTTTTATATCACTGCCTTGTTCTAATTTTTTCATCATATTTAGTTTAAATGCCATGTCTAAAAATTTTACTATAATAATTGAACTCATCCAAAAACCAAAATTATTTAAATATATAGTTAGAAATAACGAATAAAAAAAACTTGCATGTAAAATAAAATATATGAAAATACTTTTTTGATATATTAAAAAATTGTTATATATTAGTCCATAAAGAGTATCATTTTTTTGCCAATTAGATTCAAATAATTCAACCGCAATAAAAATGAAAAGTAGTGAAATTGTATCCATATAGTTTTGATATTAGGGGTTTTCCCTAATATCTTAGTTCTCTTCGTAATCTTCGAATTTAACTTTTTTGTCTTTGTATAGACCTGTTCCAACTGGAATAGTTCTACCAATAACTACGTTTTCTTTTAAGTCTTCTAACATATCCATTTTTGCACTAATTGCAGCTTCTGTTAGAACTTTTGTTGTTTCTTGGAAAGATGCAGCAGAGATAATAGAATCTGATGTAACTGCAGCTCTTGTAATACCAAGCAATAATGGTTCAGCAATTGCTGGTTTACCACCTAGTTTAATAATTTTTTCATTTTCTATTTTAAATCTTTTCTTAGAAACCATATCACCAATAATAAACTTAGTATCTCCACCATCTAAGATTGATACCTGTCTTAACATTTGAGATGTAATAACCTCAATGTGTTTATCAGCAATATTAACCCCTTGAGATCTATATACTTGTTGTACTTCAGAAACGATAAAGTAATGTAGTGCTTTTTCACCTAAAATTCTTAATACATCATGAGGAGAAACTTGACCATCAGTTAATGCTTCACCAGCATGAACAAACTCACCTTCATGTACAAGGATTTGTTTAGATTTTTCTATTAAATATTCAGATTTATTACCATTTTCATCAGTTACAATTACTCTTTGTTTATTTCTTAAAGGTTTACCAAATGTTACCATACCATCAAAAGAAGCAAGAACTGCAATACTTTTTGGTCGTCTAGCTTCAAATAACTCAGATACTCTTGGAAGACCCCCAGTAATATCTTTTGATTTTTGAGTTGCTTTTGGTGTTTTACCAATAATATCTGCAACTTGTACAGATTGACCTTCACTTACAAATAATGAAGTTTTAGGATCAAGTGTATATTTGATTAACTCTTTATCTTCTGTTGCAACAACAATTGTAGGTTTATAACCAGCAGGGATATATTCATTTACAACAAGTTTAGATGTACCAGTTAACTCATCAAATTGCTCTGCAACAGTTGCACCAGGAATAATATCTTCAAATGCAATTTTACCAGCTTTTTCTGCAATCGTAGGATTTGAATATGGATCCCATTCAGCAATTACAACTTGTTCACTTGTTGCAGGAAGTGCAATTGTAGAATCTTTTTCAACATCTGAATTATCTCCAAGTTGTACAACTGAACCTCTTGAAATATAATGTCTTAATGCTTCTCTACCCTCTGCATCTACAACAACAGCAAAAAGTCCTTTTTCATTTACAACTTCACCAGCTTTTATATCTTCTCTTCTTTCAAGATAATCACCATGAAGTTTATAATATTTAACAATTCCTTTTGCCCCAGATACTAAAGTAGAAGTAATAGGTGCCCCATCAGCAACTTTTAATTCAGAAGCGTATGGAATCCTATTTGGTACATTCCATCCATCTTTGATCATCTCAACAATTGATTCGTTTACATCAACCTCTTGTCCATCTGTGTATGGTAAATAAAGTTTACCTTCAACTTTACCAGAAACTCCTGCTAACTCGTTTGGTTTAGCAACATCATTTTTTCTTAAATAATATTTCTTAGTCTCTTTAGCATTTGTAATTGTTAAAATTGTTTCTTCGTGAATTGTCTCAACAGTTACACTACCTTTAAATGGTGCATTAATTTTTGGTTCAACAAGTAAAATACCAGCATTTCTTCTGTTTGCTACTATATTTTTACCATCTTTGTTTAGATGAGTTCTGATATTGTAGTATCTAATGAAACCTTCTTTATCAACTTTTAACTCTCTTTCTGTTTGAGTAGCAGATGCTGTTCCCCCAACGTGGAATGTTCTAAGAGTAAGCTGTGTTCCTGGTTCCCCAATTGATTGAGCTGCAACAACCCCAACTGCTTCACCTGGAGTCGCTTTTCTTTGCTCACCAAGGTTTAGACCATAACATTTAGAACATAAACCATTTTCCTCTTTACAAGTTAATGGTGTTCTAATAACAACAGATTTAACTTCTGCATCAGCAACAACTTTAGCATCCTCTTCAGTTATTAAAGTACCTTCTGTAAATAAAATTTCATTTGAAATTGGGTCAATAATATCTTCTGCAATAACTCTACCTGTGATTCTTTCTTCTAAAGACTCAATAAGTTCGTTACCTGAACTAATATCTGTAATTTCAATACCTTCATGAGTACCACAATCTTCAACTGTAATTCTAACATTTTGAGATACATCAATAAGTTTTCTTGTTAAGTATCCCGCATTTGCTGTTTTAAGAGCTGTATCGGCAAGACCTTTTCTAGCACCGTGTGTTGAAATAAAGTACTCAAGTACATTTAGACCTTCACGGAAGTTAGAGATAATTGGTGTCTCAATAATAGTACCATCAGGTTTAGCCATAAGCCCCCTCATACCAGACAACTGTCTAATTTGAGCTGCAGAACCCCTAGCCCCTGAGTCAGCCATCATATAAATAGAGTTGAATCCATTTTTATCTGTTTTAACTAAATCCATCATTTCAGAACCAAGCTTATTATTAACTTCTGTCCAAATATCAATAATTTTATTGTATCTTTCTTGCTCTGTTAATAAACCTTGAGAGAATTGTTTTTGAACTTCAATAACCTCTTTTTTAGATTTACCAATATGCTCAACCTTTGTTTCTGGAACTCTAATATCATCAATAGATACAGAAATACCAGCATCTGTTGCATATCTGAAACCTAAGTTTTTAAGATTATCTAAAAATCTTGGAGTTACTTCATATCCACCATGTTTATAGATATAATCAACTAATGCTCCGATATCTTTTTTCTTTAAAATTTTATTCCACAATTCTACAGGTACAAAATCAGGTAAAATCTCATGAATAATTAATCTACCAATTGTAGAGTGAATAACTTTATCATCAATTTTTGTTCTAATTTTTGCATGTAAATCAACCTGATTCATCTCTAATGCAATTTTTGCTTCATTTACATCTGCAAATAATTTATGTTCACCTTTAACACCATCTTTTTCTAATGATAGATAATATATACCTAAAATCATATCTTGTGATGGTACTGCAATTGCACGTCCAGAAGCAGGTAAAAGGATGTTCATTGAAGACATCATTAAAATCTTAGCTTCTGCAATAGCTTCTTGTGATAATGGTACGTGTACCGCCATTTGGTCACCATCGAAGTCAGCATTAAATGCCGCACAAACTAATGGGTGTAACTGAATAGCTTTACCATCAATTAATACTGGGTGAAATGCTTGAATAGAAAGTTTGTGAAGTGTTGGAGCTCTGTTCAGTAATACTGGATACTCATCAACAATTTCTGCTAAACATTCCCAAACTTCATTTGTTTCATTTTCAATTAATCTTTTTGCAGATTTTAAAGTTGTTGCATAACCTTTTTCTTCTAATTTCGCCATTAGATGTGGTTTGAATAACTCTAAAGCCATCTTTTTAGGCAACCCACATTGGTCCATATTTAATGAAGGTCCAACAACGATTACAGATCTTCCTGAGAAGTCAACCCTTTTACCAAGTAAGTTTTGTCTAAATCTTCCTTGTTTACCTTTAATAATTTCAGATAAAGATTTAAGAGGTCTTTTGTTTGCACCTTTTACTGCATTTGCCGTTTTACCATTATCAAATAGTGCATCAACTGCTTCTTGAAGCATTCTTTTTTCATTTCTAATAATAATTTCTGGCGCATCAAGTTCAGTTAATTTTTTAAGTCTGTTATTTCTATTAATAACTCTTCTATATAAGTCATTTACGTCTGATACAGCAAATTTACCACCATCAAGAGCAACAAGTGGTCTCAAATCTGGTGGTAAAACTGGAAGTTGAGTTAACATCATCCACTCTGGTCTATTTCCTGAGTTAATAAAGTTTTCAACAACTTTTAATCTTTTTACAATAGTTTTTCTTTTTGCTTCAGATTTAGTCCCTGCCATATCATTTTTAAGTACAGTTAATAACTCAATTAAATCTAAATTTTCTAATAAATCTCTTACAACTTGACCACCCATATCTGCATGGAAACCTGTATGATCAAAAAGATCTGAAATAGTTCTATATTGCTCTTCATTTAAGATATCGTATTTTTCAACTTTTTTAGTTTTTTCATTATCATAAAAAGCCTCACCTGGTTCACTTACAATATATGCTTCATAGTATAATACTCTTTCTAAATCTTTTAATTTAACACCAAGTAATGTACCAATTCTTGTTGGCAATGAAGATACCATCCAAATGTGAGCAACTGGAGATACAAGTTCAATGTGACCCATTCTATGTCTTCGCACTTTTGATGATGTTACTTCAACACCACATTTTTCACATACAATACCTTTATATCTCATTTTTTTATATTTACCACAAAGACACTCATAATCTTTTACTGGTCCAAAAATTTTAGCACAAAAAAGTCCATCTCTTTCAGGTTTTAATGTTCTATAATTTATAGTTTCAGGTTTTTTAACTTCACCTGATGACCATGAAAGAATCTTTTCTGGACTAGCAAGTCTTAATTGAAAAGCTGTAAAGTCTTGTGGTCTTTCTAACTCTTTAATCTCAATTGGCTCTAAAATTTTTTCTTTATTGCTCATTATCTTCTACCTCGTCAAAAATCTCAACATCAAGTCCAAGAGCTTTAAGCTCTTTTGTTAATACGAAGAATGTTTCTGGAACACCAGATCTTGGAACATTTTCACCATTTGCAATAGCTCTATAAGCTTTTGTTCTACCTTCAACGTCATCTGATTTAGTTGTAAGCATCTCTTTAAGAACATTTGTTGCACCATATGCTTCAAGTGCCCAAACTTCCATTTCCCCAAATCTTTGTCCACCAAATAGTGCTTTACCACCAACTGGTTGTTGTGTTACAAGTGAATAAGGTCCTGTAGATCTTGCGTGAACTTTTTCATCAACTAAGTGGTGAAGTTTAAGCATATACATATAACCTACATTTACTCTTTCTTTCATCTTATCACCAGTCTTACCATCATGCAATGTTGACTTACCATCTGTATCAATTTTTGCTAATTCAAATAGTTTTACAAACTCATCTTCTTTAACACCATCAAATACTTGTGTTGCAAATCTAACACCTTTTGACCAATCTTGTGCATAAGAAATTAATTCATCATCAGTTAAAGAGTCCATAAACTCTTTACCTTTCATCAGTTTTGCAACACTAGCAATCTCAGTCATTTTTGCTCTTAATTCAATTAAGAAGTCTGCTTTTTTAGCATCAAAAATATCTTGAATTTGATGACCAAGTTTTCTACCAACCAATCCTAAGTGAACTTCTAAAATTTGCCCTATATTCATCCTTGAAGGAACCCCAAGTGGGTTAAGAATAACATCTACAGTTGTTCCATCTTCTAAATATGGCATATCTACTTGAGGAACAATGTTTGAAACGATACCTTTGTTACCGTGACGTCCTGCCATTTTATCCCCAACTTTGATTTTTCTTTTAGTAGCAATGTAAACTTTTACTTGTTTGATTACACCACTTGGTAAAATATCATCATGTTCTAAAACTTGAAGTTTTTCTTCATGTTCTTCTCTTAAAGTAGCTTTTTGTTTAATAAAATGCTCTTTAATATCATTGTATTGATTTTCAACATCACTACTAAAAGATGCTACAACTTTTTTCATAGCAAATCTGTTTACATTTGCCAATACATCCATTGGAATTTTATCACCAACTTTGTAGTTTACACCTTCAACCTCTACTTCTTTTGATAAAGGAGACTTTGATAATAAATCATTGATTTTTAAAATCTCTTCTCTATCTAACATTAAAAGTTTATCATGGTGTTTGATATCAAGTTCAGCTTTTTCTGCTTCAATCTCAGCAACTGCTCTTTCATCTTTTTCGTACCCTTTTTTAGTGAATACTTTTACATCTACAACTGTACCTTCCATAGAAGTTGGACAGTATAATGATTTATTTATAACGTGACCAGCCTTTTCACCAAAAATTGCTCTTAAAAGTCTTTCTTCTGGAGTTGGTTTAATCTCACCTTTTGGTGTAACTTTACCTACTAAAATCATTCCTGATTTTACAAAAGTTCCAACTTTTACAATACCTGAATTATCTAAATGAGTAATTGATTCCTCTTTAACACCTGGTAAATCTCTTGTAATCTCTTCATTACCATGTTTAAGTTCTCTACACTCAACCTCTTTTTCATAAATATGAACAGAAGTAAATGCATCTTCTTCAATTAATCTTTGAGAAAGAATAATAGCATCCTCATAGTTATACCCATTCCAAGGCATAAAGGCAACCATTGCATTTACACCAACTGCTAGTTCACCTTTATCCATTGATGGACCATCAGCAATAACTTGTCCAGCTTCAACAACTTCACCCTCTTTTGTAGCAGTTCTTTGCCCAAAAGATGTATTGTTATTTGTTCTAACATTTTTATTGATTTCGTAGTGGTCTATAAATGCTCCATTTTCGTCTTCACCTCTGATGTAAACATTTTTAGCATCTACTTTTTCTACTACTCCACCTCTTTTTGCTTTTATTGCTTCCCAAGCATCTCTTGCAACTGTTTTTTCTAAACCAGTTCCAACTATTGGTGCATTAGGTCTAAGTAATGGTACTGCTTGTCTCATCATGTTTGATCCCATAAGTGCTCTGTTGGCATCATCATGTTCTAAGAATGGGATTAAAGATGCAGCAACACCCATAACCATTTGAGACGAAATATCTATTAAGTTAACTTTACCTTTTTCAACAAGTAAAATCTCTCCATCTTGTCTAGCTTCAATTAATGGCTCAATAATTTTTCCATTATCATCTAGTTTTGTTGAACCAGGAGCAATAACCATACCCTCTTCTTGAGTAGCAGTTACATAAATAATCTCATCCGTTACAACACCATCTAATACTTTTTTATAAGGAGCTTCAATAAACCCTAAGCTATTAACTTTTGAAAAAGTTGATAAAGTATTGATAAGACCAATATTTTGTCCCTCTGGAGTTTCAACTGGACAAATTCTTCCATAGTGAGTTGGGTGAACGTCCCTTACTTCAAATCCAGCTCTTTCTTTTACAAGACCACCTTCACCAAGTGCAGAAAGTCTTCTTTTGTGAGTAACTTCAGATAATGGGTTAGTTTGATCCATAAATTGTGATAATTGACCAGATGTAAAGAATTCAGTAATTGTTGATGTAATCATCTTAGAATTAACTAAATCATGTGGCATAATATCTTCTAAAGTACCAGATAAAGTAGTCATCTTATCTCTAATTGCTTTTTGCATCTTAATTAAACCAGAATGTAACTCATTTGCAAGAAGTTCACCAATTGCTCTAATTCTTCTGTTTCCTAAGTGATCCCTATCATCTATATGTCCATGACCTGCTTTAACTTTTACAAGATATTGAACAGTTTTAATAATATCTTCATAAGTTAATACTGTAACATATTCAGGAACTTCTACACCTAACTTGTGGTTCATTTTCATTCTACCAACTTTTGTTAAGTCATATCTTTCTGGATCAAAGAATAATTTCTTAACAAACTCTTTTGCTGCTTCTTTTGTTACAGGCTCACCTGGTCTCATAACTTTATAGATTCTAATTGCTGATAAATCATTTTCATCATCAATTTGTTCAGTTTGTTTTAATAATTTTAAAGACTCTGCATCCGCTTTAAATGCATTGATAATTGAATCATCAACACCAGTTGCTAAATCATTTGCAATATCAAAAGAATCAAAACCTAAATCTAAAAGTTTTTTTAATTTTAATTCATCTAAGTTTGTTAATGCATCAAATAAAACTTCACCTGATTCTGGGTCAAAAATTGTATTTGCAGTTGATCTATCCATTAATAAATCTACTGGATATTCAACAAGTTTTAATCCACCATCAACTAGTGCTTTTGCTTTTCTTGCTGTAAGTCTTTTACCAGCACCAATAACTAAATTACCTTTATCATCTTTAATATCAAATTCAACTCTTCCTGTAAAATCATCAGGATTAAATTCTGTTAAGAATTTATTGTTTTTAATTTTAATATTTAAAATTGGGTAAAATAGTTTAATAATATCTTCTTTAGAGTAACCTAATGCTCTAAATAAAATTGTTACAGGAACTTTTCTTCTTTTATTAATTCTTACATATAATACATCTTTTGCATCATATTCAAAATATAACCAAGACCCTCTATCTGGAATAATTTGCCCAGTATAGATAAGTTTACTTCCTGCCGTGTTTGATTCTTCTTCTTTGAAGATAACACCTGGTGATCTATGTAGTTGGTTTACAACAACTCTTTCAACACCATTAACAATAAATGAAGTTCTATCTGTCATTAAAGGAATTTCTCTGATGAATAAAGATTGTTCTTTCATATCTTTAACACCGATTTTTTCACCAGTTTTTTCGTCTAAATCCCATAATGTTAGTCTAATATTAATTTTTAGAGGAATTGAATAAGTAAGTCCTCTAACCATTGATTCTCTAACATCATATTTTGGTTTTCCTACTTCACTTCCAATATACTCTAAAGTAATTCTATTTTGAGCATCGTGAATAGGGAATACAGATTTAAAAACTTTTTCGATACCAGCTTCAGTTCTTTCGTCTTTACCGATCATTAAAAAGTTTTCATATGAACTTTGTTGTAATTGTAATAAATTTGGAATTTCTATTTTTTGAGGATTTTTTGCAAAATCAACCCTAAGTCTATTACCAGATTTTAAAGAGTTTAACATTGTCGACCTTGTTATAAAATGTGGTTTTTAGCTTTATTTATAAAGCGCAAAAGCATCCTTAAAGGATAGGGTTAAAATTCCTCTGAATTTTAGCCTTAGCCTTCAAAGATGCTAAACTTTATACAAGGCTCTTTTGCCTTGTATAACGTATATTTATGAGAAAAGCAATTATGCTAATTCTACAACTGCTCCTGCACCTTCTAATGCAGCTTTTGCAGCTTCAGCGTCTTCTTTAGAAACACCTTCTTTTACTTTTGCTCCAGCTTCTTCAGCCATAGCTTTTGCTTCTTTTAATCCAAGACCAGTTAACGCTCTGATCTCTTTAATAACATTAATTTTTTTAGCTCCAGCATCTTTTAAGATTACATCAAACTCTGTTTTTTCTTCAGCAGCTTCAGCAGCTCCACCAGCAACTGCTCCACCAGCAACTGCAACAGGTTGTGCAGAAACACCAAATTTTTCTTCGAATTCTTTAACTAATTCAGATAACTCTAATACAGATAAACCAGAGATATATTCTAATACGTCTTCTTTAGAAATTGCCATATCAATTTTCCTTATTATTTTTTTTTATTTTTATTTAATCTTATAAACGCGTATTTAAATTACGCAGCCTCTTCTTCTTTTTTTCTTCTAAGAGCATCAAGCCCAATTGTAAAGTTTGTAAGTGGCGCCATCCATGTAGCAGCAAGCATACCAAGAAGTTCTTCTCTAGATGGTAATTTAGCAAATGCATTAACAGTTGCAAGATCAGCAATTTGACCTTCAATAATACCAGATTTAATAGAGAATTTCTCTTTATTTGCAGATGCAAACTTATCAGCAACTTTACAAGCAGAAATTTGATCTTCTGACCATAAGAAAATGTTTGTTCCTGTTAATTCAACATCTCCTAACTCTGCATTTTTAACTGCAACAGTTACAAGAGTATTTTTAGCAACTTGAACTTTTGTACCATTTTCTCTAGCTTCTTTTCTTAAACTTTCTAATTGTTTATGGCTAATACCTTTATAATCACATACTACGATAGCTTGTGATTGTTTAAATTCACCAGTTAAAAAGTCGATAATTTCAGCTTTTTGTTGTTTTGTCATTATTTCTCCTTTCAAAACATCCAACTTCAGCAGGTCTTACAAAATACAGGAGTAGTATTTTACCGGCTATCTTCAGTTTTAATGTAGTGCTTTGATTAACACTCAATCATAAGGATAAAATTCCTCATTGTTGAATGTTAATTAAATAAGGGAAAACCCTTATTTAATATCCATTAACTCCATAACATCTAAATTAATAGATGGAGACATTGTTAAAGAGATAGCTGCATTAGTAATATATCTACCTTTTGCACTTGCTGGTTTTGCTTTGTTTATTGCTGAAACAAATGCTTCAACATTCTCTTTAATTGCATCTGCAGAAAAAGATACTTTACCAACTGCTGCTTGCATGTTACCTTTTTTATCAACTCTATATGTAACTTGACCACCTTTTGCATCATTAACTGCTTTAGTAACATCCATAGTAACTGTACCAGTTTTTGGATTTGGCATTAAACCTTTTGGCCCTAAGATTCTACCTAGTTTACCAACTAATCCCATACAATCAGGAGTAGCAATTAATACATCAAAATTAATCTCTCCACCTTGTACTGTTTCTACTAAATCATCATTTCCAACAATATCAGCACCAGCTGCTTTAGCTTCGTCCATTTTTGCACCTTTAGCAAAAACAGCAACTCTAACAGTTTTACCAGTACCATTAGGAAGTACAACTGCACCTCTAATCATTTGGTCAGCATGTCTTGGGTCAACATTTAAGTTTAATGCAACTTCAACTGACTCATCAAATTTAGCTGATTTTAATTCTTTTACTGAAGTACAAGCTTCAGTTAATGCATAATTTCTATCTTCAATTTTTTCTAATAAAGATTGATATCTTTTTGAAACTTTTTTTGCCATTTTAATTCTCCGCAATTTATATTTTTTGCAAGTTTTCGCACCTGATAAAAATCAAGATTTAAAAAACTTGTTTTGCTACCACTAAATTAAAGTCAAGTGGTCAGACTTATTTTGAATTATAATTCAACATCAATTCCCATTGATCTAGCAGAACCAGCAACAATTTTAGCAGCTTGTTCTTTATCATCAGTATTTAAATCAGAGATTTTCATATCAACGATTTCCATAATTTGATCTTTAGTTAATTTTCCAACTTTATTTTTAAGTGGATTATCTGAACCTTTTTTCACTCCAGAAACTTTTTTAATTAAATCTGTCATTGGAGGTTGTTTAATTACAAAAGTAAAACTTTTATCACTATAATAAGAGATCTCTACAGGGATAGAAAATCCAGCTTTATCTTTTGTTTTTTCATTAAAAGCTTTACAAAATTCCATAATGTTAATCCCTCTTTGTCCAAGAGCAGGACCAACAGGTGGTGAAGGGTTTGCAGCACCAGCAGGAATTTGAAGTTTTAATATACCTTCTACTTTTTTAGCCATCTTATTTCCTTTTTTAAATTTTAACTTAATGATTTAGGCATTAGGCAAGAAAACTCAATGGAAGCAAAGTTTTATTGCCTAATGCCTAAAATAAAATATTTATACTACTCTTTCTACTTGAGTATAATTTATCTCAACAGGAGTATTTCTTCCAAAGATAGAAACATTTAGTTTTAAGATTCCTGAAGCCATATCAAAATCTTCAACAACACCATTAAAGTTTGCAAATGGTCCTTCATTGATTCTAACTAATTCACCTTCATCAAAAGATACTTTTGGTTTAGCTGCTGCTCTATTTTGAACTTTATCTAAAATTGAGTCAATATCTTTATTTGATAAGGGTGTTGGTTTTTTTGATTCACCAATAAATCTTCCAACTTTTGGCATTGATTGAATTCTATGCCATAGTGCAGTATCCAATTCAATCTTGGCAAAAGCATATGCTGGGTATAAAGGTCTTTCAACAATAGTTTTTTTACCTTTTTTTACTTCAATTAAATCTTCTGTTGGAACTAACACTTCAGAGATTTTCCCATCTGCCATTTCATCTGCTAATCTTTCAAGTGCTCTTTTAACAGCTAATTCACTTCCTGAGTGTGTTTGTATTGCATACCATTGTTGTGCCATTTAAATTCCTTAGTTGATTACAGCAGATAAGCTTAGAGACATGATTGCATCAATTAATGCTAAAAATAGTGTAATTACAGTAACTACTACAAATACTGAAACATATGCAGATCTAATTTGTTCTTTTATAGGGAAAATAACTTTATCAAGTTCTTCTTTAGCATTTTTATAATATGTTTTAAATTTATTCACAATCGACTCCAAAAAATTTTAAGCTTATAAATTCTTTTAAAAAAAGTCGAAACTGTTTTTAAAAAAATTTAGTGGCAGGCCAGGAGGGACTCGAACCCCCAACCATCGGATTTGGAATCCGGCGCTCTACCATTGGAGCTACTGACCTAGCTGATTTGTAAGTTAGTTGGTAGATTAATTTCTACCAACTTTAATAACTTACAGACTAAAGTTAAATCTTACGACTTAAGTTTCACTTCTTTGTGTAAAGTGTGTTTTTTTAATCTTGGACAATACTTTTTAATTGCCATTTTTTCTGTGTATGTTTTTGGATTTTTGTAAGTTGTGTAGTTAATATCACCACTCTCTTCACATTTTAATCCAATTTTTATGCTTACTCCGTTACCCATAAGTTATCCTTACGCAAGAATTTCAGCAACAACTCCAGCACCCACAGTTCTACCACCTTCTCTAATAGCAAACTTAGTACCTTTATCTAGAGCAATTGGAGCAACTAATTCAACTGTCATTTCAACGTTATCACCTGGCATAACCATTTCTGTACCTTCTGGTAAAGTACAAGAACCTGTAACGTCTGTTGTTCTTACATAAAATTGTGGTCTATATCCTGAGAAGAATGGAGTATGTCTACCACCTTCCTCTTTAGAAAGAATATACACTTCACATCTGAATTTAGTATGTGGAGTAATTGAACCTGGCTTAACAAGAACTTGTCCTCTTTGAACATCTTCTTTTTTAATACCTCTTAAAAGGATACCAGCATTATCACCAGCAACACCTTCGTCCATCTCTTTTCTAAACATTTCAATACCAGTAACAGTAGTTTTCATAGTATCTTTGAAACCAACGATTTCAATCTCTCCGTTTAGTTTGATAGTACCTTTTTCAATTCTACCAGTTACAACTGTACCTCTACCTTGGATAGTAAATACATCTTCTACAGGCATTAAGAAATCTTGATCTGCATCTCTTTCTGGAGTTGGAATATAAGCATCAACTTCAGCCATTAAGTTATAGATCTTTTCTGACCACTCACCAGCAGTACCTGATTTAGCTTCTTCTAAAGCTTGGAATGCAGAACCAGCAATAATTGGAGTGTCATCACCTGGGAAATCATACTCAGATAATAATTCTCTAACTTCCATTTCAACTAATTCTAACATCTCTTCTTTATCTTCATCATCAAGTTGATCTTCTTTGTTTAAGAATACAACGATGTATGGAACACCTACTTGTTTAGATAATAAGATATGCTCTCTAGTTTGAGCCATTGGCCCATCTGTAGCAGCAATAACTAAGATAGCTCCATCCATTTGAGCAGCACCTGTAATCATGTTTTTAACATAATCGGCGTGACCTGGACAATCTACGTGAGCGTAGTGTCTGTTGTCAGTTTCATACTCAACGTGAGAAGTAGCAATTGTAATACCTCTTTCTCTTTCTTCTGGAGCATTATCAATTTGATCATAATCCATTGCTTTTTGACCATTTTTAAGCGCTAAACACATAGTGATAGCAGCTGTTAATGTAGTTTTACCGTGGTCAACGTGACCAATAGTACCGATATTTACGTGCGGTTTACTTCGCTCGAATTTTTCTTTTGCCATAAAATTCCCCTTAAAAAATTTTGGTTGTTATTGCCCTCTGAGTAGATAAGTCCGATAACTTCTCTATTCAGAGGGGATGATTTATATAATTTACCTACAAAAAAATAGCATAATTTTTTTGTGGATTGGTATTTTACTTAAAAAATACTAAAAAAAACTTTAATGGGAGTTATTTTGTAAAAAAAGGAGTTATAAAAATAATTTGCGTTATAACTCAGCTCCCAGTAATCAATAAATAAATAAAAATGGAGCGGGAAACGAGACTCGAACTCGCGACAATCTGCTTGGAAGGCAGAGGCTCTAGCCAACTGAGCTATTCCCGCAACATTAAGTGGTGGTGAGAGAAGGATTTGAACCTTCGAAGCCATAGGCGGGAGATTTACAGTCTCCTGGATTTGACCACTCTCCAACCTCACCGTTGAAAAATTATTGTTCTGGTCAAGCGCTGATCTTTTTAAGATTACGCACGACATTAATAAAATGGAGCTGGTGAAGGGAGTCGAACCCCCGACCTGCTGATTACAAATCAGCTGCTCTAGCCAACTGAGCTACACCAGCTTCCGAATTTAAGTGGTGGCGCGGGGCAGAATCGAACTGCCGACACAAGGATTTTCAGTCCTTTGCTCTACCGACTGAGCTACCGAGCCATAAGGTTTTACAACCTGTCCTTCTTAAATTGGAGTGAAATTATATACAGATAATTATTAATTTAAGCTTAATCTGTCTACTAAATCTTTAAATTCTTTTCCCCTTGCTTTATATGAAGGATATTGATCTAATGAAGCAGCAGCAGGAGATAGTATTGCAACACTGTTTTTATCGTGTTTTGTAGCAATTTTATTAACTGCATTTTCTAAGATATCACATAAAGAATTTTTTATATTTAATTCTTTGCAAAAGCTTTCAATTTTATTTTGATTTGTACCAATTGCATAAATTTCAATGTCAAAATCTTTTATATAATCAAATAATGGTTTTAAATTTGCACCTTTATCATCACCACCAAGTATTAAATAAATCTTTTTTTCTCTATATGAATATAAGGCTTTTATAGTTGCATCTATATTAGTTGCTTTACTATCATTTATCCAAAGTCTATTTTTTTTATCATAAAACTCTTCAATTTTATGTTCATCAATTTTGAAACTGTTTATACAATCATAATCTACCTCATCAAAAACAATCTTTTTTGAAGCTAGTGACAAAATTGCATCTAATAAAAATGGTTCTTTAAAATTTATTTTACTTTTATCAATATCAAAATAATTACATAAATCTTCACTATTTTTATATGTAATTTTCATAGCACTAGTTTTATAATCTTTATACTCTTCTGGAATAATTGCAATTTCTCCCTCTACCATTAAATCTAATGGCTTTAATTTGGCTTTTTTATATTCTTCAAAAGAGCCATGCCAGCTTATATGATCTTCAGAAACTGGAAGTAATATATATAGATTTGGCTTTGCCTTATTTGTATAATGAAAGGTAAAAGAAGATGTTTCTAATATCCATATAGGTGAATTTTTATCTAAACTCGTCACAGGTGTTCCAATATTCCCACCACAAACACTGCCTTTATCTTTTAATAAATGTTGACACATTTGTGTAGTTGTTGTTTTCCCATTTGTGCCACTTATCCATATAGAAAAAGGCATATCTTCATAGACTAAATCATAGTCACTTTGAATATTATTTGCTTTTTTAACCATTTCATTATAAGGTGGTATCCCTGGACTGACTATTGTAATCTCATTTGAATCTAAATCATAAGTATGAAAATCTAAATCATCATAAAGAACAACATCTTCAAAGTTATCCTTTATAGCTTGGGCAGTAATACCTTTTCCTAATACTCTAATCATATATAAACCTTGCTATCTAATTTTTAGTGTCAACAATGCAAGAAGATTTGCCATAAAAGATATTATCCAAAATCTAACTATAATTTTATTTTCCTTCCAACCTTTTTCTTCAAAATGATGATGTATGGGAGCCATTAGAAATACTCTTTTTTTTCTAAGTTTATATGACCCTACTTGTAAAATTACAGAAACTGTCTCAATTACAAATATAAGACCAATTAAAACAAGTAATATTTCAGATTTTGACACTATGGCTAAATACCCCATAAAAGCTCCAATAGGTAAAGAACCACTATCACCCATAAAAACCTGTGCAGGATGACAGTTATACCACAAGAATGCAATCAACGAACCAATCATTGCCGTACCAACAATTGTTAATTCACCTATTGTGCTTATATTCGGAAGATATAAATATGAAGCTAATACTGCATGTCCAGTAATATACACTATAGCAGAAAGTGTTACAAAAGCCATTATTGATGGAACTGTCGCTAAACCATCTAAGCCATCTGTTAAATTAACTGCATTTGAAGTAGCAACCATAACTAAAATCCAAAATACAATTGCAAAAAATCCCATATCAAATAATGGATATTTATAAAATGGTGTATATAATGTAGTGGTATGATCATATACTACTAATAAAGTACTTATTATCAATGCAGAGACAATTTGTAAAATAAGTTTCGCTCTTGAACTAAGTCCTGCAGAATTTGCTTTTTTGGCTATCTTTGAATAATCATCTTTTATTCCTATTAAAGAAAAAAGAGCTAAGGTTAAAATTGCACATACTACGTAAAAATTATTTAACTTAACAGTTAAAATTATAGCTATGATAGTGGAAAATATAAAAACCACCCCACCCATAGTTGGTGTTCCAGCTTTTATTTGATGTGAATCTGGAGCATACTCATAGATTGGTTGTGAAGCATTTTTGGATTTTGCCCATTTAACAAATTTTGGTAAAAGATACATTGTAAGTAAAAAAGATATAAAAAAAGCTAAGCCAGCTCTAACAGAAATATATTGAAAAATATTAATATCTAAATGTCTATAAAACCAATAAAACAAATCTAAGCCTTCAATTTTAAAAAATAACGTAATCTAAGAACTCTAATTTTCATATTATTTAACATGAAAAGTATAAGGAATAATTCAAAAAATATAAAAATAAATTCTTAAAGAAACCATATTTTAGTTAAAAATAGTTTTCAGCAAATATATTCCTATGTTTTGGTATAATCCGCGGTGATTATAATATAATATAGTTTTCAAAAGGTTTAAATAATGAATAAAAAAACAATACTAGTGATTACAGACGGTATTGGTCATAATGAATCACAAAGTCATAATGCATTTGCAAATGCAACAACTCCAACATACGATTATTTATTTAAAAATGTACCCTATTCTTTAATCCATACTTATGGAAAATATGTAGGATTACCAGATGGTCAGATGGGGAATAGTGAAGTTGGTCATATGACAATAGGAAGTGGTAGAGTTTTATACCAAGATTTAGTAAAAATAAATATAGCAATAGAAAATAATACATTAAAAGATAATGAAGTAATTAAATCAACTATTGAAAAATCTAATAATATTCACTTAATAGGATTAGCAAGTGATGGTGGAGTTCATTCACATATTAAACATATCATTGCACTAGCAAAAATAGCAAAAGCATCAGGAAAAAAAGTTTTTATTCATGCTATTACAGATGGTAGAGATGTTGCACCAAATTGTGCAAAAAAATATATTCAACAATATCTTGATATTTGTGATGAAGATATTAAATTAGCAACAATATCAGGCAGATATTATACAATGGATAGAGATAATAGATGGGATAGAGTTCAAAAAGGTCATGATGCAATTGCCTTAGGATTACCAAAAACATCAAAGGATATTTTGAAATTTATAGAGGATTCATATGAAAAAGATATTTTTGATGAATTTTTAATTCCAACTGCATTTAATAATTATAATGGCTTTAGTAAAGATGATGCAGTAATTTTTTGTAATTTTAGAAGTGATAGAATGAGAGAGATTTCAAATGCAATTGCTAATAAAGAGTTCAGTGAATTTCCTAGGTTTGCTGACAATTTAAATATAGTTACAATGACACAATATGATAAAAACTTACCATTACCAGTTGCTTTTCCTAAAGAAACACCTAAAAACACCTTAGCTGAAGTTGTTGCCGATGCTGGTTTAACTCAACTACATACAGCTGAAACAGAAAAATATGCACATGTTACATTTTTCTTTAATGGAGGAGTTGAAGAACCTGTTTTAAATGAAACTAGAGTTTTAATCCCTTCACCAAAAGTTGCAACATATGATATGAAACCGGAGATGAGCGCACCAGAAGTTGGTATTGAAGTTAGAAAAGCCATGGATAATAACACTGATTTTATAGTTGTAAACTTTGCAAATGGAGATATGGTAGGACATACAGGTGTATATGAAGCAGGTATAAAAGCTGTAGAAGCAGTAGATAAAGAGTTAGGACTTATTATTGAAAAAGCTAAAGAAAAAGATTATAACCTTATTTTAACAAGTGATCATGGAAACTGTGAAATGATGAAAGATAAAAATGGAAAAACATTAACTAATCATACAGTTGGAGATGTATATTGTTTTATTCTTTCAGAAAAAGTGTCTAAAGTAGATGAAGGAAGCTTAAATAATATTGCACCCACAGTATTAAAACTTATGGAATTACAAATCCCACAAGAAATGGATAAGGCACTATTTTAAATGACATATGCTGTAGATATAAAAAAATTACAAATATCTTCAAAAAAGAATACATTAGTAGATATCTCTTTTTTAATAAAAGAATCTACAGCTTTAATTGGTGAAAGTGGTAGTGGAAAATCTCTCACTTTAAAATCTTTACTAAATCTCTTACCAAGTGATTTAGAAACCATATTAGATTTTAATTCAGACTTTCAATTGAATAGTACTAATATAGGTTTTATTCCACAAAATCCTTTTACTTCTCTTTCCCCTATGACAAAAATTGAAAATCAATTTTTTTGCTCTTTAGAAAAGAAAAAAGAACTTTTAAATTTAGTTGGCTTAGAACCAAAAATATTAAAAAGATTCCCCAGTCAATTAAGTGGAGGCCAACTTCAAAGAGTAGTTATTGCAATTGCATTGTCAAATGAGATAAAACTTTTATTACTTGATGAACCAACAACTGCATTGGATGATGAATCAAAAAATACAATTTTAAAACTTATTGATGAACTATCAAAAAAATTAAATCTTTTAATCCTTTTTGTAACTCATGATATAAGTTCTATAAAATCTATTTGTAAAAACATTGTTATTATAAAAGATGGCAAAGTTGTAGAAACAGGACAAACTTATGAGGTTTTACAAAATCCAAAAAAAGAATATACGAAAAAACTCATTAATTCAACTTTTGAGAATAAAAAATTCAGGGAATAAATATGCTTAAATATTTTTTTACATTTATATTAATTGTTACTATTGCAGTATTTGGTTGGTTATTAAAACTTTATTCTGATATCAGATTTGATATTGAAAATATTGTTAATTATAATCCACCAAAAACTACTCAATTTTTTGATAAAAATGGTAATTTAATTGCCAATATATTTGAAAAAGAACATAGACTTTATGTAAAATATGATGATATCCCTGCAAGAGTTGTAGAAGCTTTAGTTGCTATAGAAGATACACAGTTCTTTGAACATGGAGGAGTTAATCCTGATGCAATTAGTAGAGCAATTATAAAAGATATAAAAGCTATGAAATTAGTTGAAGGAGCTAGTACTTTAACACAACAACTAGTAAAAACACTTGTTTTAACAAGGGAAAAAAAACTTATTAGAAAAATAAAAGAAGCACTTTTATCTATAAGATTAGAAACTATTCTTACAAAAGAAGAGATTTTAGAAAGATACTTAAACCAAGTATATTTTGGTCATGGATATTATGGTATAAGAACAGCTGCTCAAGGATATTTTAAAAAAGATTTATATGAATTAAATATAAAAGAGATTGCAATACTTGTAGGACTTCCAAAAGCACCAAGTTTTTATGACCCAACAAAAAATTTAAAATATTCATTAACTAGAGCAAATCAAGTAGTAAAAAGAATGAATACTTTAGGATGGATTAATAATACAGAATATGAAGAAGCTGTTAACTATATTCCAGAAGTTTTTGATGAAAGTTTAACACAAAATAAAGCACCATATATTATTGATTACGCTTTAAAACTTCTAAAAGAAAATATTCCTGACATAAAATCAGGAGGATATAAAATAAATCTGACAATTGATTTGGATGCACAAAAAATTGCTAGAGAATCTTTAAAATTTGCTTATGACAAAATCTTGGCAAGAGATGAATACCTACAAAAAAATCCTATAAACAATGTGATAAAAAAGGATGAAGAAGAGATTCCTGTTGAAGAGGGATATTTTGTAAATACTTTAAATGGTGCAATGATTTCAATAGAAAACAATACTGGTAAAATATTAGCTTTAGTTGGAGGAGTTGATTATACACAATCTTCATTTAATAGAGTTATTCAAAGTAGAAGACAACCTGGTTCTGCTGTTAAGCCATTTATTTACCATTCTGCAATTGAAATGGGTTATTCTCCTGCATCACAAGTTATTGATATAGGAAGAACGTATGAATACACTGTAGGGGAAGAAGAAAAAAAATGGCAACCTAAAAACTATGGTGGTAAATTTAAAGGGGTAATGACTTTAAGAGAAGCATTAACAAAGTCAAGAAATCTAGCAACTATAAATTTAGTTACAGATGTGGGAATCTCAGAAGTTTACAACAGTCTAATCTCTTATGGTATAGAAGATATTCCAAGAGATTTATCTATTACATTAGGTGCATTTTCAATCTCACCAATTGAATTAAGTAAAGCATATTCATTATTTTCTAACGATGGAGTTGAAGTAACACCTTATCTTATAAATAGTATTACAGACAATAAAAATGAAACCATCTCTTTCGAACCCCAAACAAAATATATAACATCACCTGAACAAATATTTTTAACAAAATCAATACTAAATGATGTAGTAAACAGAGGAACAGGTAGAAGAGCAAGAGTTTCGGGAATAGACTTAGCAGGTAAAACAGGTACAACTAATAGCAATATTGATGCTTGGTTTTGTGGTTTTTCTCCTTCAATCCAAACAATAATATGGTTTGGTAAAGATAATAATACACCTATGAGAAAAAGTGAAACTGGAGGGACTACTGCTGGTCCTGCATTTGCAAATTTTTATAAAAAATATTTAGAGATTCATCCTGAGATACAAAGAAAGTTTGTGAAACCAGAAAATGTAAAAGTTTCTATAATAAATGGAAAAAAGGAATACTATACTGATAAATCTCCTTTACCTGAAATTCAAACTTCACCTACAAGTAATTCTACTGAGCAAGCAATTCAGTTTTAGTAGAATAACTAATTTATTTTAAACATAAAAAAAGGCTAGTTCTAATATGAACTAGCCTTTTGTGTTTTATACTATAAAATATATTAACAAGAATAAGTTGATTTGAACTCAAATGCAGTTGGTCTAGCTTCATCTGGCCAAACTTGAGTTTCAAATTTATAGTGTTGATATGTATCAATCATCTCTTGAGAGAATACTGGTTTTAAGAAATCGTTATCTCTAATTAATGCTTCTAAAGATCCTCTTAATGTATGAGGCATTTGAGCAATTTTTCTTTCTCTAATTTCATCTAATGATAATTCAAATAAGTCATCATCCATTGGACCTACTGGCTCATATTTGTTATTAATACCATCAAGTCCTGCCATTAACATAGCAGCAAATGCCAAATATGGGCATGAAGTTGAATCTGGGAATCTCATTTCAATTCTTGTTGCAGCTTCACCTGCACCATAAGGAATTCTACAAGAAGCAGATCTGTTTTGAGAAGAGTAAGTTAAAATTGAAGGAGCCTCAAAACCTGGGATTAATCTTTTATATGAGTTTGTTGATGCATTTGTAAATGCTGCAACTGCTCTAGCATGTTTAAAAATACCACCAGCATAATGTCTAGCAGTTTCACTTAAATTACCATACTCACCCTCTTTGTAGAATAAGTTTTTACCATCTTTCCAAATTGATTGGTGTACGTGCATACCATTTCCATTATCACCAAATAATGGTTTTGGCATAAATGTAGCAGATTTACCATTTAAATGAGCAACCATTTTAACTACATATTTATATTTTTGTACATTATCTGCAGCTTCAACTAGAGTTCCAAATTTAATTCCAATTTCACCTTGTGCTTGAGCAACTTCGTGGTGTCCTAATACAACTTCTAATCCAACTTGCTCTAATACTAGCATCATTTCAGCTCTTAAGTCTACCATTGAATCTGTTGGTTGTACTGGGAAGTATCCACCTTTAGTTCTAGGTCTATGTCCCATATTCCCAGTTTCAAAATCAGTTGCATCTGACCAACAACCCTCATCTGAATCAACTTTATAATAAGACTCATTAATATCATCAATGATTTTTACATCATCAAAGATAAAGAATTCATTTTCTGGTCCAAAGTAAGCAACATCACCAAGTCCAGACTCATCTAAATGTTGTAATGCTTTTTTAGCAATAGATCTTGGACATTTTTCATACATTTCACCTTTGTAAATATCATAAACATCACAAAATAATATAACTGTTGAATCAGCAGTAAATGGATCTAAAAATGCTGTTTCTACATCTGGCTTTAAAATCATATCTGATTTATTAATTGGTTGCCATGCATCAACTGATGAACCATCAAATGGCATACCATTAGTTAAATTATCATTATTTACAGCGCTTAGCATATATGTCAAGTGATGCCACATACCTTTCATATCTGTAAATCTAAGATCTACGAATTTTACTTCGTTCTCCTCACAAAATTTGAAAAATTCTTCGTTATTGTTAACAAATTTACCCATGTTTATAACTCCTTAAAAATATTGCAATTATTATATCTCAAAATTTATAATTTTAGATAAAATGTCATGTATAAAAAATAGACAATATGACACATAATATCGTTATTACAAGTAGTAAATTGTTTAAAAAGTAACTAGTTCTTTATCTCTTTTATTAAAATTTATACACTTTTTATAACCAATCTTCTTTGCAAGATTTGATATATCTTCGTACATAAATCCAATTTGTTCTACGTTGTGAGCATCAGAACCAAATGTAATAGGAATATCTAATTCATAAGCTAATTCTATTAATTGTTTTGATGGATAAGATTCTTTTATTGGTTTTCTATAACCAGCACTATTTAACTCTATTACCATATTTGATTTCTTGATTTGTTTTAAAGCATTTTTTGCAATTGATTTTATATCTTTTTGAGGTAAAAATTTGAATATTTTTATAAGGTCTAAGTGCCCAACAATATCAAATTTATTTGTTTTTGCCATTTGTTCTATTGTATCAAAATACTCTTGCCAAATCTTATCTATATCTTTATTTTCATATTCCGATATAAATTCTGGATTATCAAAACCCCATTTCTCCAAATAATGAACTGAACCTATAAAATAATCAACATTTGAGTTTATTATTTCATCAAGAAGAAAATCCCCTTGTATAAAATCAACCTCATATCCAAGAAGTATATTTATTTTATCTTCGTATTTCTTTTTCAACTCTAAAATTGTATTTTCATAAAACTCTTTTTTATCAAGTGTTAATCTATAACCATCTTCAAAGTTTTTCATTGGAGCATGTTCGCTAAAACCATATACATCTATATTTAATTCAACTGCTCTTTGAATATACTCTTCAATACTACCAGTTGCATGATTACAAAGATACGTGTGATTGTGTAAGTCAACTCTCATTTAAAATCCTAAGACAAAATTCCTGCACCATTTATCGGAGTACTTCTATCTTGGGCATAAACTCTATTGCCATCTATAATATCATACTTCCATATCGGTGCATTTGCTTTAAAATCCTCTACAAATTCATCTATCATCTCTAATGCAACCCTTCTTTTAGGACTACAAACAGCAGCTATATATGAACTTTCGTGATTTAATACATCTCCCCTACTATGAGCCATCAAAACAATTGCATTTTTTTCATTTGCTTTTTTTTGCCACTCTTCAAACCATGAATTTAATATAGGTTCATAAATATCAAAACTCAAACCACCAATTCCATTTTCATCTCGTACAACACCTATAAAAGTTATTATAGCTCCATAATTGGAATTTCTAAACTGATCATACCAAGCATTTGTAATTTGCTCTACAGGTAAAGCCCCATCAAAAAGTTGCAATTTTTTATCATTATTCATTATTCATTATTCACTTTTAATTTAATATTTATCCCCCACAAACAGGAGGTAATAATGAGATTTTATCTCCATCTTTTAACTGCATATCCCTTGAACTAATTAAAGTATCATTTACTGCTACAGCACAATTCTCTAACCATTTTGCTATTGATTCATCTTCTTTCAATACTTCACTTAATTCAGTTAGATTAGTTATATCTAAACTCATAGACTCTTTATTTATAGGTCCAAGAAATTCTATTTTTACCAATTTTTAACCCCTTATTTACATCTATTGTTGTATTATATCCAATTAATTTTAATCTTAGGATGACTTAAATCAATGTTATTTGCTAAAATAGACTTTATAAATTTATTACCCTTTCATGTATATATAAAAAAAAATATTAAATCGAATCAAGTTAAAGCGATTATTAACTATAAAAAATCTTACCCAGCTAAAATAAATAAAAAATTTAAAAAAAGAAAAGTTGATTCAGCTTTTATCTCTTCAATTGCTTCAAGAGGAGAAAAAAGACTAAATTTAGGAATTGTTGCGAGAAATGATGTCCAGTCAGTTATATTAGTTCCTGGTGAAAATCAAACAGATTATCAAAGTGAGACATCAAATGCTTTAGCAAAAATATTAAATCTAAAAGGAAAAGTTCTAATAGGAGATAAAGCATTAAAATATTTCCATGAACATCCAGATGAAAAAATAGTCGATTTAGCCCTTGAATGGAAAAAGAGATTTAATTTACCATTCGTTTTTGCTACATTATGTTACTGTCAAAATGGTAATTATCTAAAAAAATTAATAAAAAATTTCAATAAAAAAGAGATCAAAATACCTCGATATATTTTAAACCAATACTCTAAAAGATCAGGAATATCAAATAAAAATATTTTAAACTATCTAAAAAAAATAGATTATGATATAAAAGAAAAAGAGAAAAAAGCTTTAAAAAAATTCCTTACAATGACTAAAGGCTTATAATGACCATTTATGATTCAATCATTTTGGGAATAATTGAAGGTTTTACCGAATTTTTACCAATCTCTTCAACAGGTCATTTGATTGTTGCAAGTGAATTTTTAGGGATAAATCAAACAAGTGTAAATAAAGCCTATGAGGTTATTATCCAATTTGCTGCTATTTTAGCAGTAATATTAAATTATCCTAGTAAATTTACTTTTAAACATATTAATCTTTGGACAAAAATAACTATTGCTTTTTTACCAATTGCAATAATAGGTTTTATTTTTTCAAAACAGGTTAAAGCACTTTTTTCTATAGATGTTGTTGCTATAATGTTTATCATTGGTGGTATAATATTTTTAATAGTTGAAAAATTTTATGATGAATCAAAACATACCACTTCTGATGTAGAAAATGTAACTTTAAAACAAGCGATATTTATTGGTATTGCTCAAATTTTTGCTTTAATTCCTGGCACATCAAGAGCAGGTTCAACAATAATTGGGGCAATGCTTGGAGGGTTAAATAGAAAAGCAAGTGCCGAATTTAGTTTTTTACTTGCTTTTCCAGTAATGTGTGCAACGACAGGATATGACTTGTTAAAACATCACAATGAACTATTTCTTGATACAAATTTAATTAATCTTTTAATTGGTTTTATTATCTCTTTTATTGTTGCATTTATTACAATAAAATTATTTTTAAGATTTTTAGAAAACTTTACTTTTGTTGCATTTGGTATTTATAGGATTTTATTTGGTATTTTTTTACTACTCATCTTCTAAAATATAATCAACAATTGATTCTGCTCCATTACAGTTGATAGAATTAACTAAGTTCTTACTAATAGTATAATTATCCTTTTTTAATATATTTATCAATAATTTCTCATCCAAATCTTTTTCTCTTAATAAATAACATAAACCTTTTTCTTCTAAAAATTTTGCATTTGTATATTGATGATCTTTAGCTGCAAATGGAAATGGAACAAATAGTGTAGGTAAAGAATTAGCACATAATTCCCACATTGTAGATGCTCCAGCTCGACTAACTGCAAAATCTGCTTCACCCATTTTTTGAGGTATATTCTTACTAAAAGCAAATGCATCTACATCTATTCCTAGTTTTTCATACTCCTTAGTAACTCTTTCAAAATCACTTTTTCCAGTTTGATGAATTATATTTAAACCAAATGATTTTAATGTGGGTGCTACTTTAAGTGCAAAATCATTAATAGCTTTAGCACCTTGAGAACCACCTAAAAAAATAATCGTTTTCAGTTCGTCTCTTATTCTAGCATTGTCAAAAAACTCTTCAGCCACCGGATAATCTTTTACTTCTGAATTTTGTAAAAAAGAGGAAAAAACCTTTCTTGCAAATTTAGAACTTATCTCATTCAATTTACCCATAACAGAATTTTGTTCATGAATATAAAGTTTACAACCAAAAGTTGTGATTGCTGCAAAAGTAGCAGGTGCAGCTGAAAACCCTCCAACACTTACAACTTTTTTTACATCATATTTATCAAAAATATCTTGACATTCCAACATTTTCCTAAATATTTGAAATAATGACTTTATTTTCCCAAAAAAATTTTTATTTACGACACCTCTTGTATCAAGAAAATAAGTTTTTCTCAACCTTTTGTCATTTTCAAACCACTCTTTATCTTGACCATTTGATGAACCAATAAATATTGGTCTAATACCTTTTTTGTTAAATTCATCAATTAATGCATCTGCAACTTTTAGATGCCCTCCTGTCCCACCACCAGTTATGACTACCGAACCTCTTAACATTATTTAACCTTTTTGTTTAAATCTACAGATTTACTAATTGATAAAACTAAGCCAATAGCTAAAGACATAGCTAACATAGATGAACCACCATAACTTAAAAATGGTACAGCAATACCCTTAATCGGTATCATTCCAGATATACCATAAGAATTTATTAAAAATGCAATAATAATCATCAATGCAATCCCTATAGTAAACAAATGATAAATCTTATTTTTTACCCTTCCGCTTATTTTAAATATTCTTAATATAATTAAAAACATAATTAAAGTAATAAAAGACAAACCTACTAAACCTACTTCTTCAGTTATTCCTGCTAATACAAAGTCAGTATGTACTTCACTTAAAAATCCCAATTTTATATTTCCAAGACTAATCCCTTGTCCTATAAGACCACCATTATAAATAGCATTTAAAGAGTGAGATACTTGATAAGGTTCTGGTAATTCATCAATCCTTAAATAATTATCAGCCCATGTTGGAAGAATCGATAAAATTTTATCTTGTACCATTGCCCACCAAGAATAGATTCTTTGTATTCTATGTGGAGCTGCTAGAATAAGACCAATAAAAGCCACAAGCCCACCTACTCCTAAAGTAACAAATACTTTGTAACTTCTATTTGCAAAAATTAATAATATAAAAAGAATTACACCCAATAATACTACCTGACCCAAATCTTTTTGCATAAATGCAATAATAAAAACAACTACAAAAAATGTCAAAAAGTATGGAGCAAGAAGTTTAAACTCCTCTTTTAACTTTATCTTCCTTGGTGCTTCAATTAATCTTCTATGAAAAGACCATGATAAAAAATATATAAATCCTATCTTAAAAAACTCAACAGGGGACAAAGAAAATCCAGGTAATCTAATCCACCTATTTGCTCCACCTGAAGCAGTAACAAAAGATGAGGGTAAAACAGGCATTATTGCCATAAGTATAAAGAAAAATATAAAAAGTCCCATACCAACTTTATTTATAATTTTATCGGGGGGAACTAATGACAATCCCCACATAATAAAAATAGAAAGTATTCCAACTAAAAGTTGTCTTATAAAAAAGTGGAATTGATTATATTCCAAATACTCAACTGTATAAATACTTAATGAATATGAAAAGATTATACTAATAATAATTAAAGTTGATACCAATAAAAACAGTAAATAATCTGCTTCATATAGTTTAGTTTTACTATTATTAGTTTTAATTTGATTTTTGTTAGAATGCATCCGCTATTATATTATATTATGGATAAATATGTCTCAAAATTCTTCAGAAAAAGATAACAAAATAAAAAAAATTGTAATACTGTTTTTTTTCATTCTATTTATGTTGATATTGTTACTAGTTTCAATATTTGACACAATAAACGGAAAAAGAAGATTACCCTCTCTTAACACAACAAAAAAAGAGTTATCTGTAAGGGGTGACATAATCAGTTCTGACAATTTCAAAATTGCAACATCAAAGAAAATTTATAAAGCTTCTATTGATACAAGATATCTAGATACAAATAAAAAAGATTTATTTATTAAATTATTTTCTATTTATAGTAATATCCCCTACAATAAAATTTATCAAAAAGTTGAATTATCTTTACTTAATCCAGGTAATTTGGTTCTCTCATATAATATTGATTCAAAAACTGCAAAAAATTTAAAAGAATTAGGTTTTAAACTAAGACGGTTAGGTGTCTTTAGATCAATAAAAGTAGATGGGGGAAAAATTCTAAGAGGATTAAGTATAAACGAAAGTGGTGAAAAAAGAATATACTCTTACGAAGATACTTTAACTCCAGTTGTTGGATATATAACTAAATATGAATCAGGAAATGGTAAAACTAAAGTAAAAGGTATAAAAGGTTTAGAAAAAAAATTTGATGAACTTTTAAACAATACTAAAGATGGAGTTTTAAGTGGAAATAGAGATGTCCTATCATATATATCATTTAATAAAGATTCAATAATTAAACAAAGAGTAGATGGAGCAAATTTAATTTTAAATATTCCTCTTAAACTTCAAAAAAACAATGAAATGATACTTGATATTTATAAACAAAAATTGCATGCAGATGAGATTATATTGTCAATTATGAATAATAAAACAGGTAAAATTATATCTTTGGCTTCATCAAATAGATTTAATCCAGAAAATATTTTGCAAAAAGATATCCCCTCTTTAAATGTTAATGCTATAGAGTATCAATTTGAACCTGGTTCTGTTATAAAACCAATAATTATCTCTTTAGTCATAGATAAAAATAGAATCAAAAAAAATGAACTATTATTTGCTTATAATACAAAAGGGAAACCAAATAGCAAGGGTGAATTTCCAAGGGGAAGATACAAAATTGGACGTTTCACAATTAAAGATGATCATGAATTTAAAAAACATTATCTAACAATAGATGATATTGTAATTTATTCTTCAAATATTGGAACATTGCAATTAGCCCAAAGATTATCTGGACCAGAGTTTTATGAAGGTATAAAAAGATTTGGTTTTACTAGAAAAACAGGTATTGACTTACCATATGAAAAAACAGGTGTCATCCCTAAGATATGGCAATTTAGTGCAAATGACAAAGAAAAAGAGGATAATATCTTTAAAGCTACAGTTTCATATGGACAAGGAATGACTGCAACATTTATGCAAATTTTAAAAGCATACTCTGTTTTTAATAACAATGGAGAAATAGTTACTCCCAAAATTGTATCTTATATTGATATCAATGATGAAAAGTATAAAGAAGACAAATTAAAAAATGAAAAAATAATTAGTGCAAGAGCTGCAAATGAGATGAAAAGGATGTTAATTAAAACTGTACAAGAAGGGACAGGAGTTGCTGCTAAAATAGATGGTTTAGAAATTGGTGGGAAAACGGGTACAGCACAAATTGCAAGAGGAGGTAGATATTTAAAAAAATATATTTCATCTTTTTTTGGTTTTGTAAATGATGATAAAAATTCATATACAATTGGAGTTACTGTTATGAATCCAATATCAACTGGTAAATATTGGTACTACCACTATGCCTCGTGGTCTGCTGTTCCAGTTTTTAAAGAGATTGTTAACAATTTAGTTAAATTAAACTATATCACACCTAAAGAGGAAACTAAATAGATTATCCTAACTTTTTAAAAGGTTTATTTGGTATACTTTCAAAAAATTTTAAAGGAGTAATATGTTTGGATTCGGTAGAAAAGAATTAAAAACTTATGACTATTCAAAAGAGGAACTAAGTAAATTTAAATATGCAAAAGTATCAACACCTAATGGTGAAATTTGGTTAAAACTTTTTTATGAAGAGACACCAAATACTGTAGCAAATTTTGCAACACTTGCAAATGAAGGTTTTTATAATGGACTTATTTTTCATAGAGTAATTCCTGGATTTATGGCACAAGGTGGTTGTCCAGAAAAAAATGGAACAGGTGGTCCAGATTGGGCTATAGAGTGCGAAACAGATGCGCCTAAACAAGTTCATAACAAAGGAAGTTTATCAATGGCACACGCAGGACCAAATACAGGTGGAAGTCAATTCTTTATCTGTTTTGTTCCTTGCCCACATTTAGATGGACATCATACAGTATTTGGTGAGATTGAATCAGAAGACAAAGAAAGCTTTGAAACTTTAGATAAAATTTCACAAAATGATGAAATTATTTCAATTGAAATTATGGAAAATAAATAACTATACATTAACTATCAGTTAAGATATTTAATTAACTGATAGTTTCACTTAATTTAAATAATTTATCATTTATAAGCTAATAATCTATATAATATAGTATAAATTAAAAAAGGAAATTAACATGCTAAGAATGTTTTTGTTAATAATACTTTTTAAATCTCTACTCTTTCCTTTCCATGAATATGAAAATAAAAAAAATGATAGTAAATCAATTATTGATAAATCTTTAGATAATGTTGAATTAAAATTAAAATATGTTTATGATAAATTAAATATTTCATCAAAATATATTGATGAATTTTTAACAAATGAAAAAGATGATTTAGTCTATACCCATAGTTATATAAGATTAGAACAAGATATTACAAAAGAAGAGAGTAAAGATTTGGACTCAAACTCAAATCTTGATGTAAGAATATACTTACCAAAACTAAAAAAGAAGCTCTCTCTTAATATAAATAACAATGATAATATAATTAATCAGGACTATGAAGATAGTAATGAAAAATCATATAATGATGATAATAAATATAATATAGGATTTATTTATAATACTTTAAAAGATACAATAGATTTAAATTTAAAACTTGGTATGAAATTTTCATCTACACCTTATTTATATTCACAAGCAGAGGTATCTAAAGATATTGATTTAAACTCTAAAAATTCTATCCTATTTAAAGAAAAAATTAGATATTCAAAAAAGAAAGAATTAGATAACTATTCAGTTATAGAATATAAATATTTATATACTAATAAATTAAATTTCACTAATTACAATGAATATTACATCAATAATGAAATAAAAAATGATAATCTATATAACTCATTTAGACTTTTTTATGAGTTATCTAATTCCAAATATATAAACTATGTTACTTCAATTGATTCAAATGATAAATATAGTAATTTTAAAATAAAAGAATATAAAACATATATCTCATATAGAAGTTATATTAGGAAATGGTTATATTATGATTTAGTTCCATCAATAACTTGGGAAGATGAAAATGATTTCAATACAAACCTTGGTTTTAAATTTAACTTAGGAATTATAATAAAACGCTAAAATGGTGCCCACAACAGGAGTTGAACCTGTAACCTCTTGCTTACCATGCAA
>JBNKRE010000005.1:0-456 GCA_050296315.1 Halarcobacter sp.
CCAACAGAGCCAGCAACAGAAGAACCAACAGAGCCAGCAACAGAAGAACCAACAGAAGAACCAACAGAACCAGCAATAGAAGCAAGAACTGTTATTAGTGCTCCTAAAATAATTGTTGAATCAGACGGTGGTGATAATATCTATAATGCACAAGAGCTTGGTAGTGATGGAACCGTTACTATAACTATAAATCTTCCAGAAGGTGCAAATGCTGGTGATATAATAACAATAAATGGAGAATCACAAGAATTAACTCTTGATGATATATCATCAGGTACAATATCTAAAGAAGTAGATCCTGGAACAACAGTTACTGCACGTTTTACAGATTCTAATGGGAATAGCTCAGAAGAGAGCGTAATACAGGTTTCTGATGCGGATACAAGCGCAGATGCAGGAGAAGTAACAGTAGATACAATTGCAGGAGATGATATTATCAATGCATCAGAAGCTGGA
>JBNKRE010000005.1:552-371210 GCA_050296315.1 Halarcobacter sp.
AGAAGTAGATGTAGTATCAACAGATGCAGCAGGAAATAGTGTTACAAGTGAAGCAAGTAGAGATATAAGCGTAGATACAAGCGCAGATGCAGGAGAAGTAACAGTAGATACAATTGCAGGAGATGATATTATCAATGCATCAGAAGCTGGAGAAGCTACAATAGCAGTAAGTGGAACAGCAACAGGTGGAGATATCGCAGCCGGAGATAGTGTAACAGTAACAGTAAATGGTACAGATTATACAACAACAGTAGGTGAAGATGGAACATACACAGTAGATGTAGCAACATCAGATTTAGTAGCAGATAATAGTGTAGAAGTAGATGTAGTATCAACAGATGCAGCAGGAAATAGTGTTACAAGTGAAGCAAGTAGAGATATAAGCGTAGATACAACTATTGCTGATGTTACAGCTGATATTACAGATGAAAGTGACACTACTAGAGAGGGACTTGTTGGAGGTAAAGAGGATAACATTACTTCTGATACTACACCAACAATTGTTGGACAAACTGATTCTAATGTAAAAGTAGAAATATTTGATAAAAATGGTAATAAAGTAGGGGAAACTCAATCAGATGCAGAAGGAAATTATGAAATAACTACAACTGAATTATCGGAAGGTTCTCAAACTTTAGTTATAAGAGCTACTGATGATGTAGGTAATACAAGTGAAACTACACAAGATATTACAGTTGATACTACTATAGAAAATGTTCTTGGAGATAGAGAAGCTAACTATTATTATGAAGACTATGGACAAAGTGGTTCAGGTGGAACGAATATCTTAGTATTTGATGAAGAGAGTGCCGTTGTAACTGATGGAGTAGGGGTTCATGAAGGAACTTATGGAACATTTACTCTTAATGAAGATAATTCATTTTCATATAAAGTTAACAATGGTCCAGATACGCAAGCTTTAGGTGAGGGTGATTTAGGACAAGATAGCTTCTCTTATACAGTTACTGATGCAGCAGGTAATTCTTATACAAGAACAGTAAAATATGGTGTTAATGGTAGAGATGATGCAACAGTTACAGAAGATGATGTTCAAGTGATAGATGAAAGTACAGTTGCTATTGGAAATGTATTATCAAATGATACAGACGTAGACAATGAATTATCAGTACAATCATTTAAAGTTGAAGGTGATGATACTGTGTATAGTGCAGGAGAGAGTGTAGAGATACCAAATACAGGAACTATTACATTAAATGAAGATGGTTCATATTCTTTCTCACCAGCAGAAAACTTTACAGGAGAAGCACCTTCTATTGAATATACTACAAATACTGGAAGTAGTGCTGAGTTAAATATTAGTGTAAAAGATACTTCAATTGGTGAGCCAACTATTACAATCGAAGCAGCTGATGTAAATGGTGATGATGTTTACAATGCTGATGAGTTAGGTGAAGATGGTACAGTTAAAGCAACAATAGATGTTGAAGGTTCAAATGTTGGAGATACATTAACATATAGTGTTGATGGTGTTGAAAGTCAAGTTATTTTAACAGCTGATGATATTGAAAATGGTGTTACAATAGATATTGATCCATCTTCGACAGTAACTGCAAAACTATCAGATATAGCAGGAAATGAATCAGGGGAAGCTAGTGCAACAGCACTAGATGCAGATACAAGTGCAGATGCAGGAACTGTAACAGTAAATGATATTACAAGTGATGATTTAATAAGTGCAGATGAAGTTGATCAAACAATAACAGTAAGTGGTAACGCAACAGGTGGAGATATAAGTAGTGGTGATGAAGTAAGTTTTACTGTAAATGGAAATGATTATTCAACAGTAGTTCAAGAAGATGGTTCATGGAGTGTAGATGTAGTAGGAAGTGATTTGGCTGCTGATACAGAATTTGATGTAAATGTAACATCACAAGATGCAGCAGGAAATACTGTTGTTTCAACTGCAACTTCAACTCATGAGATAGATTTAAATGTTGGACCAGAGGCAGAAGATGTAGACTTGGGAGCTACTTTAGAAGATACTTCAATTACGTTTAGTGCTGATGATTTATTAGCAAATAGTAGTGATGCAAATGGTGATGATTTAAGTATTACTTCTGTAAGTATTGATTCTGAATATGGAACTATCAATGATAATGGAGATGGTACATTTACTTTTACACCAACAGCTGATTATGCAGGTGATGATTTACCAATTAGTTTTACTGTAAGTGATGGAATACAAACAGATACTGCAACAGCTACAATTGATGTAACAGCTGTGGCTGATGCGCCTAATGTTAATATTGAAGTAACAAAAGAAACAACAATAGATGACACAAATGCACATGACACTTCTAAAGGATTTACAATAACTGCTATAGGAGCAGATGGAAATGAATCGACTATATCAACAGTATCTAATACAAATCATGACGGTTTTGGTGTTGCTGGTAATGCAAGTGGAGCTAATTCTGAAATTGGTTATAATGATAGATTAGGCGCTTCTGAAAAAATTCAAATTGATTTAGATAATGATGCTTCAAGTGTCGATGTATCTTTTGCATGGCAAAACTCTTCTGAAACAGTAAAAATTGAGTTTTATAAAGATGATCAGTTAATAGATTCTCAAACTATAAAAGGCGGTTCTGATGGTGTTGATGATATATATACATTAAGTGCTGGTGGTAATGAAGCCTTTGATGAAGTAGTATTTTCAGCAGCTGGTTCAGGAGATGATTTCCTTATCCATGAAATAAAAGTAAATCAACTTGCAACTGATGATTCAGGTGAAGTATCAGGAGATATATACAATGTAGATGTATCTGCTTCATTAGCTGATTTAGATGGAAGTGAGTCTTTATCAGTAACAATAAATGGAGTGCCAGAGGGAGCTACACTTAGTGAAGGTACAAATAATGGTGATGGTACTTGGAGTTTAGATGTAGATGGAAGCAGTTTTAATGGAACTTTAACTATGAATGTTCCTGGTGCAGTAAGTGGAGATTTTGAGATTACAGCTACAGCTACAGCAACAGATAGTAATGGTAATAGTATAACTTCAACTGATAGTGCTGAGATTTCTATTGAAGGTTCAGAACTTCCATCAAATAGAAGTGTTCCATCGGAAGATGAAGTTATTGTTGAAGATGAAGATAATTCAACAAATGAATCTGATAAAGACTCAAGAGATGATGACTCAAAAGGTAAACATTCGAAAGATAAAGATTCAAGAGATGATGATTCAAAAGGTAAACATTCGAGAGATAAAGATTCGAGAGATGATGATTCAAAAGGTTCACATGACAATTCAGAAAATGAAGATACAACAGCAGAATCACCAATTATAAGTGCAAGCTTAGGTGAAGAAGTTGTAACAGGAGAAGAAAGTAACATAACGAGTCCAGATATGTCAAATGCAACTGATATTGGAGATGGTTCAAATCGTTGGGATATTTATAATGGTACAAGCGGCAGTGATAATGTAGAAATAGGTGAAAACTATGATTATGTTAGTTTAAATAGTGGTGATGATAATGCAATAATAGGAAATGCAGATGATGGATATTCTACGATAAATACTGGAAGTGGTAGTGATAATATTGTTGCTGGTAATAACTGGAATAGTGTTAACTTGGGTAGTGGAAATGATACTGCACAAATTGGAGATACTGATAGTATATTTTCTAATATAAATGCTGGAAGTGGAGATGATACTATTGTTGCTGGAAATGGTTTTTCTGAGATTGATTTAGGTTCAGGTAATGACAATTTAGATGTTGGGGATTCATCAGAGTTTTGGAGTACAATCAATGGTGGTTCAGGGGATGACACTATATCAATAGGAAATAATTGGAGAGTTGTAAATGGTGGTTCAGGAAATGATACAGTAATATTCAAAGGTGATGAAAGTGAATATACTATCAATGAAGGATGGGGAAAAACAACAGTTACACATAACGAATCAGGTGAAGTTACAGAATTAAGAAGTGTGGAAAATATTCAATTTGGAGGAGATTCTACTCATTTAGGAGATGAATCATCTATAAGTTATGAATATGATGTAAATATAGAAGCCCAAGTTTCTGATACGGATAGTGAATCAATCACGTCTTTTGCATTAAATGGTATCCCCGAAGGATGTACTCTTGTAAATAGTAACGGTGATGAATTAACAATAGTTAATGGCTCTATAGAATTAAGCCCAGATCAAATTGATGGTTTGAAAATTATTAGTGATACTCAATTGTCTGATAATCCAAATGATAGTATTCATATAACTGTATCAGCAACTGCAACAGAAGAAAATGGTGGTGATGAAGAGTTACAAACAGCAGTTCTTGTTGATGGTGTTGTAGAGGGTGCTGAATATGAGACTACATCAGGTGTTAAAGGTATTACTGATGAAAATGGTAATTTCAATTTTAGAGCAGGGGATGATGTAACCTTTAGTGTTGGTGGTGTGACTTTAGGTGTTGCAACCTCAGAAGATATAGAGAGTGGAAAAACATTTTTACAAGATATTGCAGATGTAGATAGAAGTGACTTAAATGATGAGTATCTAGAAAATATGGCTGTATTCTTACAATCAATTGATTCAGATGGTGGAGATAATATTGTAATCACACAAGAGATGAGAGATTCTTTAGCTGATGCAAACATTGATTTAAGAAGTGCAAGTGAAGAAGAAGTTCAAAGTCTAGTTGAAAGTGTTGGTGGTTCATATGTTGATGAAAATGAAGCTATGGAACATGTTCAACAAATGCTACAAGAATATGCTGATATGGAAGAGAATGAATTTGATGAAAGAGTTGAAGATACAAATGGAACAACAACTGATAATTCAAATGAAACAATTGAAAATAGTGAAGATATCCAAACAGCTACTCTTGGAAAAGAACCACAAGCAGGAATCACTTTTGAAACTAGTTCTGGTATTACGGGTGTTACAAACGAAAATGGTGAATTTGAGTTTAATGATGGAGATACAATAACATTTAGTCAAAATGGAGTAGTAATTGCAACAATAGATGCTTCTGAAATTGGAGATGATTTCTTGATTACTTTTGATGAATTAAATATTTCATCGGAGGATTTAGTATCAAATGAAGCAAGTGAAGAAACAAGTGATATTGTAGAAGGTGAAGAAACATCAGCAGATGAAACATCTGATGATATAGAAGAAGACTCTGTTGAAGAAACAGTATCTGAATCTGATGAAATATCAGATATACAAGATGATTCAATAGCTGCTGCTGATACTGTAGATGTATCAGAAGATAGTGAATATCAGTTAGATGACGATGATATAGAATTAGAACTTGATAATATTGAAGAATCAATATCAGTTGAAGTTGATATAAATGTTGAAGAAGAGATTGATTTAGACAATGTAGATTTAGCAGATATGCTAACTCATGATGAAGCTGAAAATAGTATTTCAACTTTATTAGGTGAGGATGAAACACCATCTTCTAGTGAAAATATCAATCCTTTAGAAAGCCAAGCTAACGCAGAAGAGGAAACTCAACAAGAAGAGGAATATGATCCATTTAAAGCATTAGAAGAGAGTTCAAGTAATATGATTGCAAATATTGAACTGGATGATTATGTTGATACTAATCATGATAGTTAAGAGTTTTTAAACTCTTAACTATAAAGGTATATATTGGAAGAGATAAAATGGTTTATTAAAAATTTTCCAGATTATGTTGAAAAAATGAAAAATTGTTCTTATCATCATAAGAATTATTTAAATTTACATCATCTAGAAGAGAATGTTTGGACACATACTTCATTGGCTTATCTACAAGCAGTTAAATTTAATCTTTCCAAGATAGTAAAATGGGCAATACTATTACATGATATAGGAAGAATTTATACTAGAAAAATAGACAAAGAAGAACAATATGTTTCTTTTGGAGATTTTGAGGGAGTCTCTATATATGCAGGTTTAGAAATTTTATCTTTAACTGATTTATCTTTAAAAGATAAGATAAGAGTTTTTAAAATCATCTCTTATCACTATACTATGATTGATTATTTAAAATATAATGATCCTAATCTAAAACAAATAGTTGAAAAATTTAAATATGATGATGAATTATTAGCTGATTTAGCAGATTATGTTAAGTGTGATTTATTTGGTAGGTTAATTGATAAAAGTAAAGCTCACTATTATGATGAAAAGAAAATCATACAAAGGTGTGATTTTATAAAAAGAATAAAATACAATAATCCAAAAAATAGTAAACAAAAAAAAGATTATAATTTATATATTATTGTAGGTCCTCCATGTTCAGGTAAAAGTAGTTGGATTAAGAACTATAAAAACAAATATTATTTGATTAGCAGAGATAATATTACATTGCAAATTGGTGAAAAATATGGAAAATTTACGTATGATGAGGCGTATGATTTAGCTGATGAAAATAAGATCATAAAAAATGAACTTTTAGATTTAGAAAAACAAATAGAATCAAAAGCAAAAAATATAAATGATAGAGATATTATAGTTGATAATCCAAACTTAAAAATAAAATCAAGAAGAGAGTGGATATTAAATTTCAAAGAAACACATAATATAAAAGTAGTATTATTTTTGATACCTTTAAATGAACTAATTAATAGAGATAAAAAAAGAAAAGAAAAAGGAAAAACAATAACTCAAAAAGGGATTATAAATAAACTTAAAACTTTTGAATTTCCATTATTTAGTGAAAGTATAGATAAAATAGAGTATTTGATTTAATGTTTAAGAGTAAATCAATTAAGTTTTAATTATAATTTCACCCTTATTATGACCCTATCGTCTAGAGGCCAAGGACGTCAGGATTTCCTCCTGAAAACGTGTCGTTCGAATCGCACTGGGGTCGCCATTTAGAGAGTATTTTATTTTTTGGGTGGTACTTTTAAAGGTACTATTTTTATTAATATATGATGTTTATTTGACATTCGTCATATACAGAATCTATATAGTTAATTTTTCTTTTTTTGTAGCATATTGCTTCTATTTCTTTTTTTTCTGTTAACAGTATAGTTTCAATTTCGTATTGATCTATTAATATTGGATAGTTATTTACATAGATTATTGATTTTGAATCGAAATTGTTTTTATTATAATGTTTTATTTTTCCTTTTATTTTCATTGGATAATATAAATCAGTCGTAAGAGATTTTTTATTTCTTTCTTTTTCTTCCTCAATTCTTTTTTTTCTTTTTTCTCTTTCTTTATATTCTTTTAATTCTCTTAATTTTCTTTCATTATATTCGTTTCCTGATTCTTCATAACTGTCATTATCGTCTTTCATTTTTTCTAAAAATTTTTTATAACTCCATGAATCTGAATATATTAGATTTGTTAGTATTAATAGCAATATTATAATTTTCATTTTTTTATCTTTTATAATTAATTTAAATATATTATATTAAAAATAATATTAATTAACAAATTTGAGATTTTAAAAGATGATATATTTTTTCTTGTGTTTTTTCATCACTTTCATTGATTATTTTTAAATTTTCTTCTTTAAAATTGACAAAATTCTCTTCTTTTTGTCCTGTAAGTATGTATTTCAAATTGAATTTTTGTTTTTCACATAATGAAATTATTTCTTCATATGGTATTGTATTTCTAGTTTTCCAGTTACTAAAAGTACCTTGTCCCACGCCCATTAAATCGTATAATTGCTTATCATTCTTATAGTTTAATTCTTTTTTTAATCTATCTGTTATATCTGAAAATAAATACATTTTGAATTTTTACCCCTTGACAAAAAATACAATTTGTGTAATAATACACTCACAAAACAACAAAAACAAGGTTTTTATATGAGAAAAACAACCCTATATAACCCATTAATATACTCTAATATAGTAAATAAATCAATAAAATTTTTACAATTGATTGATTTTGCTATTGATAAACATGTTGAAATGACACCAAATAAAAGAGAAAGTTTTTATAATAATTTTCCATATTCTACAAGTCAAGTTTCTAAAATTTTAAATCCAAATGATGATACAAAACAATTAAAATTTATAGACTTTATTACATTACTTGATAATTTATATCCTGAACCAAAAAGATTAATTCTAGACCACTTAGCTTCAATGTATGATGGTGTTTTTTTATCTAATACTGATTTGCAACAAAACAATAAAACTATTGAACAAACATTATTAAAAATTACTGCTGAAACTGGAAAATTATCAAATAAATTTTTAGAAGCAATTGAGGACGATAATATAAATGATATTGAAGAAAAAGAACTCGAACAAATCGTATACGCTTTAAGAACAACATTAAGAATTTTTGAAAATAAAATTAAATCTTAATTGAGTCTATTAATAATAGGTTCATTTAAAATTTATGTGTCAGAGTATTATCTCTTAAAAAAAATCTTTGATTATCTTTAGATGGTAAAGATAACTAGGTGCGTAGCCGTTAATTTGTTTTAATAAGCTTTTAATTGAGCATTATAAGGTTTTATTTGTAGCTATTTTTTATCCTTATTAATGCTCTATTAAGAGTTTAATCAAACTTTTAAAAATGCCTTATTCAATATATATATGTTGTTTTGCGAATTGTTTCTTGTGATATTGAGAATAGGGCATCTTTAAGATTTTAAATTAAAAGACAAAACATGAAACAACCAAAAATACTAAAAAAGTTGTTAAATAATACAACTATTACAAATAAAACTATGTTTGTAATTTCAATATCAGGCGGGAAAGATAGTAAGGCTACTTTAATAAGTTCAATTCCTTTATTATTAGACTATGTAGATCCTCAACAAATTAAAGTAGTTTTTTGCGATACTAAATGGGAAAAAGATTCAACTTATAAAGAAATTGAGGTTATAAGTTCTAAATTACTTAATGAATATAATATTGAATTACTAACTTTAACTAATGAAAAATATCCTAATGGTATGACTGATTTAATTAAGGATAAAAAAGCTTTTCCCACTAGAATGATAAAAGTTTGTACTGAGCAATTGAAGATGGTTCCAGCATTAAATTATTATCGTAAATTGTTTGATAGTGGCTATGAAGTTATTACTTTAGTAGGAAAAAGAAGAGATGAATCTGAAAAAAGGAAAAATACTCCAGATTTTGAAATTTTTAATTATAAAGACTGGAACTTTACTACATTTTATCCTATCGCAGATTGGACTGAAACGGATGTTTATTCATTTTTAGATGAAACATGGGGTATACCCTCTGCATATTTTGAAGGTAATTCAAGGTTAGGTTGTGATGAGTGCTTTCAAGCTGATTTAAAGTCTATTTCTTTAATGTCTGAATCTAAAATAAAAGAAATGGAAAAAGTAGAAGATTATGTATCACAATTTCATAAGGATATTAACCCTACTTTCTTTTTTAGAAGAAATAAAACTTTCCCTAATGGTTTCGCACCAATAAGAGATATAGTTAATTATGCTAAAGAAAAATACTCATATAACTATTTTACTTTTCATACTAGAGCTTTAATTGCATTAAAAGACAAGATAGGACAAAAAGCACTTAGATATAAATTTGTTCAATTTGGTTATATACCAGATAAAACAAATTTCTCAAAATATGTCAATGGTAAATTAAATATTCCCCAGTCAATGCAATTTCATGTGGAACTATTAACTTCTAAAATTTTAAATCAAAAAGAACGTAATGAATTGCTTAGATTTCAAATGTTAGAGGAAATAGAAAAAGAAGATAATAAATTAACTTGCGATTGTGAATCATATAATTTGTTGTGAAATATTACAACATTTTAAAAAGAGAAAATCTCATAAATATATAAAAAAAGAAACTTTAGTTTCTATTTAGAATTGAGGGCGTAGCCCGATAATTCCTTATACAAAAAAGGTCATAACATGAATTTAGTGCAAGAACTCGTAAACAGTAATGGAACTGTTGAGCAATCAGATTTAAGAAAAAAAGTTAAATTGAATTGTCCTTTAGAAACTATATCTAAGCTTGAAAATGACGATATTGTTATCTCATTTGATACTATCAATCTTTTTCAAAGTTTTATAGATAAAGATAAAAAACTTAAGACTTCAATTAGAATCCCTAAAAAAGAACTGGAAAAGTATTTTCCACATACAAAACAATTACAATTGTTTAGCAAGTAATTAACTGAGGGGGTTTTTGAACATAAAACCCCAATAACTTGACTATATATTAATACTGTGTAAAGTCCTTTTGATTCTTTTTCTAAAAGAATAAACAACGGTCATACAATCAAATATTTATACTTTTTATTTTTTGAGTATATCAATACCTAAATATTGCAATATAGATACGGATTGCATACATTACGCCATATTAAAATATAAACCTATCCCCCTAAACCGATAAAAAAGGAGTTAGAAAAACATGACAGTCCACACAAAAAACAAACTATTAGATGAACTTAGAAAAATAAGATTTTGGGCTTCACATAACAGCGTTACAGAGCAAGAAATTATAAAAACTTTAAATGAGGTGTTAAATGAACAAAAACAACCAAAAAGAATTAAATGAGTTAAAAGAACTTTTAGGTGTCTTTAAAAGATGGTTAACTCCTGAGGATTTAGTTTTGGAATTTGGATTAGGTCTTGATATGCAAAACTCATTAAGAAAAAACAATCAAATACCATACTCTAAAATTGGTACAAAAAAAATATTTTATGATAGGGAAAAGATTAATCTATGGATTGAATCTCACTCAATAGAAGTTAAAAAATCTTCATAGAGTTCTATAAATGTTAGAACTCTTTAAAGGTTTTTAAAAACCTATATTATAACAAGGAAAATAAAATGGCAGAGCCAAAACAAACAACACAAAATTTCGATATCCCAAAAGGTATGGATATACAAGAATATATTAAATCAGAGATTGCAAAAAGTGAAGCAAAAACTAAAGCAAGTTTTTTAAAATCTAAAACTAATTCTATCCAACTTGGTGCAACTGTTATTGATAAAGATATGAGAGAAGGAAATGAGATTATAGATAAATCTACTGGACTTCCTGCAATAGATACAGCAACTGGAGAAACAAAAAGATATCCAAATAAATATTATGTGACTTTTGCTTTTAAAGGTGGTCAAATTAAACAAGAGGTTAAACCAGCTGATTATCAAAAATTAGAACAAAATAAAGATTACTTTTGTATGGGTTATCTTGGTGAAGTTAAAAACTTTGGCAATACTGAAACATTACCAATTTTTAATGATTTCTCATTGATTGAGTATTAAAAAAAAGCTTTTCCCCCGAGCTTGATTAACAAGGGGGGTTATACCGAAAAAAACTTTTTTCGTAAATATCCAAACTATCTTACTTATAAGGCTACTTAAATGAATAAAATTATAAATCTTGGTTCAATTGTTGATACATTAAAAATCAACGCAACATTTCAAAATGAAGCTTATGAAATTTTGCCACAGTATCAAAATAAAGATTTAGAAGATGAGATAATCACTTTTAACAAAAAAATTGATGATTTAATAGATGAGAAGAAAAAAGCACAAGAGATTAAAAATCATGATAATCAAATGAGATTTATTCCTATTGTTTTAGATAATACAACTTATAGAGTTATGGCAACAGCTTCTCAGTCTTATTCAGTAATATTACAAAATGGGGATATATCAATATTTCTTAGGAAATTTACTAAAAAAGTTAAAAATCCAATAATTAAAGTTGAATTTAGAGCTGAATATCTATCTAAAAAAGGTTATTTAAAAGCTGTTAGACAAGTTCAAAGATTGATAGAATTTGCTTTTATTTCAAATCCTACTTATAAAGTAAAAGAGATACATTTAGCAACAGATATTCAAGGTTACGAATTTACACCACTAGATTTTTATCGTTTTAAAACTCTTTCAAGAAATAGAACAATCCATGATGATGAAGAAAAAGAATCATATTTTACTAATTATAGATTTACGGGTTTTTCATTTGGTAAAGGTGATTTAATGCTTAGAGTTTATGATAAAACAGCAGAAATAAACAAAAATAAAAAGAAAGGTTTTATAGAGGTTTATAAGTGGCAATTTAATAAAGATTTTGACCCTAATCAAAGAGTATGGAGAATTGAGGGGCAAATAAGAAGAGATAAATTAAAAGAACTTGCAATAGGTCATTTCTCACTTGATTCATTAGAGCAAGTTTTAAATAATATACCAACTATATGGAAACTATTTGTAGAAAGATATGTACATAAAGATTTATCAAACCAACAAATACAAGAACAACAGCAAGGTTTTAAATATCTTAAAAAAGGTGGTATTAAACTTATAACTCCAGATACTGTTAGAATGAGGTTTAAAAATGCTGATATTTCTAATTTATGGAACTCTATCCAAACATTTAATGGTCATGAGGGTGTTAATGTCGAAAAAATAGAAGATATCAAAAAACCTGAGGTTATGTATGTAGAAAACGCTTATAAAGCTTTAATATCTACTTTCACAAAACTTACTCATGGTAATTTTAATACTTCACAATTAGTTGATGTTATTCACTCTGCTAATCAAAAATATTTTAATAAACATAGTATGTCAATTATGGATAAAGCACGTTTAAACGCTTTAGATTATTTATCATCTGCAAAAATATACTATGAAAAATTTGGATTTGTTTTTGATGGCTTTGACGAATTTGAAAAAGATTTAATATCAAATATAAAATTAATTGTCGACCCAATAAAACAATATGATAAGTATGTATCTTAATAAATATTATTATCCTGGTGTTTAAATACATTGCTCCTGGATAATAAAAAATATCACATTTTTGTCTCTCGAGATTAAACCAGGATAATAAAAAATATTAAAGGCTTAAATTATGGCAAGACCAAAAACAATACTTGTTCCATTAAATCAGTTTCAAATAGCAATGTTACCCGTAATAGCTGATTTAATAGAAGAACGAGCAAGAGAACCAAATAATCATAAAAGTATTAATGTAAATGCACATATTATTAAAAAACGTACTAATTTACATTATCAAACAGTTAAAACAAATTTACTTAAATTGAAAGATTTAAAGGAGTTTATAGAATGAATCTAGAAAGATTAAAAAATCATCTTGCAAGAGATGAGGGGGAAAAATTAAAACCTTATAAATGTACAGCAAATAAGCTTACTATTGGTATAGGTAGAAATTTAGAGGATAGAGGTATCACTAAAGAAGAATCACAATATCTTTTTAATAATGATGTTGACACAGTTGTAAGAGAGTTATCTCCTGCATTAAAACATCATTATAATTTAGATTTTGAGAAACTTAGTGAAGTTAGGCAAGAAGTACTTTTAAACATGGCTTTTCAAATGGGTGTACCTAGATTGTTAAGATTTAAATATACTTTTAATTATATTAAAGATAATGATTTTAAATCTGCTTCAATTGAAATGCTTAATTCACTTTGGGCAAAACAAATCCATGAAGCAGATATGAAAGATGGTGTTGATTCAATCAATAGAGCAGAAAGATTGTCTTATGCAATGTTAAACGATAAATTTATAGAGGATAGATTATGTTAGATTTTTTATTAAATAATTCAAGTGTTATTATTACTGTTTTGGGTGCTTTATACCCTCCTGCTTTGTTTTTACTTCCTGCAAGTACAGCAAATAAAATAAATGTTGGTGTAAAAGTTTTAAAAACTGTTACAAATGTATTAGAAAAAGCTACTAATACAAAAGGTGGTTTAAGTACACAAGAGGAAACAAGACTTTAATTAGTCTTGTTTAAATTATGTCTGTTTATCTTGGTTATCCTACTATTGCAGGATATGGCTTTACTATTTTTTTAGATGGTAATACAACTAGTAAATACTATAGCTATTCACATAACTTATATAGTGGTAATAATTATAATCAAAAGTTAGAAGATTTTAAGTTAACTTTTATTTCATCTAGTTCTAACCCTAAACTTTATTATGATGTTAGATATATGTTTGAACTTACTGATGTTTGTTTTTTTGTTAAGGAAATTAATAATGTTGGTTCTTTTTTAACTTCTTATTATTTAGATGATAATTATACTGTATCTGGTGTTAAGGTTGGTTCTCGTCTCGATAAAGATACAATATCTTTGTATTTTAATAATAGTGCTTCTTATGGTACATATTATAGAGATTTTAGTGTTGTGGACCAATCTTATTATGAAAAATATTCAAAAAGTATGTTTGTTGAGAATAGAGAAAATGCTTATGTTTTATATATTCCAGTTTACTATAACAATACTTCTAATTTAGAAACTACATATAATTTACAACCTAGTAGAACACTTTATTATGTTTATGTTTTGGTTAAAAAGTCAGTTAAACAACCAACTGATTGTTGTCTTGATGTAGAAATGTATCCAGATAAATATTATTTAATATAAAAAGGATTTAAATGAGTACATGTGACCAAATAATGGCTTCACTTAATAGTTTGAATACTAAGGTTGATGGTGTTATAGATTTTTTAAATTACCTAGATAGTAAGATTGATACTATTAACTCTAGAACTCAAACAATAAACGATAAAGTCGTTACTGTTTCTAATAATGTTTCCAGTAATACAACTGTATTGAATACAATCAATAATAATACCTCAAATATTGATTTTAATATTGACTTCGGTACTTTACCAACTGATGTGTCAAATCTTAAAATAAGTCTCTCAGATTTCAGAGGAAGTGTTGATACTATTATCCCAAAAATATCAACTATACAAAATTATTGTGATTGGACTTATTCAAGGCTTGGAAATGTTCAAAGTACAGTTAATAGTATTTCTAATAATGAAGATATAAACGATATTAAAACTTTAGTTTTAAAATTTGATTCTATTTTAGAGGGGTAAAATATGGCTATTTGTAGTGATGGTTCTATAGTAATAGATTCTTCCTTGTGTCCTGATTTAGAAACTAATATAAATGATAATTTAAATAATTTATCATATGTTGTTGTTTCTGAATCTGGTAATAAGTGGATTAAGAAAAATGGTGAAACTGTTGATATACCTGAACCTGATATTGATTCAGATTTAAATAAACCAGATTTAGATATACAAAAACAATCTTTTAATAATAGTGGTATTGAAAACGATTCAACTTTAAATAATGTTAGTGGTGGTTTGCTTACTGTTTTAAAAGAAAATAGTAGACATATTGGTCAACAATTAACTGTTTTAAGTGATGTTAATAAAAGACTTGTTGAATCTTCTGATTATCATAATGATTTACTTGTTGTTTCTTTGCAGTTACAATCTGATAATAATTTGCTACTTAATAAAATTTTTAATGAATTCACATTATTAAACAAGATAAAAAGTGCAGAAGTTAAAAATAATGTTGATATAGAATCACTAAATGTTGATTTAAAAATTGCTGAAATTGTTCAAAATTTTGAAAGAACAGAAGCTATAAAAAATATTAATGATACTTTGAATACAAATTCAGAAGTTCAAAACGACGCACTTTTAAAACAGATTGATTATCATTCGAAACAACTTCAAAAGTTGACTTTTCAAATAGATGGTAAGTCAACATTAAAAGATAGTGATGGCAATGTTATTAAACCTTTAGAAGCACAAGCAAAAAAAGACGCAGAAATGGCAATAGGTGAACATAGTGAGAATACTTTTGATTGGTCTATTGTTAATGATATTACGGGTATTGTTTCAGATTTAGCTTTTGATGTTTTAGGAAATGTATCTAATGACTCTCAAGAATTAGATGAATATCTAAAAAATCTTATTGATGGTCTTGGTGTTAATCTAAATGTTCAAAATATAGATAATATTGATAACAGAAAACTTGAAAGGAATTCATAATGCCTTATAATCCTATTGGAAATGTATTTGCAAATACTGGTGAAGATTTTGTTGACGAATTTGTGTCATCAATTGTATATGCTGAGACAAATAACGTCATGAAAGATATAAAAGAGAAATTAAATCTTAGTCAAGATAGTTATCTTGATGAAGCTATAGAGGGTGCATTAATGACCTTACAATTTGGTTTAATGAATTCTACTATTATGCTTGTTACTGAATATGCCATTGTTAAAAGTTCTGCAATTTTGTTAGGTCTTGTTGCTTTTATAAAGGGCAGAGCTATTGTGCATAAAGTTAGAAAATATTCTAGTGATATTATGAATGAGATTGGTTCAAAAGGTCGTATGGTTGGTAAATTTTTAGGTCATGGTACTAAAGTGCTTATAGGTACACAAGAAGAAACAATAGCAATTGCAAAAATGACAAATGACACAGCAAATAATATTATCTCTGCATTAGGTCAAGAACGTCAAAATCAAATTCATTTACAAAATGGAAAAGTTCAAAGAGTAGATAATCAGAAATCAAATCTTTATGGTATTAGAAATACTTCAAGAAGTAAAGATATGGAAATGTTTTATCATAAATTTAAAACTGGAACTTGGCAAAAAACACCTCAAGATAAAAAATTATATTTTAATTGCACGGGTCAAGATGATATTAAAGTGCCTTGGAATTTAGATTATGTAAATAGAATCAATCAATATTCAGATTTTACAAAAACAGCAGAAGGGAATGTCTATTCAAATGCTAAAGCCACATTAGATATGATTATATTAGCAGGTGCAAGGGTTGGAGCATGAAAAAGTTTCATGTATCACTTACACAAGGTAGAGCAGATACTTTTACTATTGAGGGTCAAAGTTCTTCTAAGATTATTAATTTTTTTAAATCTTTGTCAACAGCTGTATTAAGCTCATTAAAAGAGATAGTTTACTCAAAAGAGCATAATATTAATTATTCTGGTAATACTGTGGTTGTAAATAATGAGGAAAGCTACAGAAAAGTAGAAGTTTTTGCAAGAACAAAAACATATTCAAAAGTATTTACTCTTTACCATGTTAAATTGTCAGTTACTAAAGATAAAATCGTTAATGAATTTAAAAAATTAATGATTTTAGATGAACCTATAATTGATGTACATGAAGTATTATTTTTTACAAATGTTGAGGGCGTAGCCCGTACCTCAAATTATGAGTATCAGGTTGCTTATTCAATCAATTCAAAAACTCATCATACAGAGCTTGAAGCTATTGATTATCTAACTGTTAAAGGTGTAATAGAATCATTAATTAATGGTGAGCTTATTGAGATTAGACACCATCTTTTAAAAGATTCAACAACAAAGATTGATGATGGAAATTACATAAAATATATAAGTTGTTTTTGTAAAAATGATTTAGGTGAAATTATGTCATTTAAAATCCCTAAAGTTAAACATTCTCATGATACAAATTCTATTTTACCTTTTATTAAAGATTCTCTTTCAATATCTGGTAGACCTATTAAAACAGTAAAAACAACAGTAAAAATTTAGTTGTTTTTATTGTACTTCATATAAAACCTTTCAAAACCCCATAAAATCATACTTTTTAACTGTTTATTTGTCTATTGAATTTAATAATTTATTTTTGCATAATTTCTTTGTTCGAACATAAAACAAAATAAAAAAAAATAAACAAAAAAAGGAAAAAATATGGCAAAAGATTGGAAAGTTACGCAAAAAGCATTAATTGCAGGTGTATCAGTATCAACAAGTTTTGTATTACCAAATATGGAAGCAGGAGAAGTAAGTGCATTTTGTGCATTATTAGAAGGTGGTTATCAAGTAACAGAAATCAATGAAGCTATGTCAGATATGACAAATGCTGAGACTAATGCTGCTACTTCAAATCCAGTATCATATATTGGTATGTATGGAGAACAAAATCAAAGTGCTAGAATTCAAGCTTTTGGTGGTGGTTTAATTCACTTTAAAAACACTGTTAACGGTGATGAGATTAAAGCTGTTTTAGGTGCTGTTACTCCTTATCCACTTGTACCAACTGCAAAACCTCAAACTATTTCAATTAGACTTAGTGAGAGAACACTTTAATAATAATGGGGCTTATGCTCCGTTATTGTTTCTAAAGTATTATATTTAATATTTTGGAAATAATAAAAAAGGTTTAAAAATGGCTGATAGAACTATTATAGAAATACTAGAAAACACTCTCAATGAACTTGCATTAAGATACGAGGAACTTGCTTCAACTCAAGGCTCAACACAAGACGAAATTAAAGATATAGATAAAGAGGTTGGAGACTTACTTGAAAGATATCAATCTTTAAAATCTATTTCAAACACTTTAAAAGATGAAGAAATCGACGCTATTCTTTCTCAAGCTCAAACAATAGTTAATGAGTTACAAACTAAACTAGATAATGATTATTATAAAGGAGACCAAGGAATCCAAGGCGAAAAGGGTGACGCTTTTACTTATGATGATTTTACACCTGAACAATTAGCATTATTAAAAGGTGAAAAAGGAGACCAAGGAGAGCAAGGAATCCAAGGAGAGCAGGGAATTCAAGGAGAGCAAGGAATCCAAGGAGAAAAGGGTGACGCTTTTATTTATGAAGATTTTACACCTGAACAATTAGCATTATTAAAAGGTGAAAAAGGAGACCAAGGAGAGCAAGGAATACAAGGAGAGCAAGGAATTCAAGGAGAGCAAGGAATTCAAGGAGAAAAAGGTGACGCTTTTACTTATGATGATTTTACACCTGAACAATTAGCATTATTAAAAGGTGAAAAAGGAGACCAAGGAGAGCAAGGAATCCAAGGAGAGCAGGGAATTCAAGGAGAGCAAGGAATCCAAGGCGAAAAGGGTGACGCTTTTACTTATGATGATTTTACACCTGAACAATTAGCATTATTAAAAGGTGAAAAAGGAGACCAAGGAGAGCAAGGAATCCAAGGAGAGCAGGGAATTCAAGGAGAGCAAGGAATTCAAGGAGAAAAAGGTGACGCTTTTACTTATGATGATTTTACACCTGAACAATTAGCATTATTAAAAGGTGAAAAAGGAGACCAAGGAGAGCAAGGAATACAAGGAGAGCAAGGAATTCAAGGAATCCAAGGAGAGCAAGGAATACAAGGACCAAAGGGCGATATGGGTGAAGTTCCTGACTTGTCGAGTTATTTAAGGACTTCTGCAATAAATTTTGGTACGAATGGATATATAAAATTATCAAATAATCTTATTTTACAATGGGGAAAAACTACTTCTGTGAATGCATTATTTCCTATTAGTTTTCCATCATTATGTACGAATGTTTTAATTTCTGGTTCAGAAGATATTACTGTTGATTATGGTGTTAGAAATATCACAAAAAATGGTTTTACTGTTACTGCATCTGGTTATTATTATTTTGCAATAGGTTATTAAGGAGTTAAAATGATATATATAAAATTAATTGATGGTGTTATTAGTGGTTTTTATGATTCTGACATTTATCTGCCTGATGATTCAACACTTGTTGAAATTTCAAAAGAAACTCATAAAGATATTTTAGAGAATGGTTTTAACTTTTATGATTCTGAAACTGATTCTTATATTTTAAAAGATTTGTTAACTGATTCAGAAAAAAAACAAATTAGAATAAATGATATATATGCATCCTTAGATAATATAGATAAAAAATCTATTAGAGCTTTAAGAGAACAAAATCAAACTTTAATAGATGAGTATGAGAGTGAAGCAGAAATCTTAAGAACTGAATTGAGACTTTTAAATGGAGAGTAATGATATTGTAATGATTATAATTAGTATAATAGGTTTATTTAATACTATTGTACTTATTCCAGTTACTAAGTTTTGTTTTTATTTAGTTAAAGAAATCAACTACATAAAAGGACATTTAAACATTAAAGAGTGATAATATATATCACTTTTTAATTTTTTTTATTTCAAGATCTATTTAAAATATTAATAAAATATATTATCCTGGTTTAACCTGGAGAGACAATAAAATGATAAAATTTATTAGCCTGTATTGATTTTTTTTAATACCAGGATAATAAAATATATCAAATTTTATCTATTAAATCACTTGCTTTTTTACTTCCAACTTCATAATTTAATGTACTGTATTTATCAATAGTTTTTAAACTTTTGTGTCCTACTGCTCCACTTTGATAAATTGCATTTTCACCATTTAAACCCATGGCACTTGTTATAATATTTCTAGTATCTTTTAATTTAAAATCTGTATTAGTATATTTTCTTATTTGATTAACTTGATAAGTTAAATTTTTTACATGGTCGTCTTTTTTACTTTTACTAAAAAATATATATTTATTTAATTTTGGTATTTTTGAAAGTCTTTCTTTTATGTTACTTGATAAATAAAATTTTTGATTTTCTCCGTTTTTAGAATCTTCTATAACATAGAAATCATTTTTTAAATCAATATTTTTCCATTCTAATTTTAAAACTTCACTTTTTCTTCTTCCATGCAAATAAAACATAAATAGGCAATAGTGATAATCATCTTCTTTGTATAGTTCTTCAATACATTCCTTTAGTTTTTTTAATTCTTCATCTGCATTTAATATAATTTTTTTAGTTTTAGGTAATATAAAAGAAATATTTTCACATGGATTATATAAACAAATTCTATTGTCAATAGCTTCTTTAAATAGTGGATTTAAAACCTCTTTTAAAAACTTTTTACGTCTTTCGTTAAAATCTTTGTTTTTTGCTATTATATTTGTTATATCATTTTTCAATATTTCATGTATTTTCATACTTCCTATTTTTTCATTTTTAATATATCTATCATAAAAGCTTTCTTTGTCTTTTTGATATCTAGATTTATTATGTACTTTTGAAAATTCATTTAGTGCAAAATCATTTAATGATATTTCTTTTATTTGTTCTCTTTCGTTTTCAATATTTACTTTCATTTCAAATAAATATTTTTTTGCTTCATTTATTTTAGTTTTTTTGTCCCATAATTTATATGTATAGTCTAACACTTTTCTATACTTCTTTTTTTTGAATTTAAAATAAATTAAAAATTTGTCATATTCTTTATTAGTCCATAAACTCGTCATTATCTTTTTATTGTATGCATTTTGATTTATAGCCATTTTATTAATTTCCTCTCTGGAATATTAGTACTAAAAGATGTACTAAGGGTGGTACCAATTATATTAATAATATACTTATTATATACTTTAATAACTGTTTAAATGTGTTTAAAACTCCCTAAAAATGGTATTATGTGGTGTGATATAGTATTTGTGATTATTGGATTTCCTCCTGAACACGTGGTGTTCGAATCCCACTGGGGTCGCCATAAAATATTTAAAAAAAATAATAATAATCTAAACAGTATCCAAATAGTATCATTTTCTTGTTAAAATAATTTTTTTTTGCTATAATTTTATTGTAGAAATATCAGTTGCCAAACCTAAAGCGATTTAGGGACGGAAAGCCACGAGTCTCACGAAGATAGTCGGGTTGCCAAAACTATGTTAAACTTAATAGTTTTGACTACACTCTTCATGAGCTTCTTATTTTGTAAAAGGAGCAATCATGTCTGATTTAGGAATAACATCAAAGATTAAGTTCTTGGGAAATATTTTTTTCGTTTGGAGTATACCTGTTATACTAATAGTTTTGAATATAATAAATCAAAGAGAGATATTCAATTTAAATGTATTATTAGGTTTATTTTTAGGTATTTGTATAAATATCATATGGAAAACAATCTTTTCAATTCTTGAACAACATAAATCAAACTTAAAAAACAGACAAAGTTTTTATAAATTAATATAATAAAGAATCAATAAAATAAGAGTTATTGTATAAACTCTTATTTTAGAAGTTTTTTAGATATATTATATACTATCAATATTAGGACATTGTTCTTTAAGTTTTGTTATAAGTTTGTTAATATATGGAAGTTCATCGTTTAGTTCTACTTTTTTTAAGTTCATATAAAATTGTGATATTTTAGTTTGTAAAAGAGGATGTATAAACTCTTTTGAGATACTATTAAAATCAGGATTTTTTAAGCCTTTTAATTCTCTTAATTTTAACCATATTAATACTTCAAAAGGTAATTGATAAAGTCCTACTAAAAATAGTTCTTTGTATTTGAGTCCTTGAAAGTCTGGTTCTTCACCATATTGTTCTTCATAATGTATTTCATAGTTTTGTTGTGCGATATCTATATGGATATCACATAAAAGATATATAAGTTTTTCAATTTCATTTATATCTTTTGTGTCAAACTTTTCAATTACTTCTTTAAAAGGGGATTTTAATTCAGGTTTTAAGAGTTTGTGTAATTCAATAGGCTTATTTAAAAATTTAGAACAAAGCTCTAAGATAAACCAAGATATATTAGATTCTTTATAACCTTTTTTTATAATACAAGATTTTCCATTTAATGAATCAATAATTAGATGATTTGCAATTTCTGTAAATTTATCTATATTAGAAGTTAAAAGTAGATTACTTAGTATAAATATAGCTTTGTTTTGAATAATAAAAGGATTTTTATCTTTAAAGCATCCACAGCTTTTTGAGCCATAAAGTAAGGCATAGTATCCGTATTGGCAACTTTTACTTAGGTGTTCTAGGGTTTCATCTCTTAGATTATTCTCTAATTTAAAGATTGCGTATTCATAATGGTAGTTAGACATATTGACTAACCATTTTATATCAATACTATCTATATCTACTCTTTCCAAATAGTTATCAAAGTCTTCAACTCCCTTTACCAAATCTTCATCAAAGAAATCTTTATAAAATTCTTTATCTTTTTGAAACTCTTCTTCTAATTGAGATTGAAATTTTCCTATTGGTGTTTTCATGGTTATTATTCTTCTGTTGTCATATTACTTCCCTTTACAATTTTTAAGTGCTTCTTTATAAAGAATTTTAAAATAATCTTTACCTAAATTTTTAAAATCTTTCAATGTCTCTTTTATCTTTTCCCCACAAGGGTTATTTGCCCTTCCTTTTTTATCAATCTCTTTTTCAATAACTTCAGTTTCACGTTTTGCAATTTCATGAAGAGCTAGATTATATGTCTCTATAGTTTTTTATGCTCTAAAATATTACCATAACTTTCATCATAAATAATTGATTCTATTATTTCGATTTATTAATTTGAAAGTGGTATAGAATATGAATTTCTTACACTATTTATAAGATTTAAGAGAGGTTTTGTTTCCAGAATTTTAAAGTGAAGTTTTAATCTCTGATTTAGTTTGTAACTATTTTTAACTTTAGTGAAATCTCCAACTTTGTTATAACTGTAGTTACAGTTTTCAGTTTATCAAAAGTGGAGATTCATTCACTATAGGGGTATTTCTAGTTATTTGAATATTCTTTAAACGATTTATAATCCATCCCCCATACAGTCCAATTACCAGCTGTAAACTTCTCTTTATGTTTTTCAAGATAATCTAAAATAACTTTACTTTGTTCTAACTGTCTCGAACGAAGTCCTTTCACATCAAAAGCAAAATACTCCCCTGTTAAGAGCATAAGACCTTTATAAGTCAATTCAGCATGTTCTGGAAAAAAATCATCTACCATTTCATCTTGCCAAATCTTAGATAAATCAAATGGCTCATCCACATAGTAACGTTTAGTATCATCTAATGTTTTAGATATATACTCCTTTTTTTCCTTCCAAAACTTAATAATCTCTTGTTGTACTTTAACTGACTCTTCTTCAAAGCGTCTTTTATACTCTTTTTTATTTTTATATTCAAGTTCTTCTATTTCTTCAAGTTCTTCTTCCCACTCTTCCATCAATTCTTCTAAAGGTTCCATCGTTTCATCATAAAAAAAGAAACGTAGTAATATCTCATTGAACTGCATTGCAACATTTTTATTTAGTAACATCTTTTGATAAAATGGTATCAATTTAGGATTACCATACCATACACTAAACATTCTATAAAATGCTGCCGTAAACTCTTCATCTGGCTCATTATATTTCTTTAAAAAAGTCTCTTTTATAAATGTTGAATCTTCACTAAAACTCATATAAGCAAATGCTTCGTAAGACTTTATAGTATGAAACTCTTTTATATACTCTCTTGCCTCTTTTACTTTTGCATGTATAAGTTCTAGTGCAATTTGCTCTTTTAGGATGGGATGCTTTGTTTGTTCAAATAGATTTTTCATATAAGATTTTTCTTTTTCCCCTCCCAATCTACATAGCAATGCAAATCCTGATACTCTATCTTCTAATTCAACAAGTTCACCATCAATAAAGAAATATTTCAAATATTCCTTATATCCATTAGCCACACTACATTTTGCAACAGTAGTAAGTGACTTTGGTGTATTGAACTTTAGTAGTATCTCTATGACTTTATGCTGCTTAGTTTCCTCTAAAACAGCTAAAACTTTTTCAAATTCTACATCCATATTAACTGCTAAGTTCACTATCTCTTGAGCATATGATTCATTATTACTATAAAGAACAACAACACATACTTGCTGAATAAATATCTCTTTATCAAACTCATTTTTACGAATCATTTGCATTATTTTTTCAACAAATTTTTTATTGTTTGCTAGAACATGAACAGATTTTAAATAATTTTCTTCAAACACCATATATTCTTGTGAATCTTCTGCATATAAACGCATCGCATTTAATTGTTCTAATTCTACTATTTCTTGTACTATCATATCTATTACTTATTTCCTAGTTTAAATTTTATCAAGTGTTATCATATCTTTAGGATAATAAACATTATCTCTAAAACTACTGTCGTCTAGACCTCTTATCTTTACAAAAGCTGCTGCTTCAAATGCCCAGTAGCCAACATAGTTTGTATTATCATGTTCATATGTATCTCTAAGTAATACACGATGGTCACTACCATACCAATTTTTAAGGTATTTTTGCATTAATTTTTTAGAAAGAACTTCTTCATTGGCTAATGTAAACATTTTATTTAAACCACTATAGCCTTTATCAAATTTATGTGCTTCCTTTACTTCTTCACCTTCTCCCCAATAGTTTAAAAAGTGATTAATAATTTGTAGTTTTGGTGCTGTTTTAGCTACTTCTAAAAGTTTTTCTAAATGTTTGCCATCAACATCACAAAGTATGGCTAGGCTTAAGGTATTTATTAATTCAGGTCCTTCATGGCGAGGATGGTAATATTTATAATTAATCCCCCCATTTTTAAATGCCAAATAGTAATCATCAACCAACTCTAAACAACTTTTCTTAATTTCTTCAATACTATCTCCTCGAGAATAGATTGCAAAGCATTTACTTAGAGAATCATCATAAATACCATTGGCAACAGAGCCTTTAAAACCTTCTTTATAATTTCCTTCTTTTAAGTCATTTTTGCTAATTTCTCTCCAATGAATTAATTCTTCAATTTCTTTATCATAATAAGCTCTATTTTTTAGTTCGTCTCTTACCATATTCACTCCTTAAAATTCTTTATATGTATAATCTCATCAAGGTATTAGTGTACCTTTTCCTCGTGGTATACTAGCTTCTGTCATACCTTTTTGATTAACAACCTTTTTATTTTTAGAACAATCTTTTTTTACACGAAATACTTCTGGTGTATAGTTACCTTGTTTAATTGATTTTTTTATTGCTGTATCTTTCACTTGCCCCAAGTTTTTCTCTACCCACCCTTGACTCATTTGTTTAAGCCCATCAGTATTACGACCTAACGAACTACTACCAAACTTTGCTTCTGCTACAACAATTTTACCAGTTACTTTATGTTTATACACTCCATCAATACCATGATATTTGGGTGTATGAACAGGTTCGTATCCTTGTGAAATATAGTGTTTATGCATTTTAGCTTCAGTTTTTTTACCTGTTGGATCTTTACACTTTTTCTTTTTATTCTTTTTATCTTCTTTAACCTTAGCCCCATCTTTTTTATCTTTAGCTGCATTTTTTTTACAATCAGCAAGTTTTTTACCAGCTTCTTCAACAGCATCAGCAGCAGCATCGTACTCTTTAACCATATCATAGATGTCTATACCTGTTGTAACAGTGTCATAAACATCATAGGCAGCCATTGCCCAACCTAATAAAGGTACAGCTTTTAAAGGGAGAGTCGCTACTTTTTTTGCTACTTTTTTTGCAGCCATTGCTTTAAGTTTATTAAGACTTTTAAGTTTTGAAGCTACTTTTCCTTTTGCTTGATTAAGTTTTTTTTCTAATTTTTTTTGATTACATTTAGCAAGCCCTAAAGCATCAGTATAACCAATAGGGTTATTATCAACATACCGATAAAAGTTATAATCCCCAGATAAAAACTCTATAGGGTCTTGACTTAAAAACCTTTGACTTTTTGGGTCATAGTATCTAGCTCTGTAATAGTAAAGATCATCACAATCAAACTCTCTACTTGTATAACAATATGGATTGTAAGTTTCAGCTGTTTTGTTGTGTTGTAGAATTGTACCATATGAATCATCATAAATAAATGATTCTGTTATATTTCCTTCATTATCACTAAGAGCTATAATACTTCCTTGATGGTCTCTGTGATAATAGTAAGTTTTAGTATGTTTTATATCTAAAAGGTATTGTTGCTCAAAACATAACTCTTCATACTCTTTGGTGTATTTATGTGTATGTTCATATGTAGTGATACTTAGTGGTTTATCAATATCTTCATCATGAACTATAGTTGCTAGTAGTTGTTTGTTTTTGTCTAGTATTGCTACTATGTTTAGATTGTCATATACATAGTAGTAAGTTGTATTGTTGTGTGTTTTTGATACTCTTCTTCCAAGAGCATCATAAGAAAAACTAAGCTCTTGAATTACTCCACCATTTGGATTATACTTTTTATACTGTATTAGTTGGTTTTTTATATTAAAAGTATAAAGGGTTTTCTCTTTTGTGTGTTTGTTTAATTTTTCTTTTAGATTTCCTCTATCATCGTAATATAACTCATAAGTATCACTAGATAAAAGTCTATAATCAGCTGTGTCATAAATGGTATTTTCTCCAAGAATATTCCCTGCTAAATCGTATGAAAACTCTTGGGTGTTTGTTTGTATAAGTCTGTTGTAATTGTCATAAGAAAATTCGATATCATTTTTCTTAACTATTTGTCCTATATCGTTTAGTTCATAGTTAAGGGTATCATTAGCTGTTTGTATTTGTGTGATATTGTAGTTTTGGTCGTATTGTATTTTCTCTTTTTTGTTATTTGGATAACTTCTTGCAATAAGAACTTTGTTTTCATCATAGCTTAGATTTATAGTTCCTTTAGGTGTTTGTATAGCATTGATGGTGTTTTGTTCATCCCTTTGGTATGAAAAGTTTTGTCCAAAAAGGATTAGGTTTGTAAGTTTGTTTGTATTTGAATCGTACGCTTTATCAAGCTCAATTTCATCTTGGGTTTGATTTATTATATTTGCATTTGAATCATAGATATATTCTAAATAAGAGTCGTTACTATTTGCACTTATTATATTTCCTAAACTATCGTATTCGTAACTTAGTATTTCATCTTTTGTTTTTATTTCGACTACTTTTTTTGCTTTGTTGTAGGTGTATTCTACTTTAGTATTATCCTCTTGGACAAGAGTTTTTAGAGTATTGTCTTTGTTATAGATAAAACTTTTTTCTTTTTTATTTGGTAAGGTTTGTTTTATTACTCTATCGTAGTTGTCATAGCTAAACTGTGTAGTGTTTTGAAGAGGGTCGCAAATAGTTATAAGCCTATCAAATTGGTCATAAGTATATGTTATTATATGATTTTCTTGTTTTGTTTCAACGATATTGTCTAATATATCATAATAGTTTATGATAGTATTACCTTCTATATCTGTGATGCTTTCTGTACCTTTTTCTAAATCATAAGTTATTAGAGTATTTACACCTTTTGCATCAGTATATTTTATTGGTCGAGAGTTTTTATCATACTCTATATTTGTTTCACTGCCTTTTGCATCTATAGATTTTGTAAGGTTCCCTTTTTCATCATATTCAAATTTTTGAATAACTGAGTTTTTATTTATTTCTAAAAGATTTCCTTTCTTATCATAAGTAAATTGAAGTTTATTTTTCTCTTCTATGATGGCTATAGGAAGAGGATTTTCCCCTTCATATTTATAAAGGGTTTCTTTATTTTCTTGGTCAATCTCTTTTATGACTCTATTTCTATCATCAAAGTATTTAAGAGTTTCATTGCCACCTTGGTCTATAAAAGTTGCAATTCTTGTAGTTTTATCATAGGTTTGTTTAGATGTTGAACCATCACTATGGCTAATAGCTTCTATTTGACCATTTTTATCCAAACCATAAAAAATTGTATCACCCTCATCATTTTGTTTTTTTATCATTGTGTTTGAGAGGTATTTATAGCTAAAACTTTGCTCATCCTCTTTGTATGAAGCAACTTTTGCATCATTTGTATATGTAACTTCAAGTTTAGTGGTATTGTTATGGTTTAAAATTTTTGTTAAAAGGAAGCTTTTATCACCATCTTTTTCTGTATATGGTGTATATTTGTAGTTTGTAGGGATGTTTTTTGGATTCTTGGATTGAATTAGATTATCTAATAAATCATATTTAAACTGCCATACTCTTTGGGTATTATCTATTACTTTTGTTACAAAATCTTTGCTATTGTAATAAAACTCTAAAGATGTACCTTCCGAGTTTAGAATTTCTTGGATTTTTCCTTTTTTGTTGTAGTTAATTGATATAAAATTTTTGTTTAAATCTTCTACAAGAACTAGTTTTTCATCCACAAAACTAAAGACTCTTCCTTTAAAACATTTTATTTTAAAACAAGTTGATGATAGAGCTTCAATCTCTACACCTAAATTTCCTAAGTCTAAAAAAGTATCATTTTGTTTTTCAAAGTCAAATTTTCTTCCATCTGCAAGAAAGAGTCTATAGATATTTTCATCTATTTGTTTAAACTCTTGTTCATACATATATCGCCAGTGATTTCCAAAGATTCCAGTATATTTGTCTCTACTTAAGTAAGTTCTTTCAAGGGATAAGGGCAGTTTCCCCCAAAGTTCTAATTCTTGACTTGTGTATTTTAGTTGAGCTGTTTTTAAAAGAACTGGAGAACCTGTACTTGAACCCAATGCTCCTGATGAACCATTGCTAATAGGATTTGAGCTATTTGCAGCACCTATATCTACAGAAGATATTTGTGAGGATAAAGAGTCCATATCCAAATCAGGGGGTAGGGTATCACCTTCTATTTGTCCTTTATCCGTGACAATTATTCCAGAACCAGCATCTTTAGTTGTAAGTTTACCTATTGTATTTTTCCCTTGCATAAAATACTTGTCATCTTCTCTAATAACATAAATACCATTTGCTCTTACAGATGGTGAGTAATCTTTTGGTTCTGCTTTTTCACTTAATGTTCCAGATTTTACACCTTTTGCTGTTCCTGGTTCATCACCTACAACTTTAGAAGTGTGAGACTTTTTCAAAAAAACTTTTTTTGAGTTAAAGTTTACATCTTTTGCAATTATTTTAGATGTGTCTAATTCTTGGCTTACAGGGTAGGGTATTGGCACAATAGAACTTCCTACAGGAGTTTTGTTTACAGAAGGTGCTATTGATACTACAATATATTTATCACATTTTCTTGCTCCAAATTTTTTAGCCATTTTTTTCCTTATCTTGTAGTAACATAATTTGAGAGCCTATTATTTTATGGATTTTTTCAATTCGAGTTCTATAAGAAGCATAGATACAGTTTTGGGTTTCATTTTCATGGTCTATATCTATAACTAAAGTATCTAAATCCATCTTTTGGAAGATTTCACCTGTATGAAATTGCAATCTAGCGATTAATTCATATTTTGGAAGTTTAAAATACACCTTTCTTTTGTGTTTTGTAAGATTGTAAAGCTCTATTGTAGTTTGAGGTTGTATATATCCATCCATAACAAGTTCTGGATGAGCAGCTTGATTGTATAAATAATCAAAATCATGAGGAGGCAAGGGATGTTGATTGTCAAGCCAGTTTTGATCATAAGTACCAACATATTTAAGTCGATTCTTCCAAGTCCTTCCTATAAATCCAAATCCAGCAGGAATTCTTGTAAATTTACGGTGTAAATAGTTTATTTGGGGAGAGTAGGCTAGATTGCTCGCATCTCTTGTTTTTCTTATCCCACAACCTACTGGATTATAAACTTTTGTTTTAATTATCTTATCTTTTTTTGTTTTTATAGTACCACCATAAGCTTTTTCATATCTAATAGGTACAGAGGTAACATTTGTTTTCAAATGGGGAACCCAGATGCCAGCTTTTTTTGTAAATTTTCTTTCCCCTTTAACTGTGAGAGCATAATCTTTGATTAAATCTCCATTTGGTTCAAATATTTTTATTCCACAATGCCAAGATCTTCTCTTCTCTCCCAAAGGTGAATATGCCCTTGCATTTAAAATTACATCGGTATTTTTTTTGTAAGTTACTAAATCAGATTCATACCTTACAGAAGATTCCCACTCTTTCCCATTGAATACATCAGAAAAATTTAATTCACCTTGGTCTTGTGAAAGTTGTAGTTTTAGTTCTGAATCGTTTTGTATTTTTATATCTAGTTTGACTTTTGATACAAAAGTTGCATACCAAGTATTATTCGCATCTACATTTTCCCATGCTATACTTGGAAAAGGTGTATAGTTTTTTAGTTCCATTATTATTCCATTTAATTTAAGTCGATCATTTTACCATTGACTTTTACTTGTTTGGAACCATCTATTTTTATCTCTTTTCCTTTTAGAATAATTGTCCCATCAGCATTGAGTATCAAAGAACTTGCACCAACTTGTAGTTCATATCTTAAACCAACTAAGATATGTTTTAAGATGCCTACTTGCTCTGTTGAGGATAAACCTGTGGTTTCATTTTTTGCTCCACCCACTGTAACTTGATAACCAGCACCAACTGTCAAAGCTTTTGCAATAGAAACAGTTTCTGTACTGTTTTTTCCAATACTAATTGAAGAGTTACTACCAATATTTGTTTTTTGATTGCTTCCTACATTTATACTTTGATTATTCCCCACTGAGATACCTTGGTCATTTCCTATTGTAATTTGTTCATTATTTCCTACTTTTTCGGTTCTATCATTTCCTATAGTTATTGTTTCGTTGTTTTTAACCTCTTCAGTTCTATCATTATCGATAGTTATTGTTTCATTGTTTTTAACCTCTTCGGTTCTATCATTTCCTATGGTTATAGTTTCATTATTTCCTACTTCTTCCACTTGATCATTATCAATGTTGATTTGAGAATCGTGTAGTGCATGGAGTTTATAATCCTTTTGAGCTCTTAAAGATAGAAGTTCTTCTCCTGCTTTATCTTCAAATGCTAGTTCATTATATCCACCTCCACCAGGTGTAGATTGAGTTTTTATATATGATTTTGTTTTATTAGCAGGTACAGAATAGGGGATTTGATTGTTCCCATTATAAACTGTACCTGTGATGATTGGTTTATCAATATTTCCATTTATAAAACTTACGATAACTTCTGTATTTACCCTTGGTAAAAATTGAGCTCCCCAATTGTTTCCACTATATAAGGTACCTAAACGTACATAACAGCTAGTAGGTTTTTGTCTGTCAAAGTGGAAAATAACTCTGATTCTTCCTTGACTATCTACATCTATTGTATTTTCACCAGAAACAGTATCAGGTGAACTAGAAGCTACTATAGCCGTTTGAACACCAGAGATAACAGGTTTTTTGATAGTCATTGGAGGGATATATACAGTTTCTGATGGAACAGCAGTAAATTTTACTTCATATTTACGTAGTTTACTACTATTAAAGTACTCATCAGTTGCATTTGGAAAATTAGCTTCAAGTGTAGTTGAGATAATTACGGCATCTAATTCTCTTTTAGTTTCATATTCAAAAAGTGTAGCATAAACAGAATCTTGTGCTAGTATTGAGATAGATTTCCCTTCTATTATTTCAGAACTTGCAAAATTCTGAGAGGCATTTAATTTTGTATAACGATTTAGATCTGCTACTTTTCCCCCTTGATGAAGCTCTATTCTATCTCTTACTTTTTCAACTTTTATATCATGTCTTAATTGACTTGATATTTGATTATCATCATAATAGCTATTTGCTATTGTATTTCCTGCTTTATTACTATGGTCAGTAGATGGTTGTTCGTGATTATAGTGGGAAGCTAGAAAATGTGTACTTGAAAAAGATTTTGATAGATTAAAATTGCATCTAAGTTTATTTTCTAAGGTTGGTGCATGGGAATTTATATCTAATAATATAATTTTATAAGGATTATTATCAGATGAATCAAATATTATTGAGATTTTTTCCTCTTGGGCTAACATCAAAATAAATTCTGCATCACTTTGATCATATTGAGTACAAAACTCTCTTTGAGGAAATTGCATACTATCAAGTTTATTTATAACTTGTAAGTTTAATATATGGTTTGACATACCTATTATTTCAGTAATAATATCTATAATAGTTTTATTTTGATATATTTTATAACGATTATTGCAAAATAGATAATAAAAAGGGGATACAAGTTTTATTCTATATAATAATTTTTTCCCTTCTATTGATATCTCTTGGGCTTTGAAAACCTTTCCATATATTTCTCTTTCTCTTTTTATTGAAGAGTTTTCATCTCTAAATTTAATTTTAACATCTATATCAAGTATATCTGATATATCAATTTTTTCATCACTTACAAAGTCAATATCATATGAATAAGCTTGATTTACACCAGCCTCACCAACAATTTGACTAATATTATAAGAACCATCATATACACCTTCTGTGGTATTTGACACACTATTTCCAAGTAAAAATAAACGTGCAATAATTTTTTCCGAATTCTTTTCCACGAACAATCCTTTTTTAAACAGGTTGTAATATTAACTTAAATTTTTTTAAAAAATCATAAATTATAAGTTTATATATTATTAAAAAATAAAAATAATTTTTATCTTTTGTTATATTGGTCTTTATTTAATTCTTAACTTTTAAAATTAGTTAATAAATAATAATTTTAGTTTAGTAATTATTAATACAATAAGTAAAAACTGAAAGGATAGACTATGAATATTTCAGTTACTAATTCTAAAGACGAAGCAATACTAAATGAATATTTTGGAGATAAGGCTCAAATAGTAGATATTGAGTATAAAGACAATCTTCATGTAGTAGAAATTATTATGAATAAAGAGGTTTTTAGAGCTTTTGGCAATAGCCGAAAAAGAGCATTGGGAAATGCACTAAAAGCTTTTGTAAAATATAATTAATTTAAAGTTAATTTTTATTTTTTTAAATATTGTTTTAATATTAAATTTATCAATGATGTATTGATAGCACTTTTATTATTTACTAACACTTTTAGTTTTTCAATTGTATTTATATCTGTTGTGTTCATATTTTAATCCATATTAGTTTATATGAGATTTTATATGCAAGATTGATTCCAAAGATAATAATAAAATATAATTTTATTATTTTAAAATTTGATTAGTTCTGTTTGAGAGAGTAAAGTAATCCCAAAAAAAGGGATTAAAGTAAATCAAAACAATGTCCAATACCACCTGACGATTTCAGGCTAAATAAATGGTGTCAAGAGAGAGACTTGAACTCTCGACCTCCGGCTTATGAGACCAGCGCTCTAGCCAGCTGAGCTACCTTGACATAAGACAATTGAATCGATTGGTTGCGGAAGCTGGATTTGAACCAACGACCTTCGGGTTATGAGCCCGACGAGCTACCGGACTGCTCTATTCCGCGTCATTTATACATAAAAGTGGATGGGGTAGCAGGATTCGAACCTGCGAGTGACGGTACCAAAAACCGTTGCCTTACCACTTGGCGATACCCCAACCTTTTAAGTCCCGAAATTATAGTAAAAAAACTCCTATTTGTCAAGGCTTTTTAGAATAAATTTTGAAATTTTTGATATAATAAAATAAATATTAAATATAGAAAAGTGAAAACATGAATGCAATACAAAGAGTAAAAGAAGCAATAGAAGAGATACAAAAAGGTAATATGGTCATCATGTTAGATGATGAAGATAGAGAAAATGAAGGTGATTTAGTATATTCAGCTGCATTAAGTACTCCAGAAAAAGTTAATTTTATGGCTACTCATGCAAAAGGTTTGATTTGTGTATCTGTTACAAATAAGACAGCTAATAGATTAGAATTAAACCCTATGGTTGCATCTAATACATCATCTTATGAGACAGCTTTCACAGTTTCTGTTGATGCTGCAACTGCATCTACAGGTATTAGTGCAGGGGAGAGGGATGATACTATTAAGATTTTAGCAAATCCTATTTCTAATTCACAAGAGTTAGTAAAACCTGGGCATATTTTTCCTCTTATAGCAAAAGATGGTGGAGTTTTAGTTAGAACTGGTCATACAGAAGGCTCAGTTGATTTATGTAAATTAGCTGGCTTAAATGGTGAAGCTGTAATTTGTGAAATAATGAAAGAAGATGGAACAATGGCTAGGCGTGATGATTTAGATATTTTTGCACAAAAACATAATTTAAAACAAATATTTATATCTGATTTAGTTGAATATAGATTATCTCATGAAAAACTTGTAGATGAAGTGGCTACATCTGAAACAAAGTTTTTTGGATCACAAGTGATAAAAAGAGATTTTAAAGATCATTTAGGTCATATTCATACAGTAATACAATTTGGAGAATTAAAAGAGATTACTCATGTTAAATTTCATACAATAATTCCAGATATAAATCTATTTTTAAATGATGAAAAACTACACTCTATGTTAAAAACAATTAATTTTTTACAATCAAAAAGTGGTGTATTGATTTTTTTAAGTGATGATATGTCTCATAAAGAATCACAAAAAGATTATGGAATAGGTGCACAAATATTAAATTCACTTGATATTAAAAAAATTAAACTTATGACAAGTGGAGGGAAACACTCTTTTGTTGGTCTTAATGGGTTTGGTTTAGAAATACTTGAAGAGATTCAAATAGAGTGTTAAACAAATCTTTAAAAAAAAAGGGGAGTGAATTTTCTTCACTCCCCTTTTTTATTGGTGATTTTAAATAACTACAGTTTAGGTCCTGCAGCAGTAAAATCATAATCACTTTCAAGTGTTAAATATTTTTTAAAGTTATCTATATACATACCTGCAAGTTTTAATGCAGTATCATCATATGATTCTTTATCTTCCCATGTATTTCTTGGGTTTAAAACTTCTGTATCTACACCTTTTAGTGTTTTTGGGATTTGTAGGTTAAATATAGGTAATGTCTCAAATCTAGAATTGTTTATAGAACCATCTAAAATTGCATTGATACAAGCTCTTGTATTTTTAATACTCATTCTTGAACCTATACCATATGGTCCCCCTGTCCATCCTGTATTTACAAGATAAACATTTACATTGTGTTCATCTATTTTTTTACCTAGTAGTTCTGCATATACTGTAGGATTTAGTGGTAAAAATGCCTCACCAAAACAAGAACTAAATGTAGCAACAGGTTCTGTAATACCTCTTTCTGTTCCAGCTACTTTTGCAGTATATCCACTTAGGAAATAGTACATAGCTTGTCTTTTATCAAGTTTTGATACAGGAGGTAAAACACCAAATGCATCAGCACATAAAAAGATGATATTTTTTGGGTGACCACCTCTCATACTTGGAGTATGGTTTGGAATATGATCAATTGGATAAGATACTCTTGTATTTTCAGTTTTTGAATTGTCATCATAGTCTACAAGACCATTTTCATCTGCAACAACATTTTCTAGGATAGCACCTTTTTTGATTGCATTGAAAATATCAGGCTCTGAATCTGCATCAAGGTTTATAACCTTTGCATAACAACCACCTTCAAAATTGAAAATACCTTTATCATCCCAACCATGTTCATCATCACCAATTAAAGCTCTGTTTGGGTCTGTAGAAAGTGTAGTTTTCCCTGTACCTGATAGTCCAAAGAATAGGGCAGTATCACCATCTTTACCAATATTTGCAGAACAATGCATTGGAAGCTTACCTTCTATAGGAAGCCAATAGTTCATCATAGAAAATACACCTTTTTTCATCTCTCCAGCGTACCAAGTACCACCTATTAATGCTAAGTTATCTTCTACATTAAATACAACGAATACTTCTGAATGTAAACCATGACTTGCATAAGCCATATCTACAGTTTTACAAGCATTATAAATCGTAAACTCTGGTTCAAAGTTTTCTAAGTCCTCTGGGGGAGGAACGATGAACATATTTTTGATAAAGTGCGCTTGCCAAGCAATTTCTGTAATAAATCTTACAGATTTTCTACTATCTAAAGATGAGCCACAATATACATCTGTAACATATAAATCTTTATTACTTAACTGTTTTTTAGAAGTTACAAATAAGTCTTCAAATACTTGTTTTGAAACTTTTCTATTGATATCTCCCCAAGCAATATATTTATTTGATGGATCTTGATTTACAAAAAATTTATCTTTAGGACTTCTTCCTGTAAAAATTCCAGTATCAATCATTAATGCACCAGTTGAAGAGATTTTAGCCCCTTCATTTTTAACTGCATGCTCTATTAATGTATCTACATCAAGATTTCTATATACTGTACCTACGTTTTGTAAACCTAGTTCGTCTTTAATTTCAGACATTTCTTTCCCTATCTTTGCAAATTATTTAAAAATTGATAAAAGTACACCAGCAGCTACGGCAGAACCAATAACTCCAGCAACATTAGGACCCATCGCGTGCATTAATAATACATTTGATTTATCATATTCTTGTCCAACTTTACTTACAACTCTTGCTGCCATTGGAACTGCAGATACACCTGCTGCACCAATTAGAGGATTTACTTTACTCTCTTCTGAAGAGAATTTATTCATGATTTTTGCCATAATTACACCAGCAGCTGTCCCTGCTGCAAATGCAATAAGACCAATAACCATAATCCCTAAAGTTTCTAACACTAAAAACTTATCAGCAGCCAACTTAGAACCAACCCCTAATCCAAGGAAGATTGTAACTATGTTGATTAATGAATTTTGCATTGTATCAGAAAGTCGCTCAACAACTCCTGATTGTTTTAAGAAATTTCCAAAAGCAAATGCTCCAATTAGTGGAGTTGATTCTGGTAAAAATAAAATCGCTAAGAAAAGGATTAAAATTGGTAAGAAAAGATTCTCTAATTTATGAACTTTTCTTAATTTTGGCATCTTAATTTTTCTTTCTGCTTCAGTTGTTAATGCTTTCATAATAGGTGGTTGAATAACAGGAACTAATGCCATATATGAGTAAGCAGCAACAGCAATTGCACCTAACATTTCAGGAGCAAGTCTATTGGCAATAAAGATTGATGTTGGTCCATCAGCCCCACCAATAATAGAGATAGCTGAAGCACTTTGTAAATCAAAGCCAATTGCAACTGCACCAACTAAAGAACCGAAGATTCCAAATTGTGCAGCTCCACCTAAAATTGCAGATTTAGGATTAGCTAACAATGGAGAGAAATCTGTCATCGCTCCAACACCCATAAAGATTAATAATGGGAAAAATTCATTTGCAATACCCATATTATAAATAATCCCCAACATACCATGAGGGCCACCCATATTTGCTAGTGGAATATTGGCTAATAAACCACCAAATGCAATAGGTAATAGTAATAGTGGTTCAAACCCTTTTGCGATAGCAAGATAGAATAATACAATTACAATTGCAAACATAATTATTCTTCCCCATGTTTGCTCAAATGTGCTCATTTTTCTTGCATCTGCAGGATTTGGTTCTGATGTCATTACATCATCGCTTGGATTAATTATAGCATTAATCCCTGTTGTTTCATAAAAAGAAGCCATAAGTTCAGTAATACTTTTAGGTTTGTATTCATGCTTGACTTCAGTTGTTGTTTCTGTAGATTCATGGGCACTATTAGCAAAAAGATTTGTGCTAAATAGTGCTAAAAATAGAATCATAATAGAAATTATAAATTTCTTGTTCATATAAATTACTCCAATTTACTAGCTTAGCTAATAGTAGCTATTGCTTGACCTTCTTCTACTGCATCACTAGGATTTGCTAAAATTGCTGAAATAGTACCATCACATGGAGCTTCAACATCAATTTCCATTTTCATAGCTTCTAAAATTGCAACAACTTGACCTTTTTCTACTTTATCTCCAACTTTTACTAACACTTTCCAAATGTTTCCACTTACAGTTGCAGGCACTTCAGCCCCACCAACAGGTGCTGATGCAGCAGGTGCAGTTGATTCATTTTGTGCAACAGGTGTTACTTGAATATCAGCATTACCTTCTGCTACTGTTACATTAAACTTTTGACCATCTACAACTACTGTGTAGTTTCCACTTGCATTACTCATTGCTTTATTTTCTCCTATTACACATTCTTTATCATTTTCACATATTTTATCATCTGTTTTTCTAACATTTAATGGGCTTTCCCCTTTTAAGAAAGCGATACCTTTTTCATCACAAGCAGCAGCTATAAAGATATTTTCTTCCGTTGCTTCAATATTTTCTTGTTTTAATCTTCCTTCCCAATAGACAAAAGTTTTTTTCTCGTCTCTATCAGCAATATCCAATGGATTTTCTGTAGTTGGTTCAAGTTTTAGTTTTTCAGAAGCCAATTTTACAATCTCTGGATTAGCAGGAACTGGAGTTTTACCAAAATATCCAAGAACCATTTTCCCATATCCAGGAGCAATTTGTTTCCATGGACCAAACATAACATTTGCATATGCTTGTTGCCAATAAAATTGTGAAACTGGTGTTACAGATGTACCATAACCACCCCTTTCAACAACTTCTCTCATCGCTTTTATTACTTCTGGGAATTTCTCTAAAGTTCCATTATCTCTCATCATTTGAGTATTTGCAGTTAATGCACCACCTGGCATAGGTGAAAATGGAATCAATGGAGAAACCTGAGTTGCCTCTGGTGGCATAAAGTAATCTTTTAATTGAGCATTTAATACTTCTTGATATTTTAAGATTTTTTCAATCTCTAATCCACCTAAATCATAATTCATACCCTTAACAGCGTGCATCATAGTTAGAATGTCAGGCTGAGAAGTACCTCCAGAAACAGGTGAAGCAGCTAAATCGATACCATCAGCTCCTGCATCTAATGCAGCTAAATAACAAGCCACAGATACACCTGCTGTTTCATGAGTATGAAGTCTGATATGTGTATCTTCACCTACTAATTTTCTTGCCATTTTGATTGTATCAAAAACTTTTTGTGGAGATGAAGTTCCTGAAGCATCTTTAAATGCAATTGAATCAAAAGGAACACCACTATCTAAGATTTGTCTTAATGTTTTTTCATAAAAAGGAACATCGTGTGCACCTTCACAACCTGGAGGTAAATCCATAAGTGTAACAACAACTTCATGATTTAAACCATATTTTTTAATACATTCTGCTGAATATTCTAAATTTTGAACGTCATTTAGAGCATCAAAGTTTCTAATAGTTGTAACACCATGTTTTGCGAACATTTTTGCATGCATCTCTACTAGTTCTCTTGAACCAGTATCAAGCATAACTGTATTAATACCTCTTGCCAATGTTTGAAGATTAGCTTCTGGTCCAACAATCTCTCTGAATCTATCCATCATCTCAAATGCATTTTCTTGAAGATAGAAAAATAGTGATTGAAATCTCGCTCCTCCACCAAACTCAAAGTGTGTAATACCCGCATCTTTCGCTGCTTCTACTGCAGGAAAGAAGTCATCCATTAAAACTCTACCTCCAAAGACAGATTGAAATCCATCCCTAAAAGTAGTATCCATGACGTCAATATATTTTTTTGCCATTAAAATTAACCTTTTAGATTTTTGTGATGTTGTACTGCTGCAACGATTGCAGCTATTTTTGCATTGTTTGAAGTGTTTGTTGAAGTGGCAGGTTTTTTAGGTGTAGGTTTTTCTTTCTCTGGAAAGTACTTGCCTATAATCTTGGCCTGCAATTTCAGGGCATAAACCATAACTATTAAGAATGCGAATACAATACCCATTCCTAGAATCATAAATTTTACTGCCTCGACGATTAAATTTGTTTCTTCCATATTACTCCCTGTGGTAACCATCTGTGTAATTTGTGATACAATTTTATATAAAGTTTGCTTTAGTAAAATTTATATTTATGTCAAATTTGTGTAAATTCTAAAATTTATTCAAATCGTAAATGATTATAAAATTTTCATTCCAAATTGTAGTATAAAGTTGTCAATTTTTAAAAATATTTTTGTAATACTATTTGTTGCTTTTACTATTTTTTGTGCCATTTTTATATCCTTTTTTTAAAAATATTTCAAATTTTATAAAAAAAATCAAAAACTATTGAAAAACATTGCAATTTGTAATATAATTATAAAAAAGGAGGAATTATGTTGATCGTAAGTGAAATAATTGAAAGATTAAAAGATATTTTGAGTAAAGATGGAAAAGATGGAAAAGTTTTTGACAAAGATGTAGCAACTGCATTAGATTTGAGTCAAGTAAATTTTGCTACTATGAAAAATAGAGGAAAGATTCCTTATTCAAATGTATTAGATTTTTGTGCTAAGAAAAAAATATCTATAAACTGGTTACTCTATAATCAAAATCCTGGTTCGTTGGTTGATTCTACTGATAAATATTGGATTAGATATTATCCTGAAGTAAATGTAAGTGCTGGTGGAGGTGCATATGATGCAGAAGATTCATATGAGAGTTTAGAAGTTCCACCATATTTTATGAATATGTTAGGTGGAAAAGAAAATCTTAAAAATATAGATGCAATAAATGTTGTTGGGGATTCTATGGAACCAACATTGAATAGTGATAATATTATTTTTATTGATAAAACAAAAACAGACGTATCAAGAGATGGTATATATGCTTTTACTACTATTCATGGATTATTTGTGAAAAGAATACAAAGAAGAGTCGATGGTAAATTGGATGTAATCTCTGACAATAAAGATTATCCTGCACAAATTTTAAGTAAAAATGATTTAAGTGTAGTTGGAAAAGTTATCAGTTCTTTTGGAATGGTATATTAAAGTAGGGTAGGTTCAATAGATTCTTTAGAAATCTCATCATATATCTCTTTATATGTTGCTCCAATAAAATAAACAGCATTGAATTTTACTTTTTTTAAGAAACTCTTTAGTTCATCTAAAGAGTTTATAAAAGTATAATCTATGTTTTTATTATCATCAATCTCTAAAGTTGTAAGAAATAGTATTTGTGCATATTTATATTTTTCATTTAAATATGCAACTTCTTTTTCAACTAATTGTTCATCTTCTTGGGCAATTAAGAATTTGTCTGTTTTACCAAAATCTGTGTGATTTATAAGTTTATCTACAAAAATAGGTTTTAAATTATGAAATTTTTTTAATCTATTTAAATCAGAATTAAATCCTAAGTAACTATAAACATCTAAAAATTCAGTAATATATAAACTTGATATTTTTATTTTTGAAAAAAATCTTTCTTCATAACTAAAAGTAGTTTCAAAAATAGAGTGTTCTATTAAGTTGTCAATCTTATATGCTTTGGTATTGAAGTTAAAATTTACTGGATAAATTGCATCTAAGATATTTTGTTGTGAACAAATAATAGTATCATTTTCCTCCAAATCATCAATCATCTTAAAAAATTTAGATAGATTTGTTGGTATAAGTTTTATATTTGTATGGATATTGTTTCTTTTTAAAATTCTAAATAGTGTATAAGATGCACTATTGCAATAAAATGCTGTAAGTCTTTTATTTGATAAAAGATACCTAATAAGTTTTTTCATTGTATCTTCTATATTATCAACTTTTATCCAAGCAATTTCATTATCTAATATCTCTATATCTTTATCAACAATTAGTGCAAAAGCACCATTTTGAATCGCTTCATTTATATCTTCTTCATTTTGTACAATAAAAAGATCTGATTCTTTTACTTTATGAGGATTTGTTTTTATTGAATAGATAAAAGAGATTGATGGAGAGTTTAATAACTTTCCATCAACAATATCCAGTATAGATGTGATTTGCACTAGCTTATTTTTGTTCCAGTAGTTTTAGGAGTTTCTGGTCTAATTAAAGATAAACCATTTTCATCCTTTGCAGCCATAAGCATACCTTCACTTAGCATACCCATTAGTTTTGCAGGTTTCAGGTTTGCTACTACACATGCTTGAGTACCTACTAAATCATCAACATTGTAAAACTCTTTTATACCAGCTAAAATTTGTCTATTTCTTCCTTCTCCTAAATCAACTTGTAATTTTAAAAGTTTTTTTGATTTTGGAACTTCTTCTGCCTCTACTATTGTACCAATTTTTAAAGTTGTTTCAAAAAATTTATCAATAGTGATTAAGTTATCTGGCTCTTCTTCTTGTGTTGGAGTCTCTTTAGTAGAAGATTTTTCTTCAACTTCTGTTTTTGAAGTATCAGAAACATTTGGTTGTTCTAATAAAACCTCTTCAATTCTTGGGAAAAGTTGATCAACTTTTGTAATAGTTGTATCATCTAATAAACCTTTATTTACAATAAGTTTATTATATGTATCTGTATTTATTTCTATACCTAATGAAGTGGCAATTTTAGAGATTTTTTCTGGCATAACTGAGTCTAAAAGTAGGGCAACCTTTGCTACAATATTTGTAATAAGTGCTACTAAAGCCATAGCTTCATCAGTTTTTCCTTCCTTCATCTTTGTCCAAGGTTCATAATCACCAATTGCTTTGTTTGCAATTGTTAAAACTTTCCAAATATCTTCAAGGTATCTATTTAGTTGCATTTTGAAAATATAATCTTCAACGTTTTCTAAGATCTCATTTACTTCGTTTAATTCTTTTTGATGATATTTTTCAACATCTTTTGATGTAACTTTAAAGTCAAAATATTTTCCACTCATACCAGAGATTCTGTTAAGTAGATTTCCTAAATCATTTCCTAAGTCAGAGTTTATTCTATCTATTAATGCTTTTTGAGAAAAATCACCATCTTGACCAAAAGGAACTTCTCTTAACATAAAATATCTGAATGCATCAAGTCCATAAGCATCAGCTACTTCTTTTGGATTTACAACATTTCCTTTTGATTTAGACATTTTTTCACCATCTCTTGTCCACCAACCATGTGCTGCAATATGATCTGGAAGAGGTAAATCCAAAGACATCAAAAATGCTGGCCAATATATTGAGTGAAATCTTAAAATATCTTTTCCAACTAGATGAACTTTGCAAGGCCAATAATTCATATTTTCTTCTGTTGTTCCATATCCTAATGCCGTGATATAGTTCATAAGTGCATCTAACCAAACATACATAACATGATTTGGTTCATCAATAGAATCCGGAAGTTTAACACCCCAATCAAAAGATGTTCTAGATATAGATAAATCTTTTAATCCACCTTTTACAAAATTTACTATTTCATTTTTCTTTGCTCTTGGTAAAATACAATCTTCATTTTCTTCATACCATTTTAAAAGTTTATCTTCATATTTTGATAATTTAAAGAAAAAACTTTCTTCTTTTACAATATTTGTAGGTTTTCCACAATCTGGGCAGAACTCTTCATCTACAAGTTGTTTTTCTGTAAAAAATGTTTCACACGATACACAATAAAAACCTTCATATTCACCTTTATAAATATCACCTTTTTCATACATCTTTTCAAAAGCTTTTTGAACACCTAACTTATGTTCTTCATCTGTTGTTCTAATAAATTTATTATATGAGATATCAAAATCGTCCCACAATTGTCTAAATTTTCCAGATACTTCATCAGCATACTCTTTTGCCGTTTTTCCTCTAGCTTCTGCACTTTGAGCTATCTTTTGTCCATGTTCATCTGTTCCTGTCAAAAAGAATGTATCATATCCTACAAGTCTTGAGTACCTTGCTAACATATCAGCGATTATTGTAGTATAAGCGTGACCAATATGAGCTACATCATTTACATAATAAATTGGTGTAGTAATATAAACATTTTTACAAGTTTCTTCCATTAAATTACCTCTTTTAAATATAATTAAAATTCAAATCCACCGCCAGAACCTTTATTCATAGATTCATAAACGGCTAATACATATTTTTTTCTAAGTTCACACTCAAAAAAATTTTCACAAAAGTTTTCTTTGGGTTTACAAGATTCAATACCCATTGTGTTTAATTGACACTCTTTTAATTCTTGAATTACTTTTTCAAGATTTTCTTCCCATTGGTCTAAAGTTTTATTTTCATCCATTATTGCTATATACTTTTAATACTCGATTGATTTCACTTATTGAGCCAAAAAAACATGGTGTAGTATCATGTATATGTGTAGTTTCCACTTCAAATATTGATTTTGAACCATCAACTGCATCTCCACCTGCACATTTGTAAGTAAATGCAAAAGGAAAGACTTCAAATAGTTGTCTTAATTTACCCTTTGGTTTATCAGCAGTCCCTGGATAAGAGAAAAGTCCTCCACCTTTTAGTAAAATTTGGTGTAAGTCTGGTACCATTCCTCCCGAATATCTTAAATAGTAACCATCTTTAAACATTTCATTTACTAAAGTTTTATGAATATGTGTCCAATTCATTTGTGTTGAACCTGTTGCATTTAGATTACCAGAGTCGTTAAGTTTAATATCTTTTACATATTTGAACTCATCATTTGAAAGTCTAAATAACTGAACTTTGTTATCATATGCAATAACCATTTCAACTCTAGGTCCAAATACTACATAAACAGAGGCTACTATATTTTTAGCACTAAAATTACCTTTGTAGATTCCATAAATAGAACCAACTGATAAATTTACATCAACTAAAGAAGAGCCATCAAGTGGATCATATGCTATTAGGTACTCTCCCTTTTCATTTAGAGAGACTATGCTTTCTTGTTCTTCACTTACAATCTCTTTTATACTAGGAATTGTTTTGAATATTTTTTCTATTATAATGTCACTAGCAATATCAAGTTTTAATTGTGTATCTCCTGTAGAGTTTTCATTTTCACTTTTTGCTGTATCACCTAATAAAATAACATCTTTAATCTCTTTACTAGCTATTTTTATTGCTTCAAAAATCTCTTCCATTAAACTCTCTTTGCATTTTTTTCAATCCATTCTATTATATTTTCTGGATTGTTTAAATCTAATTTATCAATATCATTGGGTATATCATCTATTGATATTGTTTCATCATGTGCTATTGCATTTGTAACTTTAAAATAACTCTCATCTAATCTATTTCTAAATATAGAAATTCTTGGTAAATCAAGCGTTTTAAGCCCTTCAACTAAAAGATAATCAAATTCATTAAAAAGAGAAATAAGTTCATCTATGCTTGAACTATTTTGTTTAAATAATGTTGTCCTAGTAGGACTTACAACTGCAACATCAGCTTTAGTTTCACTGAATTTATGACTATCTTTACCTGGTTTATCAAATATAGCTTTATCTTTGGGATCATGTTTTACAATACATACTTTAAAACCTCTATCTTGTAATATATTTGAGATTTTTACAATAAGTGTTGTTTTTCCACTATTTGATGGTCCACTAAAAGCTATAGCAAGTTTTTTATATTGTTTTATCATGGGCAATATTTTATCTAAAGCATAGTTAAAATTATCTTTACAAGGTTTAATAAAACAAATTTTTATAAACAGTATAAATGATAAACAAATTTTTAGATTTTATAATTATTTTTTCTGTATAATATTAATCAAAACGCGTAGAATAAGAGAAAAATGGGATGATTGGTACATTATTTAAAAAAACAGACATGGATGATGCAATAAAAATTTTAGATACGAAAGTTTTTAATGATTCAAAAGCAGATTCTTTGCTAAAAAAGCTTGATGATATAAATGTAACAGATAATAAAAATCAAAATCTTATTCACAAAATGGCGGAAAAGAATAGAATTGATGCAATAATTTGGTTGAAAGAAAAAGGGGTAGAGTTGTCTTTAGAAGATAATGAAGCCCAAACACCACTTATAATAGCTGCAAAAAGAGGTTATACTGAATTAATTAAAACTTTGATTAATTTAGGAGCCGATCCTGAATATAGAAATAAAGAAAAAAGAATAGCTTTACAAGAAGCAGCAAAAAATGCAAATCTTGATGCTTATTGCACTTTAAGTAGAGTTACTGAAAATAGAAATAATATTGATTCTGAGGGAAAAAATGTTTTATTTGATGCTATTTATACATCAAATGAAAACATGATAAAAGAGGTTTTATTAGATGAATCTATAGACAGAAGTATAGAAGATTTAGATGGAAATTGTGTTATTTTTCTTGAACCTTCATATACAAATATTGAGATTACAAATCTGCTTTTGAAATATGGTTTTGATTTCAATAAAAAGGATTTTGATGGTAAAAACATACTTTTTTATTTTTTAGAAAACCCTGATGATAAATTTGAAACTTTTAAAAGAATAATTATTAAATATGATAATTTATTAAATGAAAAAGATATTCATGGAAATAGTTTATTGCATCATGCAGTTAAATTATTATTAGATACTTCTACAATAGAACCTAAAGATCCACTTTGTCAGTTGATAAAAATTATGTTTGATTATGAAATAGATTCTACAATTATTAATAATGAAGGATATAAAGCTTTTGATTTAGCTCTAGAGTTTGAAAGAGTAGAGATAATAGAACTATTTTTAAAAAATTTTTATGATCCTAATATTGTAGATAAAAATGGTGAAACACCATTGAGTATTATGGCATTAAAAGGTAAAAAATATAAAGATATTATTACTTTACTTCTTTCTTATGGTGCAAATCCAAATATAAAAAACAATGATGGAGAAACTGTAATTGAGAAATTAATTAGTGTTGAGTTATATTTTTCAGAAAATAAGAAGATTTCGTCAAAACTTAGACAAATAATTCCTGAAAAAAATGAGGGTTATTTATCCTTATTAGAACAAATAATATATAATTCTGAAGCAAATTTAAGACAGTTAGATTCAACTGAAAATCCATATTTTTTTGATGCTGCATTACATGGAAATATAGAGATTGTAAAAATATTGACTTATTTTGGAGCCGATATAAATCAAGTTGGTAAAGATGGTCTTAATATTATTTATATTTTAATGGAAAAATTTAAAGATGTAACAATTAAAAACAATGTTATTAAATATCACGAAACATTAAAAAATATCATATTTTTAGGAGCAAATGTTAATGCAAGGGATAATTATGGAGGAATAACCTTGCACAAAGCTATCTTAGATCATGATATAAGTATTGCAAAAATACTTTTAACAGCTGGTGCTGATTTAAGAGCTATTGATAATAGAGGTAGAAATATGATTCATAATTGTATTTGGAAAGCAAAAATAAAAACTTTAAGATATATATTTTCTTTAAATAATAAGTTATTAAATCTTGAAGATAAATTTGGTGTTTTACCTATACATTATGCGGCTTTTTTAGGTTATACAGAGTTAGTATTAGAACTGATAAATTTAGGTTCACATGTTAGTTCTTATACAGTAAAAAGTGAATATATTAAAAAGTTTCTTGAAAGATTTCATAAAAATTTATCAACTTTGGAAGAAAATGCTAAAAATATTGCAGAAAAAAATAAGATAGCGACTTTGGTTGGAAATATGAAAGATGAGTTTTCAATAAATATATAATTATCAAAGTATTTTTTATGTACAATTTTGTTCACTAAAATATAGGATATTCAATGACTTTTGTATTTAAAAATCTACTTTTATCAATCTCAATTCTTTTTTTATTTGTGGCTTGCTCAGATAAAATTAATGCTTTGAGATATTTTAAAAATTCTTCAGAAACTATTAATTCAATCCCAAATACTAAAAAAATAGATTTCAACAGAGAAAACCAAAATGAAATATCAGTAATTGTAACATATTTAAACAGTATAGATAAAGAGTATCAAAGTAAAGAGATTGAGTCATTTTTAGTAGCTATTCAAAATTTTAATAGTGTAAATTTATTTAAAGAAAATATAAAATTATTATTAAATAGTAAGCAACCAATTAGTTTTGAGAAAATTGAGAAAGATTCAAGTCTTATAAAAAATATTTCTTTAAAAAATCATTGGGCAGATTATTATTTAGTTAAATTTAAAGCTGAAAATAAAGTTAAGAAGTTAAATTTTAAAGTGATAAATAAAAAGTTGGGAATAAAAACTATAGTTTTTGAAAAATAGATTCAACTTTTATATTTTCTTTTTCTAAATTATTTAAATACAAATAATATAGAACTAAAAAATTATCAAAATCTTTAGTTAAAAATGAGAGATATTCAAATTTTATTAGTTTATTTAAATCTTTATCAAAATTGTTTATTGTTTTATTTCCATAAATAGATAAAAATGTATCTACTGGATTAAACTTTTCTTTTTGTATTATTTTTAAATAATCAATAAAATATTTTAGATTAGTTTGAGCTTCAAATTGTTTTATCAAAGAGTTTTTATAGGTAAGTTTTGCTTCAATTTGTTTTATTTGACTTAAACTTAATTGTGTCAATCCAAGTTCAAAATCTTTTGATATTTTATCATCTGAAAAATCTGATTTTATTTTAATTATTGAATAAAGTAGGGCGAGTTGTTCATTTGTTAATTCATCTATTATATCAATTGATTCGAATTTTTCTAATTTTGGTTGAATATATTGTTTTTGTAAAATTTCATTGGCATAAAAAGTATATATATTTAGTTTATCAGATGATGTTATAGTTTCTAAATATGAATTATCTTTTGTGATAAAATATTTGAAAAATTCTATTTTTTCTTTATATAAAAAATCATAATCCGTGTTTATATTGTTTATTAGTTCAAATGCTTTGTTTAAGTTGTTTTCTTCTATATAAAATAAAGTTAATAAAAACTTGTTTTTATTATCTAAATCTTCTATTTGTATATCTTTTATATGTTGTCTTAGATTTGTTAATTTTGGATTTAAAAGAATAATTTGGATAAATTTATTGTATTGTTTTTTGTCTGATTTGATTCTATTTAGAGTTTTTTGAGGAAGTTTATAGTTAAAATAACTCTGCATAAAATTTGTATCTACATTTAGAAAAATATCATAAAAAGTATCTATATCTTTAGTAATTAATTTTGTAAAAGGGATTGCAGATGATAATACTTTTATTTGGTTTGAAAACTCTGGATACTTATTTTGTAAGTTTTGAAGTACAAGTTTTAGTTCATAAGTTGACAGTTTTGAAGCTTTATTTAAATCTAGTCCAATTTTTATACAATCTGCATATGAATAGATTAACTCTTCAATAGAAGCATCCATACATTGAGAAACAGCTAAAGTTTCATCATTTTTATATTTTTTTGCAAAATTATGAAATAAAGGATTATTCATATTGTATATAAGGGAAAGGGCACTATATGCTGCTTGAGGGCTAGTGTCACCAAGCTTTAAATATTCGTTTATGTAAAAGTCTCTTTTTATTCCTCTTTCTAAACTATTAATTTGATTTAAAATAAGAGTTTTATCTTCTATCTCTTCTGCTTTTATTAATGATGAAATTAAGAATAAGAATAGAAGAAAAAATCTCATTTTACATTCCCATAAATAATCTTCCTAAAAATGTTTCTAAGAAGATAAGAATAAAAATAACGATTATAGGTGCTAAATCCATTCCCCCAAATACTGTAGGGATAAATCTTCTTACAAGTGCATATGCAGGCTCTGTTAATCTATATAACATTTGTACTATAGGATTATATGGATCAGGTCTTACCCAACTTAGAACTGCAGAAATAATAATAACCCATTTATATAAAAATATAATAGTTAATATCACTGTAAAAATAGAACTAAATAATGCATCTATCATTTTATAATCTCTCCTAAATAGTTTTTAATCAATGGATAAATATCTGAAAGTTTTAGTTTTGTATCACTTCCTGTTAATATACATCTTAAAGGTTTTGATAACTCTTCATCTTTTAAACCAGTTTTTTCTGTAATATAGTTATTCAATTGCTCAAAGTCTTCAAAATATGGTGCATCTTGCATACATAATTTTAACTCAACAAATTGTTCCTCAAAACCTATGCAAGTAGATTTTGGAGAAAAAACTAAGTCTATTTTTTCTTTTATATCCTTGATTGTATCAACTTCTTCTAAAAATAGTTTTGCTAACTTTCCAATATCTTCATCAGCAAAACCTATAATTTTTGATAATCTCATATTATCTATTGTTTCTAAATGTTTTTTGTTTATCTCTTTTAATCTATTTATATCAAATATAATAGTTTCTTTTGATAGGTTTTTTATATCAAACCATTCTATGGCTTCTTCAAGAGTAAAAATATCTTTTGGAGTTTCATTTCCTAAAAGTACAAGATAATTAGCTATTGCACTTGGTAAAAATCCTTCATCAATTAACTCTTTTACACTGATTTGTTTATCTATAGTTGGAATATGAATATAATCAATAGTTTTAGTGTATCCTAGAAGAGTTCTTAGATGGATTTGTTTTGGAGTATCTTCAAGATAAGTTTCTTCTCTAATTATCGTAGAAATATCATAAAGCATATCATCTATTGCACAAGCATAATTATAAGTAGGGGATTTATCATGATTTAAAATTATAAATGAATCAACTTCATCGGGTGAATATGTTAAATCGCCTTTTAAAAGGTCATGAAATTTTATATCTTCTTGGGGTTTTACGGCTCTAACTGTAAAAGGAGCATTTACATTTAAAACTGTTTCATCTGATAAGTTTTGACAAAAACCATCATAACTAAAAACTTGATTTTCATCTTCTGCTTTTTTTCTAAGTTCATCAAGTTTTTCATCACTGCAAAAACAAGCAAAAGCTTTTTTATTTGCCATTAATTGCATCGCAAGTTTTTGGTGATATTTTAAATTCTCACTTTCATAAACTGCATGTTCATAGTCAATTGAAAAAAGAGCTAATAATTCTAAAATCTCTTTGTCTTTTCCCTCTATAATTTTCTCTTTTTCTATATCTTCTATTCTAATTATAAGTTTTTCATTTTTTTGTTTTGTAAGAATATAATTAAAAATAGCTATTCTTAAGTTTCCTATAGAGAGATCTTGCGTTGGACTTGGAGCAAATCTTAACAAATTTATTTCCTTACTATTGAGTATGATAAATTTTTAATCTCTTTATGAGATTTAATATAATTGTTTAAATCTTCAAGTTTAAGATTTTCAATATTTTCTAACTCTTTTTGAGGATAATCTTGTGATAATTCTCTGTAAAATAGAGTAAATGCTCTATGTAATCTTTGACTTAAAGTTTCAGTTCTTAAAGGTTCACTACCTAATAAAAATTTTTTTGCAGAATCTAATTCATCCTGTGAAACACCATTTTTTACAAATTCGTTTACTATCTTTGAAACTAACTCTTTTGCTTCATCAGCACTTTCTAGTTTTGTTTGAAGGTATCCAGTGAAATATGAATGAGATTTATTTATAGAAATATAACCATATGCAGAGTATGCTAAACCTCTTTTTACTCTAATCTCTTCCATTAATCTTGAACCAAAACCACTCCCACCTAAGATAAATGATGCAACTTTTGCTTTATAAACATTTTCATCGTTTGAATCTATATCAAATGGACTACCAAAATAGATATAGGCTTGTTGAGTGTCTTTTAGTATTGTATTTTCTTTAGATAAACTATTTGCTTCATATTTTTTAAATTTATTTGCTTGATTATTTTTGATAACCTTTATAACTTTTTTAATCTCTTTTATTAGTTTATCGTATTCAAAATCACCACCTACAACAATAATTAAGTTGTTTAAATCAAGTGATGTAGATAAAAACTGTTTTACATCTTTTAGAGAAATAGTTGACAATGAGTCTGTTGTACCAGATGGTGGATATTGTAAAGGTGTGTCTTTAAATAAAAGTTTTTTTAAATCGTTACTAGCTATATAGTCATAATCATTATCTTTTCTTTTTAAAGAACCAATTGTTATAGTTTTGATTTTTTCTAAAACTTTTTTATCATAGTTTGGATCTTCTAATAAATCTTTTAATAGTTTCAAACCATCTTTATATACATCTTTTATTGATGATAATTCAATAACAAAAGTTTCAAAACCTGTTGAGGCATGAAGTGAGATAGCTTTGTTTTCTAAAAGAGTTGCAAATTTTGTTGAACCAAGCTTTTTCGTCCCTTCATTCAATAGTTTTGCAGAAATTGATGCAAGCCCATTTTTATTATCTTGCATATAACCTGAGTTTTTAAATACTAATTGAAGATTTAGTATAGGAAGATTTTTATCTTGCTCAAAAACTACAGGTATTTTTAAATTATCTATATCTACATACTTTATAGTTGCAGCCATTAAAAATCCTTGTAAAATTAGTGTTAAAAAAATATATTTTATAAATAATGATATTTTCATTATAAACTTTAGAACCTCTCTAAAATTTCATACGCTGTATTTCTTTTTGCTGGGTTTTCATCTACATCTCTAATTAATTGTATCATCTCATCTTGATTCATACAATTTGTAGCTCCAGCAGCAGCGACTACATTTTCTTCCATCATTGTACTTCCTAAGTCATTTGCACCAAATTTAAGTGCCATTTGACCTATATAACTACCTTGTGTAACCCAAGAACTTTGGATATTTTTAAAATTATCTAAATAAAGTCTAGCTACAGCTAATAATCTTAAGTATCTATTTGAAGATTGAGGTTTTAAATCTGGAATTTCTTCTTTTAGTTTTGTATTTGCACTTTGAAAAGACCACATAATAAAAGCTCTGAATCCATTTGATTCATCTTGTAATCTTCTAATTTTATCCCAATGCTCAATTATCTGCTCATCAGTTTCAACAGTACCAAACATCATTGTTGCTGTTGTTTTCATCCCTATAGAATGGGCAAGTTTATGAATCTCTATCCATTCATCTGCATCTATTTTTTTAGGAGCAATTATATCCCTTACTCTATCACTTAAAATTTCTGCACCAGCTCCAGGAATAGAACTTAGACCTTTTGCTTGTAATCTTTTTAGAACTTCAAGTTTTGATATTTTAGAAACTTTTGCAATATATGAAATTTCTATTGCAGAAAAAGAGTGCAGGGTGATTTGAGGAAATTTAGTGTGGATATGCTCAACTAAATCTTCATAATAATCAATTTTTAATTTTGGGTGAACACCACCTTGCATCAATATTTGAGTTCCACCAATAGCTAATAACTCTTCTATTTTTTGATCTATCTCATCATATGAAAGCACATAAGCATCCTCATCTCTTCCATGCCTATAAAAAGCACAGAATTTACAGTCAACCCAGCAAACATTCGTATAATTGATATTTCTATCAACTACAAAAGTTGTTATTTTTTGAGGATGTAATTTAGCTTTCATTTCTGAAGCCATTTTTCCTAATTCAACTAAAGAGGCATTTTGTATCAAATCTAATGCCTGTTCATTTGATAATCGTGTATTAATATTCATTGTATCTATCTTTTTTACCATCTTAAAAACTCGTTCCTAAAGAAAACTCGAATGATGAAGTATCATCAGTAGCTTCATCATCCAATGCTTGTGCAAAAATCAATTGTAATGGGCCAAATGGAGATATCCATTCGAATAATAATCCCGTACTTGATCTTTGAATATCACTTATGTTATCTTCTCCAATCATACCATAATCATAAAATACACCCCATCTCATTTTAGATGCTTGAGATAAAGGGAAACTAAGTTCAACTGAACTCGCTGCCATTGCTTTATAAGGGTCACCTTTTACACCATTTGGATAGTTTGGAAATGCATAAGACTTAAACCCTCTAAGAGATTTTACACCACCTAAATATAGTGAATCACCTTGGTTTATCTGTCCATTATCAACTAAAAATTTTGCTTGTACTTTATATCTTAAAATCCAATCTAAATCATATAAACTGTTTAATGAATAAAAGTATTTCAAAGAAGAACTACTTTTAATATATTCTGAATCTCCACCTAATCCTGCATATTCTAAAGATGAATAGATTTTAAATCCACTTCTTGGATTATAAAAATCATCTGTGTTATCAAAACTTATATATGGAGTTAAAGAGCTTGTTGTATAATCAACATCTTCAAATCTTAAATTTTCAGCTGGTACAGATGCATCATTTTCATCATAGGTATATCTCTCTTTTATAAAGTCAAATCTATATCTTGCTCCAACTTTAAGGTTTCTCAATAACTCTCTACCAAAACCAACAGAGAAACCTTTTGTAGATTTATCTAATTCATAAATTGAGTTACTAATTTCTATAGTATCACTATGGATATCTATATCACCATGATATTTACTATCAAATATAGCTGGATTTGCTAATTTTATAGATAAATCTGTTGTATTTTTAGATAAATCAGCAGATATCCCAAGTGTCAAACCAGAACCAAAGATATTATTATCTTGAATAGAACCTGTTACCATAACACCATCATAAGAACCATATCCTCCACCTAAGATGATATTACCAGTTGGTGTTTCTTTAACCTTTACGATTAAATCCATTTTATCTGTACTGATTCTTTTTTGTTCAATAGTAACATTTTCAAAATAACCAGTTCTTTTAAGTCTAGAAATTGAATCATTATAATCTGTTAGATTAAATAAATCTCCAGGAGCTAAAAATACATTTCTTCTAATAACTCTGTCTAATGTTCTTGAGTTTCCTGTTATTTTAACATCGTTAATAAATACTTTGTCACCTGGAATTACATTAAAAATAATATCAGCAGTACCATTTTTTTCATCTTTTTTTAAATCATAATTAATTTGTGTAAATGCATATCCTAAATTTGCAATTGTTGTCTTTATATAATCTGCATCTTTTCTAAGTTTTTTTATATTAAAAACTTTATCTTTTGATAACATTAATTCAGGATATAACTCTTTTGCATCAATAATATCAGAGTTTACATAGATTGTTACATTGTTAACTTTATATTGAATTCCTTCTTTAATATAAAAGTCTAAATCACCTTGATTAGAAGCAAAATCAACTTCTAAAAATGGGTCTTTTACTTCTGCATCTAAATATCCATGTTCCCAATATACTTCTTGTATTCTTTTACCATCATATTTAAGTTGATCTGCATTTAATTTACCATCATTTTGAGTTATAAACCAAGAAGCAAATTCTTCTTTTTTATTTACAATTGCTGGCTCAAAATTATCTTCATCTAAATTTTCAGCTCCAAAATAATTTACTTTTTTGATGATAATTTCATCACCTTTATTTACGTGAAATATTACAGATACTGCATTATCATTAAGTTTTTCTATTTCAACTTCTATAACAGAGTTGATATAACCCTCTTTTTCTAGTTCTCTTAATAAAGTCTCTTTTGCTTCATTTATTCTTTTCTCTGAATACATTACACCTTTTTCTAGTCTTATGTATTTTTTTGTGATTTCTATATCTCTATCTCTACTTTTAAATCCCACAATATCAACATTTGCAATAGAGGGTTTTTCTTTAAAAATAAATGTTAATACGCCATCATCTGTTGTTACTTGTATATCTTCAAAATAGTTGTATTTAAAAAATTCTTTAATTGCTTTATTTACTTTATCTGTATTTAAATTTTCACCAACTTTTATATCAACAATATCGTTAGCTATAGATTTGGAAATTTTTGTTAGATTTTCATATTCGATTGAGGTGATTTGTTGAGCTTGTAATAAAGAAGCTAGTGTTAATGATAATAAGATACTTTTCTTTTTCACAGTTATCCTTAATGTGTTTATAATTGAAAAGAAATAATATATCTAAATAAACTTTATAGGATGGTTAAGATATAATCATATCTTTAAAAATGAAATTAAAGGACTAATTTGAACGTAGGAATTGTTGGTTTAGGGCTTATGGGAGGTTCTTTAGCCTTAGCACTAAAAAAATATTTTATAGCAAAAAAAATCTATGGTTATGCAAGAAGTGAAAAATCAAAACAAGAGATATTAGAGTTAAATTTAGTAGATGAATTAGTAGATTTAGAAACAATTATTAGTGAATGTGATTTGATTGTTCTTGCAATTCCTGTTGATAATATTATATCAATATTGCCTCAGTTTTTGGGAATTAAAGAAAATACTACAATTATGGATTTAGGTTCAACAAAAGAGTTTATTATCCAAAATGTACCAGAGAAAATAAGAAAAAATTTTATTGCAGCACACCCAATGACTGGTACAGAGAAAAATGGTCCAAAAGCATCAATTGATGGTTTATATGAAGGTAAGACTGTAGTTTTATGTAATCTTGAAGATAATGCACAATTACATGTTGATAGAGCTATTAGAATTTTTCAAGAGATTGGAATGCGAATTGTACAAATGGATGCACATAATCATGATATTCATGCTTGTTATATGTCTCATTTGCCACATGCAATCTCTTTTTCTCTAGCAAATACTGTCATGAATCATGAAGACCCAAAATCTATTATTGCTCTTGCAGCAGGGGGGTTTAAAGATATGAGTAGGGTGGCAAAGTCAAGTCCTATTATGTGGAGTGATATTTTCAAACAAAATAGAAAAAATCTATTAAATTCTATAAATTTATTTGAAAACCAAATGAAAAGAGTAAGAGAAATGATTGAAAATGAAGATTATGATGAATTAAAAGAGTGGATGGAAAAAGCAAATACACTGCATGAGATACTTTAATGTATCTTGGCAGTATTAATTGCTTCATTTAATTTTATAGCTTGAAAATGCTCTTTTACATCGTGACATCTGATAATTGAAGCACCGTTTTCAATCGACTTTAAGTGAATTGCCAAAGTTCCTGGAAGTCTTTGTTCTATAGAAGATTCAACTACAGTATTTATCATCGACTTTCTACTTGCTCCAATTAAAAGTTCATATCCAAAGTGTTTAAAATGTTCTAGATTTTTTAGAAGTGTTAAATTATGTTCTAAAGTTTTACCAAAACCAATACCAACATCTAAAACTATATCTTCAATACCAAAACTATGAGCTTTTTCAATTCTATGTTTGAAAAAATCATCAATCTCTAAGATTACATTTTCATAAGATGGTTCTTTTTGCATGTTTTCTGGATCATTTTGCATATGCATGATTACAACTTGGGCATTATACTCTTTTGATAGTTTGCAAACTTCATCATTCTCTATTCCCGTTATGTCATTTACTATTTTAAAACCATTGTCTAAAGCATATTTTAAAGGGATAGGTTCATATGAATCTAAAGAAAAATCTACTTTTTCATAAAGTTTCTCTTTTCCTATTAAATCAAGTATAGGTTTAAGTCTTTCAAGCTCCTCTTGTGCTGGAACTTTTAAGCTTCCTGGTCTTGATGAAACCCCACCTAAATCGATAATATCTGCACCATCTTCAATCATTTGCTCAATTTTTTTGATAGCATCACTACCTTTAAATCTACTATTTTTAAAAAATGAGTCATCATTTGCATTAACAACACCCATTATTTTAGTTTTGTATGATCTTTGATTTATAAAATTTTTTAATTGTTTTGCTAGTTGTTTTAGACCAAAAGGTTGAGCTAACTCTTTTCTAGATAAAGTTTCTAGATGTTTAGTAGTTCCAACTAAAACTGCATCAACATATTTATCTTTTGCAATTATAACTCCACTAGGTACTGCTAAATCTGCACCGATTGATAAGGCATCTTGTTTTAGTATGTTTGCTGCACCTACATGTAAGTCTTTTATATAAATTGAGTGTAAATCACTTTTTTTTGAAAGAATTGTTGTACCTGTTGTATCACATCCAATTTCTTCATAAAGCTTTTTTGCTTCATTATTTTCTATTTTATAAAGTTGCATAATTAGTTTTTATTTTTTCGATTAAAAAGGGTTAATAAAAATGTTGTTAAAACATTAATTGGTCTAGAGTTTAATTCTAGAAGTCTAATAGATTTTGAAAAGATATCTAACTCTTTTTGAGAGAGTTTAATTTTTTTAGAATTTAATTTATATAAAGCTAATTCAATAAACTCTTTTGCTTCATTTTTAGTAATTCTTTGATTATCTTTTAAAAATGTATATAAATCTTTCAAATCAAGATTTACAATATCTAAATTCAATTCTTTTTGTACTTTAGTTGATTTAATGAATATATGTGGCAATCTTGAAAAAATTGTTGGTAAAATAGTTGATTTAGAGTTTGTTATGATAATAAATACAATATTTTTAGGTGGTTCTTCTAAAACCTTTAATAATGAGTTTTGAGCTTCATTTCTAAAAGTTTTACCACACAAAAAAATATATTTTATTTCATTTGATGATATATAGGCTTCTTTTATGGCTTGATTTGCTTGTGCAAGTAAAAAATCATCTTTTTCACTGTTTCTAATTATTCTAATTTGATGTTTATTATAAAATGATAATAACTTATTCAAAGTTTCATCTATATCAGAAACAATTAATATTGAAGATGATTCAATTTTTTTATCAATCATTAGTGCTCAACATTGATCTCTGCAAAAAGTGCAGCACTTAAAGTTTTATTGTAAAGTCTAAACATTTGTAGTAATTTCATATCCAATGCTTCATCATTGTTTTTTAGATTAAATGCATCTTGTATCTCTTCATCAAATAACCATAAAAAAGAGTTTTTTGAGATTTTAGGTAATGTTGCTTTTGTATCTTGACTTTTTCCTATATACCAAAAACAATAACCATTAGGAAAAGAGATATTTAACATATCTCTTATAAAGTTAAAATCCTCATCAGATTTTAAATCTTCTATGTTTTTATAAAAAGATTTAAAATCATAAAAAGGTAAAAAAGGTCTATTTAATTTTTGGGCATTAATATTTGTTATAATATATTGTAAAAACCAATCTCTGTCATTATCAGTGATAATTAATACAGAGCAACCTTTTTCTAGTATATTAACTATTGATTTAGATGCTAAAGGAACCCATTCAAACTTTTTTTCTTCTAACCAAGGAGAAATAAGTCTATCGTTCCTTATTGTATCAACTGTCCAGTTTAGAAATTCTTGCACTTTTATTTATCCAGTTCATATGCATCGTGTAAAGCTCTAACTGCTAATTCTGCATATTTTTCTTCAATAATCATAGAAATTTTAATTTCACTTGTTGAAATGATTCTTATATTTATATTTTCAGAAGCTAAAGCTGTAAATGCTTTTGATGCAACACCTGTATGTGATTTCATTCCAACACCTACTATTGAAACTTTACAAATAGGTTCATTATAATCTATATTTTCTGCTTCGCTTTTAAATCTTTCCATAACTTTTTTACAAGTTTCCCAATCTGTAGTAGGAATAGTAAAGTCTAAGTCTGTTTTCCCATCAACTCCTACAGTTTGTACAATCATATCAACATTTATATTCGCATCTGCAAGTGCAGTAAAAATTGATGAAGCAATACCTGGTCTATCAGTTACTCCATACATCCCAACTCTTACTTGGTTTTTATCTAAAGCTATACCACTTACAATTGGTTGTTCCATTATATTCTCTTCCTTTGTTATTAATGTACCTTCAACTTCTGGTGTGAAGCTACTTCTTGATACTAAATTTACATTTAATTTTTTAGCCATCTCTACAGATCTGTTTTGTAGTACTTTTGCACCTAAACTAGCTAATTCTAGCATCTCATCATATGAGATCTTTTCTAGTTTTTTCGCTTTTGGTTCTATTCTTGGGTCTGTAGTATAAATCCCATCAACATCAGTATAAATTTCACAAACATCAGCTCCAATAGCTCCTGCAATTGCAACAGCAGATAAGTCTGAACCACCTCTACCTAAGGTTGAAACTCTTCCATCTTCTGCAATACCTTGAAAACCTGCAACAATAATTATATTTCCATCTTTTATAGCATTTTTCATATTTACAGTATCTATTGATTCAATTCTTGCTTTTGTATGAGCATTGTTTGTTACAATACCTGCTTGTCTTCCACTCATAGAAGTGGCTTTATATCCTTGTGCATTTAATGCAATTGATAATAATGCTGAAGTAACTCTTTCACCTGAACTAAGTAGCATATCCATCTCATTCTCAACAGGAGTTTTTGTATAATGCTCTGCATATTCAATAAGTTTGTTTGTTTCTCCACTCATTGCAGATACAACTGCTATAACATCGTGCCCTTCATCTTTTATTTTTTTTATGATTTCGGCTACATTTTGAATTCTATCAAGGGTACCAACACTTGTACCACCAAATTTTAAAACTTTTAACATCTACTAAATATATCCCTCTTTCTTAAAATATTTTAATACTTGTTTATAAACCGTTCTTTTAAAAAACGTAATATAATCATAAATATTTTTTGTAGGTACAAATTTATATTCACTAAACTCTGGTATATCAGTGTTTATGTTTATTTTTGCACCTTTTTTTAGTTTAACCAAATAGTATTTTTGTATCTGTCCATCAAATGGATACATCTTTTTTGCAATTGCTGGGGGAAAATCATAACTTACCCACTCAGGATATTCTGCAATAATTTCAATTTCTCTAGTCCCAATCTCTTCTTCTAGTTCTCTATAAAGTGCTTGATTTGCACTCTCTCCTTCATCAATTCCACCTTGTGGAAACTGCCATGCATTTTCTACATCAGTTCTTGAAGCAATAAAGATTTCACATTTTTCAGGATATTTAGCTGATAATACAATAGCTGCAACATTTGGTCTATAGTTTTTTTTCTCTTTTTGTTCTTTATCAGTCATAAATAATAATTCCCTTATAATTAGCCGAATATTATAACTACATTAGGATTAAAAATTGCTTTTATATATACATATTCCATTTTGCGATAGTAAATGTCACTATTGTGCTTTCAACTCCTATACAGACAGGTTTCATTTGAAAAAAAAGTATATGAATGCCTTAAAAAAACAGTTGAAATTTGAGCTAAAAAACAGTCTAAAAAATGATTTTATTGAGACAGTATTTATTGGAGGAGGAACTCCTAGTACAATAAAAGCTAGTGAGTATGAAGAGGTTTTTGAAATAATTAAGCCATATTTACAAAAAAATGTTGAGATTACAACAGAAGCAAATCCAAACTCTGCAACAAAAGATTGGTTAGATTATATGAATAAATTGGGAGTAAATAGGGTTAGTTTTGGTGTACAAAGTTTTAATGATGAAAAATTAAAGTTTTTAAATAGAGCACACAGTGCACAAACAGCAAAAAAAGCTATTGAAAACGCTTCTTGTATAGGTTTTAATAGTATTAATTGTGATATAATTTACGGTGTAAGTGGCGATAGCTTTGAATCATTGAAAGAGGATTTTGATACTGTTTTTTCTCTACCTGTAACACATTTAAGTGCATATTCACTTACCATAGAAGAGGGGACAAAATTCTATAATAAATCTAGTGTAAAAATTGATGATGAGGAGTTGTCCTATAAGATTTTTGAATATTTAAATGAGAATGGATTTATTCAATATGAGATATCAAATTTTGCAAAATCTAAACAATATTTTTCAAAACATAATTTTGGGTATTGGCAACATAAAAATTATTTAGGTGTTGGTGCAGGTGCAGTTGGTTGTGTTAACAACAAAAGGTATTATCCTAAAAAAGGTATTGAAGAATATATAAACGATTCTATAGATTATGAAATTGAAGAATTAACAGAAGATGATATAAAAGTTGAAAAGATACTATTAGGTTTAAGATGTGTAAATGGTTTTGATAAAAACTTATTAACTAAAGATGAATTAGAAAGAACAGATTATTTAATAAATGAAAAAAAGCTATATGAATATGATGGAAAAATCATAAATAAAAACTTCTTACTTGCAGATGAATTAGCTCTTTATATATTGCAATAATAAATTTTTTACTATAATATCGCAATTTATTAAGGTGTATATATATAATGACAATAAAACAAACAGTAAAAAAATATTCAAATAGATTAAAGAATGTAACACATATACCCTCAAAAGAGATAGAGATTCTAATCATGTATCTTTTGGATAAAAATGTGATTTGGTTACATTTAAACTATGAGAGTGAATTTAACAAAGAAAAAGAACTAGAGAGATTAGTACAAAAAAGGGAAAAAGAATACCCTTTGGAGTACTTGACTCAAAATGTATCTTTTTATGGTGAAAAGTTTCATATAAATGAAGGGGTTTTAATCCCAAGACCAGAAACTGAAATTTTAATAGAAAAGGTTTTAGAGATACAAAATTCTCAAAACTGTATAAATAATGTTTTAGAGATTGGTACAGGTTCGGGTATAATTTCTGTGATGTTAGCTTTATTAATAAAAGATGTTAAGATTATTGCAGTTGATATAAATGAAAAAGCATTAGCACTTGCTAAAAAAAATGCAATAAAACATGGTGTGGAAGAAAAAATAGATTTCATCCACAGTGATTTGTTTGAAAAAATCAAACAAACAAATTTTGATTTGGTTATCTCTAATCCACCTTATATAGCAAATAATTACAAACTTCCTAAAAATGTTGATTTCGAACCACACAATGCACTTTTTGGTGGTGAGATTGGTGATGAACTTTTAAAATCTATTATAGATGAATGTTCAAAAAGGGAAGTAACATATTTGATGTGTGAAATGGGTTATGATCAAAAAGAGCCTTTACAAAACTACTTTAAAAGTTTTGAAATAGCAGCTTTAGAGTTTTATAAAGATTATGAAAACTTCGATAGAGGTTTTGTAGCAAAATTTAAAAAATAAAAGGAGTAATAAATGTTTAAAGAGTTTAATTTAAAAAATTTAGAAAATAGTAAAAATGAATTAGAAGAGATTTTAATAAATAGTAGAAAAAGAGTTGATGAGTTGTTAGGAATTGAAAATAAAACATATCAAAATTTTGTTGTACCGTTTCAAGAAATAGGGGAGAGTATAAATGATTTTTTAACTCCAGTGTTTCATATTGATTCTGTTAAAAACTCAGAAATAACGCAAAAAGTTTATGAAGAATGTCTTCCTTTAATCTCTGATTATGAAACTGATATATCACAAAATGTTAATATTTTTAATGCTTTAAAAGATATACAGTTTAACAATAAAGGAGAGTTAAATGATATACAAAATAAAGTCTTATACAATGAGATTAGAGACTTTAAATTAAGTGGTTGTGATTTAGAAAATAATAAAAAGAAAAAATTAAAAGAGTTAAGTTTAGAGCTTAGTAAACTTTCTCAAAAATTTTCACAAAACCTTTTAAATGCTACAAACTCTTATGAGATGATTATTGAAGATTTTGAAGATGTAAAAGAGATTCCTGAATCTGATTTAGAGTTAGCTAAATTTGAAGAAGAGGGCAAAACAAAATACAAATTTACACTTCAAATGCCTTCTTATTTAGCTTATATTACTTATGGCTCAAATAGAGAAAAAAGGGAAGAGATTTATAAAGCATATACAACAAGAGCACCTGAAAATGGAAAAATTATTGAACAAATTTTAAAACTAAAAGATGAAAAAGTAAAGATTTTAGGGTTTGATTCTTATGCCAAATATTCACTTGAAACAAAAATGGCTAAAACAACACAAGAGGTTGTTTCATTTTTAGAAGAGTTAGCTTTAAAGGGAAAAGATAGGGCGATAGAAGAGCTTGAAGAGATAAAAGAGTATGCAAAAAAAGATGGAATTGAAGATATTCAAAGTTTTGATATGTCTTATTATAGTGAAAAGATAAAAAAAGAAAAATATGATTTAGATGAAGAGTATTATAGACCTTACTTTGAACAAAATTCAGTTTTAAATGGATTTTTTGACTTTCTAAAAGAGGTTTTTGAAATAGAATTTACACTTACAGATGCAAAAGCTTGGGATGAAAAAGTAAAAGTTTATAATATAAGTGAAAAAGGAAATGTAATAGCTAGAATTTATATTGACTTAGAAGCTAGAAAAGACAAAAGAGGGGGTGCTTGGATGAATAATTGGCATTCTCATTATATAAATTCTAAAGGTGAAAAACAACTTCCTACTGCATATATTGTGTGTAACTTTCCTCAATCAAATGAAAATACACCTTCATTGTTAAGACACTCTGATGTTGTAACACTTTTTCATGAGATGGGACATGCATTACATCATTTATTAAGTAAAGTGCCAGAAGCATTTGTTAGTGGTATCTCTGGTGTTGCATGGGATGTTGTAGAGTTCCCATCACAATTTTTAGAGTATTTTTCTTATGATAAAGAGGTATTAAAACTTTTTGCAAAACACTATAAAACAGGTGAAGTTTTAAGTGATGAAGCTATTGATAGGATAATAAAAGCTAAAAATTTTCAATCTTCAATGGGGATGTTAAGACAAATTGAGTTTGCTTTATTTGATTTTAAACTACATGAAAAGTTATATAAATCAGAGGATGAAGTTCAAGCTTTATTAGATGAAATAAGAGAAAAATATTCTGTTTCTAAACCACCAAAATATAATAAATTTCAAAATGGTTTTAGCCATATTTTTGCTGGTGGATATGCTGCTGGATATTATTCTTACAAATGGGCAGAAGTATTAAGTGCAGATGCCTTTTATATGTTCATTGATTCAGGAAGAGTACTAAACAAAGAATTAGCAACAAAATATAAAAATATTGTACTGAAAAATGGAGGTTCAAAAGATATGGATCAACTTTTCTTTGAATTTGCATCAAGAAATCCAAGTGTAGATTCTTTACTAAAAATTGATGGAATTATTAGCTAAGTTTTGTAATAATATGATTTCTATTCAGATCGATAAATATAAGGGATTTTTACTATGACAAACGCTGAAACTATTACAAAATTAAATGATGCACTTGAAAAACTGATAAATGCTTATGAGATACTTCAGAACTCATATGATGATTTACAAAACGATAATAAAAAATTAAATGATGAAATTAAAAGTTTAAAAGAAAAAGTTAATGAACTTGAAGATGAAAAAAGAAACTTAGAAGATAATGTAAATGTATTGGAAGATACAAAAGAGAAAGATACAAACAATATGAATAATATGCTTTCTAAAATAGAAAGTCTTTTAGGTAAGAAAAAACCTTTTTCAGAAACTGATGCTGTCAAGCCAAATGAGAATAAAGCAGGGGGAGAAACACAAAAAAATGATACAAATAATAATTCTTCTTCTGCTGTAAAAGATGCAAGGGCAGCAATGGGTGAGATTGTTATAGATAGCAAAGCTTCATCAGAAAAAAATGAAGAATCTGAAAATAGCCATTCATCTTCTGAGAATAAAATTGACTTAAATAGAATGGCTTCTTTATTGAATGGTTTTAATAGTTAATTAAATATGGTTTTAATATTAAATAAGACCTCTTTATATTCAACCTTTGGTGTAGAGGATTTTATATCATTAGATGTAGTTATAAATAATATGGCTCCATCAATGGTTGAATATTACTTATCTGACTTATCAAATGGAAATGATGATATCTATTTAAATAAAAGGAATATTCAATCAACTATTAATATAGGTGAGTATTCATTGTATTTAGACTATGATGATGAAGTTTATATAGAGATAGAAGATAATGTAGAAGATGAGTATGGGACAGGTTCTTTATGGTAGAGTATAAATATATAAAAGTTTGAAAATTATAGCTTAGAAACTGGTTTAATTTTAATAATTTTTTGGAAATTGCCATTTCGTGGTGTTAGTAGACTATAAGATATTAACATTGTAAATATATATTTTTCTTATTATGAAAATTATTTTTCATCAATTAGCTTTTTATTTTTTTCTATTACTTTTTTTCCTTTGAAATAAATATCAACATATTCTGAATAATATTTATCAAATTTAAACTTAATATCATTTTCTCTAATATATTTTTCTATTTTTTTAGCTTTATTTCTTATAGACATTGTTACAGTAAGAGCAAAGTTTAAATCTCTTATATTATTATCAGAAGAACAATATTCAAAATGTTTATCTAACTCTGTAAAAATAGCTTTAAATGCATTTAGATTATCATTATTAATAGCATGAGTAATTAGACTACAGTGGTAGATTTGTTTTTTTAATAATAAATTATTTAAAGCAAAGTCAATAAATCTATGATTATTAAAAGTATTTGCAATTACTATTGGATGTTTATATCTTTGATATTTTCCATTTTCAAATGATGGATATTTTTTATTAACTATATCAGCAAATTTAGTATATAGATATTCCATAGCATTATAATCATGTTTTTCTATGGAATTTGTTAATGCAGAAAATATTTCTTCTTTTGTATAATTAGTATTATTAATACTATTTTTTAATTTTTCCAAATCAAAACTCATTGCAGCATATTCAATATTTAAAGGTTCATCTTTTTTTAAATATTCCTTTAAATATTCAGCAATATCATATGCTTTTATTTCTAAGGCATATTCAAAAGGTAAGATTAATTTTTTATGTTTTATATCACTGTCCTTTCTAATATCATAATGAAGATTTCCTTTTTGAATTGGATTATAAGACTTTTCTTCAATCAAGTATTTGACTATATCTAATCTACCTCCATCTATGGCATGAAGTATGGCTGTTCCTTTTCCATGATAATATAAATTTTCATTTAGCACATTTAAAGTATTTTCAAGAGTTTTAACAACTATAAATAATGAACTTACATAATTTATTTCATTAATAGTTCCTTCTCTTAATTTATAAAATGTATAATTTTTTAATGAAGTATGCATATGAGTGTAAACTACTATAGGAAGACCTACAATAAGTACTATTATAGCAACAAATGAATGGAAATTAATATTAAAATATGAAAAATTTAAAGCGAAATCTTCTTTACCTATTTTTTTATTTTCTTCAATTTCTTCTTTTATTTTGGCAAGTTTTTTTTTCGCAAAATTAAAAACTAAATAAAATAATATTAGAAAAAAAGTAGGGTATAAAAATATTAATACAAGTGGCTTTTTAGATTCTTCTAAATAACTATAATCTGAATGTACAATATCAATAAAGTGTTTATTTATAAAATCTGGCACTGAATCACAAACAATATATTTATCTTTATATAAATTCTCAAAATCAGTATATTTGTTATCACAATTATTATTTGCCCAATTCAGAATTTTTTCTTGCTGTTTTATTGGAACTTTTGAAATATCATTTTCCATAATTTTAATATAATTTGTTGCATTTAAATGATAAGTAAAAAAAAGAAATATAAATATCATTTTAAAAATATTCATAAACAATATCCTCTAAAATTTATTATATAATTAATAACATTAGAAAATATTTAAAATACTATTCAAGGATAACGGTATAATAAAAATTATTTATTACTTTTGGGTAGTCCAAGTAACAGTCTTAAGTACTCTTCAGATGTTAAACCTTGAGATTTTCTACGAGCATTGAAACTTTTTCACTTCTTTTCCTATATTTTTTAACTCTTTCATTTATGAATATAGAACAAATAAAAGCAAATTGATGGTAAAAATGAAGTGAGTTAATCATCACTATAGAATAATTAAGTTGAGAAATAGGGGATATATTAATAGTTAAACTAGCTTTTTTAATTCATTAATATATTTCTTTAAATCAGTGGGTCTTGTTATATTAGAACAAATATCTTTATTTTCTGCAATATAATCTATTATTTGTATAAGTTTATTAGGGGTTATATGTATTTCATTGATTAATTAATACATTGCTTTTCCATTATCAGAAATTGCAATAGGTCTGCTTGTAGGGAGTTTTTCAAAAGAGTATTCATATACTTCTAATTTAGGATTTTTAATTCCAATATTTTTTATAATAGCTTGGGTAGTGATATTCCCAAAGGTTGATATGAAAATCAATAAACGAAAATCATTAGGACTTAATTTTTTATCAGTTAATGCACAGAGTAGGAATTCATTGTTAATTTCATTCATAATTTACCTTTGGTATAATACTTCTTAAATAATAGCAAATAGTTTGGAAATTATAGTTTCCAAAACTAAAATATAGGTTTAAAATGAAATACCCATTAGATTGTGAAAATAGCTTTGATAAGAGTTTTTTGTTTTGGTTAAGTAGATTTCTTAGAAATAAGATAACTTCTTTGTCGAATCGTCAAGTTAAAGATAAAGATAGACTTGCTCAAATCTTACAAGCTTTGGTTAAAGGTTTTGATTCTATTGATAATATTAAACCTGTGATAAAAGAAGCTAGAAATATTGGAATGAATTCTATTCATGTATATTTTATACCATTAGAGAAACTCTTTCATTTTTTAGTTAACTTTGGTGCTAATTCATTAAAAGAGATAGATGAAGAACTTTTGAGTGATTTTCTTGCAACTGAGACTTCAAATTTAGCTGATGCAACAAAAAAGAACTATAGAATTGCTTTAATTAGCTTCTTTGGTTATATAGATAAACAAAATGAAGCAGAAAATGGTTTTGTATATAGATATGGTATTGAACTTAAGAACTGGGGTGGTCTTGGTGGACAAGGGGGTAAAAAACTACCCTCTTTTATGCAAAAAGAAGAAGTTCAAAGATTTATTGAATCTATTGATATGTATCCTTTTAGTACAAAGATAGCTGCTAGAAACAGGCTTATAATTAAAATTATACTATATACTGGTATTAGGGTTAGTGAAGCTATCAATATCCATATGAAAGATTTTAATAAAGATGGGGATGCTTATATCATACAAGTTCGTGGTAAAGGTAATAAACCAAGGGTTGTAATGATAAAAGAAGCTATTATAAAAAGAGATTTGATTGAGTGGGAATCAATCAAAAACTGCAATAATAACACCCTATTTTGTAATCAAAAAGGAGAATTGCTTTCACAAGCATATATAAGTGGAATTGTAGAAAAGATACTTTTAAATGCTGGAATTAGAAAAGAAAAAAATGGTGCCCATATGTTAAGGCATACCTTTGCAACAATGCTTTATCAAAAAAGTAAGGATTTAATACTTGTTCAGGAGTCTTTAGGTCATGCAGACATAAATACTTCAAGAATTTATACCCACTTTGATAAAGACAGATTAAAACAAACTACAGATATTTTTTGATTATTTTCTTTTATTTTTAGCAAAATCAATTATATATTGAGCAATTTCATCAAGATGTACAATATCTTTTACTGCTCCAGCTTGGATAGCTTTTGCTGGCATACCAAATACTACACAACTTTCTTCATTTTGTGCTATTGTATATGCTCCATTGTCATGTAGCTCTTTCATGGCAATACTTCCATCATCACCCATACCTGTCATCATTACAGCCATTGCACCACCACCTGCACAATTATTAACTGATCTAAATAATACATCAACACTAGGTCTATGATGACTAACTTTTACTGTATCAAGTAATTTTGTCTTATATACACTCCCTACACTTTCTATAGTAAGATGCATATTACCAGGTGCTAAATATGCATGGCCATATTCTAATGTCATGCCATCTTTAGCCTCACATACATTTAGTGCAGAATAATCATTTAATCTATCAGCAAAAGATTTAGAAAAACCATATGGAATATGTTGCGTGATTACTATAGGAGGTAAATCTCCTGTTAAATCTTTAAAGACCCTTAATAGTGATTCAACTCCACCTGTTGAAGAACCAATAGCAATAACTTTTTTCCCATTTAATCGAGCAGGTCTTAAGGGTATTACTTCATCTGGATGTATTTTTCTTTCAACTTCTTTTGCTTTTTTGTGTATAACCTTTATAGTAGGTTTAGGCTTTTTTAAAGTATATCTTTTTAACAAGAAAGTTAGGTTTAGTAGATTGTCTTTTATTCTTTCAGCAAAAGAGTTCATTGATTCGCCATTTTCTGGTTTAGGAATAAAACCTACTGCACCATCATCAAAAATATCATTTCCTCTAACACTTTCTCCTGATACTACAACTGCTGGCATAGGGTGTAATCTCATCAGGTTTCTTAAAAATGTTACACCATTCATTTTTGGCATATTAATATCGATTGTCACCAAATCTGGTTCATATTGTTTTATTTTTTCTCTTGCATCATATGCATCAATTGCTTCTGCTACAACTTCAAATTCATCAATACTATTAATCATATCTTTTATAATTCTTCTCATAGAAGGTGAATCATCAATAACTAATACTGTATACATATAATATCTATCCTAAAAGAGTATTAAAATAACTCAATTTCCATCTCTGGTTGAATAATTTGTTTATCTTCAACACCAAATAGGTCAACTCCACCAACATACTCTTTAAGAACAGGTGCTTTCGTAATTTCTGTTTGCAATGCTTTCTCTTCAGTAAGAATTTTCTTATCAGTCTCACTTTTTTGTGTAACTTTTATAAAGGTTTGAAATGAGTCAGCAAGTAATATTAATCTACCATGTTCCCCTCTTGTGTGTTCACTTACAAGTTTAAAACCTTCTGATTTACAAAAGTCTTTTGCAAATTCAACATTTCTATGACCTATAGTATCGGCAGATAGATTAAGCTGCATAATATCAGCTCCACCTGATATTTTTGCAACCATATTTTGTTTTGAACAGCCAAGTTTATACATCTCATTTAACATTGCTTCAACAGAATATAAACCATATTTCATATCATCATTTGTACTATTAGTAGAAGGTAATAAAAAGTGATTCATAGATTTGATTTTCTTTTGACTATCATAAAACATTATTGCAACACATGAACCTAAAAGAGTTTTAAAGGCAATTTCATCAATATCTGGACCTACTGCAAATTCTCCACCAATTACAGTATGTGTATTGTAACCTTTAGTTTTCTGAGTAAAACGAGATATTGAAGCTTTTTCAATACCACCATCCTTGTGTCCAATTATAATCAAGGTAATTCCTTTGTTTTTATAAATATATTTTGCCCTATTCTTTGTACATAATTGATTAAATCATGTGGATTTTCAGAATGTCCAAGATATAAAGTTCCACCTATTTTCAAATGGGTAAATAGTTTTTTCAATATTTTATTTTGGTCAGGTGTCGAGAAATAAATTAAAACATTTCTACAGAATATTACATCAAAATAATTTTTTTGATATGGATAATTTGAATCATTTAAATTCATTACTTGAAAAGTAACCATTTTTTGAAGTTCAGGTTTTACCTTTATAAGTATCTCTTCATTTGCAAGAGTTTTTTGTACTCTTCTTTTAAAATACTTTTGAGGTTTAATCCATTCTGGAAACTCTTTTGAAGATTTAGAATATCTATATATCCCATTTGCAGCATATTGTAATACATTTGTATCTATATCTGTTGCTAAAATAGTTGCATTTATTTTTTTACCTAAACTTTCTTGTGCTTCTAACACTGTCATTGCCATTGAGTAAGGTTCTTCACCTGTTGAAGAAGCAGAGCAATACATTTTTATATCTTTTCCTAATTTTGCAAATTCAGGAAGAACTCTATTTAATAAATCCGTAAAATGAAAATCTTCTCTAAAAAAGTGAGTTTTATTTGTAGTAAAAGAGTTTATAAACTCTATTTGATATTCACCAGCTTCTATGGCTTCTAGTAGTTCCTCTATATCACCACTATACTTAGTATCTCGTTTTAGTTTATGTAGTCTATTTGCAATCATAATATCTTTATTCTCAGATAGGGTGATCCCTGTTAGAGAATAAAGAATAGATTTGACTTTTTTGTGTAATGCACTATTGTCTAACATTTAACTAAGAGGCAAATTGCGCGGCATTAATATCTTTTTCTATTTTGATTTGTGCATTAATTATTCCTAAAACATCAAGAATTAACCCAATGCTTCCATCACCTCTAACTGTTGCAGCCCCTATTCCCTCAACACTTCTAAAGTTTTTATCAAGAGGTTTTACAACCACTTGGTGTTGATTTAAGAATTCATCAATTGATATAGCTACTTTAGTATTTCCTGATTTTACAACGATTAACATTCCATCTTCTAAGTTTTCAAAAGTTGGTTCTACTCCAAATAATTGATGTAATCTTACAACAGGAATAAATTCTTCTCTTAACATCAATAGTTCTTGAGAACCATCACCAATTTTTTTAATCATCTCAGGAGTTGGTTGTAATGATTCTACAATTGAACTTAGAGGTAAAATATACTTGTGATTTCCTACAGCAATATCCAAACCATCTAAAATTGCAAGAGTAAGAGGTAACATAATAGTGATTACTGTACCTTTTCCTAAAACAGTATCTAGTCTAATTGCCCCACCAAGTTTTTGGATATTTGTTTTAACAACATCCATACCAACACCACGACCTGAAATATCAGTAATTTTTTCAGCTGTTGATACCCCTGCTCCAAAAACTAACATTGCTTTTTCATTATCATTCATAGTATTGTATTGATTTTCATCAATTTGACCTTGTTCAAGAGCTTTTTTAGCTACTCTTTCAGCATCAATACCTTTACCATCATCTTCAATAGTAATAATCATTTGACCATTTGCTTGTTCTGCTGAAATACTAATTGAACCAACTTCTTCTTTTCCACTAGCTTGTCTAATATCTGGTGTTTCTAATCCGTGGTCTAAAGAGTTTCTAATGATATGCATTAATGGATCTGTAAGCCCTTCAATCATAGCTTTATCAATCTCAACATTATCCCCATAATGTTTAAATTCAACTTTTTTCCCAAGTTTTCTAGAGATATCTCTTACAACTTTTGGGAATTTTGAATAAATAGATTCCATAGGTACCATTCTGATACTCATAATAGAATCTTGCATATCTCTAATATGTCTTTCAAGAAGTTCTAATCTTTCTAAAACAGCATTTCTTGTTTTTGTTTCTTCAATAGAAGTAGAAAATTGAGTTAACATGGCATTAGTAATAACTAAATCTCCAACATTATTCATAAGTAAATCAATTTTATCTAAATTTACTCTAATATTATTAGATGCAGCTGCTTTTTTCTCTTTAATCTCTTTTTCTGGTCTTTTTGAAATAGATTTTTTTTCTGAGTCTTCTGCTTCTACAGGAGCTTGTTTAACTTCTTGTGTACTTACTGTAGGTGCTTTTGTCTCTTGTGTTTTTAAAATCTCTTCTTTTTGATCTTCATTATTTGCATCAATTTGTGCATCAGGAGTAATCTCTGGCATATCATCAAAAAACCCAAAGTCATCATCATTGTTATGATCTATTGTTGGAGTAATTGCTGTTTCAGAAATTTTGTCTAATTCATCATCAAAAAAACCATAGTTTTCATTACTTTTTCCTATTTCATCATCTTTAAAAAATCCATAAGAAACATTAAACTTACTCTCATTTACATTTTCATCATAAAAACCAATATTTTCATCAACTGTATGTTCTATTTTTTCAATTTTTGTTTCAGTTTTTTCTACAGGTGTTTCAACAATAGGAGCAGAAGTTTGAGTATTTGATGGAGTTTCTCCATTTATATAAGCTCTAATATCAGTTAACAAATCTGTTGTCATCTCTGTAAAAGTTTCTCTTGTAAGTTCTTCAGATACTTCTAAGTCTAAAAGCTCCTTCATAACATCCAAACCATCAATTAAAGTTCCAGCCATTTCTGGTTTAAACTCTATTTCATGATTTCTAAGTTTATCCATCATGTTTTCAACATCATGAGTAAACTCTGCAAATAGTGCAAGTTCTACAGAAGCTCCACTCCCTTTTAGAGTGTGAACATCTCTAAAAAGTTGTCCCATCTCTTCATCAGTTAATGTTCCATTATTTTCAGCTTCTAAAAGAACATTATCTGCTGATTCAAAAAGCTCTTCAGCTTCTTCAACGAACATCTCTCTATATTTTGAAATATCAAAACCAGACATAATTAAACCTTTTTATCTACTTAATACTATGTTAACTGCTTTTAAAAGTTGTTCTGGTACAAAAGGTTTTACAATCCATCCTGTTGCACCTGCAGCTTTACCTTTAGCTTTCATTTCATCACTTCTTTCAGTAGTTAGTACTAAAATAGGTTTTGAAGCATATTGTGGCAGTTTTCTTAACTCACCAATTAAAGTAAGTCCATCCATATTTGGCATATTTACATCTGTAATAATTAAATCGAAAGTTGTAGCTTTAGCCTTTTCAAGACCATCAACTCCATCAACGCCTTCTATTACATCTGTATATCCACCCTCATTTAGTGCATAGTTAAGCATATCTCTTAACATTGTAGAATCATCAACAATTAAAAGCTTAGCCATAAAAACCCCTTGTTTTCGTATAAATATTATTGTTTTAACTATATTAACCAAAGAAATATTAATTTAAGTTTAGTAATTTATCAAAATATAATATTTCAAAATTTATTGAAGAATATGAAGAATAGGTATTTATGTAATTCACTATAATTAGAAGATAATCAATTATAATGAAATTTACATAAACAAATTATAATGAGATTATAATTGGCTAGATGCCAATTCAATTCTATCTTTTTTAACTTTTAGAACTTTTATTTCAACAGAGTCATCTACTTTTAAAATATCTTCAACTTTATTAACTCTCTCTTTTGATATTTTAGAAATATGTAAAAGTCCTTCTCCACCTTTAGGTAGCTCAATAAATGCACCAAAATCTGCTATTCTTACAACTTTTCCAGTTAAAACTTCATCTACTTGATAAAGTTTTTCAAAATCTATTTTTTTATGCTCTTTTCTTGATGTAGCATTATTAGAGATAGATTTTATATGTTCACAAGCATCAAGAACATTTTGTTTATTCTCTCCACTTACTTTTACATTTCCACTATCTCTATCTAAGTCAATAGATACTGAGAATTTTTCAATAATCTCTTTTATTGTTGAACCAGCTTTTCCAATAACAACCATTATTTTACTAGGATCAATTGCAAATTGTTCAACTAATGGTAAGGCTTCACTTGGAATTATTTCAGTTGCTGCTTCTTCCATAATTTCTAAAATATGTTCTCTACCCTCTTTTGCTTGTAGTAATGCTTCTTTTAATACAGAAAGTTCAATTCCACCAAGCTTAATATCCATTTGAAGTGCAGTAATACCATCTTTTGTTCCTGCAACTTTAAAGTCCATATCACCATCATGGTCTTCTAACCCCATAATATCTGTTAAAATTGAATAGTTGTCACCCTCTACAACCATACCCATAGCAACACCAGCAACTAAGCTTGATATAGGAATACCAGCAGCTTTCAATGCCAATGAACCGCCACAAACAGTAGCCATTGATGATGAACCATTTGATTCTAAAATTTCTGATACTAATCTTATTGTATCATCATAATCTTTATCAATTGTAGCTTCCAAAGCTTTTTTAGCTAGGTTCCCATGACCTAATTCTCTTCTTCCAACTCCAAACATAGGTTTTGCTTCACCCACAGAGAATCCAGGGAAATTATAGTGAACCATAAAATTTTCCATTGATGTAGATTTATCAGTAAGAACTTCATACATTTGACCATCTTTAGCCCCTGCAATTGTTCCTACAACTAAAGCTTGAGTTTCACCTCTAGTGAAAAGACAAGATGAATGTGCAGATGGTAAAATATTTGTTTCAATAGATATTGGTCTAACTTGTTTTAAACCTCTTCCATCAGCTCTAACTTTTTCATTTACAATCATTTCTCTTACAGCTTCTCTTTTTACTATAGATACAGCTTCATAAATTACATTAAATTCTAACTCTTTTTCTATACAATATTCATCTACAGAGATTAGTTTTGCTACTTCTTTTAATTCAGTGGCTCTTTCACTTTTTGCTAATTTTTGTAATGCTTCTTTTATATTTGTTAAGTAATTATCTCTTACATGCTTAATTACTGCTTCATCAATTGTAAACTCAACAAGCTTAACATCACAAATCTCTTTACAAACAGATTCAAAACCAGTTTCATATGTTTCATTTGATTCTTTTAAAGCTTCTTGCGCAATACTAATTGCTTCTACAAGTTCATCTTCACTCATCTCATTTGCTTTATGAAGTTTACTAAATGCTTCAATATCAACTTCAATCATCTCTTCACTTGAAATAGCTTTCATCTCAATCATAAGAAGCTCTTCTTTTGAACCAGCAACATATAAATCAAGAGTAGAGTTTTCCATTTGTTCAATAGTAGGATTTATTACATATTCACCTTCAATTTTCCCTACTCTTACACCACAAACAGATTTTTTGATAGGTAAGTTTGAAGTATATAAAGCTGCACTAGCTGCATTTAAAGCTAATGCCTGCAAATCAACATCTTTATCTGCACTTAAAACAATTACTGTGATAGTTGTAGGATATACATAACCTTTTGGAAATAGTGGTCTTAAACTTCTATCAATTACTCTTGAAGTTAGTGTTTCAAAATCACTAGGCTTTGCTTCTCTTTTTATAAACCCACCAGGAAGTTTTGCTGCTGCATAAGTTTTTTCAATATATTGAACTGTTAAAGGAGTAAAATCTTCTTCAACTGGATTATCAAATTCACTTACAACTGTGGCTAATACAACAGCATTTCCTAATTTTGCTAAAACTGAACCATTTGATTGTTTAGCTACTTTTCCAAACTCAAAAATCTCTTGTTTTCCATTTAATTCAAACTCACATACAGTTGACATATAATTTATCCTTTATCTTTTCTAATTTCTTCATAAGTTATCTCTTCCAATTCATCATAATAAAATTCTATATCAATAAAATGATCTAAACATTTTACAAAATATAAATCATCAGCTATAGACTCTATAGTATTTATACTTGCCGTTGGTAAAATTGGAACAGCAACAGATACTGACTTTGCACCTAAGTTAATTGCAGTTTTTATGCAAGCCATCATAGTTAGGCTTGTATTTAATCCTTCATCAATTAATAATACATTTTTATTTTTAAAACTTTCTAATTTTTTTCCTCTTCTAAATTTATTAACACAATTTGATAAATCATTTTCAAAAATATATCTAGACCTTGAAAAAACAAAGTCTAAATTTATACTAAATGCTTTAACTAATTCTTCATGTATTACAACTTCTTCTGTTTCTGTTACAATAGCAACTTCACACTCTTCATTATTAGGAGCATAAATTTTTCTAGAAAACATTACATCAAGTTTTGCATCTAGTTCAGCTGCTATAATTTTTGCAATAGGGTATCCACCATATGATGTAGATATGACAGTCCATTCTTCAAGTTTCATTTTATTTATAGGTAAAATATCTATAAGTCTATATGCAGCTACATCTCTGTTTTTAAAATAGATTTTATCAGGACTCATAATCAATCTCTTTTTACTTCATATTCTTGTTTAATTCCACCAATTGGAATTAAGATAAGTTGAACATAGATAATATCTTGTTTGATAGGGGTTTGATTAGTTGTTGAAGCAGCAGTAATCTCTTTTTCAAATTTAACATCTAAACTCCAACACTTATCATTGATATCAAAAATAAAGGCTTGTTTATTTCTAATCCCATCCTCTATATTATAATTTGTATAATATCCAAATGAATATCTTTCTGATATTTTATACTTAGCATCTATACTATAAGAATGTAAATCCTCTTTACCAGAATTTGGAGTATCTTGTGATATATAGTGTGTTAAATTTAAATTATATTTGTCATATTTAAAAGAGAAGTTTGATGAACTCTCAATGAACTTTTTATCTGGATGATTATATGTTAATCTATTTTGTAAATTACCCCAAATATAGTTATAATCAATTAAGTTTGTTAAATTTTCTAATTGAGAATTATTAAATTTATCATATATTATTGATTGAGTTATTTTATGTTTTAAAATTCTTTGTTTTGTTTTTCTATCAAAAAAAGATTGATTTAATGCTAGTTCAATATTATTTACATTTTTATTAGTTAAACTAAAAGGACTAATTTCTATATTTTGATTAGTTAGCGGGTACAAGTCTCCATCTTTTCTAATCTCATTATATGAATTATAATTTGCTGATAAATTCATTGTATGAATATAGTTTTCATAAGGTTTAATCAAATCACTATTTAAGCCTATAGTAGTTCTTTCTTCAATATATTCTCCATCTTGATATGATAAGTTCGCATGAGCATAATCAAATTTATTTATTGATATTTCATGTTCTAATATTAAATTTAAATAATCATCAAAAAAAGAATGAGAGTATGACAATGGTATACTCACTTCATATTGATTAGCTTTTATACCATCAGTTCTATAATGGTTTGTATATCTAATATCTGCAGAATATAAAAGTTTATCAAATAAAATAGGAGTATTGTATTTATGTGCTTGAAATTTTGGTAATTCTTGTAATGTTTTAGAATTAGAATCATTTTGCGTATCTATATAATATCTAAAATAACTACCTAAAAAATAGTTTGGTGTATTATAGAAATAGTTTATCTTAGATTCTATGTATCTTTCATTTGAACTACTATAATCTTTATCTTCTAAGGTTTTATATTCTATATCATTTAAATAGTTTAAAGATAGATAAATTCCATCTTTTGCATCATCAAATTTTGTAAATAAATTTGCTTTTTCATATTCTACTTCAAAACCATAGTGCTCTTTATTTCTCAAATTATTCTCTTTTTGAAAATTACTTTTTTCCTTAAAGTAACCAGTACCAATTTTTAACATTGAGTTTATTGAATCAGCATATCTATAATATGCATACATACCAGAACCTCTTAATGTTCTTAATTGAGGAATTATCTCAAAATCATAATTTTGGGCAGGAGCTATAAAAATAGGTTGAGAAAAAGACAAACCTTCTGTTTTAGAATACCCAATTGTAGGTATTAATAAACCAGTTCTTCTAGATTTATCAGTTGAAAAACCTAAATAAGGAGTATACAAAACAGGAACATTTTTTATATAAAGTTTTGTATTATAAGCATTTAGCCATTTATCTTCAGTATCATATTCAATATCAGAAGAACTAATACTCCAAGCAGGGTCTATACAATCACAGCTTGATAATATAGTATCATTTAATGTAACTAATTCATTTATTTTTTTAGAATCTTTTGAGTTTATCCAAATAGAGCTATTATGATCATATAGAAGATTTGGCTTTTGATAGGAATTGTGATTATTTACATCTAAAAATGTATATTCACTATTTACTTGAACCTGATTGTCTTTAAGAACTATTACATCACCAAATAACTCAAAAGTTCCTTTATCTTTATCATAAATTGCTTTTTGAGCAGTAATATAATAAGTGGGAGATATTATTATAACATTTCCATTTGCAACTAATAAATCGTTTTTTGTATTAACATTATTTGCAAAAACTTGAAATTTTTCAACTTCTGCATATAAAGAGATTAAGAAAAGTGTTAATAAAAAGATTATTCTAAGCATTTACAACCAATGTCCTACCTAATTTGTCGTGAAATGTTTGTCTTGATTCTGTAAAAAATGCGAAAATAAACCCTATATAAAAAAACATTTCACTTAGTATTCTAAGAACTGACCTAGTCATTGCAGTAAAAATAGATACCCTACCAAAATGATAATAATCAATGACTCTTATTTTTGTAATTATTTTTCCAATAGTTGCTCCATAATACCAAACAAAAAAAGTTTGATATACAAATTTTAGAAATAAAATTTGTAAAACAAACTCATTCATTATAGTTAAAACAGAAATTAAATCACCACCATTTTGAGATATTATCTCCCAATACATTGCAATTATTATAAATGTAATTAAAAAATCATCAATAATAAATGCAAAGGTTCTAGAACGAATTGATGCTAACTCTAAATTTTCAGTATTGTTCATATTAAAATTTAGCTCTTTTATTTTAAAGCTTGATATGCAATATCAGTTCTACACTTTTTACCAGCAAAATGAACTTGCCCACAAAGAGCGTAGGCTCTATCTCTTGCTTGTTTAATAGTTGAACCAAAACCAACACAAACTAAAACTCTACCACCTGTTGCAAATAGTTTATCATCTTCTTTTGAAACACCTGCATATGAGATGTGTGTATTGTTTAATATCTCTTCATCAACTATCTCATCAACAATAATTTCAGCAGGTTCACTTGAACCATATGGATAGTTTCCACTAGCCATAACAACTCCAACTCCAAATTCATTTTTGATTTTAATATCTAATTTATCAAGTTGTTTTGTAGCACCTTTATAGAAAAGTTCTGAAACAGGAGTTTCAAGTAAAGGCATAATAATTTCACATTCAGGATCACCAAATCTTACATTATATTCTAAAATAATTGGTTCACCTTTTACTACCATAACACCAATGAAAAGCACACCTTCAAAAGGAGCACCCTCTTGTTGCATCCCTTTTAAAGTTGGTTTTATAACTCTCTCTTCAACTTTTTTGTAAATATCATCATTTACAAGTGGTGTTGGAGCATATGCACCCATTCCACCAGTATTTGGTCCTGTATCACCATCCCCTACTCTTTTGTGGTCTTGTGCGGCTGGTAAAACTTTGTAGTTTTCTCCATCACAAATAGCAAAGATTGAAAGCTCATATCCATCAAGATACTCTTCTACTACTATAGAAGTTCCAGCATCTCCAAAAGATTCTCCTGATAACATATCAGAGGCTGCTTTTTTAGCTTCATCTTTTGTTTGAGCAATAATTACACCTTTTCCAGCACAAAGCCCATCTGCTTTTACAACAATTGGTTCTTTCATAGTATCTATGAAGTCATGTGCCTCTTTTTCACTAGTTGTTTCTATAAACGCTGCTGTTGGTATGTTATATTTTTTTAGAATATTTTTCATATATACTTTAGAACCTTCAAGTTGCGCTGCAGCTTGACTTGGACCAAAGATTGTTAAATCATGTTTTTTAAATATATCAACAACACCATCTACTAAAGGTGCTTCAGGACCTACTATTGTTAATTCAATATTATTTTCTTTTGCCCATAAAGCTAGTTCATTATAATCTTTTATATTTATATTTGTACCTAAGTTTGAAGTTGCCCCGTTTCCTGGCATGAAAAATAAGTTATGTTGTTGTTCCTCTTTAGATATAGCTAATCCTATAGAGTACTCTCTACCACCACTACCAAGTATCAAAATGTTCACTAGATTTCCTTAAAATGAGTAATAAAAATAAAATCCAAGTAGTCGTTAACCATCAAATGGCCCACAAAAGCCAACGTTAGCAAGCAAGAATTACATTTTAGGAGCTAAAACGTAATGGAAAGCTACACACCGTGTAATTACACACTCGCAAAAAAATAGTAACGGACCCTCAACAATGGAAATCCCGCACTACTCAGATATAATAATTTTATCCAATTATGATTGAATTATACATTAAATATACAACTGTTTAGCTAGATTTATACACTCTTGTATATTTACTTCATCAGAGATTTGATAATTTATATTTTGTGGTAAGTAACTTGCCGTAGTTTTTCCTATTACCACAGCTTTAAAAGTTTGATCCCAGTGATATTGATTAAAAAAACATTTTATTGAAGATGGGGAGGTAAATATTATTGTTGAATTTTTTTCAAGTTTTTTATTTAGATTATTATTACATTTAGTTTCATATACAATATTTTGTTCAATATCAATATTTGCACTTTTTAAAATCTCAACTAAATTTGAAACAACTTTTTTAGCTCTTAAGTAAAGAGCTTTTTTATTTTTTAATAATGGTATTAATTTTGATGCAAATTCATCTCCATTGGAGCATTTTGCATCAAATTGATTAACTCCACCTAATTGTTCTACAATTTTAGAGGTTTTTGTGGCTATAGAATATGATGGTATCTCTTTCCATTTTTTATTAAAATTATTTATAGAATAGATTGCATTTTTTGAAGTAAATAACAGTGCATCATATTTTGATAAATCAATATTACTATTAATGTATTCAATTTTAAAAACCTCTAAATTTTCAACATCATTATATTTTTGGTTACTAAGTAAATATATTTTATTTTTCATTTTTCTCTTTATATTCATTTTTTTGTATAGCATTCACAGCTGAATCTATGTTATTAAATATTAAAGTATTACTAAATATTTTGTTTGTATCTATTTTTAAAACTTTTCTTCTATATGAATGTCTAAGTAGTAAAATCACTTTTATTTGTTTGTCATCAAGTTTTTGAATTATCTCTTCAATCATAAATATAGCAGATAAATCCATCATAGAAACGTTTAAACAATTTACTATAACATATTTTGTATCAGGTTTTATTTTATCGATTTTTCTATCTAAAATAGAAGCTGTACCAAAAAATAAAGAACCATCTATTTTGAGAATTTTTATATCTTTATTTTCAACATCAATATCAAAACTCACTTTATTTTTGGCATGAGTTGTAATCATTCTTGTTCTTTTTGATATTTTATAAATTGCCAAAATAGAAGCAAAAGTTATACCTGCTCCTACTGCCATGATTAAGTCAACAAAAACTGTTAAAAGAAATACTGTTATCATAATCAATAAATCTTGTCTTGATACTTTATTGATGATTTTTAAAAACTTATAATCTAAAATATCAAATCCAACTTTTATAAGAATTCCAGAAAGAACAGCTAATGGAATTTTAGAAGCTAAAGGTGCAAGGAATAAAACTATAACTAAAAGTGTTAAAGCATGAACTATCCCAGATATTCTGGTTGTTCCTCCGCTTTTTATATTTATTACTGTTCTCATTGTTGCACCAGCTCCTGGAATTGCACCAAATAATGAACAAATAGAGTTACCAATTCCTTGTGCTACAAGTTCTTGATTAGGTTTATGTTTTGTTTTTGTCATAGAATCAGCAACAAGTGAAGTAAGAAGTGTATCAATTGCTCCAAGCAATGCTAAAGTAATGGCAAGTGTAATAATAGTATCTAATTTAAGTAAGTCTATACTTGTTGGAATATGAATAGTAGGTAAGCCCATAGGAATTTCACCTATTGTTTGAATAGAATAGCCCATATAAATTGTTAAATAAGTGATTAAAACCAGTGCAATAAGTGCAGAAGGTACATATTTAGTAATAGATTTAGGAGTTAAAAACATTATCGCTAAAGTAATAGATGCAATAATTAAAGATTGAGAATTTGCCATTTTTAAGCTATTTGGTAATTCAACTAATGTTTGAATAACAGAACCATATGATTCGACACCTATAAAAGGGTTGATTTGTAGAACAATTATAATTACCCCTATTCCACTCATAAATCCTGAAATAACTGGATATGGTATATATTTTACCCACTTACCAATTTTTACAATACCAAGTGAAATTTGTATTATTCCAGCTAAAAATATAACTAAAATAACAGATTCAAAATCATTTGGAAATGTTGCAATTGCAGTGGCAGTAATAACTGTCATAGGTCCAGTTGGACCAGAGATTTGTGTTGAAGTACCACCAAAAAGTGAAGCAAAAAAACCTAATATAATTGCTCCATATAAACCTGCCATAGCTCCAGCTCCACTTGCTACACCAAAAGCTAAAGCTAAAGGCAAAGCAACTACAGCGGCAGTTATACCACCAAATATGTCATTTTTGACACTATTAAGATTAAACAAAGAGGCTCCTTTATATAAAGGTTAAAACTCTACTAATTCGTCGTCCTGTTCATCAGCTCTCTCATTCTTACCCCTTGCTAGGATATGAATAGGAGTTCCTTCAAAGTTGATGTTATTTCTTAAATAATTTATTAAATATCTTTTATATGAAAAGTGTAATAATCTTGGTTTATTCATAATAAGTGCAATTCTTGGAGGTTTTACTTCAAATTGAGTAGTATAATATATTCTTAAGTAAGCTCCATTTGGACTAGGAAGTGAATGTCTTATTGTAGCTTCTTCAACTATTTTATTTAATACTGATGTTGAAATTCTTTGAGAATAATTCTCATAAATTTCTATTATTTTATCTTTTAGTCTATCAATACTTCTACCTGTTTTTGCTGAAACAGCAATAACTGGAGCAAAATATAAAAATTTGAATTTTCTTCTTACTTTTTTCTCCATATCTTTAAAGGTTTCCATATTCTCATCCCATTTATTTAAAACAATAATTGTTCCAAGGGCATATTCATCAACTAATCCTGCAATTTTTTCATCTAAATCAACTAGTTCTGATGAGGCATCTAATACTAGTAAAGCTAGATTTGCTTTTTCTAACATCTGTTTTGTTCTATTTAAAGCGAATTTTTCAATACCTTCAATTTTACCTCTTCTTCTAAGTCCTGCTGTATCGACAAAAGTGATATTTTTGTCTTTGTACTCAAATGATTCATCAACTGGATCTATTGTAGTACCTGCTATTGGAGATACAACTGATCTTTCTTCACCAACTAATGCATTTAAAATAGAAGATTTACCAACATTTACCCTTCCAATAATAGCAACTTTGATTTCACCATCATCTTCTAAAGCTTGTTCGTTTATATCTTCAATAGGTGATAAAAAACCTTCTAAATAGTCATCATCATCTTCAATAACTTCATATTGTGCTTCTTCAACTTCTTTTGGAGGAAGAATTGCAGCAATTGCTTCAAGTAAAGGTTTTGTTCCTCTATTATGAGATACAGAGATACCAAAAAGGTTTTCTTCATCTATACCAAACTCATAAAAAGCCCAAAGTCTATCCTCTTTTTCTTTATCGTTATCGATTTTATTTACAACTAAAAATAGTTTTTTACCCAAATCTTGAAGCTCATAAAATAGTTCTTTATCTTTTTCATCTGGTAGTTTTTTACCATCCACCATAAAAAGTATTATATCAGCCTCTTTTGCACACTCTACTGCTTTTCTTTTTACGTTAGAGAATATGGCATCATTTGTTTCATCAATACCACCAGTATCAAGCATAATAGCATCTCTATCTAATATTTCAACTTGATGTTTTCTAATATCTCTCGTAGTTCCAGCTTGTTCAGAAACAATTGCTATTCTTTGTTTAGCAATTCTATTAAATAGTGATGATTTCCCAACATTTGGCTGTCCAATTAAAGCGATTTTTTTAAGTGAGTTATCCATTAAACTTGTATTCCTTTTAAATTAAAAAAAGGTATTAGCATATAGATTGCTAATACCTTTAAAAAATATATTGTATATTTTAGTAAAGACCAAATTTACCCTCTTGGCTAGATTTGTACAATACTCTCATATTATCATCTTTATCATAGAATACTTTAAATGTAGCATCTGAAGCTTTTAAGTCTTCTAATGCTTCTTCAATATCTATAGGTTTATAAGAAGATAATTTCACAGGGAAAATCTCAGACTCAAGTTTTTCTAACTCGTTAGCAATTTGATCTTCAATCTCAGAAGCTTCAACTTCAGTAAGTTTAGTCGCTTTATGTCCAGTGATTTTATCATGGTGTCTTCTTAAAACTTTTGAAACTCTATCAACAGCTATATCAATTGCCGCATATAAATCTTTATCTTTTTGTTTTACAACAACAGTATCTAAATGAGCGATATTTAAAGTGAATTCAAAAGTGAATGCTTTTCTTCCATTTTTTTCTTCTTGAGAAATAATTGCGTTTACAGATATAATATCTAAATTATATTTTTTGAAAATTTCAATTGAACTATTAACATAATCTTTAATAGGTTCAGTTAATTCTATGTGTCTTCCTACAATACTTGTATTCATAACATACTCCTTTTGCTTAATAATAATTATATTCTAGCATAAATAAAATAAAAGTATGGGTAAATTATTGATGATAAATAGATTGTTAACAAAAAGGGACTAATAGCTTATTAGTATAAATTAAAATTTTAATTTATACTAAATAAGAATATCCCTATTCCCTTTAGCGTTAGCTTCTGAGATTACGCCTGTTAGTTCTAGTTGTTCAACTATTGTAGCAGCTCTGTTGTAACCAATTCTTAGTTTTCTTTGAATATAAGAGATTGAAGTTTTTCTATCTGTTAATATTACTTCTTTGGCATCTTCATAAAGTTCATCAAGTTCTGTAATATCAGAAGATGAATCACTTGAAGATGATGAATTTGTACCTTTATCTTTTACAAAGTTCATGTCGTATTCAACTTCTCTTTGATCTTTTAGAAAATCTACAACTTTTTCTATCTCATCCTCTTTTGACCAAGGAGCATGTATACGTACCAGACCAGAAGTTCCAGGAGGTGTAAATAGCATATCTCCACGTCCAAGTAATGATTCAGCTCCAAGTGAATCTAGGATGATTTTTGAATCTACTTTTTGACCAACTTTATATGATAATCTACTTGGAAGATTTGCTTTAATAAGTCCTGTTACAACATCTACAGACGGTCTTTGTGTTGCAACTATTAGGTGAATACCTGATGCTCTTGCCATTTGTGCTAATCTGGCAATAGAAAGTTCAACATCTTTTCCACTTGTCATCATCAAATCTGCTAACTCATCAATTACTACAACTATATAAGGGATAGCTTCATATCCCTCTTTTTTTGCTTTTTCATTGTAATTTTCTATATTTTTAGTTTTTGTTTGAGACATTAGAGTGTATCTTCTCTCCATTTCACTAACCATATTTGATAAGGCATTTATTGCATCAGTTGGTTTTGTGATTACAGGAGTTAAAAGATGAGGAATATCATTGTACATTGAAAACTCTAACATTTTTGGGTCAATCATTACAAGTTTTAGATTGTCAGGAGAGTTTTTATATAAAAGTGAAAGAATCATTGCATTTATACCAACAGATTTACCTGATCCTGTAGTTCCTGCTATAAGTAAGTGTGGAAGTTTTTTAAGGTCTGTTACAAAAGGCTTACCTACAATATCTTTTCCTAAAATCATAGTTAAAGGTGATTTTGCATTTTGAAATATTTCACTTTCTAAAAGTTCTTTTATATAAATAGTTTGCATATCATCATTTGGAACTTCAATTCCCACTACATCTTTACCAGGAATTGGTGCTTGAATTCTAATGGTTTGTGCTTTTAAAGCCATTGCTAAGTCATCTTGAAGATTTAATATTTTTGATACTTTTACATTTGGTGCAGGTTTAAATTCAAAAGTTGTTACAACAGGACCTGTATATGTTCTTACTACATCACCTTCAATTTTAAACATTGATAACTTTTCAAGTAAATCCTCAATTTTTTTATCTATTTGAGCTTCTGATACTTTTGATTTTTTATCTTTTGGAGCAGCTTGGAAAAAATCTGGATGTGGTAATTCAAAATCTTTTGGTTTTTCTGTTTTCCCTAATTCAATCTCATCTAAAAGTTTTTTATTTTCTTCTAACTCTTCAACTATAACAGAGTGACTTGTATGCTCCTCTTCTATGATAATTTCAGCTTCTTCTTGATTATCTTCTTGTTCAATATTCTTCTTAGTTCTTGGTTCTTTCTCAAATTTATCAATTTGGTCTATATTTATTATATTTAAGTCATCAACCTCAATATCAGCTACATTGTCATCCTCTTCAATAACAATTTCTGCAACATCACCAACTTCTTTTATACTAACTTTTTCATCTTCTTGTGATGTTTTTCTTTCTCTTTTTCTGTTTTCAATTCTTTTAGGTTTATTGAGATTCTCATTTTTTTTTAATTCAGGAACAATTTTTTTTATATTGAAATTTATATTTGTATCTTCAAAGATAATTAATGATGATATAATAAAACCAATAATTACAAATATCCAAAGTCCAGCCATACCAATAAATGGTAACATTGAAGAGACAATGTAGTTTCCTATCTCCCCACTATAAATACCTTTTTGAACAACTAAAGATTGAAAAATCAAAATTGTAAATAAAAGTAAAATTGATGCTAGTGATTTGATTATTAAATCTTTTTTTTCTAACTCTTTTTTAAAATTTAAAATATAAAGTAGATATATAAATATAAAAAGATAAAAATATGAAATAAATCCAAAATACATATGTGAATATTTAGCAAAAATTGAGCCTATTTTTCCTACACTTATTTTGTCACTAACAAAGGTAGAATACTCAAAATACACTATAATAAATAGTGAAATCAGTGATAAGATTTTCTTAAATATGATTTACCCTTTTTTTAATAAATTTGAAATTTTACTTTGAAGTCTTAGCCATTGTTTATGGTCATACAAAGGGAATCCCGCCCATTGTTTTTTAGGTTCTTTTATAGATTTAGTTACCCCACCACGTGCAGCAATTGTCGTAAATGGTGCAATCTCAAGATGTCCTGCTGTTGCACTTTGTCCACCCATAATTACATATTGGTGAAGTGTTGTTGAACCAGAAAGTCCAACTTGACCAGTTAAAATACACCCTACTCCTAATTTACAGTTATGAGCTATATGTACAAGATTATCAATTCTACAACCATTTTCGATAATTGTTGATTGAAATACTGCTCTATCTATACAACAATTTGAACCTATCTCAACATCATTTCCAATAACTACATTACCATTTTGATATATCTTGATATATTTTCCATCTTTTGTATTAGCAAAACCAAATCCATCACTTCCAATAACAGTTCCAGAGTGAATAATACAATCATCACCTATTTTACAATCTCTATATATAGAAACATTTGGATAGATGATTGTATTGTTACCTATTTGAACATTATCACCTATAAAACAACCTGCCATAATTGTACAATTATCTCCAACAATAGAGTTTTTCCCTAAATAGACATTTGGCATAATAGTAGAATTTTGACCAATTTTAGGTTCATTTCCTAAAGTTTCAATTATATTTGGGGCAAAAAGCTTAGAAGTATGTGCAAGTTTTACATAAGGTTCTTCACAAATCAAAGCTATAGTATCTTTTGGAACTAAATCTTTAAATTCCTCTTTTACTAATACAGCTGCAGCATTTGTTTTTTCTAAATCTTTTACATATTTTTTATTTTCAAGAAAAGTAAGTTGATTATTATTTGATTCTAAAAGTGTATTTAAACCTGTGATTTTAATTTCACTTTCACATTCAATACCTAATACTTTTGCAATCTCTTTTAATCTCACATACTCTCCTTGAAGTTTTTATTTACTTATCTTTCTATTGCAACTACACCACTTTTTACGACTTCTAGTGGTTTGAATTTTTCCATCAGATTTGTAAAGTTTGCAATTCTATGTGGTTCATCTGTTGCAGAAATTACAATTGCATCTTCTGTAACATTTTGAATATGCCCATTATAAGCTCTTGCAATAACATCAATGTCACTTAAAGGTTGGTCAATTGGTATTTTGATTAAAACTGTTTCTTTTTCAATTACATCTTGATGTTCATTTACTTTTAAAACAGGAATTAATTTATTTAATTGTTTAACAATTTGATCAATCACTCTTTTATCACCAGTTGTAACTATAGTCATTCTTGAATATTCAGAACCTGTTATTGGTGCAACAGTCAATGAGTCAATATTATATCCTCTAGCTGAGAATAAACCTACAATTCTTGATAAAGCATTGTGCTCATTTATGACAATTACAGAGATAACCTGTCTAGTGATGATTGCATCATAATAGTGGTTAAAATTATTCATTGTTTTCTCCTAAAAGTGTCATTTCATTTAGTGCGTGTCCATTTGGAACCATTGGTAATACTATCTCATCTCTTGATACTATTACTTCAATCATTGCAACTTTTTTCTTTTCAACTGCATCTTTTAATGCTTCATCAAACTCTTTTTTAGTTGAAACTCTATAACCGTTTCCACCAAAAGCTTCAATTAACATTTTAAAATCTGGCTGTGCAGTTAAATCTGTTTCTGAAAGTCTATTTTCATAAAACAGAGTTTGCCATTGTCTAACCATACCTAAGTAGTTGTTATTTAAAACAATATTAATAACAGGTAGATTGTTTTCTACACAAGTCATTAACTCTTGGATGTTCATCAAAATTGAACCATCACCTGTAAAGTTAATAGAAACTTTATCTTTATTTCCTCTTGCAACTCCCATAGCAGCTGGAAGTCCATAACCCATAGTTCCTAGACCACCAGAAGTGTTCCATTGTCTTGGATATGAAAATGGGTAAAATTGAGCAGCCCACATTTGGTGTTGACCAACATCTGTAGAGATTATTGCATTATCACCTAAAGTTTCACCAACTCTTTGAATAACCCATTGTGGTTTGATAACTGCATCTGAGTCATTAAATCTTAGGGGTTCTTTTTGTCTATATTCTCTTAGAAGTGAAACCCAGTTTGAAAAATCATTAAACTCCATCTCTTTTGCAGCTTCAATCATCCCCTCAACTGTTACTTTCAAATCCCCAACAATAGGATAATTTGTATGTACAAGTTTAGCAATAGAAGCTGGGTCAATATCTACATGGATAACTTTTGCTTTTTTAGCAAATTCATCTAATCTTCCTGTAACCCTATCATCAAATCTAGCTCCAAGTGAAATAATACAATCAGTATCATAAGCTGCCATATTCGCAGCAAATTCACCATGCATACCTAACATACCAATTAATAAATCATCATCATGACTCATAACACCTCTTGCCATTAGTGTTTCTACAACAGGTATTTTTGTCATTCTTGCAAACTCTCTAATCTCATACGAACAGTTAGATAAAATTGCTCCACCACCTACATAAAGTAATGGTTTTTTAGATTTTGCTATAGCATCCATCGCTTTTTTTAACTGTCTTTTGTTGTAGTTTACAGTTGGTTTATATGTTGGTAAATTTACCTCTTTTGGATATACAAAATTTGCAACTTCTGCTGTGATATCTTTTGGTATATCAACATGAACAGGACCTGGTCTTCCTGTACTTGCTATATGAAAAGCCTCTTTAATGATTCTTGGTAAATCTTTAATATCTTTTACTAAATAGTTATGCTTTGTACAAGGTCTACTAATCCCTACAGCATCAATCTCTTGGAAACCATCAGTTCCTATAATTGTAGTTGGAACTTGTCCTGAGATTACAACTAAAGGAACTGAATCCATATAAGCATCAGCTAAACCAGTAACTGCATTTGTAAAACCTGGACCACTTGTTACTATAGCAACACCTACATTTCCAGTTGATTTTGCATAACCTTCTGCTGCATGAATTGCTGCTTGTTCATGTCTAGTCAGAATGTGTTGAAAAAAACTCTGTTTATATATTTCATCATAGACATTCATAATAGCGCCACCAGGGTAACCAAATACTACGTCAACCCTTTCCTCTTTTAATGATTCGATAACCATTCTTGCGCCAGTTATTTTCATTGTCTCTCCCTATTATAAATTGGATGATATTGTATAAAAAATATCATTAAGCAAAGGTTATAGCATGAATTAATTTTTTATAATATATTTGTATTTAAAATAATGGTAACATCGAGTTTTTTATTTGATAAGTGCTAATCTTTTATCTAAAAACTAAATAATTATTTTCTATTTTTCAATTTAAAGTATAATTTTAGTTTTTTCAATGGATAACATCATCATTAGGTGCAGTTATTAATGATTGAACATCTTCTTTTGTTAATGATGTACCATCTTCAAATATAAAATTTTCTATACAATACTCTACATCTAGCCAATTAGAAATAGTTATTTTGTCTGAAAGGTTTTGAAAATCTATACCATCTTCTTTTATTCCTATTATTAAATCACTATTATTTTGCATAAAAATCAAATCATCTGCAGTTATATTACCTTTAAATTGTATGGTATCATTTCCTCCATCTCTTATATCACCGTAGTAATTATAATAATCTAGAATTGAATCATGCCCATATCCTCTTGCAAATACATATATATCATCTCCTCTCCATCCATTTAGTTGGTCATCTCCAGTTCCTCCATCTAATATGTCATTACCATCTCCTGAGTTTATTGTATCGTTTCCTGCTCCTGAATATATAGTTTCTGCATTGTCTGTTCCATTAAATAAATTATCTTCAAATCCATATAAATGATGTTTACTTGCTTCAATATTTCCAGTAAAAGTTGCATATTCATATATAATAGATTTATCTATTTCTAAAACTTCACCATTAGTAAAAATTATTTTTTCTATACCATTATTAACGCTTCTCCAGTTTTTAATAACTACATAATCTTGTAACTCATTATCAACCATTTCATCATAATTAATTTTGATAATCAGATTTTCATCATATTCTTCAAGGATAATATCACTTTGATTTATTCCACCAGCTAATAATAATATATCATTACCTGCTTGTTCTTCAATATTGTTATTATAAAAACTATCATCAATAATAATTGTTTTATCACTTTTATTATAAATATAAGTATCATCTCCTTTTTCTCCATGAATAGTGATATTTTTTTGACTAAATAAAAAATTACTATTATTCAATAAATTATTATCTTTTTCTATAACAGCTAATAATTCTTTATAATTTAGAATAAGGTTTCCTTTTAAATTTTCAAAAACATAATTATCTAAATTAATAATGTTGTTACCATATAAATATAAAGAATCTCCAATATAAATTAATGGATTTAAACCATTTATATTTTCAAGTGTATTTGCATATAAATATATTGAATTATCGACTCTCATTAATGATGAAAGTCCATCTATATCAGTAAGTTGATTTTCGCTCAATTGTAAAGAGTTTCCTATACTTTTTAAAGAACTTAATCCATCTACATTTCTAAGATTATTTCTAGATAAATCTAATGAACCTCCTATTGTTGAGAGAGAAATTAAGCCATTTATATTTTCCAATACATTATCATTTAAATATAATGAACCTGAAATATTTGTTAGCGAACTTAAGGCATCTACATTTGCAATTTTGTTCTTAGATAGATTAATAGATTCAACACTTAATAAACTATTTAATCCATTAATGTCTTCAAGTATATTTCTTGATAAATTTAACGAACCACCAATATTTCTTAAAGAACTCAATCCATCTACATTAGTAAGCTTATTATCATATAAATATAATGAATCTGAAACATCTGTTAAAGAATTTAATCCATTTAGATTAGTAAGTTGATTTTTTGATATATCTAATGTACCAACACTTGAAAGTGAATTTAATGCATCAATATTTGTAAGTTGATTTTTTGATAAGTTTAATGAACCCGTAATTTTATTTAATATTTTAAATGAATCTAAATCACTATTTATTAAACTTTTATTAGAGCAATCTATAGAACCATCATATATTTTTGTCATAGGATTAAATAAATTATTAATTATAACTTTACTTATTCCACATTTATTTTGAAGCATCCTTTGAAACGATTTTATTGAATCACTTAATGTTGTAACTTCCAATAATACAGGGGAACTTTCACCTAAATCATTAAATGCAGTCAGTTTAAATACATAATTAGTATTCTCATCCAAAGAATCTATAGTATAAGTAGTAATATTCTTATCAATAACAGCAATTTTATAATTATTTTTGTATAAATTAAACCCCCTTTCATTATTGGAAGCATCATTCCATTCGATATCAACACTAGTTGGTGTATCTTTAACACTAATTAAATTTGTTGGTGTAATAGGAACACTTTTATCACTTGTAACTACAATATCAAGAGTTACAACTTCACTACTTCCTACAGTATTTAATAAACTAATATTTAAATTAAATACCTTTTTTATATTTTCATCTAAAGTTGCTGTATTAGAAACATAAATAGATCCATCTAAATCAACTCTAAAATTATCTTTTCCATCACCTGTAACTATATATTCTAGAATAGTTCCATCACCTATATAAATTTTATTAATAACTCCAATTAAAGTATTTGGGAGTGCACCATTTTCAACAAAACCTTTAAAAGATTCTAGTACAGGAACATGTTCTTCTATATTTTGAACATTAACATTTAGGGTAACTGTCAAACTATCTGCAACAGAATTTCTTGCAAAAACTGTTAATTTATAATCTTGTTTAAATTCATAATCAATATTTTTGGCTAAAATTATATTACCATCTGTATCAATAGTAAAAGTATCATTATCTACACCATTTAAAATAAATTCTGTAATTGGATTATTTCCAATATTAATAACTTTCATTTTTCCTATTATATTTCCTACCTTAGTATTTTCATCAACATTTATTGTAGTATTCTCTAATTGTGGTTCATCATCAATAACATTCAAAATTTCTATTTTGAGTTCAGAAGCGATGGATATACCAAATACATTTCTTGCAAAAACCTTTAAATTAAATACTTTATTTTTTTCATAATCAATACTATATTCTAATCTAATGACACCTTTATTATCAATATTAAAATATTCACTTCCTATACCTTCAATCCAAACTTGCTCTACAGCTTTTGATTTACTTATTATTTCTAAATTTCCAATTATGGTACTAACTTCTGTATCTTCAGAAACACTTATCGTTGAGTTTTCAATAAATGGTATTGTATTAATAGTTTTTACAACATTTATATCTATATAAGCTTTATTACTTTTAACACCATCTGTATCAACTGCTTCAATTGTTAAACGATATTTAGATTTTAAATTACTATCGAAGGTTGCATTATTAGAAACTAAAAGTCGAGCATCTTTTTCAACAATAAAATTTTCACTTCCTTCACCTTTTAATTCAAAATGATCTAAAGTGTGATTACCTAATGATATAATATTTATAAAACCAATAAGTTTTCCAGCTAAAGAATCTTCATATAAACTTGTACTTAAACTTTTTATAACAATAGTATCAGGCATATCATATACTTTAATATAAATATGTTTTCCTTTACTCTCTCCAAAACTATTTGACATATATGCAGTTAAATTATATTCTGTTTGTTGTTCAAAATCTATTGATGCAGTAGGTAAAAGATGAAGTTTACCATTTTTATCTAACATGAAATTTTCACTACCGTTACCTACTAATCTAGTACTTATGATTGGGGTAGATGGAATTTCATTCATAACAGAACCAAGGATTAATCTTTCATAAGAATTTTCATCTACATAAGTATTTAAACTAACAATATGAGGCACATCACTACCTACTTCTACCGTCAGATAATTCGTTTTACTAGAACCATTTAAATTTGTTGCAGAAACCACCATAGTTATAGTTTTAAATTGATAATTTTCTAATGAATTTTCTGCTTTAACTTTAACATTACCAAACTTATCAATTTCAAAATTTTCACTTCCTTTACCTTCAAGGTTGAAACTTTCAATTGAAGTCAACCCCTCGTCTTTTATGTTAATTTTTCCAATAATAGTATTATCCATAACATTATATTTTGTAAATAATTTAGTTGCATTTAGAACAGGTATATCTCTCATATCTTTAACAATAATATGGATTAAAGCAGGCCTACTAACGCCTAAATTATTTAATGCAACTATATTAATAAAATAATGCTTTTTATTTTCATAATCAAGTTTAGCATCTGATGATAAATATAATTTCCCATCTAAACCAATAGTAAATGTATCTTTATCTTCTCCTAAAATAGTTATATCTTCAATTTCAGTATTGGATCTAATATCTAAGTTTGCAATTAAGCTGCCACTTAAAATATCTTCATTTAGATATATCTCTTTACTATCAATTGATGGTACATCTACTACATCTAAAATATTAATATTAATTTGTTTAGGAATACTTGTTCCATAACTATTTGTAGCAGTAACTAAAATAGTTTTATTTAAATTGTTTTCATAGTCTAAATCAGCATTATCTCCAACATATATATTGCCATTTTCATCTATTGTAAAATCATCTTTATCAGAACCTGCAATTTGATAACTAGTAATAGTAGACATATTTTCTTCAAAAGTAACTTTTCCTACATATTCTCCCACATTAGCAGTCTCTAATAGATCAACTGATGTAAACTCTTTAAATGAAGGTGCATCTAACTTATCGTTAATAATAAGCCTCAATAAAATAGGTCTACTTGTACCCTCTGAATTAGTTGCAGTTACAAATAAATCATAATAATTATCTTCTTCATAATCTAAAGATTCTCCTTCTTTAAGAAAAATATCGCCCATTTGATTAATATAAAATTTATTACTGCCTTCCCCCTCAAGTGAATAAGAAGTGATATCGCTTAAACCTGTGTTTATTGTATTCATCTTTCCTATAAAATAATTTCCAACAATATTCTCATCCAAATAATACCAAGTAGCAGATAAAGTAGGTACACCAATATTTACGCTATCTCCATATATAAAATCATATGCATCATCATAAATATTTTCACCATTATGAATTTTCATTACAATTGGGAATAAATCTTTTTCATAATCTTTTATTAACCAATTTTTATTTGCATTTGGCAACCAATATAAAAGATCTTTTCTATTTAAAGGTTCTACTGAATCATAGTGTAGTTTTTCAATCAAAACATGTCTTGCAATATCATCAAGTCTACTATCCAGCAATTGTTTATCATAACTAGCACCAAGTAAATCTTTTGAAACTTGAAAAGATAGTTCTGTTAATACATTTACTTTATAATCTTTTTTTAATAAAGATTCTCTACTAACAATTGAATGCACTACACCATTTAAAGGTGTATAGTTTTCATCAACTTTCCAATCATCATTGACATCTATATCTACACCACCAAATACTTCTATAATAAAATCTCCTTGATATCCAGCTATTTTTTGCATAAAGGTTGCTTCCTCTAGTGTATCTGGTGTTTCCCCATCTAAAATAACTGGAATATTCATAATTCCTGTAGTATCAATATCATTACCAATTGAAGTAACCCCTTCGAATAAATAATCTGGATTTGTTTTCCCATATTCAGTTGCTTTATAAATACGATATGTTCCTCCACTAATAGGACCAAGTAAAACTTGTTGTAAATAAGGTATAACTTCATATTTACAAGGTAAACATCCACAACTTAAAGCTGGTTGACATATTTTTCTTTCAACATTAGTTTTTTCAGCAGAAATCCAACCTCCCGTAGGAATTTTCCAAGGCGATTCTTTATATGGTGAGGAACCAAGTGGTATAAGTACCACTTGAGGTGGCTTATTGGGTACCCTCCATATATGTATATCTGCCACATGACCTAAAGAATAATCTTTTTCTGTATTTATCTTAGTTTTTAGTACTTTACCTTCTCCTGGAGTACCTATTGATATCCTTACTTCATCAGGATAATCTTTTTCACTTAAAAATTCTTTATCTTCAACGGTCACTATGACGGGATAAAGACTAGGATAGACATCATATAATGTTAAGTCACCAGAACCTATAGAATAAGATTCACAACTTTTACCTTGATATTCCATAAGTGAATTTTGCATTGATAGTTTTACTGCAGGATTCTGCCAAGAGATAGTACCTGTAAAAAGGCCATTAGCAGGTACTCCAGAAAAAGAATCTTTTTTCTTTTCACAGTTTTCTAATTCATCATTAAATAATTCTATACTTTTTGTATATAAATTTTTAGAAACCTCTGCTTCAGCTTTTATCTCTTTGAATTTAATATCTAATTCAACACCCACCTTACCATATACATCAAAGTCCACTCCAAAATCACCAACTCTTCGACCAACACATTCTGTACATTTTGCTTTTAAACTTACATAAGGGTCAAAAGAAAGACCAATTTCGCTAAAAGCATCTATTTTTTCAAAAGTTAAAAAATATCCTTTTAAATTAATCCCAAGAGATAAAGGAACAGATATTTTAGCATTACCTTCTTTAGCTATAAAAGCCTTTTGTGTTGTGTTTCCAGAGCCTAATTGATATGATTCACTTTTTTCCTTACTATACGTATATCCAATATTAAATTTTCCTTCTATAGATGCTTCTGCAGTAGCTCCTAAGTTTTCTAATTTAGCTTCAGCTTTAATTTTTAATTTTCCTTCATATGCAAGGTTTGGACAGATTTTAATAACACCAACTCTAGCACAAATAGGAGACTTTTTACTATTTTTAAATAATTCTTTTTCAGATGTTATAGTAGGATTAAGTAGTGCATTAAGTTTAATTAAACTACCTCCTTTTACATCTACTGCAAAATTTTTTACTTTATAGTCTTTTATATCTAATCCAAATGAATATTCAAAATAAGTTTTTGCTTTTCCAACGGCATAGTATTCATCACCTGTAATTGAAACAGTTGATTCATCACCATAATTATCATTATAACTATTATTTGTTCTATTTGATAACTTAGACATAGAAGAGGATTCAGAAGGTTTTTTATAAGAAACATATCCTGATTCAAAAAATATTGTTCCTTGATTTATAACGTCAGTTAAATATGCATTTGTTGAGATAATTTTATACTTATACGTAGATTCTTTTTCAATACTTTTAACTTTTCGTAAAAAATTTAATTTTTCTCCAGAAAAATTTATATAGTCTCCTTCTTTAATCTTTTCAATTTCTTTAGTTAATGCCAAATTTGTATCATCAAGAATTATAATTGTAGTACCAATAGCTTCAAAAGGAGTTTGTTCTGTCCAGTCAACAGTTATTTCTTTTACTTTTGACAAATCAAATAAATTATCGACGGTAATAACTTCTTTATATTCAAAAATAGGAGTAATAATATGAGAATGCTCTAATGAAACACTACATTCAGATTTATCTGATGATACAGAATCACAACCAAGCCATGTTTTGATAATTGAATTTGACTTAGGGATTGCTTTAATAATCAATATGTCATCAGATTTTGTAAAGTATTGAGCTACAATATTATTTTCAGTATTTCTATTTGAATCATAATCTATTGTTCCCATATTTGAATGAAAAGAACCTTCTCCAAATGAATTTACCTGTACATGAATAAGGTCATTTTTTAACACAGGGAAATCATAATCAATTGTTGTATACTCTATATTTTCCATAACCTCGATAGTTCTTGTTTTAACTGCTAAATTTCCTGCTTTATCTTTTGCAGTATAAATTATTTCATATGTTCCAATTTTTAGATTATCAATACTACCACTTATATTTACAATTACATTTTCATCTTTATTATCAGTTGCTGTTGCTCCTAATTCTATATATTTTTCTCCTTGAATAATAGAAATAGATTCTTCGCCATTTAATGTAATAACAGGAGGTAAGAGATCTGGTTTATCAACGACATTTATTATAATACTATTTGTTTCTAATTTACCAATTTTAGCTTTTATTGATGTAGTTCCAACAGCTGTGGCTTTTAATATATTATTTTGTTCTAGCATTACAATTGACATATCTTCTATGATCCATTCTATTTTAGTATTAATATTTTGTGATGAACCATCATTATATAATGCTAAAATAGTTGGATTAAAACTATTATCAACTTCAATATTTGTTGAATCTAAATTTAATTCTAATTTTGTTATCTGTTTTTCAATTTTTATTACTACCTCTGAAGTATTAGTTAGATTGTCATCATCAGTAACAGTTAAGAAAATTAAATGTTCGCCGAAATTTTTAAAAGTATATTTAAATTCTTTTTCTTCTGAAAGTATATTATTTGATGAATCAAACCATTTATATTTTAATATTTTTCCATCACTATCATAAGATTGTTTTGCACTAAAAGTTAATTCTTCATTTATTGTGCTTGTAACTTTATTCACATTAATTATAGATTTAGGTAACTCTAATTCTTTTACTTCGATATTTACCGAAGAAGTAGAACTCATCCCCCAATCATCAGTAACTTTTAATATTAAAGTATAAACACCAGCTTTATTAAAACTATGTACAAATTTTTTATTAGAACTTAATTCTTTGCCTTTTGAATCAATCCAACTATATTTTATTATATTCGAATCAATATCAGTAGACTTTGAAGCATCAAAAGTAACATTAGAATTAACTTTTACAATATTTGAACTTACTTCTATAATTGCAACAGGAGCAATATTTTGTTTTACAGTTATATTTATAGAATCAGAACTATTAAAATTAGAAATATATCCACCCTTTTCTATTGTATTCAAAATAAATTTTATTTCACTATCTGAATTTGGTGCAATAAAAGTGACTTCTTCTTCTATATAACTAGAAAGTTCAACTTTAGGTCCTGAAATCTGTTTCCAGTTGTATTCTTCAATTTTCCCCCCAACATCAGGAGTACTACCTTTAGCAGTTAGTGTTACTAGTTCACCTGCTAAAACTTTTTTATCTTTTCCTGCATCTGCACAACCAGAAAAAAGAAAAATAAGTACAATTATATTGACCCAAAAAAAATATTTCATCAAACGTCCTTTTAATATATTACTATAAATTATTTATTATATTTAACTGATGCTTAAAGTAATAAATAATTTCTTATAATATATATTATCTTAATATAAGACTTTATTAACAAAAAATATTTTTTTTGATATAATCAAAAATTATGAGATTAAAATAAAGTTGAAGTAAGGTATTTTAGTACTTATTTATAATGATTAAAGTAAAATAAGATTTAAATAAAGATGGAGTAAGATATGGATGTAAATGATGTAAGTAATATTAATAATAATCTTTCTTCGTTAAATGATATTTCATCAAATAGTCAGTTAGTTTCTAAATCAAATACACAAGAGGTTTCTTCTGTTGATAACAAAAAAGATCCTTTAAGATTGAGTATAAATGAATATAACAAAAGAAGAGATGAACTTTCGGCATCATTACAAACATTTACTCAAGGTATTGGAATAGCAACTGTAGCTCAAAATGGTTTGACAAAACAAACAGAATATCTTGCTAATATTGAAAAAAGATTAACAGATATACAAAATAACAATACTGTAAATGATGATAAAAATACTTACAAAAATGATTTAAACAAAGAGTTATTAAAATTTAGAGATGAAGCTTATCAAACTAAATATAAAAATGAAAAATTAATTGCTTTAGATGAGTATGAAGATAGACCTAGTATTGAGATTGATACTAAAGAAGCTAAATATTCATTGAATAAGCCAAATACTCCTGTAGTAGCAAATCAAATTTCTCAAACAATTAGTAGTGCTGATTTAAATGACCCACAATCTTTGCAAGGTGTTTTAGATACTGTTGGTTCAGGTATTGATGCAATGAAACAAGTAAAAGAAGAGTTTGCAACTTTAGAATCAAATCTAAAACAAAATGCTAGAGATTCAATACAAGAACAAATAAATTTATCAAATCAAAACCTAAAAAATAAAGATTTAAATTTTGGTAAAGAAAGTGATGATTTTACAAAAAGTAATGTGATGTCAAATATGGGATATTTAGCGGCTTCACAAGCAAATATAGTACAAGAACAAAGTGTAAGGTTATTGTCTTAATTGACAATAATTTATTGCAACCCCTTCTCTTAAACCATCATCTAAAACTATAGATTCATTTTTCTCTAATACTTCAAATATTGCTCTGTAAATATAAATACCAATTTCAATAAATTCTATTCGTCCCTTTCCAACTAATTTGACTATTGTTTCTTGTGAAGAGTTTTTAAAAATTTCTAAAGAGTTTTCTAAATCCTCTAAATTTACTTTTGTCCCATTTACAATTGTTCTATCGTAATGAAAAAAATCTTGACCAAGTTTTATTGCTGCTATAGTTGTAGGAGTTCCAGCTGTTGCTACAAAGGTAAACTCTTTTAAATTTAGATTAAACTCATCTAAAAATAGTTTTATATCTTTTTTATGGTTTTCAAGTTCTTTTATCAAATTATCATATGAAAGATATTTTTGTGTAAGTGTTACAATTCCAAAATTAAAACTATGAGAAAAAAACTCATCATCAATATTTACAATGATTTCTGTTGAACCACCGCCAATATCAAGTAGGATGAATTTTGAAGTTGGAATTTTTTCTCTTCTTAAAGCATATTTTACAGCAAGTAAAGTTAGTCTAGCTTCCTCTTTACCATCAATTATACTAAACTGAACATTACACTCTTTTTTAAAAAAATCTAATACTTCATCACTATTTTTAGCTAATCTCATAGCTGCTGTTGTTACACAAACAGCTTTTGTTGGGTCATAGTTTAATTTTTGTGTTGAGGTATTAATAGCATTTACTACTCTTTGTTGAGCCTCAGGTGAGATTAGACCTGTTTGGTTTAGTCCATCAGCCATACCTACAACTTCATTGTATTCATTAATAATTTCATTATTTAGGCAATCATAAATTAATACTCTAAAAGAGTTTGAACCTAAATCTATAGTTGCAATTTGTGTCATTTATGGATGTTTGATCTTGATTTTTGAGTTTAATAAATATCCTACAATTATCATAAATATTAGTACAACTTCTTCACTTATGAATCCAGTTAACCAAACTAAATATGAAACCCAAAGTAAAATTGCTCCAAGTGGTGTTGGAACACCTGTAAAGTATTTTTCAACCTCTCCTTCTTGAGCATTTATATTAAATTGGATAAGTCTTCTAAGTCCAGAAATTACATAAAAAATGAAAGCAAAAATAATTAGAGGTGTGTTTAATATCAATTCTTTTCCATCAATTATTGCAAAAAAGATAAACATTGTAGGAACTATAACAAAAGATAAAAAATCTGCAAAAGAGTCAAGTTGTATACCAAACTCTGTAGATAGATTATATTTTCTTGCAATCTTACCATCAACAATATCAAATGCACCAGCAAGCCATGCAAATAATGCACTTGCAAAAAAGTTGTTATGTGTCAAAAAATAAATAGCAAATATTCCAGCAGCAATATTAAAAAAAGTAGCCAGATTTGCCAAGTTGAAGTGGCTGTTTTTGTTAAACAAAAATGTCATTTATACCCTTAAGTGTTAGATTGTAAATTGGTTTCTACCATTTTGTTTTGATTTGTAAAGATTCTCATCTGCTAGTTTATATAGTTTATTACAAGAAATATAACTATTTGGTTCATAAATAATTGCTCCAATTGAAATCGTTACAAAGTTCGATATTTTACTATTTTTATGCTCAATATTTAATGATTCGATGCTTTTATTTATATCTTTTAAACACTCTTTTAAAATATCTTCATCAATATCAAATAAAATTACACCAAACTCTTCCCCTCCAAGTCTAAAAACATATTCATATTCTTTATTAAAATAGTTTTTAAGCTCAGTAGCAACTGCTTTTAGTGTTAAGTCTCCCATATCATGCCCATATGTATCATTGTATTGTTTAAAAAAGTCAATATCAACCATCACAAAAGCTGTTTTCCAATTATTTGCATTTGATATAAAAGGCATATTATCAAAAATTTTGTCAAAATATTTTCTATTGTAAAGTTTTGTCATAGAATCAGTTATTGATTCAATTGCATATTTCTTAGTAAGAATTTTTAATTGATTATCTTTTTTTATGATTGAATAGATAATTACAGAGATAAATAAAAATGAGATTACAACTAAAAGTATTACATTATAAAAAAGATAATCTTTCATTGAAGAGTATTCTTTTAGGAATTCTTGTCTTTTTTTATAAGCTATATTTTTTTCATATTCTTTTAAAAAGTTTATTTTTTTTATTGCAGCTTTATAGGTATAAAGTTTTTCTTTTTTATTTAATGAGATTAAGATATCTTTATTTATCTCATTTACTACTTTTCTTTCACTATCACTTTTATATGCATTGTTATAGTATTTCCAATCTTTTTTTATATTATCAAAAAATGGTTTTCTATTACATATTTTTTGAGTTTTCATACACTTTATCAAAGCTTGATAGTTGTCATCAATATTATGAAGTTTTAATACAGGAATGTAGTTACCAAAATATATATAATCTATTTGGTTTTTAAGTTTTTCAATTTGTGAATAAAACATAAAACTAGAAGTTATCAAAGATGTTAAAATAATAATACTAAGAACTGCTAATTTAAAACTTACACTTTTATAAAACTCTCTTTTCATAAATGTGAGTATATCTAAATAGTATTAAAAAAGGTTATAAATAAGCTTAACTTCATCTTAAACTTCTTTAGATATAATCGCGACTTTATTAGAAAAGGATTAGATATTGATAAGTTTTAAAGAAACATTTATAGGAAATAGTGCAAAAAGTGATATATTATCAGGAATTGTAGTTGCAATTGCCTTAGTTCCTGAAGCAATAGCTTTTTCAATAATTGCAGGTGTATCACCTCTTGTTGGATTATATACAGCATTTATTTTAGGTTTGATAACAGCATTAATTGGTGGAAAAGCAGGAATGATAAGTGGGGCAACAGGTGCAGTAGCTGTTGTATTAGTTGGACTTGGTATAAAAGTAAAAGAATCTATTCCTCAAGAGTTATATCAACAATTGGTTCAAAATCAAGAGTTAGCTACATATATACTTCAATATATTCTTTTAGCTACAATTTTAGCTGGTATTATTCAAGTTTTAATTGGTTTATTTAAACTTGGTAAATTAATTAGACTTGTTCCTCAACCTGCTATGTATGGTTTTGTAAATGGATTAGCAATTGTCATTGCAATGGCACAATTTCCTCTTTTTGAAGGTGAAAATTGGATTATGTATGCTTTAGTAATAGCGACAATGGTTATTATCAAACTTTTTCCTAAGATATCTACAGCAATTCCTTCTGGATTGGTTGCTATTATAGCTATTTCAGCGATAGTTATTGCTTTTGATTTAGATACTAAAAGAGTTGGAGATTTAGCTGATATTAGTGGTAATCTACCAAGTTTTGGAATACCAAATATTCATTTGACTTTTGAGTCTTTATTAATAGTACTACCCTATTCTGTTTTAGTTGCTCTTGTAGGACTTATTGAATCTTTATTGACTTTGTCAGTTTTAGATGAAATGGGTGGAAAAAGAGGAAGTGGAAACAAAGAGTGTATTGCTCAAGGAGCAGGAAATATAACTTGTGGATTTTTTGGTGGAATGGCAGGTTGTGCGATGATTGGTCAATCTATAATTAATTTTAGTAATGGTGGTTGGGGAAGACTTTCTGGTATCACTGCAGCTGTATTATTAATCTCTTTCGTTGTATCTTTGAGTAGCTATATTGCTATGATTCCTGTTGCCGTATTAGTTGGTATTATGTTTATGGTTTCAATTGGTACATTTGAGTGGGAGAGTGCAAATAGAATTAGATATATGCCAAATCATGATAAGTTTGTTTTAGTAGCTGTAACTATTATTACAATTTTTGCAGATTTAGCAATAGCTGTTATAACTGGTATTATAATCTCAGCATTAGTATTTGCTTGGAAACATAGTAAAGTTAGAAGTAGAACATATAGAGAAAATGACAATACAAAAGTGTATGAGTTTGATGGTCCATTATTTTTTGGTTCTACAACATCATTTTTTGAACTTTTTGATACAAAGCATGATCCTGAAAATATTATATTAGATTTTAAAGATGCAAGAGTTATGGATATATCAGGAGTTGAAGCTATTGATACAATCACTAAAAAATATGCACAAGCAGGTAAAAAGTTAACTATAAGATATTTAAGTGAGGATTGTAAAAAGATTCTAAAAGATGCAGGTCCATTTTGTACTTATGAAGAAAATGATCCTAAATATAAAGTTGCAATTAATTATTAGAGTAAGTTTTTTATTATATTTACATTTGTATTCTACTTTGCTATAATTAATCAAGTTTTAAGAATAGGTTCATAGTTATGGAGATAAATCAACAAACACAAACTATATCTTCGATATATACCCAGTTAGCTCAAAAAAGAGCTGAACTTGCTAATATAGATAAAAAAGATGAAGAAAAATCTGCTTATGAAAGATATGATAAAGTTGATATATCAAATAACAAGTATGATGAGAATGATTATCAAAGGGTACTTGATAAATATAAAAAACTTGATCAAGATACAAAAACGCATGAACAAAACCATGCAAGTAGTGCAAATACTACATCAGCTATACAATATAGCTATCAAACAGGTCCAGATGGAAAACTGTATGCAAATGGTGGTTCAGTTAGATTTGATACATCAATACCAAAAGATAAAGGTGATGCAGAAGTAAAATTGGAGCAACTTAAAGGTGCTTCAACTTCTGTAGATGGTTTAAGTTCAGCAGATGCTCAAATATCAAGAACTGCAAACTTAAATAGACTTTTATTACAAAGTCAAGGGGAAAATAATGACAATTAACAATAATATTAATTCAATGATGGCTTCTGAAATGAAGCTTGATGGTATGTTTACAAATGTTTCAAGAATAGCAGTACAACAGCCCTCTTCTATTGAACAAAAACCACAGACACAAGGTGTTTCACAGGATTTGATTGATTCTATTGTAGGACAAATTCCAGAAGTAGTTTCATATCAGGCAAATGCTAAAGGAATTGAAACTCAACAGGAAGTTTCAGATATGTTATTAAATATAAAAGCATAAGAGTAAAATATGAAGATAAATGTTATATGCCCACATTGTCAAAAAGTAAATAGTATTCCTAAAAAAGATAGTTATACTAAGGCTAATTGTGGTAGTTGTAAAAATTCTTTGTTAGATGCAACACCAATTGAGTTAGATGCAACAAATTTTGATCATGTTGTTGTAAATTCTGAGATACCTGTAATAGTTGATTTTTGGGCACCTTGGTGTGGTCCATGTAAAATGATGGCTCCTGTTTTCAATGAAGTTGCTCAAAAATATCCATTAAAAGCACTTTTTACGAAGGTAAATACAGAAGAACAACAAATTCTAGGGTCTAAATATGGTATAAGATCAATCCCTACTCTTGTAGTTTTTAAAAATGGGATTGAAGTAAAAAGAGTCAGTGGAGCATTAGATCCACTTAGACTTTCAAATTTAGTTAATGAGTATTTATAAAATTAGAATTTATAAATAACTCTTAACCCTATAAAATCTAATCCGGAGTTTTTTTCTGCTAAATCTGCATTTGAATAGTGAGTATATTTTAAAGTTGCTTCCACTCGCTTATTAAATTTATATCCAAATCCAATACTCTCTTTAAATTGTGCATTTGAACCAAATTGTTTTTTATCTAGGGTTGTTTTTGTAAAGTGTGCTACCCCTAAACCCATTTCAAAAAAGTAATTTTTATTAAAATAATAATCAAATAAAGTTTGTGCACTAAATACATACATATCATTACCTTTATCATCCATATATTCAGATAATAGTTCAATATTTAAAGATGAGTTATCAATAATTTTATAATCTAAAGGCTTAATTATACCAATACCCGTTGCAGATACATTGTCATAATTGTTATAACTAAAAAAGATTTTATCAAATCCATTTAAAAGTGTAAAAGAGGATAAAAATAATAAGATAAAAATTCGTTTCATCTATGACTCCTAATTAAATATAATAATTATATAATATAATATATAATATTAGTTTTAATTACTTGTATTCAAAAAAGTTTTTAAATCATTTAGTTGATTTTCATTAAAAACCTTTATGTCATTTTCCATAAGTAATTTTGCAGTTAAACCTTGACCATCTATCAAAGTTTTAGTAAAGGTTCCATCATAAATCTCTGTATTCCCACATGATGGAGATTTAGATTTTAGTAAGGCAACTTTTATATCCTCACTTTTACAAAGTTCAAGAGCATTTTTTGCTCCAATTAAAAAATTAATTGTTACATCTTCTTTTTCTTCATTTTCAACTTTAAAAGGTTTTTCGATTTTTATTATTTCTGCAGGAACTCTTGGAATTGGTAAACCTCCAGATACTTCAGGACAAAATGAATAAATCTCATTTTCACTTAGTATATCCATAAATAGTTCTTTTTCAGAGAATGTAAAAGTTGAAGAGTAAAGTAATGATGAGTTAGTTCCATCATACCTTACATCTTCTCCAAGAAGACAGGCTGATACTAATATTTTCATTAGTCTCTATCCAAGAATTCTTTTGTAAAAAAAGTTGATGTTTGAATATTGTTAAATGCAGCTTTCATAGAGATAAACATTTGAGGGTTTTCTTCCTCCATTTGAGCTAATAGTTTTTTTGTAGTTTCTCTTGCATGGGGCATTTTTATATCAAATCTCATTGCAGGACAAGCTTCATCACCAATAACACTTATCTCATTTGTTTGAGCAAATGCTCTTAATTGTCTTTCTCTGCAAAAAATTAATGGTCTAATAACTTCTAAACCATTTTCTGCTTTATAAATAGGTGGCATAGATCTTAATGCACCATTATATAAAAAGTTCATAAAAAAAGATTCCATAGCATCATCTAAATGGTGACCAAGTGCAAGTTTATTAAACCCTTGTTCTTGTGCAGTTGAGTATAGATATCCTCTTCTCATTCTAGAAAAAAATGAACAAAAAGATGAGTTTTTTCTGATTTTTTCACCTGCAAGTTCATAAATCTCAGTATCTACTATTTCATGTTCTATCCCATGTTTTTTGCAGTGGTCAGCTAAAAATTGAACCTGCTCACCCATACCATAAGTTACTGTTACAGCTTTGAATTCAAAATCATATGGTGCTACTCTTTTTAGGTGATTTAGTGCATGAATCAAAGTTGTAGAATCTTTTCCCCCTGAAAAACCTACAAGAACTCTATCACCCTCTTTTATTAGTTCATATTCTGCATTTGTTTTTCCAACTAGTTTAGAAATTTTCTTACTTAATTCTACCAAAATAAATTACCTTTTAAATTTTTCGCGGATTATACCATAATTAAATATAAATATATGGTTACCAAAGAAACATAGTTTTAAAAATAATTAGAAATTAATGCTAATTTTATCTAAATACAATATAATTTCATTCTAATTTACAAAAAAGATTTTTTAATGACTAAAGAAGAGATTGAGAGTTTTAAAATAAGTATTGCTGAAACTATTTTGCCCCATGTGAAAAATATGAATGACAAGAGAATAAAAGAGATTATTAGTCATGTAGAAAAATCAAACCCAGGGTTACCTGAAGGTTTTGGAAATATGCTGTTTGAACAGCTTGTAATAATGAAAAATTCAAGTAAATATTTACATTACTTTAATAATTAGTTTTCCCTTTTCATTTATTAAAACAATTCCCATTTGACTAAAGAATGCTTCTATATAAAAAGATAAATTTTTATATATATTTAAATTTATAAAACCATTTGGATATATTTGTCTAATAGAATTAAGCTCATATCTCATAATTTCCCACATATCTTTAAAGTATGAGATTTCTAAAGCATAATCAGATTCATAATCTAACTCCTCTAAACTTAGACCTAAACCATCTAAATAACCCAGTAAATAACAACTTTGTTTTAATAATTGTTCAATTTGATTTATTGAGCTTATTAATAAATCTTCCCTTTTTTTATTTATCTTATATGCCATTAATTGAGTGTTTATATTGATACTTGTGGTTTCTAAATTTTTAATAAATGATTGAGCCATAAGTTTAGGATATTTTGTATCTTTTGCACTATTAGATGAGATAACATTTGCAATATATTCACTCCAACATTTTTCTACTATAGGATATGTTATGGCATCAACACCTTTATATCTATTATTTTTCATAATATTTTCAAAGCTATCGATTTTTTTATTATTGTCATGAATATGAGCTAATTCATGATTTAAAATATGAAAAGCTTCTTTATATTTTGTATCTTTTGAATCTTTTAATAAATTCTTTACAAATTGATTTTTTATTACTAATACCAATTCATAACTTTCTTCTTTTGGTATGGTAAGTACTAAGGCATATGTGTCATTAGAGGCTTTATATCTATTTTTAAAAACACTTTGTTTTTGTGTTGTTAATACTTCAATATCTCTATCGAAATATGAAGTAATTATTATTTTATTAAATCTTCGTAAATCCAAATATGAAAAACTTGAAATTATATTTTGTATTTTATCAACAATTTTTAAAGATATATCATCAGACAATCCATTGATTTTTATTATTAAATCTTCTTTCATAACAAATCCTTCTAATCTGTTATCAATTATAATTAGTTATTTATACTATTTAATTAATTGTATTTATCTATATAAAAAATTTAAGTTTTATCATAGAATTTAAAAAATCTTTTTAATATCTTCCACAATTGCTTTATCAATTTTTGAAACAGAAGCTAATTGTTCTAATATTTCAAATGCTTCTTTTTTTTCAAATCTTTTTCTATAAGGTTTATTTGTTATCAAAGCATTAAATATATGTGTTATAGCCATTACTCTATCTTTTAAGCTTAAATCTTTGCCCTTGATTGAATAAGGATAACCACTACCATCAATAGCTTCTTGAATTTTACTAGCCCAGTTTGAAATATCATTAAAGCCCATAATATTAGATAAAATCTTTTTTGTATAATATGGATATGATTTTATTATTTCATATTCATCTTTTTCCAAAGGAGTATTTTTAGTCAAAATCTCACTTGAGATAAAAAATTTCCCTATATTTGTTAAAGATGCAGCTATTAGAAAAGTTTGTTTATCTTTATGGTCAAAATTATAAAAATCGCATACTTTTTCGCAGTTTTCAACTAATAAACTCTTTTTATCTATTATATTTGAAAATATTGAAGTGATTTTTAGTATCTCTTCAAAATCTAGAGGTGAGGAAAAATCGTGCAAATTTGAAAAAATAAAAGTCAATATCTCATGTTCATTTTGTAAATCTAACCAAAAGCTTTGGTTTTTTGAAAATTCATAAAAACATTCAACAATATCTGTTGAAAAAAGTATATTTTCATTTTTTGTTACATAATTTATGATATTTTGTCTATTTTCTATATCTTTATTTGATAAATCAAATTTACAATCAATAGCATCTGCAAAAGAGATAAATTGTGAGAATAAAGGTATTTCATCATTTTTTAAACCATATACTCCACTACCATTATAGTATTCACAACTATATTTGATAATATTTTGTTCATCTGTTAAAAATGGAAAATTTTGAGCGTATTTCTGCCCTATTTCACAATAATCTTTATTTTTTGTTTTAGTTTCAAATAATGCTATATTATGTAACAATGAGTAAGAACATATATCACTTAAACTCTCTACACAATAATTGAACTCTTTTGCAAGTTTTAATGTAATAAAAGCAATTCTTTTAGAATGTGCAGATGAAGTTTTGTATAGTTGTTCTTCTACTGAATCTAAAGCATATGAGATTGATAATAAAAAGTTATTAAGATTAAAAAGTATTTGTTTTTTTTTATCCATTATATTTCCTGTAAAATTTTATGTTTAATCCTACAATATAGTTACTAAAAATATTCTCTAATATAATAGAAACAATATAATTTTTATTTAATATGTTATATAATAATTAATTATACTGCTTCGGAGTCTATATTGAATTACGAGAATATGCTAAAGCTTAAAAAAATAGCTTTTTTAGCTTTTGGATTATATTTTATAGTTATATATTTTATCTATCAAGATAATAAATCTAGTGAGATAAATAATGAAAGAAACAATATAGAAGATGTATTAATTCAAACAAAAGCAATAAGAAAATATGTAAGTAATGATCAAAAAGATGAAATATATAAGCTTCAAGAAAAGGGTATTATCCCATATCATTATTTTACATCACCTTTATTATCTTCAACATATAGTGCTAATAAAGTTAACGAATATTATAATCAAATAAAAAAAGAATATAATTTACCTACTATTGATATAAGGTTTGCATCTCCAAATCCTAGAAATCCTGATAATTTAGCTACACAAGAAGAGAAAAAGATTTTAAATAAATTTATTTCAAATGAGTTAAGTCGATATGAAAAAATAAAAAAGACAAAAAATGGTGATGTATTGTATATTGCATTGCCAACTAGAAGACTTGAAGCTAAATGTATGAGATGTCATGATACTGCCCAAAATGCTCCAAGTCAATTAGTAGATATTTATGGTAATAAAGCTGGTTTTGGAGAAAAAATAGGGAATATGAAAGCTATTATGTCTATTGAAATGCCATTAGAGAAGGCATATGCAAAAGCTTATGAAAAAACTTTAAAATCTGCTTTTTATATCCTTATTGCAACACTTATTTTCATGTATTTTTATTATAATTTCAATAAAAAGATTTATATAAAAAATGTTGAACTTGAAAAATTAAATAAAAATCTTGATATAAAAGTAAAAGAGAGAACAAAAGAGTTAAATAGTTCAAAAAATCAATTATTAAATGTAATTAATAGTAGTGAACTAGGCTATTGGGATTGGGATATTTCAAAAAAACAATTACATGTAAATGATATTTGGTTAAATATGATAGGTGTAGATAGAAAAGAGTTTAATAATACAATAACACAATGGTTTGACAAAATTCATCCAAAAGATTTAGATGAATTAATTGCAAAAATTGATAAAGCTTTTGACAATAATGAATCTTTTAATGTAGAGTATAGAATTAAGCATAAAAGTGGTGAATATATTTGGGTTGAAGTTGTTGGTGGTGTAGTTCAAAGAGATTATAAAGCAAATGCGATTCAAGCTTGTGGTATTCTTAGAAATATTCATCAGAAAAAGATAAATGAGCAAAAAGTTCAAGAGCAAGATAATCTTATTCAAAATCAAGCAAAAGTTGCAGCTGTTGGAGAGATGTTAAGAAATATCTCTCATCAATGGAAACAACCTTTATCTGTGATAACTACAATTGCAAGTACTATGAAATTATCATATGAATTTAGACAAAATATGAAAGATGAAGAGATAATAACAAATTGTGATAAGATATTAAATAATGGTAATTATTTAGCAAAAACAATTAATGATTTTTCATCTTATTTTGATAATCATATACAAACTAAAGAAGAAGTAAATTTAAAAGACACTTTTGCAAGATTGAGTGATTTAATAAAAGATTCATACTCTTTTGATAATATAAAATTAATATGTAATATAGAGGATGATTCAATAATATATTTAAATGAAAATTTATTTATTCAAGCATTATTAAATATATTCAATAATTCCCACGATGCTTTTGATCTAAAACAAATAGAAAAAGAGTCTAGATATGTTTTCATTGATGTAATAAAAGATAATGATATTATCGAAATTAGCTTCAAAGATAGTGCAGGAGGAATTGATACTAATATAATAAATAAAATTTTTGAACCTTATTTTACAACGAAACATCAAAGTATTGGTACAGGAATAGGTTTATATATGACTAATCAAATCATCAGTAAACATCTAAAAGGGATGATTAGTGTTAAAAATATTAATTATTCATATAATGACAAAAAACTTTTTGGATGTGAATTTACAATTAGTTTACCAATAACTTAATAGATTTGAAATTAGTATAATATATATTTATTATACTAATAAATTATACTTAATTAAATATTTTTGTTATAATCTAAAAATCTTTAATTAAGGCTTGAAATGAAAAAGAATAAAAAATTCAATTATAAGAATGATTATGCTTTTGAATTAAGTATGATTTATATGATTAGTTTATTAGTATCAAATTTTTTTATTTGTAATAATCTGATTTTTGCTTAGAGTTTAAAGGTTTATTCACCTAAAAACTCTGTAATAGCTTCAACAGAAGTATCTGTCATATCTAAATCAAGGTGTGGAGCATTTTCAACTTTTACAAGTTTTACATCAAAACCTTTATTTTTTGCAATTTTGTAAAAATTTGTTGTAATTTCTGGTTTAGAAATTTTATCTGCAGTACCATAAATAAGTAAAAATTTTGTATCTTTATTAACTTTATTTAAAACATCAACTATTGAGATTAAATCTTTATCTTTTACTTTTTCATGAATATTATATCTTCCTCCCGCTAATACAATATTTTGGATTAAATCAGGTCTTATTCCAGTAAGAGTTGCTCCCATCATAGCTCCTGCACTATGTCCAATATAGTTTACAGTAGTTGCATTATATTTATTTTTCAAAGCCTCTACTAATTTACCTAAGAACTCTATATATTCTATTTTTGCTGCTAAGTTTTTTGTCCCTTCATGTGCTAAAGCTTCAAAATTATTTGTTGAAGAACCAGAATATCCAGGAAGTGCTACAGCTATTGTAGTAAGGTCAGTGTTTAGGTTCATAGTTTCAGCAAAAGGTGCATATCTTCCAAGTGTATTAGTACCTGCATCCCATGTACCATGAACTATAATCGTAATAGCATCATTTGAATCAGCTTTATAAGCTCTATATTCAATACATTCACCACCAGCAAATATAAAATTCTCTTTTTTTATACAATCACTTTCAGTAATTTTTGCTGCATACATTGTTGTTGTTAATGTAAAAACAATTGTTAAACCTTTTATTACTTTTTTTAGCATCTTAAACTCCTTATTTGTTAATATGCAATTATTCCAATATATCCCGCAACTTGTCGTTCAATAACTTCTACAATACCAGCTTGAACATAAGATACATCATCAATAAAATCACTCTCATTCCATTTCATTGTTTCCATAGTATTTCTACAAACAATAAACTCTACATCGTATTCCATTAAAGATTTTATTCTAATAAGTGTATTTTCATCATAATCTTTTTTTAGTGCTCTTATACCATTTCCATATGCTACAACTACAACTTTTAATGATTCATTTGGATACTCTTTTAGAATATTATATAAAGCACTTAAATTATGATTTACTTTTGAAAGTTCTGAGTCATAAAGTTGTACTACAATTTTTCTTGGATTCTCAAATGTTGGCTGAGGATCACTAAAAGTTGATTTAGCAAAGACTATTATTGATAGAAATAATAGTAAAAAAATTTTTTTCATTTATTCCCTTTATGAAGCTTTTATATTGTTTTCTAAAACAATAATAGATGAATATTTATTTATTTTTCCACCCTTTATTATTTTACAATATAAGCCTCTACAATCTTGTATTAAAATAGGTAAGTTATCATCAAAAACAGCTAAATGATTACAAATAGTACATTTTTCTGTTAATTCAATGATTGTTTCACCTATTTGAAATCTAGTGCCAATATTAAAATCATGTGGATTAAAATCAAATAAAATATTTTCTCCTAAACTTCCAAATTTTAAATTAATATCATCATCTTTTGCAATTTCATAAGTGTTTAAACCTACTATCATCACTGACTTATCTTGATCTTCCCCTGCAAATTTATCATCTTTTATTCCAAAGTCTTCAATCAATTCTAGTTGTTTTACAATTGGTCTAGGAAGTCCACTTTGACCTTTTTTTGCACTAAAAATCTCAATTACTTTTCCAGACTTCATTATAAGTTTTCCTTTAAAATTTCTAAAAAGTCATTTTTTACCCATGCTCCAGGATATATATTTAGAATCTCTCCTGCTGAAGTCAATATAAAAAATGTAGGGGTCATACCTTTGAATCTCTTTTTTAAATCAAATGGCAACTTTACAAAATCTACATCCACTTTTACAAAAATATAGTCTTCATCAAGAGCATTTTGAATCTCTGCTAAGCTAAGAACTTCTTTTTCCATCTTCTTACAAAAGTAGCAAGTTTGTGATGTTGCATATACTATGATATGTTTTCCATTTTCTTTAGCTTCATTTAGAAGTTTTTTTTCATCATAGTTCTTAGCTAATACTTTTGTAATGTTTGGAGTATTTTTCAATCTATTTTCTTTATAACCTATAAAATATTGTGCAAGTAGATTAGCTTCTTTTTCTGTAATTTTCATTGGTTCTTTTTTTATATAATATTTTAAAACTTTTTTATCACAAATGCTATTATTTAAATCAGGATTTGCTAAATACTCTTTTAAATACTCTTCAATTTCAATTAGTCTCATCTCTGGATCATTTGGATCACCAATTTTTTGACTACTTTCCATAATAGCCCATGCTAACATATTCTCTGTAGGGATTTTCAAATTTAATAACGTATTATTTCTTTCAAAAAAATTCTCTTTTAATTTTTTAAAAGAGATATATTCTTTATGACATGTTGCACATTTGTTTTCAAAAATCTTTTTCCCCTCTTCAAAGTTTGCATGGAGCGAAACAAAAATAAATAAAATTGAAAGTAAAATTTTTTTAAGCATATAATCCCTTTTTTTATCAACTTAATAAATATTTTAATATATAAAATATCTATTAAATTGAAGAGAGTAGAGTCTGAGACTCTACCTCTTTCAAAATTAAAAATTTAAATAATACCAGGATTACCTTTTACACCTACGATATCAGGTGTATCAATTTTTAAGTTAGCTATATGTTTTACATTTTTTAAGTATGTTTCAACAGTTTCCCAAACAGGTTCACCTGGAGATTTAGCTCCAACTGTTGACCAACCGGCTACTTTATAGTTTTTGTTAGCTTCTAGTTTTTTACCAGATTTTGTAAGAGTTATATTAGAGATTCTTTCACCCATTTTTGCAGTTGGGTTAATTTTATATGAGATACCACCTGTTCTAACCATATCTCCACCTTGTTGGTAGAATGGATCTTCGTTAAACAAGTTATCTGCTACATCTTCTAATATAAGTTTAATATCTTTACCAGAGATATCTCTTGCATAAGTTTCTGGATATGTCATAGCTGTTTGGGTCATTATATCATCAAATGTAATTGCTTGCCCTGGAATAACAGATGTTCCCCATCTAAACCCTGGTGATAGTGAGATATCAGCACCTTTTACATCAATTAAAGCATCACAAATGATTTGATCCCAAGAACCATTAAAGTTTCCTCTTCTAAATAGAGTTTGCTCTGTTGTAGCAATTTCTCTAGTTAACTCTTTTAAATAAGGTGCTCTAACATCTTGGATATATTTTTTCATTTCAGCATCTTCATCAATTAAATCAGAGAAGATAGGAAGAAGAGTAAATTTATGGTCAACAACTTTTCCATTTTTTATCTCTAAATCAAGTACATTTAAAAACTTACCATTAGAACCAGCATTACATACATAAGTAACACCTTCATCATTTTTAACAGGAACTGCTTCTGGAACACCATCATGTGTATGTCCACCCATGATAAAATCAATACCTGTACAAACTTCTGCCATTTTTTTGTCTGTATCAAATCCATTGTGAGATAATACAATAACAGCATCAGGTTTTTCAGATTCTCTAATTTCATCAACAAGTTCTTGCATACCATCATCGTTAATAGAAAAAGTCCAATCTGGAATAAATCTTTGTGGATTTGCAATTGTTGTATAAGGGAATGCTTGTCCTATGATTGCAACTCTTGCATCACCCATTTTTTTAATAGTATATGGTTTAAATGCATGACCTGTATCTTCGTCAAATGCTTCTGCTGTACCTTCAAATAAAGATTGCTCTTTTACTTTTACATTTTGAGCAATAAACTCTGCATCTAAAAGTTTTACATTTTCTAATACTTCTTCAGCTTTGTATGTAAATTCCCAGTGCCCTACTGCAACATCAACACCTAGTTTATTCATAGCTCCAACCATATCTTTACCTCTCGTGTAAAGAGCAGTTGCACTACCTTGCCAAGTATCTCCACCATCTAATAAAAGAGTTTTATCTTTTCCAAAACTAGTTCTTAAAAAATCTACAACAGTTTTAATTTGAGCAAAACCACCTGTTCTACCCATAGCTTTTGCATGTTTTTCAAAATTAACACAAGAATAAGCATATTCTAATCTTTTGTTACCTTTTATACCATAGTAGTCTAATAGTTTCTCACCTACAATATGAGGTGGTTTACCAAAGTTACCGTAGAACCCAAGATTTACACTTGGTTCTCTAAAGTAAACTGGTAAAAGTTGCGCATGAGAATCTGTCATATGTAATAATCTTGCATTACCAAATGGCTTTAATTTATAATAATCTTCCAATTTATTAGTATTTGTCATTCTTGTATGAGAATTAGCAAATACTGGTGCTGCACCTAGTACTGCCATCATATAAACAAATTCTCTTCTACTTAATTTACTCATCTATTTAATCCCTTCATATGAATTTAGATAATTCTAAATTACTTACCAGTTCCAACTACTGTAAATCCTAAAGAAGTCCATGCTTGCATACCACCTCTATAGTATTTGATTTTTTCTGCTGGATATCCCATTTTTAATAATGAAAATTTTGCATTTTTAACCATACCTGGAGTTTGTCCACACCAGTAACCATTACAATACAATGCTAAAGTTTTTGCTTTTGAAAAATCTAAAGTACCATTCTCTTTTTGAACAACACCCATCTCATCTTCCATCATCTCAATTGCAGTGTCTTTTTCATTGAAGTTTGTATAAGGAACATTAATAGCTCCTGGAATTCTTAGTTTTGCAAACCAACCTGGTTTTCTACTATCAATAATTGCAATAGATTTGTCTGTTTGAGCTTTTTTCATATATTCAATAAACTCTAATTCTCCTAATGTTTCTACACCAGGAGCTAAAATCATAGGTTGAGGAATACCTCTATTTGTCGTATCATAAAGTGGAGATATTTTATTTCCAGGAGTTTGATTTCTCATTAATGTAAATTTTTCATCATTTAAATTCATATCAATAGATTTAACACCTTTAGAGATAGGAACAAATTTACTTGCATCTTCTGCTAATAAATTAGTAGAACATAGCCCAGCAATTGCAGTTACAACTAATAGTTTTTTTAGAATCATAATTTCTTCTCCTTAATTTCATTTGTCATTTCTATAGTTTCAAGTCAAGATAGAATCTTGACTTTTTTAGTATTTATATCCATCACCTGGAACTGATAATCTCCAAGTTGATTTCGCTTCAACAGATTGTGTTAATGCAGCAATTGCAAATTTACAAGCACGTTCTGCTGCAAAATCTGTAGGAAGTTTAGTTTTAGAAGGTTTACCTTTGAAGTCTTTTGGATTAACCTCTTTAGCACCAGTTTTAATTGCTTCATTTACTGCATCTATTAAATTAGAATTATTAACACCTAGTCTTCTAAACTCTAATTTATTTGCTTTAGCAATGTTATTATAAGTTGTTGCAGTTTCAATAACTTTTTTAATTCCATTTGCTTGCACATTACAAACTTTTTCAACATCAAGTTTTGTAGCAGTCTCAATACTTGGTTGAGAAGAAGCAGTACATCCTGTTAATACACCTACTAATCCAGTAGTTACAATTAAAGTAGTTAATTTTTTCATATCTATCCCCTTCTCAACTATTTTCTAAAATCTGGACCATCTATTTTCATACCATTATTCATATATGACATAAAATATAGAAGTTCTCTCATCTCTTTATCTTCTGCTTTAGGTGGTACTTGACCTTGGTCTTTTACACATCCAGCCATTCTTCTTTCTAAAGTCCCTAACCCATCAGCAGGATTTTTTGCACCCCATTTTAATCTATATACAGGGAAATGTGAAGTTTGACCAAGTAATTGTGAAAGAGATTCGTTTCTAACTCTTTGAGCTGCACCTTGTACGTGACACTCTGCACAGTTAAGTTTTAAGTAACCTCTTTGAGTATAGTAATACTCTTTACCTCTTTCGTATGCAGCAGCTGCATCAGCACTATTGATTTTTACATCAATAACTTTTTCATCATTTTGTGCTTCATTTACAAAATAAGCTTCAAGATAAGCCATTTTACCTTTTGAAGTTCCCCATTTTTTTTCACCATTTGCTTCTAAACACTCATTTATTGCAACTGTTAATGTCATAACTTCTTTTCTTTTTTCATCAAAGTATGGATACATAGAACCTGTCTCTGCTGGATTTGCAAAACAATCTTTAAATGATTTACCATTTGTAAAAGGTTTTTCATATAAAGTTTCCCCTACTTCTACCCACTCTTCTGTTGGAGGAAACTCTTTGATTGCATCATAAGATACTCTACCATTTTTAGAAAATGCATAGTTACCTTTTGAAAAATCTTGAAATTTTAATCCACTCATGATATTGTTTTTTAATTCATCATCAGTTGAGTAAGGGAAAAAAGTATTTTTATTTTTTAATGGGTCTTCAAATTTAGCTTCAAAATATTTAACTAAAGCTATTCTATCTTTTTCAGCTTGCGCATTAAAATCTAATGCATTAAGTGTACAAGCTGCAAGTGTAACCAAAACTGTTGTTTTTGCTAGTTTTAAAATCATACATATCTCCTTAAGTTTTATTAATTACTCTTAAAAGAGTAATTAATTATTTTATTTTTGCCGTATCTGTTTGAGTAGTACCTTTTAAATCAACCCAAGTAAACTCTAATTGATCTCCAGCTTTTCCTGGGAACTCAAATTTAATATAAGGGTTTTTAGATAAGAATTGACTTGAAGACATTTCAAAAACAACTTTTTCACCAACTTTTGCTACTATATATGTGATAAAGTTAACTTCTTTTTTAGCTCTTTTAGCTTCTTGATAACTTAACATCTCATGGTTTGCAAGTGCTTTAACAGTAACAATACCTTTTTTTTCTTTTGCTTTAATTCTTGTTTTTTTAGCCATTATAATTTCCTTTATTTATATTCTATATTTTATTAATTTTTAAATTATTTATGATGTTGACTAAATCAACCACCACATCCACCGATAGTTACTTTTACATCTTTTGTTGTTGAATATAATTTACCATCAGCTTCAACTACAGCTGTAACTTTACCAGTTTTTGCCATTTTAATTCTTATAGAATAATCAATAATTCCACCTTCAGGTACAGTAAATACAGCAACTGTTGCTTCAGGATTTGCATCTTGGAATATTGCAACTTTTGAAGCTTTTAATTTAGATGAAACTGTTACAGGGATAACTGCACCATTCTCAGCAATATCAGGAGCTTTTAATTTAACTTTACCTTCTGTTGTAGTAGAAGTTCCAAATAATTCTTTCATTGCTACATCAACTTTTGTTGCAGTCCAAGCTTTTGGTTTTGTTTCTCTAAAGTTGATTGCACTTAATGTAGTTGGTGCCATTGATGCTGCTAATGCACCTAAACCTAAACCTAAAAAATTTCTTCTATTTATCATGTATAATCCTTTATTTTATATTATTCAACTGTTTTTAAATAAGCAACAACTGCTTTGATTTGAGCATCACTCAACCAACCATTTTTCCCAAATGCAGGCATTTGAGAGATTGGATTAGTAGTGTATGGATCGTAGATCTTAGCATATAATGCCTCATCAGGCCAATATTTTAATGCCGCTAATTTTGGTCCCATACTTCCAGGACCATCAATTGTTTTACCATTTACATCATGGCATGCTAAACAATTTCCAAGATTTTTTGTATTAAAAATTTTTTCACCTTGTTTAACTAAATCCATATCACCAGCTAAAGAGCTAGTAACAGTTAAGCTACTAATTGCAGATGCAATTAGTAAGTTTTTGATTAATTTCATAGCGTTTCTCCTTTATTTACTAGAATTAATGATATAGTCAATTATTTTCTTGAACTCTTCATCAGGTAAATTACTTGTTCCTTTAGGAGGCATAGCATTAATACCATTAATACCATTTTCATAAACTTCTTCTATACCTTTTTCTAAAACTGTAGCCCAAGCTGCTTTATCACCAATTACTGGTGCTCCAATAGCTTTGTTTGAGTGACATGCCGAACAATAAGTATTATAGTTTTCAGCAACAACTGGATCTACATTGTTATTACAATCTTGTTTTTTAGGTTCTTTCCAAGTTCTTTCTGTAGATATAGGTTGATTTACATTTGGAGCCAAATCAACTTTTATTTTCATTAGTAAATCATCTACTTTTGGTTTAATACAATCTTTCATACATCTTGTACCTTTCCCATATATAGTTGGATCAGATAAAAGTTTTTGCATATTTTTAGGTCCTTGGTGAGGATCTTTTGTATTAACTTCTGGATAAAACCCATTTTCATTTGGCATTTTTATTCTACTAAAAGTTTCTTTATTTAGTACCGTTTCATAATCCATCTCTTTTCCATCAAGCTTTATTCCATTTGAATATAGTAAAAATGCACTTAATGCATATACTTCGCTATTTGTTAATGTTTTAGGAGCTGTAAATGGCATAGAGTCTTGAATATACCAAAATAGCGTACTTGCATATGGCCAATAAGAACCTACTGTTTTTAAAGCTACAGAAGGATTTGGGTGTTTATCTGCAGGATTTAATCTTTGGATTACTAAATCAGATGTTTTTCCACCAACTAATGTTGGATAACCTTTTCCACCTGCACCAAATTCACCATGACACATAGCACATTGAGCATCATAAAGTTCTTCACCCCATTCAACTGAACCCTCTGCTATTTTAGGATTACCATCTTCGTCAAGTACAGGTTTACCATGTTTCATATCATATTTTGGAAGACCTTCCCCATCGGGTCTAACATCAATGTCCCATACTTTTTTTTCTAAAGGCGTTACAGCTCTACCATTATTATATTTTACATCTTGAGTATTTACGTGGTATGGTCCGTATTTACCATCTTTTGTTGGATATTTAACTGCACCATCAACAGACATCTCATTAGTTGCATATAAAGATGTAGCAAGAAGAGTTGATAAACCAAGAGTAAGAAGAGTTTTCTTAAGCTTTATTGTGTTTTCTAATTTGAACATTATTACACTCTCCTTTCTTTGTAATTTCCCAAGTTACAATTGCATTTCTGTGGTAAACAGATTCAACTCCAACAGCAGACGTTTCTTCATCAATTGTTGGTTGGATATTACCAAAATCATCCCTTGCACGACTTGCTAGAAGTAAAGGCTTACCATCCCATTTGATAACATACGAAAATCTTGTCCATGATTTAGGTAAAACTAAACCTTTTAATTTTGCCTCTGTCCAATTATCTCCTCCATCAAAAGATATATCAACACCAGTGATAGTACCATGACCAGACCAAGCAATACCTTCAATTTCTACCATATCACCTTTTTTTAAGTAAGTCCATGGTTTTTCAGGACAAGGACTAGTTATTACTGAATTTACTTCATTTACCCAGAAAAATCTGATTGCTTTTCCACCAGGTTGAACCATAGTATATTTAGAAGTTTCCTCTTTTGAATGCCAAGGTTTATCTGAGATTTCAAGTCTTCTTAACCATTTTGTGTTTAAGTTTCCTTCCCATCCTGGAACGATAAGTCTCACTGGGTAACCTTGTTCAGGTCTTAATGCTTCACCATTTTGTCCCCATACAACCATTACATCATCTAAAGCTTTTTCAACAGGAATTGATCTAGGGTTTGATGCATTATCACTACCTTCAGCAAGCATCCAAACAGCATCTTTTTTTAGACCAACATCTTCAAGAATTGTTTTTAACATAACTCCAGTCCATTCCGCAGCACTCATAAGTCCTTTCATAAACTGTAAAGAGTTAAACTGTGGTCCTCTCCATTCAGGAGCACCATTTGCAGGACACTCAATAAAATAGATTCTTGATTCACTTGGATATCTTTTCAAATCTTCAAGAGTTAATACAATCTCTCTTTCAACTTGATCACCATGAATCATAAGTCTCCACTCTTTAGGGTCAATGTGTGCAGTACCACCATGATCTCTAACAAAAAATAATCCATTTGGAGTTATAATACCTTCTGATTCATGTATTGGACACATAGCAACAGATGCATAATAATCTCCTGATGAGAATAATGAATGTGTTCTTCTTATATTATTGTGTTCATATGGAGATGGTAAACCATAAAGATTTTTATCAACAGGATCTCCTAATTTTTGTCCCCATGGGGCATCTTCGATGATTACTGGATCATCAGCCTTAAGTTTTACTGGAGACAATACATTTGCAGTTGCTATTGCTCCAGCCGAATAGATAGCAGTTTTCTTGAAAAAGTTCCTTCTACTCAACTTCATTTCTGAAGTTAATTCAAGCTCTTTCTCAGAACTGTTACTTGATTTCGTCATTCTTCCTCCTTAATAATAATACTAACCAAAATAAAATAATCATTCCTTATAACAATTATAAGTATAAGAAATTTATAGAATTTTAATTTTTACTTATAGTTAATATAACGCCCAATTATATAAGAAAATCTTATATAACATTGCGATAATTATTGCCATATTTTTGATTTAAGTCAATAATTTTTTATAAATTTCACCAATAATATATATAAAATGATATAAGTTTACATTTTTTGCTATTTTATTGCTACTTATACCATAAAAAGCTACTCTATTGTTACTTTTAACTTTACTTTTTTGTACAATATGTTAACATTTTGGACAATTTATATGGAGAAAAAATGAGAAATTTTATAACTTATTCTGAATCATTAAACTTAATAAATAATTTTGAATTTAAAGCAAAAACTAAGAAAAATAATTTTATTTCAGATTGCATCGGTAAAACCATAGCTGAAGACATAATTGCAGTGGAAAATTCGCCAAAGTATCCAACATCGGCAATGGATGGATATGCAATCAAATTTGAAGATCAAAAATTGGATTTTATTGAAATAATTGATAAAAATCCTGCTGGTTCTATAGTTGAATCGAGTGTAGAAAATACAACTACTATTAAAACATTTACTGGTTCATTGATGCCAACTGGTGCAGATACATTAATACCTATTGAAAATGTAGAAGTGATCGATGATAAAATTAAGATTATAAAAAGTGTACCAAAAGGGTTTGCCGTAAGAAGTATTGGTGAAAACTATAAAGAGGGTGAAATCTTAATTAAAAAAGGTACAACTATTGGTTTTAGTCAAATTGGTGTTTTAGCTTCACTTAATATTTCATATATTGATGTATATTTAGATGCAACAGTTGCTATTGCTAGTACAGGAAGTGAGATTTTGGATTTGGGAGAAGAACAAACAAATGAATCACAAATTAGAAGTTCAAATCATATTACAATAGAAACTTTAGTTAAAAAAGCAGGTGCTAATGTAGTTCAAATGGGTGTTGTAAAAGATGATATGGATTCTATTACAAAACTTTTAGAGTTCGGGCTAGAAAAGGCAGATATAGTAGTAACTACTGGTGGAGTTTCTGTGGGTGATTATGACTTTGTACAAGACGTAGTTAAAGAAAGATTAAAAGCACAAGTTCTTTTCCATGGAGTACTTATAAAACCTGGTATGCATGTATTAGTGGCTAAAAAAGATGAAAAGATTATTTTAGCTCTTCCTGGGTTTGCATATTCATCGACTGTTTGCGCAATAATTTATTTATTGCCTTTAATATATAAATATAATAATAGTAATAGAAACTTACCAATCGTAAAAGCAATTATAAATGAAGATTTAAAAAATAAAACTGATAAAAGTTCATTTGTTGCTTGTAATATTAATTATAGTAATGGAATATATGAAGTTGATTTTAAAGGTAAAAAACAAGGTTCAAGTGCAATCCTTACTAATTTATTAGGTAACACTGCTTTATTAATTATGAATCCTTTATCTGAATTTAAAAAAGGTGATACAGTTGATGTATTACTTTTAGAACAATTATGATTAGACATAATAAAATATATTTACTTTTAAGTCTTTGTGTACTTTTTTGGTCAGGTAATTTCATTATAGGTAGATTTATAAGTAGTAGTGTACAACCACTAGAATTAGCTTTTTTTAGATGGTTATTTGTTTGTATTTTTTTATTGCCTAGTTTTTTCTTTGTTGATATAAAAAGATTAATTTTTTTTGTAAAACAAAAGTTGTTGTTTTTTATTTTTATTTCATTGTTAGGGATTACTTTATTTAATACGATTGTTTATATAGCTTTACAAACCACTAAAGCAACAAATGCTTTACTTATAAACTCTATTGTTCCTATTTTAATATTGATATTATCTTTTTTTATTTTAAAAACTAAAATATCAAAAGTACAAACATTTGGAATAGTTTTATCAACTATTGGAGTTGTGTATTTAGTTTTAAAAGGGGATTTTCTAAATCTTTTAGAAGTTGAATTTACACATGGAGATTTTTGGATATTACTTAGTTCTTTAGTTTGGGCTTTATATTCAGTTGTAATTAAATTTAAACCACAAGGTATAAAACATCTTGAACTATTTATTATAATAGTTTATTTAGGATTTTTATTATTAGTTCCTTGGTATTTATTTCAAGGCTATTCCTTAGAACATGAAATTGAAATATTTAAACAATCATGGCCATTTTTTTTATATGTATCTTTTTTTGCTTCACTTTTATCTTTTTATTTTTGGCATATGGGAATAGATAGTATTGGTGCACATAAAACTGGTCAATTTACCCATCTAATGCCTATATTTGGAGCAGTTTTGGCTTTTGTTTTTTTAAAAGAGAGATTAGAATATTATCATGCCATTGGTGCACTTCTTATAGGTATTGGTATTTACCTATCTCTTTTTTTTAAAAAGTAAATATATGAATAAAAATTTTTTTTATTTTTTGATGGTTATCTCTATGGTTTTTTGGGGTGCATCTTGGGTTAATGTAAAATTTTTGACTTTATATATAAATGAATATGAGATTGTTTTTTTAAGAATGGGAATCTCCTTAATAGCAATGATTCCTATCTTGAAATATATGAAAATAAGTTTCAAGATAGATTATAGAACACTTTTTTTGATTTTAATTGCTGCAATTATTTTAGTTTTATACTCTATATATTTCTTTTTAGGAGTAAAGTTTGGTACAGCTGGACTGGGTGGTGCACTTGTTACAACATTGATTCCTATAAATACTTTTGTGATTTTGGCTTTATGGCATAAAAAAACAATCTCTTTAAAACACTCTTTTGCTTTGATTCTTGGAGCTTTTGGAGTATTGACTATGTTAAATATCTGGCAATTTGATTTAGAATTGATTTTTACAAAACATAATTTTTATTTTATTATAGCTTCCTTACTTTGGCCAGCTTTAACAATTGTAAGTTCAAAATCAGTGAAAATAAATCCTATGATGTTTACATTTTATGTTTATCTTATCTCTACAGTTGTAGTATATATTTTCTTTATTGATAATACAGTTTTTAATAAGATTTTATCTTTTGATTTTACTTTTTGGTTAAACATATTTGTAATTACTATTTTAAGTACCGTTGTGGCAACTTCTGTGTATTTTATTGGTATAGAAAAGCTAGGAGCTAAAGAGGTTAGTTCTTTTATTTTCTTAGTACCCTGCTCGGCTTTGGGATTAAGTGCAATATTTTTAGGTGAAAAAATCTCTTATAACACAGTTTTAGGAACTATTTGTACTATTATTGCAATTTATATTTTAAATAATATTAAATTATCTTTTTTATTAAAAAGATAATTTAATCTCCACAACATGAGTTTGTACTTGAACAACAACTTTTAGATTCTTTTTTTAGATAAGGTTTAATAAGATAGTAAAAAATTAGTACTAATAAAATATATGAAAACAATCTATGTATAAATGAACTCTCTTCTTGATGAATATTTAAAGATAATATATCTAAGTTATCAAAAAATAAATCAAAACCAAAACCAAAAACAAGTGATAAAATAGAAATAGTTAATACATAAATAATCAATGAAGTTTTACCTAACATTTTATAAACAACACTCATAGTAACCGCACTTGTTGCAGGCCCTGCTGTCAAGAAAATAAATGCTGCTCCTGCACTCATACCTTGTAACATAAATGCTGCTGCTATTGGCAATGAAGCTGTTGCACAAGTATATAAAGGAATTGCAAAAATTAATATCACAAAATATGTTAAATATTGATTTTCAAAAAGAAGTGATGAGTACTCTTTAGGAACAAAGCTTGTAAATAATGCACCTAAGATTAGTCCTATAGCTAAAGCTTTGACCATATCTGAAAAAAGTGTTACATAAGCGTATGTGAATACAGCTTTGATAGAAAAAGATTTTTTTTCATTTGAAGAGCAACAAGAACTTGAAGCAGTTGAACTACAACAACTAGTCTCTTTCTCTTCAATAGGTTTTGTAGTAAAAAACTGTGGTTTTACCTCTTCTTTTTTTTCATTTGAAGAGCAACAACTAGATGTAGAACTACAGCAACTATTTTCTTGTACTATATCTTCATTGTTTTTATTCTCTACAAGGTTTTGAATAAGTCCCACAATAATAGCAATAATGACAGAACTAACTATTCTAAAAATCGTAAAAATCAAGCCAAAAAATGAAAAGGTTGCAAGAATTGAATCAACACCAGTAATTGGTGTAGAGATTAAAAAACTTTGTACCGCACCTTTACTTGCCCCCTCTTTTTTTAGACCTTGTGCTATTGGTATAACAGAACAAGAACAAACAGGAAGGGGTATCCCAAATATAGTTGCTTTTATAACTGAACTTGTAGAGTCTTTCCCAAGATTTTTTGATATAAAATCATCTGGGATTAGTTGTTTTAATATTCCTGCAAAAAATAAACCAACAATAATATATATTGACATGGCATCTGTTAGTAGAAAAAAGTTTTTTATAAATTCATTTAAATATTCCATAATTTACTCTTCTAAGTATTTTTTATTATCTATTCTTTTTTTTGCTTTAATTCCTAGTTCAAGAAACTCTTCGCTTCGTCTAAGTAAATTTCCTTTACCAGTGGATAGTTTATTTAAAGCATCATCATATGCCTTTTGACTTCTTGCAATATTTGTACCTATTGCTTCTATATCAGTTACGAAGCCTGCAAACTTATCATATAAATCTGCTGCTTTTTTAGAGATAAGTAAGGCATTTTCATTTTGGTGTTCATATCTCCAAATATTTTCTATGGTTCTAAGTGTTGCAAAAAGTGTTGAGGGAGATACCAGCATAATATTGCTTTCAAAAGCTGTTTTAAATAGATGATTATCTTTTGATGCTGCAAGCATAAAAGCACCCTCTATAGGGATAAACATAATTACGAAATCTAAAGTTTTTACTTCATCTATATTTTCATAACTTTTTTGGCTAAGTTGCTTGATATGTGTGTAGATTGATTTTATTAACTCTTTTTGGGCTTGCTCTTTTTCTAAAACCCCTTCACTTTCATTATATCTGATATATGCGGTTAGAGATACTTTTGAATCTATAACTATATCTTTATCTTGTGGAAGATGTACTATAACATCAGGTCTTAGTCTTTTCCCTTGATCATCAGTATAAGAACCTTGTGTTGAGTACTCTATCCCCTCTCTTAGACCTGTTTGTTCAAGTATTTTTGAAAGAATTAATTCTCCCCAATCCCCTTGGGTTTTATTTTCCCCTTTTAAAGCTTTTGTCAGGTTTATAGCATCTTGAGAAATTTGTTGGTTTAGGGATTTTAGATTTTTAATCTCAGTTAATAAAGAAACTCTTTGTTTTGTCTCTTCATTATAAATATCATCTACCCTTTTCCCAAAACTTGAAAGTTGATCTTTAAAAGGTGTTAAAAGTTGTGTTAGATTATTTGTAGATTTTTTAGCATTTTCTTCAAATAGTTTATTTGCAAGGTTTTCAAACTCCCCTTTTAATCTCTCTTTTGAATTTTCAAGGAGTTCAATTTTTTCTTTTAAGTTTTCCTCTTTTATTGAAAATTCATTTTCTAGTTGCTCTTGTTTTGAAAGTGCCCTATTCTTTTCATAAGATAAGCTATCTTCAAATTTTGATTCTAAAATATTAATTTTCTCTTTGTAGTAATTCTCTTGATTTTCCAACTCTTGTTGGGTTTTAGAGATTAGTTCTTTGTATTTTTCTATTATAGATTGGTAAGAGTTTGCACTAAGAGAAAATTTCTCTTCTAATAGTGCTATTTTTTGTCGTAAAATAAGCCATAGGATTAATCCCCCTATTATTACGCCAATAATAAAAGCAATAATTGCTATTAACTCAGAATTAGGCATCTACTTCACTACTAAATATACTATCTTTCATCGCTTCATCATTATTTGAATGTACATCATATCCAAGCTCTTTAAATCTTTCAACTAAAGGTGGATGAGAGTAATAAAAGAAAATATAAACAGGATGTGATAATGGAAATGATTTATTCTCATTTGCAAGTTTTAATAAAGCATTTACCAAATCTTGTTTTGATTGCATGTTTGAGCCAAACTCATCTGCTGCATATTCATTGTGTCTTGAGATTAAAGAGATAAGTGGCATTAGGAAAAATGATAAAATAGGTGAAAATATCAAAAACAGTGTGATGATTGCATATGGTTCATTGTTTAGATGTAAACCTAAAAATATCTCATCACTAAGGTTTCCAAATATTGCAAAAAATACAAACATAACAACACCCATGATACCTATGTTTTTTAAGATATCTCCATTTTTAAAGTGACCCAATTCATGTCCTAGTACTGCAAGAAGTTCATTGTGAGTAAGTTTTTCGATTAGGGTATCAAATAAAACTACCCTTTTTGTACTTCCTAATCCACCAAAATAAGCATTTAGTCTATTGTCCCTTTTACTTGCATCAACTGAAAATACTCCTGAACTTTTAAATCCAACTTGTGAAAGTAGATTGTTTATTTTTTCTTCCAACTCTTTATCTTTTAAAGGTTCAAATTTATCAAACATTTTATCTCTAATAACTGGATAAAGCATATTTATCAATATAATAACAGCAAAGATAAAGACAAATCCCCAAATCCACCAGTTATTAAATGTAGTTACAATTAAAGAAACTATTCCAATAACAGCAGAACCAAAAAGTAAAAATAATATACCACTTTTAATCGTATCTTTTATATATAAATTGGGTGTCATATTTGAAAAACCATATTTTTTGTCTAGTTTAAAAGTTGAATAAAGTTCAAAAGGAAGTCCTAAAATCCAATTTATAACAATAAATGCATCAACATAAATTATAGCTTTTAACCAAGCTGATTCTATTTGAATAAGAGAATCCAAAAATGATAATCCAAAACCAATCCAAAAAAAGAAAATAATAAAGTTATAAAAGTTACTAACTATAGCTAATCTCTCTTTTTCTACTGAATAATTTGCTGCTTCAATATATTTTGAACTATCCAAAATAATTGCTTGTAAACCTCTAGCATTTTTTACAAATCCGATTTGCATAAATGAAGTATATAAACTAACTGCAAAATATAAACAATAACCTAATACAAAAATCTCTAACAATTTATTCGTCCTTTAATTTATCAATAAAATGGTTTAATTTATCTACAATATCATCTTTTGTAGTGATATATAAGATTTCGTAATTCTCGCTAAAAGACTCTTTAGTCCAGTTTAAACTACCAAAAATAGCAGTTTCTTTATCAAAGATAGCTAGTTTTGTATGAAGTTTTGCTTTTGATATTACAAAACATTCTATCCCATTTTTTTTAAGTAGTTTATACTCACTACTTTTATTTTTGATTTTTTCACTATCAAAAAAAACTCTAACTTTTACACCTTTTTTATGCCTTTTTATAAGCTGTTTTGCTAAATCTTTTTTAGAAAAATTATACATAGCAATATCAATCTGATACTTTGATGAATCTATTAACTTCTCTATTTGAGAAAAAGCAATTTTAGTCTCTTTTGGTAAAAGATATATTTTATCATCTGCAAAACTAAATAGTGATAATAAAACTATAATAATTAAAAATTTAAATCTCATTTTAGTTTACTCAAATAAATTATTTAATTCTTCTGGAATTCTTGAAGGTTTCATATCTTTTAAAAATGCCACTAAAATATTGGCTTTAAATAGAAGTTCATCACCTCTAAAAATCTCTTGAGACATTAAAAGTGAAGTGTTTTTTCTTTTTATTAATTTTGTAGTAACTTCTAACTCATCTCCAAATACAGCAGGCTTAATATAATCAGCTTCAATTTTTTTTACAACAAAAAACTCATTTTGTTTATGTGGACTTAAAGCCTTTTGAAAAAATAGTTCAGAACGTGCCCTTTCACAATAGTTTAAATAAATAGAGTGATAAACAACCCCACCACAATCTGTATCTTCGTAATATACTCTTATCTTCATACTATAAAGTCCCTTTATTTCGAATGTTGGATTATATCAGGATTTACATTTTAGTTTGATTTTGTACTTGATTTTAGTAATTTATAATAATATTGATATAATCTTTTTAATTATAGATAATGTTAGGTAAAAATTATGATTGACACTTTTAAAATATTTATTAAACACTCTGGAATATATTTATATCTTTTTGTATTACTTATTTTAGCTATAGTAGGAAATAATCTTTTATCAGAAAATAAACTACATAATGAAATACTCAAATCAAAAGTTTACAATGAAAAAGCTTCATACACAAAAAATGATTTAATTCATATTACAGATAAAATAAAAGTATATGGAGAAACAACAGATGAAGAAAATGCACTCAATCTTACTAATATAGTAGTAATGAGAAAAAAGGTTGAGATGTATTCTTGGGTAAGAAGACATATAAGTAAATATAATACTACATATGAAAAAAGTTGGGAAGTTCACTATATTGAAAAACCTTCATTATTAACGAATTATTATAATAATCCTTGGCCAAGAAAAAAGTTAGGTGTATTTTATTTTTATCCAGACTCTATATATTTAGGAAATTTTAAAATCCTTCAAAAAAACTTTGTTGCTGATAGTTTTGTAAATGTAAAATTTACAAACTCTCAAATAAGTAAAGAAAATGGATATAACTATATATACTATGGAAAATCTGATTTAAATAATCCTAAAATAGGAGATATACGAATTAGATATGATGTATATAAAGCTAATCAAAAAACAACTATATTCATTACATATGATAATAAAATAAAATTTGAAAATGATATTTTTAAATCAATTTATAATAAAGATTTATTTTTAACTTTTTTTAAAGGAGATATTAATGATGTCTACAATTCATTTATAAGTAATGAATCAAGGTGGAAATTTTTAATAAAAATATTGTTAAGTGTATTACTTTTTATTACAGTTTTCAAAATGATAATTGTAATTTTTAATATGAATTTAAAAAAAGAAATAGATTCAGTTTTAATAAAAAACTTAATAGTGTTTTTTATTATAATTCCAAGTTCAATATTATTTAGCTATTTAATCATTAAGTTAATAGGATAGGATTTTAAAGGTTTAAAATTAAAATATGTTAAAATAAGTTTTTAGAAAATATATATTTGAAGGGGTTTTGTGTCAATTTTTGCTTTGCAGTCTTTAGCTGGTGGATTTCTAGATGAAGATTTAGAACATTTTAATAAATATTTTGATGATTGGTGTATCCAATTTGAAAGTTATGAAGAGGCAATGGATATAGTAGAAACTCTTGAAAATCAAGAGCTTATAGATGTTGTTGAAATAATGCCATTAAGTTATCCAAAATATTTTTTTTCTTCTTTACAAGGTACTATTTATACAACAAGACAGGTTGAAGATAAAATTGTTTGTGTTGTAGAACCTTTTATTGGTTCAAGTTTTAAAATTGAAATATGTGATTTAAAAATAAAAAATGTAAGATTATCAAAAACTAGTTATAAAAATATTCCAAGTATTGAAAATGCTTTTGCTAATTTTGGAGAGTAAATTTTAATAGAAAATATTATTACTCTTCTATTTTATCCTCTTTTGATAAGATAACTTTATTTCTTCCTTGTCTTTTTGCTTCATAAAGAGCTAAATCTGCTCTATGTAGTACTGCTTCTAAGTTTTGATCGTTTGAGTGTAGCATTGTTACTCCAATACTTACTGTAAATTTTACTTTTTCTTCATTTATATTTTCGATTTCTAGGTTTTCAATTTCACTTCTTATGTTTTCAGCAGCTTTTAATGCACCTCTTTCTGAAGTATTTGGTAAAATTGCTGCAAACTCTTCTCCCCCAAGACGTCCAAAAATATCTGATTTTCTTAGAGTTTCTCTAGCTTTTTGTGCCATAGTTTTTATTACATCATCACCTGTTGCATGTCCATGAATATCATTTATCATTTTAAATTTATCAATATCAATCATCAACACAGCTAATTTTTTATTTTCTCTTCTTGAATATTGTATCATTGGAGCTGATGATTCGTAGAAACTTCTTCTATTATTTACTCCTGTTAATGAATCAGTTGTAGCTAAAATTTCTAGTTTTACATTTATATCATTTAATTCTTTTGTTCTTTTTTCAACTGCACTTTCTAAAACTTTTTGATATTCTCTAAGTCTTCTATCTTGTGCATTTTGTTTTATTGCTTCTAAAATAATTAATTCAAAATCCACTCTATCAAATCTTCTAGGAATAATCTGATATATTGATGCTTCATTTATAATTTTAGATAAAGACTTAAGGTTTATGGTGTCTTCAAATAATATATTTCTTGTACTAGGAGAGTTTTTATGTAGTTCAATAATAAAACTTTCACTATCCATATCAGAAGTATCTTTCCCTAAAATAGTGATAAGAATTTCATTTCCTGAAATTATATAGTTATAACATCCTATTAAGGCTTGCTCGGCATTTATGTAACTTTCTACAATATAATCAGAATCTACAATTCTAGAAATTTTAGTATATAAAGAGTCAAGTATTTCAATATCATTATCTATACAAGCAATTACATATTTAGCCATAAATATATTCTCTCCAAAAAATCAATTTTTTTTTAAAAGGTAGTAATAGTATCTAAAATTTTATAAAATAATAGAGTTGTAAAAATATTATTTCAGGAGTAAAAATTATTAAAAAATAATAAAATAATTTATAGTTATGATTTAAGCTAAAATATAGTTTTAAAATAAATATTTTAAAATTATATTTTCTAAAAAAAATTAGAAATTTTTTATATGATATTTTATTAGTTCAGGCATAATTGTTCCAATTTCATTAAATTTATAATTAAAACTTTTTAAAACTGTATTGTATAAATCATGATGTTTATATTTTTCATGCCATTTTTTTTCTTTGTTTTCATAAAAATTATAATATTCATATCTTAATTTATATGCTTCTTTTAATAATAATTGTTCCTTCATATTTAACCTTTATAAAGTATTGATATTTAAAATTATATTGAATATGACAAAATATTATAAAAAATATAAAATTGTGTTAAGTATTTTATTGGAATAAAATTAAAAATATATGAATTATTGCAATGTTTTGTGAAAATTCAATAAATACTTCTATAATCAATAGTATTGTACAAAAAGAGATGAATTTAAATTAAAAGTTTTTTAGAGCAAGACTAATAATATATTACTATTTTAAATTTTTTTTTATTCAATTATTGCTTATGATATTTTAAATAAAAAATAACATTATTGCTTTTAAATACTAGATAAATAACCTAATAAAACTCTAATTATCGGTATGTTAATATAAAAAATAATGGAGTAATTATATGAAAAAAGCAATGATTGACCAAATATTATTAGGTGGTTTTCTTTTAGTTGTTTTTATTGTTTTTGTTGCAACAGTAAGTGATGAAAAAGCAGCTAGAGAAAAAGTTTATGATTTAAAAAAGGTTACAAATACAGCAGTAATAGCTATGGGAAACTATTATATGTTTGTTGAACCTTTTAAAAATAAAGAATCTGCAGAACAGATTTCCAATAGGATTTTAGATGAAACTAAATTGGGAAGTGAAGTAAAACCTATAATTACATATACTTGGGATGAAATATCATCTCCTAAAACAGTAACTGCAACCGTATCAAATTATAGACAGAAAAATTTTTGGTATACACTTTTGGATTTAAATGATTTTATTTTAAATGTTAGCTCTACAGGTATATTAGATAATGGTGAAACAAATGTTTTTGTGCCTATTGTAATCAATGGATGTACAAGAACTTTCAATGAAGGTGATGAGTTCGATTATCTTTTAAAAGCCTATGATTTATATGACCCAACAGATAATGTAGGTTTTTTTGGTGCATATGATCCAAGTGGTGGTCAATCTTCTTTTGCACATTTAAAAAATCTTGTAGGAGATGTAATGCAAGGCAAAGATAGTTATTATGATTTGGATGAAGATTTAAATGTGGCTACAGTAAATGCTGATGAAATAGAAAATGATGTTAAACAAATAGCTCAAGCTTTTGCTATATCTAGTTTTACAGATACTCCTATGAGTATAGTTGAAGCAAAGTGTGGGAGTACTGCCGATAATTTAATTATTGAAAGAGTATTTGAAATAACCATGCAAGGTGTTTATTGTGGTGATGGATGTTTAAATCCTGGAATAAACAACTGTCTTTTAACTGATACTGATGGAAATATATTTACAGATATGGACTGGGATACAGCTGTAAATACCTGTAATAGCAATCAATTTTTTAGAATTCATTTTAGAATAGATAAAATAAGAGAAAGAGAAGTTGTTCTTCAATAAAGTGTATAAGTTCAATCTAAATGATTGAACTTATTTTTTTAGTTTTTGCAGTTTATTTCCCTTATTTCATCTAATTTATTAAATACAATTTCCATATTTTTTTCTACATCTTTTGTTGTTTTAAATACTTCTTCATTTTTTGTATTTACAGAGTAAAGATTAATAGTGTTTTGAACTAAGTCATGTACATTTTTGTGAGCTTCTTTTAACTCTTGCCATTGTTTTGTCTTTGCAAAATCTTTATTTTCATTTGCATCTATCCATTTACCAAGATTACATTCATGGTGAGTTTTGACTGTTGTTGAAAATCCTTCTTTACATTGGATAAAGTTTGTGTTTTTAAAGTTTATATGATCGGATTTTAATCTATTTATATCAATAATCATACTTGTATCACATACTCTTTTTTGTGCACTTTTATCAAATGTAGTTTGGTCAATTATATTTTGAAGTCTAACAGTTAAATTAGAAGTATTAGAAGCCATTTCACTGATAGTTGCTGCTAACATTGCATTTTGCTGAGTAGCTTGGTCTAGATTATTTACCGTATCTGCTATTTGAGTCATAGCACTTTCTTGTTCCCTCGCAGCTCTTGCAACATCTTGAATCAATTCAATAGTTGTATCAATATTTTTATTTAAATCATTATACCCTTCTATCATTTGATTTGAAACAGTTTTTCCATCTTTAGCTTTTGATGTTGCACTTTCAACTAATGCTTTAATTTGATTTGCTGCTTCCGCACTTCTACTTGCTAAATTTCTAACTTCTTGTGCAACTACTGCAAAACCTTTTCCAGCCTCACCAGCAGTTGCTGCTTCAACTGCTGCATTAAGTGAAAGAATATTAGTTTGAAAAGCAATCTGATCAATTACTGTAATTGCTTCTGATATTGCAGATACTTCTTCACTTAGTTTATCCATAGATTGTGAAGTTTTATTTGCTAATTCTTTTCCTAGTTCATTTGATTTTGTAACATTTTGTGCATATTGAGACATTTTAGCAGCTGTTTCACTACTTTGGATAATTGTTGCAGATATCTCTTCAATTGCAGCAGCAGTCTCTTCTAGTGAAGCAGCTTGTGTAGTTGAAGAATTATTTAAGTTTTTAGATGCTTCTGATAATTCTGCTGCACTATGAGTTAGTTCTTTATTTGAACTATCAATTAAACAAATAACTTCGTTTATTGAAGATCTAGTAACATTAACTCCTGAGAATAATGATGCTATCATACCACCCAAATTTTCAATTTTAGGTACCTCTTTATCATATTTTGCATTTGACATTGAGACTAAAACTTCACTTAATTGATTAAGGTTTGATTGAAGTCTATCCAACATATTGTTAATCTCTTTAACTAAAAGATTAACTTGTTGTGAGCTAGCTATACTTTTAATTCTATCATTTAATAAACCATTATTAACTCTTTCAATTACATTTCTTGTTTCACTAATAACTAATTTATCTTGTTTAATTCCTTCATCTATTGAATCTAAATATTGGTTAAAACTTTCAACTACATCACCAATTTCATCTTTTGAGTAAATTTCTATTCTAGTGGTTTCTATAGAATTATTATTTTTAATATTATCTATAGATTTTTTTAGGTTAAAAATTGGATATAAAATAGTGTTTTTTAGATTAATCAAAGTAATGATTGTACTTAAAATTAAAGCAACAACTAAAATAATCAATGCAATCCAAATAATATAAGTACTGTGTTCTAAAGCATCTTCTACAGCTGATATTGGTCTTCCTGTTAAAGCTATACCTAGATCTTTTCCATTAAAATCTTTTATAGTATTAAATGTATAAAAATAGTGATTTGAAATAAGATATTTTTCATTTAAAAGTTTTTCAAAATCGATTGTTTTTGCATCTTCTAAAAATTTTTTATTTATAAATTTTTGAGATATTACATAGTTTTTTAACATAAGTTTTTTATCAAATTGTTGTACTAATATTTTACTATCCATAAGTAGTATAAAACCATCTTTCATTTTATCAAAAGATTTGGCAACAGAATTTATCCCTTGCATAAATTCTAAAGAACCAAGATGAGTACCACTATTATCAAAAATAGGTACAACAGAACGGATACTAAGTCCAGCTTTACCTACTTCAAAAGTATTTACAGCTTCTTTTGTTTCATTTACTTTTACAACACTTGCCCTAAAAGAACTTAAATCATCACCAAATTTTTCTGGTTTCCAAGACCTTAAAAAAGAGTGTGAATCTTTTGTATGAATATGAACCTTGATATTTTTAAAAGGTGTTGATTTTTTCATATTTGCAGAAAGGTTTGAAAGAGCTTTTATTGCTAGTTCTCTATTGTTTGTAGCTAAAGATTCTTTTATCATATGATCATTTGCTATAGATATAGCATTTGATATACCAACATCTAATTTACTTTGAATTTTTACTCTACTAAACTGATTTAATTCCGTCTTTAAATCATTAAATAATTCAGCTTTCAAATTATTTTTTTGTATATTTAAAACTATATAGCCAATAATTAACATCACTATAGTAACAATCACTGTAATTAATGTAAATTTTTTAGCTATCCCCAGATTTTTCATGCATCTCTCCAAGTTTTTTAAAATATTATAACAGATTAAAATTAAAATATATTTTGATTTATTATTTGTAATTATTATATATTATATAATAAAAAATTATAGGTATTTTTTTCTTAGATAGAAAAAATAATATTTTTGAGTATATTTGGATAAGAAGAATTTCTTCTTATCCCATTGGGTATAAAATCTCTTTTTGGATTTGTTCTATAAAAGAAAGTAGTTCATCATCAATTTTAAAATCAAAAGCAGCAAAAGATTCATCTAGTTGTGATAATTTTCTAGCACCTATAATTGTAGAGGCTACAAAATCAAAATGTTTTGAATAACTTACAGCTAATGTAACAGGTGAAATACCATACTCTTTTGATATCTCCATATATCTAACTGTAGCTTCAAGAGTTTTGTCATTTACAAATCTATTTGCCATAGCTTGTACTCTTTTACTTTTGTTTTTCATATATGAACTAAATCTTGCTTCATCAGGGAAGAACCCTCCATTATATTTACCAGATAAAACTCCACCAGCTATTGGAGAATAAGGAAGCAATGAGATATTTTCTCTTCTACATACATTTGCTAACTCATCATGAAATCTTGGATTTAGCAATGAAAAATTGTTTTGGATAGATTCAAATCTTGCTAAATTTTTATGTTTTGAAATCTCATTTGCTTTTGTTAAACCATAAGCACTATCGTTTGAAGTTCCTATATATCTAACTTTCCCTTCACGTACTAATTCATCAAAAGCTTTTAAACTCTCTTCAACTGGTACTATAGTATCAGGCCAATGCATTTGATAAAGATCTATATAATCAGTTTGAAGTTTTTTTAAACTACCTTCAATGGCTCTTTTTATATGAAATGAATCAATTGCAGTAAGACCATGTCTAACAGGTGGTACAAACCATCCAGAAGCAGCACCAGCTACTTTTGTAGCTAAAATTATGGAATCTCTTGGTTTTGTTTTTAACCACTCTCCTACTATCTGCTCTGTAATTCCTAATGTTTCAGCTTTTGGAGGTACTGGATATATCTCTGCCGTATCATAAAAGTTAATACCTCTTTCATAAGCTTTGTCTAAAATTTGAAAAGCTTCCTCTTTTGTTGTAGAAGAACCAAAAGTCATTGTTCCTAAACAAATTGATGATACTCTTAAACCACTTTTTCCTATATATCTGTATTCCATATTATATTCTCCTTTTAAAGTGATGCTAAATAAAAAGTTTGTAAATAATTTATTAGATATTTTTTATTTAGTAAATTTTATTTTACTTAAAAAGGTTTAAGAAAAAATAATCCAATACAATTACTCCATTATACAAATCTCTTTTTTAAACATATGTATTATTGTTTGTCTTGCAACTAAAAATACAACTATCAGTGTAATAGCCATAAATAAATATGAAAGAATTGCATAGAAATCATCATGTGTTAATTGATACATCAAAATTGTAGCAATACTTACAGCTGCCATAGGGAAAGTAAATGCCCACCAAGATATAAAAAACTTGATATTTATATAGTTTTTATACATTACAAATACTAAAATTGTAAAAAATAAAGCCAAACTATATAAAATATGTGCAAAAAAATCTAAAGATGAAGTAAGTTTTATATACGCTACAAAACCTATAGCTGGTGGTGCAATAAGTATAAAAAGTGTTGGCATAAATTTTGGTGCAAATTGTTTATGAAAGATTATTCTATTTAAAATAATAGCGAATAAAACAATCCAGAAAAATATTCCAATAGAATAATAAAAGTATAAAATATTATCAGATACAAACCCTTTACCAGCAATTGGAACTATAATATTACCAACAATTGGGATAAACCATGCTGGATTTGAGTGTTGAATCTCTAAGTTATTATTAATCCAAAATTTTATTGTATAAAAAGTAAAGAAAAAGTGTAGACAAGCACCAATAAAAAATAAAATCATAGATAAATTAACTATTGAGTGCCTAAAAAATATTGATAAAAGAAGTAGTGAAATTGAAATTGCTGCAAAAAAATTAACTCTAATTGGATGGGAAAACTCTTTTTTAACCTCTTCTTTATATGTGATAATTTTTTTTACGTAAAAAAACAGAATAATAAAAAATAAAGCGAGTGAGATATATCCAAATATATCAACAATAATAGAGGGAAAATACAAAACCTCTTCAAGTTTGTAAAAAACTATAGATAAACCTGTAAATCCCATAACTATAGCAAACATCATAATAGGGAAAAATTGCAATCTGTTTGATGGTATAGATGTTATTTGTTCCATTTCTTCCATGATAAGTTGTCCTTCAAGATAATTTTTTTATAATTGAAATTATATGGTAAAACAAAGGATTTATATGGCAAAAAAAGCTACAATTGATTTAAGTTCACAAAATATAACTTATAGTGAGAATAATCAAACAATAAAACTTTTGAAATTTAAAAAATCAAATATGACTTTAGATATTGCCATATATGAAAATAATAAATTTATAAAAAATAGTAATATTGTTTTTGCTCATTTGCCTAAAAATATTAAATCTTTGATAAAACCACTTTAATTTTTGCAATTATAATTAAAAAAACTTTATATTATTATAAAATTTAATTATGTTTGAATTATAATCTTTAGTTATTATTATGTAGTTTATTAATAATTTTATATCTCTAAATTGTTATATGAATCTCTTCTAGATAATTAACTTTTAAATTTATAGCTGAAAATTCTTGTTTTTTTAATATTGAGTATATCATTCTGATAGTACCTTTATGGGAACAAATTAGTATATTTTTATCTTTTGGTAATGTATTTAAAAATGAATCTATTCTATGTTTAAATTGATTAAAACTCTCTTCACAGATATAATCATACCATGTATAAATATTATCTAGATATTTTTCATTGTAAGAGTTTAATTGTTCAATTTGTTCAAAAGATTTTTTTTCTATCTCATCTTTAAATTTCACTTCTCTTAAATCTTTATTTATAGTGTAGTTTAAATTGAATAAATCAAGTGTTTGTGTACATCTTTTTAGGTCTGAAGAATAAATCAAATCATAATCTTCTTTGTTGATCATATTTAGTTTTGATTTATCAATTAAAGTGACATCAATATTTATATCACTATGACCTATATACTTTTTTTGGTATTCTATTGGTAAAGGCGCATGCCTTAAAAGTGTAATCAAAGCCATAAAAAACAAACTCCAAATGCTAATAAAATCTCAATACTCTCTAATAAAAAGCCTAAAACATCTCCATTTAAAAAACCTAAAGCTTTTTTCAAAAAAGTTGTAATAAACAAAGCAAATAAAAATGCTAAAGGGATAAAAATAAGAAAACTAAAATTAGTAAATAAAAAAACTAAAAACCCAAAAAATATAATAGAAATTAAAAAATTCTTTGGCTTAAAACTATCTGCCATCATTGTTACAAATGGAGATTTAAACTTAGAAAAATAGATTGTAAACTGAACACTTAATCTACTTATTATCAATATAGCTACAAGTTCTAATAAATAGTCATGATATAAAAGATAAGAAAATCCAGCTATTTTTAAAACTACAAAGATAATTGAGTATAAAACTCCTATTGCACCAACTGTTGGCTCTTTTATGATCTTATAGGCATCTTTGCCACTATGTCTTGCATATATTGCATCTGCCACATCAAGTATTGCCTCTGTATGTATAAAACCATAAAGGATAAAATAAACACAAGTAGCAATAATAGCAGCCAATATTGGGATTGAATCAAGTAGTGAGTAAAGAAGTATTGTAAAACTTCCTAAAACTAAGCCAACAAGTGGCAAGAAAAAAACTGTATAGTTTAAAACCTCTTTTCTTGATACATCATCATCTTTTTTAAAACTTACAGGAAGGATAGAAAAGTAACTAAATACAAATTTTAGCCCAAGAATTATATTATTCATAAATACTCTTTTTTATAGTTTCTATATCAATTCTCTTTTTTAATTGTGAGATAAAACTATTTATAGTTTTTTGTTTATACTCTTCAAAATCAAAACCTTGATAGTTTTTATCTATAGCTTTAAAAAGTTTATTTCGTAAACTATCATTATCAAAAATTGCATGAGCAAAAGTTCCTTTGATATTTTTGTTTTCAAAGTATAAAGGGTATTTTGAAGAGTTACCGTGATGTATCTCAAAACCATTTACTTTACAATCAAAGATTTCATACTCTTTTTTCTCTAAAATTTTCTTTTTTTCAAAAACTATCATATCATCTATAAAAGCAAACCCCTCTTCTGCTGTAGGAGTTTCATTTTCTAGGGCATACTTATCATCAAGTGATTTAAAAAGCATCTCATAACCACCACAAATACCAAAAATCTCTTTTTTGAACTCTTTAATATTTTTAAAAAGTCCTGTTTTTTTAAGCCATAGTAAATCTTTGATTACAAGTTTAGACCCTGGTAAAATAACCATATCATATTTGTCTAAAGGGATATTTGACTCTATAAACTCTAGGTTTATATTATCATCTGATACAAGTGGTTCAAAATCGTTGAAATTACTCATATATGGATATGAGATTACTCCCACATTTATGATTGCTTTTTCTTTGTTTTGAATATAGTTTTTTAAGCTTTGTGAATCTTCAAAGCCAAAATTAAAGGGTGTATATGGAAGCACACCTAAAACTGGAATTTTAAACTCCTCTTGGATAATCCTAACACCCTCATCAAAAAGTGTTAAATCCCCACGAAACTTGTTTACAATTACACCTATTACATTTTCTCTTAGTTTTTTAGGTAGTAGATTATATACTCCATAAATAGAAGCAAAAACTCCACCTTTTTCTATATCTGCAATAAGTATGATTTTTGTATTGTATTCATCTGCTATAAAGATATTTGAAAGGTCTTTATCCATAAGATTAAGCTCAACAGGACTTCCAGCTCCTTCACAAACAACAACATCATATTTTGAATCAAGATAATCAAAACATCTTTTTACAGCAGGTTTAAGTAGATCTAAATCCCTATAATATTCCCTAACATCTTTATTTGTTACAACCTTACCTTCAACTATAAGAGAGGCTGCACTACCACGACCCGATTTTAATAATACTGGATTTAAGTGATATGAGGTTTTTACTCCTAAAATCCCAGCTTGAAAATACTGTGCAACTGCAATCTCACTTTTATCATCACACACAAAGGCATTGTTTGAAACATTTTGCGCTTTAAAAGGAGCCACACTTAAGCCCATATCTTGGATAATCTTAGCTATTACAAAAGTAAGGGTTGATTTTCCAGCATCTGAGCTTGTACCAAATATTGAGATATTGCTCATCTATTTTAATCTACTTTCAAGTCCAAATTTAACTTCATACACCTCATTACAGATTTTGGCTAACTTTTGCCCTATTATTCCAGTTAAATCTACAAATCTTCTACTATCCTTGTCAAAAGGGATTACTCCTGAGGTTACTTCATTAAGTACAAAAACTATATTACAATCAAGTTGTTCTAATTGTTCTAATTGTTTTAAAAGTTCCTCTTCCTTTTTTTCTATATTATTAAATATCCACATAGAGATACAATCAATCAAATAGGTTTCATTCTCTTTTATCACTTTAGTTAAATCTTTTGACTCTTCTATAGTTTCGAAGTTATCTTCCCTAATCTTTTTGTGTTTATCCACTCTTTTATGCATCTCTTTATCATCATAAGAGTTATCATAGGTTGCTATATAAAAAGGCTTGTTTGATGTTAGGCTTAAGGCTTTTACCTCAGCGAGGTTTGACTTACCACTTTTTTGTCCACCAAAATATAAGACTTTCATATTTATCCCAAAAAGCTTTCTATTTTTTCTGTTATGGTTTTTTTATCTTGTCCATTTAAAAATCCATAAGCTAAAGCAGCCCCTGCTCCAACCCCCTCTTTTGCTTCTCCACTATCATAAAGTTTTAGTGCAGGATGGCTTGATAAAGCAAAATCAAAATCAGCATAATATGTATTTATGTTTAGTTCAGACATCTTTACTAAAGTTTTTATATCACTATATTTATCTTCATAAACCCATTTTGTAGTACATAGAGCTAGATTTGAAGTTTCAAGTGTACCTTGCATAGTTTTAAGTATAGAGTTTACTATCAAAAGTACACAAGCCATTTGTGTACCCCCTGCTAAGATTAGTTTTTGGCTATTGTTAAAACCTAAGATAATCCCTGCACAAAAAATCAACATATTATCAGCAACTTTTGATAAAATTGAAAAGATATCATCGTTTTTATCTATGTTTTCTAAGGCTTTATTTATAGTTTGAGTTCTAATATTATTTGGAACCTCTTTAAAAGAACTACTAAACATATCTTTACAATCATATCCCAAAGCTAAGGCTGTTGCAGTTGCAGTAGTTGTACCACTAGGAACTGATTCTCCTAAGATTAAATAATCATCTTTTAACTCATAATTTTGAGCAAAAGCAAGACCTTTTTGAAAAATTTCAAGGGCTTCTATATTTGCACCTTTATCAATAGACTTTGATGGTTTTATATCTAGTTCATGAACTTTAAAATACTCTAGTTTTGGTTTTATTTGTATACCTAAATCTAAAAGTTCAATATTTTTAAATGGATGTAAAAGATGAACTGCTCTTGTTATAAGTGCAGGTGTTGGTACACCTTTTGGTGTTTTTGCAATATCTTCTAAACTTCTAACTTCCCCTGTACATAAAAACTCACTATCTAAAGTTGGTGTTAGATATATTTGTCCAGGGATTCCAGCTTGTGTAATACCTTCTATATTTGCAGTATCAGTGTTGCTCATAGCTAAAATATATGTTGCAGTTTTTCCTCTTAGGTTTTCTATAAAGTCATTTTTACCTAATATTGTTTTTATCATTATCTATCCTAAATTGTTTGTATTTCATCCAATGTTTTTCTTTTTTCCCAGTTTAGTTTTAAAAGCTCTGGTTCATCTAAAAACTCATTTACATAACCTATGGCTAGATATGCTACGAGTTTATAGTTTTTGTCTATATTTAGTATTTTTTTAACTTTTTTTGGTTTTAAGATACTTATCCACCCTACTCCAATATTGTAAGCCCTTGCCATAAGCCATAGGTTTTGTATAGCACAAACTACACTGTATTCACCAACTTTTTTTTGGCTTGTTTGTCCCAAAATAGATTTTTTTGGTTTTTCGTATAATACTGCAAGATTTATATAAGACTCTTTTATCCCCTCAAGTTTTAATTTTGAGTATTTTTCATTGTTTTCAAATATCTTTTTTGCTTTTTTATTCTCTTTTAAAAACTCTTGATAGATTTTATCTCTTTTTGTTTTATCTTTTATTAAGATAAACTTCCATGGTTGAGAAAATCCAACTGAGGGAGCGCAGTTTGCTGCATTTAGTATCTCGGTTAAAATCTCATCATCAATAGCTTTTTTCAAAAATCTATTTCCTCTTACATCACGTCTTTGAAGCATGATATTTCTTAAAACTTCTATATCAGCTTTTGTAAACTCTTTTGTCATAAAAGCTCTTTTAAAATATCAAACTTTTTTAAAAACTCATTGTAGTCTTTTTTAGGATTTTTTCTATTTGCCCTTTGTAAGGTATAGTATAAACAAGCATAAAGCAAATAAGGTTTTATGGTTTTTATATCAAGGTTCCTTTCATAATTTTCTATAGCTTTTTGTAAAAATGAGGTTTTAAAATCATATTCTTCAAAACACCAACTTACTATAAAAACTGCAAAATCAAAGTAGTTATTACCATAACAAGATTGAGCAAAATCATATACCCCACTTAAACTATCATCTAAAAACTTAGCATTATCTGGAAATAAATCCCCATGAATTAGACAGTTATTTGGTAAGTTTATATTTTTTATCAGTTCAAACTTTGATTGTAAAAGTTGTTTTAGGGTTTCATCATCTACTTTTTCAAGCATTTTTTTCATAAAATTTAGAGTGTAGATGTTTTCATTTTTAGGTTCTATACCTTTTATATTATGAAGTTTAGCCATAAACTTTGCTAACTCTTCAATTTTATTGATATTTATCTGTTTTGGGATTTTTCCCTCAATAAATGAAAAAAGAATAGTTGGTTTATATTGATACATCGTAATTCTTTTAGAAAGCACCTTTGGAACTTTTAACTCTTTTATCGTATTTAAAATATATATCTCATTTTTTATATCTTCAACTGTTGAGTTTTCTAAGATTTTGAAAATATATCTAGTACTATCTTCTGAAGTTCCTATATATGTAGAGTCTGTAACCCCATTTTGTGTTTCTTGAAAAGAATTAAAAATTATATTTGTATCTTTTATTAATTCATTTATCTCTTTAAGAGTAAGTTTTGTAAATACACCCAAGTATTTGTTCCTTTATTTTATTTCATAAAAATCGATAAAAAGTGTCATATATTTATCCACATTTTGTTTTTTATAATTCAAGATTTGTTCCTCTTGAAAATTTAAATTCTCAAAAGTATATATTGAATTTTTTTCTTTTATACTTTTTGTATCCATTCCTATCTTTGGTCTCATATAAACAGTTGTGAATGGGACTTTACTTTTATGCAAAGGTCTTATTAAAAAACTACTATCCCCTATACATAAAGGTTTTTTTATTTTTGCAGAAGCATGTGAAAAAGAAGTAACTCCAGGTATAACTTCACAGTTTTCATAAATATCTGTTTTCTGAGTTTTAATTATATCTAGTAGATAATAAACTGTACTATAAACGGCACTATCTCCTAAGGTAACAAATGATAGATTTTTATATGTGTTAAAAGAATTAAAGATTATATCAACTTGTTTTTGCCAATCATCTTGTTTAAATTTCATAGGTGTATATATAGGAATAATTGGCTTTTTAAATTCACATTCATCCATTAGTTCTTTTACTATTTTGTAAGTCATTGATCTTTTAAAACTATTATCAGCACTTTTTGTTGGAATACAAATAGCATCAGAATCTTTTAAAGCTTTTAATGCTTTTAGGGTAATTAGTTCATAATCTCCAGGTCCTAATGAAACCATATATAATTTTTTCAAACTAGACCTCTAATAAGTCATAGTCTTATGACTAATACCTAGGATTTTAAATGATTCTTTGATGTTTTTTATAATAATTTCTTTTGTTTTTGGAAACTCTAAAAGGTTAAAATTTTCACTTTGGGTAATAGATTCTACAATTGAAGACTCAAAACAATCTTCTAAATCCTCTTTTATCTCAAACATATCTTTTATATAATGGTTCCCACTAACTAATAGTAAAGGTACGACCTGAACTTTTTTATACCCTTTTTCTTTTATTTTTCTTTTAAGAGCTTCATTTATAGAAAAATAAGGAAATGCACCCTCCAAAGAGCAAGAAAAATTTCTCTCATCTAAGATTTCTAAAAGTGAACTAGTATAGTTTATAGAATCAATACCAACTGTATTTAACTTTGGAGTTCCATGTATAATATATAAATTTGCAGTATCCACCTTGCTAACTTGTTCATTTAACTCTTTTAAATATACAGTTGTATCTTTTGTAGTTGTAAGTACTGGGTTTGTAATACCTAAGTTTGCCATAGAAAAGTGTTTAAATCCATCAACTATTTTTTTTAAAAATTCATGTTCATCTGTTGGGTAGATATTTACAGATACTACAACAACATGTTTAAACCCTAACATATCTACATCTGCTAAAGTTTGAGGAAGGTTTTTATAAATCTCTTTTTTCTTTTTCTTTAAAAGTTTTATAACCATTCTTGAAGAAAAAGAGGTAAAAACCTCACAATCTGGATACTCCTCTTTAACTTTTTCTTCTAAATCTAGATACTTTTGTTGCTCTATTACAGAACCAAAACAAGCTAATACAATAGCTCTTTTTCTGTTATAGTGTCTAAATCTTTTCATTATTTTGCACTGTTATAAAGTCTTGCTTCAACAAATGAACTGGATTTTAAACTATTTAGTGTTTTTGCACCTGCAAGTACAGCTATATCAATAATTGGTTCTAAAATTACAACACTCATATAAGCTGCTCCAAAACTAAATACTGCACTTAGATTTTCTACAGCAAAACCTTGACCATATAATGCCCAAAAAGCAACCCAAGTTACAATTCCACCTTGATACATTAAAGATAGTTTTAATGCAGTCATATATTTAATATCTTTGTATGGTGTATCTTTTGGAATAATTTTAGAAGCAACATAACTCATAGCAAATAAAGGCATTAAAAGAGTAGTTACATTTATACCATATTGTGGTAAATCAAACTGTGCGAAAAACAAACCTTGAATAAGTAATCCAAAGGCTAAACCAAAAGCTGCTGCACCAGTACCAAATATTAAAAATAGTGTTGAACCTAAGATTAAATGAACCTCAGAAACACCTATTGGATGGTGGGGTAAAACTTCAAAAAACATAAATACTAATATAGTACTAATAATTGTTTTTACTATAAAAGGTAAAACACCTGTATCTTTGATATTTTCATAAGCCATTTTTGCAGCAACAGAGAATGAAACTGCGGCAGTTCCATAACTTAAAATCATTTTTGCGCCTTGCACAACACCTGCTTCTATATGCATGAGTAGTCCTTTATTATATAATAAATTTAAAATTAAAAAAATTGTGTGTTAAATTGTGATTATTTTGTTAAAAATTGTAAAAATTGAGAATTTAATGGGGGATCTAGAGATTGTATCTCGTTTTCGTAAGCATTCTTATGGTATAAATTGCTATTAGTTTCACTAGTGCATAACTTATTTATTGTCGAGAACATCGCAATTGTTGACAATTTAAAGTACTGTTTATTATAACCTCTAAGATTTTTCATGGCGAAAGTTTAGCCATAAAAAAATAATAAAGAGGTAAAAGTGAAAGCAGTATTAGTATCTTCTATAGCTTCAAATCAAGGTAAAACCCTATTAACTACAGCACTTTTGCATTATTTTAAAAATAATGTAAGACCCTTTAAAATAGGTCCAGATTACATTGACCCACAGTTTCATTATTCACTTTGCAATACAAAATCTATAAACTTGGATTCATTTATCATGAATAAAAATCAAGTTAAATGGATATTTGACAAATACTCTAATAAAGATATTTCTATCTTAGAAGGTGTTATGGGATTTTATGATGGTATGGATAAAGGTTGCTCTGCATATGATATTGGAAAGCTTTTAAATATATCTTCAATCTTACTTCTTGATGCAAGTGGTTCTTATATAACTATAAGTGCTGTTTTAAAAGGTCTTAAAACCTATAAAGATGACAATACTATAAAAGCTATTGTATTAAACAAAGTATCTTCAAAGATGCATTTTGAACTGATTAAAAAACAGATTTTAAGTGATTTTGATGATATAGAGGTTTTAGGCTGGATAAAAAAAGAGCTTGATAGTTTGGCTAGTACTCACCTTGGACTTGATTTAGCTAAAAATTCCCATGAAAAATTAAAAAACCTTACAAAAGATGTTTTAGAAAATATTGATTTAGAAAAACTAGAACAGATTGCTACATACGAAAAAGAGAATATCAAAGATTATCCTTTTGATAAAGTTAAAAAGATAGATAAAAAAGTATCTGTTGTATATGATGACAACTTCTCTTTTCTTTATGAAGACAATCTAAACTTTCTAAAAGAACTGTTTTCTAAAGTTGAACTTGTAAACCCTACAAAAGATGAAATGATTTCTAACGATACACATTTGGTTTTTATACCTGGCGGATATGTGGAAACTAAAGAGCACTACAACAATATAAAAGATTCAAACAATTTTAAAAACTCTTTAATAAACCACGCAAACAAAAACAAATATATATATGCAGAGTGCGCAGGACTTTTATATTTAAGCAAATGTGTTGATGATAAACCTATGAGTGGAATAATTGATGTTGAATTTACTCTAACACCAAAAAGAATAAGGCTTGGCTACTACTATAGTCAAAATGGCTTAAAAGGTCATGCTTTTCATTATACAAAACCACTTGATACAAAAGATGCGATTGATATATTAAGCAAAAAAGAGTCTTCTAAAGGAGAATTAGGGGCTTGGAGGAAAAACAATGTTTATGGAACTTATCTACATACAATGTTTAGAAACAATATAAAAATATTAAAGGATTACTTTGGAATTTAAAATTGAACAACCACCAATAAACATCGGAGCAGATATCTCAAACAGATCCTTTGAGATGATAAATGATGAGTTAAAAGAGTATGAAAAGATAAATGAGTTTGATGAAGAACAAAAAGAGGTAATAAGCAGACTAATACATACAACCACTTGTTTTGATGAAGTATTAAACAACATCTACTTTTCAGATAATGCAATAAAAAAGGTTCAAAAACTACTTATAAACAAAGCTAAAATCATAGTTGATGTAAATATGATAAAAGTTGGACTTAGTGATTTTTATCTAAAACAATACGACAACGAAGTTATTTGTTATATAAATGAGCCTTTTACTTATGAAATGGCAGAAAAAAATAAAACTACAAGAAGCTATGCAGCTGTAGTTGAAGCAATAAAAAGGCACAAAGATGAACCTCTTGTTTTAGCTTGTGGAAATGCACCTACTTTTATCTATGCAGCAATAAATACCTTACTTGAACAAAAAGTTGATTTAAACAATGTAGCACTTTTACTTTTCCCTGTTGGGTTTGTAAATGTAGTTGAATCAAAAGCTTATGGAAGAAAGTTTTGTGACACCTTTGATGTGGCAGGGATTATTATGAAAGGAAGATTTGGAAGTTCTACAATGACTGTTGCTACTTTACATGCTATTTATAAACTAATCAAAGATTATGATAAAGATGAGAAATACAATGGAAAATAAAAAAGAAGTACTTTACAACACTATGGGAAGTGAAGTTGCAGAGGGTTTTACATGCAAACCAAAAAACTTTGATGCAAATAAACCAATAATGCACTTAAAAACACAACTTTTTGTATGTACAGATGAAAGATGTGGAAAGGCACACAAAGACAAAGATATAGCTGCAACATTAAGAGAAGCTATAAAAGAAGTAAGTCTTTCAAAAGGTGAAGATAGAATAAAAGTAGTTAGAACTGGATGTTTTGGAGCTTGTAGATTTAGAAGTGTTGCTAATATCTATGAAAATACAAAAGCAAATGGAAACTCTCAAAACAATGGACTTTGGCTTAAAAATGTACATAGATATGACAAAGAGAAATGGAAAAGACTATTTATAGCTTTAAAAGACAATGTAAGTATTGACTCTTTAGAAGAGTTTGAACATGTACCAATGAGTGAGCCTAGTTTTTATAAATAATGGAAAAAAAAGTTTTAAGAAAAGGATATACAACAGGAACACATACTGTTGCATCTTTTAGGTCAGCTCTTGATACGCTTCTAGCTATAAATAAGCCATGTCAGACAAAAACAAATAAAATAGACAATGATGACTTAGATGTAACAAAAGGGTGTGAGATAATTGTAACTTTAGACTTTTCTTCAAAAGGATTTCAACTAAATCCAATATTTCAAAAACCACATTATTTTGAGTGTGGCTCAAACAGCATAGAGATTTTTGCTGGAGTTGGAGTTGGAGTGGTTACAAAAAAAGGTTTAAAAATACCACCACCCTATCCTGCTATAAATCCAGCACCCTTAAATGCTATAAAAGAGTATTTTGAAATAAAAACAAAAGAGAAAGAAAACCTACACTTAAAATGTTGTGTTGGTGTCACTAACGGTCAAGAGATAGCTAAACAAACAGCAAACTCAAAAGTTGGAGTTTTAGAGGGTATTTCTATACTTGGAACAACAGGTATTGTAAAACCAGTATCAAGTTCAGCATATATAGATTCAGTAAACACAGAAATAGAGTTTGCCATACAAAATGGCTACGAAACTATATATTTTACACTTGGGAATTCTGCATTTAAAGTAGCTTCTTCTAAAGCAGATGAAGAAGCGATAGTAGAAATAGGAAATTTTATATATGACTCAATAGAACTTGCAACTAAACTAAATGCTAAAGAGGTAATCTTTTTATGTGGAATAGGAAAGATGACAAAAGTTTATCAAGGGTTTAAAAACACCCACAATAGATTTGGAGTGATAGACTTCACTCAACTTCAACTAGATATAAAAGAGAAACTAAACTATGAAGTTGATATTGAAGCAACTTTAACAGTAAAAGGAATATCCCAAGAACTTGAAAAAGTGGGATTACTTGATGCTTTTTATGAAATGATTACACAAAAAGCAAATGAACAAATAAAACAATGGTTTAACACTTCAAGAGTAAAAGCCATAATATTAGAACAAAAGGAGGTTTTAGGATGGTAACTATTGCTGGAAATGGAATGGGTGCTTATGATTTTTCAAATCTTAATTTTGATATTTCAAAATTTGACAAAATTATATGCGACCAAAACTTCAAAGAAGAAGATAAAAATATTTTAAAACTGAAATACAAAGATGCAAAACAATATATCATAGACAACTACGAAAAAGAGGAGATTTTATATGTAGTAACTGGTTCTCCTCTGTTTTTTAGTGCTGGAACTATAATAGCTAGAAACCTTCCAAATGATAAAGTAAAGATTATAAATAACACCTCTTCTAAAACTTATATGTTAGAAAAACTATTTATAAGTGAAACAGATGTTGATACTGTATCTTTACATGGAAGAGTTGATATTGATTTGCAAAACTTCTTACAAAACAAATATACTTTTGTACTTTGTGATAAATATACAATCAAAAGATTAAAAGAGGCACTTAAATTTTTTGAAAAAGACTCTATACAAACTACTATAGGTTATAAACTAGGCTTCAAAGATGAGTTTATAAAAGAGATTGACTTATTGGAGTTTGATGAGAGTTCAATAGATATAGAACAACCCTATGTATTACTTATAAAAAAAGAGTTTGAAAATAAAAACATAATAAGTGAAGATGTAGAGTTTGAGACTGAACGAGGAATGATTACTAAAAAGTATAAAAGACAATTAAGTCTTCAAAACCTTGATTTAGAACCAAACAACTTACTTTGGGATATTGGAGCAGGAAGTGGCTCTTGTGCAATAGAAGCTTTTAAAAGATATAAAGTAAAAACTACACTTTTTGAAAAGAATGAAAAAAGAGTGGAGTTTATAAAACAAAACCTGAAGAAACATTTTGTAGTTGAAACAAAACTATTAGAAGGTGAAGCCCAAGAACATTTTGAAAACTTAGAAGAAACCCCACAAAAAATATTTGTAGGTGGTGGTGGAGTTGAAGTTATAAAACAACTTCCAAAACTATATGAAAAGTTAGATACAAATGGAATTATGCTTATAAATGCAATTACTTTAAAACATTTAAACTTAATGTTAAGTGTTTTAAATGAAGCAAATATAGAGTATGAAATTCACTCAATCTCACTTACAACATATAAAGGCAAACTAGATTTAGTAGAGCCTGAAAGACAACTATTTCAAATAAAAATAAAAAAACAAGAAGAGGAAAACTGATGGTATATTTTATAGGTGCAGGTCCAGGGGATCCAGATTTAGTAACTGTAAAAGCACAAAAAATACTACAAAAAGCTGATGTAGTTTTATATACAGGTTCACTAGTACCCAAAGAGGTTTTATCTTGGTGCAAAAAGGAAGCTATAATAGAAGACTCTCAAGGGATGAAATACCCAGAGATATTTGCATTTTTACAAAAATATAAAGAAAAAATAGTTGCAAGAGTTCATACAGGAGACCCATCTATTTACTCAACAATTGCAAAACAAATAGAGTTTTTACAAAAGCAAAATATAAAATATGAAGTGATACCAGGAATTACAGCAGCATTTGGAGCAGCAGCTAGTCTTGGAATTGAGTACACTATTCCAGGGGTTTCGCAAACTATGATTTTAAGTAGAATTGAGGGGAAAACTCCAAATCCTGAAAAACTAGAAAATATACTAGCTTGTAAAAACTCATCATTAGTTTTTTATCTATCAATCTTACTTCTTAAGAAGTTAAAGAAAAAAGCTTTAGAACTAGGATATACACCAGATACTCCTTGTTGGGTAGTTGAAAAAGCCACTTGGAAAGAAGAAGAGATTTATAAAGGAACAATTTCCGATATAGAAAATCAAGTGTCACATATAAAAGGTGTTGCTTTGATATTATTTGGAGACTTTTTAAAGCAAGAGGAAACTGAAGAATCTCACCTTTATGTAAAACCACTTGTAAAAGAGTTAGAGAAACAAAAGGGTAAAAATGAGTAGATTAAAAATAGCCCTAGTTTCAATAAACCAACCAAGCCTAAATAGTGCTTGCAAACTTTTAGATTACCTAAAAGATTTTGAAGTTGATATTTATGGTAAAAAAGATTTAGAACACAATTTAGAAAACCTACTTACATATGAAAAGATAGATACTGTTTTACAAGAGGGTTGGAAAAAATATGATGCTATCATTTGTATCTTAGCTATGGGAATAGTTGTACGAAAAATTGCACCCCTACTTGAAAGTAAAGCAACTGATCCTGCTATTATAGTTATGAGTATGGATTTAACAAAAGTTATTCCACTTCTAAGTGGTCATATTGGTGGAGCAAATGAGTTAAGTGATTTATTAGCTTCTAGAGTTCCAAACTGTTTAAACTTTGTATCAACGGCAACAGACCAAACAAAAACATTTGCCTTTGATATGTTTGCAAAGAAAAACAATCTTGAAATAGAAAACCTAAAATGCTTAGCAAAAATCTCAAACTCACTTCTAAATAAAAAAGAAGTAGAAGTTAAAACCTATAAAAGTATTTTTGAAACAATTCCAAATAAAACAAATCTAAAAAGAGTAGATGAACAAAGTTCTGAACTTTGTGTAAATATAACTGCATTTAGTGATGATAACTTAACTTTAAAACCAAAAATATATTTAGGTATTGGATGTAATAGAGATACAACATTTCAAGATATAGAAGCTTCTTTCTTTTGGTTTTTAGAAAAACACAACTTAAAAAAAGAGCAAATAGAAAACATAGCTTCCTTTGAAGCAAAAGCTGATGAAAAAGGACTTTTAGAGTTTGCAGATAAATACAATTTCGATATCAAGTTTTATAACGAACAAGAAATAAACTCACTTCAAGGTAAATTTTCTCCGTCTCAAGCAACAAAGTTTTTTGGACTCAAAGGAGTTAGTGAACCTTCTTCTATGTTAGTTTCAAAATACAAGGAACTTATCATACCTAAAAATGTGTATGAGAAAAAAATCACAATAGCAGCCGCAGTATAAAAGGAAAAAATAAATGGCAAAAAGATTATATATAGTTAGTTCAGGTGCTGGTGGGACATCATATATCACGCCAGAAGCAAAAAATGCTTTAGAAGAGTGTGAAGTAGTAGTTTCATACAGTAAATATGCAAAAGAATTAAAAGAGTTACTTGTTGACAAAGAGATATTTACATCAGGGATGACACATGAAATAGAAAGATGTAATCAAGCAATTGAATATGCAAGTCAAGGGAAAACAACTTGTATCGTATCAAATGGAGATGCAAATGTTTATGGAATGGCAACCCTAATAGTTGAAATCATGGATGAAAAAGATTTATGGGATGAGGTTGAGCTTATCTCTCTTCCTGGAGTTACTTCATTTTTAGCAGCAGCAAGTAAAGTTGGAGCACCAGTATCACAAGATTTTTCTATAATCTCACTATCAGATAGACTTACAGATATAAATTTAATTGATAAAAGGGTTAGAGCAGCCCTTGATTGTGATTTTGTTTTAGGTATTTATAATCCAAAATCTAAAAAAAGGATCCTTCCCTATCAAAACTTTTTAAGAGCCTTAGAAGATGGATACCAAAATAGAATAGCAATTATTGCTTCAAATGTAGGAAGAGTTGAAAAAGAAAAAATCACTATAACAACAGCCCAAGATTTAATAGACCAAGATATAGAACACGAAGCGGTTTCTATGTCAACATTGATTATAATTTGTAATTCAAACTCAAAATTAACCAAAAATGGAAAAGTTTTAACACCAAGAGGATATTTAAATAAATATGAACTAAGTGGTAAGCTAAAAGAAAACTAATGAAAAAATTTGAACATGGTGGAGATATAGAAAGTTTTGCTAAAAAAGCAAAGTGTAAAATTGAAGAGATAATTGATTTGTCTTCAAATATAAACTTTTTAAAACCAAAACTTGATATTGATTTTAATAAACTCTCAATATCATCATACCCAAATTATGAAAAGTTATATAAAACAATAGCAAAGCATTATAAAGTAAAAAAATCAAACCTAGAGCTTTTTAATGGTGCTAGCAGTGCTATTTTCTCTTTATTTGATACATTGGGTCTAAAAGAGTGTTTTATCTATTCTCCTGCTTATTTAGAGTATAAAAAAGCAGCAAGAGTTTTTAACTATAAAATAAATTTAATTGATAGATTTGAAAATAAAAATCAAAAAATCAAAAAAGCTTCACTTATAGTATTTATAAACCCATCAACTCCTGATGGGAAATACTATAACTTGGAAGAGTTGTTGAAATTATGGATAAAAAAAGAGTGTACTATTTTAGTTGATGAAAGCTTTTTGGAGTTTACAAATAAAAAATCAATAACAAAATATATAAATGAATATGACAAACTCTATATTCTAAAGTCTATGACAAAATTCTACTCTTGTGCAGGGGTTAGAGTTGGTACAATAATCTCTTCAAAAAACAATATCAAAAAACTAAGAGAAAAAGAGCCTTTATGGAAACTTTCTACTTATGATATGAATTATATACTTGAAGTTCTAAAAGATAAAAAATTTGTAAATAAAACTATCGAAAAAAACAATAAAAATAAAGCCTATTTGCAAGAGCTTTTATCTTCATATAGCTTCATAGAAAAAGTATATAAAAGTGATGCAAATTTTTTACTTGTGAAACTAAAAAACATAAATAGTAAAACCTTGCAAAATCATCTAAAAAAATACAAAATTATGATAAGAGATTGTTCAAATTTTGATTTTTTAGATTCTTCTTTTGTAAGAGTTGCTGTTAAAAACAAAGCCTCAATCAAAGCTTTAAAATATGCTTTGGATAGGATTTGAAATTGTATTTTTCTCTTGCATTAATTGCTTATATTATAGACTATTTTTTTGCAGAATTTGAGAATGTAAAATATTTAAAACATCCAATAATTTATATGGGAAACTACATAAAATGGTTTGAAAATAGATTTTATATGGATAATGTTTTTAGAGGGTTTATACTTACACTAAGTTTGCTTTGTATAGTGTTTACTATTACTTTTGCTTTAACATATGTGGATAATATATTTTTTCAAGGTTTTCTTTGTTCTTTTGCTATTTCATCAAATATGCTTTATAAAAGTGTACAAAATGTAATACAAGCAGATAATCCAAAATATGCAATCTCTATGCTTGTAAGTCGTGATACAAAAGATATGAATGAGAGCGATATAAATAAAGCTTGTATAGAAACTTATGCTGAAAATTTAAGTGATGGTGTTATCGCTCCACTTTTTTATATGCTTTGTTTTGGTCTTGTTGGAGCCTTTATTTATAAAGCAATAAATACTTTAGATTCTATGGTTGGATATAGAAATAAAAGGTATGAAAAGTTTGGAAAATTTTCTGCAAAACTTGATGATGTAGCAAATTATATTCCAGCTAGAATAACAGCACTTTTAATTGCCCTACTTTTCTTTTCAAAAAAAGCTTTTTTACAGTTTCAAAAGTATGGTAAAAAACATGATAGTTTTAATGCAGGATTACCAATATCGGCTATGGCTTTGTCTTTAAATATAAAACTTGGAGGTCCCACTTCATATTTTGGGAAAATTAAAGATAAACCTTACTTTGGTGATGGAAAAGTGAATATTGAAAAAAGAGATGTAAAAAAAGCCTTAGATATAAAACCCAGGCTCGATATATTTATTTTGTTAGTTTTATTTTTGTTTACTATTTTTTCTTATTAGTAAATAAACAAATACAGGAGCACCAATAAACGAGGTTACAACCCCAATAGGCAAGGTTGAAGCAGTATTTAGATTTCTAGCTATCAAATCAGAAACTACAAGAAATACACCTCCATAAAAAAACACAGGAAAGATTAATTTCTCTGCACTTTTTTTATATATGATTCTCATTGTATGGGGGATAATAAGCCCTATAAAGCCAATAGGACCTACAAAACTAATACTGATACCAACAGCAATGGAAACAAAGATAAGCAGTGTTAGATTGGTTTTATTGACATTTAGACCTTTTAAAAATGCCATATCATTTGAAATCAATAGTAATTTTATATTTTGTTTATTTTTTAAAACTATAAATAAAAAGATAAGTGCAGTTATAAAAACAACTACAGGGGTATTAAATCCTACAATATCTAAACTTCCAAGGGTAAATCTTATAATTGAATAATTCTCTTGTAAATTACTTAGATAAAAAACCAACATCAAAGCTGAAGAATAAAAAAATGACAAGGCGATACCTATAAGTAAAATAGAGTTTGTAGAGTTTAAAATTTGGTTTTTATTTATAATCCTTGAGATTAGGTATAAAATCATAATAGTAAAAAAAGAGCCCAAAATACCAGAGATATATAAAGCAACTGTAGGTAAAAAGACTATTGAAACAGCTGTAAAAAGTGTAGTACCACTGGCAATTCCAAGAGTATAAGGGGTTATCAAAATATTTTTAAAAATAGTTTGAAAGATTAAACCACTTAGACTTAAAATACCACCAACAAAAAATGCTAAAATTATTCTAGGAACCCTTAAGTCCCAAAATATCATATGTGAGGTTGTAGAACTATCAAAGATATCTGAAACTTCTATTGAGTTCTCTCCTATAAAAGGTGAAAGTACTATTATAGATAAAAATAAAAGATATAGTAAATACTTCATAGGTTAACCACCAAGTGACCATTTATTATTTGTAATGAATTATTGTATCTTTTAGTCAGGTTTTCTTTTTCAAAAAACTCTTCACACTCTCCAAAAAACTCGATTTTTCCATCTTGTAGATATAAGATTTTATATTTTAGATGATACGCAAGATCAAGGTTATGTGTTATGATGATTTTTTGTTGCAGAAGGTTTGATTTGAAAAGTTCATAAACCTCTTTTACTCTTGATATATCCATATTCGCAGTTAATTCATCAAAGATGCTTATCTTTGCATTGTGTATCATACTAGAAGCTAATAACAATAGTTGTTTTTCACCACTACTTAATTGGATACAGCTTCTATTTTTTAAATGTTTTATTTTGGTATGTTCTATAACTGCATCAATTTTTTTATAATCTATTGATTCAATAAATGAAAGCTCTAAAAATTCATATACAGTAAGGTATTCATCAAAAACTTCTAGTTTTGGTGGAATATAGTTTATATATTTTACCCTTTGTTGATTATTTAACTCTGAGATGTTTTGATTAAATAAAAAAACTTCTTTATTTGATAAAAGGTTTGATAAAACCTTTGCAAGCGTTGATTTACCAGCTCCATTTGAACCTAAGATTATAAGGTTTTCATCCTCTTTTAAATGGAAGCTTATATTTTTTAAAATCAAATTAGAGTAATTAGTTATTTTTAACATCTATTAGTATCTTTTTAAAATCGTTTATAAAGTTTACCACTCTATTGCTTGGAATTCCCGCATATTCTTTGTCTATAATATATATATCCTTGTTTTTACTTGCATTAATTGGCAGTTTATACCAGATATTTTTTAATTGTTCTTTTGAGATGTTTTCTTTGTTTATATATGGGGCTAATAAAACTATAATATCGGGATTCATATGTATAATTTTTTCTACATTTACAACAGGTTGTGCAAAATTATTTGCCATATATGCATTTGTATTACCTGAGGCTTTGATAATATCATTAAAATATAGGTTATTGCCTGCAATATAAATAGTTGAATTTAAATCAAGTTTGGGACTAATTACAACCATAAATTTTTTATTGTTTATTATATTTTTTAGTTGTTTTAAGGAATTGTCTATTTGATTTATTAATTCTGTTGCTTTTTTTTCTTTATCTAGAATATCTCCAATTTTTTTAATAGTTGTTTTTATAGAGTTTAGATTATCTGTTTTAAAACTGTAAAATTTTAGATTTAGTTTTTTTAAATTTTCTAGTATCTCTTCATCATAGTTTTGAGCTAAAACAATTGTTGGTTTAGCTAGAAGTATCTTTTCTAAAGAGATTGTAGAATATCCCCCTACTTTAGGTATATTTTTTGATTCTTCAGGAAAATTACTATACATGGTATTTGCAACAATCTCTTTACCACTTCCCAAGGCAAAAACTATCTCATTTAATGAAGGGGAAAGAGTTACTATTCTTTCCCCTGCATAAAGGTTAAAACTAAAAAAAGATATAAGTATTACTAAAATTTTTTTCATTAGAATTTAATCTTTACTCCCGCGTAGTATGTTCTTTCGAAGTTTACTGGATATATTGCATCATCTTTTATCCAAAGTCCATTTGTTTCATCAAATATATTTTGAATTTTTGCAAAAAGTTCTATATTCTTATAGTTATAAGTTAAACTTAAATCTGTAGAGTTATAAGCTTCTTGTTTTTGTGTAAAGTTATTTGCAAAATCATTCGCTGCATAAGCACTGCTTCTATAAGTGTGTGATAACAATGCCTCTAGTTTTTTATAAGTATATCCAAGATTCACTGTAAGATTATGTTTTGATACCCCTGGTAAATCTTTGCCATTATATGTTCCATTACCATCATCTTCATTATCTATCTTAGAGATGATATATGAATAGTTTAATGAAGTGTATAGATTGTCATTTAAAAGATATTTATCGTATAGTTCAATACCATATTTATGAGATTTATCAATATTTGTATTATATGAAGTTAAGTAATCGCCTGTATTATAATAATAAATCTCATTTTTTAAATTACTTCTAAAAAGAGTTACTTTTAATTTGTTAGATTTTTGAATATTTGTATATCCAATATTATAATTATCTACTTTTGCAGGTTTTATAAAACCATTAAATGAACCATATGTAAAAAATCTATCGATATCTGGTGCTTGAAAAGATTTGTTATAGTTTGCAAAAATAGAGTTTGATTCATCAAATCTGTAGTTTAAACCTATATCGTAAGCATTTAAAGATAATTCATCATCTAGTCCTGTCCCACTTGTAGGAGCATATTTATATTCTACTTTCTCTTTTCTAGCACCTGCTGATAAAGTAGTTTTATTATTTAGATAGTATTCTATTGAAGTGAAAATAGCTTTGTTGTCTTTTGATGTTGTATCATATGAACCAAGTCTATCTCCTATAAAAGAATCAACTCCAATTACCGCATTGTAATTATCTTTTTTAATATTTAATTTTGAGTTTATTGAACGATATTCATAATCTGATTGATATCCTGACGAGTATCTACTTAATTTATCTTCATCAGAAAAATTAAAATCAAAAGAGTAATTATTGTTTATATTATATGTAAATCCAGCATCAGTTACATATGAATTAAAATATTGCTCCGTAAAAGATGAAGCTTGTGTTGGATTTTGATTGTATTGATCAAGTGTTAAAGAACCACCATATTTTATATTCATATTAGAATAACTTCTTGCTGCTCTAATTTCTAAATTATTTGTTGGGAAGTATGTTATATCAAATTTCTTATTTCTATTATAATTGTTGTTTTTTTCTGTGTTATTTAGTTGTCTATCTCCATCACTTGATGTATAATCAATATAACCATTTATGATGAAGTTTTCATAGTTATAACCTAAACTAAGAGTTGTATTTTTTGTTCCATTATTTCCAAAATATGTTTTTATGTAGTTGTCATTTTTTCCATTTGTTGTGATATTTATTGCACCTGCATTTGCACCATCACCGTATTGTACAGAACCACTACCTTTAAGTATCTCTATTTTTTCAATAGAATCGATTGGAATTGCTGATAATAATTGTGTTTGCATATCAATATTATTTAGTTTTCTTCCATTTACTGTTATTACTACATTTTGATATCCATCTCCAAGACCATAACCTCTTAAATCTATTTTTTGAGAAAAAGTATTACCATATGAAGGAGCAATATTTAAAGACGTTTGCGAATTTAGAAAGTCATATAAGTCTTTTGATTTAGCACTTTGTATCTCTTCTTTAGTATAAATCTCTGTTGCGTATGTTGTATTTTTTTCATCAGTTTTGATTAAAGATGAAGTAATTGTTACAGATGATAGTTCATAAGAGTATAGATTTGTTGCTAAAAGAAGTGAAGCAACTACACTTGGGTATATTGTTTTTTTGTCCATTTATTAATTTCCTTGTTTATATATTATTTGTTGAATAAAGTTTGATTGGTTTTAGTTGTTTAGCATGAAGTGTTTTCATGATTTTTGGCAGAGTTTGACTAATAATAGTTGAAATACTATTTGTAATAGAATCAATCTTTTTATTTACAGTTGCACTTAGAATACCAAAAAATGAGAAATATCTCTTTTTGTTTTTAATCATAACAAATAACCTCCTTTACAAAATTTTTTGTATTATAGTAAAAAAGGTATAAATTTATAGAAAAGTTAGTTTATATATGACAGCTAAGGATTGATTTATTAGGGTCTGTTAAATACTCATAGCCATTATGCATTATATAAATACCAAATAGTATAACTAAAATAGCAGCTATATTTATAAACAAGTTTCTAAGTGATATTTGCTTAAAAATTCCTACAAAAAAACCAAGTGAAAACATAGCAGGCAGAGTACTTAATCCAAAAATAAGCATAACAAATGCACCCCAAAGAGGATTTCCTGTACTAGCAGCTGTTATTGCAAATACATAAACAAATCCACATGGCAAAAGACCGTTTAACATCCCTAGTAAATAAAAACTTGTAAGGGAATCTGAACCAATCAGTGATCTAAATGTTTGTTGATATAGCTTTGATTTAGAAACAGAATGCTCTAAAGAGGTTAAAAATTTTAGTTTACCACTAAGTGAAAGTCCAACTAAAATCATAAGTAAACCAGTAACTAAAAGCATAATCCCACTTGTAGTATTATCAAAGGTAACAACTCCACCAACAAATCCAAAAATAAAACCTAAAATAACATATGTAGTAATCCTACCAAAAGAGTATAAAACGTGGGAAATTGATTGTTTTGTTTTACTCCAGGTAGTGTTGATTTTTGTACTTGAATAAGCTACAACTATTCCTCCACACATTCCAATACAGTGTCCGAAAGAACCTAAAAAAGCTATGGTAATTATTGTTATTATGCTTATATTTTCCATTATTTACCTAATAATTGTTTTCTTATAAGTGGATTTGTAAGGTTTTCACCTCTATACATTTTTAATAACATCTCTTCAAAATCAATCATTCCTTCTTTCTTATATTCATACGCACCAAATCCATAGCCCATAGTTGTGGGGTCAGTTTTACTATACCAAGCTTTTCTAGCATCAATATATTTGTTTGTATCATTTGAATAAGCAAAAATTGTTATACTATCTTTATTCTCAATATTTTTAAACCATAAGGCAAAACATCCACTATCATCAAAAAACCAAGTTTTACCTTCTTCATTTATTGCTTGCACTGAATATTTTAAATGTGTAATTGTCATTCCACATTGTGTATCTTGAAAATGATTTAGTTGTATATCAACTGGTTTTTTTTCATTATTTCCCTCATGGATAACAACCATTTGTTTTTGATTTGACATAGATAAAAAGATAGTTATTATAATAATAATTAGAGCGAGTATCGTAAATATTGGTAATAGTTTCTTCATATAATATAACTTCCTAAAAAAATTTAGTAATAATATAGCAATTAACTTAATATCTTTATAAAATAAAAAAGCTCCACTTGAAAAGTGAAGCTATGTTCAAATTTTTATCATAGTAAAAAAATTAATTTTAAGTAGTAGGAGGACAAATTAATTTTCTGTTTCGTTGAAATTTTATATTAGCAGTGTTAAATATATGTTAAGTTTTATTTAGATTTACTCTCTTCTTTAAATATTTTAATAAATTCATCTAGAAGAGTTATGTCTAAATGTTTTGACATATCTTTTTTCATCATAATTAAAGTTTCAAATGTACTTACTGCATCTTTATAAACTCTTTTGGTAGTTAAAGCATCAAAAACATCACATACACCAATTATTTTTGCAAAAATATGTATATCTTTATCTTTTAGTTGATCAGGATAGCCATTGCCATCCATTCTTTCATGATGATTTCTAATCCCAGATAATATATTTTTATTTGTAATACCAAGCCGTTTTGCTAATAACCATCCTAATAGTGGATGTTTTTTTACTTCATTAAATTCATATTCTGTTAAACTACCATTTTTATTTATTATCTCATCTTTAATTTTACTTTTTCCTAAATCATGCAATAAAGCAGATATACCTAATTCTTGTATTTCACTTTCTACTAATCCTAAATGTTTTCCTAAACATATAGAATAAACGCTAACATTTAATGAATGTGTGTGAGTATAATAATTAGCGGATAAAATTGAGATAAATGAACTAATTAAAAAGTCATCATCTAAAATTGTTGAAACCATGTTAGTAACAATATCTTTTACTTCACTATAACTGGCTAGTCGTTCAGGATCTTTAAACATCTTATCTACTGTATAACCGACTTCTTTATAGAAAAGTCCCATATCTCTTGGACCATTTTTTTTGCTCATATAATTTCTGAAATATTTATCATAGAATTCTTTTTCACTTTCATGGACATACAGATATCTATGAGAAATAAGAATATCTACATCTTTTTCATAAAGATTTTTTTCTTTTTCAAAAACTAATGATACACGTTCTTCGTCATTTTTTTTTGTATATATATTAAAATCAAATTTTATATTATTAGTTATAATAATTTTATCAATCAAGTAATATTTTTTTTTGATAGGATACTTCACATCTATAGACATAATAACTCTTTTTTGTATGTAATTATATTTATTTTTATTTTAAATTATTTTTTAATATATATAGTAAAATAATAATATATTTTTATTTAATGCTTTATTATATCTCATAATAATCTTTAAATATATATATTATTCTGTTGATAAAATTTTATTGAATACTATTTAGTGGTAAAGTTATTTTAAACAATGCTCCTTTATATTGAATACCTTTGTATTCAAAAATATGATTTTTTACTGTAATTGTTCCATTCATATGTTTTTCAATCATAAGTTTTGACATATAAAGACCAATTCCTGTACCTTTTTCACCTTTTGTTGTAAAATATGGTTCGAAAAGATTATTAATAATCTCTTTTTTTACTCCACCTGCATTATCAACTATATCAATATAACAATTATTTTTATCATTTGTGATGGTTATTAATATTAACCTTATATGATGATTTTCAATTTTCTCAAGTTCATCTTTTGCATTTGATAAGATATTCATTATACATTGAACAAATTCATTTTTTAAGGTATTTATTTCAATATCTGATTTTGATACTTCTACTATAATATCTCTACTATTAAATTTAGAACTTAATAAAAATAAAGTTTTTCCAATTGCATCTGATATCTTAAATTTTTCATTTTTTTTATTTTGATTAAAGAAATCTCTAAAATCATCTATAGTGTTTGACAAGTGTTTAGTTGCATCTAATACTGAATTAAGTACTTCTTCAACCATATCTTCACTTAGCATATCGTATTGCTTTTGAAGTTGAAGACCACTTACATTTGTTGATATAATAGATAAAGGTTGTCTCCATTGATGGGCAATATTTTCTATCATCTCTCCCATCGCAACCATTTTTGATTGATGTATTAATATTTGTTCTTTTGATTTTAATTCTTTTTCTTTTTCTTTTAAATCAGTAATATCTCTTGCTACTACTAATATTTCATTGTTATTTGGCATTAAAACTAAAGAAAGAGAAAAAATGAAAGATTTATTATCTTTTGAGATACACTTTACTTCTAAATTATTTGTTTCATTTTGATATAGTAATTTTTTTAAAATAAAGTCAAACTTCTTTTTATCTTTATTATTTATTATGGAAATGAAAGTTTTATTTAAAAGTTCATTATTGGTATAACCTGTAATTTCAATTGTAGATTCATTTGCAAACATAAATTTTGTATTTTTATCAAGTAAACAAATAGAATCTTTAGTTGTATTTAATATGGCAGATAGTTTTGAGTTTAGTTCTGATAATTTTTTATTTAATTTTTCACTTTTATTTAAATCTCCTATAATATTTTCTAGAATATTTGTAATAAAATAGATTCCAATTAAAGCCAAAACTATTGCGATTAAACCAATAAATAAATATTGAAGATTTTTTTCATTTACTTCATTTTGGATATATTCTTTTTTAGGTTCTAAAATAATAATTGGATGATTATCAAAAGGTATAGTAAGTTTTTTTGATAAATAGTCATTTGATTTATAAATATCACTTGAAAGTATTTTCTTATAATCCTCAAATTCTAAAGAGATATTGTATTTTTCTTTTTGATATAGACCCCAACTTTTGTGATTTAGATAGTGTTTGATAGTATAACCTTTTGAATCTACTAATATTATATTGTATAAAGTTGTACGAATAAAATTATCTAAAAAATTATTCATAAAATAGTTTATAATAAGGATTCCTCCAAATTTATTATTATGATTTATGGGTAAAACTACTCTTAATGTACTTTTATATGGTTTTTCAAGTTTTTCATTTTCGATATTTAAATCTAAATCTGAGAACCAAACCTCTTCAAGCTTTTTTGTTTTTGATTTTGAGAAATAATATCTTGATGATTTATCTTGTAGATGATTATCATCTATGGGATAAGTTTTGCCAAATTCTTCTTCTCTATCAATACGTATTTTTTCTTTTCCATTTTTATCTATAAACCTTAATTGCATAAAGTTTGTATTACTGTTTATCATTATTAAAAATAATTTTTTTAGATGTTGAGTATTTTCTTTTGTTTGATTATTCAAATAGTCATTAAAAACTTCAGAATCTCTTATTGACTTTAGAATATTCTTAGAATTAGATATAAAAGATTGAATAACTTTTTCTTTTTCATAAGATTCATCAATAGCTTCTTGAACAAGGACATTCTTCGTATAATTATAAAAGAATATTTTATCAATACTAATGTATGACAATATTAAGAATATTGAAAATAAAAGAAAGATGAATCTTACTTTTATTTTATTGCTAATAAATAATCTTTCCATATATATAACCTCATTTATATAGAAGATTATATTTTTATATACTTAAAAATAATTAAAGAAAATTAATTAGGTTAACATCTGAATATATTTAAAGATTATTATGTTTCTTGTTCATTTCTTGGGTCTAGTTGTGGTAATTCTAAACCTGAAGTAACAGGTATATTTACAAATGAACTTAAATCATCATCTGCTACACGTTTTTTAGATAAAGAATAGAAAGTTAAAAATAATCCAAGTGAGCAAAAAATTAAAAAAATAATTTCATCATTATATTTTGAAAGAAATCCAATAACTAATGGTGCTAGAAATGAGCCAATTCCATAAGTAAATAGAAGTGTTCTACTTATTTCAATAACATCTTTATTCTCATCTATCACATCATTTGCTCTTGCAACCCCCAAAGGATATATTGAAAAGATAAATAAACCCATTAGAAAACCACATCCATATAGTAAGTTAGTATTATTTTCAATGAAAAAAAATAAAGATGAAACAACAGCTGTAAAAAAAGCAACAAAAGAGATAACTTTTCTTCTTCCAAGTTTATCTGAAATTAAACCTATGGGCCATTGGGATAATAAACCTGCTATTAGTGAAATTAACATAAAGTATGAAACAATCTCTAAAGATTCAAATTTGCTTAGAATATAAACAGGTATCATAGTAAAAAATGCACCAACGAAAAAACCTCCAATAAAGCTAGATGTAGCTGCAAGGGGCACTATAGAATAAATTTTTGGTAAACTATAGTGTTCAAATGGTTTTATATCAGGCTCTTTTATTTTTGTTAAGGAGATAAATAAAACAGAAAAAAGTATAAGAGTTGAACCAATAGCAAAGATTGAGTTTTTTAAATTTCCATCGATATTTAAAAACAGTTGGCCAATTGCAGTCGACAAATAAAATATTATTGTATAAATAGCCAACATTTTACCTCTGTTTTCATGACTACTTTTTTCATTTAACCAGCTTTCTAGTACAATTAATAGTGCGTAGAATGAAAAACCAGAAATAAACCTTAGTAGTGTCCATACATATAAGTCAAAGATTATTGAATGAACTAAAAAAGAGATAACCATTAGTGAAGCAAAAGTTGCAAAACTTCTAATATGTCCAACTGATGAAATGATACTTTGACTAAATATTGATGAAGCGATTGCTCCCATAAAAAATGCAGAGTTGATTATACCTATATATGTATTACTTACCCCTTGTTCTTTTAAATAAACTCCCACAAAAGTAAGGATCATTCCATAACCAATAGCTAAAAAAGTGATTGCAAAAAAAAGTGATGATATTTTTATACTACTAGTTGTCTCTTTTGAAATCATTTTAATCCTTTATTTCATAACAAAAGTTGTAAACAAAACTTTTTTAATACTACTTTGTTTTATTTCATCATTATTTTGAGCTAAATTATTTATGATATCATTGAAGTTTTGAAGAAGTTTCTCTTTTAAAAGAGTTTTTCCTCCTAATGTGAGTAATTCTTCACTACTTCTTGCACTAATTAATTGAATAATCTTATCAATGAATTCAGCTTTATTATTTTCAACTATAGTTTCTATATTTGAATCTATACTTTTTAAAGTTAATGATAACTTCATAAGCTTAATTCTTCCTCTATTATTTGTGATATTTAATACAATATTATTTAAATTAGCATTAAATGTTGAGTTTTCAATTTTTTTTACTTCCTCTTGTGTATTTATATTTGATTGATTATTCAAAGTCTCATTTGTATAAATAATATAGCCCAAAAAAATCAAACTACTAATTAGTAGAATTAAAACTGATATTAATATGATTAATAAAGATTTTTTCATTGATTCTCTAAAAGGTTCTCATATAAAGTCTTAAGTGCAATATCTGCAATATTTTGAGATACACCAATATGAAAAGATATTTTAGATGGGCTCATATCAAACATTTCAAAAAAGATATTTTTTTCTTTTAATGCAGTTATTGCATCAACTATAGTAAATGTATTCTCTTTTAATCCTATACCAACCAAAGTGATAATAGATAGGTTATAAGTGATAAATATATTATCTGTATTTAATCTTTTTTCTATCTCTCTTCTTAGATTATTAATTTTTCCTTTTAAATCCTCTTGCTCAACTAAAATCGCAATATCATCTTTATCTGTAGGATAATGATAAGTGTTTATACCAACTTCACTAAAGATTTTAAGTAATTCTGCTGTAAAACCTATCTCATCGGCTAACATATCTTTTTGAAGATGAATAGAAGCCATATTATCAAGTTTTGCAATACCTACTAAATTTTCCATTGGAACTCTTTCGCTTAAAATTATAGTTCCATCATGTTTTGGATTGTTTGTATTTCTAATATTTATAGGAATTTTCCCTTTTTTACAATTTAGCATTGCATTAAAGTGAAATACATTAAAACCTTTTGAACTTAAAAGTCTTAACTCTTTAAATGTTAACCTTGGTATTACATTTGCATTAGTTATGACTCTTGGATCTACTTCATAAACTCCATTTGTATCAGTCCAATTTTCATATATATCTGCATCAATAGCATAGGCTAATTCTCCACCAGTTAAATCTGAACCTCCCCTACTCATAACTGCAATATCATTTTCTTTTGTTATTCCATAAAAACCAGGTACTAAATATATTTCATCATTTTCAAAGGTGAAGCTAGTTTTGATGTTTTTATATGTTTCATATTTGACTTTGCCATCACAATACTCATTATTTAGGAAAAAACCAAACTTTTCAGGTAACATTAATTTTATATTTAAGCCTTGTGACTTAAAGAAATCACATATTATTTTTGCATTATAGTGTTCACCTCTAGATAAAAAATAAGCTTCTTTTTTTCCTTGGTTTGAAAATTTTTTTTCTAAATCTTTTTTTAGGTCATTTAATATATTTTCTTTTTTAATTCCTAAATTTTGACATAAATTATCAAACTTATTTATGATAGCATTCAAACTATTTTTAGCAGTTATATCAAGTTTTTGTTCACAAAAATGTTTACCATTTGTTGCTAAGTTTAAAAGATGATCTGTAATTTTTTCATCATATTGTTCATCTCTACCTGGAGCTGAAACAACAATAATTTTTCTATCTTTGTCATCTTTTACTATATCTAAAACTTTTTTTATCTGAAGGGAGTTTTTAACTGAACTTCCACCAAATTTACATACTTTTATTCCCATTATTATCTTATCCCTTTTAAAGAGGTTTAAAGTCTTTTAAACATAAAAAATCTGCTCTATTTTTAGGAGCACCAAAAGGTCTTTGTGGTTTATTTTCTACTGAATTAAATACAAAAAAAGCATTTGTTCTTGACTCAGGAGAGATATTATCAGGACTTCCATGCATAATATTTCCATCATGAATTACAAGTGTTCCTGCTTTTCCATATGCTCCGATTAAATCACTATTCTTTGTAAGCTCTTTGATTGCATTTACACTTGGAACTCCATACTCTTGTTTCTTTAATGATGTTTTATAATTATCCTCAGGTGTAAAACCTTTACATGATATATATTTTTTGTGGCTTCCTGGAATTAGGTATAAAGGTCCATTAAATTCTGTATTATCTGTTAACATAATCCATGCTGTTAGACATCTGCATCTTGGTAATCCATCCTCACAATGCCAAGTTTCAAAGTCACTATGCCAAGGGAAAGATTTTCCTTTGTATGCTGGTTTAATATTGATTCTACTATGGTGAATATATACATCACTTCCTAGTAGTTGTTTTACTTTGTCTAATATTCTTGGGTCTTTTGATATTTTATTAAAAAGTGTACTAAAAAGATGTTGATTAAATATTGTTCTTAATTCATTACTTTGTGGTTCTGTTATAAACTCTTCATTTTTTATCAAATCATCATTTGAAGCCATATAATCAAGCTCACTAATCATTTCTGTAATTTCATCTTCATTAAATATATTTGGAAAAACAATATATCCATTATCTTCGTATTCTTTTCTACTTATATTATCCATAGAGTATTCACCCATTGATATGTCACTATATACTGTTGGATCAACTCTTTTTATTATGTTTTCTCTTTCCAATCTTGATGGATATAAATCATTCATTTAATCTCTCCTTTATATTGAATTTATTTTGTAACCTCTGTGTCTAACTGTTTCTATAAAATTTTCTTTGAATTCTTTTTTTAAATTATTTCTAATATTATTTATATTAACCTCAATGACATTATCTGATACCATCTCTGGTTCATCCCAAATAGCATGAAGCAATTCATCTTTTGATATTGGTGGTCTATGCTTATTTTTTATTAGATAACTTAAAATTGCAAAAGACTTTCCTTTTAGAAACACCTTAGATTCATTATCTTTAAAAGATTTTTCTTCAATATTAATTTTATATTTGTTTCTAAAAGGAATAACTTTTTTAAAATTCTCCCTATGGATTGATTCAATTTTTGCTAATATAAACTCATTTGAGGCTGGAGTTTTTATTATACTGATTGCCCCTAATTTAAGTAATTTTATCTCAAATTCTTTAGAAGGTTCATCTGTAATAAAAACTACAGCAGTGACTTGACTATTTACTTTTTTTAGAATATCTTTACATGAGAATATATTGTTTTCTTTTATTAAAATTAAATTATAATATCTCACTTCACTATGATAAATAGCATCTTCCATATCTTCTGCTATATCTGTGATATAAATATTTTGTATGTAATTAACTAATTTATCATCTATATTAAAAGTAAGTAATCTCATCTATATTGCAACCTTATTTATAATTTTGTCTTCATATAAAATAATCAATTCATTTTCTTCAAAAATTAATTTATCTACAAATATACTTTTTATATCTTTTTCATTTTCAAAAAATTTATCAATAGCTTTTTTTGCTATTTCTAAGGAAGAATCTTTACTTAATTCAATTATCAAAGAGTTGTCATTTAAAATTATCTTTTGGTTGTTTACTTTAAATTTATCAAAAGAATAAATATATTTCATAAATTGAAATTTTTTACTTCTACTTGTATGGAGATAATTTTTAATATAAATAAATTTCATTATTAATCCTCTAAAGGGTATACTCCATTTTCATCATGATTTTCAGTTCCTTTAATTGGTGGGTTAAATACACAAATCATTCTCATATCAACACTTCCACCATATAAGTTATGGTCATCATGATTATTTAAAGCATACATTATTCCATCGTGCAATTCATGAACTTCGCCTGTTGTTAAATCTTCAATTCTACCATTGCCACCTACACAATATACAGCTTCTAAATGGTTTTGATAGTGAATATGTGTTTTAGTATTAGCTCTAATAATAGTTTCATGGAAAGAAAATCCTATACCATCACCTTTTAAAAGCATTCTTCTACTACTCCATTGACCATCTTTTGCGTGTACTTCTTTATCAGTTCCAATTACATCTTTTATATCTCTTACAATCATTAAAATTCCCCTGTTAGTTTTTCTTTTTTTTCTGCAAATAATTTATCAACTGCTGTTTCAAATCTTTTTAAACCTTCATTTAAAGTAATCTCATCAATTACCAATGGTGGTAAAAATTTTACAACTTGCCCATCACTACCACAAGTTTCACAAATCAGTTGTTCATTAAAACAATATTCAGATATTTCACCTGCAATTGATTTATCATTTTTAACTTCAAAACCATAAGCTAATCCTCTACCTCTTACTTCTATATCATAAAGTTCACTATGTTTTTTTGCAATTTTTTCCAGACCCTCTTTTAGAGTTTTTTCTTTATATGCAACGGCATTACTTAAATCATCATTTTGCCAGTAGTTTTCTAATGAAACTTTTGAAGCAACAAAAGCTAAGTTATTTCCTCTAAATGTTCCTGTATGTTCCCCTGGTTTCCATTGGTCTAAATCTGGTTTAAATAGAAGTACAGCCATTGGCAAACCACCACCAATAGATTTAGAAAGAGTAACCATATCTGGATTTATACCTGCAAATTCAAAAGAGAAGAAGTCTCCACTTCTACCATTTCCAACTTGAATATCATCTACTATAAGTAAAATATCAAACTCTCTACAAATAGATTCTAATTCTTGAAGCCACTCTTTAGAAGCTACATTTATTCCACCCTCTCCTTGTATAGTTTCTAAAATTACAGCTGCTGGTAAATCAACACCACTACTTCCATCTTCTAAAAATTTTCTAAAATACTTTAAGGTATTCATATCTCCAAAATATCCATCATATGGCATAAATGTAGCATTTATTCTACTTATATAACTTTCATCTCTGTATTCATTGTTACCTGTAACTGCCAGCGAGCCTTGAGATAATCCATGATAACCATTTGTAAAAGAAACAATATTACTTCGCCCTTTTATTAATCTCGCAAGTTTTAAAGCTGTTTCAACTGCATTTGTTCCTGTGGGTCCTGTAAATTGTACTTTATATTCTAAGTTTCTAGGTTTTAAAATAAGATCTTGAAAAGTTTGTAAAAAATCTTTTTTTGCAGTTGTTGCCATATCTAAGCCATGAACAATTCCATCATTTTTTAAGTATTCAATTAATGCATTTGATATCAAATCATTATTATGACCATAATTTAAAGTTCCTGCTCCTGCGAAAAAATCAATATACTCAACGCCTTGTTCATCTGTTAATATAGCACCCTTTGCTTTTGTAAATATTGTTGGGAAACTTCTAATATAACCTCTTACTTCTGACTCTAAATTTTCAAATATTCTCATTATTTTTCCTTTAATTTAAATGGTCCAATCTCATATAGAGTTTCCTCTTCATGAGCATTTATAAAATCTTCTTTTTCAAAAAAACTTTTACTAACTATCTTAGTTTTTAATTCTGTTGCAAGTTTTTCAAAAACTCTTATTGAAGAACTATTACTTGGAGATACTGTTGTATTTATATATTGTAAATCCAAATTTTCTTTTCTTTTAATTATATTCATTAAAAGTCTTTTTGCTAAGTTGTTTCCTCTAAATCTTTCATCAACTGCAACTTGCCAAATAAAAAGAGTATCTGGTTTGTTTGGCACTTTATAACCTGACACAAAACCAATAACTTCTTCATCACAGATTGCAACTGAACAAGTATCAATAAAATGGCTTGATTGTAAAAGGTATAAGTATTCAGAATTTAGATCGAGAACTTTACTGTTTTTGACTAGATTGTAAATTTTACTAGCATCATTTTTCTTAGGACAACGTATAAATATGTCTATTTTGGACAAAAAAATCTCCTTTTTTATATTTTATATTTAAAAATATTTACATACTATATGTAAAATATTTACATAAAAGATGTAAGAATATAACATATGAAACTGATTTAAAACTTAAAGAGAATAAAATTTTAAATAAAAATTTAAATAAAAACAGTATAATTTCATTAAAAAAGGAATTCTATTTGGCTCTTTTAGATAATAATAAAGATGTTTTACCTTTAAGTAGTATTGCTGAATTATTAACTGCAAAAGTAAGAACATTGAAGATGTATGAAGATAAGGGCTTATTGCCTCAGAAAAAAGATATTAAAAAGCTTTATTCTATAAATGATGTAAAAGTTATCTCTTTTGTACATTACTTAGCAAGTGTAAAAAAAATCAATGCAAATGGTATTAAATATATTATAGAAATGTTGGAAAATAATATGGATGAAAAAAATAAAACAGAATTTTTAGATTTAGTTGAATCAAAAATGGAAAAATTATCTGGTATTGATGTAAAAGATGTGGAGATAATTTAGTGAAGCTTCTAATGTTTGATATGGATGGTACATTAATAGATAGTGGAACATCTATAACTAATACTATAAATCATGTAAGAAATAATCTTGGTTTTGAAACTTTAGAAAAAAACTATATTTTAGAAAAAGTAAATGACCCAAATATAAATGCGGCAGAGTTTTTTTATGGAACTCCTGATTTTACACAGGAACAAAAAGTATTATTTGAAGAACACTATAATACAAATTGTTTAAATGATTTAGAGTTATATGATGGGATTGAAAAACTTATTGATGATTTAAGAACAGATTATATTTTGACTATTGCTACAAATGCTAACTCTTTTTTTGCTAAAAAGATGTTAGATCATTTAGGTATAGGAAAATATTTTAAAACTATTTTAGGTTATGATAGTGTAAAAAATGCAAAACCTCACCCTGAAATGGTGCATAAGATTTTAGATACCCATAATATTAAAAATCATAATGCTCAGTTTATTGGAGATTCTCACAAAGATATATTGGCTGCCAAAAATGCAAATGTTGATTGGGTTTTGGTAAATTGGGGATTTTCAAATCATGATGAACATGCTATAGAAAGTGTATCTGAACTTGAGAAAAAAATAAAAGAAAAATTTAACTAATGTTTGAAAAATTAAAAACAATCTTTAAAAAAGAGAAAACTTTTGAGTGTATTGTTTTTGATGGTAAAAAGATTAGTTACCCTACTCTTACTCAAAAACAAATTGATGAGATAAACTCTTTACCAAAATATAAAGATTGGAAAGTTACTTTAAAATAGTTTATACAAGTTTATAAAAGATTGGCACTTTTATTTTAATCTCTTTTGCCACCTTAGGAAAGCCTTTTGAGGCTTCTTTTATTGCATTTATAGATGATTTAATTAAAAACTTATGCCCCTCTATTGGAGTAATATTTATAACTTCACCTGTATTTAAAATCCTAAACTCTACAACAACTTTTCCCTCAATATTTAAAACTCTAGCCCTTCTTGGATATTTAATATTTTGCTGAATTAGTTTAACTATTTGTTTTAGATGTTTATCCATATAATCTTTAGTATAGTTTTTAACAACTTTTTTTTCAATTGTGTCTTTATTATTTTTTATATCTTCTTTTACTATTTTTTTGTCTGTTAAGTCTTCATTTTTAACTAGCTCTTTTACTGGTTCTTCTTTTTCAATTTTTTTTACTAATTTTTTACTAATCTCTTTTTTAGGTATTGTTTTTTTAACTATTTTCTTTTCAATTTTTTTCTTTGGAATCTCTTTTTTAACTATTTTTTTCTCAATCTTTTTTTTAGGTGGTTTAATATCTTTTTTTATGCTATTTTTTACTTGTTTTTTCTCAGGTACTATATACAATTGATTTAAAGATATTAGTTTTTCATCTTTTTGTGGAACAACTTTTTTTATTGAATCAAAACTAAAAAGAAGTGATACAAATAAAAACATGTAAATAAATGAGGTTAAGGCAAATGATTTAAAATATCTTTTCATTTTTTTGTCACTATTGATATATTATTAAATTGGTTAGATTTTAAAACATCCAAAACTTTTACAAAGATTTCAAAGTCAGCTTTTTTATCACTTTTGATAAATATATGAGAGTCTTTATTTGTATCTTTGAATTTTTCAGTTAAATCATCTACATTGACTGTAATGCCATCATATATTATGGTATTGTCATGTTTTATATTTATTGTAAACTCTTTTTTATCATTAAAACTTTTTGCAGTTTGGGCTTTTGCAAGGGATACTGGGATTTCACCTTTTGTTATGAAAGTGGTAGTTAATAATACAATTGCTAATAATACTAATAATACATCAATAAAAGGTATTACATTTATAGAATTATATTTCTCTAGCTTCATCGAATCTACTTTCAACTACTTCAATAAATCTTGCTAAAGTGTTATAAAATATTTGTGATAATATGGCTACTACAAGTCCTGCTGCTGTTGCTTTTAAAGCTAAGGCTAAAGAAGCCATAATTTTTGTAGCAACAATATCTGCATTACTCATAGTCATAAAAGTAAGCATAATAGCAAGTACAGTTCCAAGTAATCCAATATATGGTGCATTTGATGCAATAGTTCCAATAATTGACATATGTCGTGTCATAGCTATCTCTAAAGATTTTTTAGTTTTAAAATTAGCTATTTCTATGGTCTTTAGATAAATCAATCTTTCTATGAAAAACCAAACTGAAATAAAACTCATAAATATAAGTAAAGCAATAACACCATAATCTACAACTGATTTAAGTAACTCTATATCCACTCTTAATCTCCTCTTAAAATATATTTTAAATTATAATTGTTAATTAAAAGTTAATTTATAAAGCCTCTTTTTCATAAACATATGAATCTACCCCAATAATTGCAGCACCAAAAGAGGTAGTTATTTGTGGATATTGAGGTATAAATATTCTTTCTCCTATCTCATTTTCAATTGCATTTACCAAACCTTCATTCATAGCTGGACCTCCGTCAAAATAGATTCCTTTTTTGATACCTACTCTTTTTACTAGTTTAACAATTCTTTTTGCAATTGAATAATGCACTCCACAAACTATATCTTCTACTGTATGGTTATTACCTAACAAACCAATAATCTCACTTTCAGCAAACACTGCGCAGGTGCTACTTACAGACAAAGGAGTTCCAGTAGCTTTAAAATGATGTTCACCCAACTCATCTACACCAATCTCTAACTTTAAGGCAACTACATCAAGAAATTTCCCAGTTCCTGCTGCACATCTATCATTCATAGCAAAGTTTGTTACATTTCCATCGTTATCAAGGGATATAGCTTTACTATCTTGACCACCAATATTTATAATAGTTTTAATCTCTCCAAACTCTTTTGCTGCTTCTCTTGCTCCTACTGCATTTGCAGTTATTTCACTAATATTTTCATCAGCTTCTTTATATAGTTTTCTTCCATATCCCGTTGAGACTGTATATACTATATTGCTTATATCAATATTCAATTCATCTAAAAGTTGATTTAGTGTCTCTTGGGCATATTTATAAAACATACTTCCACTAGCACTGATTTTGTAACCAACTAAATTTTTGTTTTCATCTATAATTGTAATTTTTATTGAGGTTGAACCAATATCTATACCTACAAAATATTTCATTTTTTTGTTCTCCGTCTTGTTTTTAATGATTCAATAAAGGCTTCTATTCTAGTACTTAGTTGTCCTCCTTGAGAAGGGCTATAATCACTTTCAACATATAGTATAGGAATCCCTTCTTTTTCCATAGCTTCTAATACACTTTTTTGTTCTGCTTCATATACTGTACAGCCAGCAAAGGCTTGATAAACAACACCATCTGCACTATACTCTTTCACAAGATTTATTATTCTTCGTATTCTGTCATCATTTTTTGTAAAAATTGGACAAGTACAAGCTTTTAGGTATTTATCTGCCATAGAATCTAACATATCATTTACAAACCATTCATCTACAGCAACCCTGTCATTAAACATTCTATTTGCACTACAGGTTTCATCTGCAACAATTATCCCATCAGATTCTTCTATTATAAGTGGAAGTTTATAGTTTGGGAAGATTGGTGGTGAACCTGTATAAACAATTCTGGGGCTGATTTTATTTGCAACAAAAATCTTATTTTCTACTCTTGTTTCACACTCTTGTATAAGATTCTCTACTGCTTCAATCCAATTTTCTATTTTGTCAAAGAAAAAAGCATTTGTAACTAAAAACATATCGTTTCCATTTATTGTTATATCTTTATTTTTTCTATAATCACATAGTTTATGGTATAAAGATTGAGCATAACCCACTTTTGAAATACTTTGTTTTAGTTTTGATTTTTTAAGTTTTTTTCCACTTCTTTTGGCTAAATCTACAGAAAAGTTTTTAATACTTCTTCTAAAATATTCTCTACTGATTTCACTCTCTTTTATTCTTGGAAAATCAACATCTATCACATCATAACCAAAACTTTCAATAGTTGTTCCTGCTTTTGTTTTTTGATCACAAGTAGTAGGTGAATATATAAATTCTGGTTTATCAGTGAAATTATTTGAAGCAAAATGCCCAACTGTAGCCCTAACTAATGGACAAGATTTTTGAGGCATATAATCACTTCCTATTTCATCATCTGTATAAAAACCATTGCATAGTCTGATTGGAACAGCATCAAAAGCATATATAATTTCACTTGGGATTTGTATACACATTGTTCCAACTTTTAGTTTATCTTTATGTAGTATTTTTTGATGACAATAAACCTCTTCAAATAATTTATAAAAATAGTTCATAGATTCAAGTGGATGTTTAAAGTTTTCTTTTAAAGCATTGATTATATTTATAGCTTCCATAGCTTTATGTCTATTTTGTTTTTCATTTTTTGATTCAATTTTATGATTATTAATCATATTTTTCCCCTTTAAACTCTGTTATCCCCATTCTTCTATCAAAACCTATTTTTGTAGAGGTAAATGCTTTTAGATTTAAAATATCAAAATGGAGTGCATCATCTTCTGGACAGGCTGCAATACATTTTAAACATAAAATACAATCATCCCTTAAGATATCTGTATCTGTAACATTATCTGCAATATCTTTTATCTGCATATCACACACAGCATAACAATCTCCACATCTAGTACATTTTAGACCATCTTTTTTTAGTTTTACAATTGCAAATTTAGAAAATATATAATGAAGTGCACTCATTGGACAGAAAAAACAAAAAAATCTTTTTTTAATAAAACTTCCAATGAAAAACAAACCGGCAAATATCATGCCAAGTGTTGTTAATACAATTGTTGTAACACTTGAAAAATCTATTTGCCATTGACTAAAGTCACCAGTAAACATTGGAGAAATTATCCTTGCTGGACACATTTTACAAAAACTAGCAGACCAATCTGAACCTAAAAGCCCTACGCCCATAAATAAAGGAATCAATAAAACAATTGCAAGAAAGATATATTTTATTTTTGATAATTTTTCAAATTGTGTTTGTGTATATGTTGAGTATCTAACTCCTATAGATTTTCTTAATTTAGTCAACCAATCTTGTAGTGTTCCAAAAGGACAAACATACCCACACCAAGCTTTGTTTAAAAAAATAAACCAAAATAAAAATATTAATAAACCAGAAATAATTCCTATACTAGCACCACTTAATAAAATTTGTGTAGGTCTTGATAATTGGTGTTGTAAAGGTACTAAATAACAAGCACCTGCAGTAGACTCGTTATAAGGACATGCAAATATTGGTAAACTAGAACCAAAATTTAAAGCAAAATAACCACCATATACAAATAAAATAAATGTTAATAGTTGTATTATAAATCTAAATCTGTTTAGATTTACATTGTTTACAGAACTTTTTATTCTCTTAAACATATTTTACCTCTTTAAAAGGGACAGTTCTATTTTTTCTATATTTATATATTGTTATTCCAGAAACTAGCAGTGTCAAAAAGATTATTACTAAAGCATAACCATAAGATTGATAGTAACTTTTGTTTGGATAATAATAAGAAGGATAAGTTAAGATATATTTTGTGTTTTCATCCTCATAATTTAAAGTGATTAAAAACTCTTGTTTAAATCTTCTATCATATTGGTTTATTTCAGGAAAATAATCACTTATCAAATCAAAGTCCACAACACCTTTTGAATCTGTTTTTAGTGTTTTAGACCAACCCGATTGCAACTGAATTTTTATTTTTGCATTAGCTAAAGGTTTATTATCTAATAAAGCTTTAAATCTTAGGTTGTCACCCATTGTAAGTCTATAAAAGAAACTACTCTCATCTTCAGATTTTATTCTTATTAAATCAACTTTTGATTTGTTTTGTTTGATATCTTTTTTAATATTTTCATCATAAATATCTTCATTTCCGTGTTTTCCATGTAGATATTCTAATTTTGCAACTTTATAGATATTTTTATTCTCTTGTTTGATATTTTCAATTGCATAAAGATTATAATATCCATTTTTAGGTGTTATGAATTTTATCGATGATTTAACTTTTTTAAACTCTTTTTCTTTTTGATTAGTATTAAAGTAAAACATATCTATATTTTTATCTTTATAAACCATTTTTGAATCTATATCACCTGTTACAAGCCAAACTTTTTTAGATGGTATCTCTTGATTTCTATTTCCTCCACCCATCATAAAATTTCTTTTTGATTTATTACCTTGTTTAGTAGGATCATCAAGAGAAAAATAGATTGGATCAAAAACTGATTGTTGAAAAGAGCCTTGAGGTCTATTTTGTTTAGTTGTATTAAAAGCTCTTTTATCCATACTCATATTATGTCTTGAATGGTTTTGTTTTTTACCATAAGTATCGAAAATATAACTTCTATAGAAAATAGTTCCAATAAAAAATAAAATTAAAGATGATGCAAAAAAGTAAGCCAATACTTTTCTAAGAGTAGTTGAATCAATCAATTTCATTCTTTTATATAGTAATATAAAAGCCCAAACAATTCCTAACCATTTAAAAAGATTAAAATAATGCAACCAAGCATCCCCTCTTTTGGCTAAAGAATTAATATCCATATCAAAACCAAAACCTTGTGCAAATCCTTCTACAATTTTTTCAAAATCTTTTACAAAAAAAGTCTCTAAAGTATGTCCCAATGAAGAGAAAATAAATAAAGGTATAAATGCAATACCCAAAGTTGTAAATACAGAATTAAAATCTTTTTTCAAAATTTTAGAAGCTATAAAAAGTCCTAAAACAGCAATAATAGAGGTAAACAATAATGCATAAATAAAAGCAAAACCACCTGCATATTCACTCATACCTAAAAAAGCTGCCGTTTTATTCCAAATAAATTGATCAGCTATTTTACTTCTATTTAAACCATGAGCAAAACTCATTGATACTGGGATGCAAGCTAAGATTAAAATATATGACCATATTTCTATATTTAGTATTTTTAATTTTTTATTTAACTGTTCTGCTGGTTTTGTGAACTTAAACTTAACAGCCTCACAAGAGTGGGCACACTCCATACACAAAGTACAATCATCAGTTTGATTTTTTTTAGCAAATGTAAAAGGTTTTAAATCGTAAGGGCAACTTGTAGCACACTCAAAAGTTTTACACTCTTTACAGTGTTGTGTATATGTTTCAAGTTTTGTAAATGATAGTTTATCATATGCTCTTGTCAAAGTTCCAATTGGACAAATATATTTACAATAACTCATATCTTTATAGATATAATAGATTATAAAAGATAATACTGTCAATACTCCAAACATGATAGCTGTATTAAGTGGAGATTTCCAAAATCCATCAAAAGTATAATAAACACCCCACCAACCAATAACTAATATAGATAATCCTATATATCTATTTTGTAACCATTTTGGCATACTCTTTTTTAAACCCAATTTACTTATATATTTTCCCAAAAATCCATGAGGACAAATTCCACAAAAGATACGTCCAAATGTTGGAAGAGTTGTAACCATAAATAAAGACCAAAAAACTCCCCAAAATAAGCTCATTGTAAATAGATTATTTTTACCTTGATTTACAAAGCCATAATAAATAGCATAAAAAAATAAAAATGATATAAATACTCTCAAAGAAAATAAAAAGGTTTTGTTTTTAAATAAAAAACCCAAAAATTTATTTTTGAAAATATCATTTTTTTCTCTAACAACAAAATCAGTCATATGTGATTCCTTATAAGTTGATTTTTCCAAGAAGTATCAAACTTCCTGTTGAAAATAAAAATATTGTGGCAGCTATTTCAATATATTTACTATATTTTTTAAATTGTTCAACTAAACCTTTTACAATATTAGAAACAATTAAAGTATAAAAAATATATGGAATTAATACTGCACCTAAACCAAAAAATAAACCAAAAGTTGATGCTTCAAAAAGATTTTTGGTATTAGTTGAAAATGTTACTAGTGTTAGTACTGGTACACAAGGATTAAATGAAATTAAAGCCCCTATCGAAAATGTACCTAATAAACTTTTTTTATCATTATATTTATTTGTTGAACTACAATTGTTTTTTTTATTTTTTAAAATTCTTATCAATAAATAAACACTCATAAAGATAGTAAAACTACCTAGCAATAGTTGAAAAAGTTGATTGTCTTTTAACATAGATTTTAAAATAATTGCACTATAAGATGATGCAATAGCTATAAGAATATATGTAAAAACTCTTCCTAAACTAAATAAGCTAATAAGTTTTAAGTTATATAAACTATAACTAGAGTTAATTGTTAAAAGTGGAGCTAAAAATGGCATACATGTAAACATGCATGCCGTTGCTCCATAAGATAATCCCAAGATAAATAGGGATATTAAAGTCATATTTTCCACTTATTTATTAGAAATTAAAATGTATATTTAAGTCCAACTAAAAACTCTCTACCAGGACTTACTGTTATTGTTGCATCTTCTGCATCTAAAACATCATCACCATTTCTATCTCCTGTTAAGAATACAGTTTGGAAATATTGTTTATCAAATACATTATTTACTTTAGCAAAAAACTCAAGATTATTTTTATCAACTTTCATATTATGTCTTAATTGTAGATTTAAATATGCGTAACCTGGCATTTTAATATTGTTTGTTTCATCTGCGTAATAATTTGATTTAGCATAAATCTCTGAGATTAATTTAGTTTGTTTACTAATATTTATATTTGTAGTAAGATTTAACGTATGTCTTGGAACTCTTGGAAGTTCATTTCCAACAATATCATATGAAGGATCAAGGTTTGTTAATGCAACATAAAAAGGTTTATGTGATGTGTATTCTGATTTTAAATACGTGTATGATAAATTAAATGAGATAAATTTTGAAGGATCAGTTTGCAGTGACATTTCAAAACCTCTGTTTCTAGCTTCTCCCACATTATCAAAATAGACTTGACTACCTGAAAAATAAGTACCTTCATTTCTTCCTATAATATTTTTATTATCTGTTTGGAATATTGCAAAGTCATTATTGATTTTTGTATCAAATAATGTAATTGTGTTTCTAAGTCCTAATTCATATGAAGTTGTATCTTGAACTTTTAGGTTTTCATTATTTTTGTATGATCCACCTTTAATATCTCCTGCATACAATTGATCAACAGTTGGTGTTCTAAAACCTGTTGAAACATTAGAGTATAAAGAGTTTGAATCATCTAATTGATAAGTTAATCCAATTCTATATGACATCTCATTGTAGTCTTTATCTCTATTTACTTTTGTAGTAGACCAATCTGTTCCATCAAAATCTAAATTTTTTATATCATAACTATCTTCAAGTTTATCAAATCTAGCATTTAATGTAGTTACTAATTTAGGAGTTAGTTGATATTTAAACTCAGTATAAAGGGCATTTTTATCTTGATTGTCTTCTATATCGTTTCTTTCACCTTTATAATAATCTGTAGTAACACCTCTACTTGTAGAAGAGTAATCTATCAATGTTTCTGCTTTGTCTTCAAAATTTTTGTTACCAAATTCATAACCAAATAGGTATCCAAAGTTTTCAGAATCTTTTGTAAATTCAAGTTTTAAACCTTTTTGAACAATATCCTCATCTGTATGTTTTGCATATGTATCATTTTGCCCATCACCTGTAGTATCTTGTGGACTTGATATATAATCGTATAAATCATTATAATAATAAGTATTTACTAGTAGATTATAGTTGTTTTCAAATTGTTTATTAAAATTGATATAATATTTATCTAAATCTACATAATTGTCTTTTTGAAATGAGTTTCTACCACTACCTTTAGGTGTTAGTTTTGCTTGAGTTACACCAGTATTACCTGCTCTATTTGCTTGTTCATATTTTCTTGTTCTATCAATACCCAAAGCAATATCTGTTGTATCATTGATATAGTAACTTAATTTACCATTAATAGATTTATTCCAAAGCTCTGAATCTACCCAGTATCCATCTGTTGATCTATAGTTTGCATTTAAGTTTAGTGAAAAATCACCAAGGTTTTTTTGAATACTTGCAGTATAATCTTGATAATTGAAACTTCCCAATTGAGCTTCTAAACTATAAGAATCAATAGCTTTTGGTTTTTTTGTAGTAATAATTACAGCACCTGCTAATGCATTATTCCCATATAGGTATGAGGCAGCACCTTTTATTACTTTGATATTTTTAATATCTTTCATATTTATTCTAAATTTTCCACCATTTTGCCATAATGGAACCCCATCGACAATTACTGCAACTCCTGTGTCTTCCCACATAAATTCTTGTTGATTTACACCTCTTATGTGTATCTCTACAACCTCTCCAGCTCTAACATCTGATGTAATACCTGGAATAGTTTGAAGCACCTCATTAATTTGCTTTGGACTAATTTCTTGAATTTTTTCTTCTGATATAAAATTTACAGTTGATGCTTCTGTTTTAGAATCTTCTCTAATATCAATTGTAGATGATGTGACGCTAATTGCATCTAATTCAACAGCATATAGATTATTTACTGTAAATAATAAACCTGCAACAGTTAGTGATTTTTTTATGATAGACATTTTCCCTCCATGATATGATAAGTACCATATTTATTACATTAAAAGGGAATATTAAATATAATAGACATGGTGTTTACGCACTAAGTCTCTTATGAAATGATCGCCAAAAAATTTTAATAAGAGACTTTATTAGATGTTATTCTATTAAATTTCTGTTAATTTTATGTTAATTTATTAATCTAAGTATTAATTAAGTTATTTAGGTAGTTGGCTAGTTAGGTTTAGTATAAAAGTGTTTCCATCTTTTGAAGGTTCGATTTTTATAGGGATTTTATTTCTATCACAAAACTCTTTTACAATATTTAATCCAAGTCCAAAACCATCTTTTGAACTATCTTCTTGAAAATATTTTTCAAAAATTATAAATAAGTTTTTAGTATCGATTTCTTTTCCTGTATTAAATACATAAAGATTATTGTTTTTATATGTAATATTGATAATTCCATCTTGTGTTAAGTTGTATTTTAAAGCATTTGATATTAAATTATCTAGTACTTTTTCAAAACCATTTACATCACTTGTTATTAGAATATCTTCAACATTAACGTTAATTTGAATATCTTTTTTTAAATCCTCAAACTTTGTCAGACTTTTTAGTATAAGTTGTTTTAGATTAAAGGTTGTTATATCAATTTTATCTATCTCTTTTTTTATTTGATATTCCATATTTTCATAAAGCTTAAGAAGTTCTTTAGATGCTAATTGAATTCTGTTTAATCTTTTTAATGCTTTTTCATTAGTAATGTTTTTTTCTAACATTTGAGTATTTAAATTAATTGTAGAGATTGGAATATTAAGTTCATGTAAAGTCTCTTTTACTGTTTTTTGCAAATTTTCATCACTTTTAAAAAGTGGTTCAAAGATAGATTTACTCAAAAAAAGATAAAAAACTAAACCAAAAACTAATACACTAATAGTTATAACCATAAAGGTATCTTGATTAAATCCAAAAAAAGTGGTTAGAAAATGATTTAAAACTAAAGATAATAATAATACAAATAGTACTATTATTGAGTTTGTGATTAGAAAATTTTTCTTTTTATAATTCAAGTTTATAACCAATACCTTTTATATTTTTAATTGAATCTTTACCCAAAAGTTTTTTCAAATTATTTATATAAACTCTTATAGCTCCTTCACTATATTCTTCATCAAAGTCCCAAAGTTTATCAATAATCATATCTTTTGATATAATAGATTCTTTATTTTGTAAAAACAATTCGAGTAAATCTATAACTTTGTTTGCTAAGTTTATATCTTGGTCATTTTTTAATACTCTTCGTGTAGCTGGATTAAATGAAAAATCATCATTTAATTTTACAATATCAAAGGTTTTTCCACTTCTTTTAAGTAAAGATTGGATTCGTAATAATAATTCATCTAAATCTACAGGTTTTTTTAAATAATCATCACAACCGGTCATAAAACCTTTTGTTAACATCTCTTTGTCTTTATATGATGTTAAATAGATTGTAGCTGTTGAGTCATTTTGATTTCTTAATTCTTTTAAAAGCTCAATGCCATTGATTTTAGGGACATTTATATCAAAAAGATACAAGTCATAATTTTTTTCATAACAAAGTTCTAGTACTTCTTGTCCATCTTTTGCAACATCAACAATAAAGCCTTCATCGCTTAAAAAATCTTCTAAAGTTTCAAGGAAAAGTTCATCGTCTTCCAAGACTAAAATTTTAAACAAAAAACATCCTATTTTCCATATTTTTGATATTATAGTGAAGCTTAGTTAAATTAATCTTAAAAATTAAGTAAACTTATAAATAACTTATGAAATATTAGTTGTTATTATTTTTCTGGTATAATTTATTTTATGGAAAACTATAAAAGAGAAACAAGATTAATAAAGTGGATAGTACTACTACCTATAATTGCTGTATTGATTACATCATCGGCTTTAACATACATATTTATTAAATCAAAATATGATAGTTATACTGATGAAATACAAATTTTAGAAAAAGATTATATTGCAAATACAAAAAATAAAATTAAAAAAAGAGTAGAGAATATTTCGAACTTGATAAAAAATAATTATAAATATCAACTCTTTGAATCTAAAAAAAATATAAAAAGTATTGTAGAACTTGGTTATACTATTTTAGATACTGTTAATTTAGAAAACAAAGATAAATCAAGAGATGAGATTTTTGAAGAGATTAATAAGCATATGAATCATATCCGTTTTTTTGATAATCGAAGTGGATATTTTTTTGTGTTTGACTTAGAAAAGAACATAATAGTATCTTTGCCTTCAACACCAGATTATGTTGGGAAAAGTGTTTATGCTACATTTGATTCATATGGTAAAAAACTTTTTAGTTATCATAAAAAAATTTTAGAAGAAAAAAAAGAAGCTTATAGTGTTTGGTCTTGGAAAAAATCATATACAGATAAACCTTTTGAAAAAGTTGGTTTTATAAAAAAATATGAACCATTAAATATTATGATAGGTGCAGCTATTTATATTGAAGATTTAAAACATATAATAACGAATAGTATGGTTGATGCTATTAGTAAAATGGCATATGCTGATGATAGTTACATATTTGTTTTAGATAAAACTGGAAAATCTATATATCACAAAAACCAAGATATAATTGGTGTACCAGTTGAAAAACTATCTAAAAAAACACAAGAAAATGTAAATAAAATTTTAGAAAAAGTCAAAATAGATAAAAGTGGATTTTTGGAATATATTCAAGATAAAAATATTTTTGAAAATTTTATCCCATCAAAAAAAATATCTTATGTGACTTATAATCCTGAACTTAATTGGATTATTGGAACAGGATTATATACAAATGATTTAAATAATCAGATTTTATCAAAAAGAAAAAATCTTGAAGATAAGATGAATCAAGATATTAAATTGATTTTATTGATCTCTTTTATTGTTTCATTAATCATTATTACACTTTTGATGATTATTTCAAATAGAATAAAAGAATTGATTCTGTATTATTCACAAACTTTAAATATTAAAAATCAGCAATTAAAAATATTAAATACAGATTTGGAAAATAAAGTTAAAAGTCAGGTTGATGATTTAAGAAAAAAAGATTTTATCTTAAATCAACAATCAAAATTAGTAGCTATGGGTGAAATGATAGGAAATATTGCACACCAATGGAGACAACCCTTATCTGCAATTAGTACATTAGCTAGTGGAATTAGAGTGCAAAAAGAGATTGGATTAGTTACTGATGAACAATTAGATGAAGATTTGAAAAATATAGTTGAAACAACAAATGTTTTATCTAATACCATAGATGATTTTAGAAACTTTTACTCAAATAAAAAAGAGAAAACTGAATTTGATATTGAATCAATTATTAATCAAGTATTAAATTTAGTAGGTGCAAATCTAAAATCAAAAAATATAAGTGTTATTAAAGATATTGATAATATCAATTTGTATTCATATAAAAATGAGTTTTTACAAGTTATTTTAAACCTTATAAATAATAGTAAAGATGCTTTAGTAGAATCAAATGAAGAGAAAAAATTTATTTTTGTAAATATGAAAAATAATAAAACTTCACTATTATTTGAAATTTTAGATAATGGTGGAGGTATTGATAATTCTATAATTACAAGAATTTTTGAGCCATATTTTACTACTAAATTTAAATCCCAAGGTACAGGTATTGGATTATTTATGAGTAAAAATATTATTGATAATAGTTTAAATGGAAATATAAAAGTTGAAAATGTAGAATTTAAATATGAAAATAAAAAATATAAAGGTGCAAAATTTATCATTGAGATACCATATTTAGATATATAAAAATTATTTTTATAATAATATTAAGTTTTGTTAAACTACAATTGATATTAAGATTATAAATTGGTAGAAAAATATGATTAAAAAAGTTTCAATTATACTAGCCCTTTCTTTGTTGGCTTTTTTTATAATTACACAAGAAAATATGAAAATAATACTTGCGGGTATTGCTATATTTTTAATTGGTATGCACTTTATGGAAGATGGCTTTAAACTATTTTCTGGAGGTACACTAGAAAAGATTTTAGAAAAATTTACTAACACAAAATTCAAATCCTTAATTACAGGATTTGTTACAACTTCTATTGTACAAAGTTCATCTTTGATATCTGTAATTGTAATATCATTTTTATCAGTAGAGTTGATATCTTTAGCCCAGGGTATATCTATAGTTTTTGGTGCAAATCTTGGTACAACAACAACTGCTTGGATTGTATCAGCTTTGGGACTTAAAATAAAAATCTCATTATATGCAATGCCTATGATTATTTTTGGTGTTTTATTTCGTTTTTCAAGCAATCGAACCTATATAGGTTTGGGTAATATTCTTTTAGGATTAGGTTTTGTTTTTTTAGGAATAGCATATATGAAAGATGGATTTGAAACTTTAAAGGATTCAATTGATTTAGCTTCATATTCAGTAGGTGGTTTTTTAGGAATCTTGGTTTATATAGTAATAGGCGCAGTTGCAACAGTAATAATCCAATCTAGCAGTGCAACAATGGCTATTATTATTACAGCTTTATCTGGTGCAAATATTTTATATATAGATGCTTTGGCTTTGGCTATAGGTGCAAATATTGGTACAACTGTTACTGCTGTATTAGGATCCTTAACTTCAAATATAAATGGTAAAAGATTAGCATTTAGTCATTTTGTATTTAATATTATTACAGGTATTATAGCTATTTTACTTATATACCAATTAAAAGATTTAGTAGATATATTTGCTCCATATATTGGTATTTCTGATGATAATTATTCTATGAAATTAGCTTTGTTTCACACTATATTTAATCTTTTGGGTATTGTTATTTTATATCCATTTATTCATATAATAGTAAATTTAGCAAATAAAGTTATATCAGAAAAAATGAGAAAAGCTTCAAAACCAAAATATTTGGATAAAGCAAATATTAAAATCCCATACAATGCTATGATTTCAGTACAAAAAGAGGTTATTCATCTATATGAAAATGCTCAAAAAGCGATACTTCATGCTTTATCAATGCATACATCAAATTTAAAAACTGATAGTGATATTGAATATGCAATAAATAATCCAGCAAAAATTGATACAAATCTTGATGATATATATCAAAATGATTTGAAATCGCTTTATAGTGATATTATTGAGTTTGCATTAATCTCCCAACAAAATATGAATCAAGAACAAAACAAATATGTGTCAGATTTGAAATTGAGTTCAAATATAATAATAAAAATACTAAAAGACACAAGAGATATCCAAAAAAATATGAACTTTTATCTAAATAGTAAAAATGAGTTTATAAAAAAAGAATATATTGATTTAAAAAAAGAGTTGGCAAGAATCATTTTAATAGTAAATGATTTAAAAGACAAAGATTTAGATGATCTAGAGACTTCAACACAAATACAAATGGAAAAAGATAATCTAACAAAATTTGATTTTATGAGTAATGGAAGAATTGATGAATTAATTAGAAATGAAAAAATCACTTCAAAAATGGCTACATCATTGATAAATGATTCAACAAGCATATGCAATATTTGTATAAATCTTCTTAGGATTGCAAATATTCTTTTTGTAAAAGATGAAAAATTAAGAGCTTTAGGAGAGATACATGAAGTTAAATAAGATTAAAGATGAATTAGAAGACTTTTTTTCATTGAGTAAAAAGAAAATTGAAAAAAAGAGTGAAAAGATTGATGATGTAGTTGATAAACTAATTGAAAAAAGAAATAAAATTGAAAAAGAGTTAAGAGAGTGTAATGAGTGTGAGAAAGATGAATTAAAAAAGAAGTTAACAGCTGTAAATAAACTTATTCAAAAAGCTTTGAAAAATTTATATTAAATAAATTTATCAAAGTTTTGTCTTAAAGCTTCATAAGCCACAATCGATACTGAGTTTGCAATATTTAAACTTCTTGCCTCGTTTGTCATAGGGATTGTTATACACCCCTTTTCATTTTTTGCCAATAAACTTTCAGGAAGACCAGCATCTTCCCTACCAAAATAAAAATAGTCCCCTACTTCATATTTTGCATCAAAGTAAACTTGTTTTGTTTTTGTAGTTGCAAAAAAGTGTCTCTCACTAAAAGGATTTTTTGACCAAAAATCTTCTATATTTTCATATTCAAAAACTTCTAAATCTTTCCAATAATCAAGCCCTGCTCTTCTTAAAGCTTTTTCACTAATCTCAAAACCATAAGGTTTTATAAGATGGAGTTTACAATTCAAAGCAAAGGCTAATCTACCTATTGTTCCAGTATTTTGTGGAATTCTTGGTTCTAATAAAACTATATTAAACATATTATAAAATTACTGTTTTGTTTCCAAATACGAAAACTTTATCTTCAAGTAAAAGTTGTAAGGCATTTGATAAAACAACTTTCTCAACATTTCGCCCTGCTCTTCTCATATCTTGCCAAGAGAACGTATGATCAACTCTTACAACATCTTGGGCAATAATTGGACCTTCATCTAAATCATCAGTTACATAATGAGCTGTTGCTCCAATAATCTTTACACCTCTATGGTGTGCTTGTTTATATGGATTTGCTCCAATAAATGCAGGTAAAAATGAATGGTGGATATTTAACACTTGTTGAGGAAACTCTTTTATAAATTTTGGTGTTAATATTCTCATATATTTTGCTAAAACTATTAGTTCTGGATTATACTCTTTGATTTGTTCTATTACTAAATCTTCATGAGCTTCTCTTTCCATATTTTCTGCACTAATACAGTGAAATGGAATATTAAATTTTTCAACTAAATCTCTTAAATATTCGTGATTTGCAATAACTGCTTTGATATTTGCATCAAGTTCACCATCTATATATCTAATTAGTAAATCTCCTAAAACGTGAGATTCTTTAGTTGCTAATATAACTATCTCTTTTTTACTTTTTTTATTTAATTTGATTGTTGAGTTTTCAGGTAAGACTTCTTTTAATTCTTTTAAAAGCATGTTAGGATTTACATCACCAGATATAACACTTCTCATAAAAAATTTATTTGAGTCTTTATCTACATATTCTGCATTTTGTTCAATATTTAAGTGGTTCGCAAAAAGCACTTTAGATACATTATAAACAAGTCCTTTTGCATCTACTGTATCAATTAAAAGTATATATTCTTTCATTTTTTTCCTATATAAACGGTATTATTTCATTTAAACTCGAAATAATACCATTTATTAGATTTAAATCATTTTAGATAGATCTTCTTTGTATTTTTCTACATCAAAGTTTTTAACTCTTGCTACACCTGATTCCACAGCTGCAAGAGCAACTGCACTTGAAACTTCTACAATCAGTCTTTTATCAAATGGTTTAGGAATAATGTATTGTTTTGAAAAAGATAAATTTTCTCCAAAAATCTCTTTAACCTCTTTGGGTACAGGTTGTTTTGCAAGATTTGCAATTGCATATGCAGCAGCTTTTTTCATTTGCATATTTATCTTTTTTGCTTGTACATCTAAAGCACCTCTGAAGATAAATGGAAAACCAAGTACATTGTTTATTTGGTTATCAAAGTCACTTCTTCCAGTTCCAACTATTGCTTTATCTCTAATAGCAAAAATCTCTTCTGGAAATAATTCAGGTGTAGGATTAGCAAGAGCAAATACAATTGGTTCATTTGCCATAACTGCAATATGTTTTTGTGTAAATGTTCCTGGTCTTGAAAGTCCTAACACTACATCAGCATCTCTAAATGCATCTAAAACAGTTGTTGGTTTTTCTATTGAAAACTCTTTTTTAAATTTATTTAAATCATCTCTACCATCATGAATTACACCTTTTGAGTCAACCATGATAATATTTTGAACTCCAACAGCTTTGTACATTCTAGAACAAGAAATAGCAGCAGCTCCAGCTCCAACTACTACAACTTTTAAATCCTCTAATTTTTTACCTATGATCTCACAAGCATTTATAAGACCTGAAGTGGTAATAATAGCAGTTCCATGTTGGTCATCATGCATTACAGGGATATCAAGTTCCTCAATTAGTCTTCTTTCTATTTCAAAACATTCTGGAGATTTTATATCTTCTAGGTTTATCCCTCCAAAAGTTGGTGCAATTGCTTTACAAACATCTATAAATTTTTGTGGATCTTCTTCTGCTACTTCTATATCAAAAGAATCAACAGCAGAAAATTTCTTGAATAGTACTGATTTCCCTTCCATAACAGGTTTAGAAGCTAAAGCTCCAATATTACCTAAACCTAATACGGCGGTTCCATTTGATATAACTGCTACTAAGTTTCTTTTTGCAGTATATTTATAAGCATCATCAGGATTTGCTTCAATCTCCAAACATGGGTGAGCAACACCTGGAGTGTATGCCATTGATAAGTCTCTTTGTGAGTTTAAATCTGTAGTTGTTGCAATAGATATTTTTCCTGGTTTTGGAAATTGATGATAATCTAATGCTTCTTGTTTAGTTACTGTAGTACTCATATTTTTACCTTGAATAAGTTTTGTAAGAAAATAATGGCAAAATTGTAACTAAATGAAACTTAATAATTTAAATTTTATTAAAAAAATATATAAATTTGTATGCTTAAGCTAGTTTTTACATTTTATTTACATATTTTTTACATAACTTTTACATAATTTTGATAATTCCTGCAAATCTTCCACAGTTTTTATCTACTCTATAAGAATAATAAGGTTGGTTTGAACACATTGTACATATATTTGATATAGTAATATTTTTTATTCCCATTTTTTTTAATAATTTTTGATTTATCCCTTGTAAATCTATCAATCTATTATTGACAAACTCTTTGCCAAAACTATTTATAACTATGTCTACAAGTTCTTGACTAACTTCATAACAACATTTTTGAATAGATGGTCCAAGTATTACCTCTATATCCTCTACTTTACAATCAAAAAGATTAATCATTTTATCTACTGTTTTAGGAACTATTTTTAAAAAAGTTGAGTTTCTACCTGCATGAACAGCTGCAATAACACCTTTTGATTTATCAAAGATAAGTACAGGTATACAATCAGCAACCATAACCATAAGTGTAATACCTTTTATATTTGTGATTATACCATCACAATTATCTATAAGATTTGGTGAATTCTTATCTATAATTTCAATATTGTCACCATGAATTTGATTCATATAATAAAGATTTTCAAGTTTAAAATTATGTTTTTTAGCAAGATTTTTTCTATTTGTGTCTACATTTTCTTTTTCGTCTTTTACATGATAAGCTAAATTCCCATCTTTACAAGTGCTAAAGGTATAAAATATATCATTCATGGTGTTACTCCCTTTGTTATAACAGATTTTACTATCCTCTTATTGATTTTTTGGTAAAATCTCACTTTTTAAAAGGATGGATATGAAAAAAGAGTTTGTAATTTTTGGAAATCCAGTTGAACATTCAAAATCTCCACAGATGCATAATGCAGGATTTAAGGCCTTAGAATTTGATGGAATATATAAAAAACATCTTTTAGAAGATGGTGAAACTATCAAAGAGGTTTTTTTGAACAATGGTTATGAGGGTGCAAATATTACAGTACCACACAAAGAAGTAGCTTATAGAAATGCTGATGAAGTAATAGGTCTGGCAAATGAGATAAAAGCTGTAAATACATACATAAATGATAATGGTAAAATTATAGCATATAACACAGATGCACCAGGTTTTTTATATGCAATAGAAAGTTTTGGAGAGATAAAATCTGTACTTATATTAGGAGCTGGAGGAACTGCAAAAGCTGTATCTTTAGCACTTCAACAAAGTGATATAGATGTAACAGTCTTAAATAGAAGTGAAAATAAACTTAAGTTTTTTGAAGAACATGATATCAAAGCTTACACTTGGGATAATTTCAAAACAGAAAAATATGAACTTATAGTAAATACTACAAGTGCAGGATTAAAAGATGAGCTTTTACCTTGCCCAAAAGAGATATTAGATGAAGTTTTAAAAAATGCCTCTTTTGCATTTGATTGTATTTATGGAAAAATAACACCCTTTTTAGCACTAGCAAATGGTTTAGGACTACAAACAAAAGATGGTGAAGACATGCTTTTATATCAAGGTGTTTTAGCCTTTGAATACTTCACACAAAGCAATGCCAATGAAGAGATTATTGAAGCTATGAGACAAGGACTAAGGGAAGAATAAAACTCCTCCTTTTCTAGCTACATAATTAATTTTTAAGAGCATGTTAATAATATAAATTTTTTACATTCATATATTTACATTTAAATTCATAAATCTAAAAATATCATAAAAAGTTATTATCTTTAAATCATGCAAGAAACTTTATATATTAACTCAATGTATTTAGAGCTTTGGTAGAGCTAGTTTTGCTTTAGTTGTTATCACTCGATAATTACTAAAGTATCACTAGACTGACCGCTAAGGACAATCAACCCTCACGGGAGAGTTGAGCTTTGAGACGTTGGTGACACTGAGACAAAAAAGTGTGGAAATAATTAATGTTTACCTTATAACCTTTTATTATTGTATAAAGTTACTTTATCAATATTCTTTTTGAATATTTTTAACTATGTCTAATATCCAAGAAGTATCTACACCTTTAATTTTTTTGCTCTCTATAATTATATTCAAATTATTTACTGTAGTCTTTGGTTCAAAAGATTCTCTTATATTATCAATAACATTGAACAATAGCTGATTTGCTTTTTCTTTATTTGTTTCTAAAACAGCAAGCTCAAGTAATATAGCCCAATCCCAATAGTCTTTATTAGTTTTCATTTTTTGTTTTACTGCAAACTCAACAACGGGAAGTATTTCATTTTTCCTTTTATCATCTGCAATTTCCATGAGTGTTACTGCATTTATTCCAGGATATGCATCTCTAAAGTCTGCTTCAAAACCATCTAAATAAGTATCTATTGCTTTTTTTAAATAACCTTGAGCCATTATTTTATTACCCTCTTTTAAAGCATCAGTATATTTGTCTTTATAAACTCTTCCTAAAATTCCATTAGTCTCACTACTTTTCCCATGTTCATTGATAATAGCCTCTAAAACTTTTATAGCATCATTTTTTTGCCCTACTCTATTTAAAGCAAAACCCAACTGTTCTCGTATCATAATGGATTGGCTTAAAGGTTTAGGCATCTTATCTACAAATAAAATCATATTTTCAAAAGCTTCTAATGCTCGATAAGATAGGAATAAATCTACAATAACTCCAAGTTCAACAACTTCAAAATCAAGTTCATTTTCAAAGGTTATTAACTCGTCTAAATTTTTAGAAGTTCTAATATTTTCTAATTTCTTTTTTAAGTTTTGATTATATTCAACCTGTTCTCTAAAAATATCAGTTTTTATATGCTCGATGTTACTAGGATGTATTCCATCTACTAATTGAAAAAGTGGAGAATCCACATCTTTCTCTTTTTTTACTTTTAGTAAAGCATTTATAAGTTTAGATTTCAACTCTTCTAATTTTGATAAATTTCTATCATAAGGTATTGACCTCAAAAAACTTACATCAAAAGGCAAACTACTTTTATCTTCAAATAAAGTAATAGTACTATGAGGTCTAATTGCATGACGAATACCAAGTTCATAAAATACATTCGCATTTAAAATACTAAGGTCTGCGACTGCATACTCACAAAGCATAAGTCTCTCATACATTGGCTTATGAATAATACCACCTATTTGTTCTTCATCTGCACGTATTGGTTCTAAATTAGCAGCTTCTATAGAGGGTTTTATAAATTCATTGTAAATATTGTCAAAATCTATTTCTAAACCATTTTGATCTTTTTTTTTACCGAAAGGCATTAGTATAAAGCATAGTGGTTTCATATTTTTCCTTTATAATATTCTTTTTATTCTATCAATTACTTGCTTTACTAAGTCATCTTTATCTTCCCAAACTATATGGGGAAACTGTCTTGTATCAAAAGACATCTCATCCTCATGCCCTTTTTGACAAGTCCAGATGATAGGTATATTCATCCCCATAGCAAAACCCGCTTCAAAATACACACTATTTCTATGGTTTGTAAAGTCTGCTATCACTATCCTAGAAGTTTTTAGCTTTACTATTATCTCATCATTTATAGATTTATTATGTTCCACATTATCTTGATTAACAACCACATATTCAAAGCCCTCAGACTCTATAGCTTCTTTCAGGTTTGTATTGAAGATACTAGTTAAAGAATCATCAAAATTAAAAGCTACAAATATCTTTTTTGAGTTTTTATTTGGTTCTTCTAATTCTTCTATGTATTGTAAGCCATCAAAGGTCAAATTACTAATAAGTGGATAACTATATGCCCCAAAAGTTTTACTAAAATGTCCCTCTATAAGATTGTGATTTTGTGCTTTTTGAAGCAAGATATCTAGTTCATCTGTATTTTTAAGCCAACACTTTACTAATATTTTTTCATTTAAAGTTTCATTTTTAGATAAGGTTGATAAATAAACCATCATCAAATCAAATTTTTCTTGGATCTTTTTACCTCGCATATTTAAAATCTCTTCAAATTTTTGAGAATCTATTTCAGGATTTACATTAAACTCATCATTTTGTTCCCTTGTCCAACTTGATACTTTATATAATTTAGATTTATCAAATGATTCTTGATATTCCTTTAAATTACATTTATATAAAAACTGCTTCAATGAATCCATTTCATAAAACTTACCACAATATTTGCAATGAAAAAGTCTTTTGATATTTGCATCACTTATATTTTCATTTACCTGTGCATTTCTTCCACAAATAATACACTCTTTCTCTTCAACACTCATAACCATCCTCCAAGAATTCATCTCTTCTTAATATTTTATCATTCTTCACAACATACCTACAAAGCTTCCTATACACTATCTCTTCACCATCTATTTTCATATCTTTATGTTGTAGTAGTAAGTTAGGCTCTATTTTTACTAGGGTTTCTACACATATCTCTTTTAGATACTCATCACTATCACTTAGTAGCAGTTCGTTTGACAACTTAGTCCTTTATCTCTTCATACATAAGTCTTTGTTTACTTAAATCATACGACTCTTTGATATTTAAACTCTTAAAATCATCTATCTGTACATCTTCACCACTAAAACTACCATCATCCTCTTTGAAACACTTTATTATGGCTAGTTTTCTTTTAACTTTAAAGTTTAAAAAGTCATCAAGTAAAGTTAAAAAAAGATTTGCACCAACTGGATTAAAAGCATGGTCAGTCAAACTATACCAACACCACTGTAAAGAGAGCTGTCTACCTCTTGTCTTAGTTTTTCTCAGGTATCTTGCTGGCTTTGTAATCTTTTTAGTTGTACCTTTTATCTCATAGATTGTATATATACCATCTCTATCTTTTGTAACTACATCTATCCCATGTAAGGTGTAGGCTAAAGTGTTTTCAAACATTACTGTTTCATCTGTATTATTTCTAATATACTCAAAAAACTTAGCTATACCTGCTAATTCAATACTAGTATAACCCTTTTTTGAGTCATCATAGGTTTTCATATTTGAAGTGATAGGTGTGATTAAATCTTTGTTTAATTTATTTGCATCTTCGTTACTATCATCATTTTCACTTAGCCAATAGTTATGGTTTATTGTGGCTATGGTTATTATTTTTAAAAGAGGATTTTTTATGTTTTCTATTTCAGTAGGAGTTTGCATTTTTACTCTTTATTCCAAATATTTTGATCTACTTCTATCCATTTACCTTTTGAGTCTTTAGTTATACAGTTAATAAACTCTATATGTACTCCACTTTCATCTTGCATATCAATAAATTTAGTATTTATAAAAATACAATTAGCAAATACTACACCTTTAAAAAACTCATAATGTATATTTGAATTAAAAAACTGACAATCATTATATTCTACATCTTGAAACTGTCTAAACTCATCATATCCCTGATATTCATAAAAAGTACAATCACTAAATATTGTAGTTCTAAATTCTGTATTAAATAACTCTACATTTTTAAAAACACACTTTTTAAATTCTGTAGGAGTTGGAATACTTGATTTATCTGTTATTCCATCGCCAATATATATAGGTGAACCACTTTCTACAAAGATAGAGTCTTCAAAACTGGTATTTATAAAACTACAGTTTTCAAAGTCTACACCATAATATTGATTCTTTTTTAACATAAAACTATCAAATTTTATGTTATGAATACCCTTTTCATAATGATGTACTTCTATTAGAGATTTTTGAAGGAGTTGCAAAAATATTGAGTATTCATTATTAGATTCAAAAAAAGTTGTTATCTTTTTTAACTCATCGTAATCAACTTCTTTATTTACATATGTTTTAAATAAAAAGTCTAAGAGTATAATATTCCCAACTATTGAATTAAATATTCCATGTTGATTGTTTTCTATAATCTCTTTATCAAAAAAATTATAAACTTTAAACATCTCATCAGATTTTTTATTTATAAAATATTCATTTATTGATATTAAATCAAAATAAAAAAATTCTAGTTTTTTTATTTTCTTTATATTTTTATCATCAGCACTTTCTATAATATCCCTAAAAAATTCTAATTTCGTTTGAGTAATAGGTTTTGTTAAAAGTAACTCATCATATTCAAATTGATAAACTGGTTCATCTTCAAAGTTTTTAGTACAAAACCTATAATACACCTCAAATATCTTCTCAGCTACCAAATACTCCCTAAGAGATTGATGTATAAACTCTATATGTTCAGGAACTGATTCTTTAAAAGCATGAGCCACAAAAATCTTTTCACTTAAAGACTCTTCAAGTGCATCTTTTTCAAATTTTTTGGAAAGTTGTTTAAGTAGTACTTCGTAGTGAAGCATCCCACTTTTTGCATCAGGGTGGCTAAATATCTCACACGCTATCTCTTGGAGTATCTCTCTATAGTTTTCTGGTACTCTATGTTTTACATTTTCTCCATCTTGTATAAATCCTCCACTTTTAGCTGTCCAGTCAAAAAACTTTTTGTATATTTGACTTTTTGTGTATTTGATAGTTTTATCATTTAGCTCTTCATGGAACATAGAAGCTATAAGAAAAAGTATCACTGGAGTTTGTAATACTTCCATAAGGTTTCTCTCTTTTATATCTTCTATACTTATAGGTTTATTATATTTACTCCAGTTTTCAAGCCATTTTGTGATTTGTGGTTCATCAAATGGTTTTAGAACTAGTCTATTAAACTGGCTTAGGGTCTCTTTTTTTATATTTGGGTCTAAAAATAAAACAGGTCTTGATGATAAAACTATTTTGACATTTTTCTCTTCACTTTGGGTATAAAGTATAGAAAAAACCTTTGTTATCCAGTTTGGCTGATCTTGGTGGTAGATACTAAGCTCATCAAAACCATCGCAAAAGATTAGCCAGTTGTTACTCTCCCAAAATTCATCAGTCATTTTAGCTCTTGGCATCACTGCATTTGTAACTGCATCTTTTAGGTTTGCATCTTTTGTAAAGTGTTGTCGTAGGGATATATATACAGGTATAAAGTTAGATTTTTCTTTTTGCGCTAGATACTTTTTAGATAGCTCTACTGTCATATGCTTAAAAAATGTGCTTTTCCCATGCCCAAAATCTCCAAGAAGTATAGTGAAATCTTTGGAGTCTATTTGCTCTTCTAACCAGTTGGAGAGATTATCTACATTCTCATATTTACTACTTTTACCTTTATAGTAAAATTTTGCTTTTAATCTCACATATAATTTATCTATATTTATATCTATACTATCTGAGATATTTTTTTCTACTAAATCAATATTTTCTTTTATGAATTCTAAACTATTAATATTTTTAAATGGTAAGTCTAATATATCTATATGGGGAAGTAAACTATGAAATTCTATATAGTTACCTTCATTCATATTTATAAATTCTAAAGCCTTATTAAATACATTTAAAAAAGGTTTTATAGCAAATATATTTGTACCATCATCTGTAAGTTTAATTTTAAATTTTTTAGAAACTATATCAAATAGTTTTTCTCTTAATTCATTTTCTGAAAAATTTAAAATAGTAAAGTTAGAACAACAAAAAAGTGATAATTCTTTGTCATTATTTTCATTAGTATTTAAAATTGTTCCAATTTTATTTATATTTGAATTAATATTTATTTCAAAAAGTTTTTTATTGAAAAATTTACTTAAAAATTTATTTATAGGTATTTGATTATCAAATAATTTTAAAAATTCTTTTTTAATATCCTCATTTTTATATCTTATCTGTTTAAGTATTTCTAAAAAATATATTAAAGAATATAATTCTTGATTTATTGTTTTATTATGTACTATACCAATAGTAGTATTTACTTCATATATATTAAAATAACTTTTAAATTTTTTTGCATACTCTTCTATAGATTCTATTTCATCTACAAACTTCCAAATCTCTATAGGATACTCTTGACCTTTTTTATAAATCGATAGATTTGATGTGAGTTTAAAGGAGTATTCTTCATCTTTATTATAAAGCTCAAGGACTCTTAATATGGCAAAGGTTTTATAAAATAGTTTGCTTTCATCCACAGCTATAGGCTCTTCAACTTTTCTAAGTAACTCTTTTATCTCTTTTGCAAAATCTACTAAAACTTCATCTCTATCTCCATTACCTTCACTATATTTTATTAGAGATTTCTCTTTAGGTCTTACTTCCAATTTTTTATAAAATTCATGTTCATCCCAAGCAGATGGTTTTAATATAAAAGGTATCACTCTATAGTTGTAAAGAGATTGTTTAGTGATTACCCAAGGAAGTTCCTTTTCAATGATAAAGTTTGAGTTTAAAAACTCAGTACTTATAAGAAGTATTGCCATCTCTGATTGCTCGATAGCATTTTTGATTTCCATTTCCCACTCATCACCAGCATCTATCTCACTTTTATCTACCCAAGGTTCTATAGGAAGATTGATAGCATTTAAATGAGATATAACTTGATCTTTTAACTCTTCATCTTTATGGGAATAACTTATAAATATTTTCATTTTATTATCTACCATAACTAACAATCCTATATTAATTATAACTATTATTTTTCATTTGTACTCTTGAACTTACCCTATTATCAAACTCAACTTTTCTATTTTTGTAAGTAACTCGATATATTCTTGAAGCTTTTTTCTATCGTTAGTAAAATCTCTAATTACGGCATAGCCTGATTTAAAATTATCAGCTAACCTTGCAGGTATTTTAGAATATGTAGTTGAACCTATTTCATAATCATCATGTGAAGGTAGCTTTATCCCAATAATCCTGCATATGAATCCCCAACTTTTATATTTAATGCCCCACTAATTTCCCAGTCAACATGTTTTCTACATTTTGTTTTGGGACCTATTAATACAATTAAAACTGTAGTATCGTATAAATAGTCTTTTTGAATAAGTTGTTTTACATATTCATCTTTTAAATCTGAGGAAATGTCCCCTTCTACAACAGACTTAGAAACAGTTAAATCACCCATTAAATTTAAAAAACTATTTTTATATAAAAAATTATCTTTATGATAATAGCTTATAAAACACTTTCTTTTCGTTTGAATAAAAGGTAATTTAGTATCTATATTTTTTATGACATTTCCATCAGTTATAAAATACTTTCCTTTTTCCCACTTACCATCATTTTTTTTCAATACACTACAAAATACATATCCCATATTCATTCTAGATATTACATCCTGCATAGATATTTCAAGGTACGAACCAACAGAATTATTATTATTTTCATGTGCATGTATAATATCTAGTCTGTTACCATTCCATCTAACTTTACTAACCCAAAAGTCTATATCTTCATTCATTACTATAGACCTTAATTTTCATTTGCTATTGTTTCAATAATATTTTTTCTAGAAATTGCTCTTTTTTCTAATTCTTCCATTTCATTTGTTCTAATCATCCAATCAATAAACTCTTGAAAAGCATGTGCCGTACTGTAAGAATCACTACACTTTTCTAAAAAAACCATCTGTATTTTTTGGATATTATCAGCAACATAAATTCCAAAAGAATCTTTTAAAATGATTGCATCAGGAAACCCTAAAATATTTCTTGCTTGAGTTTCAGTAACTGTTTTATGACAACCTATAATATGAACAGGACCAATTGTATTCTCATCTTTTAATAATTGTTTATTTTTTCTAAAATCTTGTAAAAATGGTTGTCCTACTCTTTCTCTTGCACTTGCAATACTCACAGAGTCTGGTATTGCATGTAGTATTAATAATACTTTATAATTATTTCTCTGAAGAAAATAGGTTTTATCTTCTAAAAAACCTGTTTCTTTTTTATCTATTGAATCTTCCAATGCATTTACTATTGCATTACTTCTTTCAACATAATTCATTCTCTTCCATGAAAGAACTTCACCATAATTACTTTTACTTCTACTTACTTCAAAAACACCTCTTTCTACAAGTTTGATAACAGCATCATTTAATATTTCTTTAATACTTTTTTTTAATGACTTAATATTTGAAACAGGATTTGAGAAAATTTGATGATTTTTTTCAACAAATTCTTTAAATTTTTTATCTGCATTCTTTTGTTGTTCTGAAATTTCAAAATCATAAATACAGCCTTCAAGTTTAACAGCCCAAACTTTACCACTTCCAGAATCAAGTGCTTCCCTCAATTCATCATGACAAATTCCTATTGAATCATTTTCTTTAATCCACCCTGATTGACCATTATATAAAGAAATTACAATATCTGCTTGTCTTGCTTCGCGTAAACACTTTTTCCAAATTGTCTCATCAAAACTTTGAGGATCTTCTTCTTCATTTATCCAAACTTTAAAAATTTCTCTTCCAAATAATTTTTCTTTTTCAATAAAATCTTTAATTTCTTTTCTAATATCAGTTAAATTACTTCCATCAAAATTTGAACTATTCCTACTTGAGATCATCACATTTATAAATTTATTCAAAGCCATTATTTCTCCTATTCAATTTTCCCATCATTTAAGTATTTATCATTTAAAAATTTTAAATTAAATATTCCTATTGGACATAATATTAATTTAAACACATACTTAAGTAGTCTATATAGATATTTTTCAGAAAGCTTTTTTAAAACTACTATTCCCATTAAAAATATCCCTATTCCAATTAATGTATTTGATAAATAACTACTATTATTACAAAAAAAGTAAAATAATAAGAAAATTGATATTATCAATGCACATGTCAATCGAATTGATACTGTAAATGGATTAACTTTAAAAAATAAATGCTCAGAAGTATCTAATTTATTTAATACCCAGTTTTTTGAACTAATTATTTTATTTCTTATTTTTAAAAACTCCCAACTATAAGTATTAGTTGCAATATAATTATCAAAAACTTTTTGATCTTGTTTTATAATATCAATCCATTCACTTGTCATTGTATATCCACTATTCATTAATGCATATGCTTCAACATCATTAAAAGAATCTAAATCAGTTCTTACTTTAACTAACTTTTCTTGTACCTCTTTGTCTAAATTTTTACCGTAAATTTTTGAACAATCAGATTTGTTAACATTTTTATAATTAAAAGGAGAAACTTCACTAACATCAAAACATTGTCTTAAGTGCAATATACAAAGTCCATTAATTTTATTATCATCTTTCATTGATTTTATTAACTCATATTCTTGATCTCTTGATCTGTCCATTAGGGCATCATTTATTCGTGGAATAATTGATAATCTACAACTTGAAGGTTCTAACTCATCATTAAATTGTCCTGAAGCATCACTACAAATAATAATATTACACTCTTCATCAAGTATACTTGCCACCCCTTGATTATCATACACTCCCCCATCAACAAGTTTTATATTTTCATTTTCAATATAAGCATTTTCTAATTCAATAGGATCAAATAAACCGGGTACACACGAAGACGATGCAACAGCTTCTGAAATAGTAAAATTGTCAAATTCTTCATTATTGAACTGTCCATATCTTGTATAGTGATGGATTATGTTTTTATCAATTGTTGTGTCATACATGTATTGACTTTCACCCATTCCACTTGCAGTAAACCTCCAGTTATGACCATTGTTTAAACAAGTCGAATTAACTACAAGGATAGGTACTTTGTTTGATATTTCAAAGCTGTTAAAATGAGGATTAAAGTCATCTATATTCTTATTAGATATATTTGGTTTAATATATAGTTCTTTCATGAGTTTCACTTCATTGCCATAAAACTCTTCTTGATAGATCTCTCCTAATTTTTGAGTAAGAGTTTGAATACAAGGGTTATATTCTACAAAGGCTTTCATTCTAATATTTTTCTGAACTGATTTAAGAAAATCTTTTTGCATTTCTTCTATCAACTCTATATAATCATTTTTTTCAATAGAAGAGTTATCTTTTCTTTCTAATAATTCTTTTAAACGGATATAGTACATCATTCCAATGATACTACCTCCAGAAACCGTGGAAATTACTTCAATATCTTTTAACATATCAAGTTCTGCCATTCTAGCTAATACACCTATATGATAAAATGAAGCCCTAAAACCACCACCAGATAAAGCCAGACCAACTTTACCAATAAGTATTGAACGTGTAATATTTCTTATTTTATTTTTTTCTATAAAGTCTTCAAAAATATTCTCTAAAAAAACAAAGTCATCACTTGTAATTTCATGTATTTGGTATTTATAGAGTCTAATCATTTGCTCAACAGTAATAAGCTTATCTCTAGGCTCAGAAACTCTAATTTTTAAAGCTTTATTTATAGTAAGTTCAAGATTATCACTAAGGTTTAATTCTTTTAAGTTTTCTATATCTTTAGTATCATATTCAGTTGATTCATATAAATATTCTTTTGCTTTATCGTAATTTTTTTCACTAAAATAAAGTTCTGCATATGTTCTATTAATCCATTTAGACTGATCATTTCCATTTAAGTATTTTTTATCTAAATTCTCTATTGCTTGTCTTCTAATTTTACTTATTATTCTATTATATTTCTTTATCTCATGCTGATTTAAACTTTTAGCAAAATCGTAAAGCAAAGTTTTATATAAAAATATTGCATTGCAAGCACCATAACCATCATCTTCTTCAACAATATTTGCAGCATCATGATAATATTTGATTGCTTTTAGTAAATCTTTAATATTTTTATTTATCTGATACTTTCTTTTAAAAACAGCACCTATTAAACAAAGATAGTCAGGTTCACGATTTTCATCTTCTATTTTTAAACTATATAATAACTCTAATGCTTTACTAAACCTAACTTTAAAAGAAATTTGTTTATTTTGGTATAAGCACTCTGCTTTTAGCTTGACTAGTATGAAAATCTGTTCATTAGTTAATTCATTTCTTTCAATAAGCTCTATCTCAGAAAAAACCTCTTCATAAAAATGTCTATCCTTTAATGCTTTAAGTCCATTAATTAATATTTCAAACTGATTATTTTTCATTAATGTCTCCAGTGTTTATAGTTTACTTTTTAAATTATCTATAAACTTTCTTGCGTAATTTGAACCTCTTAATGAGTTTTCCACAGTTAATTTTGATTCTTCTAGAGATATTCCTTCGAGATCATAAGATGGGTACTTTTTGACTTCATCTAAATATTTATCTAAATCTGATTCACTTTTAAGTTCAGGAAACTCATCAAGGTATTCAGGAGTAGATATATATCTAGAATTAACAAATACCCCAATTCCTTGTCCCCGTTCATAAGAAATACCTAATTCAAATGGAACCCACATTGACTTTTTTGTATATTCAGAGAAAATCACTAATAAATGAGTAGACCCTCTTAGTTTAGTAACTATTCTATCTGTAATACTAGTTGTTTTATATAAATCAGAATCTAAGGTATCAACATATGTTTCAAAACCATAGATACTTTTAATATATTTTGACACTTCTTCTGCTTTATTTGTATCTTCTTTTTTATGAGATATAAATATTTTAGGTTTCATTTTCTTCCTTTTGAATAAGTTAACTTATACTATTTTAAATAAATAACTATCAGTCTTTTCACTTCTTTTTACTTTTAATTTTTTTTCAGTTACAAGTTCATTCAATAAACTATTTAACTCTTTATATGAAATATTTTTTAATGATTCAAACCCTTCTCTTTCACTTCCCCAATTTATGATTCTTTGAATGTTAAACCACCACCTAGAATAAACTTCTAAAAAAGATAATACTAATTCTTTAGTATTAATAGAATCTTTATTTTCAAACAATAGTTTTCCTATTTTTGTTTCTTTCTTGAACTTCAGAGTTTGTGATTTAGCTTTTATAATATTATCTATAGCTTTTTTTAAACCTCTTGCTACAGAAGTCCAAGCTTCTTCTCTTTTTTCCCAACTATTAATAGCTTTACCATCGAGAGGAAGCACCTGAAAATTTCTAAATTCAGTCATATCCCATAGACAATCTTTAATAATAATAGGAGCAACATATGATTCCTCCATTGATTTTAACTCAAATGCAATCTTTAATTCATGACTATAGATATAATCTGATGCTAATGAAGTTGAGGAAACCAAGAAAATAATGATATCTGCTGAATAAATTTTTTCTTTTATTGAATTATCCCATTTTTCACCTACCATTAATTCATTATCATCCCATCTCTCAACTAAACCATTTCTTTCAAAAACTTTTATATATTCTTTGAATTCATTTAAAAACTCTCTATCTTTATGTGCATAAGAAAAAAAGATTTTTACTTTTTCCTTTTTTAGAGAATTCCAGTACTCAATAATGTCATTTCCGCTGAGTTTATTTAACTCATCTAACAAATTTAAGAGTTCAAAAATTAATTTATTATCATCATTAATACTTTCTAATCTTTCTTGGCAAGTATCACATATACAAGCATTATGAATCATCGTATCAATTTCAGTTTTATCTCTTGCAAAATTATAAATACAATCAAAATAAATATCATCAAAATGTCTTTTTTCTGAATCTATATGTAAAGCTAATATCCACAAAATAAAATAGACTACACCAGTGTTTTTTGAATAAGTTGTTAAATCCTCCCAACCATATAAAGATAAAATGTTTTTATTATTATTAATTTCATGGAAAAAATAATTATCAGGATATTGTTTATTGGTAATAAATAAGTCAAATAAATCATTTTGTGTTTCTTCTTTTATTTTTGATGTTAAATACTTATCTGCATTAGATAAGATAACCTTTTCATCTTCTATTTTAAATGATCCCATCCCCAATTGAAATCTAATATTCTTAGAAAATTCATTTAAATATTTAATTAAATGTTCTAAATCAACTTCTACATCTTCTTCTTTATACAATTTTACTATCATAAAATTACCTTTATTCTATCTATCACTTGTTTGACTAAATCATTTTCATCTTTCCACAATATATGAGGAAACTGTCTTGTGTCAAATGACATCTCACCTTCATGACCTTCTTGATATGTCCAAATAATTGGAATACTCATTCCCATAGTATAACTGTCTTCAACGTAAACACTATTTCTGTGATTTGTGTAATCTGCAATCACTATTATTGATGATTTTAGCTTAACAAAAATTTTACGTTTTCTTTTCTTAATATAAATAGTAGGTAGCTAAAGACACTCCAATGATAGATAGAAAATATTTTAGTTTCAAACTCACAATCTCACTTATTATTAATATATAGTTTTATTATATATTAATAAGATTTAATTACTAATGAAACTCTTAATCAAACTATCCACATGTTTCTCTCCACTACTCTTACTCAACTTAGCATATCTCATAGTTGCGTTTATATCATTATGATTCATAAGTTTTTTGATTGTAAAAGAAAAAGAATTGGTGTTTCATTTATAGCAAGTTGGCTTGCAAATGTGTGTCTAAGTGTATGTATAGTTACTTTATTTAATGGTTTTGTTCCTTCAGGGTTAAACAGTATGTCAAATATAGGTTGCAGTTTTTTATAATAGTATTGATTTATATAGTATTGATTTATATAGTATTGATTTATATAGTTTTGATTTATATAGTTTTGATTTATATAGTTTTGATTTTTTATAGTTTTAAATAGATAGTCATCTTTTTTTATGTTTAGTTCTAATATAAACTGCTCTACTTCAGTTTTAAGTTCTTTATTTATAAATCCATAATACTCACTATTGTTTTTAAAATCATATAGTTTTATTGTTCCATTTTCTTTTATATCAGATTGTTTTATATGACTTATCATCATTGCTTAGCTCTATTATTAAAATCAAGGCTTATAAAAAGACACACCCTCTTCTAGTAGTTTTTTTACTACCCTTTGACTTAGTTGGGATTTTAATTCCATAATTTGATGGTATGGGGTTACATACCAAATTCTAAGAATAAAAAATGGCTCTTTTGGATCAGGAATTAGATGTATTCTTGGTCTAAAATCACGAGAACGCATATCATATCTTTTTTTCATGCTTAAAAACTGTTTTGAAGCTACTTCCATATACCTCTCTGTAAGTTCATAAGCTATATCATTTACAATATCTTCAATCTTTTTTGTATCTTCCCCAAAAGGGATACTAAGTTCAACTAAGTCATAAACTGTTTTCATTTTGTCATGGGTATAGTTAAAAATACAGTTATTTACAAAAAGATTATTTGGTATAAATACAATTCTTCCTGCTATTTTTATTTTTGATGATGTGGTGTTATTTATACTTTCATAAAGGCTTACTTTAAATAGTGATATTGCAATAACTTCACCTATAACAGGATTTCCCTCTACATTTACTAAAACCCTGTCACCTATTTGGATGTGATTTCCAAAAACCAATTGAAACCAAGATGCAATACTTAGAACATACTCTTTCATAGAGATAGTAACACCAGCAGCTATAACACCTATTAAAGTTGCTGCATAGATTATGTTTCCAATATTAAAAATAATAATCACAAAAAGCATAACAATCAAAAAGCTTATATTTAAAAACTTCTTTCTTTTGAAAAGTTTCTCTTCATTTTCTATCCGTTTTGAAACAATAGTTTTCAAAATATAAAATACAATGAAGATCAATACAACAACTGCCAAGTTTAGTATATGGTTTACAAATATTGTTTCCCCATACTCATTTAAAGCATTTGAATATAACTCTTTTTTTCTTTTTAATACCTCTTCTTTCCCTTGTATTAAACCCTTTGCATTTTCAAAATATCCTATTGCGTATTTTAGTTGTTTCTCTTTTTTTGGATTTTTTATCTCTTGATTTTTTGTTCTATTTAGTTCCTCATTTAGATAAGAAAATGCTTCTTCATACTTCTTTTTCAAAAAATCTAATTTTTGCGTTTGTATTGCAAATTTGTTTTTTTGGTTTGTAAATAGATACTCAATGATATTTATATCTTTGATTTTATTATCTAAGGTAACCTTTTCTAGCATCTCATCAAAGGATTTTGGCAATTCATTTAATATCTTCTTTTTACTTGATTCAAGGTTTAGCAATTGTCTAAGTTCAGACCTTTTTTGCCCCTTTGCGTGTTTGATTTGTTTTTCTAACTCTTTTATCTCATCATCTAATTCTTGTGTTTTTAAAATATTGTTATAAACTTGTAGCCAGATGTTATTGTTTTGTTCAATAAATTCTAAATTTTTTGCAAAAATTGTATTTGTTAATATGCAAACTATAAATACAAACCTTAATAATCTTATCACTATATCCCCATAAATTTTTTCTAATACTAACATAATCCTCTTTTTATTTTATAACCTAAACTTCTCAAATAGCTCTTTTTTGTCTTTTTTCACCTTCACCTTTGCCCCATAAATTCTTTTTTTGAATTTGTTGTATAGTTTTATTTGGAGCAATATACCAATAATTCCTAGTATTGTTAAATAACTTAACAATATTTTTAAATCTGCCAAAAAGTAATCAAACAACATGGCACTTGCACTTCCTGTAACAATTGCTGCTGAAATCATAAAAGATCTAATCATCAAATAATCTTTTAAATGTACCTTTTCTTCCTGCATAAAATCCACTGTATGTATCCTTGAAACTTCAAAGGTAATACCTTGAATAGTAAATATAGTTAAAATCACATAGGTAAAAAGTAAAATAGAAGATGAGAATACAAGATAAGAAAATATCTGAATCACATCTAAAATTATTGCAAACATATATATTTTGTAAATTTTTATGTTTTTAAACAAGGGCTGAATAAATCCATCTAAGGCACCAACTAGCATATAAAAACTTATCATAAATACAGGCAGATAAGTCCCTTCAAGTTTTGTGACAAATGGTATTAATACCCAATCAATATAAGTGGTTAAAAACAATGTTAGAGATTGAACTTTTAAGAAGCTACTAGTTTTTATCTCTTTAAATATTGGGGCATAGTTATGAAATGCCATGGGGTTCGCCTTTGAAAAAAGCGAATTATACTATAGATTTTAATTTTTTCATCAAATTTGAATATTTATTTTTTATATAAGACTTTTATCATATTAACCGCCTGATTAAGTAGGTTTTCATGCTCCTCTTTTGGAAGAGGTAAAGCCCCATAAAATTGTTGATATAAAACAAAAGATTTAATCATACCTATAAATTGTCTTGAAACAAAAGCACTGCTTTCAAACTCTAGTTTTCCATCTTTTTTAGCATCTTCAAACCATTGGACAACCATTAACATACAATCATCTTTTACTATATCTAAAACTTTTAGTCCAATTTGATTTTTTTGAATCATTACTATTGTTGCAATTTTTATTAAAGTAATATTTTCTTCATCGTTTAAGAAGTTTAATTCTTGTCTTCCTATTTCATATAGTTGCTCTTCTATTGGCTTATCTTTTTTATAAGTGTATTCGAAACTTTCATAAAGTCTATCTTTTAAAATTTCAACAATAGCTATAAATAAATCTTCTTTATTTTTAAAGTGATTATAAACAGTAGCCTTAGATACATTTGCTTCTTTAGAGATTGTATCCATACTAGAGCCTTCAAATCCCTTTTCATAAAATTCTGATATGGCAGCTTTTATTATTGCTTTTCTTTTTTCTTCATTTAGTGGTCTCTTTTTTTTCATGTAAATATTATATCAAAAAATCTTATAAAAAATGATAAAATAAACTAAACTGTATAGTTTATATTGAATTAAGATTTTTATATTAAAATTCTTTTTATAGTTCAAAAAAAGGAAAAAAGATGTCTTTTAAAATAACAGTTGATGAAAAAAATTATAACTTAGATATAAATCCTGATACTCCTCTTCTTTGGGTATTAAGAGATCACTTAAATCTTACTGGTACAAAATTTGGATGTGGAGTAGGTAAATGTGGAGCCTGTACCGTACTTTTAGATGACAAAGCAGTTAGAGCTTGTCAAACCCCTATTAATAAAATAGGAGATAAAAAAATCACTACTATCGAAACACAAACAGATAAAACCGTACAAAAACTACAAAAATTTTGGGTACAAGAGGATGTTGTTCAATGTGGATATTGTCAAACTGGGCAAATCATGAATGCAACAGGTCTTTTAAAAACAAATCCAAAACCAAGCGATGAAGAGATAATAAAAGCTATGGATGGAAATATCTGTAGATGTGGAACATACAACAAAATAAAAACAGCTATAAAAGCTGCAACAGCGGAGGTGTAAGATGAAAAGAAGAGATTTTTTAAAAACAACTACAGCTGTAAGTGCAGCATATGTTATAGGGTTTTATATACCTACTAAATCAAGAGCTAGTGAACCTAAAAAAGAGGGAAAAACATTACAACCAAATGCTTTTGTTGAAATAACACCAGATAATAATATCAACTTTATTGTTGGACAAGTTGAGATGGGTCAAGGTACATATACAACATTAGCTATGTGTATAGCAGAAGAGTTAAATGTAGATTGGAAAGATATCAATATTGTACCTGCAAAAATAGCACCAGTATACAATAGTGTTTTTGGTCCATTGATGATAACTGGTGGTTCATCATCTGTATATAGTAAACAATTGGAGATGAGAAAAATAGGAGCTGCTGTAAATGAGATGTTAATCAAAGCAGCTGCAAAAAAATGGAAAGTGAGAGCTTATGATGTTTATACAAAAGATTCAAAAGTTCTTAACAAAAAAACAAAAAAGAGTATGAACTTTGGTGATTTAGTAAGTGATTTATCAACTATGAAAATTCCTAATAATCCTAAAATAAAAGAGCTAAAAGATTGTAAATTTGTTGGTAAGCCACAACCAAGACATCCAAAAGAGATGTGGGCGAAAGTTACAGGAAAAGCAGAGTTTGGGATAGATGTAAGAGTTCCAAATATGAAATATGCAGCAATTTACCACCCTACTATTTTTGGGGCAAAGGTTAAAAGTTATGATGCAAGTAAAGCCTTAAAAAAAGATGGTGTTATAAAGGTAAAACAAATACCTTCAGGAATTGCTGTTATTGCTGAGCATTGGTGGATAGCAAAAGAGGCTTTATTTGATATAGATGTTGTTTGGGAAAATGATGATTTCAAAAATACAAGTGAAAAAGATATAGATGCTCAATATTCAAAACTATTAGATACTGATGGTGCAATTATGAGAAAAGATGGGGATAGCAAAAAAGCTTTTGCAAGTGCTGATAAAACAATCGAAGCTGAGTATGATTTCCCATTTTTAGCCCATGCACCTATGGAGCCATTAGGAATAGTTGTACATCATGATAAAGACAAAGCAACTGTTTGGTCATCATCTCAATCACAAACTTTGGCGTTAGGAGCTATTACAAAAGTATTAGGGGTAAAAGGTGAAAATGTCACTTACCATACACCCTACTTAGGTGGTGCTTTTGGGAGAAGAGGAGCTATTAACCTTGACTTTGTTTTAGATGGAGCCTTTGTTTCAAAAGATGAAGAGTTTCCTATTATGACTTTATGGACAAGAGAAGATGATATCAAGATGGGTAACTATAGACCAAAATATAAAAACAAAGTAAAAGTAGCTTTAGATAAACATGGAGATATAACAGCATTTGATGCCAAAGTGGTTTCACAATCTATTTTCAAAGGTTCAGCTTTTGAAGCCTTTGGTTTCAAAGATGGAGTAGATGGAGCACAAAAAGAGGGATTGGCAGATCATCCTTATGATATAGACAGCAATGATATGCAAGCACATACTGTAGACTCTCCAATACCAGTATTATGGTGGAGATCAGTGGGTCATACACAAAGTTCACCAACAGTTGAAGGTATAGTTGATGAAGCAGCATTTGCAGCTGGTGTTGACCCTATTGAATATAGAATAAATATACTAAAAGACCATAGATTTATAAATATCTTAAAAGATGTGGCTAAAAAAGCAAATTGGGAAAATAGAAAAAAAGAGAAAAATGTGGGTTATGGTGTAGCTATTCATGAATCTTTTGGAACTATTTGTGCACAAATTGCAAAGGTAAGAGTTACAAAAGATGATTTTAAAGTGGAAAAAGTTTGGGCAAGTGTAGATTGTGGTTTTGCTTTCAATCCTCAAAATGTGAAAAACCAAATAGCAGGTTCTATTAACTTTGGTATTGCAGCACTTAAATATAGTGAAATAACTATCAAAAATGGTGAAGCACTACAAAACAACTTTTATGACTACGTAGTTAGTAAAATCTCAGACTCTCCTGAAATAGAAGTAAGTGTTATAAACTCAGGTGAAAAAATAGGTGGTATAGGAGAACCTGGTGTTCCTCCAATCCTAGCAGCAGTACCAAATGCTCTATTTGATGCCACAGGAAAAAGATACCACTCTATGCCAATAAAAATAGGCTAAAAAAAAGATGTTTGAGAATAAAGAGTATTTAAAGTTTATTCAAAATAGTAAAGAAAAGAGTCTTGACTTAGTAGGAGTTAGTGTGATAGAAACACTAGGTTCTACTTATGCAAAGGCTGGAAACCTTATGCTTATAAACTCTAACTTTGAGTTTATAGGTGTTTTTGGAAGTAAACATCTACATAAACAAATCTTAGAGTATGCAAAAACTGCCTTTGAAGATAAAAAATCTCTATACTTTGAAAATATTCCAAAAGATGAATCCTCTGGACATGGAACTAGTAAGTATTTTCTTCAAGTATTTTTAAAAAATGATGATTATGGAGTACTAGGTCTTGCTTTAAAAAATTTTGATAAAACACTTATTAGAAACATCAAAAATGATGAGTTTGAATTTAGTAAAGAAAAGCATGAAACAAGATATGAGAATGATAAATACTATCAAGAGATCAAACTCCCCTATTCTCTTCTAATCTTTGGTTCAGGTGCCCATGTAAGTTCTTTAATAAGCATGGCTAATCTTATGGGTTGGAAAACTACAGTTATAGATATAAATATCAATAAATACTATATAAGTGAAGCTGATGAAATTATAGAGTTGGAAAACTTTGAAGATATTTTAACTATGGATTTAAACTCTTATAATGCTTCTGTTATATTAAGCCATAGTCCAAAAACTGATGATACTTATCTAAAAGCTCTACTTAACTCTGAAATTGAATATATAGGACTTATGGGAAATAAAAAGAAAATGAAAGAGAAAAAAGAAGAGTTCAATCTAGAAAATGATAAAAGATTTTTTGCTCCTGTTGGATTTGATATTGGTGGAAACACACACCAATCAATAGCCCTATCAATTTGTTCACAAATAGAAGCTAGAAAAAATGGAAAAATCTAATAATCTTGCTATTTTAATATTAGCAGCAGGAAGTTCCACAAGACTTGGAGAACCGAAGCAGTTATTAAAACTTCATGGAAAATCTTTAATAAATATTGCTATTGAAAAGGTACAAACTCTAGGTTTAAATATAACAGTTATACTAGGAGAAAATAGTGATAAGATAAAAAAAGAGATAAAAAATCACAATGTAAATATAATAAAAAATCCAAATCATAAAAAAGGTATTGGAAACACGATAGCTTTTGGAATATCAAATATCAAAGAAGAAAAAGTGTTGATAATGCTTTGTGACCAACCCTTGATACCTAAAGAACACTATAAAAGTTTGATAGAAACCTCAAATAAAAATCAAAACAAAATTATCTGCTCAAAATATCAAAATCAATACGCAGTACCTGCAATATTTCCTAAACAATATTTTGAAGAACTAAAAAAACTAAACGTAGACAAAGGAGCAAAACAACTTTTTGGAAAATATATCCCTATAAGTGTAAGCTTAAGTGATGATTACTGTTTAGATATAGATACCAAAGAGGATTTTAAACTCTTACTTAAAAAGATATAACTTTTTTCTCCATACATTTTAATATCTCATATGTCTTACTCACATCATAAGTGGCACTATGATAAGAAAGTGGATCAAAATCTATCCCATAAAATATACAAGTCTCATCTAACTTTGGGTTTTTGATATTGCCATTTTTATTTAAAGCTTTTACTATATGTTTATTTTCTTTCATAGTACAAAAATGATTTTCAAACTTCACAAGTCTATCAAGATGTCTAAGTTCAAAGTTTATATTGTGAGCTATGAGAGTTTTAACACCACCACAAAACTCAACAAACTCTTCATCTTCGTTAAAATATGAACTATAATTAGCCCCATTTCTATGTGCAATAATCTTCTCAGGTGTAAGTTTATGAACCTCATAAGAGTAAGGATTAACAGGATATCGTGAAAGATAATATCTATGGAATTTGTCTGTAACTTTATAATCACCATCTATAAACTCTAGCTTTACAGCAGCAACCTCTATCACATCTTGAGGATTCATTGTGTTTGTTTCAAAATCTAAAATAATCATAAAATTATTATACCAACAATATCAATAAATTTATATATGATTATATATGAAGCCTAAAATATATCACTAAGCAATATTAATAACTTTATAAGTTATACTTAGCATAAATTTAAAAATATTTATTTTATATGAAGGTTAAAAATGATCAAAAAAAGAGTTTCAATACTATTTACCACTGTCTGTCTAAGTACATCAGCATTTGCAGCGAACTATTATGTTTCAGACGAATTATTTACATATACCCATTCAGGGCCAGGAACAAAATATAAAATTATAGGAATAGTAAATGCAGGTGAAAAAATCAAAGTAGTAAGTACAAGTGAAAATGCCCAATATACTCAAATAATAGATTCAAAAGGTCGTAATGTTTGGATGAACTCAAAATATATTTCAAATCAACCAGGATTAAAAAAACAGTTAGAAGAACTAAAAATCTCATATTCAAAAATGGATAAAAATCAAATAACTTTAGAAAAAGAGTTAGCCACTAATATCAACCAAGTGCAAGAATTAAAAAAGTTAAATTCATCTTTGAGCAAAGAACTAAAACAAGTTCAAGAAAAAAATGAAAAATTAAATGAGAGGCTAGATAAAGAACAAAATGAACTATTGATGCGTTGGTTCACATATGGTGGTATTGTTGCAGGGGCTGGTCTTATTTTGGGATTAATACTTCCACATCTAATTCCTAGTCGAAAAGAAAAAGCACGTTGGTAAAGTTAAAAAACTAAGATTATAGATGCTATAAATCTACACAAACTCAAAAGAGATAAAATAGGATTTTCCTATTTTATGTTTTTTGATTTAGCTACTTGATAAATCTCTTTTCTATCTCTTCATCTGATAATTCAAGATTTTCTTCATTTAAAAAACCAAACCAATAAGTATCTTCACTATCTTGAACCTCAATAACTAAAATATTCTCATCTTTGTGTTTCTCAACAAACTTTTCAATAGCATTGATAGCAGAATCTTTCCAATAGTTTTCAATCTCTTCATTGTTTCCTGCATCAACGAAAAGACAATCTTCACATATAGAAAAAAGATAGTTTCCAGCACCTTCATAAATTTCAAATGAACTATCATCGTTATATAGTTTTTCATTTGTAAAAGGGCAATATAAGCTAAATCTTTTTTGACTTTTTGGTTTTAGAACTACTTTATTCATAATCATCCTATAAAATTAATTTTTAGGATTATATTAAAGTTTTTCTAAAATCCTTGTGATTAATATCTAGCCAAAATCTCAATTAGATGAAAACCAAATTCTGTTTTGATTGGTCCATGAACTCTATTTAAATCCTCTTTAAATACAATAGTATCAAACTCTTTTACCATCTCACCCTTTGAAAAAGTACCTAAGTTTCCACCACTTTTTTTTGAAGGACACTTTGAGAATTTTTTGGCAGCTTTTTCAAAAGTGATTTCGTTTTTGATAATCTCTTTTTTTAGTTTTCTGGCTAGTTTTTCGTTGTTTACTAAAATATGCCTAGCTGTTGCTTGTGCCATCTAAATCCTTTTTTTGTAAGTATATTATAATTAGTTTTAAAGCTTTTGGTATAGTTTAGTACAGATATTAATCAAACCAAACTTTTGAGATGAGTTCATATGATTTTATTCTTTTTTCTGGGTCATGTATCATTGAGTTTACCATAATTTCATTTGCACCAGTTCTTTCAATAAGGCTTTCAAGTCTTTCTTTTACATATTCTTGTGTTCCCCATATAGATTCTCTTGTTTTGTGTCTTATACTATTTTCTTCCCACTGTTCCCATAAGTTATTCATATCTTCTGTTGGTTTTGGTAATTGTCTATTATCCCCTCTTTGAAGATAAAGAAATTTTTGAAGTTCTGTTGTAGCTAAATATTGAGCTTCTTCATTTGTATTGGCACATACAATATTGATACAAACCATTACATAAGGCTCTTTTAGTTGGGCAGATGGTTTAAAGTTTGCTTGATATATTTTTATAGCATCATCCATCAAATCGGGTGCAAAGTGTGAAGCAAAAACAAAAGGTAAACCTTTTTGGGCAGCTAATTGTGCACTAAAGGTGCTAGAACCAAGTAACCAAATAGGAATATCTAATCCGAATCCGGGTATTGCTTTTATCCCTTTTTTCCCTGCTTCGTCAGACAAATAGTATTGTAAATATTTAAGCATAGAAGGAAAATCATCATTATTGATATCTCGTCTTAATGCCATCATTGTTTGTCTATCTGTACCAGGAGCTCTACCTAGTCCTAAATCTATTCTATTAGGATACAAAGACTCCAAAGTACCAAATTGCTCTGCTATAACTAAAGGGGAGTGATTAGGCAACATAATTCCACCCGAACCTATTCTTATATTTTTAGTTTGTGATCCAATATAACTCAATACTACAGAAGTAGCAGCACTAGCGATTCCAGGGAAATTGTGATGTTCCGCAACCCAATAACGAGTAAATCCAAACTCCTCAACCTCTTGGGCAAGTTTTGTACTGTTTTCAATAGCTTGTGATATGGTAAAGCCCTCACCTACTGGGATTAAATCTAATACAGATAATGGTATTTTTTTACTATTCATATTTTCTCCATATAAAGCATAATATAATATTTGCACTATAGTAAAATAAGATTATAATAACATTACCTAAAAATATAAGTTGAAAATTTAAATTTTCAACTTCTCCAATATCATCACCATAGCCAATTATTATTTTCTTTAAGTGTAACATTTAGCTCTATTTCTCCAGATTTATATATAACTATATCTGTTGATTGCATTTTCATCTTTTCTAATTTGTATACTTACAACTTTAATACACTCGTCCCATATCTGTTAGATTCAACAACAATTATTAATTTATTTATATTCTAGCCCTATTTTAAAATAGTATAATAATATTAAAAAATATTATTATTTGAAAGTATTGCACTTTGTAATACCAAAATTTATATTTTTCAAGGAAAAAGTAGTTATTGTTATTACTTAACACTTGTTTTTTACTTTGTCTTAAGAATCAAAAGTGGAGATTTAATCTCTGAGGGGTGATTATGATATAATAACATCTGATTAAGGGGTTATTATGAAAAATCAACTTTTAAAAATACCGGTATTGTTTTTGGTGTATTTCCTAAATGGATGTGGTTCAGGTTCATCCTCAACTACTTATAAAACTACAAATGACTCTACACCCCAGTACAGTTGTAACAAATCTGAAAACAATTCATCGATAGTAAAACCTAGTGGAGTCTATACAAGTGTTATAACCCCTGGTGCAGTTGAAAATACACATATGCAAGGTGGTTTGGTTCGAGTGCGCTGGGCTGAACTAGAACCAAACCCTGGTCATTATGATTTTAGTGCTATAGAAGAGAGGTTGGCTTTATTGCCAGAGGGCAAATTGTGGACATTGGCAATTCATGGAGGATGGAGTTCTCTTGATAGAAACGATCCTGATTTATACGATGCTAACGGGAGAGCACTACTAGATTTTGAAATGTCACCGGCATGGCTTGAATCAACCTATGGCATTGATACGTTTTCAATGGAGTTTCGTGGTGTTAGCGTTCATATGCCAAAGTATTGGGATAGTGTTGTGCAACAGCGTTTATCGACTATGTTAAATGCGGTAGCCACACACTATAAAAACGATGCACGCTTAATGTTGGTCTATGTACCTCAAATGACCAGCAATGGTCTTGAAGGACACTTTAACGGTGTGCCTTATGAAACCCTTATTTCCGCCGCAGGTATTAATCCATCTCAAGATGATGCAGAACAAGCATTTGAAGATATTTGGGTGAATGCCGCACTTGAGGCTTCTCAAAGTACAGCAGATGCGTTTGATAACAAAGCAATTGCATTTGAAGTTCATGAAGTTATTGGTCGAACTTCCATACCAGTACGTATCATGTATGGGCTACTAGAACCTGCTTTTGAATCACGTGCAGGCGTTGGGATGTGGTGGATCTCAGGAGGAGATACTTATCAGCCTGATTTAGTAGCCGCACTTGCTGAATACCCAGGTGATCTGTATGGACAAGTTATCAGCGACTCTTCACAAAGTGATCGTTTTGCCAATAATGATTATGGCGAAGTGTTTACGCAAGCAAAAGCCTTATGTATGCGCTACATAGAGCCTTGGAATTACGAATTTGAATACAATACTCATGATGATTTGATGGATGATTTCAATACCTATGCTACAAATTACTTTAAGTGACAAACAAAAGTGGATGTGATGTGTATATTTTCTTAAACATCACTCCTGACACTTTTTACTGGTGAGGGTAAAAAGTACAAGGGGAGACTTATTTTGGCATCCAAATGAGAACATTTTCTTTTGATAGTCGTTTGATTCTGCAACACACTCAGAAATCATAAGCATTATATCGTTTTCTTAATATAACAAAACGTTATTTGTTTAAATATATTGCAGATTGCAATACTAGGAAATATTTTTCAAAACTTCCAATATCTTCATCATAGCCAAAGTATCAAGTTTACAATACTCTAAAAGTGAAGTTTTCATCTTTTGTTTTTCTTTATCATCTAGCTTACTTAGATTTGCAAAGGCATTCATAGCTTGGCTTCCATTTTGTACATTTTCTAATTCTTTGTAAGCTTTTTCAAATTCTGGTACAAGTGCTGGTAATACATACTTTATAGAGTAGCTTCCTTGCATACTTGGAGTTACATACCATTTCTTTTGAAAAGGTAGCATGAGGTCTTGCATATTTTCATTTACAGCTAGTAGGTGTGAGCTTAGATTTGGGAAAAGGTTTGCTAGTCTTTTTATCACACCTTTTTCAAAGCTCATATTATAAGCCAATACTGTAACATCACTTGGGATATCTTCACATAGCTTTAATGCTAACTCATATCTACTATCTACGCTATCTTTACTCAAATACTCTTTATGCTCCAAAGTCCCATCTTCATACTCAATATGAAGTGAATATTGAAAAGGGATTTGCTCGAAGGGTTTTATACCTTTATATTGTGGTATGGCTTGTTGATAGGTTTCAAAGTCTAAGTGATAGATTGGATATGTGAGGTTTTCTAAAAAGGCTTTGATATTTTCTTTGTCTATATAGCTTGTTTTTGATTTGTAGTTTTCTACTGCTTGAACTTGATTTGCAGTCATATCAAAATCATCTGGGATATCTTCTATATCTATGATACCTTGATTGTAAAGTTCTATTTGCTTTTTACTTCCTAAATTGAAAATATTAAAAATAGAGTACTCAGGTATCTGTCTTTGTACTTTCCAACAATAGTTTTTAGCATCACACTCATAAGGTTTGTTACAATGTTTTCCTATATCTATATCTGGCTCATTTACTTTATCTTCTAAATAAGCTTCAAACTCTTTTAATATGTTTGGGATATTTGACTGTAAACTTTCCACTTCACTTGTAACATCCACTATCTTAAAAAGCTTGTCTAACTCCAAAGACTCACCTCTTACATACTCATTGTTTATATGTACTACACTTGCACTTTTTATACTAAAGCCTAAGTTTTTTAAAACATAATACTGAATAGATACATCATGAAGATAGATATCTTTTACCTCAGTAGAGCTTTTAACCTCATAGATAGATACTCCATCACTATCTAGTTTTAAAATATCTACCATGATAAGTATGCCCTCATAGCTAAAAGTAGCTTCGTAGATATTTGATACACCCTCTTCCATCCATTCTTTTGTAGTAGCTATCATCTTTTCGTAGTTTGTAGTATATGGCACTTCCCTACCATCAGGGAAAAGTTGACAAGCTAAATCTCCTACTATATTTCCTGTTTCAAATATAGCAAGGGCTTGTTCATCTGGTGGTGTTAGTACACTTGGCTTATATTTTTTAAGCCAAAGTGCTTTGGGGCATTGGATACCTTTTGTGTAGAGGGATTTAGATAGGTTCATGTTATTCATTTTTTTCATCATTTAAAGATGTAAGTTTTTCTTTACTGTTTAAAGTTTTTTTAGTCTCACTATTTAGCTTTCTCTCAACTTTTTTTATATCTTCTTGAGGGGTGATATTTTCGGGAACTATTCCCCTTGAAAGCAGAGTATTTCTTACAGCTTTATTATTTGTAATATGTTCATTTGAAATTTCATTTTCTGTATTCATTAATTTATCTTTTGCATTATAAATAGTGATTTCTGTTGCAAAATCTTTAGCTTTTAAAAGTATAGTAGGCATAAAATCAGCTAATGGTTTAGATTTATTTATATTCCATTTATCTTTCATCTCTTGTGTTGTATGATTAAAAAGTGCTTTATCTCCTTTACTTCTAATAAATGCAAAGTTTTCATTTTTGCCAGTTTGTTCATATATCACTTGAGAAAGTTCTTTTTCTGTTTGTGATAGCTTTTGTCTAGCTTGTACTCTTTCTTGTTCTAAAATTCTTTGTTCTATCAGTTCTGCTTTTCTAGTTTGAACAGCAAAATATGTTTGTGCAAATGCAATTTGTTCTTTTTTACTATCTCCATTTTGAGCAATAAGATAACAAGCATATCTAGTAAGCATAATGTCATCTATTTCTTTTGTCGCACCAGAACCAATCTGAACCATTTTCCCGACATCGGCAAAATGGTCTGAAACCTCTTGTTCTGATACTTCACAAGCAGTTTTTGCTTTAAAGATAACATTTTTAAAGTTATCCCATTTTGTATAACCTAGAAGTTGTTGCAAATCCCTTGCAAACCAAAAAGAGACACCATCTTCAGTTTTATTTGCAAATGATTCAAAGTTGTTTGTAAGTGAATTTATAAGTTCTGTTTCCATAAAATACTCCAGTTTATTTTTTAAATGATAACATTAAAAAATATTTTTATTTAAAAATATTGCACTTTGCAATATCTAAATCTATGTAATTTAAAAAAGTTATCGTTATCTATTGACCACCATATTCCTTAGTAAAAGTGGAGATTCATCCTCAGAGGTGTTAGTTTTATTCGACAGTCTGGCATTGCACATCTATTTCCAGATTTACCCCACAACATTTTATGTGTTTTGGTTGATATTCCCACTATTAATCCCTTCTTTAAAAAACTCATCTTTAACAGAATAAGGTTTAACCTGTTTATTATATTTCAAATATTTATAATGCAGTAATCTTGAAATTTTAGACTCATGTGTTGATAAAATAAATTGTGTATTTTCAAAATCGTTTCTTATTAATTCAATAAATGATGTAATATTCATTTCATCCATACTTTGCATAGGATCATCAATAAGTAACAATCCACCATTATCACTTTTTCCATATACTTTATTTAAAGCAAGAGTTAGAGAAACAACTAGCGCAGATAGCTGACCCGTACTCATTGAATAAGTTGCATCATAATCACTTTCAAGGGTAGATAAAAACTTCAAAGGACTTTCTTTTTTATCAATATCAAAATCGATAAAAATTCCATTTCCTCTTTGAGTATCTTGTAAAATCTTTCCAGAGTAAATATAAAGTGGGATTTCAATTTGTTTAATAACATCTTTCCATTGATTTTTTATCTTTTTATCTAACTTGTCGTGTAACTCCTTAGTAATACCTTTTGTTGAACTAGTCATTAATTTATTTAATAACTCTTTTTTCTCATCTAGTTTATTAATTTCATTTTTTATACTATTTTTTTTCTTTTCTTCATTTGAATAATATTTAAACTCCAACCATTCTTTTTTCTGCTTAACTTTTTCACCTGTCAATTTAAGCTCTTTAATTTTTTCTAGAGGTATATTATAAGCTTTAAATCCTCTAATAATACTCTCTTTATTTTCAATGAAATCTTCTTCATGTATCGTAATAATTTTAGAATCAATTACTTCAAATATTTTCTGTAAAATACTTTCAAAGTCTTCTACTTCTTTTTGGTCACTATTTGCAAATTTTAATAGTTCTTCATAAATCTCTAATTTCATAATTTTATTTATAAATGAACTATATTTAGTTTCATCGTAATGTTCACTAAGTTGAAGATAGAACTTTTTATTTACTAAGTTTTCTTCTACTTCTAAGTATTGATTAATTTTTTCAAGTATTTCTTTTAGTTTAGCTTTAAACAAATCTTCTTTTAAGTCTTTAGCTAACTTCGTTTTTTCGTCTTGAAACTCTTCAAAAAAGACTTTTTTCTTTTTAAATTCTTCCTCAAATTTTTCAAAAGATTCCCATTTATCATAACCACATAAAGGACATTCTCCTTTACCTTTAGAAGTATCATCAAACTTCTTATATTCTTTAAATAAAGAATCTCTTGCATCATTGATTAACCTAGATATATCTGACATTTCACCTGATTCTTTTATATATTTATCTATTGTTTCAATTATATTGTCTATAGAATTTATTTTTTTCTCATATTCATCAATACTAAATGACTCAAATAATTCTTTTAGTTTTTGTTTTTTTAAATTTTCGTAGTCTTGTTCTTCAATAATTTTTTTTATACTTCTATATTTTTCTTCTTTTTCATATAATTTTTTAATATCAGTATATTTATTTTTGAAATTAGCTAGAACCATAAATCTTTTTAAATCAATTTTAGAGCTTTTAATCTCGCTAAGTTTTTCATTTTTAGTATCCATTTCGAAAATACTAAAATATTTAATCAAATTTTCTATATCTAAAACTTCTTGAATTATCTCTTTTAATTTTTCATTATTAGGTGGTGTAAATTCTTCTTTATCCCATGATTTTTCAGTAGATAAAGAAATATATTTAGCATCTTTATTTACTGCTGATACACTTTGTTCTTCTAGTTTTTTATAATCTTCATTTTTTGCCTTTAGAGTGTCAGTTATGATTTTTTTTAAATCTTTTATTTTTTTAAGTTTTTTGGATAAATCATCTTTCAGCTCTTCAGCATCTTCTGTCCCAAAGAACTTTGATAATAACTTTATTCTATTCTTCTCACTTTGTTTAAAAAATTGTGTATTGTTTTCCTGCTGTATATAGTAAAAGTTTTTAAAATCATCTGATAACACTACTTTATCTATATTTAGACCTAATAACTCATCAAAATTATCAACTTTAATAGCATCTGAAATATTTTGTTCATATGAGTTTAATTGATATTGTTGGTAATTTTCCCACTTTTTAGAATTTGTATATTCAGGCAAATATACACTTAAATATAAACTACCTTGGTTTTCTTTCTCTAATTCAGCCTTTATTATTATAGGTTTTGTTTTATCTTTAGCAAATAAAGAATCTTCATGCTTATTTTTATTATCCTCTACATCATTATCATTAATTCTAGATATTTTTTTACTAAATAATAATTCTAAACTATCATAAATAGTTGTTTTACCATAACCATTTGGACCATCTAGAATCATGAGGTCTAAAGAATTAAAATCAATTTCCCTTTTTGTTATAAGTTTAAAATTTTCTATATACAGTTTTTTTAATTTATATCCATTCATTTTAAATCCTCAAGTTTTTTAAAAAAATCATCATTATCAAGTATGTCGTCAGTATTTGTTCTTTCTAAAAATTCCAAAGCTTTGATTCCTTCAGCACTTAAGGAACTTTTATATTGATCTAAAACAATATTTTTTATATTTGATATAATTGGTAATTTAAAAAATGGAAGCTTTATATACAATTGAGAAATTATTTCATATTGAGAGGTAGTTAAATCTCTATTTTTACATGCATCTTTAAACTCTTCAAACTTACCCGTATCTTTAATAATATTTCCAAACTCATTCGGATTATCAAGAAAAGATATTTGTTCTTGGGTATAAGATAATACCAGTTTTCTAAAAAAGTAAGGATCTTCCTCTATTTTCAAAATTTCTTTATAAATTTCTGAATTTAAAGGCAATGTTTCAGACTTGAAGCATATAAGCAAAGTTGAATTTTTATCGACTTCTTTATCTTGAATAGTATCTTTTAAGGTTTTTAAATATTGAAGCTGCTTTTCTTCCAATATATTAGATATATTAGTAGATTCAACTAATAAAAAATATTCAAATTTTTCATTATCATTTCTCTTTAAAATTTTTAAATAATCATTATTTTTAACTATCTCAAAACCATTGTCTTGAAAAATTTGACTTAATTTGTTAAGCATTTAAAATCCTTTCTGCATTAGTTCTATCAATCATTTTTACTTTTTTTAATTCATTTATTTTAAATTGTTTATTTTCTACATCATGTAAATCTTCATCTCTAATCTCTGTATAGTTATTTGCCTCTTCCTCTATAGAGTCACAATTTATTCTTCCTGTAATAAAATAATCCATTTCATATAAATCCTCAACAGCATGTGAATTCATTAAAATATCAGCAGATACTTCATCACAATCATCTTGATCTCTATTAATAGTAGTAGGCAAAAATCTCCTATTTTCTTCTTCAACTATTTTTTCATAAATAACTTTATGTTCTTGCCATAAATATTCATTTTCAATTGACTCAATAATTTTAAAGAACACGCCTTTTAAAGACTCACCATTGAGTAAATCCTGAAAATTAGTAATTGTCATTTCATTATTATAAATCGCAAAAACGTGAGGAGAAATACTTTTTGAATACTTAACGAAATCATCATCTAAATCAAAAGACTCTCTAGCAAAAAGTTTTAGTTTATCAACTGTATCGTCATTTTTATCTTGCAGAAACTTATCCAATGCTGATGAGAAATAGGCTTTCTTTTCATATACCATTCTCTCATTTGTAAATTGTCTACTATCTGTTTTTAAAGAATTTATTATGGTTATAAAATCCAATTGTTCAGGAAAAGTATTTCTACCAACTCTCTGGATATTCTGATGTCTTCTTTTTACATGATTATCTATAATTGATAGCAATTTAAAAAAATGCAAATCTTCACAATTTCCATTATAATCTGGAACATTATGTCTTTGTAAAAACAATTTAACTTCATCTTTAAGTAAATTATCTATTTTATCTAAGGGGCAATATTTTTTATTAGTATTATCAATTGTATATTGGTAAAAAATATTGTGAGGATTATTTACATTACTAGACACATGGAAATATGGTTTTATAAAATAGATATATTCTGACCATGCATTTTCAAGTGTTTGATTAATCGCTTTAATATATGAATCAATATTTGTACTTTTTAAAGTTTTTACTTGATGTAATGATTTATAAATTCTTCCTTGCTTAATTGAAAAATCTTCTAACCATTCAAACTCTAAAGACCAATCATTAAAAAATGTTTCTATATCATTACCAGTATATTTATTTAATTCTTTTAAAGTAACAAATATTCCTACTTTACCTTGATAAGAATAACCACTCCAAGAAAATGTTGCATCAAAATATCTAGGCATTTAACTCCTTCTAATTTAAATTTAAAACACTCGTCCCATCACCCTTAGGCTCAACTTTTATTTGCAATGGAATTCTCTCTTTTAGTGCTTCCACATGGGAAATCACACCTACCATCTTTCCTGAACTTTGTAATTGATTTAGTGCATTTAGTGCTAGCTCTAAGCTATCGCTATCTAGTGTTCCAAACCCTTCATCTAGGAAAAGTGAATCTATACTTATCTTTTGGCTTGCTAGACTTGAAAGTCCTAAGGCTAAAGATAGACTTACTATGAAGCTTTCTCCTCCTGAGAGTGTGTTTACACCTCTTACCGCATCACCTTGGAAGCCGTCAATTATCTCTATATCTAAGAGTTTGTTTGACTCTGTGTTTCTTTGGAGTTCATATCTTGGGCTTAAGATTTCTAGGTGTTTGTTTGCTAGATAGATTAATTGGTCTAGGGTTATACCTTGGGCAAATTTAGCGAACTTGTCCCCTTGGCTTGAACCTATCATTTCATTTAGTTTTACCCATACTTGGAAGGCTTGTTTTTTCTTTTCTAGTTGTTTTATTTTGTCTTCTAATTTTTTTATATTTTGGGTATTTATCTCTAACTCTTTTGAGATACTTCCTATGGTTTCTTGTAGTTGGTCTATTGTACTTTGTAGGTTTTGTAACTCTTTGTTTATATCATCTTTGTTTTGATTTGTAGGGTTTATCTCTTTTTCTAAGAGTTTGTGTTCTTTTAGTTTTTTGTTTGTATCTATTTTTAGAGTTTGTATTTGTGTGTATTTTTCTTCTATGGTTTTGCATAGCTTTGTTAGATTTTCAAACTCTTCTTTTGGTAAGTTTGCTTTTTCAAACTCCTCTTGTGAGTTGAAGCCATACTCTACTAAAGCTTTTTCAAACTTCTCTTTTATATTTACTAAGTTTTGTTTGTCATCTTCTTGTTTTTTAGTTAGTTGGATTATCTGTTTTGAGAGGGATTCATCTTTTGATTTTAGGCTTGAAAGATGGTTTTGCAAACTGTTAAAGTGTTTTGAAACAGTGTCTAAACTCTCTTGGATATTTTTCTCAAAAAGGTCTAAATCTTCTATGTCTAAGATACTTTTGCTTTGGGTTTGAAGCTTTGTTATCTCTTCTTTTAGTTTTGATTGTTCCTCTTTTAACTCTTTTATTGTGTTTATACTTGTATTTATCTGCTGTTGTTTTTGCAGCTCTTTATTTACAGATGTTTGTAGAGACTCTTTTTTTGCTTGTAAAGACTCTTTTTGCTCTCTTAAAGTTACATACTCTTTTAGTTCGTTTTCACAAAATTGCATTTGCTCTTGCAGTGTGGCTTTTGAGTCTTCTTGCACTTTGAAATCATTTGTTTTAAAGTACTCTTCTATTTGCTCTTTTGTAGTTTGTTGTTTTTGTATTTCTAGGTTTGAGCTTTCAAGTTTTGAGCTAAGTTTTGCTAGGTTTATTTGAGCGTTGTTTAGTTCGCTGTTTTGCTCTTGTAGGTAGTTTTCTTGCTCTTTTATTTTAGCTGTTGTTTTGTCTAAGTCAATATTTAAAGAGTGGTTTATATATGGATGCTCTTTTGAGCCACATAAAAAGCACTCTTGTCCATCTTTTAGTTTGGCTCTATCCTGCTCATAGTTTTTGATAAGAAGCTCTTTTTCTCTTGTTTGTTTTAGTGAGTTTAGAGTTTCGTTTATTTGCTTTATTAGTTTTGTTTTTTCTTGGTTTAGTTTTGTTTGTAATTCTATTTTAGTGTTGTACTCTTTTATCTTGTTTTGCTCTTGTGTCATTTGCTCTTTTAGTGTCTCATAATCACTTAGGGCTTTTAGAAGTGCTTCTATCTCTTTTAGTTTTGCTCTTGTATTTTGCTCTTTTTGGTTTATATCTTTTGTTTTAGTTTCTAGTGCTTTGTATTGTTCTATTAGAGTTTCTAACTGCTCTTTTTTTATGTCTAGATTTGATGAGAAGTTTTTGTATAAATTGTCTATTTGTGATTCATCATTTAAAAGTGTTTCAAAAGCTATCTCAAAATGATTTGCTAACTCTTGTATGTGTTGTGAGATTTTTTTGCTTTTTTCTATGTATAGTTGATTCTTACCATCACTTTGTGTTTTTATAGTTCTTAACTCTTTTAGTTTTTTGTAGTTTTCGTTGTATGTTGTTTGCTCTTTTTCAAGGCTTTGTTTAGCGAGTTTAAACTCTTGTTCTTTTGTTTGGATTTGTTCTTTTAACTCTTTATCCTCTTTTTGCAAAGATTCTAAGCTTTGTTTATCATTTGTGATTGTGTTTGTTATTTGGTTTTTCTCTTGGTTCAAAGCTTGTATTCTTATAGCTTTGTTTGCTAGTTCTAGCTTTATAAACTGCTCTTTGTTGTCTTCTTTTTCTTTACTTATTTGCTCGAACTCTTGGTTGTATTTTTGGCTATCTGTTTCTAGTTTATCAAGAGTTTCTAGGTAGTTTGATAGTTTTTTTAGTTCGGTTTCTTTTTTATCTAGTTCTTGTTTTTCTTTTTTATTTGTTTCTAGTTGTTTTGTTTTCTCTTCTACGATGTTTGGTTCTAGAAGTTCTATACTTCCTAGTGCTATCTCATCAGCCTCTATCTCTTTTTTCTTGTGTGAGTATGTCTCATAGATACTTTGTGAGATTTGTTTATAAATATATGTTCCGGTGATCTTTTCTAGTAAGTTTGAACGCTCGTTTTCTTTGGCTTTTAAAAAGGCATCGAAACTTCCTTGGGCTAACATCATAGATTGAACAAATCTATCAAAATCAAGCCCTGATATCTCTTCTACAACCTTTGGAACCTTTGAAAGGTACGATTCTAGTATTTTATTTGTGTCTAGTTCTACTATCTCCATCTTTGCAGATTGGAAGTTTCCATTTGGATTTTTTCTTGCTCTTTTTTGAGCCCAAGAACTTCTATATATTTTGCCTTTGATTTCAAACTCTACTTCACATAAACACTCGCCTGTGTGTCTACTCATCAGGTCATTTGGGTTTGCTAACCTTGCTGTTCTTCCATATAAGGCACAAGTGATTACATCAAGAATTGTACTTTTTCCTGCTCCTGTTGGTCCTGTTATGGCAAAAAGAGATTCATCTTTTAGAAACTCTTGAAAATCTATTTCAAACTCCCCTTTTAAGGAGTTTATATTTTGTAGTCTTACTTTTAATATCTTCATTAGATTTGCTCACTTTCATGAAGATTTGAGACAACTTCATTGAAAGTTTGAGATAACTGTTCTTTAAACTCTTTATTTTCTATCTCTTCTAAGTCTAATCTTTTTTCAAAAACCTCTTGAACACTTAGTTCATCTAGGCTTATAGCTTTTAACTCTTTTGCTCTTAGTTGCTTTTCGCTTTTTTCTATTTTAACTGCTAGGATTGTTAGCTCTATTTTTGTGGCTAGTTCTCTTATTTCTGTATTTGCAAACATTGGGTTGTCATCTTTTATATGAACTTCTATCCATGTTGTTTTATCTTCGATAGCTTTTAGCTCTTTTTTGATAGTTTCCAAATCACCTTTGATAACTTGAAGCTTTCTTTTTAAAGGGATTTCTAATTCTTCTATTTTTACATCTTCTTCTATAGTTACTAGATTTACTTTTTGAGTGTTTTTAGATTCAGAAAAACTAAGAGGTATTGGAGAGCCTGAGTATCTTACATGTTCATTTCCTACAGTTTGATTGATATGCAAGTGTCCCAAAGCTACATAGTCAAACATACTAGCTAAATAATCCCCACCAATATCAAGTGTTCCACCTATATAAATATCTCTTTCACTCTCACTACTTCTACTACCAACAGTAGTTAAGTGTCCCATAGCTATGATTGGAGTATTTGAGTTTAACTCTTTTGCTTTGTTGTAGGCTTTATCATAATAAGCTTTGATACCATCATTTGCTAATTTTTCTTTGTCGCTTACAGTTTCTCCACCAAGTGATTGTCTTATGACACTATCTCTTAAAAAAGGTACTGCACAAACTATTGCTTTAGTAGTATCGCCCTCTTTTATAGGGATGATTATATTTTCATCTTCATCACCATTTACTACCACATGAACATTTAGTGCTTCAAGTAGTTGCTTTGGTGCTTTTAGTGTTGATACAGAGTCGTGATTTCCAGCTGTTATAATTGTGGTGTTTAAACTATTTACTTGTGATAGTTGTTTTAAAAAGTTATAATAAAGTTCAAGTGCATAGTTTGGTGGTGTTCCTGTATCAAAGATATCTCCCGATACAAGTAGTAGTTCTATTTGTTTTTGCTCTATTGTTTCTAAAAGCCAAGATAAAAAAGCCTCATGCTCCTCTATTCTACTTTTACCCATAAAGTTTTGACCCAAGTGCCAATCAGAAGTGTGCAATAATTTCAATATCAACCCTATTTTTTTAATAACTATTATATAATCAATAAAATTAATAATTATATTAGAAGTTTACAACTTATATAATTTTTTTTCAATCTTTGATAATTTTACCAACTCTACGTCACATTTGTGTCACAAAAGTTATTAAAATTTTTATCTCATCTATCTTATAGAAACTTTTCAGTAAGATTTAGCCTTTAAATTTTAAATACAAAATATATAAAGGACTTTAAAATTGAATAAAACAAATAAACATATTAAAAAACTTTCAAATTATGCATTAGTTGGTGGCCTTGGAGCTTTCTTGGTTACAGGATTAACAGGATGTTTTGATTCTGGGTCAAACAAACAACAAGGGCAAGGTGATGCTTTTAGCAATGCTACTCAAAAACAAAATGCTTTTGTTGTTGTAGAAGAAACTACAAATGGTCAATATAGAATTGCTGATGAATTTCCTGCTTCTAAAACTACTATAGTATTAAGAAAACCAGATGGAACTGAAAGAATTCTAAGCCAAAATGAGATAGATGCACTTGTAAAACAAGAAGCTGCAAAGATTGATAATGGTACTTCTGCATTAACTAACCCTGAGATGTCAAATGGGGGTATGGGTCTTGGTGGTGTTTTATTATCTTCTATTGCTGGTGCTATGATTGGTTCTTGGATTGGTAATAAACTTTTCAATAATCAAAATTTTCAAAACCAAAGAAAAGCACAATATAAATCTCCACAAACATATAGTAGATCTCAAAGTTCGTTTAAAAAAGCCGCTGCTGCTAAAAGTAGCTCTAAAAAAAGTGGTTTTTTTGGAAATAAATCAGGTAGTTCAAAATCAAGCAGTTCTTTCTTTGGAAGTAGAACTGGTGGATTTGGTGGCTAATTAGATGATACTAAATAAATTACAAGCACTAGATGATCAATATCTAGACTCAATAGGTTTTGTATGGCATACGGATACTGATAACTCCTCTTATATAGCAGATGAGCTTGTTCAAATCAATGAAGAGGAAGCAAATGCATATTATGAAGCTTGCAATGAGTTATATGATATGTTTTGTGAAGCTGGTGAATATGTGATAGAAAACAATCTATTCCATGAGATTAATATCCCATTTAATCTAGTGGAGCTTATAAAAGAATCTTGGAAAAATGATGTTCATTGGCATCTGTATTCTAGATTTGATTTAGCTGGGGGAATTGATGGAAAACCTATAAAACTAATAGAGTTCAATGCCGATACACCCACTTCACTTTTTGAAATAGCTATAATCCAATGGGCATTATTAAAAAAGAATAACTTAACTAATGTAAGTCAATTTAATAACTTATATGATGCGCTTATAGATAATTTTAAAAGAATTATTACTTTAGAAAGTGATTTAGAAAAGTTTGAAGAGTATTATTCTAAACTAAACTGGAAAATTTTATTTTCATCTATTTCAAGTTCTAGTGAAGATATAAATACAACAAAACTTTTACAACATATTGCAAATGAAGCTGGTTTTAATACTGATTTTGAGTATATTGAAAATGTACAGTTTAGTGATGAGGGTATTTTTAAAGATAATGATAACTTTGAGTTTTGGTTTAAGCTTATACCTTGGGAAGATATAGCTATTGAGGAGAGTGAACTAGCTTTACTTTTAACTGAAATTATAAAAGATAAAAAAGCTATTGTTTTTAATCCTGCTTATACACTTATGTTTCAATCAAAAGGCTTTATGAAAATACTTTGGGATTTATACCCAAATCACCCCCTACTTTTAGAAACCTCTTTTGAACCTTTAGAGGGTAAAAAACAAGTAGAAAAAAGATGTTTTGGAAGAGAAGGTGCAAATACAAAAATCATAAATGTTGATGGTTCTATTGATGCACAAACGCAAGGTGAATATGAAGGTCACAAAGCTATCTATCAAGAGTATGTTGAGCTTCCAACAGATAGTGAAGGAAACTCATATCAAGCAGGTGTATTCTATGCTTATGAAGCTTGTGCTTTAGGGTTTAGAAGAGGTGAAAAAATCCTTAATAATATGTCAAAATTTGTAGGACATATGATAAAGTAATACTTCTAAGTATTACTTTTATCTTTTAAATCTAGTGTTATTGTAAACTTAGCACCAATATAGTTTTTATCATTATAATTGTTTGATGTGTTCTCAACTCTTATATTTCCTTTCATACTTTCAACTACAATCTGATAAGCCATATATAAACCAAGACCAGTGCCTTGTTCTTTGTTTTTAGTGGTGAAGTATGGCTCAAATACTTTATTTATAATATTTTCGTCTATTCCACCTGCTGTATCTTCTATAGTTATAACAGCTTTATTAGCTATAGTATCTGTAGAGATAAATATAATTCTATCTTCATCATCTTTTTGCTTTTTCTTTAGTGCATCTTTTGCATTATTTAAAATCACAACTAAAACTTGAATCAATTCATTTTTATAATTATGCAATTCAATATCTTTTTTGTATTTTTTTATAATCTGTAAGTTATGATTATGGATAGAAGAATCAAAAATATTTAAGGCATTTTCTATTGCAACTTCTATCTTAAAATGGACTTTTTCTTTTTCATTTTTTATATAGTTTTTAAAATCCTCAATAACTTGTGATAGATATTTGGCATTTTTAACAATTCCATCAGAAAACTCAATAATATCTTCATCAGTTAAAATATTCATTTCTTTTTTTACTTTTAGTCCACTTGCAGCAGTAGATATAGTACTTAATGGTTGTCTCCATTGGTGTGCAATATTTCCAATCATTTCTCCCAATGCGACCATTTTTGATTGTTGAGAAAGTATTTTATCTTTCTCTTTTAACTCTTTTATTCTCTTGGCAATCTTTTCTTCAAGCTGTTCATTTAAATCTTTTAATTGTTTTGTTTTTTCATCAACCTTTTCTTCTAGTTCCTCTTTATTTCTTTCTATCTTTGATTTATATATTTGAAAACTATTATTTATTTGATTTGAAACAAAATAAGAGATAACAATAACTATAAGTAAAATTATCAACACAAAATAGATAGATTTTGATAAAACCTCTTCAACTCCCTTTTCTTTTTCCTTTTTTGCTCTTTCTAAAGCAAGTTCAAGATCTTCCATATAAATACCAGAACCAATAACCCAATTCCAGTCTTTAAAATATTTTACAAAACCAATTTTTTTGCTCATTTCTTGTTCATTTGGCTTTGCCCAATAATATTCTACAAAATTACCATCTTTGTTTTCTAAAGCTTTTTTCATAAATAATTGTATGATTTTTGTATTTTTTTTATCTATAAGTTCTTTATCATTTTTACCTATATCTGCTTTTCTATATGGATTATAAATAAGAGTATGATTTATATCGTGTATCCAAATATATTTATTTTTATTGTATTCAAATAAATCTAATCTTTTTATTGCTTCTTCTTTTAGCTGTATTTCAAAATCATCTATATATTCACCATAACCAATATACCAGTTAAAGGGTTCAAAGATTTTAATAAATGAAATTTTGTCAGATTGTTTTTTCTTTGATAATTTATACCATTTGTATTTTAAAAAGCCCTCTTTTTTTGTTTTTACAATATTTATAGCCTCACGTACAAAATATTTACCTGTTGCATCTTTTATATTGTATGAAGGTGTATTTTCAATTTCTGGTGAAGATGGTGTTAGTTTTGAAACAGATTTATTATCACTTATAATATGCTCAACAAATAAATATCCATTTTTCCCAAATCTTATTTTTTTTAAAGTATTTAAAATTTCTAAGCGTAATTGTTTATCAGATACTAAGTCTTTTTTCTCTTCATAGATTTTTGAGATCAACTCATGTGCCATATAAACTCTACGTATAAGTCTTTTTTTTAATCTTATATTTGATTCTAGTTTTTTATATGATAGATAATTGTAGTAGTTATTAACTGTATTTTTTAGACTTTGTGCTTCTAGTCTTACTTTTTGATTTTTTGAAGTTTCAATGTCAGATTTAGTATGAGTATTAAGAAAAGAAATTGCTATATATAGTGTACTAAAAGTACTAATTATGATGAAAAAAATTGGTAATAACAAGATTATTTTTGAAAAATTCTTTTCTTTAATCATTGCTTACAATCCTTTAAGTATTGTAGTTAGCTATATATTTGTCGACTAAATCTGAATCTAGTTTCAAGTCTAAATTCATTAAATAAATGTTATTTAACTTGAAATATCTTAGTTTTACAAAATCCTTTTCTGTAGTGATTATATCATAATCTTTATATTTTTTTATTATTTTGTTTATATCTTCAGATGTGAAGTTATGATGGTCTTCAAAGGCTTCAAGTTTTGTCTCTTTTGGTAAAAACTCTAATAATCTTTTTGGTTTTGATATGGCAGTTAATAATAAAAGTTTTTTAGGCAAGATATCTATTGTTTCACCATCTTTAGAAAAACTAACAACTCTTTTAAAATCTTTACCCTCTTGTAGCTCTAAATTTGCTAAGGAATAAGTCATTTTAGGTTCTCTATACCCACCACTTGGAAGACAAAAAATATTTGTAGGCTCTTTTTTGGGTCTTATAAGTATATCAAATTTATTAATATCATATTTAGAAAAACCATCATCTAAAAATACAATTTTACAAGCTAAATCTTTAGCCTTTAAAATAGCTTTTTTTCTATCTTCACTTACTATTATTGTTGCATTTGGTAAAGAATTAGCTAAAAGCATAGCTTCATCTCCACTTTGTTTTACATCTTCTACTAGTAATTTTCCCTTGTTTGAAACTACTAATAAACCTTTAGATTCTCTACCATATCCTCTCAAAATTACACATACATCTTTATATTTTTTTGCAAGATGTATTGTTAACGGTGTTTTTCCACTTCCTCCCACAATTATATTTCCAATAGATATAATAGGTATACCAAAGTTTATAACTTTAGCATTCATTCTTTTAAAAGCAATAATTAACATATATAAAAGAGTAAAAGGGAGTAATAAAAAGGAGATAATACGTTGAAAAAAGTTTGGGAAGAAGAGATACTCTTCAACCCAGAAGTAAAATTTTTGTTTCAAATATTTTATACCCACTCAGAAGCGATATCAATAATTTGGTCACAGATATAGTTTACTTCTTCATCAGTAAGTCCTGGATACATTGGTATTGATAGTATTTGTTGATATGAACTAAGTGCAGAACTAAATTGAGTAATTTTGATTGAATACTTAGTTTTATAATATGTTAAAAGATGTAAAGGTATATAGTTTAATCCTGTTGCGATACCTCTTTCTTTTAGTGCTCTTGCAAAAGCATCTCTGTTTCTAGAGATTTTGATAATAAAATGGGTAAAAATATGCTCATCTTTGTGTGATGGAATAGATACATGTTTAATACCTGTTAATCTATCTATGTAGATTTTTGCAATCTCTTTTCTTCTTTTTATAAATTTATTTGTTTTTTTCAATTGAGCTAAAGAAAAAGCTGCATCTAAATCAGAAATATCATATTTATGTCCAATATCTACAACATCATAGATATAATCTAAGTTTCCAAAATCATCATATGTAGTAGTAATTGCATGTGTTCTTAAAAGTTTTGCACGTTCTGCAATCTCTTCATTGTTTGTAACAATAAGTCCACATCTACTTACTGAGTATTTACCATTTGAGGGATTAGTAGAAAAGATTGTCATATCAGCTCTTAAGCTTCCTACTGTTTCATCTTTGTATGTAACTCCTAAGGCACAAGTTGCATCTTCTATTAGAATAATTCCATATTTTTCTGCAATATCATAGATTCTATCTAAGTCTGGTGTTTGACCAGCAACAAAAGTGATAATAGCACCTCTTAATTTTTTACTTTTATTTTCTTCAAGAGCTTTTTCAAATTTGTTTACATCTATATTCATATCTTCATTATTAATATCAATAAAAATTGGTTCTGCATCAAAATGTCTTACAACTTCTGGTACATTTACAAAAGAGTTAACTGACATAAGAATTTTATCACCTCTTTTTAATTTTATAGCACTAAGTGCCAAATGGATTGCAGCTGTAGCGTTACATGTTGCAACTGCATATTTTGCACCTACAAAGTTTGCAATGTTTTCTTCTAGTTCTAAAACTTTATTATCATCTTTATTTAATTCTAATACATTTTTTAATTGGCTTAACTCTTCATCACCAATTGACATTTGGTAAAATGGTATATCTTTCATCATTAACTCCATTTGATATTTGCAATTACTGGTAATTTACCTTTAAATGCATTTGCTTTTATTCTGTAAACTAATCTGTCGATTAAAATTTCATCATGTCCTAACTTTACAACCTCTTCTTTACTTTTATTTTCATCAACTAAAAGTTTTAAGACAGCATCCATCTCTTTATATGAATATCCAAGTTCCTCTTCATCACTTTGACCTTCCCAAAGATCAGCACTTGGTTTTTTATTCAATATTGATTCAGGGACACCTAAAAATCTTGCAAAATCAAATTCATCACTTTTATAAATTTCACCAATAGGATTAATTGCACATGCAATATCTCCAAAAATAGTACCATATCCTAAAAGAAGTTCACTTTTATTTGAAGTACCAACTACAATTGATTTATCTCTTGATGAAGTATCATACAATACTGACATTCTCATTCTTGCACTAAAGTTACCAATTCTTAATTTATCACCATCCATATTTTCTATATATGACTCTACCATTGGTGCTATTGATTTTATTTCATATTTAATATTAAACTTTTCACAAACCTCTTTTGCATCTTCAACACTTGATTTTGATGAGAATTGGGAAGGCATAAGTACAGCACTCATATTTTCGCCAAAAGTTTCTTTACACAAAATAGCAACAACTGCTGAGTCAAGTCCCCCTGAAACACCAACAGTAACTCTATTTAAACCTGTTTTTTCTAATTCTGTTTTTAAAAAAGTTTTTAATTGTTCTTTTATATTTTGCCAATTCATGAATTTTATCCTTTAATAAACTTTATTATAAATTAATCTTCCTTTGTTTTTTCATAAATTTCATCTAAAAATTTAAAAGTAGATTCTCTTATTTTGCTTTTTCTTATTTTTAAATCTTCTCTAATTGAAATTAATTCTTCTAATTGAAAATAATCCAAGAAGTTTGGATTAATCTCAATTGAGTCATTTTCATTTGTTTTTATCAAATCTTTTATCTCTTCTATTAGTTGTTGTTTTTCTTCCATATTAACCTACAAATTTATTTAAAATCTCTTCAAGATATAGTTGCATTTTTTCTTCACCAATATCTTTTTGACTAGATTGACAACACTTACAGCTTGTTCCTGCATCAGTAATTTCACCTAACTTTTCTAAATTGTTTGCATTTTTTTCTCTAATAGCATATAAAATCTCTCCAAGTGTTACATGGTTGCAATTACATACCTCAAAAGAATGATGGAACTTTCTAGCCATTTATATCCTTTTTATAGTATGTTAAGATATCTTTACAATAAACTTTTTTCTTGACTTTCCCAAAATCTGCTTCTTTAATTAGACAGTTTCTACAATCTGTGCCAACTCTTGTAATATCTTGAAGTTTTCCAAGAGTAGTAATTTTGTGCAGATTTATTGATTTAATTATTTGTTCTAAGCTTATTTTATGACAATTACAAACTTCATAATCAGATTTTATGTTTTTAAACAATTATATATTTCTCTCTTTTTTTATTAATTCATATGCTTCATTTATCTCTTGAAGTTTTTTTGTTGCTTCATCAATAATATTTTGAGTAGCTCCCTGCCCTGCAACAATGTCTGGATGGTGTTTTTTTACTAATGTTCTATATTTTTTCTTAAGTGTATTGTTATCATCCTCTTTTGAAGCTTCTAAAACCTCATATGCCTTATCTAGAGATAATGCCTCATTTTCTTTTTGATTTCTATAGAAGTTTTCAAAATTATTTACTAAAGTTTCAAAATCTGATTTTGAAATTTTTAAAGCATTTGATATATCTTCTGTAATCATCATCTCTGTTTGAGAAAACTCTTTATCTATAAATGCCAAGTTTAAAAGATATTCTAATACTCCTAGACGTTTTTGGTAGTCATTTTTTGTTATTTTGTATAATTTTTCACAAATAAAAATAGTATTATCAAATGATTCTTTTTCTTTTTTATAAATCTCTTTTAATTTTTCTCTAATCTCTTCACTATTTTCAAAATGTCTCGAGATATCATTAAATGTATGTTTTAAAACCTCTGCTTCAAGTTCACTTACTTGACCATCTGCTTTGGCAACTTTTGCCATTAAAGCTACTAATAAACCAGCTTCATGGTTCATTAGGTCGCCATTGAATCTTTCCTTGATATCTAATTTAATATTTTCAAATTTTTCTGTTTTGTAATTTCTAGCTATAAAGTAAAGAACAATTCCTACAAAAAGCAAAAAAAGTAGTTTCATATTTCTTCCTAATTATTTTTGAATGATTTTAGCAAATTATAAATAAGCCTCACTTTAGTTCAACTTTATAAGAAAAATTTAAATTTATTATAACAATTAATTTAATAGAGAGTATAATTATAAATGAGGGGCATTTAATTAGTAGGAGAATATTATGAATACTTTAAGTTTTTTTCAAAATCTGAAATTAAATTTTTATTTTTTTAATGAAAATGAGAAATTATTTGTTCACAAAAATACGACAAAGAATTACTGTGATATATATAATGATTCAGCAGAGCTAATCAAACTTGTCAAACTTTTAAGAAAACATGAAATTAGATTCAAAGAAGAAGATAGTGGAGATATTAGATTAATAGCTTAATATATCAGATAATCTAATTATTACAATAAACTATAACTAATAGTTTTCTTTTCTCATTCTAACTCTAATTTTAATAAAATTTAGGTAAAATCTCTCCTTTATAAAGATATTGGAGAAGTTTTATGTTTGGAATGGGATTTATGGAAATTCTTCTGATTGCAATAGTTGCAATCATAGCTTTAGGACCTGAAAAATTGCCTAATGCAATGGTAGAAATCGCTAAATTTATTAAAAAATTCAAATCTGGCCTAGAAGATGCAAAATCTACACTTGACAATGAGATAAATATTACTGAAATGAAAGAGGAAGCTTCTCGATTTAAAGCACAAATAGAAGATGCTAAAGCTACATTAGATGTAAAACAAAATATGGATTTAGGCTTAGATAAAATCATTAATGATGATATGGTTTCAAACGAAAAAAATGAAGATAAAGTTTCGTTAAAAGAACCAAAGAAAAAAGATAAAAAAATAGAAAAAGATGTTGAAACTTTAAATGTAGAGGAAACTAAATAATGCTAGACGATTTAAAACCACATATAGCTGATCTGAGAAAAAGATTAATAAACTCTGGTATTGCTTTAGTTATTGCATTTTTTGCATGTTTTAGTTTTTATGAACCAATTTTAGAATGGATGATGGTTCCTGTTGAAGCTGTACTTCCTCCAAACTCACAGATGGTTGCTGTTGAAATTCAAGAAACATTTTTTACTGCACTTAAAGTTGCATTTTTTTCTGGTTTTATTGTTTCCTTACCAATTATATTTTGGCAATTATGGCTGTTTTTGGCTCCTGGACTTTATGAACATGAAAAAAAATTGGTAATTCCATTTGTGTTTTTTGCTACATTGATGTTTTTAATTGGTGCTGCATTTGCTTATTATGTTGTTGTTCCTTTTGGGTTTGAGTTCTTAATCAACTTTGGTTCAGCTGTTGTAACAATATTACCAAGTATTGGTAAATATGTAGGTTTTTTTACTAAACTTTTATTTGGTTTTGGAGTGGCATTTGAGCTACCTGTTATCACTTTTTTCTTAGCAAAAATAGGATTAGTTGATGATAGAATGTTAAAAGACTTTTTTAAATATGCGGTTGTTTTAATCTTTATTGCAGCTGCACTATTAACACCACCTGATGTATTAACACAATTTTTAATGGCAGGTCCTCTTATCTTACTTTATGCAATTTCTATTTATATTGCAAAAGTATTTAATCCTGCAACAGTAGAAGAAGAGGAGGAGTAAAATTTTAGACCCTTTAAAAACTTCAAGTTATGATTATTCTCTTCCAAAAGAGTTAATCGCTACTAAACCAGTATATCCTGCAGATAATGCTAGACTACTGGTTTATAACCGTCAAGATGATACTATTACTCACACAACATTTAAACATCTTTTAGAGTATTTACCTTCTGATATTTCTATCTTTTTAAATGATACAAAAGTTATAAAAGCAAGAATTTTTGGTCAAAAAGAATCTGGCGGAAAAGTTGAATTACTTTTTAATAAGCCTCTATTTATGGATAGATACCTTGTAATGATTAGAGGAAAAGTAAAAGTTGGCACTAAATTATCTTTTCAAGAGGATTTAGTTGCCGAAGTGTTAGAAGTAAATGAAGATGGTAGTAGAGTTGTTTATTTTTATCAAAATAGTAAAAAATTAGATTTTTTATCACTCGTTGATATTTTAAATAAGATTGGACATCTTCCTTTACCTCCATATATGAATAGAGAAGATGAAGAAAAAGATAACAAAGATTATCAAACACTTTTTGCAAAAAACTATGGAGCTGTAGCTGCTCCAACTGCATCATTGCATTTTACTGAAGAGTTATTAGAAAATTTAAATAAAAAATTTAATGTTGATTATCTTACTTTACATGTGGGTGCTGGAACTTTTAAACCTGTTGATGCAGAAGAGATATTGTCTCACCCTATGCATAGCGAATATTTTGAGATAGGAATTGATGCTAAAAAATCTATAGACAATGCAAAAAAAGTTTTAGCCGTAGGTACTACTGTTACAAGAACAATTGAGTATTATGCAAGAACAAACAAAATACAAGGTGAATGTGATTTGTTTTTAAATCCCGCAAATAAACCAATCAAAGTTGATTTTCTACTTACAAACTTTCACCTTCCAAAATCAACTTTGATTATGTTGATTGCGTCATTTATGGGATTAGAAAAAACATTAGAGGTTTATAACGAAGCCATAAAAGAAAAATATAGATTTTACTCTTATGGTGATGGAATGTTAATTATATAAAGGAGAAATTATGGTTCATTATATTTTATTTGATACAGAAACTACAGGAAATCAAGAAGAGGATAGAATTATTCAATTTGGTGCAATGATAGTAAATCAACAAGGAAATGTAGAGTGTTTTGATGAGTTTTGTTCGAGTAATGTTGAGATTAAACTTGAAGCAATGGAAGTTCATAATATAACTCCTGATTTAATAGAAGGTAAACCAACAGCAACTGAAACTTCTTTTTATAAAAGATTAGAAGAGTTAAATACAAATACAAACTATTTAATTGCACACAATATCTCTTTTGATTTAAGTATGATAGAAAAAGAGGGCTTTATAAATAGTTGTCAAATAATTGATACCTTAAGATGTGCAAAACATCTATTTTCAGAGTTACCATACCATAGACTTCAATATCTAAGATATGCTTTAGAGTTATATAAAAATGAACAATCAGAAGCGAACAAATATGGTATTACTATTAAAGCTCATGATGCTATAGGTGATGTACTTGTAATGAAACTTTTCTTATCAAAATTAGTTACAAAATGTAGAGAAATCTATCCAGATTATAATCCTATGGAAAAGCTAGCTGAATTGACTAAAACACCTGTTTTAATCAAAACATTTAGATTTGGTAAATATAAAGGTAAAGAGATAGCACAAGTTGCAAGTGAAGACCCAAGTTATTTAAACTGGATGAGAACAAGCATGGATCTTGATGAAGATTTAAAATATACTCTTGACAAAGTTTTAGGATAATAAAATTTTATTATTAATAAGTTAGAGGTTATATAAATGAAAGCAGGATTTTCAAAAATTGGATTTATTTTAGCAGCAGCTGGTTCGGCTGTTGGTCTTGGTAATATATGGAAATTCCCCTACGTAACTGGAGAAAATGGTGGTGGAGCTTTTGTACTTATATATTTATTGGCTATTATTTTTATAGGTCTTACAATTTTTATTGCAGAGTCATATATAGGTAGGGAATCAAGAGCTAATGCAGCTGCCGCTTATCAAATTGTTTCAAAATCAAAAAATAAAAACTGGAGATGGGCTGGGTTTCAGATTTTCTCAGGAATAGTAATTTTATCTTTTTATGCTTTTATTATTGGTTGGATATTAAACTATATAATCATATCTTTTACAGGATTGCCAAATACCTTAAAAGAAGCAGAAACTATATTTAATACATTAGTTACAGAAAAAATAGGCTTACAAATTTTATTTCATACTATCATTACAGCAACAATAGTTTATATTATCTTAAAGGGTGTAAAAAATGGTATTGAAAAACTAAACTTAATATTAATGCCCTTACTAGCGATTATCCTTTTTGGTTTATTGATATACTCTTTTACTCTTGATTCTTTTCCAAAAGCTTTAGAGTTCATGTTTATGCCTAATTGGTCTAAAATAGATGGAAATGCAATATTAGCAGCAGTTGGACAAGCATTTTTTACTTTATCTCTTGGTATGGCAATTATCATCACGTATTCAGCTTCTATGTCAAAAGATACAAACTTTATAAAATCATCTATAATGGTTGCGATAGTTGATACAGCTGTTGCTTTAGTAGCTGGAGTAATCATCTTCTCTTTCCTTTTTGCAGCAGGTGCAAAAAGTACAGCTGGTCCAGGTCTTGTATTTATATCATTGCCATTAATTTTTGCAGGATGGGGAGTTTTAGGACAAATCATTGCCTTAGCTTTTTTTGTAGCTTTATTATTTGCAGGAATTACATCAGCTGTATCGCTACTAGAACCACCATTAATGTATTTGATGGAAAAATATAATATGAAAAGAAAAAAAGCAACTATTATTACTGGAACATTTTTTTATATTTTGGGTATTTTTGCTTTATTGTCTATGAGTAAAGAGTATGGTGAGTTATTGACTTTCTTTGGAAAAAATTTATTTGATTGGTTAGATTACTTGACCTCTTCTATCGCTATGCCTATATCTGGATTTATAACATGTATTTTCTTAGGTTTCTTTACAGATACAAATAGATTAAAACAAATTTTTACAAAATATGTTCCACTAACAATATTTAATATGTGGTTAATTTTAGTAAGATATATAGTACCTATTGCAATTGTATTATTATTTTTAAATAAACTTGGGGTTATTTAATTGGAAGATAGGTTTAGCCTATCTTCTAAAACTTCTATTAGCATCTCTTTTGGTAGTTTTTTTAGATTTTGCACCTGTTTTTACAGGTTCTTTTGGATTTAAGTTCTTACCTTTTTTCTCACTAAGTTTTTTCTTTTTTTGAACCTTTTGTCTTGGCTGTCTATCTTTTAAAGGAAAATCATCATGTACTTCCCTTTTGATATTTAGTCTTAAATCTCTTTCTATTTTAGTAAAGTGATTATAATCTTCAGTAGTTAACATAGTGATAACTTTACCTTTTTTACCAGCTCTTCCAGTTCGCCCTACTCTATGGGTAAAGTCATCTGTTTTTTCAGGTAAAGTGTAGTTTAAAACTAGAGGTAACTCTTTTATATCTAAACCACGTGCGGCAATATCTGTAGCAATTAGAAGCTGGATTTTTTTATTTCTAAAATTTTTAATTGCTTGAACTCTATCTTCATAATCTATTGAACCGTGAATTGTAGCAGTTTTAATACCTTGTTCTTCAAAATATTTTGTAGCTAAATCAGCACTATCTTTTTTGTTGATAAACATTAAGACTTGATCAAATTTCAACTCTTTAATTAATTGAACTACTAATTCTTTTTTTCTTTTTTTATCAACTTTATAAGCTTGATGTTCAATTATTTCAACCCTATCTCTTCTATCATGAATTTGCACTGTTACAGGATCAGTTAAAAACTCTTTTGCTAGTTTTCTAATATTTTGAGAAATAGTTGCAGAACACATTATAACTTGTCTATATGGTGAACATAAAGAGAAAATTGTCTCAATCTCTTTTAAAAATCCCATCTCAAGCATTGTATCTGCTTCATCCAAAACTATAAAATTTACACTACTTAAATCAATTTTTTCATTTTCATCTAAATCTAATAATCTTCCTGGAGTTGCTACAACAATATCAATACCTGTTGCTAATACACTTTCTTGTTTTGTTTTTGATACTCCACCCATGATTTTTGTATGTTTAACTTTTACAAAACGACCCAATTCTGATAGGTTTTTAGAAACTTGTTCTACTAATTCTCTTGTTGGAACTAAAACTAAACCTCTTAATACTCTATTGTTATAATTCAAGTTAGCATTTATTCGTTGTAACATTGGCAATAAATAAGAAGCTGTTTTCCCTGTTCCTGATTTTGAAGCAGCTATTACATCGATTTTTTTATTTAGTATTGGTATAACTTTCCGTTGTATGGGGGTAGGTTTTTCGTATTCTAAAAGCTCAATAGCTTTTAATAATGAGCTATTTAGGTTTAATTCATCAAAATTATTTATAACTTATCCTTTAAAATATACTTGACATTATTTCATCATCAAAATATGCATCAATTTTTTCAACTAATGTTTCATATTTAACTGAACCTTTTTTATTAAATAAAACAATCTCTTCTCCAAAATCATTTTTAATAAAATGTTCCTCTTCTTTTACTTTATTATATAGTTTTTTTATCTCATCCATAGAATCTAATTCATTATATAAAAACCAATTTGCTGTAGTATCTTCTACTCTAATTAGCCCATAAGTTTTATTGTCGTCAATATAATCTTGAATAGTTCCATTTTCAAATCTAGCCCCAATAACTAAATCATCTTCATTTAAAATCATTTCCATTAATTAACCTTTTATTGTCGCAATGATACCTAGATTTTAATTAAAGGTAAAACATATTTTAAATTATTATAATATATAATTAAACATATAATTTTAATATTGTATAATATTTATTATCAATAATATAAGGAGAATAATGAAAAAGTTTGAATTCACAGGTAGTGGAAAAGAATATTTTAAAATTTGGATTGTTAATACATTATTGACAATAGTGACTTTTGGTATCTATTACCCCTGGGCGAAGGTTAGAAATAATAGGTATTTGTATGCGAATAGTATGGTAGAAAATAAAAATTTTGAATATCATGCAACTGGAAAACAACTTTTTATTGGTTATCTGTTGGCTGTGTCAATTTTTTTTATTTATAATTTGTTAAGTAGTTTATTCCCACCTGTAGGCTTAATCTTTATTTGTTTATTTTTTTTGTTTTTACCTTGGCTAATATTAAAAGGTATGAGATTTAATTTAATTATGACAAGTTTTAATAATGTCCGGTTTAATTTTGATGGAAAACTTTTTGAATCGTATATTATCTTTCTTGGTATTCCTATATTATATATAGTTTTATTTATTTTATTTGGTTTTTTACTTAAATTTTCAAAAGAATCTGTTATTTTGACATTGTTTTTATTGTTAATATTTTTTGTTATATATGTTGTTGCATTTTCATATTTTAGTGTAATAAAAACTAGATACTTTATCGAGTTCGCAAAATATGGAGAATTTTCATTTGATACTAAATTAGATACTCCAAAATTTGTAACTATTGTATTAAAATCAATTGGTATTTATTTTATATCATCAATAATATTCACTCTTATTTTTTTAGCTATATTTTATTTAAGTGGTTATATGAATGATGTTAATTTTATTATATCTGTATTGAAAGAAAACCCTAAAGAAGGGATTAAAATGGTTTTAGAGATGTTGTTTCCTCTTCTTGTATTGGGATATTTTTTATTTACTTTTGCTGTAACAATAACATTTGCTTATTATTTTGTAAAAAAAAGAGAATATATTTTTGATAATACTAACTTAAATGATTCAGTAAGTTTTTCATCTACTATGAAATTTCTACCTTATGCTTATTTATTACTTAGTAATCTTGTTTTGATAATTTTATCTTTAGGTTTTGCTTATCCCTGGGCAAAGATAAGAGTTGCAAGATATAGTTTAAATAATACATTGATTAGAGTAAATGGAGGATTTGATAAATATTATTCTACATACAATGTAAACGATTCTGCATTTGCTGATCAAATGAATGATGTATTGGATTTAGGTATTGGAGTTTCTATTTAGATGATAAAAGGGGATTTATATTTTAAAAACAGCTCATCTTTTCAAGAAGTAGATTTTTATATTTTAGAAGATAAATATTGTATAAAAAATAAAGATACTACTTTATTGTCTGGATCTGTTGAAAATCTAATTATCCCCTCTAGACTTGGAAATGTATATAGAAAAATAAAATTAGAAAATGGAGATGTTTTTTCAACAAATCAAAATGATTTAGTAGATTTATATCTATCTAGTAAAAATAAAAATTTTATACATAAACTTGAATCAAATTTTTTATTGATTTTATTTTCTTTAGTATTTACTATAGCTTTTATTTATAGTTTTATTGTATGGGGAATACCCTATTCTAGTAAAAAAATTGCTTATGCGTTGCCCTCACAGATAAATAAAACTTTTTCAGATGAATTATTAAAAAATCTTGATGAAGTGTTTTTACATAAATCATTATTAGATGAAAACAGAAAAAAACAAATTAATGATGAGTTTGTGAAAAATATCTTACCAAATATTGATTCAAAGTCTTTGTTTGATTATAAATTACATTTTAGAAATATTATAATGGATGATAAAAGTATCGCCAATGCATTTGCCCTTCCTAATGGAGATATTGTTATAACAGATAAATTGGTTAGATTAAGTAAAAATCAAGAAGAGATTACCTCTGTAATATATCATGAAATTGGACATATAGAAAAGAGACACTCTTTGCAAAGAATTATTCAAGGAAGTTTTTTGACTATTGTATCTATGTTTTTAACAGGAGATATTACTTTTTCCTCAGATTTTGTTATAGGGGTGGGGTCTTTATTTGTAAATACAAATTACTCGAGAGAACATGAAATTCAAGCGGATAAGTTTGCACTTGATAAAATGTTAAAAATAGGTATAAATCCTAAATACTTTTCATCTATATTAAATAAAATTACAAATGAACATAAAGATGAAGAAACTACTAACAGTATATTTAAATATTTTTCTACTCATCCTACAACTCACAATAGAGATATTTTGATAAATAAGTATATTAAATGCTTTGAAAAGAAACTTAAAACTTGTAATTATTAATTTTCAAGGGAAAAAATTATAAAATAAATTTCATATGAAGAAATTTATTTTATTTTTAATCCTTTTTTTATTTTCTGGATGTAGTATTCATGATGCTTATAATATATCAACAGCTGCAATGAGTAGAAATCCATCTATTGCTTTAAAATCATTGGCTAAAACAAAAGCTATAAATTATACCTTGAATCCAAAAAAATTATCAAATGATTTAAAGTTTTTATCATCACTTTTAGAAAATATCGATTTAATTTGGGGCAAAAACAATAGAAAAATACCTAAACAAAAAGAGTATGTAAAGTATATGCAAAATTATAAAAGTAGAGCTTCTATTGATTTTGATAAAGGTATAGTAACAGTTGAAACGATTGATGAAAAAGATACAATCAATAGTTTGAAAAATGCTATAGTAACTACTCTTTTATTACCAGAAGATCCCAGAGCTTTTGATTTATTTGGTAGTGGTGAGATAAAACTTGGGGAAACACCATATCTTTATAAAGAGATAAAAGATGATCAAAATAAATTTATTAGGTATGAATGGAGAGCAAATAGATTTGCAAATTTACTTATAAAAACTAAAATTAAAAATAAAACCATAAAAAATAAAAATAAACCAGTAAAAGTAACTTATGTAGATATTCAGATGGTAAAAGATCATACCTCAGTTAGAGTTGATAAATTTAAACCTTTTGTAAAAAAATTTGCAAATAAATATAATATAAGTGAAAATTTGGTTTATGCAATAATAAAAACAGAAAGTAATTTTAATCAATTTGCGATAAGTAATGCAGGAGCAATTGGCTTGATGCAAATAGTCCCAACAAGTGCAGGAAAAGATGCATATAGTTACTCTAAAGGTAAAAATTGGACACCAAGCAATTCATATTTATTTGATGCACGAAATAATATTGAGTTGGGAATTACATATTTGAAACTATTAAATTCTAAATATTTATTTGGGATAAATAATGAGATATCAAAGGAATATTGTGTTATTAGTGCATATAATACGGGAAGTGGAAATGTTTTAAAAACCTTCTCATCAAATAAAAATAGAGCAATATCAACAATAAATAAAAAAACTGCTGCTGAAGTATATAAAACTCTTAGAGATAATCTTCCTTATGAAGAAACGAGAAATTATCTAAAAAAAGTTATAAATTATAAAAAGGATTTTATAAATTTATAACTATTGACCACTCATAATTGTTGCTTGAAACTCTTCAAATCTCCTTTCTTGAATTTTTAATTTTTCTGCTAATACATTGTTTCTTTTTTTGACTTCATATAGTTCAAATAAAAGTTTTTGAGAGTTATTGACATTTTCATCAATTTGAGCTTGCAATTTTTTTGCTAATTGTTCATAATAATCTTTTTCTTTTTTAAGTTCACTATTAGTTTTGAAATTTTCACTTTTTAAAAGTAATATATGTTTTTTTAGTGCTAAAATCTCATTTTCATATTTTGAAATAAGTGTAGAAAACTCTATATATTTTTTGATATCACCATTATTTTTAAAAATTGGTAAAATAGTTGAATGTGTATAATAATAATTTCCATCTTTAGTTATTTTTTTACTTAATCCAACCCAAGACTTGCCAAAACTAAGGAGTTTTCTTATCTCTAAATCAGAAGATTCACAATTAGAAATAATGTCTTTATCATTGTATTTTTTTCCTATTAATTCATCAATTTCAAAACCTGAATTTATAATATATGCATCATTTACTGATTTTATATTAAAATCTAAATCAAGTTCACATATAATATTGTATGAATCCAAAATAGACATAAATTGCCTTAGTTCATTATTTTTTGCCGCTAATGCTTTTTTTTGTTCTTTTTTCTTCATAATATCAGATACAATTTTTAATGTTGTATTTAATTGAATAGGTTTAACAATATAGTTATTTAGATTAAATTTAATAGCTTTAAGTAATATTTTGTGGTTTTGAAAAGTTGAACTAATTAAAATTGGAACTTCCCAATTAATCTTTCTTATTTCAGATAAAATTGTTATACCTGTACTATCTGGCATATCGATATCTGATAGTATTACATCTATATTAAGTTGATGTTCCATAAAGAGTTTGATTGCTTCACCTAAATTGCTTGCAATTAAAACTCTTTTGAAAAAGCCATAAAAAATTTCACAAGCTTCTTCTCTAGCTTTTTTATCATGTTCAATAAATAATATTGTTGCAGAAGCTAAATAATTTTTATCAAATGTACAATCTAAAGGTTGAGACATGATGTACTCCTAAATATTTTAAAAAAAATTAACTTTCTTTTAAAAAATAATTTTATTTTTTAAGTATAGTATAATTTTTATTAAAATTAATAGCTTAAATGTATATTTTTTATATAAAAGTCAATTTCAAGAATTATTATCAATAATCAAATCTCATTGCTATTTTAAAGCCTCTAAAGTTTTATATTCATCTAGTGCAAAATCATCTGTCATTCCACTTATATAATCAATAATAAGTCTACATCTGTAATACCATTCTTCAATTGAATATTTTACTAAATCATTTTTTTCTAATCTTTCAACAGCTTGTTTATATGCAACAATATGTTTTGAAGATAACCTTCTAATAAGTCTTTGAGAAATATAACATTTGATTTTTTCGTCATTTAATAGTTTTTTGAAATCATTATGGTGTAGTTTTAAAAGAGCCGAGTATATATCCAATAAACTTGTTAAGATTTTATGACCTTTTAATTCTAATGTTTGAATATCTTTATTATTATAAATATATTTGATAGAAATATTTTGTAAAATCTCAACTGCTTTTGTATATTTACTCTCTTTATCATATTCTAAAAGTGCATTTGAAAAGTTACCATTGAAAATATCATTATGGTGATTTATATAAGTTTGACTTACATGCTCAACTAAAGCATGGGTTAATTTTGCTCTTGTTAAAGTTAAAAAAAGATTGAATTGATAAGGTTCATCCTCTTTTTCTTTTGCTTTTTTATAGTATTCTTCAACTAAATCTAATAAATAAGTATCCTCAACTTTAATACACTCTTGTTTTATTAGATTATAAATGTCATCAAAAGATAATATACCTTTGTCAACTGCATCTTCCATGTCTGCATTTAGATATGAGATATCGTCAGCAGCTTCCATTATATATGTTATTGGAAATCTACAATAATTTTTTATCTCTAAAGATGATTGTACTTTATTTACAATATCTTTTTCACTATAGTAAAAGCCTGGTTTCTTTTTTAGATAGTATAATTTATCTTCTTTAGAAGGTTTATTTTCAAAAGCTCCCCTTGTGTATTTTATAACAGATGCAATTTGAGAATATGAAAGATTTAATCTTTGTAGTTTTGTAATAACTCTTATTGCTTGGGCATTTCCATCAAAAGAGGATAAATCTTTTAAAAGCATATTTTTAAAGTTTTGATTTTTTTCATCTACTTCTAAAATACTATTAAATATATCTATACCTTTTGTTTCCATCCAATCATTTATCGCAACCTCCGCAAAGTGTCCAAAAGGAGGATTTCCTATATCATGAAGATAACTTGTCATCTCTGATATTGAGATAAAAGATTCTTTTAACTTATCTAAATTGTATTTATTTTGAAGTTTTTTTAATATTGTTTTTGCAATAAATCTAGCAGTTTGAGAAACCTCCAGAGAGTGTGTTAACCTACTTCTTACAGCAGCATTTAATTCCAAAGGAAAAACTTGAGTTTTTTTCTGTAGTCTTCTAAGTGCTGGAGCTGAAAGTATCCGCCCTCTATCACTTTCACAAGATATTTCTATATCATTTATTGGATAAAGTTCTCTATAAGTTGTAATTTTTTTAGTGTAATCAATCATTTATATTCTTTTCTTGTATATTTTATTGTAAGTTTTTTAAATCATAAGTATAAATATAGACTAAATAGGATTAATAGCAAATTTAATACAATAAATGCAAATTTATAAAAAATACTTAAAAAGGAGAAAAGCATATATAATACAAAAAATAAAAATGGTGTTTTAATCTCGTAACTATCAATTTTATTTGATAAAAATATTGACAAAAGATTATCTAAAATATCTGGGTAAGAAAATAAATGAATTATAAGTTCAAATGGATAAAAGGCAGTAAATATAATAGTTATTATAGGAGATAAAAGTTGTTCATAAGATGTTGTATAAAAAAAGTAATGAACAATTGGATTAAAAGCAAAAAAAAGCCAGAAATTGAAGAATAAAAAAGAAAATATTTTAGGAAGGTTTTTAAAATATTGAAGATATAAAAATATATAAAAAACACCTAGTATAGAAAACCAGAAAGAAATTGAAAATAAAAATTTTGGGTAGATTGCAACAATAATCAAAAAAGTTAATAAAAGTGTCATAAAACTTAAAATTTTAATATTATATCTTAAAAAATAAATTCCAAGAACTAACATTAAAAAACTTCTAAATAATGATGGTACTAAACCAATAAATACAAAATATGTAGCTAAAATCATAATCGTAATTATACTAATATCAAATTTTTTATTTCTATAAGGGAAATATTTTTTTTGTAGATAACTATAGGGATAATATAAAAAAGCATAGATAATTAAAGACAAAACAGCCAAATGAAAACCTGAAATTGCAATCAAATGACTAATAGAATAATTTGCACAAATCTCTCTTAAGTGTTGAGATATAGGTATTGCAAGAAAAAGTGCACTAAAAAGCTCTTTTGTTTCTTGTTTTTGATGTTTTTGATTAATTTTTTTATATAGTCTTATTTTTATATTTTCTTCATCTCTTATATTTTCAATAAAAATAGTTTTTGTATAAAACCCTTTAAGATATGATAAAAAATTAATATTTTTAGTGCTTATAAGTGCAGTTAGGGATTGTAGTTTTTCTATTTTTAGTTTATTATCCGTAGAGGTAAAGTATACAAAGTCATTATTTGTAAGTTTTAATACTATATATTCTTTTTTATCATAAATATTTGTTACTTCAAAATCACCTATATAAATCTCTTCTTTTGTAAGCTCTTTATATTTTTGATATTCAAAACAAAGATTAATTATAAATAATAACAATAAAAAAACATAAATATAAAAATTGTTTTTATAAATAATCTTAATCATTATATATTTTAGTAAAATTTATATTTATAAATAATTAAACCTATTATAGTATAATATAGTACCTTATTATTGGAGTTTATTATGACAGTAAATTACTATACATACACAGAAGGATTAGGTGGAGCAGCAGAATCAGAATATACTCAACCTAATCAATCTAATGAAACACCTGACGAAACAAAAAGTTTTGAAGAAGAGATGAACGATGCAATTAAATCAAATACCAATAAAAGAAATATAGAAATAAATACAACAATTGTAGATGATACAACTGAAACAAAAGAGAGTAAAGAGTCTGATTTGTGGAAATTGTTTGAAGATATTAAATCCTTGATGAAAACAGGATTTACAGAAGATGAACTAGAATATCTTGAAAAACTCAAGAAAGCTATATATGATGAATATAGTAAAAAAGATCCTGATGAGTTTAAATTAGAGGATTTAATAGCTTCTTTAGAAAAAGCTATTGCAGAGTTTAAAAAAAGAGTTACTGGTGAGGCAATCATTAAAGCAGAAGACAATCCTGTAAGACATAGTAGCAGCTCTTTAACAACTTCAAATAATCCAACAATTTCCTCTAGTTCAAGTAGTGGAAAGCTAACTGAAACTCAAATACATAGAATAAAGGAAGCATTAACTAGCTTCGAAAATTTTCTAAGTGGGAAGGATCTCAAAGAAAATGTAGTAAATAACGAAAATATTACTCTTAAACACATTTCAAATGATGAGCTTGAATTGTTAAATAGAATCAAAAATTTTCAACAATAAAGGAGTTTGATATGAATGTGAAATCAATAGAACAAAATTATTCAAATTATCAAAGTTCAAATGTAAAAACTACATCTTCTGATGAGTTTTTAAATATAATGCAAACTTTTCATTTTAAGCAAAATGATGTAATGCAGGAGAATGAAGAGGAAAATAAACTAGAAAAAACTGACGAGAAAAAGGAGACAAAGGTAGAGCTTTTATTTAAAGATTTTAAATCTCTACTGAAAAGGGGAGTAACAGAAAAAGAGTTTAAGTTAATGGAAACTTATATGAAAGAGATATTAAAAAAACTTGATAAAGATTCATTGAGTACTGATGAGATAAAAGAGATTAGTGAATTTTTAGAAAAATTAGAAGATATGATTTTAAAAATGAGAAAAAGAATATTTGGTTCGGTTATGAAAGATACTGATAAAAATTTAGAAGCAGGTGCTTCAAAGGATTCTTTATCTTTTAATTTTTCTTCGGGTGAAACAATAAAAGTTGAAAATTTAGGTACTAAAATAGCTTCTTCTTTAATTTATAGGATTGATGAAGCTATTGATAATATAGAAAATGCAAAGGAAAAGTTAGAAAATATCTCATTAACTTCCTCTTCTAAAGAGGAGATAGAGTTATTAAATCAATTAAGAAATTTTAAAAAATAGAAGAGTTCTCTCTTCTATTTTCTTTTCCAAATACTCATTTGAGAAATAGTATGTTGGAATTTTCTATTTGTTTCTTTTATAACAAAAGGAACATCAACTAAATCTACTAATTCAAACCTATCTTCTAAGTTTTGTTTTAATGTGTCTAAAGTTTTAACCTCTTTGTTATCTTTTAGAAAACCACCTAGCCAGTTTTGTTTTGGTGTATAATCTTCTAACCAAGTATATGGACTTAAGATTACTAACATACCATTTTCATTTATTCTATTTGGAATGTCATCTAAAAATTTTTGTGGATAATATAATCTATCTATTAAATTTGAGCAAAAAATCAAGTCGTATCCACTATATAATTCTTTTAGATTACAAGCATCACCTTGCATAAAAGTTACTTTATTTTTGGTATTGTCTAAATTAAAATCTTTTAAAGAGATAGTTTTTTCTTCAAAAAGTTCACCCTCTGTTGCTACTTTATAAGTAAGATTTTCATATTTTTTTAGTTTAACACCAACATTAATAAAGTTTGCACTAAAATCTATGGCTAAAACTTCATCAAATATTTTTGCTAACTCAAAAGAACTTCTACCAACAGAACAACCTAAATCTAAAACTTTTTCTTTTTTTATATCTTTTAAATATGGCACTAAAATATCTACTGTAGCTTTAGGGAAGTTTTTTACACCATAATATTCATCGCCATAGTGAAACTCACAATATTGAGAGATTTGTTCATCCGTTTCATAAACATTATCATTTAGTTTCGTTCTATATTCATTGTCACTTTGAACATATCTAAAACCTGCATGTTGAAAGAAATGTTTTCTAAAAGCATATCTTGCACTTCTTAAAATTTCATTTCCTAATGAAATAAATGAACCACCTTTTATAAGAGCATGTCTATCATCAAATGTTGGAGTTGTAAAGTCATCATATGTAGGATGGGTTTTAAAACCATCAAAAGGATATGTAGGAGTTATACTCCATTGCCAAACATTTCCTATAACATCATAAAAATCACCCATTTTATATTTATCAACTGGAGTTTGATTGAAATATTTTAAACCAATATTTGCATCACACTTTTGTGCATTTACAAAATCATTTAATCTATAATATTCATCTTCACTAGGAAGTCTTACTTGGACTCCCAATTTTTCACTTTTATATTTACAAAAAGCTTCAGCTTCATATACATTTATATCAACAGGATAGTTTAAAGGTAAAGGGATTATTCTATTTATTTCCCTTAAATAATATCTATCTTTCTCTTTTATCCAAAAAACTGGATGTTTTGCTTGTGTAAAGTCTAACCATTTTAAACCATCTTCTGAGAAGTAATGAAGTTTAGAATAACCATTATCTTTTACAAACTCTAAAAATTCTCCATTTGAGACTAAGTACTTACTAGCTTTGAAATCTTTGATTTGAGCTTTATGAAAGGCAAATTCATTGTCCCAACCGTAAAATATAGGATTATTGTAATCTTTTTCCAATAACACTTCTCCACCTTTTACTTCAAGTAATTCATTTTGTGGATAGTTTTGACTAGTTTCATTACAATATTCAAACAACTCATCATCTTTTAGAAATTTAATATTTAATTCTCTTAATAATACAGATGATGTTTCTATGTGAATATTTTCATGCTCAATTCCCATCAAAATAATCCACATAGGAGATTCCCAATTTATAGGTATAGTAAACTCAATCGTATCAATTAAATTTAAAACTAAATTTTTTACTTCATCTCTGTAAGCTTTAGTTTCTTCATATGAGGGCCAGGTATAGTTTTCGTTATTCAAATCATCCCAACTCATTTCATCAACACCAATTGCAAATATTGCCTCAAAAGTTTTATTTATTCTTTTCGTTGTGATATTCGAGATATTTAATTTATTCATAAAAAAAGTTGCAGTGTGTCCATAATAAAAAATTAATGGATGTCTTAGTTTATTAGGCTGTTTATATAAAAACTCTTTATCTTTTAATAAATCAAAAAGTTTTTCATCAGTTTCATATGTTTGTAAAAAATAGTTTTTTATCTCTTCTCTTTTCTCTTCAACTGTTCCCACGCTTAAATTTATCGTATCTTTAATATAGTTCATAGTTTCCTCTTTTACTTTATTGGTAATACTTTTAAATTATACTATTTTCTCTTTTGTTAAAATAATACCATCAGTATCTGCATATACATAATTGTTTTCATTGAATTGAACACCACAAAATGAAAGTTCAATACCTCTTTGTCCTTTTGTTACAGGGATATATTTTCTAGGACAAGTACCCCTTGCGAATAGTGCTACAGGGATATCTTTGATTTGAAAAGTATCTCTAATATATCCATTTATAATAATACCTTCATAGTTATTTGCATGTGCAAATTTCATCAAATTTTCTCCAACAACTGCAAAATATTCATCCTCTACATCTACAACTACAATTTTACCTGTACCATCTTCATCTCTTAATATTTTGATTAAATCATTATTGTTTTTATCTAATTTTATAGTTATAACACTACCAAAAATCTTTTGTTTTGCACCATAATTTTTAAATTCATTATCTAATACATAAACTTTATCAGGATAGGTGTCACAAATATCAGCTGTAAAAAAATCCATCTAATAATCCTTTACTTTAATTAAAGATAATATTATTACAAAAGTTAATTAATTTTTACTTATTTATTCACAAATATTAAACAAATATATAATAAAGTTAAAATAAAAATGGAGATTATAATGTTTTATTTTAAAAAGTTAATTTTTATAACATCTATTTTAGTTGTATTTTCAGGTTGTAGCTCAAAATATATTGATATAAAAACGCTTCATCCTTCAAAAGAAAATATACAGATGAAAAATATTTTTGTAGAAGAGTTTAACAATGATTTTATCTTTCAAACAAAACAAATAAAAAATATATTAAAAGAAAATATAATAAATAAAAAGAAAATCTTTAATTTAAAAACAAATCATGAAAATATAGATTCTATCATTACAGGAGATGTAAAAACTAGATTAGATATTGACCCATATTATAAATATACAAACAATTATGTTATATGTGAACGATATGTTTATGATGAAAAAACAAATTCAAGGTATTGTGTTCAATATAGAAAAAGAAAAATATATTGTGAAAGAAGAGATTATTCTTTAAAAACAAATATTTTAATTACTGATAAAAAAGATATTATAAAGTTTGAAAAAGAGTATGAAAAGCATTTTAATGATAGAGAATGTTATGAAAATATACCTTATTATTTTTATCGTTTACGCGCTCCAATTAATCTAAATAGAGATAAAGATAATGTTTTTATGAATTTAGCTAAAAAAATAGCATATGATTTTTTAAGTGATATTTCAGTTCATTATGTAACTTATAAGGTAGATTTGATAGAAAAACTCGATGATTCACTTTTATATGAACAAAATGATAGATTGTTATATGAAAAACTAATAAAAAATATAAAAGATAAAGTTTATCCATATACGACTTTAAATAATTTAGAAGAGTTAAATAATAAATATGGTTCTCATAGTTATGAAATACTTTATAGTATTGCAGTTATAAAAGAGAGAAATAATCTATATAAAGAGGCAATAAAATATTATAAAAAAGCTTTAAATGTATGTAAAAATAAGAAAAATAAAGAACTAATACAAAATGCACTAAATCAAGCCCAAGAAAATATGCAACTAAAAAACAAGGCATTATTTCAACTTAAGTAAACCAGTTTTTTATAATCTCTTTTATTTCAAGAGGTTTTTCTAGTGTTAACATATGACTTGTAGACTCAAATGTTTTTGATTTAAAGTTTTTATTTTTTAATACCATTTTTTCTATGGTATCTGTATCTAATAAATTATCATAAATACTATATACAAACAAAATATTAACTTTTAATCTTGATAATTCATTGGATAAGTCTTCTCTATGAAGAGTAGATTTTATTTGACTAAAAAAGTTTTCCTCTCCTAAGGAGCTATACATATTTTGGATTTGTTTTATTAATTTTGTATCTTCACTATTTGATTTATCTAACATCAATTGTATAGCTTTTTTACTAAGTGTTTTAAATCCAAACTGATTTATAAATTTTAATCCTGATTCTCTTTTTTTTATCTCTTCTTGACTTAAAGAAGTAGAAGATGATGAAACAACCATAAGATTTTTTACCTTTTTAGGATATTTTAAAGCATAATATAATGCAATATATCCACCCAAAGAAAAACCTAAAATATTTGCAGAGTCATCTATGATTTTTTTATTTATTTCTTCAATAATCTCATCAAAGTTTTCTTTTTGAGGTATCTTTAAATGTATGAATTCATAACTATCATCAAATAAGGGTATTAATCTATTCCATAAAGATTCATTACACATAAAACCTGGAATTAAATAGATTCTTTTTTTCACAAAATACCTTGAAATTTTTATTTGTTTTATCTAATCAAAATTTTACTTAAATTTCGGTATTCTTGTGCCCTTTATAACAAATGAAAATAGGTAAATATATGAAAGTAGTAACTGGCGTTGTGGGTAATGATATCCATGTTGTAGCAAACAGACTTATAGAACTTTCACTTCAAGCTCGTGGCTTTGAGGTTTTTAACTTAGGTGTTAATACATATCTTGAAGAGTTTATTGATGCAGTGATTGAAACAAATGCAGATATTTTATTGATCTCATCATTAAATGGTGAAGCTGAGGGTTGGTGTCGTGAAATGAAAATATTAAAAAGTAAATATGGTAATTTACTTGATGATGTAGTATTTATGATTGGTGGAAACTTAGTTGTTGGAACTGGAAGTGCAGATGCTATAGTTCCTAAATTTAAAAACTATGGATTTGATTTGGTTTTTCATCAAGTTGATTTAAATACTGGACTTGATGAATTAGAGAAATTTATGGAAGGCAGAAAATAAATGAGTTTATTACAAGAAGAAAGAAACATTATTCTAAGTAATGAATATGTAGAAAATTTTGATTTTGCCGAAGTTGAAGAGTTCGTAAAAAATGCTTCAAAAGACTTATTTATCTCTTATAACTTTAAAACAAGAGATAAAATGTTGGTACAACCAAGAGGTGGTTTCCCTACATACAACAAGATGTTTGCATTGTATGAGTTTTTTGATAAAGCAAATGTTGATGTTTTACCTTGTACTATCGATTCAAATACAAGATTAAACGATTATGCAACTGCAAAAAAAATGTTAAGACTTAGTGAGGAAAATGAAGTTGATATGTTAAATGGATATCCATTAATCACGCATGGGTATAGAACATCAAGAAAAATGATGACACATTTTAACAAACCAATCTCTTTAAGACATGGAACTCCTGATGCAAGACTTTTGATTGAAACTGCAATTGCTTCTGGGATTTTTGAGATTGAAGGTGGTCCAATTACATATTTACTACCCTACTCTAAAAACTTTCCACTTGATAAAGCATTTTTATATTGGAAATATGTAGAAAGAGTTTGTGCAAACTATTCAAAACTAAATGAACCTATAAATAGAGAATCATTTGGTCCTCTTACAGCAACACTAGTACCACCATGTATTACTATTGTAATTCAACTCCTTGAGATGTTACTATCACTTGAAGAGGGGGTAAAATCTTTTTCTGTTTCATTTTCACAAAGTGGATCAGTAAATCAAGATATTGTAATGGGTACAGTTATTAGAAAACTTGCTAAATTTTATGCAAATGAGATTGATTGTGCAGATGCAGATATACATCTTGTTTATCATCAATGGATGGGAGCATTTCCAGAAGATCAAAACTATGCAACTCAACTTATAAGTATGAGTACAGTTATTGCTTCTATGGTTGGTGCTGATAAGATTATCACTAAAACTAAAGAAGAAGCATCTGGTATTCCTACAAAAGAAGCAAATGCAGAAACAGTTGCAAATACACAATATTTACTTAGAATTTTAAACGGTCTTCCAAATATTGTTGATAAAGAGGAAGAGGAGATTTTAACAGCAGAAGTTATGGCTATAATGGAAGCTGTATTCAATGATAGTGCAGATACTTTATGGAGAAAAGTATTTAACTCAATTAAAAATGGAATTATTGATGTTCCTTTTTCTCCACATATTATAAATCACAATGAGATGATTACAATTAGAGATAAAAATAAAAATATCAGAATAATAAAAAGAGGAAAAGTTCCAATCCCTGATAGATGTTATGAGTATGAAAAAGCACAATGTGATTTAACAAAAGATACAACATCTATAGTAAATGATATTATCCATGATATAGGAATTATGCAATGAGTAAAATAGATAACAAACTACTAATAGATGTTGGAAGTACATATTTTAAAGTTAGTACTGTTCATGGTGTACAACAACACTTTAGAGATTTTAATAAAAATATTTTTGATGATTTAACGTATAAATGCGGTGACATAATTCATAATTATAATAAAGATGATGTTTATATTTGTTCATCTGCAAATGGTGGATTAAGTACATTAATTATTGGTATCACAAACTCTTTTTCTCTTAAATATGCAATAAATATTGCATTTAATTCTGGAATTAATATTATTGATACTGTTTTGTATAAAGATATTGATAATACTTCAATTCCAAGCGATTTAATAGATGTTGTTATTGTTGTTGGTGGAATTGATTCTGTTTCAAATATATTTGATGAAAAGCTTTTTACATATTTAGAAAAAATAAAATACTCAAATATTGTATATGTAGGGAGTAATAAAGATAGTGATTATCTAAAAGAAAATATTGAAAAACTTGTTGTTTTACCAAATATTATCACAAACAAATTACAAGTTGAAGAGGAAAATTTAAAAGAGTATTTAACAAATCTTTACCAAGCAGATATTGAAGGGAAAGAGGATATTAAACATCTATACGATATCACTGCGAATCAAATATTTTCAACTCCATATATTGTAAATAAAACTTTACCTTTAATAGATAGCAAGTTTTCTGTTGCAAACCCTTATATTTTAATAGATATTGGTGGAGCAACTACAGATATTCACTATTCTAAAGATTTAGTTGAAGAGAATATGGTTACAACAAATGAATTTGATAGGCTTGTATTTAAAAAACTTGGTGTTTATAAATCAAAAGAATCTTTAATCTTTGCAGCTAAAAACAATGAGTTTGTATATGAATTGTTAGCACATTTAAAAGTTACAGAGAATATTTTTGAAGAAAATAGTGATAAAGCTTTGAGAATATTAATGCAATTAGCTATTTTTTTAGTTCTTTGTAAAGTCTCAGCTTTTAGAAAAGCATATGTAAATTTAAAACTTAATATACTAAATTCAATAGTGTTTACTGGTGGGATAACAAAAGTATTAAAGCAAGAGGAGATAGAAGATATAGTATCATTTTTCTATCAAAAGATATTAAATTCACAACATAAGCCTAGTATCGTAATGGATTCAAATTATGATATTTGGACTTTAGGTATGACTGAAAGATAAGGAGAGAATATGTCTATAAACTGTATTAGAACTTTAATTGAAGATGCGGCGATTTCTCATCCTCAAAAAATTGCAATTAAAAATAATGAAGAATTTATCACATATGCTGATTTATTAGCAAAAGTAAATCAAGTTGCTTTTTATTTAAAAGAATTGGATTTGCCAAAAGGTAGTAGAATTGGTTTATACTCAAACAAAGGCTTAGATCAAGTAATAGCAATCTTAGCTATTTTATCAACAGACTATGTTTTGGTTCCCTTAACGAAACTTTTAAAAAGTGAACAAGTTGAATATATAATAAAAGATTGTGATATCAAATGTATTATTACTGATAAATTAAAACTTGAATCAATTGAAGAGATTAAGTTTGAAGGTCATGTAATCTCTTACGAAACAGCACATAAAGATGTAGCATCTTTTGAAGAGATTTATAAATATTACAACAAACCTTATGATTATAATGTAAATGGTCATGATAACGCAGTTATTACTTACTCTTTTGGTTTAACAGGAACTCCAAAAGGTATTGTGATATCTCATAGAAATTTAATAGATAGTGCAAGGGTTGTTTCTCAGTATTTAAATCTTGAAGAGGATGATGTTTTATCTGGTATCTTGATTTTCAATCTTGATTATGGATTAAATCAAATCTTTTGTTCACTATACAAAAGAGCAACTTTAGCATTACATAGATTTATTTTACCAAGTGATTTTTTTAATCATTTGATAAATGACAAAGTAACAGTAATAGCACTTATGCCTGTTACAATTACATCAATGTTTGATGAAGAAAGACATAAATTACCAACACCTGAATTATTATCTCATGTTAAAACAATAACATCTTCTGGTGGAAATGTTACTGCTAAAATGGTAAAAGATATACAATCAATTTTTCCAAATGTAGATTTTTATTCTATGCATGGTTTAACAGAAGCATTTAGATCAACATATTTAGATCCTTCTCAAATAAATATTAGACCCGAATCAATTGGGAAACCAATTCCAGATGTTGAATTGTATGTTATAAATGCAGAAGGGAAAGAGTGTAAACCAAGAGAGATTGGAGAGCTTATTCATAGAGGTGGATATATCTATAAAGGTTTTTGGAATGCACCAGTTGAAACAGCACAAAGATTTAAATCTATCCAAATCTTAAAAGATGTAGTCAATTTAGAAGGACAATTATGCGATGAAATAGTTGTAGCTACTGGAGATTATGTATATAAAGATGAAGAGGGATATTTTTATTTTGTTTCAAGACGTGATGATATGATTAAAACAAGAGGCTTTAGAGTAAGTCCTTATGAAATAGAATCAGTTGTAGCAAAAAATTTACCTTTGATTGAACAATGTGCAATTTTTTCTATTCCAAATGAGGAGATTGAAGAAGAAATTGTGATGGTTTATAGTTCAAAAAGTGAGATTATTTCAAAAGAGATAACTTTTGAATTGAAAAAACACTTAGCTTCATATATGATTCCAACAAAAATTATTTATAAAAAATCACTTCCTTTGATTCCTAGTGATAGAAATAGAATCAATAAAGAAGAATTAAAGTCTGAAATTTTAGATTTGTCAAAATAATTATATAGTACAAAGGTACTATATAATTATTCCCCTTTTCAATATTTGTTATTATATTTAATAATTTTCACAATTTATGCACATTTAAATATTAAAATTAGAAAAAATATATTAAAATAATTTTAATTTTAAAAACTAAAAGGAAATGTTATGAAAAGAATTGTTTTATTAACTTCAATTTTGGCGTGTGCAGCATTCGCTAATCCTTATGCTAAATGTGTTGCTTGTCATGGGGCTAATGGAGAAAAAGTAGCTTTGGGGAAATCGAAAATCATCAAAGATATGACTAAAGCTGAAATTGTTACAGCTATGAAAGGTTACAAAGATGGTTCTTATGGTGGGGCAATGAAAGGTCTAATGAAAGGACAAGTTATGCCTTTAAGTGATGCTGACATCGAGGCAATTGCAAATCAAATTGGTAAATAATAATTGATTTAAAAGAGGTTAATCCTCTTTTAAACGTATATTATTTTATCTCTTCCACTATTTTTTGCTTTATATACACCAATATCTGCTTTTTTTATTAATTCATCTTTATTTGTACAATTTTTATAAAATGATACACCCATACTAATAGTAATAGAAATATCTTTTTTAGGGTGGTATATTCTTTGAGACTTTATATCAATTCTAAGTGATTCAACTTTTTGTTTTAATTGTTCCTCTTCCATAAAACACAATAATACGAACTCTTCTCCACCATACCTATAAACCTCTCCATTTAAAGTTTTTGCATATTTTTGAAGTTTTTTACCAAGATATATTAAAACTCTATCTCCTGTATCATGTCCAAAATTATCATTTATACCTTTGAATCTATCAGCATCAATAAATATTGCACATAGGTAATATGAGTTGTTTTGATTAGTAAAAGCACTTAAATCACTTTCCATTTTTCTTCTATTATAAACACCAGTTAAGTGATCTCGATGCATACTCTCTTCTAATTGTGCTTTTTGTTTTAATAATTCTTCTATTAAATTGTCTTTATAATTCTCTTCTAAGTCACTATTCTTTTGTTCTATTATCTTCCCTAAATGAAATTGAAAAAAATCTTTTTTAAATGAATATTCAACTTTTTCACACTCAATAGTAAGTTGTGGTTTATCTTCACCTAAGCCATTTGTAATTATAAGCTTATCAATATCTTTTATATCGTATTTTATTTTATCATTTTCGATTTTAGGTTCAAGTAGTTCTTTTAACCAATATTTTGATGCTTCTTTTTCAATTATATTAGTTTTTTTTAACAAGATATTTTGAAATAATTCTTTTGATACTGATAATTTATGCATATGAAATATTATCACTAAAAAACTTAATCAATTAAGAAAACAAAATATTATAAGAATTAATTATAATATTACTTATCTTGTTTTAATATATATTCTTATAATATTCGATAATTTTTTTTAATATTATAAGGAGTTTTAATGACGTATAGAGAAAAATTTAATCCTATGTGTTTTCTATCATCTTTAGGAGCTGGTGGGCTTTCTGTATCATTTTTTATGTATTTGATGTTTTTAGTTCCACATAAAGATACCCCAATGGCAACTTTTAATCATATATATCCTGAACTTATAAAACTTAGTTGGCTATCTTTTGTTATAGTTGTTTCATTGATATTTATTGTAATTTTTGCATTTTTGCATTTTAAGCTATTGATTTGGAATACTAAACAGTTTAATATATATAAAAATACACCATCTTATAAAGATTTAGTAAATTCAAATAGTGAAATAAATCTAATGACAATTCCTTTGACATATGCAATGACTATAAATGTTTGTTTTGTATTGGGTGCAGTATTTGTACCAAATCTTTGGTCAATAGTTGAGTTTATGTTTCCTTTTGCATTACTTGGATTTGCTGTAACTGGATATTTTGCATTAAAAATTGTTTTTAATTATTTTTCAAGAATTTTAATTTCAGGTGATTTTGATTTTTCAAAAAACAACAATTTATCACAAATGATTTCTATCTTTGCTTTATCTATGGTTTCGGTAGGATTTGCAGCTCCTGGTGCAATGAGTCATAATCTTACAATAAATGCTATTGGAATATTTGGTGCTTTATTTTTTGCTTCTATTGCAATTTTACTACTTATTATAAAAATAACAATGGGATTTAAAAATATGTTTGAACAAGGAATATCTGTGGAAGCTTCACCATCTTTATGGATAGTTATTCCTATTTTAACTCTACTTGGTATCATGATGATAAGAGTTTCTTTTGGGCTTGACCATAATTTTAATTCTAATATGAGTAAATCTTCATTATTTACTTTAACATCAGTTATCTTATCAATTCAGATTTTATTTGGGATTCTTGGATATAAAGTTATGAAAATAAATAAATATTTTGAAATATATATAAATGATGAAAAAACAAAATCTTCAGTTTCTTTTGCTTTAATCTGTCCTGGTGTTGCAATGATGGTATTTGGTATGTTTTTTATAAATTTTGGTCTTACATATAATTTAGTTTTAGAAAAATATTCAATTTGGTACTTTTTTATAATGTTACCATTTATTTATATTCAATATAAAACTGTAGTTTATTTTTTCAAACTAAAATCTAAATTCAACATTTAATATGTTACAATCCCTAAATATTTTGGGATTGTAAAGGGTTTATGTTGTATAGAATATATATTTTAATTATTTTAATTTTTCTATTTTCAGGATGTACATACAAAAATACAAAAATAGCAGATTTAGAAACTTATTCACAAGATTCTGAAAAATATATCTCTAATATTAATCAAACTATTTCTAATCAAGAGCTTTTAGCCCAAGATTATTTAAGAAGATTTTTTATCCCTTGGAATCAAAAAAAATTAACCATATCAAAAAAAGATGCCCAATGGGGAAATTCATACAAAAATAGAAAAGTTTATCTAGAAAACCATAATCTAGCTTCTAAAGAATGGTTTGAAGAGATTATTAAAAATACTAATTTCGATGATTATAATCAAATACTACAAAAAGCAATAATAGTAAAAAATACAAATGTAAGAGTACTTCCTACAAATAGTAAACTTTTTTTTAACCCAAATGTTGCAGGAGAAGGTTTTCCTTTTGATTATAACCAAAACTCAAGTATTAAAATAAACACCCCTATTTTGATATCACACTATTCTAAAGACAAAGCATGGGCTTATATACAGTCTCATTTTGTATCAGGATGGGTTAGAATGGATAATATAGCCTTCGTAGATGATGATTTTATAAATAGATTTCAATCAGCATATTTTGTTGTTTCAATAAAAGAACATTTTCCTCTTTTGCATAACAATTTATTTCTAGAGTATATAAAAGTAGGAACATTTTTCCCAAGTATTGAAAATGAGATATATGTGTCAAAAAAAGATTTAGATGGAAAGGCTATATTACAAAAAGTAGATATAGATAAATCTTTTATTTCACCCTTTCCTTTAAAGTTTAACAAAACAAATGTTGCTTTACTTACAAATCAGTTTCTTGGTGAACTATATGGTTGGGGAGGGTTAATTGAACATAGAGATTGTTCGAGTTTTACACAAGATTTTTTTACACCATTTGGTTTGTATTTAAATAGAAACTCAAAAGCTCAAAGAAGTGGTTATAAATATATAAATATTTACAAACTATCAGACAATGAAAAGAAAAAATATATTATAGAAAATGCAGTACCATTTCTAACTCTAATCTATCTAAGAGGTCATATTATGCTTTATATTGGACAAAAAGATGGAAATCCTTTGGTTATGCACAATATGTGGGGAGTTAGAACTTGGAAAAATCTTTTTCAAGAAGGAAGAAACGTAGTTGGTAAAACTGTAATTACAAGTTTAGAACCAGGGATTGAACTTGAAAATGCAAACTTTTCTCAAACCATATTAAAAAAAGTACAAGGTTTGATTTTTCTAAACGAAAAAACTAAATGAACCTACAATAATAGTCTATTAAAAACCTTTTTATCAGGATATAATTAAATAAAAAAGGAAGAGTCATGAAAGTGTTACTCACAGGTTCTTCTGGCTATATTGGAAGAAGATTAAAACAAAAGTTACAAGAAAATCAAAATATTGATTTAAGACTTTTTGTAAGAAATAAAAAAACATTATCAACAAATATAAAAGATAATATTGAAGTTATTGAGGGTGATACTTTTGATAAAGAAGCATTAAGAAAAGCTTTGAATGGTGTTGATATTGCTTATTATTTAATCCATTCACTAAATAATAAAGAGTATAAAGATCTTGATAAAATTTCTGCACAAAATTTTATTGAAATTGCAAATGAATGTAAAGTAAAAAGAGTTATTTATTTAGGTGGATTGGGTATAAAAGATGATAATACCAGTGAGCATTTATTAAGTAGAATTGAAACTGGTGAGATACTAAGTTCTTCAAATACAGTACAAACACTGTGGTTTAGGGCAGGTGTAATAATTGGTTCAGGTAGTACAAGCTTTGAGATAATAAGAAATTTAGTAGAGAAATTACCAATAATGACTACACCCAAATGGGTAAATACCAAAGCACAACCAATCGCTGTTGATGATGTAATAAACTATCTAATGGAAGCTTTATATTTGGATAAGACAAATAATTTGATTATAGACATAGGTTCTCAGCAATTAAGTTATAAACAAATGATGTTGCAAACAGCACAAGCACTAGGCTTAAAAAGAGTATTAATCCCCCTACCCTTTTTATCTATAAATCTCTCATCTTATTGGTTAAACCTTTTTACACCTGTTCCTTTTACTGTTGCAAAAGCATTAATAGAGGGATTAAAATCTGAAGTTATTGTCCAAAACAACAATGCTCAAATCTATTTTCCAAAAATAAAACCTATTGATTTTATTTTAAGTGTAAAAAAAGCAGTTAATGAGATAGAATCAAATCAAGTTATCAGTAGATGGAGTGATAATGCGGGTAAGATTTGGGATAAAAATCATACACAAGAGATTGCAGATGCAATTTTTGTTGATAGAAAGATTGAAGATATAACAAATATTTCAAAAGAAAAAGTTTTTAAAACTTTTATTTCTATTGGTGGGAAAAATGGTTGGTTTGATTTTGATTTCTTATGGAAAATTCGGGGTTTTATGGATAAAGTAGTTGGTGGAGTAGGACTTAGAAGAGGAAGAAGAGATCAATTTGATTTACGAATTGGAGAGAGTTTAGATTTTTGGAAAGTTGTTGATATAAAAAAAGATGAAAGACTTTTATTGTATGCTCAAATGAAACTTCCAGGAACTGCTTGGTTGGAGTTTAAAATTGAAAACAATAATCTAATTCAGTCAGCTTATTTTTATCCTAAAGGAGTATTTGGAAGGTTATATTGGTATAGTCTGATTCCTATACATTATTTTGTATTTAATAATATGATAAAAAGTATTATAAAAAAAGCTTCCAATGTATAGAAAATTTTTTTTCAAAATGAAGAAGTTTTTCTAAAATATGATTGTAAATAGATATTTCTTTACAAAATATAAAATAAACTCTTGGAGAGTATGGTTTGTGTTTTATTGCCATAACTCTTCCATAGTTATTTTTAAACTTTTCAAGTAATATTTCAATTTGTAAGTCATGTTTAAAGCATCTATTTAAGTGATGATACACTATCAAACATTTTGAAACATTAAAAAGTTGTTCTATCTCTTCTTTATAGATATATTTTCCACTTTTATTTTTTTTGATATGTTCATAATCAAGTATATGTAAATCTTTGTTTATTTTATCACAGTTTAGAGCGATTCCATTATCAGAATCTGTAAGTATAATTTCACTATTTTTTGAGAACTCTAAAGCTTTAGAAAACCATTCATTTCTAAACTGGATACAAGCATCTTTTGATAATAACTCATCAAAATATTGAATATTTTTTAAAAGATTTGCTTCTTGTAGACTTTTTACATTTCTATTGTTTTGAATTATATTTTTTAAAGAGTTTTCTAAAACTTCATCAAAGCCTAGAACATTATGAAAATAATCTATGTACATCCCATCATTATTATGAGTTTCATCAGGATATAAATACCATAACTGTTTTAATTTATACGATGTGTTATTAAAAAGATATCTTAAAAGTTGGAACTTCCCAAAATCTCCAATATCTCCGCTATATCTATCTTGCAAATTATTCAGTTGCCTTTCTTAGATAGATAAGTCTATAAACCATTGGTACATAATATAAATTTAAAATAGTTGCCCATAAAATACCAAAACCTAAAGATATAGCCATTGGTTGTAAAATTAAAGCTTGTCCTGAAGCAAAAAACATTAAAGTAAAAAGACCTAAAATTGTTGTGGCTGAAGTAAGTAAAATAGGTCTTAATCTCATCAGTGCGTAGGTTTCCATCTCTTTTAAAGTTTTGGCTTTTTTAATAAAATCCATCATAATGATTCCATCATTTACAATAACACCCGCTAACCCAACAACTCCAATTAAACTTGGCATTGTAATATTTATACCAACCAAAATATGCCCTATTAAAACCCCTAAAATAGATAATGGAATAGTTGAAAGGATTATTAAAGATTTAACTATAGAATCAAACATCCAAATTAAAGCAACAAAAATTAAAATCAATGCGATAAGTGCAGCTTCTGCCATCTCAGCTTGTACTCTTTTGTTTTCTTCTTGTTCACCTTTTATATCAATAAAAATACCATTCTTTTTTAATTCTTCTAAGACTGGATCTAGTTTTTCATATATCTCTGTAGAGGTGATTTTTGTAGCATTTGCAGTTATTGAAACTATTCTTTGACCATTTTCTTTAAAAATCTGAGATAATGCATTTTGTCTTACTACATCAACTACATCTTTTAGAAGTACCTTTTGTGTTGTTCCTGGAACTGTTAATTCAAAATAATCTAATGAATCTAATTCATCTTTATCTTTACTTTGAAAAACCACATCTACAATACCTGTTTTATCAAACATCTTAGAATATGAACCTTTAAAATACATAGGTCTTACACTTGATATTATATAATTTTCAGTAAAACCTAAATCTTGTCCATAAGAGTTTACTCTAAATTTTAATTCAATGTTACCTTTTAAAATATCATCAGAAATATCTGAAACACCTTTTATTTTAGCTAGCTCATCTTTTATAGTTTTTACAGCATTATTTACTTTTTGATTATCTCCTGAAATAGCAAGTTCAATATCATTTTTGATTAACCCTGCTCCTGGAACATATATTTTAAACTCTTCATACTCTTTGTTATTGCTAAACTCTTTTAAAAGTTGTTTTAAATCTAGTTCTATATCTTGAGCTGATTTTTGTCTAACCATATTTGTATCATCATATTTTGGAGACAAATAAGGATTTATATATTTATCAAATACATTTTGAGGCGCTCTTTCATATAAGTTTACAAAGATTTGAAAATAAAACTCCTCATTTTGTGGTAAATTTTTACCGTCTAATTTTATACCTACTACCGATGAAACTGATTTGATTTCAGTTTTAAAATCATAGCCTTTTAAAATTTTTTCTTCTATCTTTTCTACTAGTTTTTCAGTTTGTTCAATTTTTTTACCAACACCAACAGAACCATTTATATATACTTGCGTAGAATCAAAATCAGGAAAAAACTGGAATTTTGAACTTTTTAATAATATAGTTGTTGTAGCTAAAATAAAAATAATCAAAACAGCTAAAGTTAGATATTTACCTTTTAATAAAAAGTCTAAAATAGTTTTATATATTTTCTTATTTATTTCCCAGATTTTATCACCCTTTTTCTCTTTTGTATGTACATCAAAAATCTGTTTTGCATGAAGTGGCAAAAAGAAAAAAGCTTCAAGAAGTGATGATAAAAGTAAAATAGTAATCATAATTGGAAGAATCTTCATAAATTTACCAACTTCACCTGTCATCAATAAGATTGGTAAAAATGCAAAAATAGTAGTAGCCGTTGCAGTTAAAACTGCTGGATAAACTTCAATAGAACCATCAATTGCAGCTGTAAGTTTATCTTTTCCCATCTCCATATGTCTATATATATTTTCACCAACAACAATTGCTTCATCAACTAACATACCTAAAGCAATCAAAGCACCAAGTAGAGATAACATATTTAAACTATATCCCATAATTTCAGCACAAATCAAACCTATCATAAATGAAGTTGGAATACCAATAGCAATAACAGTTGCAATTCTTACATTGATAAAGAAAAATAATGCTAAAAAAAGTAAACTTAGACCAAACAAGATATTTGAAACAACAGTATTAAGTCTATTTTTAATCCATACAGAAGTATCAGTATGAGTGTCAAATTCTAAATTTGGGTATCTTTTTTTATACTCTTGTAGTTTTTCTCTGATTTGTTTTACTAAATCAATTGCATCGCCAGTTTCGCCTTTGTTTATCCCTATAGAAATATCTCTATTACCATTAAAGTGAGAGATGTTGTTTACATCTTCAAGTTGATACTCTACAGTTGCTATGTTTTTTAAATATAGTTTTTGATTTGCAATTTTTATAATAGTATTTTCAATTTTGGAAATATCTTTTTCTCCATTATAAGTACTTAAATAATAATGTCTGGTTTTGTCTTTTACAATACCAGCAGGAAAAATTGAAGTTAAATTTTGAACTGTTGCTATAACATCTTGAAGATTTAAGCCATAGGCTTTTATTTTTTGTTCATTAAATTTTATTAAAAGTTCTAAATCACTATCTCCCCAAATAGATAAAGAGCTTAAATCTTTTAATTGAGATAAGTCTGATTTTAAATCTTTTGCTACATCTAGAAGTTTTACTTTATCTTTATCTCCATATAAAACTACAGTAATCAAAGGGATTTCACCAATCACTTCTTTTACTATAGGTTCATCCATATCTGAAGGAAAATTTACTTTTGTTTTTGTAATTATGTCTTTTACATCATCAATTACATCTTCTGCTTTTTCACCCTCTTTTAGTTTTACATTTATAGAGAAAAAGCCATTTTTAATAATAGAAGTAATATCACTAGCCTCTTCTATAGAAGTTAATTCATCTTCTATATCTTCTACAGCCATCTTATCTAATAAATCAGAACTAGCCCCTGGATAAGTTCCTGTAATAGATATTGCATCAAGTGATGATGGTGGAAATATCTCTTTTGGAATTTTTAAATAAGCTAAAATAGCTAATACAAAAAGGAAAAATAGTAAAAAATGGTTTAATATAGGTTTTTTAAGACCAAACTCAATTATTTTTTTTATCATTGGCAACTTCTATTGAATATATCATTAATGAATCTTCTATTTGGTTTTTAAATTTCATATCTTCTAATTGTTGAGCTAAAAACTTATTTTCTTCTTTTAAAGATATATAGTGTGCATATAATTTATTTATATCTTTACTTACATAATATATATTGTTTTGTAAATAAATTTTTGGAAAATACAATATCAAAGCAGTAACTAAACCAACTAAAACAATTATTAAAGAGTTTTTAGCATTTAATCTAATCAAATTTGAAAATCCTCAATTTTGAACTTCTACTTCTAGGGTTTTGTTTTATCTCTTCTTTTGTTGGTATTATAGGTTTTTTTGTAATAATTTTTCCTAAAGCATGATTATTACCACAAGTACATCTAAAAGCATCACTTGGACAAATACAAGATTTAGTCCATTTTTTAAAATAGTTTTTAACTATTCGATCTTCTAAAGAGTGAAATGAAATAATTGCAACGATACAATTTGAGGGTTTTATTTGTTCAATAGAATCAAATAATCTTTCTAAAACGCCCAATTCATCATTTACTTCTATTCTAATACCTTGAAAAGGAAGTGTTGCTGGATGAATTTTACCTTTATGCATCTTATTAGATAAAAATTGAGCTAATTGTTTACTTGAATTAAAAGGTCTATTATTTACAATAAGTGAAGCTACTTTTCTATATTCTCTTACTTCTCCATACTCTTTAAAAACTCTTTCAAGTTCAATTTGAGAGTAGTTGTTTACAACATATGAGGCATCTAAACTTTGATTTTGATTCATTCTCATATCTAATGTATCGCTATCAAAGCCAAACCCTCTCTCGTTTTTATCAAGTTGTAAAGAAGATACTCCAATATCAGCTAAAATTCCTTTTATATCGTATTCTTTAAAAGTTTGTATGACATGTTCAAAGTTACCTTTATTGAAAATAACTCTATTTTCATAATCTTTTAATCTATTTTTTGAAAAGGTTAAAGCCTCGTCATCTTGGTCATTACAAATTAGTTTAATATTTTGATTTTGTTCTATAAGACCTAAACTATGACCAGCATATCCAGTGGTACAATCGATTATATATCCACTGTTTATTGAAGAAAAAGCTTCTAATACTTCATGAAAAAGTACTGGAATATGTGGTGCATGCATTAAAATAGTCCTTATAGTATTTGTTATATAATAGCCAAATTCAAATTTAAGGTCATTTAAATGATTGGTAATAAAAATATAATAAGACTGTTAAGTGATTTATCACTAACAATGTTTAGAAAAAACTTTTTTGGTATATATCATGGTTCTATCTCTGCTAAATTGGATCATACTTCGTTTATTATAAATACTTCTGATGCAATATTTGATGAAATGGATGAACACTCTTTTTGTGAACTTAATATGAATAAAAAAGATTACAGATGGAAAATTGCAAGTATTGAAGCTGATATTCATACTACAATATATAATAATATTCATGAAGCAAAATATATTGCTTTTGGTGTTCCTGTTTATACTACTGCTTATACATTTGAACATGATGAAATTGAATTAAGTGATTATTTTGGAAAAACTACATTTGGGACAGTAAAAGTTTATGACCCAGGTGATTTTGAAACGTGGTATGATAGATGTGCATTAGAAATAACTAAATACCTAAAAGAAAATAATGAACACATAATGGTTATAAAAGGTATAGGTGTTTATGTCTATGATAGAGATATAAATAGTCTTGTAAAAAGTATTGCAATTTTGGAAAATTCTTGCCGATTATTGAGTATAAAGTCGTCATATACTCCAATTAGTTAATATTTTATATTATTTTAGTGCTATAAGCCCCCAAATTTTAGCTATTTTAAAGGTTAAATACTATAAAGTTTATTAAATTTAATCTTACACAAGGAGTTCTTCTATGAACAAAGCTGAATTTATTGACGCAGTTGCAGCAAAAGCTGGTTTATCTAAAAAAGATGCGAAAGGTGCAGTTGATGCAGTATTAGACACAATTACTGAAACTTTAGTAAAAAAAGAATCAGTTAGTTTTATTGGATTTGGTACTTTTAGTACTGCAGCAAGAGCAGAAAGAACTGCTAAAGTTCCAGGTACTGACAAAACTGTTACAGTTCCAGCAACAACTGTTGCAAAATTCAAAGTTGGTAAAGCTTTAAAAGAAGCAGTAGCTAAATAATTACTTCTCTAAAACTAAAAAAGGCTCATCTTTAAAAGATGGGCCTTTTTTAATCTCAATTTTATTTACTTTTAAGAAAGATTGAGACAAAATTGCATCCTCAATTTAGTGCCCGTGTGGTGAAACTGGTAAACACGTCGGATTCAAAATCCGATGACTTCACGGTCTTGTCGGTTCGAGTCCGACCACGGGTACCATGCTAAAAATATTTATTCTTTATCTACTAAATAGTTTTGAAAGTGCTAGTGGAATAGAGCACATAATAAAAATATAAAATGATGTTTTATCATTAATAATATTAAAATACATAGCTATAATCATTGTTGTCCAAGAAAGAATCGTTAATAATAATATAATTAAATCTAAATCAAATTTTTTACTCAAAAAGCCTTCAAAAATTTTTATTAAATAACTATAATATAAGAATAATGTCAAAACAGTAATTATAAAATAAAAAATATATTCATATAACATCTATAATAATCCTAAATTTTTCAAAAGTATAACATTAAAATAATTTAAGACACTTATGGAATATAAGTTGCATATACAAAAGTATGTGCCATGTTACTTAATATAAAGAGTTAGATTATAGAAGTTTTATAAATCAATATAAAACTTCTATTTTAATTTTTAATATTCAAGATTATAAACCATCAAATAATTATTTGAACCACTATATATAGAACCACTATAATCTACTTCATAGCATCCACCAGCATATCCATTTTTAATATTATAATAGTATTTAGCTCTTACCCCTTCAAAATTAACATAAGTAAATGTATCTGAAAAGCCATAACCTTCACAAGTATCACTACCATTTGTATTATTTATATTAAAACCCGTGTAGTATTGATATGAATTAGATAAATCACCCACATATTCACCTCTTATATTTTTTAATATAAAAAAGTAATTGTAGTCACCATAATTTATACTATCATCTTTATAATTATCCCACATACTGTATGTAAGTAAACCTGAAGTAATAATATTTTTAATATATTGTACAGTAGCTGAATTAGCATTGATACCTATCATAATTTGATTAGGATAATCATTCAATCCATATCCAGCATTTGCAAAGTAGATACCTACCTCAGTTTTATTACTTAAAATAGTAGCATCTTGACCAGCATCTGAATCTGTTGCACCATTTATTACAGCTTCAATAAATCTATTTCTAGTAATATTCCCTATATTTAGTTGATATTCCCAATAACTCCAACCACCAGTGTCTGGATCTCTGTTAAAAAGATTATTATAAACAGCTTGAATAAAAGCTCTATAAGTAGTACCATTAGGATATTTATCTTGTGTCTCAGTCTGTTCAAAAAAACTTTGAGCTATTTGACTTAGTTTTAAACCACTCTGATTTATCCAATAATTTAAACCTCCACTATCAGGTGCTCTGTTAAATGTTGCAACATAAAGTTTTGCTACTTCCTCTTTTGTTGGATTATTTTCATCTGCACTAATTGGATTAATTATAATAATACTTAATAATATCATTACTAGTAATTTTATTCTCACCACCTCTCCTTTTTATTTAATAATTGAATTTTAGCATAAAATCATTAATTAATAATATAAATTCTAACTATATTATAATTTTTTGTTACTTTTATTACTTTTTAGTTACAAATAAATAGTTTATTTATTTCATTATATACTATTAATAGTTTATTTATAATATGGAATAGTTTTAGCATAAATAGATTATTATATTGAATAATTAAAAGGTCAGATAAATATGTATGATTGTAATATTGGATTAAATTCTCACAAACCAAAAATAAATGATACTAACCACTATCATCATCATGAGGACAATGAACATCATCACCATGAGCATCGAACACAAGATAAAAAAGTGTTAAAAATAGCTTTGATTATCACTTTTATTACAATGATAATTGAATTTATATTTGGCTTTTTATCAAACTCTTTAGCATTGATATCTGATGCAATTCATATGTTTACACACTCTTTTGCTCTAATTATCTCTTTGGTTGCAATAATAATTGCTAATAAAAGTGCACCTCTTAATAATAGTTTTGGATATTATAGGATTGAAGTTCTTGCTGCTTTTATAAATGGATTAACAATAATTTTATCAATATTTTGGATTTTATATGAAGCTGCTGATAGATACTTAAATCCATCGCAAATAGATTTAAAAACAGCAGGATTTATTGCCATTGTTGGTTTGTTAGTAAATATCATCACCGGTATAATTCTAATGCAAGGTGATAAGGAAAATATAAATCTAAAATCTGCTTTTATTCATATGTTAAATGATGCACTTTCATCTGTGGCAATTATAATAGGATATATCGTAATATATTATACATCTTGGTATTTTATTGATATATTATTGGCTTTATTAGTTAGTGTAATTATCGCAAAATGGGCATATACAGTTTTAAAACAATCAATAAATACCTTAATGGAAAATTCCCCGATAGATATAAAAGAAGTAAAAAGTTATGTTGAAAGAAAACACTCAGATATCTTAAATATACACGATATCCATATTTGGGAGATTACTCAAAATATGTATAATATGACAGCCCACATTTTAATAGAAAAAAAAGATTTAGAAAACTATGAATCAATTTTAGATGAATTAAACCATACTTTAGAAGATAAATTTTCTATTATACACTCAACTTTATAAGTGGAGATTAAAAAAGAGATATAAAAAAATTATTAGAGATATAGTTTCAAACTATAATCCTCTAATAAATCATAATTTATATCATTTGTAATCAAAAATATTGTTAATTTTGTAAGCAGTCCACAATCATTTTCACACCCTATAGTTGTATCTATATCTTTGGGTATGATAATATTATTTTCAGTATCTAAAATAAATTTTTCTTTTTTACAATCGCAAGTATCAATTAGATTTTTAATATCCATAAATAAATTTAATTTTTTATGAGTTTCCTGATGCATATTAAGTCCTTATAATAAAAGTATTATATTAATAAAAAGTTACAAGATAGTATTAAAATAAATTATTAATAATCTAGTCTTTCATCTATATTTCCAGTAATAGTTTTTATACTATTTCATATCTATAGTTATAATATTTATTTCTAAATATTTGTATTGCCGAATTATGCAATATTTGATTATTTGGAACAACATATTTTAACTTTACATTTTCATTTTTCAAATTGTTTTCATCTATATATTTTATACTATCACTATGAAATGCTTTTACATGAATATGTTTTACTTTCCAGTTTTTCCATTTTTTTTATTTTCTTCATAATTATTATTTGTTTTTTTATTTGATATTAATAAAAATGCGATAACTATAATTATTAAAAATACAATTTCCATATATTTCCATATATAACCTTTTTATCGTATTATATTTTAATCTCGTCACATTTATGTCACATTTTATAATTAAATAATAAATTTAATCTATTTGACACACTTTTGGTACAACCAAAAAATAAAAGTAAAAAAGTACGGTAAAATGGGAATTAAAAAGATAGGTACAACTATAAGCCGAATTAAAACTTATACTAAAACACCCTACTTTAGATAAAAACTGTTACAGCTACTTTATGATTTAGTATGATTTGGGAACAAAAAAGGGAACACTAAACAATTTTATTTATGTGATTATTTTTGTAACAAATTTGTTTAAGCATTTTGTCTTTATGTATTGAGTTTTTTTGCTAATACATATTTATATTAAAGTTATAAAAAAGGTAGAAAAATGAAAAATGGGAATTTAGAAAAAATAGAGAAGATTGTAAGTGATGAAAGGTGTAATCTTTTTTTAGTAAAAGAAAATTTATCAGTTTTAAAATTTCTTTTAGATGACCCTGAAAAAATTGAGGATAATACCGATTTATTATTTGGTATTAGAAATATTATTGAATTTTCACATGGTCAGTTATCTGAATCAATTAATAATTTAGATATTCCTCTTGATTTGTTTAATATTAAATAAATGTGACTGATCCAGGTATAAAAAATAAAAAGTGTGACTCGGCTGCTTCATTTTTGATTCTTTTTTTAAAAGAATAAACAGCGGTCAAAGTCTCAAATATTCATACAAAATATTGTTTGAGTATATTAGTTGTTCAATCTCTGTCAAATATATATGGATTGCGAATTAATAAATCTCTGTAAGGTGCTAATTATTCCCCCTAAACAGATAAAAAACATATTTACATTTAAAAGTGCCCTAACAGTTTGGTTCTTACTAGGTCAGTTCCACATAAGTTAGGGTTCCTTTAGTGTAAAAACTTCCGCGAAGCGGTAAAAGTAACAACGGCTTTTTTGTGAGCTTGCGAACAAAAAGCCCTTGCTTACTTTTAAAAAAGTTACGTCAAAATATAAAATGAGAAATTAAAGCCTTATATTAAGGGGCTTCTAGATTTTCTCTTAAAAAAAAGTGTTACAATGTAACATAATTATATTGGAGTATATATGGGATTAAATAGTTATAAAAAAAAGATAGATAAAATTCTTTCAAAAAAAGGTTTTTATAATGAAAAATTGTCAAATTTTATTATTGATAATATTAATAAAAAAGATATTGATTCTCTGATATCAGATATTTTAAAACTTGATTCACTTGGTCATATTATTTCAACTGTAAATAAATTTAGTTCTACTGGGGAAGAATTACTTTTAAATAGTGGTCATCGTGTTAGAAAGTTTAGAAGAACTACTAAAAAAGTATCCTTGCAAATGATGGTAAATAAAGATTTAAAAAAAGATTTTGATAGTTTGAAAGAAAAATATAATTATACTTCTGAGGAACTTCTTTCAAAGTTGTTATATAATACAACTTTATAAATATAATGTAACGGTAAAAGAAAGGTTTTTATAAAATGGATGAATTAATAAATAGTTTATTTTCTTCAAGTCAGTCGGATGTTATGATTAATGAAATTGATAAAAAAATTGATTTTTACAAATTGAAATATTATAAAAAATATGTAATTAAATTAATTCATTCCATGAATGAAAAAGAGTTTAAAGATTTTCATAATAAAGCTACTAGTAATAAAACTGCAAGAACTTTTGAAAAGTTTTTATTTAAATACTTTTATAAGCATTCTATTGAATTTGTTAAAAAAGAAGATTTTAATAAAACAAAAAATAAAGAACCTAAAGAGGCAATAAAAAAAAGGGTAGAAAGATATAGGGAAAATAATAAGGATTTAAAATCACTTCAACTGATGGTTTCTCCTCATGTCAAACATGCTTTTGATATGGTTAGAAAAGAAAATAAACTTACTGGGAATCAAGTTTTAACACATTTATTAATTAAATCAGGTTTTTTAAAATAGTTATTAATTCATTATTTATTATTAATCATTTATTTTAATTTTATTTAATCATTGTAACGGTATAATTATTTTGTTCATAAAGTAGCTGTCCGAAAGGATTATTAACTTATGGCAAAAATGATTATAAGAGGAAAAACACTTTACATAGATTATAGATTTGATGGTGTTAGATATAAGCGTACTACAAATCTAAAAGATACACCAGAAAATAGAAAATATGTAAATAATGTTCTAATCCCCGAACTTAATCAAAAAATTGAAGGTGGAGACTTATATCGAAAAAAAGATAAGTCTTTTAAATATTATGGCGAAATTCTCTTAAGTATCAAAGAAAAGACACTTAGAACATATAGTGTTAAAGAAGCATATTATTTAAGAGTAATTGAGTATTTTGGTTCAAAAGATATTGATACAATTACAAGGCTTGATATTAAACAGTTCTATAACTCTTTGAATATGAAAGCATTGTCAAAAGGTCAATATAGAACTTGTGTTGTTGAAACTTTTGAATTAGCAGTTGATGATGGAGTATTACAGTTTAACCCTGCTCTAAATATTGATTTAGGTAAAGATGAAAAAACAGATATACAGTATTTTACAAAAGAGGAAGTAAACAAACTGTTATCTAATGCGAAAGGAATTATAAGACCTTATCTTTACATTGCTTTTAATACTGGATTGAGACCAGAGGAAATATTAGGACTTCAATTTACAGATATAAAAGACAATCTAATAACAATATCAAGAGCAAGAACAAAAGGACGGATAGATTATCCAAAAACTAAAAATGCATATAGAAAAATTAGAGTACCTGATTTTGTAATTAATGAAATAGTTCAATTAAAATCAAGTGCAAATTCTTTATATTTATTTGGAGATTTAGATGATAGTTCAAGACTTCGTTATCAATGGAATAAAGTTTTAAATGATTCAAATATTGAGTATAAGAAATTATCTTGTACTAGACATACATACGCAACACATATGTTGAGAAATAATGTTGTTTCACTAAATGAATTATCAGGTCTTTTAGGTCATAGTTCATCAAAGGTTACATTACAACATTACGCAAGTGTTATTGATAGTAAAGAGGTTGATTTAGGAAAAGATTTTAATTTATTTGGGAACAAAAAAGGGAACACTAAAACTAAAAAAGTGTTATAAAGCCCTATTTATGGTTGTTTTAAAAGATAGGTACAACTATAAGCCGAGTTTTGTATTTGACAATAATTTATCTAGTTGTTAAGTTACGTTAACAATCCTGCGAAGGGTATTTGTTGTGAAGTTTTTACCATCCCTTCTTACTGCGGGTTGGGTTTACATAGCCATTAAGATTACTCAAAATGCTGGTAGGCTCTTACTCTACCGTTTCACCCTTACCATTTTCATGGCGGTTTACTTTCTGTTGCACTATCCCTTAGGTTACCCTAGCCATTCGTTAAATGGAACCCTACTTCACTGCAGCTCGGACTTTCCTCTTGTGTTATACAAGCTATTGTCTGTTGTACCTAAAGTGGAAGAATATCAAAATTTAGTTTATTTTTTGATAATATCATAATACTCAGGTGGTAAGAAGTTAAATATTTCTTCATCAAGTTTAATATTTAGTTCTGTATTTTCAAGTTTAATAATCACACTATTTCCTAATGTATCTTTATAACTTATTGATTCTATATTGTCATTATTTACTACAATATCATAGTTGATATCTTTTATAACTGTTCTGTATTGATAGTTATCTATCTTTTTTGCATTTTTTAATAGTTTTATAAAATCAATACTATCTTCCAATGTTGTATAAATAGCTTGTTCTAACTCTGGTTCATCAATAATTACACTATTATTTATCAAATATACATTTTTTACTATTGGAGTTTTGTATTGCCACAAAACTTTTCCTTCTATATTTATAAAAAGTTTACCTTTATAAACTATCTCTTTTTTTGATGGATTAAAAACTGTTTGTGTAAAGTCGCTTTCTATACTTTTTAAATCATTAAAATCAAATTGTGCATAAGAGTTTATTACAAACAATAAACCTAGTAAAATCTTATAAACCATACTTTAACCTTCTTTTTTATATAATCTTGCGATTATAACTAATACCAAATTAAAGTAAATCTATATCTTTTCAATTGGTAAAAAGGAAATTGTTTTATGATTAATATTTTCTCAAAGATTTTCGGAACATCTAACGATAGAGAAGTAAAAAAATATACAAAAAGAATACAACTTATCAATGAGCTTGAATCAAAATATCAAGAGATGAGTGATGTGGAACTACAAGATACGTTTAATACCCTAAAAGATGAAGTTTTAAATGAACAAAAAACTTTAAATGATGTATTATATGATTCTTTTGCAATCACAAGAGAAGCTAGTAAAAGAACTCTTAATATGAGACACCATGATGTACAATTAATTGGTGGAATGGTTCTAAATGATGGAAGAATTGCAGAAATGAAAACTGGTGAAGGTAAAACTTTAGTTGCAACTTTACCTGTAGTTTTAAATGCTATGACTGGCAAAGGTGTACATGTTGTAACTGTAAATGATTATCTTGCAAGTAGAGATGCAAAAGAGTTAGAACCTTTATATAATTTTCTTGGATTTTCAGTTGGTTCTATTTTAAGTGGTATTTATGATGATGAAAGAAAAGAACAATATTTAGCTGATATTACTTATGGTACGAACAATGAATTTGGATTTGATTATCTAAGAGATAATATGAAATATGACTTAGAGGAAAAAGTTCAAAGAGGACACAATTTTGTAATTGTTGATGAAGTTGACTCGATTTTGATTGATGAAGCTAGAACACCTTTGATTATCTCTGGACCTACAAATCATAAAAGTGCAGATTATGCAAAAGCAAATAGTATAGCCTTATCACTTGAAAAAGGTGAAGTTATAGAACCTAAATCTGCAGATGAAAAACCTTATTCTACAGGTGACTTCACGGTTGATGAAAAGAATAAATCTATTTTATTAACAGAAATAGGGATAGAAAAAGCTGAAAAACTTTTTGAAGTTGACAATTTATACTCTTTAGAAAATGCTATGCTTTCACATCATTTAGATCAAGCACTTAGAGCAAATTATCTATTTGAAAAAGATGTAGATTACGTAGTAAAAGACAATGAAGTAATAATTGTAGATGAGTTTACAGGAAGACTTAGTGAAGGTAGAAGATTTAGTGAAGGATTACATCAAGCTTTAGAGGCTAAAGAGGGTGTAACTATCCAAGATGAATCACAAACTTTAGCAGATATTACTTATCAAAATTATTTTAGAATGTATGAAAAACTAGCAGGTATGACAGGTACAGCACAAACAGAAGCAACAGAGTTTGCAGAGATTTACAATCTTGATGTTGTGTCAATACCTACAAATCTTCCTGTACAAAGAATAGATAGAAGTGACTTAATTTATAAAACAGAAAGAGAAAAGTTTGAGGCTGTTTGTAAAAAAATTAAAGAGTATAATGAAAAAGGTCAACCAGTACTTGTAGGTACTGCATCTATTGAAAAGAGTGAACATTTACATAAATTATTGGCAAAAGAAAAAGTTCCTCACACAGTTTTAAATGCAAAACAGCATGAGAAAGAGGGAAAAATTATCGAAGATGCAGGTCAAAAAGGTGCTGTAACAATTGCTACAAACATGGCTGGTCGGGGAGTTGATATTAAGCTTACTGAAGAGACTTTAGCTTTAGGTGGTTTGGCAATTATTGGTACAGAAAGACACGAAAGTAGAAGAATTGATAACCAATTAAGAGGTCGTTCTGGTAGACAAGGAGATATTGGTGAGTCTCAATTTTATTTATCATTAGAAGATAATCTTCTAAGAATCTTTGGAAGTGATAAAATCAAAGGTATTATGGATAGAATTGGTATTGAAGAGGGAGAGTTTATTGAATCAAAAATGGTAACTAGAGCCGTTGAAAATGCTCAGAAAAAAGTTGAATCAATGCACTTCGAAAATAGAAAGTATATCTTAGAATATGATGATGTAGCAAATAAACAAAGAAAAGTTATCTTTGCATTTAGAGATGATTTATTAAACCCTGAATATAATATTGATTCTAAGCTTGATGAAAATAGATTAGAATATATTCAAGACTTACTTGCAAATGGTGAGATTGTAAATGGTATGCCAGCAGAAGATTTTGATTATGAGTTTATTATTACAAAATTAAAAGAGGAACTAAACTTAATTATAGAAAAAGAGCATATTCAAGCAAAAGATTATGATGAATTAGAAGATAACCTTGTAAAAATTATAAAAGAAGTATATGAAAACAAAATGAGTATAGCAGCTCCTGAGCAAAAAAGTGAGATAGAAAGAATTCTTTATCTTCAAATATTAGATAAAGCTTGGAGAGAACATCTTTATTCAATGGATACTTTGAAAACAGGTATTGGACTTAGAGGATATAATCAAAAAGACCCATTAGTTGAGTACAAAAAAGAATCATATAATATGTTTATTGAATTGATTGCTGGTATAAAAAATGAAATAATCAAAATTTTATTTACTATTCAACTACAAAGTAAAGAGGATGCTCAAAAAGAACAAGAAGCATTAGAAAAAATGAAAGAAGAGATGGAAGAAGCAACTGAAAATCTCATAACAAATTTAGACCAAGAAATGGTTGCAAATAGTGATAAAAAAATTGCTAGAAACGAGCCTTGTCCTTGTGGTAGTGGTAAAAAATATAAACAATGTTGTGGAAAAAGTGGACCTAAAAGAGGTTTAATAGCAGGAAACTAATTTGAATAAAGAGTTAGTAAATTTCATTGTCAAAAAATACTTAAAGTTTGACAAAAAGAATCCTTTTATTTCAATAAGTGCTATATTAGCATTTATTGGAGTTGCTATAGGTGTTATGGTACTTATAATCACTATGGCTATTATGAATGGAACTGCAAAAGAGTTTGAAAATAAACTTTTTACTATGAATTATCCATTATCGATTTATCCTAAATATTCTGATAGTATAAACACATCTTTATTGAATGAGTTGGAAAAAGAGTTTCCCTTGCTAAAATTTTCCCCTTATCTTTCAACACAAATTATATTACAAAATAATGAAGATATGAGTGGAGGGATAATATTTGGAGTTGACCCAAAAAAAGAATCTCAAATAAACGAGATATATAGTAAAGCTACGAAAAACTTAAAACTTTCAAAATATGATATAGTAACAGGATACGATATATTACAATCTTTAAATCTATATAAGTTTGATAAAGTAACACTTTATTTTACTTCCTTAAATCCTACAGGCTTATCAATGTTACCGAAGATGAAAAGATTTACATATAAAGGATATTTTAAATCAGGTCTTCATGCTTATGACAAAGCTTATGTATATACATCAATAGAGGCTTTGCAAACTATTTTAAAAAGACCAAATGATGTTTATGACGGTATTCATGTTTATTCAGATGATGCAATGGTTGATATAAAAAGATTAGAGATATTTCTAAAAAATAAAGGTGTTGGAATTATAGGATGGTGGCAACAAAATGGAAATTTTTTTGCAGCAATGCAAATGGAAAAAAAAGCATTGTTTGTAGTGCTTATGCTTATTATTTTAGTTGCATCACTTAATATCTTATCATCTTTATTAATGACTGTAATGAGCAGAAGAAAAGAGATTGCTCTACTTTTATCAATGGGTTCATCTTATAAAGAGATAAAACAAATTTTTTTAAGATTGGGTACGATTATAGGATTTTCAGGAATTTTTTCAGGTGTAATTTTAGGCTTTTTTGGAATGTGGCTATTGGATACATTTGATATTATCTCTTTACCTGCTGATGTTTATGGTACTTCTAAACTACCTTTAGATTTATCTGCTGTTGACTTCACTTCCATAGTAATAGGAGCTATTTTTATAGTTCTTTTATCATCATATTACCCCGCAAAAAAAGCAACAAAAATCGATGTAATTGATGTATTAAGAAATGAGTAGTTTAAAGCTATTTATTTCTTATCTTCTGTAGTTTCAAATAATTTTAGTGGTGAAGTTATAATTCTTTTTATAAGATTTAATGGAGCTGTAACTCCCTCTTTCACGAATTTTGTTTTATATTTTGGTTCTTCTAATGTACCATATATCTCTACTTGGGTAGATACCCTATTCTCATCACCTAATAATATATAATTAACAACAGGGATAGCCCCCACGATTTTTGAATAATTTTTGAAAAATACAAGTTTTAGTTTTGAATCAATATCAAATGTATTAAAGTTAATAGTCATAAAGCCATCAAAGTCAATTCCATTTCCTTTTGTAAATATTTTTTCCATATTTAAAAACTTATTATTTACATCATATACAAAATCTATCGTTCCATTTACAATTCTATATCCATTTAGATTAAAACCATCATTTGTTGCCATCCCTACAACAGAAGGTATTGCTAATAAAGGATTTATTAATCCTGGTGAAGTATTTATAAGTATTAGTAGATTATTTAAAATTGCTAAATCTACGATTTTACTATCTTCAATTATAGCTTTTCCCTTTATAATATCATTTATACCTTTTGCCTCAATATTAATATTTCCACCCTCAACTAATTTTTTCCCTATCAATGCATTTAGAAATTGATCATTCATATTTTTTCCACTAATAATCACTTCCCCTTTTTCATTTTTAAAATATTTTACCTTTGTAGATTTATGGGAAAGATCGATTTTTGTTTGTGTATTTTCAAATATAAAGTTATATTTATCGGAAATAGCTTTGTATTTATCATTGATTATGATATTAGAATTTTTTCCATTGATATAATATGATGTTAAATTCTCTTCATTATTTTGATTTTTTGTATAATATAATACATCATAACCTTCTAAATTCATAATAATTTTTTCTTTATTTAAATCATATTCTAAATTTAATTTTTTATCAAATGTTTTTAGTTTTATATTGTTTTTTTCATATACTCCATCTAAAGTTAAATTAGTTATCTTTTTATTGTTTTTAGAGATTGGTAAATCTAAATCTTTTACATCAGCACTAAAATTAATCTTTTTATTGTCTATTTTAATTTTTGCCCAATTTACTCTATAAGTATGGTTATCATCAAGCATAACTTTACTATTATTTAATTCAATATTAATATTGGGCAAATAGTTATTCTCTTTTTGTTCTTTTTGAGATAATTTTATATCAATATTATCTAATTTGATGATATCTTTTTCATCTTTGAAAGATTCTATTTGTATCTCTTTAGATTCTGTATAGATATGGGTTTTTTCTTTGCTAATATCTCCTTTTAAACTCAAATTTTGAATTTTATTGCCATCTTTAAAAATAGGGAAATCCAAATTTTGTAATAAAGCATTAAAAGTAATATTATCTTTATCAAATACTTTTATATCTAGATTACCAGAATCTACTTTTATATTCTTTAACAATTCAGAATATTCATAAATTGGTTTTAAATCAGATATTGTAATATTTGTTTTATCAGCATCAATTTCAATCAAAGTTTGTAAATTTTTTAAATTAATCTTTGTAGTATCATTAAAGTCTACATCAACTTTTGTATCAAAATCATTTAGTTTTATTACACTCCCCTTAGAAGTTTTTATCTCAAATTTATTTATTGTTGATTGTCCGATAGCTTGGTGTGTTTTTGTATCAATTTTCAAGTTTAGGTTTATGTCAAACATATCATTTGATATTTTTGATTTTTCTATATGTATGATATTATCTTTTAAAATAACTTGTGCTTCTTGTGTGAAAAAGTCAAAATTATTTAATTTTAAATTTGATTTTTCTATATCAAATTTTCCATCAACTTCCATATGCCTCTTTATTGAATATGGAATTTTAAGTACTAATGAGGATGTAGTATTACCATCAATTTGTTTTATCGGTAGTTTAATTTTATAAGCATCCAAAATCTCTAATATGTTATTATTCAATCTTGAATTAGTTTTTAAATCTACTACTACAACTCCATTTTTTAAACTTGTAAGATTATTGATATAAACTTTACTACCATCTAAACTTGTTTGAGCATATGTAGGTTTTAACAATTTAAAATATAAATTGTCATGTTTGAAATCAATAGTTAATTTTGAGGTTTTTACAGGTTTTACTTTCTTATTAAAATGGATTTTTGCATCAGTTATTACTGCATTGCCAAGAGTACTTTTTTCTATTAACCTAAGTTTATTTAGATCAAATTTACCATATAAATAGTTTAAAGATATGTCACCTTCTACATTATCATACATCCATGATTCAGCTACTTTATCTAAACGAAAAAAATCTTTTAAAAATGATATTGTTTTTATACTTTTATTGGTGTTTACATAAAAATCAATTATCTCATCTTTTAATTGTAAGTTCAATTCTCCTGTAACATATTTATAATCATAAGAACCAAAGAAATTGATTAATTGCTTAAATGTATCTATTTTTGCTTTACCAAAAAAAGTCATACCATTTTTTTTAAAAAATAAAGAATTAATATCTAATATTATTTGTGAACCTGCAGTGGATAAAGAACTTGCTAAGTTTATTTCATTGTTATCTAGATATAAATAATTTTCATTTACCGTAAGGGTAAATTCTCTATTTCCTATTTTTAATCTCTCTACATCTATTTTTTGAAAATTATTTAATATAATCGGGATTCTAGAAAGATTTTCATATATTGATTTATAATCAATTGATTTATTGTTTTTACTATTTTTTACTAAAAAATCTAATTTTTCAATCTCTACAATAAGTTTTTTATCATATTTTATATACAATTTCGAAACTGAAAAATTACCAAAAGAGAATGAATCAACTTTTATGCCTAAAAATAAAAAAACACCAAATGTAACAACTAAGACAAAAAATAAAATACTAATATATTTAACAATTTTTAACACTATAGAACTATTCCTTATATCTACCATCACAATACTTTTTTATTTGAATATTCCATTAAGCTCTACAAAAGTATTGTACATTCCTAAAGGTAGTACTTCATATATTATAACATATTTAAACAAAACAGGTTATGAGGTAAATACTCTTGATAAGTATATTGTTAAAATATTTGGTTATCCACAAAGTGGTTGGATTGATTTAAAATCTCAATATATGACAAAAGGTGATTTTTTATATAAACTTACAAAATCAAAAGCAGCTTTAAAAGAGGTGACATTAATCCCTGGTGAAACATATTATGTTTTTTTAAATGATATTGCTCAAAAACTAAACTTATCATTTGAAAAACTTCTTGAAACATATAAAAAACACGCATATAAAAATGATGGTAATATTTTAGCTGAAACTTATATGTTACCATATGGAATGAATGAAGACCATTTGATTTATTATCTATTTTCCCAAACAAATAGTAAATATGAAGACTATTCAAAAAAAATATTTGGATATTATGATAAAAAAAATTGGTATTACTACATAATAATAGCTTCAATCATTCAAAAAGAAGCTGCTACAGTTGATGAGATGCCTTTAGTTTCAAGTGTAATTTATAATAGATTAAAAAAAGGTATGGCGCTGCAAATGGATGGTACTTTAAATTATGGTGAGTATTCCCATGAAAAAATTACATCAAAAAGAATCAAAGAGGATTTAAGTTCATATAATACTTACAAAAATAAAGGATTACCACAACATCCAATATGTGCAGTTAGTTTAAATGCAATAAAAGCAGCAATTTTTCCTGTAAAAAGTGATTATATATATTTCGTTAGAGATAATAAAACTGGTTTACATAAATTTACATCATCATATAAAAATCATGTTAACAATATCAATGCAAATAAAGGTGTTAAAAAAAGTTACACTAAAATAAAACAAAAAGAGGATAATATTGACAAAGAAGCAAAAAAAATCATGAAAACTGATATCTCAAAGCAAAATCCCACGTCAATAAAAGATTTATGGAAAAGTGTAAATTAACATATGTGCAAAATTGAAACATGGAGATTTTACAAAAGCTAATTATTAACTTTTTCATAAATAACAAATTTAAATACTGCTATTATACTTCTACTTTAAAATCAAAACTTAGGATTAGACATGTCAAAAATCATTTATACAAAAGTTGATGAAGCTCCTGCTTTAGCTACATATTCATTTTTACCAATTATTAAAGCTTTTACAAAAAGCTCTGGTATAGAGATGGTATCAAAAGATATCTCTTTAGCAGGTAGAATTTTAGCAAACTTTCCAGAAAATTTAACGGAAGATCAAAAAATAGGAGATGCACTAGCTGAACTTGGAGAAATGACTCAAGACCCAGCTTGTAACATTATCAAATTACCTAATATCTCTGCTTCAATTCCACAATTAAAAGCTGCAATTGCTGAATTACAATCAAAAGGTTTCAATATACCTAATTATGACGAATCAGAAGAGATTACAGCAAGATATGCAAAAATCTTAGGTTCAGCTGTTAACCCAGTACTTAGAGAAGGTAACTCAGATAGAAGAGCTCCAAGTGCTGTTAAAAACTATGCAAAAAACAACCCTCATAGAATGGGTGAATGGAAAAGCGATTCTAAAACTGACGTTACTCATATGAATGCTGATGATTTTTATGGTTCAGAGGTTTCTACAACATTAGCTAGCGAAGATGATTTTAAAATATCTTTTATTGATGTAAATGGAAATGAAACTGTATTAAAAGAGTCTTTACCTTTAGAAGCTGGTGAAGTAGTTGATGCAACAAAAATGTCAGCAAAAGCTTTACAAGAGTTTTATCAATCTGGAATTGATGAAGCTAAGAAAAGAGATGTATTATTATCTTTACACCTTAAAGCAACTATGATGAAGGTTTCAGATCCAATTATGTTTGGATTTGCAGTAAAAGTATATTTTAAAGATTTAATTGAGAAGCATGGAGCATTATTTGATGAGTTAGGTGTTAACTTTAACAATGGTTTAGGTGACCTTTACTCTAAATTAGACTCTGTAGATGCAGCTAAAAAAGCTGAAATTGAAGCTGATATTGCAGCTGTTTACGAAAAACAACCAAGACTAGCTATGGTAAACTCTGCTAAAGGGATTACAAACTTACATGTACCATCAGATGTTATTATTGATGCATCTATGCCTGCTATGATTAGAGGTGGTGGTAAAATGTGGAATGCTGAAGATAAAGAAGAAGATACTTTAGCAATGATTCCTGATAGATGTTATGCTACAACTTACCAAGTTGTTATTGAAGATTGTAAAAAGAATGGTGCATTAGATCCTAAAACAATGGGTACAGTTCCAAATGTAGGTCTTATGGCTAAAAAAGCTGAAGAGTATGGTTCTCATGATAAAACTTTCCAAGCAAAGGCTGATGGTAAATTTGTTGTTACAAATAAAGCTGGTGAAGTTGTATTCTCTTTAGATGCTGATAATGGTGATATTTTCAGAATGTGTCAAGCAAAAGATGCTCCAATTAAAGATTGGGTTAAACTTGCGGTAAATAGAGCAAGATTATCTAATACTCCTGCAGTATTCTGGTTAGATAAAAACAGAGGTCATGATGCTCAAATGATTGCAAAAGTTGAAGAATACTTAAAAGATTATGATTTAACTGGATTAGAAATCTCTATTATGGCTCCTGATGATGCTATTCAATACTCACTTGATAGAATGAGAAAAGGTTTAGATACTATTTCTGTAACTGGTAATGTATTTAGAGATTATAATACTGACTTATTCCCAATTTTAGAACTTGGAACAAGTGCTAAAATGCTTTCAATTGTACCATTAATGCAAGGTGGTGGATTGTTTGAAACAGGTGCAGGAGGTTCAGCTCCTAAACACGTTCAACAATTCCAAGAAGAGAGCTACTTAAGATGGGATTCATTAGGTGAATTTATGGCATTATCTGCTTCTTTAGAGCACTTAGCAAATACACAAAATAATTCAAGAGCACAAGTTTTAGCTACAACTTTAGATAAAGCTACTGGAACTTTTCTTTTAAATGACAAATCACCTTCAAGAAAATTAGGTGGAATTGATAATAGAGGTTCACATTTCTACTTAGCAATGTACTGGGCTCAAGAGCTAGTAGCTCAAAATGATGATGCTGATTTAAAAGCAGAATTTGAACCAATTGCAAAAGCGATGGCAGAAAATGAAGAAAAAATTATGTCAGAATTAGTTGCAGCACATGGAACTCCTACTGATATGGGTGGATACTACTTACCAGATGAAGAGAAAACATCAGCTGCAATGAGACCATCTGCAACATTAAATTCAATTATTGGATAATCTTTTATCCTTATCAATTTTATAAGGTAGAGTAAAATACTCTACCTTTTTTTATTTAGTTTAAAAAATAACCCCTATTCTACTTTTATGCTAAGAGCTAACTTGATATAATTTCAAAAAACTAAAAGGTTTATTGTGGATAATAAAAAAGTTGGAATTATTGGTGTTGGAAATGTTGGTTCAACCTTAGCATATACTTTAGCTTCAAAAGCTATTTGTTCATATATTGTTTTAAAAGATATTAGAGAAAATATAGTTCAAGCAATGGCTTTAGATATTTCACAAGCATCAAATGCAGTAAAATCTCACACAATAGTAAAAGCTGCAACAAAACCAGAAGATTTTAAAGGTTGTGACCTTATTGTTATTACTGCTGGTCTTCCAAGAACTCCTGGAATGTCAAGGGATGATTTACTTTTAACAAATGCAAAAATAATGCAAACAGTTTTAGAAGATGTTAAAAATAACGCACCAGAAGCAAAATTAATTGTAGTATCAAATCCACTAGATGCAATGGTTTATTCGGCTCTTAAGATTTCTGGTTTCCCTAGAGAAAAAGTGATTGGCATGGCAGGTATTTTAGATAGTGCTAGAATGAGTCACTTTATTTTGGAAAAATTAGGATATGGAGCAGGACAAATTGAATCTTCTGTAATGGGTGGACATGGTGATGATATGGTTCCTTTACCAAATTATTCTACTGTTGCTGGAGTTCCATTAAATGAGTTATTATCAAATGAAGACATAGAAGAAATAGTTACAAAAACAAAAAATGGTGGAGCTCAAATTGTAAAATTTCTAGAAACAGGATCTGCTTATTATGCGCCTGCTCATGCAACTACACTTATGGTTGAAGCAATTTTACATAATAAAAAGAAAATATACCCTTGTGCTGTTATGTTAGATGGAGAATATGGATATAAAGATGTTGTTGGTGGAGTTCCTGTTATGCTTGGTAGTAATGGTATTGAAAAAATCATTGAATTAAATCTAGATGAAAAACAAAAACAACTTTTTGCTAATTCTATTAAATCTGTAAATGGTTTAATTGATACATTAAATAGTAAATTTTTTAAATAATAAAAAAAGGATAATTAAATGGAAAAAACATTAGAGGTATTAAATGTCAAATGTGGAGGATGTGCGAATACACTGATTAATTCTTTAAAAGATGAATTTGGTGATGTAAAGGTAAACTTAGATGTGATGCCAAGACAAATCACTTTAGATATTGATGAAAATAGATTAGAAGAATTAAAAATAAAACTAAGAGGTTTAGGTTATCCTTTGACAACTGATGAATTAAGTGGATTTGATAAAGCTACTGCAACTGCAAAAAGTTTTGTTTCATGTGCTATTGGAAAATTTAATGTTGCAACAGGTAAAAATGAATAATTAAAATTATCATATGAAGATTTAAATATATTTGCAATAAAATTATATTATAGAATCTTCTATAAGGATGAAATTATGCAAATATATAAACATGGTCTTACAATTGGAATCCAAAGAATTGATAATCAATTTTTTTTAACATTAAAAGCAATAGGTACATTAACTCACGAGGATTATGAAAGAATTACTCCTATGCTAGATTCAGCACTACAAGAAGTAAAAGAGCCAAAGATAAGAGCTTTTTTTGATTGTAGTGAACTCGAAGGTTGGGAATTAAGAGCTGCATGGGACGATTTTAGAATTGGTTTAAAACATGGTAATGAGTTTGAAAAAATTGCAATACTAAATGGAAAAAACTGGATTCAATTCAGTACAAAAATAGCTTCTTGGTTTGTAGATGGTGAGATTAAATATTTTGATGATGAAAAAAAAGCATTTGAATGGTTAAATAAAAAGGGATAAACTCCCTTTTTATTATTTAGCTAAATTTTCTTTTACAAAATCCCAATTTACTAATTGCCAATAATTCTCTAAATATTTTGGTCTTGCATTTCTTGTATCTATATAATAAGCATGTTCCCAAACATCACATGTAAGTAATGGTTTTAGATCTTCTGTGATTGGTGTAGCTGCGTTTGAAGTAGCTACTATAGATAAGTTCCCTGCTAAGTCTTTTACAAGCCAAACCCAACCCGAACCAAAAAGGTTAATTGCAGTATCTGTAAATTTTTCTATAAACTTTTCTACAGAACCAAATTCATTTGAGATTACATCTGCCAACTCTTGAGAAATTTCACTACCACCTGGAGTTAAACTATTCCAGAAAAAATTATGATTAAATACTTGAGCAGAATTGTTAAATATACCACCATTTGAATCTTTTATAATATCTTCTAAAGATTGGTTTTCATATTTTGTACCCTCAATTAGAGTATTAAGTTTTGTAACGTATGTTTGATGATGTTTACCATAATGATATTCTAAAGTCTCTTTAGACATTAATGGTTCTAATGCATCTAATTCATATGGTAATTTCATTAGTTCATGTTTCATATTAAATCTCCTTATTTTAATTGTTTCATAAATCAAATATTACATATATTGATTTAAGCAAAAATAATAAGAATATATTAATTTATAATTTAAGACTATTTTTGTCTTATTTTAATAATTTAATAAGTGGCTCTAATGTCTTTTTCTTTTCCTCTTCACTCATATTCCCGTCAATTGCACCTTGCTTAACAATTCCTTCATAAATTTTTGTAATAAATCCCTCTTTTGTTAATAAATATGCAAAAAATCTTGTTTTTGAATTATCTGAAACATTTAATGCTTTTGCCATACCACCATTTGAGTCAAAAATCATTGGTAGTTTAGAATCTTTATTCAGTTCTTCAAGTTTTGAAGGTATAAACATTTTTTTAACAAACCATGGAGCACTTGATATATTTGCAACAAGTACAATATTTTTATCAATTTTAAATAATTTTGGTAAATCTTTTATCACAGCCAAAGAGTCATGATTACCTACCAAAATCAATGTTTCCCTATTTTTATCAAATAGATTTTTTCTAACTACAATATCATTTTTACCAACTAATTCATAAGTTTCAGGTAAAGATTGTAATTTGATTAAATTAACAACATTATCATTTGCCATAATTTGTTTAGGTTTTTCAGCTGTAAAATATACAAGTAAACCAAAAGCAACTAGTCCTAAAAAAACAACCTTAAATAGATTTACCATTTTATAGTCTCCTTAAAAGAATCAAGTATAGCAATAAAAAGTTAATAACAAGTTAATAAATATTTTAGAATATTTATTTATAGTTTTTATTATTTTAAACATCTTTTAAGATTATATATACTATTATTTCGTCCTCTTAAATTTGGTGCTGGTGTAGCTCAGTTGGCTAGAGCAGCTGATTTGTAATCAGCAGGTCGGGGGTTCGACTCCCTTCACCAGCTCCACTCAAATTAAATCTATCTTAAACAATTTAATTATATAATGTTTATCAAATTTTTGTTATTTTTCTAAACAATTAGATATTTGATTTTAGTAGAGAGAAGAAAGTAATATGAAACTATACAATAATGAAAAATTAATATTGAATTCTATAAAGTATGGACCTATATTATTAGTTCTTATTATATCTTTTCTTATAACTCAATTTTTTCTTATTCAACGTTCAAAAGATTTTTATAAAGAGATTTATATCACAGAAACTGCCTATTTAGAAAAAAATAAAGAACGCGTAAAAGAGGAAGTGACTCGTGTATATAATTACATTAAAGGTGTAAAAGAACAATCGGAACAAAGATTAATTAATGAAATAAAAGAAAGAGTATATTTAGCTCATAATATTGCAACAAATATTTATAATGAAGAACTTAAAAACAAAGATGAACATTTTAATAAAAAACAAGCGTTTAAAACTATCAAAAATGCATTATCAGCCATAAGATACAATAACGGCAGAGGATATGTTTTTATGGATGATATTAATGGTGTAAAGCTTTTACAACCTATTAGAAAAGAGTTTGAAGGAAAAAGTTTTTTAGATTTTGAAGATGCAAAAGGATATAAATTTGTAAAAAAAATTGTTAAAACTATAAAAAACAAAAGTGAAGGCTTTGATTCATACTATTGGTATAAAAATGGTGATTTAAAAAACTCTTATAAAAAAACTAGTTTTTACAAGTATTTTGAACCTTTTAATGTCGCAATAGGTACTGGGGAATATGTTGATGACTTTAATAATGAATTAAAAACTGAAGTTATAAATGAAATAAAAAAAATCAGATATGGAAAAAATGGCTACATATTTGTATTTGATTCAAAAGGAAATACACTTTCAACATTTGATAAACAATTAATTGGTACAAACAGATTTAATATAAAAGCAACTCAAGAAACAATTTCTTTTGCTAAAAAACATCCTACAGGTGGATTTTATAGCTACTCTTCAAGTATTAATCCTAATAATAAACTCAATTCAACTGATAAAATTTCATATTTAATGTATTTTAAAGACTGGGATTGGATAATTGGCAGTGGTTTTTATCTTGATGCACTACATAAAGATATCGAAAAAAGAAAATCTATATTAGAAAAATCTACACAAATTGCAATTAGAGAGATTATTTATATCAGTATATTAATAACTATAATTTTTATTATAATATCTTCTTTTCTTTCAAAAATTATTTCAAATAAATTTGTAAAATACAAAAATGATATACAAAAAGAGATTAAGAATAAGATTGAAAAAGAAAAACTATTAGTCCAGCAATCAAAAATGGCTACAATGGGTGAAATGATTGCTAATATTGCCCATCAATGGAAACAACCTTTAAGTATAATCAGTGCTTCAAATGGTATGTTGAAATTTCAGAAAGAAATAAAAGATGAAATAGATGATATTCAAATAGACGAAGCTACAGAAGCAATAGATGTTGCTGTTAAAAACTTATCAAACACAATAGATGACTTTAGGAATTTTTTCAACCCAAATAAAATAAGCGAATATTTTAATATTAGAGCAGCGTTTGAAAAAACATTTAAATTGATTAATACTCACTTAAAAGCACATGATATTCATATTGTAACAGAGATTGAAAATGTTGAAATTAAAAGTTTACAAAATGAACTTTTACAAATATTAATAAACGTTCTTAAAAATGCAAAAGATGAACTTGTCCAAAAAAAGGATTTAAAAGATAAACTTATAATAATTAAAGCCTTTAAAGAAAATGATACTTTAATAATAAATATTAGAGATAATGCAGGAGGAATACCAAAAGAGATCATGAGTCAGATCTTTAATCCATATTTTACTACCAAAAGTGATAGAGATGGTACAGGGATTGGTTTATATATGTCAAAACAGATAATTCAAAGCCTAAAGGGTAATATCACTGCTAAAAACTGTGAATATACTTTTAAAAATCTGCATTATAAAGGTGCCGAATTTAAAATAGAGTTACCAATTATATTACAACAATAGTATTTTTACCACTATTTTTTGCTTTATACATACCATTGTCTGCTCTATTGACTATATCATCAAGAGATTCTTCATCTTTTACTTTAGTAAGCCCTACGCTAATAGTTAGTTCTTCTGACAATAAAGATTTTAATTCTATATTATTTGATATCTCTTTTTGTATATTATTTATAATTTTAGTTGAGTTTTCAATATCACTATTAATCAATGCAATTATAAACTCTTCCCCACCCCATCTAGCTATTAAGTCACTACTTCTAATTGATTTTTTCATAATGGAACTAATTAGCACCAATACTTTATCTCCAATACCATGACCATATTTATCATTGACATTTTTAAAGTTATCAATATCTATAAAAGCTATACAAACGTTATGGTTATTTCTTTTGCTTAATAAAAACATAAAATTAATTTTTTGTGTAAATGCTCTTCTATTATTAATAGTTGTTAATTGATCATATTCTGCTAAATATTCTAATTTCTTATTATATTTTTTTATGATAAAAATTATAACAAAAGTAATAATCAATGCAATAAAAATTGATATTAAAAGATTGATATAATATAAGTTTTTAGCTTTATTTGTAAAATCACTTAATTTTGCTTCAACAAGTAAGTATAAGTCTAATTCAGCTATATATTTTGTATTTAATAAATATGTTTCACTACCTTTTTCTACTTCAAAAAAATTTGAATATTTTGAGAGAATTTTATCTTTATTTTTTAAGAAATGTTCTACTTGTGATATATGTTCAATTCTTTTTTCATCTCTTTGAGATAATACTGCTTTTCCAGATTTATCAAAAAAATAGACATTAAACATATATTTTTGTTTAAACATCTCTAATAAATCATCTATATAAGATATTTTTATTCCTACTCCAGTAGCACCTAAATATTTGTATTGTCTATCAAAAATTTTATAATTGATAAACATAATCAAACCATCGGTAAGTTTAGAATTATAATCTAAATTAATCTCATCTTTAGTTTCACCTTTTTTAAATCTAAAATACCACTTATTATTTTCATTATTTTCATCAAGATTTTCTATAAAACCATCTTGAGTATAATAAGATTTAGTTTTTTCTGAGACCAAAAATGTTGTAAACATCTCATATTTATTTTTGATAGTACTAAGATATTCTTTTATTTTAGTTTTATCTTGTTCATTAGTTAAAATCCAATCTTGAACAAATGTATCATTTGCCATCATTGAAGATACTAAGTAAGGTTGAATTATATGTTTTTGAATCTCTGTATAAACGTTATCTAATGATAAAGGTAAAGCCTGATTTTTTAACTGTTCTTGAGTTGAATTTTTTGAAACTAAATAGTTTATAGTTGTTGTAACTGTAGATAATATCACTAAAAGTAGTGAAATTACAATTACAACACTATATTTAGAGTTAAATTTCATAACTTAACTATTCCGTTGCCTCATGTATAGCTTTTTTAGTAGAATCATAAGCTTTTGAAGCACCATCTTTTGTTGCATCCCAGGCATCAGAAGAATCTTTTTTTACACCTTTCCAAGTTGCACAACCTGAAAAAACAAAAAGTGAAATTATAAATAAAATTGTGATCTTTTTCATAAAACTATCCTTTTATATTGTAATCTCTTTAATATCTGCAATATTTTTAAATGCTTGATAAACTAATCCAATCAAATTTTTTCTGTTAATTTTAATTTTATCATCTTCATGATTAACAAATACATTATCAAAGAATAGATCTAACTGAGTTTTTAAAGCAAATAATGCATCCAATTCCTCTTCATATGAATTATATGATTTATTAGTAACATTCTGATAAGAAGTATATAGATTTTTCTCTTCTTCATTTTCAAATAAAGATTCATCTACAATTAATTCCTTATCGGTATCTATATCTTTAATAATATTTGCTACCCTTTTAAATGTTGCAGAATATTCTTTAAAATTATCACTTAATACAATTGGATTTAAAGCACAAAGTTTTTGTGAAATTTGATAAATATCTGTTTCTCCACTTCCAAGAACTGCTTTTAAAACAGTAGGATTAACCTCAAATATTTTAAATAACCTTTCATTAAAAAATTCAATTAAAGAAGATTTATCTAATCCTTTATAGTTTTCTATTAAACTATCAATGATTTTTGATAAATCAACTGGAAGTTTATGTTCAATAGAGATTTTAACAATACCTGCAGCTGCACGTCTTAATCCAAATGGATCTTTTGAACCACTAGGAATTTTTCCAACACTAAATAGTGCCATAAGATTATCAATTTTATAAGATAAAGCAACTATTGACGAGAATACACTTGACGGTAAATCAGAATCTTCACCATCTGGTAAATATTGTTCTTTTAATGCCATATATATTTTGCTATCTTCATCTGCAATTTTTGCATAGTAATACCCCATAAGTCCTTGTAATTCTGTAAATTCATATACCATTTCAGACATTAAATCAGCTTTACTTAGCATAACAGCTTTATTTAACAACTCTTTTTCTTCTACATCAAAACAATCTGCTAGAAAAGAAGCAATTTTAGCTTCTCTTTCACATTTATCAAACATCGAACCTAAACCTTCAACAAACACAAGTTTTTTTAATCCTTCATTTGATAAACCATTCTTAATATCATTTTTATAAAAGAACATTGCATCAGCAAGTCTTGGTCTAAGTACTTTTTCATTTCCTGAAATTATTTTTGAAAAATCTTCTGTTTTTGCATTTGATACAACTATAAAATTATTTGTAAGTCTATCATTTTTGTAAACAGCAAAATATCTTTGATGCTCTTTCATTGAAGTTACTATTACCTCTTCTGGTAATTCCAAAAACTCTTCATCAAATTTTCCAATTAGTGCAGTTGGGTATTCTGTGATAGCCACAACCTCTTCTAATAATTCTTCATCAATCTCAATTTTAACACCATTTGAAGATTCAATATTTTTCATTTGCTCTAAAATGATATTTTTTCTTTCATCTGGATATAAAACTACTCCATGTTTTTTTAACTTTTCAAAATAATCTCCTGCAAAATCATAAGAAAAAGGTTCATAACTTACCATTCTATGTGCAAATGAGAAATTAGAAGATTTAACACCAAATAATTGTGCATCAACTAATTGTTCCCCTAAAAGGATAGATAAAGATCTAATAGGTCTAATAAAACTATCTGTTCTACTTGCCCATCTCATTGATTTTCCAAAATTTAATGATGAAATAAATTCATTTACCATATCATTTAATAAATCTTTACTATCTTGACCTTTTAGCTCTTTTTTAAAATAAAGAACCTCACCTTTTGGTGTATCTTTTTTCTCTAGTTGAGATACTTCAACTGCACATTTTTTTGCAAAACCTAAAGCAGCGCCTGTTGGTTCACCATTTTTAAAAGCAATACTAACAGGAGCTCCATACATCTCCTCTATAGAATCTTCTTGAGATACTTGAAACTCTCTATGCCAAAATACTAATCTTCTTGGTGTATAAAAAAAGTCAAAATCACATATTAGTTTATTTTTTTCTAAAATATCAATCCACTTTTTTTCTATATTTGGCAACTCTTTTAAAAATGGAATTGCTGGTAACTCTTCTACACCAATTTCAATTAATAACGGTTTACTCATCTATATTATCCTTATCACAACTTCTTTTATTATTTGTTTCTATATCATTTAATTTATCTTTGTATTTTTCAATTTGTTGTTTATTGAAGCCTTTTATAAACATAAAAACCATAAAAACAAAAAGAACCAACACAATTATGTCTAAAATTTCTTTCACATTTATCCTAAAGTATGTTATTAGTAAAGGCAGATATATTATCGAAAAGTTGCTTATTTTTTGGTAATTTTATTTTGAGAGTAAAAAAATAGATAAAAATTTAAATAGTTTTAAATAACTAATAAATGATTAACACTTGAGGCTTATAATTTCAATGAACCAAACAACAGCTTAGATTAAATCTCGTCCTACTAAATTAATCTAGCAAAACTAAAGCCACTATGAACATAGTGGCTTTAATCTATAACCTATACTTTTTTTAGATTCAATTAAATCTTTTCCAAGTCTATTTCTAAGATTCCATATGTGATATCTAATTACATTTGATTTTGATTTACTATTACAAGGGTAACTATTTTTTTCTAATTCTGAATTAGAAACAAATTCCCCTCTTCTTTTTATTAAGTAGTCTAATATAAAAAGTGATTTAATCTCTAAATCAACATTTTTTTCATCTTTGTAAATTTTTTTATTAAACAAATCATAACATATATTATTTGCAATTTTTATTCTTTCGTTGTGAGAATGATAGGCTCTTTTTATCAACATCTTTACTCTAAGTAATAATTCATCAATATCAGTATTCTTATTTAAAAAGTCATCGCAGCCATTTTTGAAAGATTTTCTAAGTGTATTTGAAATAGAAGTAAGTACTAATTTCATTGTTGGATCATTATATTCTTCCAACATCTTCATAATTTCCAGACCGTCAATTTTAGGGACATTTATATCTATTATATACAAATCATAAATATCTTCATATATCTTATTTAAAAATTCTTGTCCATCATTGCATGTTTCAACTATAAAATTTTTTTCCTCTAAAAAGTCTTTAATACTTTCTTGATAAAGTTTATCATCTTCTAAAAATAATATTTTTGTACCAGTCATTTTTAGTCCATATTTTATATATAATGAAAGATAAAAGAAAAGTTCTTTTATCTTTCAAAAAATTAAAGTATATTATTAAATAAAATAAACATACCCCAAGCAAAATAAATAACCATCCATGTCACCATAATAGCAAGAGTATAATTACCTAATTTGGTTACAGCTACATCTTTTGAACCATCAAATACACCTTGATTCTTACCAACTTTCCATGCCATAGTTAAAAGATAAGCTACACCTACCCCACCCAGGATTAAAAATGTTGATAAAAACATAATAATTGAAGGTAATTCAAGATTTACAGGATAATCATATACATTATATCCTAGATTATTCATTAAATTAAATCTTATTAGTTCTCTCATTGCAGAAATCAATAATGCAACTACTACTAATACCCCAGTTGTGATATAACTATTACTATTTTTATATACAAATAAAAGTAAAATTACTACACCTACTATAATAGCAAGTGATAAAGGATTCATTAAATAACCCTCTTGTAACATCCAAAGTACGAAAGCAACTGCACTGATTAGTAAACCAACTACACCTATTTTAGTCCCTAAAGATGCAGTATAATCTACAAATTCAGAACTAAAATCTTCTCTTGTACTTAAAAATCTACTATAGTTTTGTAAAAATATACCAACAACTGGGATACTTAAACTAACCATAAAAATCAATCTAATTGGATTCACATTAAATGTCCAACCACTGTCATCCACTACACCATTTGGTGCATACATATTCATCCATTCATTTGGCATAATAGATGTTACTGCAAAGTTATGCATTAATAATCCTGCAAAAACTAAAACCAAAAATGAGACAAACCCGACAAGAGTACCCCCTCCAGCTTTAGCCTTATTTGCATAATAGTACCAATAATACATACTATAACCAACAATTAGAGTATAAATAAAAATAAATACCCACATACCAGATAAAGTATTTGTTACATACCAATTAGGGTCATAAATAACCTGTGTAAATAGTAGCGGTGCAACACCTAAAACTATAAGTATAGAGATACTTATTTTCCCTGTTTGAATTAAATGTGGTGTCATAATTTTCCAATGAGGATCACTCTTTTGTTTTAGTGTTCCGAAAAGTGAAAGTCCCATTGAACCTAAAGCAAGTAAAACAAATGCTGCATGTAATGCCCAAGTTAATACATATAAAACCTGAAATACAATTGGATAAAAAGGAACTCCTGCTGGATCTCTTAATGTTAATAATACTGATGCGTCCATAAATTCTCCTTAATATTTCAAAGATGCAATATATTCAGCAATTGCATCATATTCATCATCTGGTAATTTCAGTGTTGGCATATATGGCATTCCACCACTTCCTATAGCATAAAGTATAGATTTTATAGCTTCTTTATCCATACCTTTTAATCTATCTTTTAAAGGTCTATATACACCTGTTTTTTCAATAGAGTGACAATTTGAACATGACATACGAGTTAAAAGTTTTCCAGCTTCAAGTTTATTATCTTCTGTAATAACTTTAAGTCTATTTGGAACAAAAGGATTAACTTGTAAAAGACCTTTTTCAGCTATAATTGGTAGCTCACTTTTTATACCTTTTCCTGGTACATCTCTACTAATAATTTGATTTGAATAGATATATTGACCTGCAACATATGGTTTTCTCATAGACTCTCTTAGTTTTTCACCTGGCCAGATTCCTGCAATTAAGATTACAAATATCATTATTCCTGCTAATGGAGTATTGATAAATCGTGGTTTTACAATAGCAATTAAAAAATAAATAGAGAAAACAATTGTTAAAATAATTCTACTTTGAATAACTGAATCTTTAGTTATATTAAACACTGCATGTGCATTATCAGGTAAAGTACCCATGTACCACATAAAGAAGAACATTACAAGAAATCCACCTAATAAGCTTATATAACCCATTTTTTTAGTCAATTCTTTTGATAATTCTTCATTATCTTTTTTTATTGCACTTGAAATAACAAGTCCAATTACACCTGAAAGCATAATCATAAACCCTATTCTTAAGAACATATGAGGAAAAGTATTTATACCAAAAAAAGCATCACTTGCGCTTCCTGTTGTATAATATGCATCAGTTCCTGGCCACATCATAAAACTAATAATACCAATAATTAGTGCCAAAGTTCCAACAGAAGCTATAGCAAATGAAAAGGTGAGTTTTAAATGGGTTTTCTTATCGATTCTATCTATAAAATAGACTAAAACAAAAACGCCTATAACCTCATAAACAAAAAAGACCCACTCGGTAGCCCATACCCATACAAAGTTGTGAATCAAGGCACTAATACCCCGAGGACTCGCAGCAGTTGCAGTATACCAAATACCTGGTCCAGTAATTGAACCAATCACATATGAAAAAATCAAAAGAAACATACCGTATTTTTTCATATACGGGTATAAATCACTTCGATTCTCTTTATATGCTTTGTAAGCCAAAAATGCAAAAAGCATTGCAGCACCAACGGAAGTATGAGATGCTAAGATGTGAATGGTTCCAGTCATCCCCATCATCCAAGCACTTCCGTATTCTGGAAAATAAAACAATGGAAATTGTCCTATTATATCCATGATAGCTCCTTATTTTAATATAAGGAGAAATTATAAAAAAAGACTGTTAATTATTTATTAGTTTTTTATTTAAGTTTATATTTATTTTAAGTTTTTCTTATATTAATTTAATAAAAAAGAGTAGATTACACCATCAATCTCATCTTTAGCAATCAATTCAAATTCATCATTTGAATCAATTACAGCAATATTTTTTGAATCAAACATATAAGTGTCAGCTATAATTTGAATCTGTTTTGATAATTGTTTTGTCGAAATGATATATTTAGAATTTAATGAGTTTGAATATATAGCTTGTTTGATTGAATCAACAATAACTGCACAATTTAAACTATTATTATAACAATATTTTAATACCTCTTCATTATATTTAAATAATAATGTGCTATTAGGTTTCGTGTTATTAATATCTTTTATATTGTTTATTAAACAAAAATCTTCATATGGAACTAAGTTATCACCTAGAATAATCATTTAATATCCTTTTAAGAGTTTAAACATTCTTTAGAACAATAAAATTTACCATTACTTAAAATACCCTCTTTTTTAGATACATAAGTACCACAAGTAGGACATTCTACCATAATATCTTCAATTTTTTCATCCTCTTTTTTAGTTACTTCTTTTTCTCTATCTTTTTTAAATAAAACAATATATATTAAAAATAAAACTGCAAGTATTGCTATAACTTTTAAACCCATGATTAACCTTTTAAATATAGATAATTTCTATCTTTTCTAGTAAAAATTTCTGTGTTATTTATTTTTGCCTCTTGTATCTCATTTTCAAGTAAACTTCCTTTGTAAAAAAGATAAGAAGTATTTAAAGTTGAAATATTTTTTGTAATATCAAGAAGTAGTTTAGTTTTTGTAACTGCTCTTGATGTAATCAATTCAACTTTTATATCTTCTACATCTTCTACTCGTTTACAAATCACTTCAATATTTTTTAAACCTAAACTATTTTTTACAAAATTTAAAAAAGCAACCCTTTTTATTCTAGGTTCAATCAAATAAGCTTTTACATCAGCTTTCGCCATAGCAATAATTAAACCAGGATAGCCAGCTCCTGTACCAATATCTGCAAAGCTTTTAAAATTATTTATATACTTTAAAGGATAGATTGAATCTAAAATATTCTCTTCAATTTCATTTTCTTTTAATTGTGCACTTAAATTATGTACACTACCCCATTTTTGTAATAATTGAATAAAAACTTTACATCTATTTTCAAATTCAGAATCTAGAACTATATCTTTTGGAAAATTTAACATAATTAAAACATATGTCCCATCTGGTCTTTTTTTGTATTTATATAGTGTTCATTATATTTATTTGATTTTGTAATAGCTGGAATTCTTTCAACTATTTCAACACCTATTGACTCTACATACGAAATTTTTTTAGGATTATTAGTAATAAGTTTTATTTTCTTTAAATTTAAATCTTTAAAAATCTCTTCAACAATGGCATAATCTCTATCATCTTCTCCAAAACCAAGCTCTAAATTTGCTTCAATTGTATTTTTACCCTGATCTTGTAAAGCGTATGCATTAACTTTATTTAGAAGGCCAATATTTCTTCCTTCTTGTCTGTGATAAATTACTAAACCACCTTCACGTGCTATAAATTTCAATGCTAAATCTAATTGATTTTGACAATCACATTTTAAACTTCCAAGAGTATCTCCTGTTAAACACTCAGAGTGAATTCTAACATATGGTATTTTTATATTTTCAAAATTTTCACTCATAATAGCTAAATGTTCTTGGTTATTTAATTTGTATGCTCTAATTTTAAATTTACCGTATTTTGTTGGTAGGTTAGCAATATTTGACTTTTCTATATTCATATCCTTTTAAACCTTAAATTGCTAAAATGGAGGTGATTATATCTAACAAAGGTAAATAATATGTTTAAAAGATTTAGAAGATTAAGAATTAATCCTACATTAAGAAATTTAGTTCAGGAGACAAAACTCTCAAAAGATGATTTTATCTATCCATTATTTGTAAGAGAGGGAGAGAATTATAAAAAAGAGATTGATTCTATGCCTGGTGTATTTCAGATGAGTATTGATGAAATATTAAAAGAGTGTGAATATATTAAAAATATTGGCTTAAATTCAATTATTTTATTTGCAATTCCTGATGTAAAAGATTCAGTTGGAAGTGAATGTTTATGTGATGAAAGTATTATTGCTAGAACAATAAAAGCTATAAAACAAAAATTCCCTGATATGTTTATTGTTACAGATTTATGTTTTTGTGAATATACAGATCATGGTCATTGTGGTATATTAGACCCAAAAACCCAAACAGTTGATAATGATAAAACTTTAGAGATTTCTGCACAACAAGCTTTGGTTCATGCAAGAGCTGGAGTTGATATGATTGCTCCAAGTGGTATGATGGATGGTATAATAGAGTGTTTAAGAACAGCACTTGATGAAAATGGTTTTAAAGATTTGCCAATTATGGCATATTCTACAAAATTTGCAAGTGCTTATTATGGTCCATTTAGAGATGTTGCTGAATCAACTCCAAGTTTTGGAGATAGAAGAAGTTATCAAATGAATCCAGCAAATAGGCTTGAAGCTTTAGAAGAGTCTTTAGAAGATGAAAAACAAGGTGCTGATATCCTTATGGTTAAACCAGCACTTGCATTTATGGATGTAATTAGAGATATTAGAAACAATTCAAATCTTCCAATTTGTGCATATAATGTAAGTGGAGAATATGCTATGTTAAAACATGCTGGTGATGCTGGATTAATTGATTATGAAAGAGTTATGTTAGAAACTTTACTAGGTTTTAAAAGAGCTGGTGCAAATTTGATTATTACTTATCATGCAAAAGAGGTTTGTGAATTATTAGACAAGAGCTAAACATCTAATTTGATTAGAGGGAATATATGTTAAATAAGTTTGAAAAAAAGATTATTACATCAATTAGAGTAATTCCTATTATTGTAGTATTAGTTTTCTCACTTATAATAACATATATCCTTTCAAATCAAAATGACAATTATTTTAAAACAGAAGAAAAAAGATTAAAAAAAGAGTTTCTTGATTCTCAAAAAGAGAATGTAAAAAGAGAAGTTCATGCTGTATATGACCTAATCAATTATGAGAAACATCAAACTATAGATAACTTAAAAAGTGACCTAAAAAAAAGAGTTTATGAAGCTTATACTATAGCTCAAAGTATATATATACATAATAAGAATAAAAATCAAGAAGAGATAATAAAACTAATAAAAGATGCGTTAATAAATATCCGTTTTAATGAAGGTAGAGGTTATTACTTTATATATGATTTAAATGGTATAAATATAATGCATCCTGTAAATACAAATTATGTAGGTAAAAATCTTTATAACTATGAAGATTTAAGAGGTAAAAAGGTTATTCAAAGTTTAATTAATATTGTCAACAAAAAAGATGAAGGATTTGATACTTGGTATTGGAATAAACCTAATAATTTAAAAGAAGAATTTAAAAAGATTGGTTTTGTAAAAAAATTTGAGCCTTTTAACTGGGTAATTGGTACAGGTGAATATTTAATTGATTTTGAAAATGTTGTAAAAACAAATGTTATAAAAAGAATCTCTCAAATCAAATATGATAAAAAAGGTTATGTATTTATTGTAGATTATAATGGAACATTTTTAAGCCACATTAAACCTTCATTAGTTAATCAAAACAATTTTAATTTACAAGATGGAAACGGCACTTTTTTGATTAAAAACATAATCAATATTGCAAAAAAAGGAGATGGTTTTACTGAATATATCTCTTTAAAAGATACTGCACAAAATGAGACTTCTAGAAAAATATCCTATATAAAAGGATTTGAAGATTGGAAATGGGCAATAGGCTCAGGATTTAATCCTGATTCTATAAATGAAAATATAAAACAAAGACATGCTACACTACAACAAATATATGAAGAAACAAAAAATAAAATATTTTTAACAGTTTCTATTGTAATGGTAATAATTTTAATTCTTTTAATTGTTTTTTCTAAAACAATAGAAGAATTATTTATAAAATATAGAAAAAAAAATAAAACCTTTCAAACAAAATTAAAAGATTTGTTATTAGATAAATCGAAAAGATTAGATTCTTCTTTAGAAACTATTGATAAATATATTTCCATATCAAAAACAGACCCTTATGGGGTTATCACTTATGTTACAAAAAATTTCTGTGAAAGCGTGGGATACTCTAGGGATGAACTAATAGGAAAAAATCATAATCTTGTAAGACACCCTGATACTGATTCACAAATTTTCAAACAGATGTGGGAAACAATAAAAAAAGGAAAAGTTTTTCAAACAGCACTAAAAAATAAAACAAAAGATGGCAATGAAGTATGGTTTGATTTAATAATTCATCCTGATTATGATATTGACAATAAACTAATTGGCTACACAGCTATTAGAAGAAATATAACTGACAAAAAAATAATAGAAAAACTAAAAGACAAATTAGAACATCGAATAGAAAAAGCTATAAATAAAAACAAAGAAAAAGACTCTATTATGGCTCATCAATCAAAAATGGCAGCAATTGGAGAGATGATTGAAAATATTTCACATCAATGGAGACAACCGCTTTCAATTATTTCAACTGCGGCAAGTGGATTACAACTACAAAAAGAGTTTGGTCTTTTAGATGAAAACGAGTTTGAAAAGAGTATGAATTTAATTGTTAACAATACAGAATATCTTTCTAAAACTTTAGATAACTTTAGAGATTTTTTTAGTTCTTCAAATGAATTAGTTTTATTAAATCTAAAAGTTATCTATTTAAGAATTAGAGCACTTTTTTCAAATGATGAAAATAATAATATTGAATTTATTGAAAATATAGAAGATATTGAACTTGTAGGATTGGAAAATGAACTAAATCAAATATTTTTAAATATTATAAACAACTCAAATGATATATTCAAAAAAGGAAAAAAGAATTATAAAAAATATATATTTGTTGACATATATAAAAATAAAAGAAAAGTTATTATTAAGATAAAAGATAATGCTGGTGGCATTTCTGAAAATATTATTAATAAAATTTTCGAACCTTATTTTACTACAAAACACCAATCTATTGGTACAGGAATTGGTTTATATATGTGTTCTGAAATTATTACTAAACATCTATTAGGTAAGATTTATGTAGAAAACCAAGAATATACATATAATAATATTGAATATAAAGGTGCTGAATTTAGAATAGAATTACCTTTAAACCCAAAAGAAAGACTATATAATAAAATAAAGAAACATTTTGATAGTTCTAATTGCTATAATTGGAATAAAGAAGAGAATATATTTAAGAATAGTAATATCTGTAATCAAGAAGAAATAAATAAAGAAATTGAAAAAATTACAAAATTTTTAGATAAGTACAATATTCATTATAAAATTTTTGAAAATCAAGATATTGTATTAGATTTTAATAAAATCTAATTTTATAATTTTGTTTAAGGCAACAATCGATATAATCTAATCTTTTTTAAACACAAAGGTTAAATCATGAGACACTTTTTAACACTTAGAGATTATTCAAAAGATGAAATATTAGAGATATTGGAATTAGCTCATAAAATAAAATTAGAGACTAAAAATAGAGTTTATAAAGATTATATGCCTAGACATACACTTGGTATGATTTTTGAGAAAAGTAGTACAAGAACAAGAGTTAGTTTTGAAACAGGTATATATCAACTTGGTGGAGTTGGACTATTTTTATCATCAAATGATATACAATTAGGTCGTGGTGAACCTATGAGTGATACAAGTAGAGTGATATCAAGAATGGTAGATATGGTTATGATTAGAACTTTTGAACAAACAAAAATTGAAGAGTTTGCAAAGTATTCTAAAGTTCCAGTTATAAATGGTCTTACAAATGAATACCATCCTGTACAACTTATGGCTGATTATATGACTATTCAAGAAGCAGGTCTTGATAAAGATTTAGTTGTTGCATATGTGGGTGATGGAAATAATCTTGCTCACTCTTGGTTGATGCTAGCTTCAAAATTAGGGTTTGAACTTAGAATTGCTACACCAAAAGGGTATGAAGTAAACCAAGAGATTTTAGATGATGCAATAAATTTTGCAAAAACGTCAGGTGCTAAAATTATTATTGGAAATGATCCGAAAGAAGCTTGTAAAGGAGCAACTGTTATTACAACTGATACTTGGGTTTCGATGGGACAAGAGGATGAAAAAGAGAAGAGAGTTAAAGATTTTGATGGTTATATTGTAGATGAAGATATGATGAAACTTGGTGCTTCAAATGCAATTTTTCTACACTGTCTTCCCGCTTATAGAGGTTATGAAGTAAGTGAAGAAGTTATTGAAGGAAAACAAAGTTTAGTATTTGAAGAAGCTGAAAACAGACTACATGCACAAAAAGGTGTAATGGTTTGGTTAAATAGAATTAATAAAAAGTAGTTTAGTAAATGATTGATTTTAAAAAATTTGAAAAATATTCAAAACCAGGACCTAGATATACTTCATATCCTACTGCACCTGAGTTTACTGAAGATTTTACACAAGAAGATTTAATACACTTTTATCAAACACAAGATAGTAACAGAAACTTATCTTTATATATACATCTTCCTTTTTGTAGAAGTGCCTGTTATTTTTGTGGATGTAATGTAATTTTTACCTCAAAAGAGGATAAAAAAGTAAAATATTTAGAATATCTACAAAAAGAGTTAAATATATTAAAAAAATATTTAGATACTTCTAGAATTGTAACACAAATGCATTTTGGAGGAGGAACTCCTACATATTTTAGTCCTGAGCAGTTAGAAAATGTTATTTCAATAATTAAAACAACTTTCCCTAACTTTAGTGAAGAGGCAGAGATTTCATGTGAAGTTGATCCAAGATATTTTACTAAAGAACATATGAATGTATTAAAAGCTGGTGGATTTAACAGACTTAGTTTTGGTGTTCAAGATTTAAATGAAGAGGTTCAAAAAACTATTCATAGAATACAACCATATGAAACAACTCAAAATGTTATGAATATTGCAAGAGAAGCTGGTATCAAATCAATAAATATTGATTTGATTTATGGCTTACCTTATCAAACTAAAAAAAGTTTTCATGAAACTATTGAACAGATTATAAAATTGAATCCTGATAGATTAGCAGTATTTAATTATGCCCATGTTCCCTGGTTGATGAAGACAATGAGAAAGTTTGATGAATCAACATTTGCACCACCAACTGAAAAACTTGAAATACTAAAAGATACTATAGATTTTTTCACTACAAATGGTTATAAAATGGTAGGTATGGATCACTTTGCAAAACCAGAAGATGAGTTATTTAAAGCAATAGAAAAGGGTGAACTTCATAGAAACTTCCAAGGATATACAACAAAAGGTGGTGCTGATTTAATAGGTATTGGAGTTACATCTATTGGGAATGGTGTTGATTATTATGCTCAAAACTTCAAAGACTTAAAACAATATGAATATAGTTTAGATGAAGGTAACTTACCTGTATTTAAAGGTTATAAGCTAAGCGAAGATGATATTTTAAGACAATATGTAATTATGGAATTAATGAGTAACTTTAGTTTAAATATCAAAAGAGTAGAAGATAAATTTAATATAGACTTTTATGAGTATTTTAATGATTCCTTAAATGACTTAACTGAGTTTATTGAAGCAGATTTAGTTTCAATAAATGATGATAAAATTCAAGTATCACAAACAGGAACTATGTTGATTAGAAATATTTGTATGCCATTTGATGCATACTTAAGAAAAGTTCCAGAAAATAAAAGAAGGTTTAGTAAAACAATATAATGAATATATTAGATAAATTTAATTATACAGACATTAGTGATGATTGTGTAAAATGTGGTAAATGTAAACCTGTTTGTACAATATTTAATATAAATCAAGATGAAACTACAAGTCCTAGAGGTTTTATAGACCTTTTAGGAGCATATAAAAGAGATGAATTAGAACTTGATGAAAATGCAAAAAATATATTTGAATCATGTTTTTTATGTACAAATTGCGTTGAAGTCTGTCCAAATGATTTACCAACAGATATGATAATAGAGCAAGTAAGAAGTGATATTGCACAAAAATATGGTATAGCTTGGTATAAAAGATTATTCTTTTACCTACTTAGACATAGAAAAACAATGGATTTATTATCAAAACTTGGTTGGATGTTTCAAACTTGTGCTTTAAAACTTGATAATAAAAAACAATCAGCTCTTCCAAGGTTTTCATTACCAATTGTAAAAAAAGATAGAACCCTACCCTATGCAGATAGTAAAAGTTTTTTAAATAAATATCCAGAAAATATTTTTGCAAAACATCATAAAGAAGAAGAAAATAAAAAAAATAAAGTTGCAATTTTTATAGGTTGCATGAGTAATTATACATATACAAAAACAGGTGATTCATTAATAAAAATATTAAAAAAACTGGAACTTGATATTATGATTCCTAAAAAACAACTTTGTTGTGGAGCTCCTGCATATTTTACTGGTGCTTTTGATACAGTTGATTATTTAGTAAAGAAAAATATTGAATATTTTGAAAAATGGATAGATGATGTGGATGCTATAATAATTCCAGAAGCTACATGTAGTGCAATGATAAATCAAGATTGGGAACACTATTTACATAATCAACCACAATGGAAAGAAAGAGCTGCTAAAATCTCTAAAAAAGTATTTATGGCAACAAAATGGCTAGAAAATAGTACACAATTAAAAGAATTACTTGCTCAATCAAATAAAAAATTTGATGATTTAGTTACATATCATGATCCATGTCATGCAAAAAAGATGCAAGGAGTATGGCAAGAACCAAGAAATCTTCTGTCTCAAAATTATGTATTAAAAGAGATGAGTGATTCTAATAGATGTTGTGGTTTTGGTGGAGTTACTATGCAAACAGAAAAATATGAATTTTCAAAAGCTGCAGGAGCACCAAAAGCTGCCATGATAAAAGACACAAATGCAAAAATTGTTAGTGCTGAATGTAGTGCTTGTAGAATGCAAATTACAAATTCTCTTTATCAAGCAGATGTGGATGTAATTTTCAAAAATCCTATAGAACTTATAGCAGAAGCATTAGACTAGAAAATGGAATTTTGGCAAAATATATACTCTCATTTTAATCCAATAGCCTTTCACTTAGGTTCCATAGCAGTTCACTGGTATGGAATCATGTATGCACTTGCCCTACTTTCTGCTATTTTTGTCGCAAAATGGTTTATAAAACATGATAATATTCCAATAACAAATCAAATGTTTGATTCATATATTTGGTGGGTAGAAATAGGTGTAATTTTAGGTGCTAGATTAGGATTCATTTTATTTTATGATACAAATACATTCTATTATTTATCACACCCTTGGCAAATTTTCAACCCATATGTAAATGGTGTATATACAGGAATTTCTGGTATGAGTTATCATGGTGCATTTATTGGGTTTTTAATTGGTTCTATACTTTATTGTAGAAAATATAAGGTTTCATTTTGGTTTTTAGCTGATATATCTGTTTTAGGAATTTCAGCAGGATATATATTTGGACGATTAGGTAACTTTTTTAATCAAGAGTTAGTAGGAAGAACAACAGATGTTCCTTGGGGTATCTATGTAGATGGTGTACTAAGACATCCTTCTCAACTTTATGAAGGTTTTTTAGAAGGTATTGTTGTATTTATAATTTTATTTCTATATAGAAAAAGAAAACAATTTAATGGAGAATTGGCAATTATGTACGGATTTCTTTACTCTATTGCTAGAATTATTTCAGAATTTTTTAGACAACCTGATATTCAACTTGGATTTATATATGGTGGATGGTTAACACAGGGTATGTTATTATCATCTATTTTAGCATTAATTAGCATTTTGACATTTATTTACGTAAAAAGAAAAAATTAGTTTTTTGATAATGGACCATGTTTGGCCTCAAATGCAGCAATTACATCCTCTAAATCTTTTATTTTTTGTCTATATTCATCAACATAACCTTGCATAGTGACTATTGCTTCTTGTGATTTAGCTAATTTTTCAGTTATAATTTCATTTTTCTTTTTAAATTTGTGATATTGTTCAACTGACATTGTTGTTGCTTCATGAAGTTTTTCAATTCTTTTTTGATAACTAATTTGTAGTTCTTCATTTTTTTCTGTTGATTCTTTTAATTTTTTTTCTAAAGATAAAATTCTACCTTTTTCATCACTATTTTTACTTCTTAGTAATTTTATTTGTTCATTTAATTCATGAATAAATTTAGCAACCTGCTCATCTTTTTGCATTTTTGCATAATGTAGAGCTTCATCAAATTGGTCTTGTAAATCTTTTTCATGTTTAATTTGAGCACTCTTTTGATGCATAATATATTTTTTTAATTTATGTTTTTCTTCTTCTTGCTCAGTTATTAGATATCTATATGCAACATATTTTTTAATTTCATTATTTTCATCTAAAATAGGAAAAATAGTAGATTGAACATAATATACTGTACCATCTTTTGCCCTATTTTTTATTTTACCTCTCCAAACTTTTTTATTTTGAATAGTATTCCACAAGTTTTCATATATTTTAGGAGATACATCAGGATGTCTGATTATATTATGATTTTTTCCTAGAAGTTCTTCTTTTGTATATCCTGACACTTCACAGAAAATATCATTAGCATATATAATAATACCATTTAAATCTGTTTCACTTATTAAATTCTCTTGATCTAAAATCTCTTTATAGATTTTAAGTTCACCTTGTTGTTTATTTATAAGTTTTTGATTATAGTTTACTAAAAGTATCTTATTTAAAACCTTCAATGTGGTTTTCATCTGCATAGGTTTAACTATATAGTCACTTACTTTTAATTTTATTGCTTTGATTATTTGATCAATATCATTGAAGGCTGTTACAATTAGTAAAGGGATTTCAAAATCAATTTTTCTAACTTCAGTCATAAAGTCTATACCATTCATATTAGGCATATTAATATCAGTTAAAATAATATCTATTTCATCTTTATTTTCAGTATAAAGATTAATACCCTCTTCACCATCTTTTGCAGTAATTACTTTTTTAAAAAATTTTTCAAAAATAGAAGTTGTCTCTTTTCTAATAATTTCATCGTCCTCTAAATATAAAATTACAGATTTTTCTAATACTCCATTTGAAAAATCTTCTAAATCAGTTTTTTGATTCGATATATCCATACTCTACTGCTAATTCATCAATCTTCTTTTGTAATAAATCAATTCTCCAACCATGTCTATTCGCAAAATTTTCAATCTCTGCATCCCTTTGTTCAGGAGTACAAAAAATATATATTCTTTTTAGAAATGGTCTTGGTACTTGAATTGCTATTAACTGAAAATAGTTCTCTTTACAGCTTCTTGAACAAAAAGCTTTACTCATAGCAATTTTTTTACCACAATATGGACAATGTGACATTTATCTTCCTTTCTTGATTATTAGTTTATAAAATTTTGCATTAGTTATATCTTGTAAAAACTTTGGATCAACTTCATGTAACGCAACAATCTCAATCTCTTTGTCACCCATCATCCAACCTTTTCCTGTATCAAGTATTTCTTGATTTTCAAACATTTCAATCAATTCTTCTTTTGATACTATTTTTTCTTCCATATATTTATCTTAATATTTTATTTTTTAGAATCGTCTAAAGTATAACCTCTATTTGAATGGTTTCGAATTATTTCATAGTAAGTTTTTTGTCTAATTTTATTTACAATATTTCTCATTGTATAAATTGACATATTTTTACCTTTCCAAACCACATCTTTAATTGTATCATAATCTACAATATCTCCCTTTTTAGAAATCAATAATTTCATAAAACCTTTTTCTAATCTTGTAAAATCTATTAAAACTCCACCCGATTTAAAGAATTGATCTCTATACTCATCAAAATAGATACCTTTTTGAAACTCTACTTTATCACCTCTTTTAGTTTGATTCAAACACATAATGACAGAAAGCTTAACATCTTTTGCTCTTAAAGGCTTACTTAAAAAAGTATATGAATTGTTATTTATAGCTACAACTATATCGTCATTACTATCTCTATCAGAAATTATGATCTTGGGTAAATTAGGAGATGAAGTTGTAATTACTGTACATACTTCATCAAATTCTTTTGTTCCTACTTTTGTATCAATTACAGCCAAATCATAATTATTTTCTTCAATTTGATATATAGCATCTTCCAAAGTTGATACAAGTGTTAATTCTTTGAAGTACTCATCAAATTCATTTTCTATTGTTTTTTTTACTTCTTCATCACTACTAATAAAAAGTAATTTTGCATTGTAAAGTTTTCTTATATTTTTTAATGTCTTTAGCATGATATTTCTCTTCATAGTTAAATTTTTTGTTATTTTATCATAATAAATTTCTTTTGTCAAAATAAAATTATTAAAAAATAAGATAAAACTATATTTTAATAATGATTATTTTAACTCCTGCCAACTATTACCGATACTTTTGCTAACTTTTAAAGGAATATTCAATGGATAAATATTTTCCATAATATCAACTATTTTTTTAGTTATTTTATCAATATTCTCTTCTTTAACTTCAAAAATAAGCTCATCGTGTATCTGTAGAAGCATTTTTACATCATTAATATTTCTTATATCTTGAAAGATTTTTATCATTGAAAGTTTAATTAAATCAGATGCACTTCCTTGAAAAAGTGTATTAACGGATTCTCTTAAAAATGCAGCTCTCATCATGGCATTTGCTGAATCAAAATCAAATAATCTTCTTCTTTTTATTAATGTTTCAACATAACCATTTTCAAGTGCACCTTCTTCAATAGATTTTAAATAATCTTTTACACTAACGAAACTTTTAAAATATGACTCTATATATTGTTTTGCTTCTTTTGATGGTATACCCAAGGTATCTCCCAATTTTTTACTACCCATTCCATAAAGTAATCCAAAATTAATAGATTTTGCAATTGACCTTTTCGCTTTTGCTTCTTCTTCTCCAAATATTTTAACTGCAGTTTGATAGTGAATATCTAAATTATTATTAAATGCATTTACTAAGGCTTCATCTTTTGAAAAATGTGCTAACAATCTTAATTCTATTTGAGAATAATCAATACCAACCAACTTATATCCCTCTTTAGGGATAAAAGCTTCTCTTATTTGTAAACCATCCACTCCTTTTACTGGAATGTTTTGAAGATTAGGATTTTTAGAGCTTAATCTTCCTGTTGCAGTTCCAGTTTGTAAAAAAGAGGTAAAAATTCTATTTTCTTCATCTTTTAATCCTAACTCTAATAAAGGTTCAATATAAGTGGACTGCAACTTAAATGCTTCTCTATATTGTAAAATTAAAGGTATAATCTCATGTGAATCATATAATTTTTGTAAAACAACTTCATTTGTGCTATAACCACTTTTTGTTTTTTTTGATGGGGGTAATTTAAGTTTATCAAATAATACTTCACCTAATTGTTTAGGTGAGTTAATATTAAATTTGCAATTAGCTTTTTCATAAATATTTGTGGTTAATTTTTGTATATGTTCACTGTTAATTTGTTTTAATTCTTTTAATTTTTCAATATCAACTTTTATCCCATTGTTTTCCATTTCAGCTAAGACATATATAAAATCAAATTCTACTTCATGTGCAATCTTTAGTAGATGTTCACACTCTTTATTTTTAAATTCTTCAAGTAATTTATAATAAATTTTATAAGTAAATAATGCATCTTCAGCTGCATATTTTGTAGCTTCATTTATATCAACATTTGAAAAATTTTCACCTTTTTTTACGACTTCTTTAAAAGATATCATATCATGATCAAAATATTTTTGTGCTAGAAAATCTAAGCCTATTTTTGAACTTGTATCTAACATCCAAGCCAATATCATAGTATCTGCATAAAGTTTTAGTTCTATGTTTAAATAATTTTTGATAATCGAATAATCATATTTGAAGTTTTGCAATACCAATTTTTTTTCATTCAATTTCAATATAGCTTTTTTTGCCATTTCTAAAGATATTTGTTCTGGTACACCTAAATAAACATGATTTATAGGCACATAATATGCTTTGTTTTTTTCAAAACAAAAAGAAAAACCTACTAGTTTTGCATTTTTTGTATCAAGATCTGTAGTTTCTGTATCAAAAGCTACAATAGTATCATTATCAATTTTTTCAATAATATCATTTAAATGATTTTCATCATTTAATAATACAAATTCATATTCTATCTTTTCTTTTTTTTCTTCTGTAATTGGAGTATAGTTTTCAGGTAATTTAGTTTTATAATTTAATCCTTCTTTATGAACTCGTTCAATAATTCGTGATAAATCATAATTTCTTAATATATCTTCGATTTTTAAAATGGGATTTTCATTTGGTAAAATATAGTTTTCAATATCATCAATACAATGGCAATCTTTATCCAAAGTTACTAATTGTTTTGAGATATATGCCATTTCTCTTCCATCAATTAAAAGATTTTTCCACCTTGTTTTTTCAATATTTTCAATATTTGCATAAATATTATCTAATGTTTCATACTCTTTTATTAATGCTTCTGCTGTTTTTGCACCAACACCTTTTACTCCAGGAACATTGTCTGCACTATCTCCAATAAGGGCTTGGTAATCTGTAAATTGATTAGGTTTTATCCCATATTTATTTATACATTTTTCTTCATTGACAATATCTTTTTTTATAGGATCAAAAAGATAAACTTTATCATCGTCAATTAATTGATATAAATCTTTATCATGAGAAACAATTCTAACTTCTAAATCTTTTATAACTGCATCATGAGCTATTGAAGCTATTATATCATCTGCTTCAAAACCTGTTTTCATAGCAGTTTGGAAACCCATCTTTTCAATCCATTCAATTGCTATTGGTAATTGTTTTAATAAATCTTCTGGAACATCAGGTCTGTGTGCTTTGTATTGTGAGTATATTTCATTTCTAAAGGTATCACCTTTTGCATCCAAAGCGAAAACTAAATAATCTGTTTGAAAATCTTTTCCAATATTTGAAATAAAATTCATAAATCCTGTTAAAAGTCCAGTGGGAAAACCATCTTTTGATTTAAGTGGAGGCAGTGCATAAAAACTTCTAAATAAAAATCCAAATGTATCAATAATCGTAATAGTTTTTTTCATAAATTGCTCTTTTCTTCTGATTGTTTAAAGATTTTATAATATAATAATATCACTAAAAATAAGGTTTTATATTGGTTAATGAAGATGTTGAAAAACTAAAAAGAAACAATCAAGAGTTACAAGAAATTATTAATAATTCCTGGGATGGGATAGGTATCATTGATAAAAATACAAATTTTATTTATATTAATAATGCTTTTATGCCAATGCTTGGTTTTTCTAAAGATGAGATACTAAAAAATTCATTTACATCTTTTATGGAAGAGAAATATAAATACTCTTTTTTAAAACTTTTGAAAGTAGAAGATAAAACAAAAAAATACAAAGCAGAGATAGATATTGCATGTATAAGAAAAGATAAAATGAAAATTTATCTTAAGATTACAATATCAACTATGCTAAATAAAAATCTTTTTGTTATCAATGCCAAAGATATAACTCATCAAATAGCTGATGATGAAATCTTAGATGACTATGTAATCTCTATGCATATGGATTTACATGGTCATATCACAAAAGTAAGTACTGCTTTTTTAAACTTAACAAAATATGAAAAAAAAGATATCATTGGAAAACATTACTCCACATTAGCTCATAAGGATACAGATACAATTATTTATCAAAATATAAATAACTCATTATCAAACTTTCAAGAATGGAGTGGAAAGTTAAAAAATATAAAAAAAGATGGTAATGCTTTTTGGGTTAGTATGAAAATAAAACCTATATACAACAAATATGGTGATGTGATAGGTTATACCTCTTTGATGTTTGATATTACAAATGAAATCACTCTAAATGATGAAACATCTACGTTACAAAGTCAAGTTAAAATTGCAAAAGATGCCATAAAAGAAAAAGATTCATTATTGATTCAACACTCAAAACTAGCAATTATGACTGAAACATTAAAAACACTCTCACATGAATGGAGACAACCACTAAATATCATCTCCATACAAGCACAAAAGCTTGAATTAGAATATAATATAAATGGATGTGTTAAAGAAGAAAATGCAATAAATATCTTACAAAATATAAAACAAAATGCAGATAATTTATCATCAACAATCAATGAACTTCAAAATTTTTTATCTCCAAAATTAATACTTGAAGATATACAATTAGATAAATTTATAGATGAATTAGCTTTAATCTTTAAAAAAGAATTGCCAAAAAATATAAAATTAAATATAAAAATTAACAATAAAATTGACTTTAGTTCTTACAAAAATGAACTTAAAACTGTACTTTTAAATATATTGATAAATGCTAAAGAAGCAATATTGAGAAAATCAATATTAAAGGGTATTATTGATATAACTTCATATGTTGAAAATGAAAATTTATTTTTTGAAATAAGAGACAATGGAGGTGGTATTGAAGATGAAACACTTCCAAAAATCTTTGAACCATATTTTTCAACAAAAGAGATAAAACATGGAGTAGGATTAAGTCTTTATACATCGAAAATTATTACAAATATCCATCTACATGGATTAATTAGTGCAACAAATTATGATAATGGTGCATTATTTAAAATTTCTATACCTATAAATTAAAAGGAAAAAAATGATAATTATTCCAGCAAGATTAAACTCTAGCAGATTTGAAAACAAAATATTAGTTGATATATTAGGTTTACCTATGGTTATTAAAACAGCAAAACAAGTAAATTCATTGGATAAAGTAGTTATAGCAACTGATTCAAAAGAGGTAATTGAGCTAGCAAAAAAATATGGTTTTGATGCAGTTTTGACTTCATCAGAACATCAAAGTGGAACAGATAGAATCAATGAAGCAGTAAATATTTTGAATTTAGATGAAGATGAAATTATTGTAAATGTACAAGCTGATGAACCATTTATTGAACCTGAAGTTATTCAAGCTGTTATTAATAGAGTAAAAAAAGTAAAAGAAAATAATGAAGATATTATGATTACAAGTTGTTATAAAAAAATTCGTTCTGAACTAGCAGATGATCCAAATCATGTAAAAGTTGTATTAGATGAACACTCAAACGCCGTATATTTTTCAAGAGCAAAAATACCATATCATAGAGACCATTATGAAACTTCTTCTTATTATGGACATTTAGGAATTTATGGATTTACAAAAAAATCATTAAATAATTTTTGTAAACTTGATGTTTCAAAACTTGAAAAAATAGAAAAATTAGAACAGCTAAGAGCTTTAGATAATGGAGAAAAAATTGCAATGATAGAGGTTGAGTCAAAATCGTTTGGAATTGATACGGAAGATGATTTAAAAAATGCTTTAAAAATATTTGTATAAATAAATTTAAGATATAATATTTTTCAATAATTATAGGAATAACAAGGTATATGATGAACAAAGAGATTCTAAAAAATATTAATGTTTTGTATGTAGAAGATGAACAAGATGTTAGAGAGTTTACAAGTAAAACAATTAGCACAATAGTTAATAAAGTTGTTGTTGCAGAAAATGGTAAAGATGGCCTAGAAAAATTTTACGAGAACCCTGATTTGAATCTTATATTAACAGATATAAATATGCCTAAAATGGGTGGATTGGAGATGTGTGCAAAAATTAGAGAAACAGATGAAGAGATACCAATTGTTATTACAAGTGCACATAGTGATCCAGATTTTTTAAAAAAAGCTATTGAAGTAAAAGTTAGTGCATATGCTATGAAACCTATAGATTTATATCATCTAATCGAAAGTATGATTAAAGCAGTTGAACCAATTTTTTTAAAAAAAGAACTAGAAAAGATAAATACAACTTTGGAAAATAAAGTAGAAGAAGCAGTAAGAATGACAAAATCGATTCTTGATGCACAAGATAATATGGTTGTTTTAACAGATCTTAGTAAAGCCATTGAAGTAAACAAAAAATTTTTAGAATTCTTTAATATAAGCTCTTTAGATGAATTTTTTGAAAAAAACAATAGTTTGCTAGATATGTTTATTATTGACAATAATTTTTTCAATAAAACAAAGTTAGAAAATGGAGAGAATTGGCTTATCTATTTATCTAAGCTTAATGATATAGATAAAACAGTTAAAATGAAAACTAAAAATGGTGAAGAAAAAGTTTTTGCAATTAATATTGATGATTATGAAAGAAAAGGTGAACATTATGTTATCTCTTTTACGGATATAACTGAACTAAAAGAAAAATCTAATCTTCTAGAATATCAAGCGACTCATGACCAATTAACAGGTTTATACAATAGACAAAAATTTAATGATATTTTATCTAAAGAGATTAAAAGAGAAAAAAGATATCAAAACTCTTTATCATTGATAATATTTGATATAGATAACTTCAAACATTTTAACGATACATATGGGCATGATGTGGGTGATGAAGTTTTAAAAGTGATTGCTTCAATATTAACTCAAAGTGTCAGAGAACATGATACTGCAGTTAGATGGGGTGGTGAAGAGTTTATTGTCTTACTTCCGCAAACACAGTTAGATGGAGCAAAAAATGTTGCAGAAAAGATAAGAATAGTAATTGAAAAATATGTAGATGAAAAAATACCTATTCAAATTACTGCAAGTTTTGGTGTAACGACTCTTAATGAAAAAGATACAGATATATCTTTTATAAAAAAAGCAGATAAAGCTTTATATCAAGCTAAAAACGATGGTAAAAACCAAGTTATAGTTTATGAAGACTAAAAACTAAAATTTTCACCCAAATAATGTTCTCTTACGCTACCATCACTTTTTATCTCATCACTATTACCTTGTGCTAATAGTGTACCACTTTTCATAACATAAGCTCTATCACATATTTGCAAGGTTTCTCTTACATTATGATCCGTTATTAATACTCCAATACCTAATTTTGTTAATTCATGTATAATCTCTTGTATATCTTTTACAGCTATTGGATCAACTCCGGCAAATGGTTCATCAAGAAGTAGAAATTTTGGTTTAGATACTAAAGACCTAGCTATCTCTGTTCTTCTTCGTTCACCACCAGATAAAGATATTCCTTTTCTTTGTCTAATTGGTTCTATATTGAAAATTTCTAATAAATCTTCAACCCTTTTATGTTGTTCTTTTTTATCTTTAGTAACAATTTCAGCAGCAAGCATTAGGTTCTCTTCTACCGATAAATCTTTAAAAATTGATGATTCTTGAGGTAAATATCCAATCCCTTTTAAGGCTCTTTTATGAAGTGGTAAACTTGTAATCTCTTCTTCATCAAAAAACACTTTTCCACTACTTGGGGTAACAAGACCACAAACAGTATAAAAAGTTGTAGTTTTCCCAGCTCCATTAGGTCCTAATAATCCCACTACTTCGCCAGAATTAACCTCTAGTGATATTCCATGAAGTATTTGTGTTTTTTTTATACTTTTTTTTATATCCTCTACTCTTAGTTTACTCATTTATAATATACTGCCTTTTTTCATCTATTTTTTTTATTTCCAAAACTTTTACTTCAAATCCATAAGATTTTAAAAGCTCTTCAAGCTTTTTATCTCCCCACTCTACAAAATGAATTCCCTCTTTTTCAAACTCTTCTAATAACCCTAAAGAGATAAACTCTTCTAAAGTTTTATTATATACGTCATAATGGTATATTTTATTTGAATATATAGATTGTAAAGAAAAAGTTGGAGAAGTTACTTCATCATCTAATCCTAAAGATTTAACAAAATTTCTAACAAAAGTTGTTTTACCACTAGCCAAATCACCTCTCAATATTACAATACAATTTTGAGAAATAGTAGATTTTAATTCTGTAATAATTACATTAATTTCATTTAAACCTAAAATATATGATTTCAAATAAATATTTCCTATGATAATTTATTTGATATATCAATTAATTGTTTTAACTTTTCTTCTGCTTTCCCTGATACAATAACTTCTCTTGCCATATCTATCCCATCTTTAAAGTCTCTTGCTTTTCCATCTACAATTAATGCTCCTGCAGTATTCATCAAGACAATATCAAGTTTTGCACCAGTTATTTTATTTGCTAATATATCTTTTGTTATTTGAGCATTTTCATTTGCATCACCACCAATAGTCTCCTCTTTAGGATAAAGTTTCAGACCACAATCTCTAGGATCAATTATAAAATCATTTGTTCTTTGATTTGTTAAGCTTGTTGCATATGTTATATCACTGATTGATATCTCATCCATTCCATCTTTAGAACTAACTACCATTGCACTTTTTGTATCTAATAAAGTAAGTGCTGTAATAATTTTGTTAAGATAAGTATCACTAAAAACTCCAATAAGTTGTTTTGAAACACTTGCAGGATTTGTTAATGGACCTAAAATATTAAATATAGTTCTGTGGGGAATTGATTTTCTAATTGGCATTACATATTTCATTGCTGGATGATGATTTTGAGCAAACATAAAACAAAAACCACCCTCTTCTAACATTTTTGCAGTATTTTCAATACTTAGGTTTAAATTTATTCCTAAAGCTTCTAGCATATCAGCACTTCCAGATTTACTTGTAATACTTCTATTACCATGTTTTGCCACATAAGATCCACAAGCTGCAAGAAGTATTGATACAGTACTAGATATATTGAAACTAAAACTTTTATCTCCACCTGTTCCAACCACATCTATAGCTTTATCTTTTAACTCATAATGAAGAGGTAAAGGGATACAATGATCTCTCATTGCACTAGCAGCACCTGCAATCTCTGCAGCTGTTTCACCTCTTTCATATAATTCAATTAAATATTCTCTCACCTCTTCTTCAGGTAATCTATTTTCAAAAATATCGTCAAATTTCAATTTGGCCATATTAAACATCTTTTTATCCTTCTATTTTTTTAACAAATTCTAACATTTTTGATTTAGGTGTTGATTTAGTTGTAGGTATTTGTAATACTTCAAATTTATCATTTTTTTCTAAATAACGAATCTCAATAATATCGCCTACCTTGACCTCTTTTGATTTTTTAACAACTTTATCATTTATAAAAATAACCCCATGAGCAAGCATATCTTCTGCAACTGCTCTTCTTTTTGTAATATTAACTGCGTTTAAATATTTATCTATTCTCATAACTTGATTATACCTAATTAATACTTATTAAAAATTTTACAATAAAAATAAAATTAATAATCATATAGTTTCAACTTCTGAATAATTTCAATAGATTTATAGAATTACTTAGATATAATTCGCAAAAATAATCTATTTTTTAGGATAAGTTATGAGTAAAAAAGAAGTTAAAAAAGTTGTATTAGCTTACAGTGGTGGGCTAGATACTTCAATTATATTAAAATGGTTACAAGATGAATATAATGCTGAAGTAATTACTTTCACAGCAGACTTAGGACAAGGTGAAGAGGTTGAACCAGCAAGAAAAAAAGCTATTGCTTGTGGTATTAAACCTGAAAATGTATTTATTCTTGATATTAAAGAAGAGTTTGTAAAAGATTATGTTTTTCCAATGTTTAGAGCAAATGCAATTTATGAAGGTGAATATCTACTAGGTACTTCTATTGCAAGACCACTTATTGCTAAAAAGCTTATTGATATTGCAAATGAAAAAGGTGCAGATGCTGTATCTCATGGAGCTACAGGAAAAGGTAATGACCAAGTAAGATTTGAGCTTGGTGCACTTGCTTTAAACCCAGATATTAAAGTTATTGCTCCATGGAGAGAATGGGATTTAAATTCAAGAGAAAAATTACTTGCATATGCAAGAGAACATAATATTGAGATTGCTCAAAAACATATTGATAAAGATGGTAATCCAGCAGTAAGTCCATACTCTATGGATGCAAATCTTTTGCATATCTCATACGAAGGTTTACACTTAGAAAACCCAAATAATGAACCAGAAGATTCAATGTGGTTATGGACAACAGCGCCAGAAGATGCACCAGATACTCCTGAATATATCACAATTGAGTATAAAAATGGAGATCCTATCTCAATTAATGGTGAAGCAATGTCACCTGCAACATTATTAAAAACTTTAAATGATTATGGAAATAAACATGGCATCGGTAGAGTTGATATTGTTGAAAATAGATATGTTGGTATGAAAGCTAGAGGTTGTTATGAAACTCCAGGTGGAACAATCATGCTAAAAGCTCATAGAGCAATTGAATCTATTTGTCTAGATAGAGAAGAAGCTCATTTAAAAGATGAGTTAATGCCAAAATATGCAAAACTAATATATCAAGGTTACTGGTTTTCTCCTGAAAGAGAGATGCTTCAAGCTGCTATTGATAAAACACAAGAAAATGTTGAAGGAACTGTAAGATTAAAACTATACAAAGGTAATGTTATGGTTGTTGGAAGAGATTCTTCAAAATCATTATACAATGATGCTTACTCAACATTTGAAGAGGATGAAGTTTATAACCAAAAAGATGCAGAAGGATTTATTAGACTTAATGCACTTAGATTTATTATTGCTGGTAAATCTCAAAAATAAACTTAATCTATATTTTAAACTCTTAAATTACTTATTTTATAAGTCTTGTAGGAATATAATTTTCCTACAAGCAACTAACAAGCCTTGCTGAAAGGATTTTTTTGAACTATTTAAATGATTTGAAAACTATTGTAAATATAAACTCTTATACTCACAATAAATATGGTGTAGATGAAGTTGGAGCATATATGACTGAATGGTTGATTCCTTTAGGTTTCGAATTAGCTACGTATAAAAGAGAACTAATAGGTGATCATCTATTATTTAAAAGTCAAAAAAAAATTGGAACTAAAATACTTTTATTAGGACACAATGATACGGTTTTTCCAGAGGGATATTTTGAAGGTTTTCATGAAGATGAAGAGTGGATTTATGGACCTGGTGTTTGTGATATGAAGGGTGGAAATATTGTAGCTTTACAAGCTTTAAGAAATATATTTAATAAAAATAAAAATATTTATAATATAGACTTTCTACTTGTTAGTGATGAAGAAACAGGAAGTGATGATTCAAAGCTAGTAACTGAATCTATTGCTAAAAACTATGACTATTGTTTTGTGTTTGAAGCAGCTGGAGAAAACCTTGAACTTGTAACTGCAAGAAAAGGTGTAGGAAGATATATCATAAAAGTAGAAGGTAAAGCAGCACATGCAGGAACCTCTTACAACAAAGGTGTAAATGCTAATTTAGAAGCAGCAATAAAACTTCAAGAATACTCAAAACTTACAAACTTAAAAAAAGGAACTGTTGTAAATATTGGAACAATTAAAGGTGGATTGGGAATAAATACTGTATCACCCCATTGTGAAATGGAGATGGAATTCCGATTTACTTGTAGCAAAGAACAAGAAAGAGTAATCTCTGAGATTGAAAAGATTACAAATACTTCTTATGTTAAAAATAGCAAATCTTATGCTCATGGATTAGTACAAAGAGGAGTTATGGAAGAAAACTCTCAACAATTAGAATTAATAAAACTCTTAGAAGAGATTACTAGTGAAAAAATACTAACTGAACATAGAGGTGGAGTAAGTGATGCTAATATTGTTTCAAGTTGTGGAACTACAACACTAGATGGTTTTGGTCCTTTTGGTGATAGTGATCATACAATGCATGAAAGGGCTTTAAAAAGTTCTTTTGAACAAAGAATAAAAATGATGACTAAAATTTTAGATTATTTTCAAAAAAATTTAGAAGAAGGAATTACATATGATTATGAAATTTAAAGAGTTTTATCCACAAATTGCACAAAGTGCTTGGATTGCACCAAGTGCAGATTTAATTGGAGATATTCAAATTGGTGAAAACTCCTCGGTTTGGTTTGGATGTGTTTTAAGAGCAGATGTAAATCAGATAAAAATTGGTAAGAATACAAATGTACAAGATTTATCAATGATTCATACAGATTCACATACAAAAACAATACTTGGTGATAATGTTACAATAGGACATAAAGTTATGCTTCATGGTTGTGAAGTTCAAGATAACTGTCTTATTGGTATGAGTACCACAATTTTAGATAATGCTATTATTGCAGAAGGATCAATTGTTGGCGCAAACTCACTTGTAACACAAGGTAAAAAATTTCCACCAAGAAGCTTAATAATGGGTAGTCCAGCAAAAGTAGTAAAACAATTAACACAAGAAGATGTTGATGGCTTAATCAAACATGCTGCACATTATATAGATTTTAAAAATGATTATTGTTAACTAATCTATTTTGAGTATGATGTAACACAGATAAGTTTCATTTCATACTCACCTGTTCTAAAATTTAATCTTTTTTCAGTTTTATAACTAAGTCCTTTTTCAACACATTGTTGTTTTTGAGACTCAACTGATTCTGCACATCCACTATATAAAATTAAAACAAGTAAAGGAACAATTAAGTTAATAATTAACTTTTTCATTATATCCTCCTTTTTTATACTCTACCGTTTAGAATCTCCATAGAATCTAAAACTAGTTGTTTTATATCAAAAGGTTTGGGTAAACATTTTGTTACACCAATTCTATTTAATCTATTAATTATCTCATCACTATAAGCAGAAGTCACGATAGTAGGTATATATGGTGAGTTTTTTTTAATCTCTTCTAACATAGCAATTCCATCTTTATTTGGCATTACTATATCTGTTATTATCAAATCAATTGTATCTCCAGAAAATTTTGATAATCCATCAACTCCATCTTTTGCTACGATAACGTTGAATAAGTATTTTAGACAACCTTGTACATTATCTCTTATTATATCTTCATCTTCAACATATAACAATGTGAATTTTTTAGGAGTATTAGAAATATTATTCATGATACACCTCCTACATATTCAAATTATATTGAAAAAGGGTATCAAAATAGTATTATTTTAGATTGAGTCTATATCCAAAGCCATAAATATTTTCAATATCAAGTGCTGGAATTTTTTTTCTAAGTCTTGAAATTATATTTTTTAAGTTAGTTACAGAAGGAGTAGTTTCATCTTGATCACTCCATAAATAATTAAGTAATTCTTCTATTGTATGTGTCTTTTCTGCATATTTTAATAAAATATCCAATAGTTTTATCTCTTTTTTTGTTAATTTTATATTTTCTTCATTGTAAATTAATTGTTTGGTTTGTTTATTCCAATATAGATTTTTATCTATATTTACAATATCTTTATTTATATTATTATCTTCTATTTTAGATGAAATCTCTTTCAGTTTAATAAAAATAGTATTTACAAATGTGTCATAATTTAAAGGTTTTGGGATAAATTGAGAGATGCCAATATTAACCAATTCCAAAAGATAATGTGATTCACTATGTGCAGATAAAACGATAAGAGTTTGTTCTTTATTCTCTTTATAGATTAATTTAGTTAACTCTATACCATCTAATCTTGGCATTTGAATATCAGTAATTACAAAATCGTAATAATTTCCTGTTTCATTTTTATAGCTGAGGTATTTTTCAATTCCTTCTTTACCATCTATTGCAGTATCAACTTTTGGAAATATTAATTGTAATAATTCTTTTGTTTCTTTTAAAATATTTTCATCATCTTCTACAAAAAGTACACTTTTATCTTTCGCATACTCTTCTAAAAGGATATAGTCAACCAATTTTATCTCCTCGCAAGTGATAATTAATTATACTAAAATATATATTTTATTCTTTTTAGTTGGAAAAGCAATGAACAATGAAATTTTTACAAGTTTTTTTAATAATACAATTGAAGGTGTTATTATAATAGAAGATGGTTTTATTTTAGATATAAATGATTCGATGCTAAATATATTGAATTATTCTAATAAAGATGAATTGATAGGAAAACTAGCAACAGGTATATTACTTCCTAAAATAAATCAAACATATCTTCAATATAATAACTCAACATTTGAAGAGATATCTTTAGTTTCAAAAGATGGAAATATTATTCCAGCAATAATAAAAATAAAAGATATTGAAAATGATAATAAATTTTATAAAATGGTATTTATTTTAGATTTAACTGAGTTAAAAGAAAAAGAAACATTACTTCTAGAACAATCAAGAATGGCAGCAATGGGAGAGATGATTTCAATGATTGCACACCAATGGAGACAACCTTTAGCTTCAATAGCAGCAGCTATTTCAAATCTTAAATTGAAAATTAAAATGAAAAAAATTGAAACAACTTCTTTTGAAGAAAAAATCTATGATATTGATAAATATTTGGATTATATGAGTAAAACAATTGATGATTTCAGAAACTTTTTTAGAACTAGTTCAAATAAAAAAGAGTTGATAAGTATAAATAGTGTTATTGATATCTCTTTAGAATTAATCGAAAAAGTATTTTTAAATAATGGAATATCAATAATAAATTCAGATAAAAAATTAACTCCTATTTATTTATTTAAAAGTGAACTTTTACAAGTTATTTTAAATATATTAAATAATTCAAAAGATGCATTTGTAGAAAAAAAGATTGAAGATGCAAAAATATTTATTGATTATAATGAAAACGAAAATACTCAAGAGTTGATTATATCTGATAATGCAGGAGGAATTCCTTCATTTATAATTGAACAAATATTTGATCCTTATTTTTCAACGAAAGATAAGAAAAATGGTACAGGTTTGGGACTTTATATGTGTAAAACTATTATTGAGAAACATTTTGATGGAACAATAATAGCTTCAAATAATAAAGATGGTGCCGTTTTTTCTATAGTATTTAGAAAATAAGAAGAGCATTTAAAAATTTGCGTCAAGTAACTAATAGTAATTAAAATTATACCTCTTAGGGTAAATAAAACTTAAACCTTATATACTTTTATATTATGGTATATTTTTTCTAATTTATCACTTTTATTTATTGGCATAACATAAATAGCTGTTGCTAAAGCATCTGCTAACATCGCATTTGGAGCTTTTACTGTTACAGCAGTTATATAGTTTGCACTAGTTCCAGTTTTTGTATCAAATAGATGATGATATTTTTCATTAAACTTTGTACCATAACCACCTGAACTTGCTACTGCACTGTTGTTTAGTTTTATATATTGAACATTTTTTAAATATGGTGTAGCAATATTCCAATCTCTTTTTTCATTATAGCCACCAATAGAGTTTATCTCACCTAAATCTATTAGTACATTTGTAAAACCTCTTTGTTTTAAGATGTTTGTAATTCTATCAGTAATATAACCTTGAGCAATACCATTTAAAGTGATTTGCATATTTTTTTGTTTAAAACTTATCTCTTTTTCGTCTATTAGAAGTTTTTTGTATGATACAAGTTTTTTTGCTTTTTTAATTCTCTTTTTTAACTTATCAATATCACTCCCATCACTTTGTTTAAAAAACTTTGCATGTTCAATCCATAAGGGCTGAACTGTCACATCAAAAGCACCATTTGTATTTTGCGAAATACTATGTGCAAATTTTAAAACCTCTAATAACTCTTTTGGTGGATTTTTAAGAAACCCTTTTTTATTTAATTCAGATATTGAAGAGTTTTTATCAAATAAACTAAATATCTTTTCTAATCTTTTAACTTCATCTATACAAATAGCTAAACTCTCTTTTGCATAAGACTTGTTTTTATGAAAAAGTGTCATATCTGCTTGTGCTCCTAGAGCAATCCCTCTCCAAGTTATTTTTTCTCGATTAGTAGCAAATAATTGATTTGAAGATAATGATAAACCAAGAGATATAGCCGATATTCTTAAAAATTTTCTTCTTGTGATTTTAAACATCTTTTTCACTCCATTTTGATATTTTTATATCTTTTTGTTTTTTTGCATCTTTTATTAAAACTTTACATAAATTTTTATCACTATAAATCTCAACACAATCCAAACATTGAAAACAATCAGTATATTTTATATGACCATCTTTTTTATCAATCGCTTGATAGTTACAGTTTTTATGGCAATTATCACATGGATTACCACACTCAACTCTTCTAGGTAACCAATCAAATATTCTAAACCTACCAAGTATAGATAAAAATGCACCTAAAGGGCAGATATATCTACAAAATCCTTTAAATAGAAACATCCCTAAAAATATCCAAAATAGAGCATATATTACATATGGTAGTTCTCTATTAAATATTAATGTGATGGATGTCTTAAACGGCTCAATCTCCATTAAGTATTTAGCTATATTAGGCTCAAAAATTATAGATAAAATAAAAGCTTCTAGTATGAAATATTTTATATATACAAGTTTACTATTTAGTTTTTCAGATATCTTAATTTGTGGTAATCTAAGTAATCTACCTATATAGTGTGAAAACTCTTGAAGTACTCCATAGGGGCAAAGCCAACCACAAAATGTTCCTCTTCCCCATATAACTAAAGAGATAAATACAAAAAACCAAATGATTAAAGAAAATGGATCATACAGTAAAAAAGTTAGAGTTTGAGAGTTATAAATAGCTTTTAAAACTCCCACAACAGTTACAATACTTAATTGACCTTGTCCATACCATCCTATAAAGAAAAGGGTGATTGTTAAGAGTATTGTACGTTTATATCTTAGCTTTGAAAGTAAAGTTTGATATTTATAAAGGATAATAAATAAAATATTTAAAAATAAAGTAAGTGAGATAAGTTTTACTTTTTGTTCATATATTGAACTTAACCAAAATGGAGTTTTAATCTCTTGTTTTACTACATATCTTGGTTTTTCAATAGTCTCTTGTTTTATCTCATTTTGAGCTGTTTGTTCTACTTGTTTTTCTACTATTATTTCAGCTGGAGTTTCTTTAAGCTCTTGTTGATTTTTTATTTTTTGTACAGGTTTAATTTTTTCTTTTACTTCTTCTTTATCTTTATTTTCAACTTTTATTTTTTGTTTCTCTTTATTTTCGACTTTTATTTTTGGCTGAGCCTTTGGCTTTACTTTTACCTTTGGAATATTAAAATATTTTTTAGGTAATTCAATATCCACACTTAAGTATCTAACTACAGGAGTTGAAAATATACTATCAGCTCCTCTAACTATTTTTATCTTTAAAGTCCACAACGAAGAAGGGTCAAAGTCATACCTTTTATCCACCTCTAAAATAATTGCCTGCTCAAATTTTGGAACACTATCTAAAAACTCAATGGTGTAGTCCCCATCTCTTATATTTAAAGTAAATTGATCTTGTTGTACTTCAAGTTCATCAGGGGAAGTTCTAGGTACAAATTTATCTGTTAAAAAACTATATGTTCCATTTGCAAAAACAATTATTGCTTCATCAGTTTTTCTTAGCTCCTTATTTAGGTCATTTAGTGTTGATTGTTTTAGTAAATTTTTTGATATAGAAGGTATACTTACATCTGCTATATAAAGATCTAGTGCTATCTCATCTTTTTCATTTTTAGGTAATTTCTTTTCATATTGTGTACTTTCAAAAAGCTTCTCCATTTGAGCTTTTGTGATTTTTATATTAGTTAATAGTTTTTTATCTATAAGTTGTTTCCAAGTATATTTCTCAAATAGATCTTTTTTAGGATGGTATATTTTTTTGGGCTCACTAGCAAATAGTTTCTCTTTTGCAACTTGTACCGATGAGCCCAAAATAATGTCATTGGCTATATGTACAGATGCTGTGGCTTTTGTAATACCATCAATATATACAGAACTTGTCTGACCTTTTGATGTACGCACCTTAATACTGTTTTTTAAAGACTTACCTTTGTATTGTTTTAAAAATTTAATAAAAGGCTCAATTCCAAGTCCTGAGACAAAAACAGGTTCATCTTGATCTAAAACGTTTATATCCAAAAAGTTTCCATCTAAATCTATTTGGACAAGTAGGTTCATTTTTCCACCAGAAAAACCTGGTATTGGTGCATAATCATAAGTTTCAAAGATATAAGAGTGTAGTTTTTTATTTTGATCAAGTATCTCCCATACAGGGATATTTTTATCTTTAACACCTAATATAAAAGGTTTTTCTATATAATGAGATAATTGCTCTTTTGTGATAGAAGCATAGATATTTGAAATAGATATAGATAAAAAAAGTATAATAGTAAAAATACGATACATAATAAAATCTCCAGCTTTTTGATTATGAAGTATATATTATCAATATAGCCTAGATATAGCGAGATAAAACTAATTTATTGCAAAATATAAGTGGTTTTTTTAGTGCTAATGTAGAGGGTTATATTAAATTTAATTTGAGAAATTATAGTTTAAGTATGTTAATGCAATTTGATAAAATAAAATGATGTAGTAGTGAAAATAAAAGGATATTACTCCTTTTATTTATCCCGGATAATTACTTTTTAATTTATTATAAAGGTCTTCAAAACTTACACTTTCAGTTTCTTCTAAAAGCCTTATCATAACAACATTGTCTTCATCACCATTCCAAACTTTTATATAAGTACCCTCTTTATATCCATGGTCTTGTCTAAATTTATTTAAACAATTTTTACCAATATATAATTTTTGTAGCCATGTAAAAGATAAGCCAGATATTTTACAACATCTAAAAAATTGGTCAATAAATCTCTCAATTCCACTAAAAGTTGGCATATTCCCTGTTTCTATAGCCAATGAGATATATGATAATCTTTCTGCTTCTTTTACCATTAATTTTACATCAATATCTTCAACAGGTTCGTAAATACAATGAGTATTTACTAAAGAAACAGCTCTTGGAACGTTTGTTTCTTGTAAAATATAAGACATTAAGAAATGCCAAATATCAACTAATTCAACATGGATATTATTCATATCTGGTTCAGAATTTATACTTTTCCAATGTTTCCATGGAGTTGAATCAATTAACTCAGCAACCTCCATATGAATACATCTAAGCCAATTTATATCTTTACCAAATTTATTTACACCTAATTCCCAGTTTTTACCATTTGTAGAATCATTCAACTCTTTTTGTAATAAAAACATCTCTTCAAGTTTATGAGGGAAAGAAGATGCTTCCTCTAAAAGTTCAGCCAAAGGTAAACACTCTTCAACTAAGTTATCCAATGTTATGTTATTAGGAAGTTCATGTTCCCCTTTTAAAAGATGAATAATTAATGATACAGTATAAGGAACTTCATCTTTTTCTTCCCAGTCTAAAATATCAGATGGAGTAACTCCAATATAGTGTACAAAATCTTCAATACTTAAAAAACCTAATAATTTAATACTATCTTTCAACTCATTATATACCAAACTCTACTCCTAATAAACAAAAAATGAATTGTAATTCTACATAAAAATTGCTTTACAACAAATCTTACAATTAAATAAATAATTAGATTTACTTTAAACAAAATTATCTTACATTTTTTAAAATAACAATTCCATTATATATTAAGATTATAATTAATTATGATAACATTCACATTGCAATTGCAACTCAAATTAATACACACTCAAGTAGCATACAAATAAGGATATTTAAAATGTTTAATTTTGGAAAAACAGAAGAAGAAGCAGGAAGATTAAGTGCAATAGATGAAAACTTTGCAGTAATATCATTTACACCAGAAGGTACAATATTACATGCAAATAATAATTTTTTGAAAGCGTTAGGTTATTCTCTAAATGAAATAGTTGGAAATCATCATAAAATATTTTGTGACAAAACTTATATAAATACACAAGAATATACAAATTTTTGGAAAGAGTTATCAAATGGAATATCTCAGATAAATGAGTTTAAAAGGATTAAAAAAGATGGTAGTGCTATTTGGATTCAAGCTTCATATACTCCTGTAAAAAATAAAAATGGAAAAGTTATTCGTGTAGTAAAATTTTCACAAGATATTACAGATGCAAAAAAAGTTGTTGATGCAGTAAAATCTTCAATTGATACTGCAAAAAATGGTATTATGAAACAAAAAATAGTAGAATCAACTAAAAATGAAGGTATTGAAGAGCTTAAAAATGGTATTAATGAATTATTTCAAATTGTATCTTCAAAAATTGATAGTGATTTAAATAGAGTATCAAACACAATATCATCTTTTCAAAAATTAGATTTTACATATAGATTGACAGGAAATGATTTAGGTGAAGTAGCAGTTGGTTTAAATAATTTTGCAAATGTTATAAATGATATGCTAATTGAAAATAAAGCTAATGGATTAACACTAGATAAAAGTTCGCATATACTACTTAAAAATGTCGATATTCTAAATAAAAACTCAAATGAAGCTGCAGCATCTTTAGAAGAAACAGCAGCATCTTTAGAGGAGATTACTAGTAATATATCTTCAAATACTCAAAATATCTTAAAAATGTCAGAACTTGCCAATCATGTAACATCTTCTGCAAATGAAGGTAAAAATCTAGCACAACAAACAACAAGTGCAATGAATGAAATAGATGAAGAAGTAAATGAAATAAATGAAGCTATAACAGTTATAGATCAAATTGCATTCCAAACAAATATACTTTCTTTAAATGCAGCTGTTGAGGCTGCAACAGCAGGAGAAGCAGGTAAAGGATTTGCAGTTGTGGCACAAGAAGTTAGAAATCTAGCATCTCGTTCTGCTGAAGCGGCTAAAGAGATTAAAAATCTTGTTGAAAATGCAACAGCAAAAGCAAATAGTGGTAAAAATATTTCTGAAAAAATGATTGCAGGATATAATGAACTAAATGAGAATATATCTAAAACAATTGAATTGATTTTAGATATAGAAACTGCATCTAAAGAGCAACAATCTGGTATAATACAAATAAATAATGCAATAAATGGTCTTGATCAACAAACTCAGCAAAATGCTTCTATAGCTAGTCAAACTCATATTGTAGCAGTTCAAACAGATGAAATAGCTAAATTAATTGTATCAAATGCAAATGAAAAAGAGTTTATAGGTAAAGATAGTGTAAAAGCAAAAGATTTTGAAAATTAAAATATAAATAACACTTCAGATACTCAATATAAAATGCAGATAAAACCAAAACAAGTCAAAAAAGTAGATGATGAATGGGCAAGCTTTTAACAAGCTTGCCTAAACTTATTATGATTTAAACATTGGAAGTTTTATTATAAAAACAGCTCCAATTTTAGAATTCTTAACATCTATTGTCCCTGTACAATGTTTTTCAATAATAGTTTTACACATATAAAGTCCTAATCCTGTACCATTTTTTTCATCTTTTGTTGAAAAATATGGCTCAAAAATTTTTCTTGATATAATGTTTTCAATCCCTCCACCATTATCTTCTATCATTATTTTAAGCCAATTATCTTCTATCATATAAGATATATTTATTATTCTATTTTTTTCTACTTTTTCAACTAAAACATCTCTAGCATTTTTTAAAATATTTATCATTACTTGAATCATCTCATTTAGATAAGTAAAAATAAAAATATTCTCATCATTTTTGATATTAACATCAATACTATCAGTTTTAAACATAAAATTCATAAAATCTAATGTTCTAGAAATAATCTCTTTAATACAAACCTTTTCTTTATCTTTATTAGGCAAAAAGAAATCACGAAAATCATCTATAGTTTTGCTCATATAATTTAATTGTTTAGCTATATCCTCAACAACTTGAGTTAATAATTCATCTGAAATATGTCCCTCTGTAGCTTTACTTATTGGTAATTTTTGGCTTAAAATTGAAACTGCTTGTAAAGGTTGTCTCCATTGATGAGCTATCATTGAGATCATCTCTCCCATAGCTGCTGATTTAGATTGTTCAATTAGAATATCTTGTTGTTCTTCTAATACTTTTTGAGATGTTATATCTTGATAAATAGCATGATATGATTCTATATTCCCATTGTTATCAACCTGTGGCATTATTCTCATATCAACCCAATAACTACTTCCATCTTTTTTTCTATTTTTTATTTCATTATGCCAAATTTCACCATTTTTAATTGTTTTCCAAAGCTCTTTAAAAAGCTCCTCTTTAGTATCTGGATGTTGAACAATACTGTGATTTGAACCAATTAATTCATCCCTATCATATCCAGATATATCACAAAATGCTTGAGTTACATCCGTAATAATCCCTTTACTATTAGTTTGTGAAATAATAATATACTTATGAATTAGATTTTCTGACTTGGATAATTTATTCTCAACGTCTTTAATTCTTTTTGAATAAGTATTTAATACTTCTGTAAAATTTATTTCATGAATTTTTATAATTTCAACCATAAGATCATAGTTTAAAAGTTGTTTTTGATTAAATATATAAACAATTGAATTTTTAAAAGCACTAAAAAAAAGAAAAAATTCAGAAGTTGATATTCCTCTATCTTTTAATAAGTTTAAAAAATCATCTAAAACTTCACAATCTAAAATCTTATTATTTTTTTCAATAGTTTTAATATAAGAATCTAAAATATAAATTGCATACTTTTTTAAAAAAACTTTTAATTCAATCTTATGAACTTTTAAAATTTCATAAACTTTTTTATCTTTTACCCAATGTCTTAATATCTCTATTTTTGAGTTTTTTAATTCATTTATGTATTTAGATAATCTGTTACCCATTTTGATTTTTTAATTGAAAGAAAGAGCAATCAATTCCACTACTTCGTTTTACAACAATTGAGGGTAAATGTTTTGATTTAAATCCATAAGCTTTACAACCATGAGGTTGTGAAGGTTGCCATGTTACAAAATAATATATACATTTTTGACATATAATTCTTTGAGTCATAATATAAAATATCCTATTAAATTTCTACTCTACTTTGGATTGCTTTTGAAAGTGATAAAATATCTACATTTTCTAAACTTACGCCAGTTGGTACACCTTGAGCAATTTTTGTAAAGTTAATGTTTTTATCTTTTAGTTTATCTTCAATATATAAAATAAATGCATCATTCGATAAAGAAGGTGTGATTGCAAAAAGAACCTCTTTTACACTATTTTCTTCAACAAAATTTAACAATCTATCTAAACTATCAGGTTCTAATTCTTCTATAACAAAATATAAACCATCAAATTGATTAGATTCTTCAATAATAAAAATATCTTTTGCGCTTTGTACTATACAAACTTTTGTATGATCTTTACTATCATCTAAACAATTTTCACATATCTCATGTTCACTCATAGAACCACATTTAATACATTTTTTTATATGTTTTAAAGCATTTTCAATACTGTGTGCTATTTTAATACCTGAATAATTATCATGCATAACTATATGGTATGCTAATCTTAATGCTGATTTTTTACCAATTGTTGGTAAAGATTCAAAAGCATCAACCAAATCATAAAATTTTTCTAAACCTTTTTTCATCTAAATATTATAGCAAAATGTTAATAATAATTTAAACTCAAAAATTTTATTTTAATAATTCTAGAACTTAATATTAGCAATTTAAATTATAAAGTGCTAAATTAATGTCATACTTTATCTTATTATATGCAACTTTTAGATATAATCGCGAAAAATAATATTAAAATAGGAGCTATTAATTGACTGAGATAGATTATTATGAATTATTAGAAGTAAGCAAAGACAGTGATAAAAGTACAATTAAAAAAGCTTATAGAAAAATGGCTATGAAATATCATCCAGATAAAAACCCTGATGATAATGAGGCAGAAGAGAAGTTTAAAGCATTAAATGAAGCATATCAAGTTTTAAGTGACGATGAAAAAAGAGCAATTTATGACAGATATGGTAAAGCAGGCCTTGAAGGTCATGGTCAAAGAGGTGGATTCTCTGGAGGATTTGATGATTTAAGTTCAATCTTTGAAGAGATGTTTGGCGGTTCTGGATTTGGTGGTTTTGGAGGTTCTTCTAGAAGACAAAAAAAATCTTATAACTATAATCTTGACATAGCAGTTGAACTTGTTGTTGAATTTAATGAAGCGGTATTTGGTTGTAAAAAAGAGGTTAAATATAGTTATAAAGATGCTTGTAGTGACTGTAAAGGAACTGGAGCTAAAGATGGTAATCTTACTACTTGTCCACATTGTCAAGGTCAAGGTCAAATACATATGAGACAAGGTTTTATGACTTTTTCTCAAACCTGTCCTCATTGTAATGGTTCTGGACAAGCTGTAGGTTCAAAATGTAATAAATGTTCAGGTACAGGATATAAAGAAGTAAAAGATAAATTTGAAGTAAACATACCTGAGGGTGTAAATGATGGTAATAGAATCAGAGTTTCAAATAGAGGGAATATTGCTCCGGATGGAACAAGAGGAGATTTATATTTACAAATTAGAGTTAAAGAGGACTCTCATTTTATAAGACATGAAGATGATATTTACATCGAAGTTCCAATATTTTTTACACAAGTAGCTCTTGGATCAACTATTAAGATTCCTGGATTAAGAGGTGAATTGGAACTTGAAGTACCAGCAGGGACTAAAGATAAAGAGCAATTTAAATTTAAAAATGAAGGTGTTAAATCTGTTCAAGGGTATGGAAAAGGAGATTTAGTAGTACAAATAAAAATCAACTATCCAAAATCTTTAAATGATGAACAAAAAGAACTACTTGAAAAACTTCAAGAATCATTTGGTGTTGAAAGCAAACCACACGAGTCAAATTTTGAAAACATGTTTGACAAAGTAAAAAAATGGTTCTCATAAATCCCATCCTTTGATGGGATTTATTTTTAAATCTTAAACCAATTAAATTAACCATTTATTTAATTTATTTATTAAATATACTATTGTATAAATATAATTAAAAAGGCTTAATTTTGCTATATAGTTCTCAACGAATGGTTATGTACCCACATCTAAATGCAGCAGGAATACTTTTTGGTGGACAAGCTTTATCTTGGATTGATGAAGAAGCCATAATTTTTGCAGCACAACTTTTAGATACTCAAAGATTAGCAACTGTAAAAATGAGTGAAGTTTATTTTAAAACTCCCGCAAATATTGGAGATATTGTAGTTATTGGTACAGAACTAATTAAAACTGGTCAAACTTCAATAACAGTAAGATGTGAAATAAAAAATAAAACCACTGATAAAATAATTGTTTCTGTAGATGAAATTGTTATTGTGGCATTAGATTATAATAAAAAACCAACTAAACATATTTTAGCAGATAGAAATAAAATATATGAAAACTCTACTCAAGAAAATTCTTGAGTAGATTAATCTTTAAAACATTTAATAATATGATTTTTATCCATTTGTTTTGATAAAAAAGATACTACAATAATAGTTAATATTGATAAAGGTAAAGCTATAACAAGAGCATCAACAAATATAATCTTTCCACTTAATATAGAATTTGTTCCAAATAATGCTTTTGCTACACCTAACTCTTTTGCCTCTTTAAAATGAACAAACAATAACCAAAAAGATGAAGAGATAAGCCCAACTACCATAGATAAGATAGCAGCTGTTTTAGTTACCCTTTTCCAAAATAATCCTGCTACAAAAGCTGGTAAAAATATTGAAGCACACAAGGCAAAGAATATAGCTGTACTTCTTGCAATAATAGCTGGTTGCTTATCAAAAACGTAAGCTAAAGCAACAGATATAATTATCATAAATACAATTCCAAATCTTGTAATCATCATAGAGTTAAGATTTGGCTTTATTTGCTCTATCAAATCTCTACCAACTGCTGTGCCCATTGTATGAAATTGTGAAGATAATGTTGACATAGCTGCACTAATCAAAGCAAATAGAAAAATAAAACTAAACCATTTTGGCATCGCTGTATTTATAAAGTGTGGAATAACTTTTCCAACACTTCCTGCACTTTGTAAGGCATTTTTACCTTCATTGAACTCATAATACCAAGCATTGGTTAAACTTCCTACTATAAACACAATACCTGTCATGGCTACAATAAAAATTCCACCTATTAAAACAGCTCTATTTAATTCTTGTTTTGACTTTACAGTCATAAATCTGACAATTAATTGAGGCTGAGCTAATACACCAATACCTACACCTAAAGTTATTGTTGTAATAACAAATAACCAACCATTACTTAAAAATATTGGCATCTCATTCCAGCCATTAAATCCCCACATAGTTGATAGTTTCATCATAAAATCTGCACTACCTGGTTTGAAATCACTTAAACTACTTGTAACTAAAGGTTCAACAGTTATTTGCCAAACTTTTTCCAATTTCAAATATGCTTGTTCAACACCTCCTAAAGAATCAAAAGTAAAATACAATAAAAGAATCATTGCAATAAACATAATAGTTCCTTGTAAGGCATCAGTAAACATTACACCTTTTAAACCACCTGCTATTACATATGCTGTAATAATCACTGAAAAAACCAGTAATGCAGTATGGTAATCAACACCAAAATAAAGCGTAATAAAATGTGTACCACCAATTAATACAGCAGTTGCATATAAAGGCATAAAAAATAAAATAATCAAACCCCCAAATACTTGTATAAATTTAGAGTCATACCTTTTGCCTAATAATTCAGGAAAAGTGTGTGCATTTAATCTATAACCCATTTTTCTAGTTGGATTACCTAAAAAAACAAAAGCAACAAATATACCAATAAATATATTAAAAAAAGTTAACCAAAGTAGTGAATTTCCTAACCATGCTGCAACACCACCAAAACCAACAATTGCAGCAGTTGAAATAAATGTTGCACCATAAGATAAAGCCATTATAAAAGGATGAGTATCTCTTCCTGCAATTAGATAATCAGTTGTATTCTTTGTTTGTTTATACCCTACAAAACCCAAATATCCTACAAAAGCTAGATAAAGAATAATAATTATATTTTCAAGAATATCCATTAAAGTCCTTTCTCTATTTTATCTTCTACTTTTGCCCATTTTTTAGCATCTTTTCTAACTTTTTCTTCTGCATCCTTATTCCAATTCACTGCTCCATACCAGATACATAGTATAGAAGATGCAATTGTTAACCAAAAAGCCAAACTTACACCAAAATCTGCTTCTAGCATCCTTTTCTCCTAATATAAAATTAAACTTAAGATAATTCTATATGAATTAAAATTATATAAAACTAAAGAAAACAAAATTATTTATATCCAATCCTATTTTGATTAAAATTTATCATAATAATTAGAAAAATATTAATATATGATTTTTATAATTTAAATTTTGTAGATAAATTTCATATAAAAAGTATAAAAAATTAAAATAAAGTATATTTTTTAATAAATTTTAAAATTTTTATACAATAAATTTTTAATTTTTCTTTAAATCTTATTTTTTTAGTACAATAATTAAAATATTTAATAAATATTAGTTAAATATTTTGATTAATTAAATATATTTATTGTGCTATTTATTAAATAATTTAAATATTACACAATATTTATATAAAATCATCAATTAAAGCTTAATAAATAAAATTATATGTATAATATTTGCAAAAATTAATATAGTTAGGAAAAAAATGAAACAAACATTAATGGGAAATGATGCTATAGCATTAGGTATGATTCATTCTAATATTGATATGGTTTCTGGATACCCTGGAACTCCATCAAGTGAAATATTGACAAATGTACAAAAATTAAAATCACAGTTAAATTTAGATTTATATGCACAATGGGCAACAAATGAAAAGGTAGGTTTTGAAGTAGCCTATGCAGGAGCAATGGCTGGAAGAAGAGCAGCAGCAACTATGAAACAAGTTGGTTTAAATGTTGCAAGTGATGCTTTGATGAGTGCAGCTTATATTGGTAATATTGGTGCTTTCGTATTAGTTGTAGCTGATGATCCAGGTTTTCACTCTTCACAAACAGAACAAGATAGTAGAGTTTTTGCAAAATTTGCAAAGATTCCAGTACTTGACCCAGCAACACCACAAGATGCTTATGATTTTGTAAGTTTGGCTGCTGATATTTCTGAAAAATTTCAAACTCCAACAATGTTAAGACCTGTTATGAGAGTATGTCATGCAAGACAAATTGTTGAAGTAAAAGAAAATGTTGAGTTTAAACCTTCAAAAGGAGAGTTTAAAAGGGAAATCTCTAGATGGGCTGCAGTTCCAAGAGCTGGAAGATTAAGACAGGGTTATGAGATGATTGATAGAATAAAAGCTATCAAAGAGTATAACTGGGAAAATCTAATCAAACCAGAATTTGAAGCCTGTAAAGGTGGTAAATTATTAGTACTTACATCAGGTACAGGATATGGGTTTGCAAAGGAGGCTTTAGATGATTTAGGTATAAAAGCAGATATTGTAAAATTTAAAATGCCTTACCCTCTTCCAGAAGAAAAAATAAAAGAACAATTTGCAAACTATGAAAAAGTTTTAGTTGTTGAAGAACCAATGCCATGTATTGAAGAACAAATTATTACTTCAAAAGTATCAGGAAAACTAGATGGTACTATGAATGTAATTGATGAGTTACAAAAAGTGTATATTCAAGAAGGATTGAGAAAACTTGGTATTTATGAAGGTGAAAACCTTTACCCAGAAATTCCATTCAAAGAAGAGATAGCAGCTAGACCACCAAATCTTTGTCCAGGTTGTCCTCATAGAGATGTTTATTACTCTATTATGAAAGTATTCAAAAAAAGAAAATCAATCTATCCTTCTGATATTGGATGTTATACACTAGCTATAAATCAAGATGCTATTGATACTGTACTATGTATGGGAGCATCTGTTTCGATGGCAAGTGGTTTCTCTATTGCTGATCCTGATAAATATACTGTAGCAACTATTGGAGATAGTACATTTTTCCATGGAGGTATACCTCCTTTAATAAATGCAGTATATCAAAAGCATAAATTTTTGTTGGTTGTTTTAGACAACTCTGTTGTAGCAATGACAGGAAGACAACAACCACCACAAAGACAAAATGGAGAGGTTGATATTGTAAAAATTGCAGAGGGTTGTGGAGCTGAAACTTATGAATATGTATATTCAAATGATTTAAATAATACAATCGACTTTTTCAAAACAATGAAAGAAAAATACGATAATGCCACAGGACCAATTGTTGCTGTAGTAAGAGAGTTTTGTGTTTTAGATAAAGATGTAGTTGATGCACATATTCCAAATGAATTCTCTACAGTTATAGAAGAGAACTGTGTTGCATGTGATCAATGTACAACAGTATACAAATGTCCACCTATGTCATATAATGAAAATGAGAAAATAGAAATAGACCCATTTTTATGTATTGGTTGTGGTTCATGTCTAAATGTAGTTTGTCCTACAGAGGCCTTTACGCTTGATGAAGAAAGGAGTAAATAAGATGAAATATCAAATAGTTATAGCAGGGTTTGGTGGACAAGGTTCTGTTTTTTTAGTAAAAATTTTAGCTTTATGTGCTGGAAATAAAGATGTAGCATGTTTAGGTACAGAAAACCATGGGATGTCACAAAGAGGTGGAGCTGTATCATGTACAATTAAACTTGGAGATTATACAAATCCTGTAATTGATGCAAATCAAGCAGATTTATTGATTGGTTTAGAAAAAAATGAAGCTTTAAGAAATATAAGTTTTCTAAAACCTTCTGGTACTTTAGCAGTAAACTCTGATGATTCATTTCCAAAAGATGATATAAGAGCAAATGTGATTCAAATTGATGCTTTTGAAAAGGCCAAGAAAAAAGAGTTTCCAATACAAGGATTAAATGTATATATGCTTGGAGTTGTTTTAGCAAGATGTGAAGATTTTCCATTTAGTTTAGATGATGTAAAAGAAGCTATAGTTCAATTTAACCCAAAAGTTGCACAACAAAATATAGAAGTATTAGAAAAAGCTATCTCTGATATAAAAGGATAAATATGATTTGGAATCAAATAGAAAGTAGCCCTCTAGAAGAGATTATTGAACTACAGTCAAAAAGATTGATAGAAACTGTTCAACGAGTTTATTCTCTTACTCCATTTTATAAAAATAAATTTGATGAACTAAAAATTACACCAAATGATATAAAATCTATAGATGATATTTCAAAACTACCATTTACTAAAAAACAAGACTTAAGAGACCATTATCCTTTTGGTCTTTTTACAGTTCCTATGAGTGAAATTGTAAGGGTTCACTCTTCATCTGGTACAACGGGAAAACCAACAGTTGTCGGATACACAAAAAAAGATATGGATATTTGGGATGAAGTTATGGCTAGAGTTTATACTATGGCTGGAGTTAATCAAGATGATGTAGTACACAATGCTTATGGATATGGACTGTTTACTGGTGGATTAGGACTTCATAATGGTGCTGAAAAAGTAGGCGCTACAGTTATTCCTAGTTCTGGTGGTTTTACAGAAAGACAAGTGATGCTTATGAAAGATTTTGGGGCTACAGTTTTAGCTTCAACTCCATCTTTTGCTTTACATATTGCTGAAGTTGCAGCTAAATCTGGGGCTTGTTTTAAAAATGATTTTAAACTAAAAGCTGGTGTATTTGGTGCGGAACCCACTTCAAAAGGTTTAAAAAAAGAGGTTTCAAAAGTTTGGGGAATAGATTATCATGAGGTTTATGGATTATCTGAAATAATTGGACCAGGAGTTAGTTGCTCTTGTAAACACTCTGAACTACTTCATGTATTTGAAGATCATTTTTATCCAGAGATAATTGATCCAAAAACTGGGGAACCATTACCAGATGGACAAAGAGGAGAGTTAGTTATAACTTCACTAACAAAGCAAGCTTTACCTATCATTAGATATAAAACTGGTGATATAACTTCTCTTACTAGAACTCCTTGTAAATGTGGAAGAACAATGGTTAGAATGGAGAGTGTTGTAGGTAGAGTTGATGATATGATAATAATCAATGGAGTAAACGTCTATCCATCACAAGTGGAACATGTAATTTCACAAACAGATGGTTTAAGCTTAAATTATCAAATCATAATCGACAAAAAGGGGCACCTAGACCAATTAGAGATATTAATAGAGATTAATGATGATATTATGATTGATTCAATAGGAGAGATTGAAAAAATCAAAAAAGATATACAACAAAATCTATTAAGTAATCTATATATCAAAACAAATGTAAAACTTGTAGAACCTAGAAGCATTGAAAGAAGTGTCGGAAAAGCTGTAAGAATAGTTGATAAAAGGAAATAAAATGAAATATTCAATAAAACAACTCTCAATTTTTATAGAAAATAAAAAAGGGGAATTAACTCAACTAACTGAAATTTTATCAAAAAACAAAATCTCAATAAAAGCTATAAATTTAGTAGATGGTAGCGATTTTGGAATATTAAGAATCTTAGTTGATGATAGTAATAGTACTAAAAGAATTTTAGATGACAATGGCTTTTCACTGACAATTAGTGAGGTTTTTGCAATACAAATCGATGATCATATTGGTTCTTTTTATGAAGTTATCTCTTTGTTATCTCAAAATGATATCAATATAGAGTATACATATACGATTAATTCATCAGAAAAAGGAGCTTTTATTTTTAAAGTTTCAAATAATGATTTTAGTAAAGCAACTAAAATATTATCAAAATCAAAAGTAAAACTTTTGGAGAATATTTAGTTTTATAAAGTTTAATTTAACAAAAATGAAAATATAATTTTTTGCAAAAATAGGATGTTCTATGTTAACTCCAAAAGAGATAAGTAAACTTTTTGAAGTACAAATTAATACACTATATAACTGGAGAAGAAGTAAACCTAAACTTTACAGTTATTTACAAAATGCAGATTATAACTCTAAAATAAACAATGAGATTAATGCACTATTGGATTACTTTTCAAATACTATACAAAAAGATTTTACTCTAAAAGAGATAGATTTTCTTATCCTTAGTGATTTTGAGTTGACTTCTATTGATGAAGTCAACGAATTTCAAGACTATTTTATAAAAGCAAATTATAAACTACTTACTAATAAACATAAGTTTGTATTAAATATCTATGATAAACTAAAAGAATTAAATGTAGTAGAAAAGTATCTTTTATATAAAAAAATCTACAAAATTAGAAAATTTGGGGATAAAAATAGAGCAGAATTTTTTAACGAATTTATTAAAAAAGAGGAGAATATTTAATGTCAAATTATTTAAATAACCACCCTGATAAAGATGGATATTTTGGAAAATTTGGTGGTTCATTCATTCCACCTATATTAGAAGAACCATTTAAAAAGATTACTGAAGCTTATGAGGGTTTAAAAAATGATAAAAAATTTATTGAAGACTTGAAATATGTAAGAAAACATTACCAAGGAAGACCTACACCAATAAGTTTTGCAAGAAACCTTACAGAGTTTTGTGATGGTGCAAAAATCTACTTAAAAAGAGAAGATTTAAATCACTCAGGGGCACATAAATTAAATCACTGTATGGCAGAAGTTATTTTAGCAAAACATATGGGCTTCAAAAAAGTTATAGCTGAAACAGGGGCTGGTCAACATGGAGTTGCACTAGCTACTGCTGCTGCATATTTTGGTTTAGAGTGTGAGATTCATATGGGTGAAGTTGATATTAAAAAAGAACACCCAAATGTTGTAAGAATGAAAATATTAGGGGCAAAAGTAGTTCCAGCAACTCATGGACTTAAAACTTTAAAAGAAGCAGTTGATTCTGCTTTTGAAAGTTATGTTACACAAGCTGATACAGCTATTTACTGTATAGGTTCTGTTGTAGGTCCTCATCCATTTCCGATGATGGTTAGAGATTTTCAAAGTATCGTAGGGATTGAATCAAAAGAACAATTTTTAGAACATGAAAATAGATTACCAGATAATATTGTAGCTTGTGTTGGTGGAGGTTCAAATGCAATGGGAATATTTGCTCCTTTTATAGATGAGCAACAAATTGCACTCTATGGAGTTGAACCTATGGGTAGAGGTGATAAAATTGGTGAACACTCAGCAACTCTAACATATGGTGAAGAGGGTGTTATGCATGGATTTAACTCTATTATGTTAAAAGATGAAAAAGGTGAACCAGCCCCAGTATATTCAATTGGTTCAGGAATAGATTATCCGTCAGTTGGTCCTGAACATGCTTATTTAAAAAGTATAGGTAGAACTAAAGTTGGTTTATGTAATGATGAAGAAGCAGTAGACGCTTTTTACAAACTATCACAACTTGAAGGTATAATTCCAGCACTAGAATCAGCACACGCTGTTGGTTTTGCAATGAAACTATCACAAAGTTTACCTAAAGATAATACTATCTTGGTAAATTTAAGTGGTAGAGGGGACAAAGATATTGACTTTGTTGTTGAAAACTACCCTATTCCAAACGCAAAATTTTAGATAAAACATTTTTGTTTTATCTAAATTTATTTAAAATTTCTAATTCTTGATTTTTATTGTTTTGATATTTGTAGATTAACTCTTGGTATTTTAAATAATAATCATTGTATAAAAATCCATACTGTTCTTCATCTTTATATTTGTCATAACCATCTTTATACCCACTTGAAAAAGTATCTAAAAAACTAAATGAGTTTGCAACGCTCAAAATTTCATTTAATTTTGTTTGTGAGATTTTATCTGTAATTTTCTTTTCACTATTATCAAATCTTTTAGATACAATATCTGTTAGTAAGCTGCTAAAACTTGGTTTTTTATATGAACTAAAAAATAGATTCTTATCTTCATACATATCATATAAATAGTTATACCCTAAATCAAAAGGTTTCCCCAAAACAGAATCATACATAGCTTTTGATAAGTTTTTATCTTGGGAAAACATAGTTGCTAATTTAAGATTTTTTAATAAACTCTTTTTATCTTCATCTTCAAGAGTTTCAATTTCTTCTAATGAAAGAGATAAAATATTTTCATAACTTATATCATCATAATCAAATTCAGAACTTGTTTGAACTAAAGTATTAATAAAAGGTTCATTTTTTATTTCATTACTTTTATTATATAAATCATTCTTTAATAATATTTCTTGGATATTTGACGTAATCATTTTATAAATCCTTAATAAAATTATACACTAATCTTTAATCACAATTATCTCTTTTAGCTAAAAATTTTAATTCATCACAAGAAAAACCTGCTTTTTTTCTTGCCTCAAAATTTAAATTATACTGCTTTGATGTCGAACCTGGATAGATTTTTTCTAAAATATTGATATATGTTTTTTCTGGTTCTAGATTTTGTTTTTCACACTCATACTTAAACCATCTGTCACCTTTTGTTACATGGTCAATCTCTTCATTTAAAATAATATTTAAAGCATCTATAATTTTTAGATTAAACTCGTCTGGGTTTGAATTTAATTTATCCATTATCTTGGGATTTTGTTCTAGTCCATTTGCCTCTAAAAATCTTGGTACTACTGCCATTCGTGATAAAAAATCTGGTGTTTTTTTCATAGCTTCAAATAAATTAGTATGAACCTCTAATGCTCCATAAAAAGATCCCAATTCTTCTAATAGTTTTTCAATCATTTCAAAATGTCTAACTTCATCACTTGCCACTTCTAGCCAATCATCATAATATCTTTTTGGAAGATTACTAAATCTTAAAGCTGCATCTAAAGCCAAATCTATAGCACTATACTCTATATGGGCAATGGTATGTAATAGATTTATTTTACCCTCTTTTGTATTCATATATTTTCTTTGACTAACATTATTAGGTGATACAATATTCAAAAAATTCATATATGATGGTTCCTTTATTTCATATGGAAAATAGTCAGTTTCAAACAAATAATTTTCTTCTAAATATTTTTTATAAAAAGATTTAAACATTAAAATTTTTTGTTTTGGATTAACTTCTAATATGATTTTTTCTACGTTTTTATAATAATTCATAACCTACCTTACAGCTTCAATAATATATACTTATATAAATTTTAGCTAAGTAAGGATTAAAAAATAATGGAAATCAAACAACAAGCTATGGGAGATTATAGAACTAATTGTTATATTGCAACTGTAGATGGAAAAGATTTTATAATTGATCCTGGTGTTGGTGCAACTTCTTGGGTAAAACAAAATGTAAAAAATCCTATTGCAGTTTTAAATACACATGGGCATTTTGATCATATCTGGTCAAACCAAGAAGTTAAAGAAAATCTAAATATAAAACTTTATGTACCAAAAAATGATGAATTTATGCTACAAAATGATCCTTTTGGATTAGGTCTTCCTGATTCTACAGCAGATTATTTAGTTGAACCTGATGAAGAGTTGGATTTTGATGGTATAAAAGTAAAATTTCATTTTTTCCCAGGTCATACACCCGGTTGTTCTGCTATTGAGATTGAAAATACTTTGTTTAGTGGGGATTTTATCTTTAATGGTTCCATTGGAAGATGTGATTTACCACACTCAGACCCATCACTTATGATAAAAAGTATTGATAAAATATTAAGTTGGGATAAAAATATCAGAATATATCCAGGGCATGGAGATTCAACAACACTTAAAAGTGAAAGAAGTTCATTGATTAGTTGGAAAAATTACTTATAGGATAAAATATGGATAATTTATTGTTATTAGATAAAAATACAGTTCAATCTATTTTGGAATTGAATAGTGAATTAAAAAAGATGAAAAACTTTGATTTAATGTTCAAAAAAATTACTGAATTTGTACATACAAAGTATGGCATACAACAATATCTAGTCACAATAAATGAAAATCTAATTTATTCAAATTTTGAATTATCAAATGGTTTAAAATTTAAAGATATAAATATAGAACTGAACAATGAAAACATACTAAAAGTTTCAATTTTTCATGAAAACAATCAAAAAGAGGATGAAAAAATTAAAAATGTACTAGAAGTTGTAAAAGTATTGTTTGATTTGATTTCTCAAACAATATATTCAAAATTTTTAGAATTTAAGATTGATGAATTATCTTTAAAAGATTGTTTAACAGGTCTATATAATAGACAATATATAGATGAATATTTAAAAAGTACTCTACCTTTATCAAATAGAGAAAGAAAAAAGATGGCCTTTATTAAAATAGGTATTGATCATTTTAAAGCTGTTATTGATGAATTTGATTATACCATAGGAGATAAAGTACTGAAAGAACTAGCTAAAAGTCTTCAAAATAGTGTGAGAAGGTCTGATTTAGTAGCAAGAATAGAATCTGATGAATTTTTTGTTGTTTTACATAATATATTAAATGAAGAGAATGCTATAATGATAGCTAATAAAATTGTAGATAACTTCAAAAATGTAAAAGTAATTGTAAATGAAAAGAGTAACCAGACTCTTATGAAGACAATTTGTACAGGGGTTTCTATATATCCAGATGATGCACAAAAAATTGAAGATATATTTAGATCTTCTGATATTGCCCTTTATGAAGCAAGAAATAAAGGTAGAAGTCAAACATTTAAATTTAAAAAAGAAGATGTAAATACAATAGATTTATTTTAAGGATAAGAATGAGTACTAGTATATTAAAGTTGATAAAAGAATCTGCAACAAATGATAAAGCATATAAATCTTTGGAAAAAATTTATAAATTGTATGATCAACTACAATATTCTTCAAATCTAAAACAAATGGCAGAAGATATTTATCTTTGGTTGCACTCAAACTTTAATATTGATAATGTAACATTCTCTTTATTTGATATGGAAAGAAATAATAGAGAAAATATTTTTATAGAAGGGGATGAGTTTAATCTTGATGATTCTTTATCTTTTTTCTTTATTATAAATACCCATACAAATTTGAATGCAATTGTTTCTTTTGCTGCAAATTCAAAAACTCACTATGAGATGATAAATTCTCAATACAATATTATAGAATCTGCACTTTTTCAATGTTCTCCAATAATACAAAATGGTATTATCAAGAAAAACTTTATTGAATCACTCTCTTTGGATTCTGTTACACAAGTTTATAATAGACACTACTTGATTGAAAATTTAAACAAACAAATACATCTATCAAGAAAAGACTACAAATCAATTTATTTTTTGATGATAGGAATTGATCATTTTAAAGCTGTTATTGATGAATTTGATCATGATATAGGGGATCAGGTTTTAGTTGAACTTGCAAAAATCATACATACAAATATTGCTGAATTTGATATGGTTGCAAGACTTAGTGGAGACGAATTTTTAATTTCAATGTTAAGTACTTCAAATAAAAATGAAATTATAAAAATTGCAAACAATATAATAAAAGATTTTAGTGAAGTAAAAGTTTTAGTTAATTCTGAAACAAAACAAACTCTTCAAAAAACAGTTTGTATTGGTATTGATTTATATGATTTAACCAACAATAATGCAAATATTGATAAAACAATAAAAAATTCTGATATAGCTCTATACGAAGCAAAAAACAAAGGAAGAAGCCAAATGTTTTTTTATGAAGACCTTCAACCAGAAGATACTATACATCTATTCTAAACTATAGTATCTTTCTAGCTTTTAGATATACTCTTTTAGGAGCTGGATAACCTTCTACTGTTTTAGTGCTATCATTTGGATCTAAAAAATCTTCCAAGCTTTGATCAAATGACCAATCAGTTTTTCTTTGTTCATCATTGGTTGTAATAGTAGTAGCTATCACTTCAATATTTTCAAAACCTGCTCTCTCACACCAATTTTTTAGTGCAGGAATTGTTGGAATAAAATAAATATTTGGTATTTTAGAATATCTTTTATTTGGAGTTAGACAAATTTCATCTTCTCCATCAATCATAAAAGTATCTATAAGTATTTCACCTTTACTATTTAGACCACGGGCAAGAGATTTTAAAGTTCCAACTGGGTCTGGTCTATGGTACAAAACACCTAACATAAATATGAAATCAAACTTATGATTATAAAACTCTAAATGTTCTACACCTAACATTTCATATATAATATCTGATTTTACAAAATGGTTAATAAATTCAAATTGATGTAAAGTAAGAGGACTTGGATCAAAACCAATAAGTCTTTTAGGTTTGTCTTCAAGCATTCTAAACATATAATAACCATTGTTACAACCAATATCAGCAACTACTTTATCTTTTAGATTAAAATAGGGTCTTATTAGATTATATTTAATATTACTTTGCCATTCACTATCTATTTCTAAACCAAAAATATTAAATGGTCCCTTTCTCCAAGGAATAAGTTTTTTAGCAGTTTCTTCAATAAGTGCAAATTCACTATCTGTAAGATTTTCTCTTTTTCCTATACTAAACCAATCTCCATAATCTACTTTTAGATTTGTTTTATCTAATTCAAAAACTTTTAATAACTGGTTATACCAAGGTTGTACATTTTTCCAAGAACGACATTCTTCTTTTTTCTTTTTTAATAATTCTAAATCCATAGTGCAATTATAATCATTAATTATTAAATAGCAGTTTACAGTCAAAGAAGTAAGTAAAGTTTTTTAGTTATAATTACGAAATTTTCAGTACAATCAATAAAACTCCACAAAAAGTTTACATTTCATATGTATAATAGGATAATTGATAATAAAAAAAGGATAAATATTGAAAAAGATTTGGGATATTATCTCCTCATTTAAGCTTACAATGATACTTTTATCTATTTTAGCTTTAGGAGCAGGAATTGCTACCTTTATAGAAAATGATTACGGTACATCTACAGCTAGAGTTCTAATTTACAATAATTTATGGTATGAAGCAGCGTTGGTTTTAACGACAATTAACCTAAGTGCTATCATCTATAAATATAAGATGTGGAAACATAAAGCAAGATTTGTATTTCACTTATCTTTTGTAATAATTCTAATTGGAGCAGGTGTTACAAGGTATATGGGATATGAAGGTACTATAAATATTAGAGAAGGACAAACTGAAAACAAAATGCTCTCACTAGAGCCTTACTTACAAGTTATTATAAAACAAAAGGATTCAACATCATATAAAGAGTATCCTCTTGAATTTGCAGCCTCAGCTCTACGAAAAGGTATGGCTGAAGAAAGCTCAAAAGGTATAGTTGAATTTTTAAGTGATATAGCAAATAGATTTGATCACTCAATTAGTTTTAATGGTAAAGTACTAGATATAAAATATGTAAATTATCTTTTAAGTAAAAAAGGTAGTGCAGAAATGGGTATTTTAACTGTTGATTTAACTCTAAATGGTCAAACTAGAACTGTTAGACTTCCTGGTAAAAGAGGTATGAAAGGTGTTAAAAAGGTTGAAGACTTTGGTGATACTATAGTAATACTTGAATATGGTTCAAAAACAATACCATTGCCATTTTCTATTAAACTTAGAGATTTCCAATTAGATAGATATCCTGGAAGTATGGCTCCTTCTTCATATGCTTCTGAAGTTACAATTAAAAAAGAAGATGGAAAAGAATATGATTATAGGATTTTTATGAACAGAACTTTACATGAAGGAAATTTTTTATTTTTCCAAAGTTCATATGACCCTGATGAATTGGGAACTATTTTATCTGTAAACAATGACCCAGGTAAATGGCCAACTTATTTAGGATATTTTTTATTAACTTTTGGTTTATTATTAAATTTATTTGATAAAAAATCAAGATTTTGGAAACTTACAAAATATGTAAGTAGTAAAAATATAGCAACTCTTGTTGCAGCTTTATTAATCACATTTACATCATCAAATCTTCAAGCAAATGATAATAATACAACTTCACAAGTTGATGAAGATAAAAAAATAGAAGAGTATTTATCAAGATATAAAACTGATTCTAAAAAAACTGCGGAATATTTTTCTAAAATAGTTGTACAAAGTTTTGGTGGAAGGATGAAACCTCTTAATTCTCTAAATCATGAGATAGTAAATAAACTTAGTTCTAGAAGTACTATGTTTGATATGGATGCTGATCAAATTGTTTTAGGTATGGCTTCAAGACCAGAAGTTTGGTCAAGAATTAAGATGATAAGAATCAAAACACCTAAACTAAAAAAACTTTTAGGAATAGACGAATCAAGAAAATATATAGCTTTTGCTGAAGTGTTTAAAGATGGTAAGTATATTCTTAATGAAGAAGCACAAAAAGCCTCTATGACACAACCAAACAAAAGAGGAACTTTTGAAAAAGATATTATAAAACTTGATGAAAAACTAAATATTGCTTATATGGTTTATAATCTAAATTTATTTAAAATTTTTCCTCAACTAAATGCAAATGATAATAACAAATGGTATTCTCCCTTAGAAGCTATTAAAACATTTAAAGGTGAAAACCAAAAAGCAATAGAAGTATTAACAAAAGGTTTAATAAACTCTGTTGCAGAAGAAGATTGGGAATTGTCAAATAAATTTATTGATATGGCAATACAATACCAAACTCAAGTTGGTAAAGATGTAATCCCTTCAAAAACTCAAATAGATAATGAGATAATGTTTAATAAAATTGATATATTCTTTAAATTAACTCTTGCATATGTATTCTTTGGTCTAATTATGCTAATTGTTGCTTTTATTGTTGTATTTAATCCAAAGATTAAACCTAAAAAAACAACTTTTGTATTTTTTATAATCTTAGCTTTATTATTTGCAGTGCACACTTTTGGTATGGGATTTAGATGGATCATTTCTGGTCATGCCCCATGGTCAGATACATATGAATCACTACTTTATATATCATGGTCAGCAGTATTTGCAGGAGTAATTTTCTTTAGAAAATCACTGCTTGCACTAAGTGCTGCGATTATTGTAGCTGGCATTTTTATGTTTACTGCAAACTTAACAAATATTGATCCACAGATTACAAACTTAGTTCCGGTATTAAAATCTTACTGGCTTACTATCCATGTATCTATTTTAACAGCTTCTTATGGTTTCTTTGGACTTGGGGCAATCTTAGGATTTATGGCATTGATTATGTTTATTTTTAGACAAAATAGACCACATTTGGATGAGACAATTAGAAATATAACTGCTATCAATGAGATTGCACTTATTATTGGTCTTAGTGCTATTACCATTGGAAACTTTTTAGGTGGAGTTTGGGCAAATGAATCTTGGGGTAGATACTGGGGTTGGGATCCTAAAGAGACTTGGGCTTATGTATCAATCGTGGTTTACGCTTTAGTTGTTCATATGAGATTTATAAAAGCATTAAATAATCCTTTTGTATTCTCAACATCTTCATTATTAGCCTTTAGTACTATTCTAATGACATATTTTGGAGTAAACTTTTATTTATCAGGAATGCACTCATATGCTACAGGTGATCCAGTACCAATTCCACCATGGGTTTATGTACTTACACTATTAGTATTCGTTACTATTGCACTTGCATATAGAAATAGAAATCTAAAAGATACTGTTTGCTATTCAAAAGAGTAAATACTCTTTTGAATTAGCAATTTAAAGTAAATTTTTTTTAACATATTTAATTATTTTTAAACAAAAATTTTAATATACTTCTATCTACGGAAGGTTGTTGACGTATGACAAAAAACAGATTACAAGAAATTATTGCTTTTACTAAAAATCTAAAAGTATTATATATAGAAGATAATGTAGATGTAAGAGAACAAACTCTCAAAATGCTTAATATTTTTTTTAATAGTATTGTTGTTGGTTCAAATGGAGATGAAGGTTTAGTAATATTTAAAGCAAATAACAGTTATGAAAATTCAAATTTTGATTTAATTATTACTGATATTGAGATGCCAATTGTTGATGGTATTTCTATGATTAATGCTATTAGAAAACTCGATAGACATATTCCAATTTTAGTTTTCTCAGCGCATAGTAATCCTGATTATATGCTTCAAACTATAAATGCTGGTATTGATGGTTATTTATTAAAACCTTATAACATAGAACAAATTTCAAATACTTTGATGAATGTTATAGAAAAAAATAAACTTACTAAAATTGAAGAAAATAAAATACATCTTGACTACGGATTTATTTGGGATAGTGATAACTCTTTATTATATAAAGATAATGAAACAATTAAACTAACAAAAAATGAAATAATGTTATTTAAACTATTTATAAATTCAAAAGGTTTATTAAAAACTTATGATGAAATTGAAAATTATATTTTTGATGGGAATAGTTCAAACAATAAAAGGGTTAGAAATTTAGTATCTAGACTTAAAACAAAACTAAACTATGAATTGTTTGAAGCCATATATTCACATGGTTATAAACTTAGATATAAACAAAGTAACTAAATAATATAAATGAATTTTATTATCAAACTATTGATACTTATTCTATTTATTACTTCTGTAAGTGCAAATACAGATATAAAGCTTACAGAAGAAGAGAAACTATTTTTAAAAGAAAACTCACCTATTCGTGTACACAACGAATTAAATTGGCCTCCTTATAACTTCAATGAAAACAATACTCCAAAAGGTTTTTCTGTTGATTATATAAATCTTGTTGCAAAAAAATTAAATATGGATATAAAATTTATAACTGGTCCTTCATGGGATGAATTTATGAATATGCTTCAAGAAGATAAAATTGATGCAATTATAAATATATCCAAAAATCCACAAAGAGCGAAAGATATTGCGTTTACATCAGTTTTTCATACAGCTGCAAACGCAATTTATGTAAAAAAGGGAAATGAATATATTGATTCATTAGAAAAATTAAATGGTAAAACAATAGTTATGCCAAAAGGTTTTTTTGCCCAAAAGGCTATTGAAAGATATTATCCACATATAAACCAAATATTAGTAAAAGATTCTGTTGAAGCTTTAAAATTACTCTCTTTAGGTAAAGCTGATGCAACAATTGGCAAAAAAAATGTATTAGATTATGTAATATTTTTAAATAATATTTCAGGAGTTGTACCAACAAATTTTATATATGACAATAGAATGCTAAGTCTTATTAGAATCGGTACTTCAAAGAAAAAAGTTATTTTAAGAGATATTCTTGAAAAAGGAATGAATACAATAAGTGATGAGGAACTCCTTACTTTAAAAAGAAAATGGTTTGGTGTAAATAATTTTGAAAAAAAAGATAAAGAAAAACTATTTTCAGAAGAAGAGAAGCAATTTATTTACAATAAAAATATTATAACAGTATGTACTAAAAATGATTTAAGACCTATAGAGTATCATGAGAATAATAAGTTTAAAGGTATATCAATTGATATATTAGAAAAAATAAAAGAACTCACTTCTTTAGACTTTCAATTGATAAAAGTAGACTCAACGTTACAATTAAAAGAGTATCTAAAAAATAATGTCTGTGAGATAGTTTCATCAGTAACAAATATGCAAAATATTTTAGAGTATGTTGATTTTACTGATTCATATCTAAAATATAAATTAGCAATAATAACAAAAAAAGATAAACCAGTAGTTTCAAGTATTGAATCAATTATAGATAAAGCAGTTACAGTAAAAAAAGAATCTCAAATTGAAAACCTATTAAAATTTTCTAATAATAGTCCAAATATTATTTATACAAACAGTGACAAACAAAGTTTTGATTTGGTAAATTTTGGAAAAGCCTATTATACAATCCAGCCACTTCCTATAGCTTCATATTATATGTCTAATTATGCTATTCAAGATTTGTATATATCTAGATATACAAATATGGAATATAAAATTTATATGGGAGTAAATAAAAACACCGATAAAATACTGTTGTCTATATTGAACAAATCTCTTGAACATTTATCACAAAAAGAGATTAATGAGATTTCAAAAAAATGGACTGCTATTAATATAAATTCAATTTTTGATTATAAATATTTTTGGCAACTTCTTTTTTCTATTATTTTAATTTTAATCATATTTATATATAGACAATTTATTTTAAATAGACATAATAAAGAGTTAAAAAAAGCAAAAGAAGTGATTGAGAAAAAAACTATAGAGATTTCAAAACAAAAAAAGCTTTTTGAAAATATATTTACAAAATCTGCAGATGGTGTATTATTAATAAAAGATGATTATATTATAAACTGTAATGAATCTGCACTTAAAATTTTTAATTGTTCAAAAGAGGATTTACTTAATTCAAAATTATATAATCTTTCTCCGCAATTTCAATTAAATACCCTATCCTCTAAAGATGAATTAGGTAAAAAAATAAAAGAAGCTACTAATAAAGGATTTAGTTCATTTGAATGGATTATTGTAGATTCAAAAAATGATGAAAAATATTTAGAGATAGTTTTAACTTTAATTGAGATTGATAATAATGATGTAATACATGCTATATTAAGAGATATAACTGATAGAAAAAAACTAGAAAATGAATTGGCAAAACTAAATGCTACCTTAGAAAATAGAATAAAAAAAGAGATTGAAAAAAATGAAATAAATACAAAAAAATTGGTTGAAAAATCAAGACTTGCTCAAATGGGAGAGATGCTTTCTATGATAGCACACCAATGGAGACAACCATTAACAGCAATATCTGCAACAACAAATAATTTACTTATAAAAATACTAATACAAAAAGATTTAGATACAAATACTTTTGAGAATGAACTAAAACTAATAGCTCAATATTCAGAACATCTATCTATTACAATAGATGATTTTAGAAGTTTTTTCAAAAATAACAAAGAAAGAAACTATTTTAATATAGAACAACTAGTATTAAAATCAATTGATTTAGTTAAAAATTCATTAATTCAAAATGATATAGAATTAAGAACAAAATTTAATTCAACCATAAATATTTATTCTTTTCAAAATGAGATTCAACAAGTATTGTTAAATATTATTAGAAATGCTGAAGATATATTAAAAGAAAATAATATAGAAAGAAAAGTTATAGAAGTTGAAACATTTAAAAAAGATGATAATTTAGCTATTATTAGATTACATGATAATGGTGGAGGGATAAAAGAGGAGATAATTGATAAAATTTTTGACCCTTATTTCTCAACAAAATTAACAAAAAATGGTACAGGTCTTGGACTATATATGAGTAAAATAATAATTAATGACCATTGTAAAGGAAATTTATATGCAAAAAATGAATTTAATGGTGCAACATTTTTTATTGAATTACCAATAGAAGATAGAGAAGAAAATGAATAATAATTTATCAGAATTAATTGAATTTACAAGAAGTTTAAATATATTGTTTGTTGAAGATAATGAAGATGTAAGAAATCAACTACTTAAATTTTTAAAAAATTTTTTTAATGAAATTGATGTAGCTTTTGATGGATGTAATGCTTTTGATATATATCAACAAAATCAATCAAAATATAATCTAATAATTACAGATATTAGTATGCCAAGATTAGATGGGATAGAACTTAGTAGAAAAATTATAAATTTAAATCAAACTCAAAAAATTATGGTGGTCTCAGCACATACGGAAGTTGATAAACTAAATAAATTAAAGGAGATTGGGGTATTTGATATTCTTCAAAAACCTGTAGGATATAATACTCTTATTGATAGTTTAGAAAAACTTTATAACTATCATAAGAATATTTAATTACCCCTAGATCTCTTCTAGTTTTTTATCATATAAAATAGTTATTTCATCAAGTTCTAATTGAGTCTTTTCAAGTTCTTCAAACAACTCTTCAACCTCTTTTTCATATTTTAAAACTATTTGTGAAAGCTCAATGATTTTACTATTATCTCCAGCATTTGAAGCTTGAATAAGTTCGGCTTGCTCTTTTTCAATATTATCTTCAATCTGTATAATTTGATTTTCTAATTTCTCTACTGTTTTCTTTAATGGTGATGTTAGTTTATTTCTTTCTTGAATAATTGAAGCTCTTAGTTTTTTATTCTCTTTTTTATTTACTTTAGGCTCTTTTTTTACTTTTTCTTCTATCTCTTCCTCATCCCAACCAATCTTTTCTAAAAATTCATCATAGGTTCCATCAAAATAATCAGCACCATCTTTTGCAAATACAATCAACCTATCACAAACATCTCTTAAAAGCTTCTCGCTGTGAGTTACTATAATAGTAGAACCCTCAAAGTTTTTTATAGCATTTGTCAAAGAATCGATAGATTGCATATCAAGGTGATTTGTAGGCTCATCAAGAAATAAAAGATTAACATCTTTTGCAATTATTTGTCCTAACATCACCCTACTTTTTTCACCACCAGATAAAAGTGAGATTTTCTTTTTTGCATCATCTCCACTAAACATCATAGAACCACAAATTCCTCTAACTGTTGATTCAAGAAGTTTTGGGTTTGTTACATAAATCTCATCCATAATAGTATTGTTTGGATTAAGATGAGAAATATTTGTTTGTCCAAAATGCCCAAAAGATGTACTTACGTGATAATCAATAGTCCCACCAAGAGGGGTAAGTTCTTTTGCAATTGTATTTAACAATGTAGATTTACCCTTACCATTTTTACCGATAATCCCTAGTGTTTCACCCTTTTTAAGAGTAAAAGATATATCTTTGAAAAGTATATTATCTTTTGTATATCCAAAAGACAAGTTTTTTACATCTAATAAAACCTTTGTAGAAGTATCTTTGTAATTAAAATCAAAATTCAAATTAGACTCTTCAACAATAGAGTCCATCTCATCCATTTTTTCAAGAAGTTTTACTTTTGATTGAGCTTGTGCAGCTGTAGAAGCTCTTGCTTTGTTTTTAGCTATAAACTCCTCCAACTCTTTTCTTTTTTTATCTTGAGATTCTTTTTGTTTTTCATAATGTTCATCATTTGCTTCAAGTTGAGCATAAAATTTATGAGTATTTCCTTCAATCATAAATAAAGATTGTCTTACGATACCCATAGTATGAGTGCAAACACTATCCATAAAGTCTCTATCGTGAGTGATTATAATAACCTCTCCATCAAAAGCTTTTAAGAAGTTTTTTAACCATCGCAGAGATAAAATATCCAAATAGTTTGTAGGCTCATCTAGAAGTAAGAGATTGGGTTGAGTTATTAAAAGTTTTGCAAGATTTATACGTATTTGATATCCACCAGAAAAAGATAAAGGGTCTTTTTCTAAATCTTCATGACTAAAACCAAGACCAAAAAGAATCTTCTCAACTTTATAAATCGAATACTTATCCTCTTCACTCAGTGCTAGTGCAGTTTCATCCCTAAGTGTTTTTTCACTAAACTCAAGATGTTGTTTAAGTGCCCCTATTTTGTACCCTTTTGGAATTGCTATCTCACCCTCATCGGCATGTTCTTCACCTAAAATTAGTTTAAAAAGTGTAGATTTTCCAGTACCATTTCTACCAACAAGCCCTACTCTTTGACCTTGTCCTAATATAAAATTTAAATCTGTAAAAAGTGTTTTTTCACCATAATGTTTTGAAAGATTTTTTAGTTGTATCATATTGCTCTTTGTTTTTATAAATTAATTTGTTTTTTGAATATGAGATTATAGGATAATGTGGTTTATAAAATAGTTTGATTATCTTTGATAATAAATTTTTCTCACAATTTTAATGTATGAAATAATAGAACTTTTATTTTATAAATTATATACAAATTTTAATTATTTTATCTAAGTTTTAATATTCATTGAAGTAATTTAATGTATTATGTATTTAAAGGAATAATATGGTTTGTTCAAAAATTGATAGTTTAATATTAAGTAATGGTTCACAAACAGATTTAAAAGAGATTAAATATGTATTGGATGCAAGTAATCAATTAGAAAAGTTTTTACCTGCAGCAACTATTTTTTTAATTTTTTCTTCATCTACTACAGCTGGAAAAGCATTTAGTTTATCACAAACAGATTTTAAGGGGCTAGTAAAAGCGATTAAATCAATTAATCCTATATCAAAAAGAAGAATTAACTTTATTGTTACTGAAAGAATAATAAAATCATCAGGAAAAGAATATCTATTTTGGAAAGGGATAAAAAATGGTTGTGACTTTAAATAAATGTATTTATGTTTTTTTTATTTTTACAATCTTCTTAAATGCCTCAGATATTGACTCTAAAAATATATTAGAAAAATTCAAAAAAAATTATACAGAATCACTGGAAATAGCATTAAATAAAACAAAATACTGCACAAATAAAGCAAACAATAACTCAATAAATAAATTTATGTTAAAAAATATTAAAGCAACAAAAAAAGAACTTCAACATGCACTTTTTTATTTAAGTGTAAAAAACAATCAAGTCTGTGAAGGAAAGACGCTTGACAATTTAGTCATTGATACATCAAATTATTTGTTTGCACTAAAAAGATATGATGAAAAAAATATTGATTTACAAAATAAAATTGAAGGAGAACTAAAGAACTATCAATTTTCTATATATACTAGTAAACGTTTAATATATGAAGCACAATCTAATTATGAGAAAATTAATGATTCAGATAAGAAGAACTTAAATAGTATAAAAGAATTAAAATCGGTATTTAATTTTGATAAAATAATGTAAGTTTATCATCATAAAATAAGATAAAATCTATCTTTAGTAATATAAACCTTTATTTTTAATTTGACAATAATGATTAAATAATATATATTCATTTATTAAAGGAATTATTGTGGAAAACTATTTTGAGAAAGAGTTTGAATTAAGATTTTTTGAAATGAATAGATTAGGTGAAGCTTCGGCTATTTCTATATTGACTCTACTTCAAGAAACTGCCGCTGAACATTGCCGTTATGCTGGGCATGACCTTCTATCTTTAATGTCTGAAAATCTTGGGTGGGTACTCCTTGCTGGTGCAATGGAAATGAAACGCTATCCTCTTTATAAAGAAAAAATAATTATAAGAACATGGATATCAAAATATCATGCTATTAGAGGATTTAGAGAAAATATTATTTATGATAAAAACTATAATATAATAGGTAAAGCCAGAGGTTTGTGGGTATTTTATGATATAAAAAAAAGAAGACCTAAAAAAATACACCCTGATTTTTTAAAAGAATGGTCATCTTGTGAGACAATATCTCTAGAACATGATATAAGTAATAAAATTGAACCTCTTAGTTCTGTTGAATACAAAAAAGAGTTTAAAGTCAATATGTATGATACAGATACCAATAAACATGTTAATAATCTTAGATATCTACAATGGCTTATGGAATCAATTCCAGATGAGATATTAGATAACTACTACTTGTATTTTATTGATGGACGTTTTATTTCAGAAGCTAATTATGGTGATTCTATTTTATCTTTAACAAATAAAGATGTTGAGGAAAACTCTTTTATTCATACTATTCAAATAAAAGGAAGCAACAAAGTTTGTGTAACTGGTAAATCAGTTTGGAAAAAAATACAGAAATAATTTTTTTGAATAAAAGTTGTCATGCACCTTTTAGATTAAATAAACTCTTTTGGAATTAGATTAAGAAAATTGAATATTACACCAACAAGAATAAAATGGTATCAAAAATATGTAATTGTTATCTTAAGTCTTAATACATTAGAGATTATATTAATATCGTATATTATTTTATATTTTAACTAAATTGGCTTGTTTAAGAACTTTCTATTAAATTAACTTATTAACAGTAAAATCTTTCCTATTAAGTTATTTTATATATTATTTATATATAATATATTATTAATAAATAGTTATATAAAAGGAATAAATAATGAGGTTTTTATTTGCTTACTTCTTTGCAACAGTAACACTCTTTGCATCAAATGATAAAATTATTAACCTGCTTAATAGCACTAACCATAATCCATATCCAATATTAAACAAAGTAGCTAAGAGTTGGTCAAACTCAGAATATATAAATAAGTTTGAAGCCCGTTTTGATATTAATCAAAGAGGTAAGTTTAAAAGCTATTTCCCAAATAAATTAAAAAACTTAGATGGTATGCTTATTGGTAGTAAAGGAGAGTTTTGGATTTATAAAAACCCCAAAGAAACATGCTTAAATTGGAAAAATATTGTTGAAAAAAATGGTGTTAAACTTAATAAAGCTTATCCTAATATTTGCAAAGAGAAAAATAAAACAGGAGTAACAGCAATAGTGTTGGAAACAGCAATTACAGATAAAAATTTTGCTGATGGTTTTTGGTATTTGGCAAGATTAGATGTCAAAAAAAATAAAACTCTCTTATTGACAAATTTCCAAGGTACTAGCAAATGGTATATACCTACTGATTCACCTAAAAGTATAAAAGAAAAAAAAGCATTTTCTAAAGCAGTTTATTCGAGTGATATCAAAAAAATGAAATCCATACTCTTAGGTGATACAGAAATTGACCTAAATAAAATGTATCTTCTTGCTATTGAAGTTGCAGATTTAGATACTGTTAAATTTCTCTTAGATAATGGTGCTGAACTAAATTATAAAACAACATTTAGTAACCCTGCATATAAAGCATCATGTAACGATGCAAATATAGAAAAAATTGATTACCTTTTATCTATAGGATATAACTATGAACAAAAATATTTAAAAGATAGAGCACCTATATATGCCGCTGCACAATGTAGGCAAGTTAAGTTCATAGACTTTTGGCTAGAAAGAGGAGTAGACATAAATTTAGAAAGAAGTGACGGGGGAACACCTCTTTTCGATGTATGTAGAAATAGGGAAAATATATTTGCTGGTATAAAATATGAAGATACTTTAAAACTATTAAAAAGTATGATTGATAAAGGAGCTAATCCGTTACATAAGGATAAAGAAAATGTAACTATTTTACATGCAATTGCAGAGCATGGAACCCTTGAACAAATTAAATATTTAAAAAGCTATTTTGAAGATATAAATATTCAAGATAACTTCAATCAAACACCTTTACACTACGCTGTAAGAAAAATTCCATATGATAAGAAACAAGAAAAATATGAAATAGCAAAATATTTAATAAGTCTTGGAGTAGACAAAAGTCATAAAGATAAAATTGGTAGAACAGCATATGATATTGTCAAAAAAATGAGTTTTCCAGAAAAAAGAATGCTTAAGTTGTTGAAACCATAATTAAAAAGATGACCAACTTTCTAGGTATCTACTTGAATTTGAGAAAATACTTCAACAATTTGAAAAATAAACAATATGAAATAGAGTTCTATTAAATTGACTAAATAGTTAATAAAGTACTAGGTTTCTTGAATTTAATTAGTTTTTTAATTGATTATAATACTCCTTAAACTCTTCATATTCCCCTCATTTGATAAGCTGAGTGTTATTTTTATTATACAAGCGTTAAGAAATGTGACTAACTCACATTTTCTCACAGAGAGTGCAAGCACAAGAACAAGTTTTTAGGTACTCAAAAGGGATGAATAATAAGCGAGGGAAGCTTCCGCCTTCGAAACCCTGTGGGTGATTTTTTTGCTACTTTCTTTTTCACAAAAGAAAGTCGATAAAGCCAAGACGTACAGTAAAAGTTTATTTACACCCAAATATATTGATAATAGTTTCACAATAACACAACATAAT
>JBNKRE010000006.1:0-325426 GCA_050296315.1 Halarcobacter sp.
CACCATATGATTCAAGACTAGATATAGAATCAAGAGCTAAAGAGTGGTATAAACATGCAGATGAAGATGATGCAGCTGCTTATAATATTGGATATATTTATGGAAAAATAATAAAAGATTATAAAGAAGCAGAATATTGGTTTAAAAAAGCATTATCGATAAAAATTTATTCAGATACTCTATTTAATCTTGCTTTATTATATAAAAAGGTAAAAGAATATGATAAAGCAATATTCTTTTATAAAAAAGCATATGAACTGAATGATAAAGAAGCAGCATATAATTTAGCATATTTATATGAAGATTTAAAAGAGTATAAAAAAGCAGAAATTTGGTACAAAAAAGCAATAAAAAAAGAGAATTTAAAAGCATTACAATCTCTATCTATATTAAATTACGAATATTTCAAAGATAATAAAAAAGCAGTAAAATATTATATAGCCCTAGCAGATAAGAGATACCCCAAAGAAAAAATAATAAGATTTTTTAAAACTAAATGGAAAATAGATGATGAAACAATAAAAAAAGGGTATGAAGAACAATTAAAAGCAGATGATATTCCAGAAAGATTAAAATATAAAGGAGGGTTATAATAGATTAGTTTTTTTGTATTATAACCCTTATAACACTAGCTTTCCCTTGATGACCATTTCCTTCATCAAGGATTGTTTCAACTTCTACAATCTTATGTTTAATGCAAGAGTCAAAATTGTTAATAAAATCTTCAGTACTATAAAGCAAATCTAAATCTTTTGGACCACCACTTGTATAATTTATCTGATTTTTTGAAAAAAATTCACCTACAAAAAAACCATTATCTTTTAGACATGATTTAATTTTATTAAATAATGTATTTCTGTCACTTTGATAGATATGTAAAAATGAGGCTATTATAGTTCCATACTTTTTACTTGGTTCCCATTCATTTAAGTCTATACATCTGGTTTTGATTTTTAGATTATTTTCATTTGCTAAAAGTTCAAGTTTATTAAGACCTATATCAGAAGCATCCAAAGCAACAACTTCAAAACCTTTTTTTGCAAAATATATTGCATTTCTTCCTTCACCTTCACCTAAACATAAAAATCTTTGAGATTTTTTAAAATTACCTTCACAAGATTTGATAAAAGAATTTGGTTTAGTTCCATATAAAAAACCTTCTCTAGAAAATTTTGAATTCCAAAACTCTTTTTGACTCATACTTTTAATTCCTCTTTTTAATTTAAAAAATTGTAACAAAAAAAAGTAATATAAACATAGCATTTATAAGTTTATTTTATAAACTAATTTAAATTTAATCTATTATTTTTATCTCACTTTACTTTAATAATTGTTTGGCTAACATATTAGCTAAAAATTTTATCGTAGGATATTTAAGATGACAGAAGCAAAATACATCTGGATGGATGGGAAATTTGTTGATTGGCATGATGCAAAAGTTCATGTATTAAGCCACACTTTACACTATGGAAATGGTGCAATTGAAGGAACCAAAGCATATAAAACACATGATGGAAGATGTGCTATATTTAAACTTCAAGAACATACGAAAAGATTGATAAATTCAGCAAAAATGACACTTATTGATGTGCCTTTTTCAGCAGAAGAATTAAATGATGCACAAATAGAGTTATTACAAAAAAATGAGTTATTTGAAGGTGCATACATTAGACCATTGGTATATTTAGGTTATGGAGTTATGGGACTTTATCATAAAGATGCACCAGCACAAGTATCTATTTCTGCTTGGGAATGGGGAGCATACTTAGGTGAAGAGGGAATGAAAAAAGGTGTTAGAGTAAAAATCTCATCTATGACAAGAACTCCAAATACCTCAGGTATGGGAAAAGCAAAAGCAGTTGCAAACTACTTAAACTCTCAAATGGCAAAATTTGAAGCAGTAGAAGCTGGTTATGATGAAGCTTTATTAAGAGATGACCAAGGTTATATAGCAGAAGCTAGTGGTGCTTGTTTCTTTATAGTTAGAAATGGTGAAATTATAACTCCACCAAATGACAACTCTTTAGAATCTATTACTCAAGCAACAGTTATAGATATAGCTGAGGATTTGGGTTATAGAGTAACAAGAAGAAGAATTACAAGAGAAGAGATTTATATAGCTGATGAAGCTTTCTTTACAGGAACTGCTGTTGAAGTAACTCCTATTAGAGAAGTTGATTGTAGAATTATTGGTGCTGGTGAAAGAGGACCAATAACAGAGCAACTACAAAAAGCCTATTTCGATGTAGTTCAAGGTAAGAATGAGAAATATCAGAAATTCTTAACATACGTAAACTAAAAAGGGATAATTAATGCCAATTGATAACGACTATTTTAAAAATAGACAACAACAAAATAAAAATAGCGGTAATTCAAATGGAGGAGGTGGAAACTATCAACCACCTTTTGAACCACCAGAGTTTTTTAAGAATTTTGGTAAAAAAGCAGGATTTTTATATGTAATTATTATAGTTATTGCAGTTTTATTTCTTACTAAACCATTTATGACAATCGAGTCAGGTAATGTGGGGATTAAACAAACATTAGGTAAATATGAAGAAACTCCTTTAAGACCAGGTTTTCACTTCATAATTCCTGGATATCAAAAAGTTACAATTGTTGATACAAAAGTAAGACTTATGAACTATGCTTCTGTTGAAACTAGTAATGGATTTGATCAAAGTATTAGAAGCAATCCAGCTATTAATATTCTTGATGCAAGAGGATTACCAGTTTCTATTGAACTTACAGTTCAGTACAGACTTACAGCAGATGGAGCTCCTGCAACTATTGCAACATGGGGACCAGCATGGGAAGATAAAATAGTTAATCCAGTTGTTAGAAATATTGTTAGAAATGTTGTTGGTGGGTTTAATGCAGAAGAATTACCAACAAGAAGAAATGAGATTGCTACAAAAATTGAAAATGGTATTAGAACACAAATTGAATCACTAGAAGGTAAACCTGTTTCTATTGAATCTGTTCAATTAAGAGAGATAGTGTTACCACCAAAAATTAAAGATCAGATTGAAAGAGTTCAAATAGCTAACCAAGAAGCAGAAAGAGTTAGATATGAGGTTCAAAGAGCTAAACAAGAAGCTGAGAAAAAAGCTGCATTAGCAAAAGGGGAAGCTGACAAAAATAGAATTGAAGCTCAGGGTAGAGCAGATGCTGTAACTATAGAAGCAAAAGCACAAGCTGCTGCAAATAAAGAGATTGCAAACTCTTTAACACCAAAATTACTTCAAATGCAACAAATTCAAGTTCAAGGTAAATTTAATGAAGCACTTAAAGAAAATAAAGATGCTAAAATTTTCCTAACTCCTGGTGGATCTACTCCAAATATTTGGGTTGATACAAAAGACAAGACTAGAGATAGTGCAATAAATACTAAATAAAGGTGAGTTTTCTCACCTTTATTAGGCTATGTTAAGATGCTGAAACTATTATTGATAATCTTATTTTTTCAAACTCTTATATTTTCTCAAACTATTGATTTGACAGATAAAAATCTTAAAGTTGATTTACCAAAAGATACGCAGTTAAAAACAAAACAAGATTATGAAAAAGAACAACCCTATGAAAAAAATCCTAATATTGAACTTTCTCAAAAAGTAAAAAAGAAAGAAAAATTGGAAGTTGATACAGAAGTTGGGATAAATAAAGATAATTTACAACAACCAATTGATAAAGTAAAAGTTAATGTTGGAACAAAATTTTAAGGCAAAATATGGAAAATATTGATACACAAATAGATTGGGAAAAGATGTATGGTCTTGTTCCTGTAATAACACAAGATTTTAATACAAATGAAGTTTTGATGTTAGCTTATATGGATAAGCAAGCATTAGACCTAACTCAAAAAACAAAACAAGCACACTATTTTTCTAGAAGTAAAAAAAGAATTTGGAAAAAAGGTGAAACCTCAGGACACTTACAACATGTAAAATCAATATATGTAGATTGTGATAATGATACACTTTTATTAAAAGTAGAACAAATAGGAGTAGCTTGTCATACAGGAAGAAAATCTTGCTTTTTTACTAACTTGGAAACAAATGAGGTAGAAAGTTCAGTTGAAGTAGATGTTAATGCTTCTTATGGGGTAATAGATAATTTATACCATGTAATAGAATCTAGAAAAAATGATGATCCTCAAAAATCTTATACGGCTAAGTTATTACAAGGGAAAGAAAACTCTATGCTTAAAAAGATTGTTGAAGAAGCAGGTGAGTTTACTTTTGCTGTTAAAGACAATGATGAAGAAGAGATTATCTATGAAGCAGCAGATATCGTATATCATATGATGGTTGCATTAGCAAGTAAAAATATTCATCCAGATAGAGTAAAACAAGAGTTGGCAAGACGATTTGGATTATCAGGAATAGAAGAAAAAAATTCAAGAGTAGAGGAATAAATCCTCTTACTCTTTGTTTCTAATAAAGTATTTTACCACAAAACTAAGTCCCATAAAAATAAGTAAACCCACACCTAAAAAGATGAAAATCTCTTTTAAAAACATAACTTCCCCCTTATGTTAATATATCTAATTATAAAACTTCTATACTTAATTTACATATAAAATATAATAAGTATATCTTATGAATAAATGATAAAATATAATTATAATATTAAAAAATAATTCTTGATAAAAAATATTTTAAGAAAACAATTTTTAGTTATATAAGATATATTTAAGTAAAATAGAAAAGATTATATAAAAAGAGATTTATCCACTATCATGAAAAATTTTTTAATTGTTTTATCTATATTATTTACTATAAATCTATTTTCAGAGGATTTAAAACTTGTAGAAACCAAGGCGCAAATAGATGAAAAAGAAAAAAAATATTTAAAAGATAAAGTTTTCAATATCTATTATAATAAAAAAGGGTGGCCACCTTTTAGTTTTGCAGAAAATGATATTATAAAAGGTATCTCCATAGATATGTGGGATGAAATAACAAAAAACTCAAATATCAAATATAATTATATAAATATAGAAAGTTTTACTAAAATATTAAAAGTTTTTAAAAAAGATCCTTATGGAATTATAATAGCATCTTCAAAAACAAATGATAAAGAAGAGTATTCTTCATTTACTAAACCCTATGCATCATTTCCCTTGGCAATTGTGACAAATATTAAAGAGAAGTTTTTAATAGATATAAGTGAGCTAGAAGGGAAAACTGTAGCTGTTGGAGATAAGTATTCTGCCCATAAACTTTTACAAAAGCATTATCCAAAGATAAAATTTGTTGCAGTAAAAAATATTAGAGAGGCATTAGACTTACTTGCAAATGAGAAAGTTTTTGCAGCAGCAGATATCTTGCCTGTAATCAACTATGAGTTAAATAGGCTCTCTTATACTAACTTAAAAATTTCTGGTACTACTAAGTTTAATATTGATGTTCGTTTTATTGTCAATAAACAAAATAGTCAATTAGTAACTATTTTAAATAAACTTATTGATAATATGGATAAAAAGAAAAAACAAGAGATTATAAATAGATGGTTGTATCAAAAAAGTATAGAAAAACTAGATTATACTTTAGCTTATTGGATTTTTTCATTTGCACTTATTATTATTGTTTTTATTCTATATCGTAATAAAATTTTACAAGATAATGAAGAGAGAATAAATAAAGAAAAAAACAAATATCAAACTCTAATGGAACTATCCTCAGATGGCATTTTTATTTTAGATAAAAATGGAAATCTTATACATTTTAGTGATAATGCAAGAAAAATGCTTGGTTATAGTATTGAGGAGATGGAAACTCTTAACGTATTTGATTGGGATAAAGATATTAGCAAAGATGAATACCATAGATTAATAGCACAATTATCAAATGAACCTGTATATATTCAAAGAAAACATACAAGAAAAGATAATACTACTTTTATAACTGGAATAACAGCAACAATAATTGAAATATCAAATGAAGATTATGTGTATGCCGCTGTACGAGATATTACAAAAGAAAAAAAATTAGAAAATCAAATTTTAAAAGAGAAAGACTTTTTATCAACTATAATCGATAATGCAAATGCAATTATTGCTGTAATTAATAGTGATGGAAGAATGATAAAAGTCAATAAATATGCTCAGCAGTTTACAGGTTATACCCAAGAAGAAATATCAAGCCAACCATATTTCTGGACAAAATTTTTACCAAAAGAGATGAGAGATAATGTAGTTGATATTATAGTGAAAGCAAATCAAGGTGAGATAGTAAATCAGTACAAAAATAGTTGGATATCAATTGCAGGTGAAGAAAGAATGTTTGAGTGGTCAAATACTTTGGTTATTAAACCTGATGGAAAAATGGATTATATAGCAACTATAGGAATAGATTTGACTCAAAAAGAAAAGATTCAAAATGAAATAATAAATCAAAAAATAAAGTATGAGTATCTATTAAGTTCGGCAACCGATGGTTTACATATTATGAATAGGGATGGCAAACTTATAGAAGCCAGTTTATCTTTTGCTAATATGTTAGGCTATACATATGATGAAGTAATCAATTTGGAGCTTAAACAATGGGATATAAATGTATTAACCAATAATAAAAATTATCTTCTTAGTATTGCTAAAGATGGGAAAATCTTTAATACTAGACATAAAAGAAAAGATGGTTCAGTAATCCCAGTACAAATAAATGCAAAACTTATTGAAATTGGAGGAGATGAACTAATCTATGCTTCTTCTAGAGATATATCTGAAAATATTAGACTTTTTGAAGAAGCAATGGTTGCAAAATCAAATGCAGAAAAAGCAAATAAATCAAAATCAGAATTTTTGGCTAATATGTCTCATGAGATAAGAACACCTCTAAATGGAATAATAGGTTTAATAAATTTAGTTTTAGATATGCCTTTAGATGAAATCCAAAAAGATTACTTGAAAAAAGCAAAATATTCTTCAAATGCTTTATTAAATATTATTAATGATATTTTAGATTACTCAAAAATAGAAGCAGGAAAGTTAGATATCATAAATCAAGAATTTAATATTGAAGATATATTTAAAAATATCTCAAATCTATTTGGATATGAAGCTTATGAAAAACACTTAGAATTGACTTTTGTTATACAAAAAGATATTCCACAAATATTGCTAGGAGATTCGCTAAGATTGACACAGGTTTTAAATAATCTCGTTGGAAATGCAATAAAATTTACATATGATGGATATATTGCAATAAAGGTTGAATTAACTCAGTTAACAAAACACAATGTAACTTTAAGGTTTTGTGTTGAAGATTCAGGTATAGGTATTAGTAAAGCAAATCAAAAAAAGCTTTTTAAATCATTTGAACAACTTGATAGTTCAAATGAAAGAAGATATGGTGGTTCAGGATTAGGCTTAGTTATTAGTAAACAAATAGTTAAATTGATGAAAGGTAAAATTTGGCTAGAAAGTGAAGAAAATAAAGGAAGTAAGTTTTATTTTGAACTGAGCTTTAAATATTTAGAAATAAATAACAAATACAATAAAACTATAAAGCCTTTGGAAAAAAAGTTTTTAATAGTCAACGATAATAAGATAGAAAGAGACTATATATTTGATATATTAAGCTCTTGGGGAATTCAAGCAACAATTGCAGAAGATGCAAATAAAGCTTTATTATTAATAGAAAAAGAGAATTTTGATTTAATTTTAATAGATTGGGAAATGCCTATTATGTCAGGGATGGAGTTAATAGAAAATTTAGAAGAAAAAAATATTGATATAGAACATATAATATTGGCAAATAGTTATGATAGAAAAAATATTTCTTTACTTAAAAATATAAAAATTAATAAAATCCTTGAAAAACCTTTTACACCTTCTTCTATTTTTAATACTATATTTGATACAAAAAAAGTTTTAAAATATGAAAATGAAAGTAAATATTTGATTTTAAAAGATAAAAAAAGAGCTTTATTAGTTGAAGACAATGAAACAAATCAAATAGTTGCAAAAGCAGTTTTAGAAAAAATAGGTTTTTTTATACAAATAGCAAATGATGGCTTGGAAGCTATTACAATGGCAAGAAATAATCAATATGATATTATATTTATGGATTTGCAAATGCCAAATTTAGATGGATTTGAGGCAACAAAGGAGATTAGAACTTTTAATGATTCGATACTAATTGTTGCATTAAGTGCCGCAGTAATGCAAGATGACAAAGATCAGACTAAAAAAGTTGGTATGAATGAACATCTATCTAAACCTATTATAAGAGAAGAGTTGGAAAATATGATATCAAAATACTTTGAGGTAAAATATCTGGATATAGAAGATAAAAAAGTGAATGAAAATACTAATATTTATGGTATAGATTTTGATAGATTGATGAATACACTCTCTTTTGATTTCGAACAAGCAATATCATTAGTAAAAAAATATTATAGAAACTATTATGATATAGAATCGAAACTTGATAGATTAAAATTAGACAGTGAAGAGTTTAAAACATACCTACATAAATTAAAAGGGGTTAGTGGAAATATACAAGCATTGAAAGTATATGATATATGTGTTAGTATTGAGAATACTAAACTTTTATCTTTTAAAGAACAATTGGTAGTTAAATTAAAAATACAGATGAGAAAAATCTTAGAATCTATAAAGAAAAACAATATAACTAATACTAAGCATAAAGAAAATTTTAATATTAAAGATACTCTAAAGATAATAGATGAGATAATAAAAGATATAGATGAAGATAGTTTTATAAAAACATCAAGAGTTGAACAATTACTCAATTTATTAAAAAATAAAGTGGATAAAATAGTTTTGGAAAAAATTGAAATAAGTTTTTCAAATTATGAGTATAAGGAACTTAATAATTATTTAAATGAGATAAAACAAAATATTGTTAAGGATTAAGAGATGGAAAAGTCTACAATTTTAGTCGTAGATGATGAATCAATAAACATAGAGATAATATCTGAAATATTGTCAAAAGATTATAATATTAAAATTGCAAAAAATGGTAAAACAGCTTATGAGGTTTATAAAAAATATAAACCTGAAGTAATTGTATCTGATATAAATATGCCTATTATGAATGGTATAGAGCTGGCATCTAAAATTAGAGAAGAGGATTTTAATACCAAAATTATATTTATAACCTCTCATACAGATTTAGAATATCTGCTAAAAGCTTCTTCTTTAAAACTAACAAGATATATTTTAAAGCCAATAGATAAAGAGGAGTTGATAAACTCTATAAATAATGCTTTTGAAGAATTAAAGAAGTATAAAATAATCTCAAATAATTTTTTACAGATAGATAGAAACTATCTATGGAATTTTAAAACATTAGAATTGATAAAGTTAGGTGAAGCCGTGACTTTAACTCCTAAAGAGAGAAAAATCTTAAACTATATGTTTTCCCATCTTGGTAAAGTAATAACTTATGATGATATCCTTTATGAGGTATGGGATGACTATGAGCTACCCACTAAACAAACTTTAAAAACAATGATTACAAACCTTAGAAAAAAAACACCTAGAGAACTTATTCATAACATTTATGGTGTTGGCTATAAAATCTTGACTACTTCTTGACTATTTAAATATATAATTTCTTTTATACTTGGAAAATATCCTACGATAAAGGAGTAATCTTATGTTTAATTTTGGAAAAACAAAAGAAGAAGAGGGAAGATTAAATGCAATGGAAGAAAACTTTGCAATTATATCATTTAACCCTGATGGTACAATACTACATGCAAATAATAATTTTTTAAATGCGTTAGGTTATAGACTAGATGAAGTAGTTGGAAAACATCATAGAATATTTTGTAATAAAATATATATAACAACAAAAGAATATGTAGAGTTTTGGGAACAATTAGGTAAAGGAATATCTCAAATAAATGAGTTTGAAAGAATTAGAAAAGATGGTAGTTCTATTTGGATTCAAGCTTCGTATACACCTGTAAAAAACAAAAGTGGAAAAGTAACTAGAGTAGTTAAATTTGCTCAAGATATTACAGATACAAAAAAAGTTGTTGACTCTGTTAAAAAAGCTGTTGATTTAGCAAAAACAGGAATTATGAAACAAACTATAAAAGAAACAACTTCAAACGAAGGAATTGAAGAGCTTAAAAATGGTGTAAATGAGTTATTTGAAGTTGTATCTACTAAAGTAGATGGTGATTTAAATAAACTCTCAGAGGCTTTATCATTTTTTCAAGACTTAAATTTTTCTTATAGAATATCTGGAAATGATTTAGGAGAAGTTGCAAAAGGTTTAAATAATCTTGCTAATGTAGTAAATGATATGTTAGTAGAGAATAAATCAAATGGATTAACCTTGGATGAGAGTTCAAATATTTTATTATCAAATGTTGATAAATTAAATCAAAGCTCAAATGAAGCAGCAGCTTCTTTAGAAGAGACAGCAGCAGCTTTAGAACAGATAACATCAAATATTAGAAATAATACTCAAAATGTTGCGAAGATGTCTGATTACTCAAACAATGTTACATCTTCTGCAAATCATGGTGAGAAACTTGCAAATCAAACAACTGTTGCAATGGATGAGATAAATGAACAAGTAAAATCTATAAATGAAGCAATTGGGGTAATAGATCAGATTGCGTTTCAAACAAATATCCTTTCACTAAATGCAGCTGTAGAAGCAGCAACTGCTGGAGAAGCAGGGAAAGGTTTTGCAGTAGTTGCACAAGAAGTGAGAAATCTAGCTTCTCGTTCAGCAGAAGCAGCAAGAGAGATTAAAGCCTTAGTTGAAAATGCAACACTAAAAGCAAATGAAGGTAAAAATATAGCTGGAAATATGATTGAGGGGTATAAAGAGTTAAATGAGAATATTCAATTAACAATTAATCTAATTTCAGATGTAGAGATGTCAAGTAAAGAACAGCTTCAAGGTATCGAACAAATCAATGATGCAGTAAACCAGCTTGATCAACAAACCCAACAAAATGCAATGGTTTCTTCACAAACTAATGACATAGCAGTTACGACAGATACAATTGCTAAACTTATTGTAAAAAAAGCTGATGAAAAAGAGTTTATAGGAAAAAATGAAGTTAAAGCTCAAAAAGTAGAGCTTGGTAAAAAATAAAAAGAGGATTTCCTCTTTTTATTTAGTGTCCACAACCACAACCATCACTATTATGTGAAGATTGTTGTGTTGAAGCAGCACCTGCTGTTGAACAAGCAGATACGCCAGGAGGTGTATTTGGCTGAATTGCCTCATTTGAAGCTTTATCACTTACTTCATCAACATAAGCAATTAATTTAGAAGCAGCTTCCATATATCTTTTTGCAGAAACTGACTCAGGATTGAAATAAACTATTGGTTTACCAGCATCTCCACCCTCTCTAATTGCAGGTTCAATTGGAAGATTACCTAAAACTTGAGTTTCATATTGTTTTGCTAACTCTTCACATGTACCCATTCCAAATATATCAGATTCTGTGTTACATTCAGGACAAATAAATCCACTCATATTTTCAACAATTCCACCAATAGGAATATGAAGTTTTTTAAACATATCTAAACTTCTTCTACTATCATCTAATGCTACATGTTGAGGTGTAGTAACATTTACACCACATGTTACAGGAACACTTTGAGCTAAAGTTAATTGAGCATCACCAGTTCCAGGAGGCATATCAATAAATAATATATCTAAATCTTCCCATAAAATGTCTCTTAGAAGTTGTTGAATAGCTTTCATAATCATAGCACCTCTCCAAATAAGTGCTTGACCCTCTTCCATTAATGAACCCATAGACATTACATCAACACCATAAGCGTTAAATGGTTTTGCTTTGTTTCCTACTATTTCTACTTCTTGACCAAGTAATCCCATCATTCTAGGGATATTTGGACCATAAATATCAGCATCTAAGATACCAACTTTTTTACCTTGCATAGCAGCTGCTATTGCTAAGTTAACAGTTGTAGTTGATTTTCCAACTCCACCTTTTCCTGAACTTACCATAACAAAGTTTTTAATTTGTGGTGCAATATTACTACCACTTACGCTATTACTTTGTTGTTTTGGTGCTTCAGGTTTTTTCACATTTATAGTAGCAGTAACTGCTATTTTCCCTAAAGTTTCATTAATCTCTTTTCTTAGAGTCTCTTCAACCTCAGGTGCACTAGATGTAATTTCTAAAAATAGTGTACAACTATTATCAGAGGTAATCTCAATATCCTTTACAAATCCAAAATCTACGATAGATTTTTGAAATCCAGGATAAAGAACTTTTGCTAATTCATTTTTGATATCAGCTATGTTTGCCATCTTTTTTCCTTAAATAAATTAAATTTTCGCAATTATAATTAAAATAGGATAATTTTTGTCTTAATTGTATATTCTAATAAAAAAAGGTCAAGCAAAAAACTTGACCTTTTTTTAATTAAGATGAAATTATCCTACTTCAACCATTTCTGAACCATGTTCATCTACAATTTTTTGAGTGATTTTATATGAACAAAATTTTGGTCCACACATAGAACAAAATTCAGCTTCTTTAAACACATCTTGAGGAAGAGTTTCATCATGATATTCTCTTGCTCTATCTGGGTCTAAACAAAGTTCAAATTGTTTATTCCAGTCAAAAGCGTATCTTGCATCACTCATCTCATCATCAATATCTCTTGCACCTTTTCTTCCTCTTGCTATATCTGCTGAATGTGCTGCAATTTTATATGCAATAATACCTTCTCTTACATCATTTGCATTTGGTAAACCTAAGTGCTCTTTTGGTGTAACATAACAAAGCATTGAAGCTCCATGCCATCCACCAACAGCTGCTCCAATTGCAGAAGAGATATGATCATATCCAGCAGCAATATCAGTTGTAAGAGGTCCTAAGATATAAAAAGGTGCTTCATGACAATATTCTTTTTCTAGTTTCATATTTCTTTCAATTTGATTTAAAGGCACATGACCAGGACCTTCTATCATAACTTGAACATCTTTTTCCCAAGCTCTAAGTGTTAATTCACCTAAAACTTTTAATTCTGATAGTTGTGCTTCATCTGATGCATCTGCTAAACATCCAGGTCTTAAACTATCCCCTAAAGATAAAGATACGTCATATCTTCTACAAATATCTAAAATATCATCATATGCATCATAAAATGGATTCTCTTTGTGATAGTGCATCATCCATGCAGCCATAAGTGAACCACCTCTTGAAACTATTCCCATTTTTCTTTTTGCAACATGTGGCATAAATCTTAGTAAAAATCCAGCATGAATAGTAAAATAAGATACACCTTGTTGAGCTTGTTTTTCTAAAACAGCAAGCATACTTTCAATTGTTAAATCCTCAATTTTATCTTTACAGTCATGTAAAATTTGATACATTGGAACTGTTCCAATTGGAACTGTAGAGTGTTCAATTACTGCACTTCTAATAGCATCTAAGTCTCCACCTGTACTTAAATCCATAATTGTATCTGCACCATATTTTAAAGATACATCAACTTTTTCAATCTCACCTTGTATATCAGATGCAAGTGATGATGAACCAATATTTGCATTGATTTTACATGAACTTGCAATCCCTATTGCCATAGGATTAAGATGTTTATGGTTTACATTTGCTGGGATTATTAATCTTCCTCTTGCAATTTCACTTCTTACTAACTCAGGGTCTATTTTTTCAACTTTTGCAACATACTCCATGTCAGGAGTGATTATTCCCTGTTTTGCGTAATACATTTGAGTTCTTACTTTATCGTCTCTATGATTGTCTAGCCAATCTCTCATTTATTATCCCTATTTAATATTTTTCGTTGATTATATCAAATTTAGTTTATATAAACTTAATTATCATAGTTAATTTTAATTTATTAAGTATATAAGTTTCATTTCTATATAATAAATTATTTTAACAATAGGTTTTTTATGGATAGCTGTAAAAAAATAGAAGCAGTTTACGAAGAGGTGAAAAAAGACTTAAATAATCTTTTGTATGGTGAAAATCATACCGAAGAGAATCTTTTAGTTATATTGGATAAACTAACTTTTGAAGAATTTTTTTTGATATATGATAATAATCAATATAATCTAGATGAAATTTCAAAAATATTTAGATTTTATGAAGATAATTTAAAAAACCATCATGAAAATGATAAATGTATTTTTGAATGGTTTTTTAAATGTTATACTATAGTAGTAAAAGTATTTACTGAATTGTGTTTAGTATTTTCTATCAATAAAGAAAAAAGAGATTATATCTATACTTTTTTGCAGATTTTAAAAGAATCAAATAATTTGATTAAATTTTTTATACCATTAGATGATAAATATATAAAAATTTTAAATAATTTAATTGGGGAACAATTATATTATTTTTCACATTTAGAGTATAAAGAATTCCAAGATAAAGATATAGAATATATTTTGGATTATTATTTTTTGTCTTTAGAAAAACAATATCATGGTTTTGAACTCTCTTCTTTATCTGAATTTGGTAATAAAGAGTTTGTTGATGAAAAAAGTGAATATATGATATTTATGAATAATGTTGCATTTTTATTATTAAAATTAATTTATATGCTAAAAATCGATTTTAAAAATATTACTTTTTTTGATAATCAAAAATTTATAGAAATTTTTAAATTTTATAAAAAGATTTCTGAATTAAATAAAAATGCTAATTTTGAATCTGTTCAATCTATAGAAAAGTGCTTGATAGAGGAATTTTTAAGTAGTAATAAGTATTTAAATAATAATAAACAATATAACGTACTTGATGAAAAAATAAAATTATTACAAATCAATACAGATGAATATAAACAATTAATTGATATTATATTGATGTCAAAACAAGAATAATAGGATTTTAGAAAATGAAAGAACTAATAATTGATAAAATTGATTCATTGCCACCTTTACCAAACTCTGTACTAGAACTTGAAGAGTTTAGAAAAATGTCTGATAAGGAACCTTTAGATCTTCTAAAAATCATAGAAAAAGATCCACTTATTATCACAACAGTTTTAAGGGTAGCAAATTCAGCGATGTTTGGCTTTGTAAGTCAAGTAGAAACTCCAAGTCGTGCTATATCTTTACTAGGTGTTAATTTTACTATTTCTATTGCATTAGGTTCAGTTATTCAAAATCTAATAAAAACAAATCTATCACCATATGGTGTAGGTACCGATGATTTCTTGTTTTCTGCAAATTTAGCTTCAAATTTAATCAATACGTGGGTTGCAAAAATATCTTTTGATTTAAAAGAGGATTTATTATTACCAGCATTTTTACAAGAGACTGGTAAGTTTGTTATTGCTGAGGTAATTTTAGAGTCTAAAAAAGAGGAAGAGTTCTTAAATCAGCTAGAGATTACAAAAAATACTTCTAAAGTAGAAAAAGAATATATGGGTTATTCATGTGCAAGAATTACAGCTAATATTTTTAAACACTGGAATTTAAGCCATAATCTTATTTTTTCACTTGCTTTTGTGGAAGACTTAGAAAACTGCCCAAAAGATTATGTTGAAAATGCTCAAATATTAGAGATTATCAAGATATTGAGTGATATTAGATCTCCATTATCAGATTACAATATTCAAAGAGCTATGAATAAAGCGTCAGAATATGGTTTCGATACAAAAATACTTAAACAAGCTATTGATTCAATTAAATTTAAAATAGAAAATGATCTTTAAGATTTCATAAGTTACATTTAAGTATAATAATGTAACTTTTTTACTCAAAGGGAATTAGTGTCTAATGTTACATTGATAATACTATGTGCTGGTAACTCAACTAGATTCGAACTTCAAGCAAAGAAACAGTGGCTTCGAATAGATCATCAACCGTTATGGCTATATGTTACAAATAGGTTCAAAAACCTGACTTCTTTTCAAAAAATTATCATTGTTTCACATAAAGATGAGATATCTTATATGAAAAACTTTGCAGATGATGTAGATTTTGTTGAGGGGGGAGATACTAGACAAGAATCACTATCAAATGGTTTACATAATGTAACAACAGATTATGTTATGGTAACAGATGTGGCAAGAGCATGTATCCCAGAAAATATAATATTGGACTTAATAGAAAATAAAACTCAAGCTGATTGTATTGTCCCAGTATTAAGCGTTAGTGATACTGTAGTTTTTAAAGAAGATACTATCAATAGGGATGAAGTAAAACTCATTCAAACTCCACAATTATCAAATACTGAGGTTTTGAAAAATGCATTAAACACTGATGTTGAATTTACTGATGATAGTAGTGCTATTAAGAGTATTGGTGGAACTATCAAATATATAAAAGGTAGTATCAAAAGTAAAAAACTTACTTTTGGAGATGATTTAACCTCTCTTGACTGTCTCAATGCACCAAATAATTGTTGTTTTAATGGCACAGGTTTTGATATACATCCTTTTGAAGAAAACAAACAAATGTATCTTGGTGGAGTAAAAATAGAAGGCATAGATTATGGATTTAAAGCACATAGTGATGGTGATGTTTTAATTCATTCTGTTATTGATGCGCTTTTAGGTGCTGCAGGAGCAGGAGATATAGGTGAGTTTTTCCCTGATACTGATGAAAAATATAAGGGTGTAGATTCTAAACTTTTGTTAAATAATATTGTTACATTTATATACAATGTAGGTTATGAAATAGTAAATATAGATGTTACAATTATAGCTCAACAACCAAAGATTAATCCATATAAAATTCAGATAAAAAATACTATATCTAAATTATTGAATATAGAAAAACAGTTTGTAAATATAAAAGCAACAACAGCAGAAAAATTAGGGTTTGTAGGTAGAAAAGAAGGAGTAGCTGTACAAAGTACAGCAACTTTAAAATATTATGATTGGACTAATAGATGAATATATTGATTATTGAAAGTGAAATTTATTTAGCGCAAAAGGTGGTATCAAGATTACTTGATGATGGACATAATTGTGATTTTGTGGAATCACCAAATATTGATAATCTAACAAAAGATTATGATATTATACTTTTGTCAACTTCTTTGCCTGCTGCTTTATGTAAAACAATTATTAGAAGATATAGTGATTCAATTATCCTTCTTTTAGTATCATATATTTCTGATGAAACTGTTACTGATCCAATCAAAGAGGGTGCAAAAGATTACATAATGAAGCCATTTATTATGGATGAACTAGTTAGAAAAATCTATCATTATAGGGAGTGTAAATCACTTAGAAAAGAGTTACAAACTTTAAGAGAGTACTTAGATTTTCAATTTAGTGATGTAGATACAAGTGGTTGTATCTTACCTACAACATTTCCAATTCTTATAGAAACAAATTCACAAATAAGTGCAGATAAACTCTCTTTTGAACTTTCAAGAAAATTAAATTTGCCAATGAGATTTATATCTTTAAGTTCAGATTATTGGCAAAAACAAGTAAATGAAAAATTTAATGGGATTCTTTATTTAACAGATTTTCATAGTTTGAAAAAAAGTGCAAAAGAGAATTTAATAAAATATATTGAAGATAAAAAATGTATCTTAGTTTCATTAGAAAAAGAGGAAGATTTCCCTTATACCAGAGTTGAATTTCAAAAAAATGATATGATGGTTATGAGTAATAATATTATGACAATCAATGATTATGTGAAAATGATGGTATTATCATTTCAAAGTAAATACCCAGATACAGAACTAAGTAAAAAGTTAGGTATATCAAGAAAATCTCTTTGGGAAAAAAGAAAAAAACTTGGTATTGAAAAAAAGAAGTAGGATAAATTATTGAGAAAATTTTTTTTAACACTATTTTATAGTGGACTTAGTCCAAAAGCTCCTGGAACAGTTGGAAGTTTTGTTGCTTTGATTTTAGGTGTTGCTTTATTGTACGTAATTGATGAGTCTACTTTGTTTTTATTAGCTATTTTAATCTCTGTGATTGCTGCAAAAGAGATTGATAAATATGAGGCTGAAGTTGGTGTACATGATGGAAAAGAGATTGTTATAGATGAACTTGCAGGTATGTGGTTGACTTTGTCTATTTGCAAAATTACACCTGAAAATATCTTTATAATTGCTCCAATTGCTTTTTTGTTTTTTAGACTTTTTGATATTTGGAAACCTTCAATTATAGGTAGGGTTGATAAAAATGTAAAAGGTGGCTGGGGAGTTATGGGTGATGATTTACTTGCCGGAGTTTTAGCTGGAATTTGTACGGCAGGAACCTTTCAACTTTTAATAAGATTTGTTTTATAGTAAACTTATTTTTTTCTGTTTACTATAAAAATACCAATGAAAATTAGTATTGTACCTATACAATCAATTATATCTATATCTTCACCAATAAACGCATAACCAATAATCAAAGCAACAATAGGTGGCAAATAAGTAGTAGAAGAAGCTGCTACTGCTCCAAGATTGTTGATAATATAATAATATAAAATAAAAGCTAACCCCGTACCTAATAAACCTAAGCCTATGATTGTGCCAAATAAAACATTCAAATTAGTAGCTATATTTGTTATACTATTTAAATCAGTAATAAAAAAAAGTGTGATTAAGGAAAAGGCCAATTGATAAGTGGTTAGTGCGGCAAAATGTATTTTAAGTGGGGCAACAAATTTTTTAGCATACACAAAAGATGAACCAACAATCAATGAACCTAAAATAATATCTATAATCCCTTCTATATTTGCTTCAAAGATATTTGTTTCAAAAGGTTTAGAGATTAAAACTACACCAATAATACCAACTAATATACCATATATTCTTTTATCAAGCTTTTCCTCTTTTATAAATAATATGGCAATTAAAAAAGTAAATAATGGTATTGAACCACTCAATGCACCTGTAACTCCTGATAAAAGTAAAGATGAGGCTTTTACAAAATAGAAGTAATATAAAGTTGCCCCAAGTAAAGACATAATAAAAAAATGAAAAATATATTTTAAGTGTTCTATTTTTATAACTTTTTTATATGAGGCATAAAGAAATACTGGTATAAAACCAAATAAAACTCTTAGTAATACAACTTGCAAAGGGGATATAAGTTCAGCAGCCCACTTCATATAGATAAAATTACTTCCCCAAATTATTCCTAGAAGTAAAAATATAGCTATAGCATTTTTTCTATTTTCCATAATACTCTTTTATATTTAAAATCGAAGTTTAATTTTATGTAATATGTGATTAATATATAGTTATAAATTTTTATTTCCCACTTATAAGAGAAATTCTTTTATAATATATACTTTATTAATATACAAAGGATTTTTTATGAGTATTACAAAAAGAGTTACGTTTATAGCAAAAGAGGGTTGTGAAGATATTATGAAAGAGCTTTTAACTGCTATGGTTAAACCAAGCAAAGCTGAACCAGGGATTGTTTTTTATGATATTTTTCAATGTACTGAAAATAGAAGAAAATTTTATGCAGTAGAGTCTTGGGAGAGTGAAGAGGCACTAGCTGGACATGCAAAAACAGAACACTACGCAGTTTATAAATCAACTTATGAACAATATTGTGATGACAAATATACAGAGCACTTAGAGATTTTAGGTTAATCATGCAAAATCTTTGGAATGATAAACAAGCAGCATCTTTAAAAACAGATTTAGAGTTTAGAGTATATACTTCAAATCTACTTGGAGCTAGTGATGAACTAGTTTTACATGGTGGAGGAAATACTTCTGTAAAAAGTGTAGTTGCTGGTGAAGATATACTTTTTGTAAAAGGTAGTGGTTGGGATTTGGTTAGTATAAAAGAGGAGGGGTTTGCTCCTGTAAAACTTGATATACTTAAACAAATGGCTAAATTAGAAACTCTTAGTGACTCTGATATGGTAAGTCAACAAAAAGCTGCTATGATAGATAAATCTGCACCTAATCCATCAGTTGAAGCAATCTTACATGCAATTATTCCATATAAATTTGTAGATCATACACACTCAGATGCAGTTGTAACAATATCAAATTGTGTAAATGGAATCGAAAATATCAAAAAAGTATTTCCAAACTTTCTAATCATCCCTTATGTTATGCCAGGGTTTATCCTTGCTCAAAAAATATATGAGATGAGTAAGGATATAGATTTTGAAACTATTGATGGGATTATTTTACATAATCATGGGATATTTACATTTGATGATAATGCAAAAGTATCATATACAAAGATGATAGATGCTGTCACAAAAGCAGAAGAATTTTTAGATGAAAATGCACAGATACAAATAGAAAAGTTTATACCAAAAGCAGAAGTTGATTTAGAAGAACTTCAAAAGATTTTATCAAATGAAAAAGGGTATGAAGTTTCTTTAAAAGTAAATCAATCCCCTTTGGCTTTACACTATGCTAGCCAAAGAGATTTAAAAACTTTTGCTACAAGAGGTGTTCTAACGCCTGAACATATAATCAGAACAAAAAAAGAACCTCTTATTTTAGAAGATAACAATATCCAAAAAGCAATAGATAAATATAAAGAAAACTATATAGAGTATTTTAAAAAGTTTGCTAAAGATGAAGTTATGTTAAATCCAAGTCCTAATTGGATAGTTGTTAAAAACTATGGAACCATAACAATAGGAAAAAATGAAAAAGAAGCAAACATAATAGATGATATTACAACTCACACCATGAAAGCAGTACTTCAAGCAGATAAACTTGGTGGATATGAAAGTATATCATTAAAGAACAGTTTTGAAATGGAATACTGGGAATTGGAACAAGCAAAACTAAAAAAATAGGGACATTTTAAAAGGATTTTTCATATGCAATATTTGATGGCAATAGATGCAGGTACAGGAAGTATAAGAGCAGTTATTTTTGATACAAATGGAAATCAAATCGTAGCTAGTCAAGAGGAGTGGACACATCTAGAAGAAGAGAATGTTCCAAATAGTATGAGTTTTGACTTTGAAACAAACTGGGAACTAACAAAAAACTGTATCAAAAATGCAATAAGTAAAGCAGCTATAAATCCAGAAGATATCCTTGCTGTTAGTGCAACTAGTATGAGAGAAGCTATAGCTTTATATGATAATGAGGGAAATGAGCTTTGGGGTGTTGCAAATGTTGATGCAAGAGCATATAAAGAGGTAAAATATTTAAAAAACTCTTTTGAAAATATAGAAGAAAAGTTTTATGAAACCTCAGGACAAACCTTTGCCTTAGGTGCACTTCCAAGAATAATGTGGCTAAAAAATAATAAACCAGAAATCTATGAAAAAGTAGCAACTATCTCAATGATAGGTGACTGGGTTTTAGCAAGACTTTCAGGAATCATAGCAACTGATCCAAGTAATGCAGGAACAACAGGAATCTTCTCTTTGAAAGATAGAGTTTGGGATAGTTCTATGGCAAAAGAGATAGGGATAAAAGATGATATTTTTTGTCCCTGCCATGAAGTTGGAACAGTAATAGGAACAGTTACACAAAAAGCCAGTGATGAAACAATACTTAGTATCAATACAAAAGTAGTAACAGGTGGAGGAGATGTACAACTTGGAAGTGCAGGGCTTGGTGTTATAGAAGTAGGACAAGTTGCTATCTTAGGTGGTTCTTTTTGGCAACAAATAGTAAATATCCCAAGTGATGTTCTACCACCAAAAGATATGAGTCTAAGAGTAAATCCCCATGTTATACCAAAACAATCACAAGCAGAGTGTATCACATTTTTTTGTGGTCTAATAATGAGATGGTTTAGAGATGCCTTCTGTGATTTAGAAAAACTCCAAGCAAAAGAGCAAAACAAAGACGCCTATGAGATTCTAGAAGAGAAAGCAAAAGATATACCAGTAGGTTCATATGGAATCATGCCAATATTTAGTGATAAAATGAACTACGGCAAATGGTACCACGCAAGCCCAAGTTTTCTAAACTTAAACATCGACCCAAATATCTGCAACAAAGCCTCAATGTTTAAATCCCTACAAGAAAATGCCTGTATAGTAAGCTCAATAAACTTAGACAAAGTAAAAGCATTTACAAAAAGTGAATTTGACACCATAGTATTCGCTGGAGGTGCTAGCAAAGGAAAACTTTGGTGTCAAACCTTAGCAGATGTAACAGGGTGTAAAATAAAAATCCCAAAAGTAACAGAAGCCACAGCTTTAGGAGCAGCCATGAGTGCAGGAGTAGGTGCTGGTATTTACAAAGATTTGAAAACAGCTGCGAGTGAGCTTGTAGTTTGGGATAAAGAGTATTTGCCAAATATGGAGAATAAGAAAATATATGATGGGATAAAGCAGAAGTGGCAAGAGGTTTATAAGAAGCAGTTGGAACTTGTAGACCAAGGTTTAACTATTTCAATGTGGAAGGCTCCGGGGCTTTAAGAAAATTTTGAAAATCTGTAGATTGTTTATCCCGTCTAAAGATTAGATGGGGCTGCCTGTAGGTGAATTGTGATATATTGTATCAATATAATTAAATTAAATCAAGTTTTTGTATTAGTCCAATACAAATGGCACTGAGGATTAGTATTATAAGGTATTGTATAGGGTAACGTTTGTCGTGAGCGATAATTTTCCCTTAGGATAAATTATTCGTTCCTCGTACTTGTTGTATACTTTATTACTAAGTCTACTTTTGTTTGCTATCTAAATAGTATAGAAACATTGCCGAACAGATCAATAGTCCACCAATCCAAGGATTAGTATGGATATTTATTTCAAGTACTTTAGAGATATAGTCCATAATTGACGGAATTAAACTGACTGCACCAATTGCCATAATACCAGTAGCAACTCTAAAAAAACGACGTTTTGGGTTAAAAAGTATACTAGCTAGAAACAATATTATTCCCATCCCAATACTAAGACCAATTAATTGAAAATTCAAATAAAAAGTTACAGTACCTATGATGGCAATTATTAAACTAATAAACCACCATTCTCGATACCATTTAGTATCATCTTCTGAGTTCGTATTTACAAAGTTCATTTCACCATTGTTTTCTTCTGCATAATTACCATAATTATGAATTGTTTTATTTTCCATTATATTCCTTATTTTAGTGACATTTTACCAATATTCGTTTCAGCATAATTACCATAGTTATGAATGGTTCTATATTCAACAGTAGTTTTTCTATCGAATATTTCTTTATAAAAACTATTTGATTTTTTTCTTTCTTTAGCTTGTAATTTATACACTTTATCTAAAGAATAGTTAGCTAAATTGTATATGTTACTAATTTCAGATTTACCTAATTCTTTGAGTAGCTCTATGTAGTTAGTTGTACTTTCAAGGTGTCTCCAAAGATTATTTATTTTTGAATTCATATCATCATATATGTCTGGACTGTATGAACCATTTGGAATAATATAGTCGTTAAAAAACTGATAGTAGTCAACAAGCATCATTTTTAAAGTGCTTGAGTCAATATCTTCAAAAGTATGTTCTTTCATTGCTTTCATAAAACATAAAAACTTTTGAATTTTTTTTGGATTTATTTTTGGATTATCATATTTATGGCACTCTGGTTCAGTAGAAAAACCTAAAAAAAGTTTTACTACTAACAACTTTGAGCGCTTATTTGATATTTTATTATATATGAAATTATTAAAGTGTTTTATGGCAAGGTTTTTATTAATTGATAGTAGATGATTTAAGTACCTATGACAGTTCTCTTCATCCTTTAACATCATATTTTTAATGAAATCAAAATTCTCATTATTCAGTGCTAATATTTCTAAAAATATTTCTTTTTCAGTCTCTTCTAATGTGCCGTACACTTCTTGAGAGATACTTTTAATATATATTATTAAATTTGACATAGATATTTTATTGTATATGTTTATACTGGTTAATAACTTTTTTAATATATAAGAAAAGCCCATTTTCTTATTCTTACTTTGCTCTAAAGATAATTGGATGACTTCAATACTTAATTCTTCTAATTCAATAATGTAGTTTTTAGAGACTTCTTGAAAAAAGTCACTATGCATGTAATCACTATATCTATACAAATGCCAAAATAATTTTATATAACTTTCCTTTGTGTTAAGTAATAATTTTTTTTCTTGATCATTTAAAATATTAAATAAGTAAATAAACATGAATGTTTCAGTATTTGATAATTGATTGGATGTCAAGTCATCTTTTAAACTTATATATGTTTTGTCATGTTTGAATATATCTTTTAATTTTTCAACAAATGGTATATATTTATCTTTTAAATCTATTTTTGCTTGATTATTTAATTCTATTAGGTCGTTGTAATTAGCCTTAAATAATCTATTAAATATATGATAAAAATCATTTTTTGTTGTAAAGTTTAGAATACTATCTTGATAAAGTTGTTCTAAAGAACCTAGCTCATTTTTAATATTCAGTTCTTGTTGTTTTTGTTTTTCAGCTAATTCTGGGTTTTTATTTTCCCAATCTTTTTTCCATCTTTTTTCATTTTCTTCTTGCGTTTTGATTAGGTTATGGAAGTATTGTTCAAAAGTTTCATCAGCCATTAACAATTGGTCAATATCCTTAACTCTTGTTCTAAAATATATATAATTATCAGGAAATTCACTTATTGAATATTTTTTGGTGAGTTGTTCTATATCACTTAAATGAATATTGTAAAAACTTAATAAATCATTTATTGCAAATCTATAGTCAGAATATTCTTCACTATTAAAAAATATCTCCCATAATTTATTATCAATTTCATTAAACTTTAAATCAATATCTTTAGTATGAAAATGAAGTGAAAGAATTCTATTTGTTGATAAAAAATTAACTATTTCAGATATGTTTGTTTTGTCTTTAAGTAAAGCATATACAAACCAAGTGATGTATTTGGCATTATGTTTTTTTTCATCATAATTGCTTTTTAAGTGCTTAAACCATTTCTCCATATCTTTGGAATGAATATATGGAGTGATATCCTTTAAATCATTAGATGGAATATATTCTAATAAATCAAATAATTTAACTACATCAATATTAGTGTATTTACATATTGTGTTCCCACCATATTGAAAATGTATGCCATATAGGGCTTGGAAAAGTTTTGTTTCAAAACTTCTAAACGAATATAGATTTTTTTCTAGTAAGTTATTTTTATGTGAAAAATCAAGAAGTCTTACGTTGAAATTATAATTATCTATCATTGTATACGATATGAACGTCTTTTTATCTTCTATATTTTCTAAAATATCAAAAATAAAGTTTTCTAGTTCTTGGCTATAATTAAATTCAAGAAGCTTTAGAAGAAAAGTAAATGTTAATAAGTTGATATTTGTTTTTTCAATATGATTTTGTATAAGTTCTGCTAGATTAGAAATCTTAGGATACTTGACTATACTAGTGCCATCAAGATACTTCCACTTACCATATAGTTTATATTCTTCATTATGTAGCTTATCTACAACAGCTAAAAAGAGCTTGTTTTGCTCATCTTCATTTAATGAAGGATGTCGTCTATATATAAATGGGTCTAACTTCAAAAAATCATCAAATAGATTAGAATTCATATTAGTTAAATGAATTACAACTTCTTCATATTGCTCTAAAAACCTAGATTCAAAGGTTAATAACTTCTCAAGAGTAGCTATATCAAACTCTTTACTGTTAATAAAGTAGGCTACTAGATACTCTTGTATAGTTTTATGACTAAAGGTAAATTCGTTACCCGATTTTTTAAATATTTCTGTATTTAGTACTAAAATTAGCTCATAATAAATAATCGGTGAATTTTCTACTTTGTATAACTCACTTGTAATAATTTCTAAATCTGATTCCAAAATACTTTCTTTAACATTAAAGAGCATATATGTAAAAACCGATGAAGCAATTAATATCATTCTCTCGAGTGATATGTCCTTCGTTAATGATTCTCTATCGTCACCTTTTTTGATTAAGCTTTTTTTCACAATATCACTATAGATAGTTGTGTAGTTGATAGATTCTTTATTGTAATTATCAAATGTATCTAATAGGTGATTGACAATGATAATATTACCAAGCATTTGTTCTAAAAAATTTTCTTCTATAAATTTCCAAAATGTTTTTTCATCAATTGCTTTAGATTTTAATAATATATTTATATCAGTTCTATCTAATGGTAGCAGTTCATATTCTCTGAGTTCTTTATCTATGGATTTTAATTCTTGCTTAAAATAATTGTCCCATTCGAGATGTCTACATGTAATTACGAAACGAACTTGTTTATTTACTTCTTTACATCGCTCTATAAACTCGACAAGGTCTCTTGCTAAGGACTTTCGATTATTACTTGTTAATGCTTCATCTATAGAATCAATAAGTACAGTCTCAATTGTATTATTTATAATATCTGTAGCTCTTAATGTAGATAGAGTAAAAAATTGAGACTTTGGATTTTGCTTATCGTGTTCTTTTAATTGATAAGTTTTACCTGATGCAGGTTCTCCAAGAACAATTGCAATTGTTGATTGATGAATATTCTCAAATCCACTACCACCTAATGGCATTTTCATATGGATTTTTGATATATCACTAAAGTCTGCATTATCATTAGTTAGTAAATTTCTAAACTTTCTTTTTATAAAGTTCTGTTCTTCTTTTTGCAACTATCTTCCTTTAATACTTTGATATACAACTAATTATTAATAATACATTACATATAAATAATATATAAAAACATCTAATATCTTAACATTAAAAATGTAAAGATATTAACTCAAATAAGCCTTAAATAGTCAAAATTCAATAAAATATAAAATAATGTAAATAAATATGTACTTTTATATGTTAGATTAGTAACGTATATCCGTAATATCTTATCATTTTGTATGACTATTGGATTAAAATCTTGATAGTTTAACAAAATGATAAATATATTATGTTGTGTTTGGGCAGAACTATTATCGGAATATTTTAGTGTAAATAAACTTTTACTGTACGTCTTAACTTATTCCGACTTTTTTTTGTGAAAAAAAAAGTAGCAAAAAAATCACCCACAGGGTTTCGAAGGCGGAAGCTCCCCTCGCTTATTATTTCACTTTTCTGTTTTTTAAAACTCGCTAAAACGTAAGTTAGTTACGTTTTTGACGCTCAGACAGTTAAAAAACTTTTTCGAAAAGCAAAATAAACACTCGGCTTCTCAAATGTGGGAAAGTGGGATAATGACCTTTTCATTTTTTGATACCATTTGGTTTGAATTGGTGTAATACTCAATTTACATTAGAAAGTTCATGGCTAGAGTATTTGTCCAGACTTTGTTGAAGCCGAGTGCTTTGCTTTTTAAAGCGGAAAAAGCCGAAACTGTCTGACGAGAGAAAAGTGACTAGATGTCACTTTTTCGAGGAGTTTTGCAGGCTAGCTTTAAAAAGTGAAGTGGGAGGGGACTTTAGCTTCAACAACGTGTCTGGTTGCTTTTTGTCTTACTTTTTACAACTAAAAAGTGAGAAAGCGGAGAACTTCGTTCTTCAAGAGAGTGCATACAATTAAAACTACAAATACATAAATTGAAAGTAAAAAAATCAAGAAATTTTATAAAGTTATATAAGGAAAAAAAAGAGATATGAGGAGTATAAAACTCCTCAAAGATAAACTATTTTACTATATCAGCAAACTGTTTAAATATATATTTTGACTCATGAGGTCCAGGACTAGCTTCTGGGTGGTGTTGTACTGAGAAGATTGGTTTATCTTTATACTTTACACCCTCAATAGTATTATCAAATAAGTTCATATGAGTTATCTCTGCTATCTCTACAATATTATCAGGAACATTATAGTTATGATTTTGTGCAGTAATCTCTACAACTTTTGTTTCTGGATTTGCTACTGGATGGTTTCCACCGTGTTGTCCAAATTTTAGTTTGTATGTATCATATCCATGAGCTATTGATAACATTTGGTGTCCTAAACAAATAGCAAACATTGGGATGTTTTTGTCTATTAGTTGTTGGATTTGTGCTTTTTCTTCTGTAAGAGTTAGTGGATCACCTGGTCCATTTGATAAGAATACTCCGCCAATCTCTCCTGCTTCAAATCTTTTGATTAAATCTGTTGCTTGGAAAGTTGATGGTACAACTTCTACTTCAAGTCCTGCTTCAACTAATTCATTTAGAATATTTCTTTTTACACCAAAATCGATTACTACAATTTTCTTATCACTCATCATTGCTTTATTGTAAGCTAAATTTTCGTGATTCCATGCACCAAATTTATGTACATAGCTTTCTTTTGTAGAAACCTCTTTGATGTAGTTAATATCTTCAATTCTTGGTGATTCTGATAGTTTTTTTGCTAATTCATCTTTGTTGCTAATCTCAGTAGAAGCTATCATCATCATAGCTCCTTCATCTCTTAGCATTTTAGTTAAATATCTAGTATCAATATCACAAATTCCTAATACTCCATGCTCTTTTAAAAGTGAGTCTAAGTCACCTTGAGCTCTAAAGTTTGAATGTTCATGGTGATAGTTTCTTACTAATACACCTTTACAGTATGCAGTTTGGCTTTCCATATCATCTTCGTTTACACCTACATTTCCAATCTCTGGCATTGTAAATGTAACAAATTGACCTGCATAGCTTGGGTCAGTTATAATCTCTTGATAACCTGTAAGTGAAGTATTAAATACAATCTCTCCAACAGACGTACCTGTTGCACCAAAAGAATTAGCTTCTAAAAAAGTTCCATTTTCTAAATATAACCATACCTTTTGCATATTACATCAATCCTCTTTTTATTAGTTCCTCTTCATATAATCTATGATATACAATATCATATTCCTCAGTTCCTGGTATTAACTTTCTTTTATAATGTTTGATTTTTTCAAAAACAGCATCATCTGCTTGTTCAAAACCTTTTAAAAATTGGTCAATAGATGCAAAAATTATATTTTTTACTTGGTTATCTGAACATGTATAATGAATATAATCCTCTTCCCAAAGAAAATCTAAAATTTTATGAGCCATATCTGAAAATCTATCTTCATTGTTTAAAATAACTCCAAAGTCATTTGCTAATCTTTTTTTAGTTAACCAAAAAAGTTGTTTATAATCAGCATTGTAAAACTCTATATTATCTTCTTGTGATTCTAAAATCTCTGCTACTTTTTCATCTAAATCATGTTCTTTTTCTATATCTGTATCTAAAATTTTTTCAATCTCATCTGTAATCTCATCTTTTGTTTTTCTTACTTCAACAAATTCACAATTTACCAAATCCCTTGAAATTCTTCTAGATATATACGGTGTGTGATGTAATTTCATTCTCATTGGCTTATCCTCTAATAATAGTGTCGTCTCTTTCTGGTGAGGTAGAAACTATCCCCACTTTTACATTTGTTAATTCTTCAATTTTTTCAATATATTTTTTTGCATTTTCAGGAAGAGCATCAAACTCTCTACATCCAACTACACTTTCCCAACCATCAAACTCTTCATAGATTGGTTTTACATTATCCAAATTAGATGGCATATAATCGATTTTTTCTCCATCTACTTCATATGCTACACAAATTTTGATTTTAGGAAATCCATCTAAAACATCTAGTTTCATTAAAGATAGTTGATCGCAACCATTTAATCTTGCAGCATGTTTTACAGCAATTGCATCAAACCATCCACATCTTCTTCCTCTACCTGTAGTTACTCCAACTTCTTTTCCAATACTTGCAATTTTTTGACCCTCATCTGTAAAATCTTCAGAAGGAAAAGGTCCATTACCAACTCTTGTAGTATAAGCTTTAACAATACCTGTTACAATACCAATATCTTTTGGTGAAATACCCAAACCAGTACAAGCCCCAGCACTTACACAAGATGATGAAGTTACATAAGGATATGTACCATGATCAATATCTAGTAAAGTACCTTGAGCACCCTCTAATAATATTTTTTTATCTTGATCTATTGCATCCCATATCATATTTGTAGTGTTTGCTATATATGGTTCAAGTTTTATTTTATATGAAACTAATAATTGTGTTAAATCTTCTTTATTTGGTGTTTCAATCTCTAATACATCAAAAATAGCTTTGTTTTGTTCAAAGTATTCAACTATACCTTCAGCTAATTTTTCAGGGTTTAATAATTCTCCAACTCTAAAACCAGTTCTACTAATCTTTTCAGAATATGCAGGTCCAATACCTTTCCCTGTAGTACCAATAGCTTTATCACCTTTTAGTTTCTCTTTTGCTTGGTCTATTTGTGCATGATATGGTAAATTTAAGTGTGCTTTATCAGAGATAAATAATCTTCCTTCTAAATCACTAAATTGTTCCATCTCTTTTATTATAGCTTCAGGAGATAAAACTACACCATTTCCAATAATATTTATTGCTTTTGGATTTAATACTCCAGAAGGGATCAAGTGTAACGCATATCGTATGCCATCTACCCAAATTGTATGACCAGCATTGTGTCCACCTTGGCTTCTACAAACTACATCATAGTTTTGGGCAAGCATATCTACCATCTTACCTTTACCTTCATCTCCCCATTGAATACCAACAATTAAATCTGCTTTACTCATCCCATTAATCCTCTAAAATTTTTAATAAACTATCTGTATAAAGTGCAAATCCTAAAGAAGAAATCCCTTCAGAACTATATTTTCCACCTTTGCAAAGTACAAAATTGTCTTGTATAACTCTGTAATAAACATCATCATAGTATTTTAAGCTTCCATAGTACAATGGTGCTATCACTAGATTATTGTATTCAACTGCTTTTGCACTATTTAAAAGCTTTTCAATCTCATTTTTTAAGCTATGTGGAACAATCTTTAATGTTTCTTCTAAATCTTTTATATTTTTTACTTTTATTAATTCATCAAGCCATTGAACTTTTAAATCAAAAAGTTTTGCAATTTCACCATTTTTAAATAGTTCAATCTCAATATTTAGCTCTTTGGCTACAAGTCTTGGAATATTGATATTTGATAATTGCAAAATAGGGTTTATCTCTAAACTATCTAAAATATTCCCTGTAAGATTTAAAATATCCACAATATTATCATGGTCTATCCATTCACAACCGATTTGATAATCTTCTGTTGATGGATACGTAAAAATTGGTTGAACATAAAACCACTTTTTATGGTCAGTTGTTCTCCCTAATCTTTTTGTGATAATTCTTACAACATCAAGTGTTGAATCTGCTCTTAAAGAGACTTGTTCATTTTGTTCATCAGAAAACTTTATTAGTTTTCTATCATTTGCAATTGCTTGATGTTGAGAGTATGAAAAGTTTGGTGTAACAATCTCTTCAAAACCATCTTTGTCTAAAATAGAACTGATTTTGTTTTCTAATTCCCTTTTTGCTTTAGCAGATTTACCAAAGTAAAGTCTACTCCCTTTTGGAATTTCGTGTTCAAAAATCATTAGTTACCTTTAAACATATTTTGAGCAAAAACTTTATTTGCTGTTCCATCAAATGTTCTAAGACCTAGCTCATCCATAGCTAATTCAATAGCATTTACTGCCCATGAAGCTTCAAAATCTTCTACTAATCCCATGTGATTAATTCTGAAAATCAAAGTTTTAATATGGTCTTGCCCACCTGCAATATTTACATTATATTTTGTTTTTAATATTTTTCTTATAGCTGGTGCATTTTCTGTATATATTGTTGTCATTGCATCAGCTGGTGTTTGTGGATATATTTCACATCCAATTGCAACTAAAGCTTCTCTAGTAGCATTTGCTCTTTTAGCTGTATCGCTATAAAGTTTTTCATATCCACCATTTTCTTTGATATGTTTTAAAATAGCACCTAAACCAATTACCAACGTAGTTGCTGCAGTCCAAGCAGTAGTATTGGTTTTTTGTTTTTTAATCTCTGTTGCTAGATTAAAATAGTATCCTTTTGGTGCACTTTCAATTTTTGCAACTGCTTTATCTGATAATCCAATCATTGCTAGACCTGGAGGTAACATTAAAGCTTTTTGGCTTCCTGTTACTACTGCATCAAGATTTGTAGTGTCTATTTTTTCTACTCCAATTGCTGTAATACCATCAGCAACAATCATTATCTCTGGATTAATCTCTTTTACAGCTTTTGCAATCTCTTCTACAGGGTGTCTTAATCCTCCTGCACTTTCACAAATCTGAATAAAAATAGCATCTATGTCTTGATCTGCTTTGATTGTGTTTACAACATCTTCTACAGATACAGGAGTATTCCATTCGTTTTTTAGTTCAGTTTTTTTTATACCAAATGCATCACAGATTTTTCCAAATCTCTCACCAAACTTCCCTGAGTTTACTGTTAAAGCTTTTTTATGTGTCAAGTTTGTAACACAAGCCTCCATAGCTCCAGTTCCACTTGAAGCTAAGATTACAGCCTCAGGCATATTAAACAATTCTAAAAGTAAAGTTCTTGTTTCTTCAAATATTTTTTCAAATTCTGGTGTTCTATGGTGTATAGTTACATCAGCCATAGCTTTTCTAACAAACTCTGGTACAGGAGTTGGTCCTGGTGTTAAAAGCATTTTTGAATTCCTCTTATTAAATATATTCTTTTTAGTTAAGCGGGATATAGTATCTAAAATTAGTTTATTAAATGGTTAAATAAAAATTTAAAAAAATTTACTTGACAAAAAAAATTTATTTTGATATTATTCTCTATAATTTATTACTTTTTACAATAAGTAATAGAATATAACCATATAAAGGAATTAAAAATGGCAAAAGAATTAAAAGAAAAAAAAGTTGCTAAAATAGCTAAAAAAGCTGCATCAAAAGTTGCGAAGAAAAAAGACGTAAAAAAAGTTGCTAAAAAAGTTACAAAAAAAGTTTTAAAATTAAAATTATCTAAACCTAAAAAAGCAAAAGCTGCTGCAAAAGCTGCTGCAAAAAAAGCTGCATAATTCAAAAAAAGAAGAGTTTTTTCTCTTCTTTTTTAACTTCATAAATCATTTTCAAAAAAATCATAAATTTTTAAAAGTACCATAATATAGAGCTTTAAAAGCGTGAAATATACTACTAATTAGTAGTATAATCAAAATATATCTTGACATTAGTACTAATTAGTAATATAATTTCAACAGGAGTTAGAGATGAATGTAAAAAATAAAAAAAGTTATGGTGAACTGCGTGATTTGTCTATGCAAACATGGGTACAACTTTTTAGAGCTTATACAAAAATCAGAGCTAAAGAGACACAATATATTCATGGATTTAATCTTACTATGATTCAATTTCAAGTTTTAGAAGTTTTGTATCATAGAGGAGATTTAAATATTGGAGCAATCACAAAATTAACCATGAGCACTCCAGGCAATATTACTGTAGTAGTAAGAAATCTAAAAAGGGATGGCTTGATAGATTCTATTGCTGATTGTAAAGATAAAAGAGCATCAATTTTATCTATTACTCAAAAGGGTAAAGAGATAATTGAAGAGTTGTTTCCCACTCATGCAAAAAATTTTGAAGAGCATTTTAAAGCTTTATCAAAAGAAGAGGTGGAAACGTTATATAATTTATTAAGAAAATTACACAAGTCACAGTAGTTTTTTTTAATACAATAATACTAATTAGTATCAATTAAGGAAACATTTATGAATTTAGTAAAATTAGGTTTAGTATCAATATTAGCAGCAGGTGCACTTTTTGCAGGAACATACAAAGTGGATACATCACATTCAAATGTAGGCTTCAAAGTAAAACATATGATGGTTTCGAATGTTATTGGTAAGTTTGATAAATTTACTGGGACATTTGAATATGATGAAAAAACAAACAGTTTAAAATCTTTAAATGGGATTGTTGAAGTATCTTCAATAAATACAGATGATGCAAAAAGGGATAAGCATTTAAAAGCATCTGATTTTTTTGCAGCAGAAAAATATCCTCAAATTACTTTTAAACTAGATAAAGTAAAAGATGACAAAGCTTATGGAAAATTAACTATGAAAGGTGTAACTAAAGATGTTGTTTTAGATGTAGAAACAAGTGGTGGTAGTGTAAAAGATCCATGGGGAAATACTAGAACTGGATTATCTTTAAGTGGAAAAGTAAATAGATATGATTATGGGATTAAATATAATTCAATCTTAGAAGCAGGTGGTGTTGCTGTTGGTGAAATTGTAAAATTAAATATTGAACTAGAGGGAATTTTAGCTAAATAAATAGCTAAATTTGATTGTAAGGAGTATTGATGTTACCAAGTTTATTTATTTCTCATGGAAGTCCAGCTTTGATGATAATGGAAAATGAAACTACTAGATTTTTAAAAAATTTATCATCTACATTTGAACAACCCAAATATATCTTGGTAATATCTGCTCACTGGGTAACAAACAATTTAAAAATATTATATGAAGATAACCCTTGTACTATTTATGATTTTTATAATTTTCCAAAAGAGTTATATGAATTAAGATATAAAGCACCAAGTAGTAAAGAAAAAAGTGATGAGATTGTAAACTTATTAAAAGAAAATAATATAAATATAGAAAAAGATGAGTTAAGAGGTGGATATGATCATGGGGTTTGGGCAGTTTTAAAATTAATGTATCCCAATGCTAATATACCTGTGTTACAAATATCTTTACCAATAATATATGATTCAAAACATTTAGTAAATTTAGGTGAAGTTTTATCAAAATTAAGAAATGACACTTTGATAATAGCCAGTGGAACAATGACACATAATCTAAGAGATTCAATTTGGGATGAAAACAACACGTATATAAAACCATATGCAAAAGAGTTTAGAGATTGGATTGTAGATAAAATAGAAAATAGTGACGTAAACTCTTTGATTGAATATAGAAAAAAAGCACCATATTTGGTACAAAATCATCCAACTTTAGAACATTTTTTACCACTATTTGTAAGTTTAGGTGCATCAAAGACAAAGACTGGTAAATCACTGAATAATATATATATGTATGGAAATCAGTCTATGGATACGATAATATTTAAGGAGTAAATTATGATACTTATATTTGTAGCAAGTTTAAATGAAAATATGAAATTAGCAAAATTAATAGAGCAAAAATTACAAAATGAAAATAAAGAGGTTGAGATAATAAATTTGGTTGATTTACAAATTCCCATGTATGATACTAAAAAAGAAGAACTTGATGGAATACCTAAAAAAATTATTGATTTGGAAAAAAAGATGGTAGCTGCCCAAGGTTATGTTTTTGTGTCTCCTGAGTATAATTTTTCTTTGCCACCTGTATTAGTAAATATGATAGCATGGATCTCAAGAATAGGGGATGATTTTAGAAAACTTTTTATGATGAAAAAAATTCTCTTAGCAAGCCACTCAGGTAGTAATGGACAAGATGTATTAAATGCAATGAGAAACCAATTTACAAGATTAGGTGCAGTTGTTGCACCACGAGAGATTTTAATAACATATGAAAAAAATATAGCAGAAGAGAGTTTACAAAGGATTCTAAAACAATATCTAACTCTTTTAGGAGGATGAGATGTTAAAAAAATTAAAAAAAGAAAATATGGGGAAATCAAATCTTGGATGGTTGGAAAGTAGATTTCATTTCTCTTTTGCAGAGTATAGAAATTTTGATAATATAAATTTTGGAGTTTTAAGGGTTTTAAATGATGATATAATCCATCCAAACTCTGGTTTTGATACCCATCCTCACCAAGATATGGAGATAATAACATACATAGTAAAAGGTGAAATTACCCATAAAGATTCAATGGGTAATGAAGAAACTCTAAGAAGGGGTGAGGTTCAATATCTAAGTGCAGGAACAGGAATATACCATAGTGAACATAATCTACATGGTAGTGAAGACTTAAGAGTATTACAAATATGGATTTTGCCACCTAAAAGAGGTTTGCCTAAGCTTTATGGATCGCATAGATTTAAAGCACAAGATAGACAAAATAAATTGTTAAAAATTGTTTCATCACAAAGTGGGGATTCAAAAATAAAAATCTATCAGGATATAAATATATATGTGAGTGAACTTCAAAAAGATAAAAATTTAGAGTTTGATATAAATGATAATAGACAAGTCTATTTTGTACAAATAGAAGGAACATCTAAGATAAATGATATAGAACTAAAAGATGGTGATGCCATGGAAATTACAAAAGAATCAAAAATAAATATTGAGGCTATAACAAATTCACACTTTTTATTTATAGAGATGAAAGAGCTTTAATAAGACTATTAAATAGCTATTTTAAAATTAGGTCAACTTTTTTATTTTTAAAAGTTGGTCTAATGGAAAAAAACGAATCACATTACACTCCTATCAAAAGTTAAAATAAACTCCAATATCCATTGGATTTCACAAAATATCTCTCCTAAACATAAAAAAATCTAAAAAAATTTGTTTTTAGATTGCATTGCGTACACGTCGCGTATTCAAATAAGTAAACTTTTCTTACTAAAAGGTCTTAGAGCTTTTTGACTACATATCAGTCCATATATTTATTATTAATAACTGATTTGAAAAAAGTTATTTTGACATCATTTAGTGCAATATATCTTACTAAGGGGAGAGTTAGAATGAAATTAATTCATCTAAATAAAATAGATAATATCAAAAACATTGATGATTTACTCATCGAAAACAAAGAGGCTGGAGACTATCGTTTACATAGAAGTGCATTTACGGATGAAGACTTATTTGAACTTGAAATGAAATATATCTTTGAAGGTAATTGGATCTATTTAGCACATGAGAGTCAGATACCAAATATAAATGACTACTATACAACATATATAGGAAGACAACCTATTGTTATTGCACGAAACAGAAACAATGAATTAAATGCATTTATTAATTCATGTAGTCACAGGGGTGCGCAACTATGTAGATTTAAAAAAGGTAATAAATCAACTTATACTTGCCCTTTTCATGGTTGGACATTTAACAATAGTGGAAAATTACTAAAAGTTAAAGACCCTGATGCTGCTGGATATCCAGAGTGTTTTAATAAAGATGGTTCTCATGATCTTAAAAAAGTAGCTAAATTTGAAAACTATAAAGGATTCTTATTTGGTAGTTTAAATCCTGATGTTGCTCCATTATCAGATTACTTAGGTGAGGCAGCAAAAATCATAGATATGATTGTTGATCAATCAGAAAATGGTTTAGAAGTTTTAAAGGGTTCTTCTACATACACTTTTGATGGTAACTGGAAAATACAAGCAGAAAATGGTGCTGATGGATATCATGTAACAGCAACACATTGGAATTATGCAGCTACTACCGGAAGAAGAAAAGAACAAGAAGCTAGAAAAGATGGAATCAAAGCTATGGATGCCGGAAAGTGGGCTCAACAAGGTGGAGGTTTTTATGCCTTTGAACATGGTCATATATTGTTATGGACAAAATGGGCAAATCCTGAAGATAGACCAAACTTTCCTAGACATGGAGAATTTTCAGAGAAATTTGGTAAAGCAAAAGCTGATTGGATGGTTGAGAGATCAAGAAATCTTTGTTTATATCCAAATGTATATTTAATGGACCAATTTGGTTCACAAATTAGATTATTAAGACCAATTGCACCAGATAAAACAGAAGTTACTATTTATTGTATTGCACCAAAAGGTGAAGCACCTGAAGCTAGAGCACGTAGAATTCGTCAATATGAAGACTTTTTCAATGCAAGTGGAATGGCAACACCAGATGATTTAGAAGAGTTTAGAGCATGTCAAGAGGGATTCAATGCTTCATCATTAGAATGGAATGATATGTGTAGAGGGGCTACTCATTGGATTGAAGGAGCAGATGATGCAGCTGAAAATATTGATTTAAAACCTATTATGAGTGGACTAAAAGCTGAAGATGAAGGTTTATATGTTGTGCAACATCAATATTGGATTGATGTGATGAAAAAAGCAATTGCAAAAGAGGAGTCTAAATGAAAAATTTAAGCTATCAAGATGTTCAAACATTTTTATATAAAGAGAGTCGTTTATTAGATGACAAACAATGGGATGAATGGTTAGAGTTATATGATGAAAATGTTGAGTTTTGGATGCCGTCTTGGGATGATGATGCAATATTGACTACTAATCCACAAGAAGAAATTTCCTTAATCTATTATCCAAGTCGTGCAGGTTTGGAAGATAGAGTTTTCAGAATTAAAACTGAGCGTTCTAGTGCAACTATACCTGATACAAGAACTAGTCATAATATCAGTAATATTGAGATTATGTCAGAAGAGAATAGTGTCGTAACAGTTTGTTTTAATTGGATAACTATGTCTCATAGATATAACAAAGATTTCATATATTTTGGTAAATCAAAATATATAATAGATTTTTCAACAGATAAGCCAAAAATTATAAATAAATATGTTGTATTGAAAAATGATTATATCTCAACTGTGATTGATATTTATCATATCTAATTGTAAGGTGATTTATTATGAGTTATAAAATAGCCTTACAATTTGAAGATGGAGTGACACAATTTATTCACTGTAAAGAGGACGAAAAGTTAGCTGATGCAGCATATCAACAAAGTATAAATATACCTATGGATTGTAGGGATGGTGCTTGTGGAACATGTAGAGGATTCTGTGAATCTGGTTCATATGATATGCCAAAATCATCTTATGTTGAGGATGCTTTGACTGAAGAAGAAGCTCAAAAAGGATATGTATTATCTTGTCAAATGAAACCTACATCAGATTGTATTATAAAAGTACCTGTTACCTCTGATGTATGTAAAGTTAATGCAAAAACATATAACGGAAATTTAACAAGCTTAGAGAAAGTATCTGATACTACTATTACTTTTAGTATCGATTTTCCTGAGGCTGATAAGTTTGGTTTTTTAGCTGGGCAATATGTAAATATAAAAGTTCCTGGAAGTGAAGAAACTAGATCTTATTCGTTAAGTTCTGCACCAGGGGCAAAACAAGCTTCTTTTGTAGTAAGAAACGTACCCCAAGGTAAAATGAGTGGTTATCTTGACTCAATTGCAAAACTTGGAGATGAGATGAGTTTTACTGGTCCATACGGGAGTTTTTATTTAAGAGTTGTTGAAAGACCTGTAATATTTTTAGCAGGTGGGACAGGAATTGCTCCATTTTTATCGATGTTAGATGTTTTAAAACCTCAAAATATATCACAACCAATAAGAATGGTGTTTGGTATAACAAATGATGTTGATTTAGTTGCGCAGAATGAACTAGATAATTACCAAACTGATTTAAGTGATTTTGAATACCGTGTTTGTGTAGCAGATGAAAATTCAAATCATGAAAGAAAAGGTTATGTAACTGCACATATAGATGATGAATGGTTAAATAGTGGAGAGGTTGATATCTATTTATGTGGACCAGTACCTATGGTTGAAGCAGTTCGTAATTGGTTAAGTGAAAAAGGTATAGAACCCAAAGGTTTCTATTATGAAAGATTTTCAGCATCATAAGGTATTAATATGAAAGATAAAAGATTTGAAAATAAAGTTGTTGTAGTAACTGGTGCAGCACAAGGGATTGGAAGAGGAGTGGCTATTGCTTTAGCTGCTGAAGGAGCTAAAGTTGGTTTAGTAGATCGATCTGATTTAGTTCATGAAGTTGCTGAAGTAATTAGTAAAAAAAATGGTTCTTCTCATGTTGTATTAGCAGATATGGAAACCTATGCTGGTGCAGAACATTTTGTTAAAGAGATTGAGACAAATTTGGGGGCTATTGATATTGTTATCAATAATATTGGTGGTACTATTTGGACAAAACCTTATGAATATTATGCAGACAATGAAATAGAAGCTGAGATTAGAAGATCTTTATTCCCAACGTTATGGTCATGTAGAGCAGTTTTGCCAGATATGGTTGAGAGAAAAAAAGGTGTTATTGTAAATATCTCATCAATTGCAACAAAAGGTATTCATCGAATTCCATATTCAGCTGCTAAAGGTGGGATAAATGCAATGACCTCAAGTTTAGCGTTTGAATATGCCCCATATGGAATAAGAGTAAATGGTATAGCAACTGGGGGAACAGAAGCTCCACCAAGAAAAATTCCAAGAAATGTTAATCCTATATCAGAACAAGAACAACAATGGAATCAAGAGATTGTTGATCAAACATTACAATCTAGCTATATGCATAGGTATGGAACTATTGATGAACAAGTAGGAGCAATTTTATTTTTGGCATCAGATGAAGCATCATATATTACTGGTTCAATTCTACCTGTTGCAGGTGGAGACCAAGGATAATTATGATGAATTTCAGATTAAAAAGCATTCGTGAAGATATCTCAACATCAGCAATTATGGCTGGATTTTTAGCTGTTTTGATCTCTTACTCAGGCCCTTTATTGATTTTCTTTCAAGCTGCAAATACAGCACAAGCTAGTAATGAAATGATGACATCATGGGTGTGGGGGATTTCATTAGGGGCTGCTTTTTCTGGAATCTTTTTAAGTTTATATTTACGTGTTCCTGTAATCACTGCTTGGTCTGCTCCTGGTACTGCATTACTTGTTACACAGTTTACTACTATGACAATAAATCAAGCTGTAGGTTCATATATTATAGCTGCAATTATATTATTCGTAATTGGAATAACAGGCTCATTTGATCACATAACTAAACATATACCCAAAGGTATTGCTTCTGCGATGATAGCCGGAATTTTGTTTCAATTTGGGATTAATAGTTTTACTTCGATGCAGAGTATGCCTTTACTTACTGGAATAATGATTATTTCGTATCTATTATTTAAACGATTTTTACCACGTTATTCAGTAGTGATTGTATTAGTGATTGGAGTATTAGTAGCATTATTTTCTGGTGCTTTAGAATTAAAGCCTATACCATTTGGCATAGAAAAACCAATTTTTATAGAACCAATATGGGATTGGCGTAGCACTTTGAATTTTGCCTTACCCTTAGTATTAGTCAGTTTAACTGGACAATTCTTACCAGGTATGGCAGTTTTAAAAACTTCAGGTTATGACATAAAAGCAAAATCAATTATATCTGTGACAAGTTTAGTATCTATATTTGTTGCATTTTTTGGTGGTATTACTATCACTTTAGCGGCAATTACTGCTGCAATTTGTACAAGTCATGAATCAAACGAAAATCCAAACAAACGTTATATTGCTGGAATTGCAAATGGTTTGTTTTATTTAATAGGTGGCTTGTTTGCAATAACGATTGTTACAATGATTATGGGCTTGCCCAAAGAATTGATTTCTGTATTAGCTGGTTTAGCACTACTTAGTGCAATTAGTAATAGTTTATTAAATACAGTATTAGATGAGGAACACCGTGAAGCCTCTGTTATCACTTTTTTAGCAGTTGCATCAGGTATGAATTTTGTCGGAATAGGTTCGGCATTTTGGGGTATGCTTTTAGGAATGTTAGCACATGCAGTATTTGATAAATCTATAAGCAATAAAGTGTTGGCATTGTTAAAAAGTAACAAATAATTCATAAATATATAAGGTTATAAAATGGAAAAAGAGATAAACAAGATAGATATGGAAGAACTTGTTGATAATGCAAAATTCAACAACTTTCATTGGATAATGTTAATTATGACAGCTATTGTTCTGATTTTTGATGGTTACGATGTTTTTATATATGGAGCATTATTACCAAAACTGATGGAAGAGTGGCAAATAGATGCTATTACAGCAGGTGCTTTAGGTAGTTATGCTTTATTTGGTATGATGTTTGGTGCATTTATTTTTGGAGCTTTAGCTGATAAATTTGGACGTAAAAATACTATTATAGTTTGTTTAGTTTTATTTAGTATTACAACTTTTTTTAATGGATTTGCAACTAATCCTACAGAGTTTGGTATTTATCGTTTTATTGCAGGTTTAGGTATGGGAGGGGTTATGCCCAATGCAGTTGCTTTGATAACTGAATATGCTCCAAAACGTATGAAAAATATGCTTGTAACTATTATGTTTAGTGGTTATGCTGTTGGAGGTATGATGGCAGCAGGATTAGGTATCATTTTAATACCTCAATTTGGTTGGCCTTCAGTATTTTTTGTAGGAATCGCTCCTCTTGTTCTTTTACCATTATTCATAGTTTATATGCCTGATTCTCCTGCTTTTTTAATTAAAGGAAATAAACAAAAAACATTAGTAAGAGTTGCTAAAGCACTTAATCCTTCTGGAGAATATAGCTTAGAAGATAAATTTACTATGGAAGATCACCATATAGAAAAAGGACATTTTACAGATCTATTTAAAAATAATCGTTTCTTTACTACTATACTGTTTTGGGTTGCATTTTTTTGTTGTTTATTATTAGTGTATGCAATAACTGGTTGGCTTCCAAAACTGATGATGAAAGCAGGGTTTCCATTAGGTTCAAGTTTGACACTATTATTAGTTCTTAGTATTGGTTCAATATTTGGTGCGCTTTTAGGTGGTTATTTAGCTGATAAATATAGTCCACGAAAAACTTTAATGGTATTTTTTGCGATGGCTGCAATCTCTATTTCACTTTTAGGTCAATTAAACTCATTTATAATATTAAATCTATTTGTAGCAATTGCAGGAGCAACTACAATTGGTACACAAATTGTTTTATATGCATTTGTAGCACAAAATTATCCTACATCAATAAAATCTACAGGCATTGGTTGGGCTTCTGCAGTAGGTCGAACTGGTGCAATTTTTGGTCCAATGTTAGGTGGAGTTTTAGTAGCTCAAAATGTATCTTTAACTACAAATTTTATTGTTTTTGCTATCCCTGCCATGGTTGCTTTTTTTGCAATCTCTATGGTTGGAAAAACTGAAGCTCAAAGAGTATTGCAAAGGGAAGTTATATGAGATTAAAAAATATTAGTTTAATTACATTGATTGCCTTTGGAACATATGCAAATGCAATAACATTGCAAGAAGCATTAGTTGGAGGAAAAACAACAGGTGAGATTAGATCATTAACATATTATTCATCTAAAACTGATGCTATTAATAGTAAGCCGTTAAGCGCACCTTTACCCGAAAGAGAAACATCAGGGATAGCATTACAACTAAATTATAAAACAGCAGATTTTTATGGTTTTAATGCAGAAGTTGGTTTTCAAGCTGGTCATGACCTTCAAATTGGTTCAACTTCAGAAACAGAACCTAGAGTTGCTGTATCAGGAACAAATTTGTATCTTATGAATTTAGGGTATAACAGGGGATTAACTTCTATTAAAGTTGGTAGGCAATTAATCTCTACCCCTTTAATTGCTGGTTCTAATGTTCATCCATTAAGGGATTCATTTCAAGCAATCTCTATCATAAACAAAGATTTACCAAATACTGAAATTGGTTTATATGCAATTAATGAATGGTATCAAAGATATACAGCAGAAAGTGGAAATTCTGCCGCTACACACTTTACAAGTCCAGTTTATTCTATCCATATAAAAAATGATAGTATTAAAGGTTTGGCATTGGAAGGTCAATATATGACTACGAATCATACTGGAAATAATGGGGATAAACCAATTAGTGTTAATGGAGGATATTCAAACTATTTTGCATCGTTTAATTATAAATTGCCAATCGAGTTTCCTTTGTCATTTGGAGCATTTAAAGCTGGTACTTCATATGATAATGCATCAGATGCAAATTTTTATGGAGTAAAAATAGGGACAAAGATTGCAAATACGGTTGTTAAATTAGCATATACATCAGTATCAGATTCTAATAACTTTACTGGTGCTTTAGGACATGTTCCAAATTATTTTAAATATAATGGTGGACAGATGTATACAGATAATTTTTATGCTGGTACAGATGCTACATCTATTTTATTAATTCCTGATTTTGGAGTCAAGGGGCTTAAAACTTTATTCTCTTATTCAAAATATTCACAATCTGATGAAGGTATTATAAATTCTGGCTCACTTACTTCTACATACAACTATGATGGAGTATCTGAAATACAAGTTGATTTGAGATATTCATTTGATGGTTCTTTTAAAGGATTATCAACGAGACTACAAACAGCATTGATTGATTATGATATTCCTGGTGATAGTAAAATGTATGTTACTAGATTATATTTAAACTATAAATTCTAAATTTTGATTAAAAGCGCGAACATTTTTATTTATTATTTTTTTATGCAACAAGATTTTTCTTGTTGCATTTATATCTATCTTTTTCAGAATTTGAAAAGTAAAGAGATTTTATCTCTAAAATAAAATATCTATTCAAATTATATAAAATCAACTCGCAAATTAATCGCACTCTTTTTCAATTAAAATTTTCTCTGATATAATGTTGAATTTAGGAGAAAATATTGATAAATTTTTTTAAAAATACAACTAATATTGCTAAAAGGTTTGCCATAACATATATCATTATTGGGGTATTGGGAATATTCTTTTTAGATAGAGTTATCAGAGTTTATTTAATGAGCAATAATCACTCTTTTAATAATGAAATGGTAAGTTTTGGTGCTATGTTTATTATTTTAACTGGAATTATAATCCATTTTACTATAAACCATATGCAAAAAATAATCAAAAATATTGAAAATGCATATAGAGAATTAAAAGAGGAAGAAAAAGACAGAATGGCACCTTATGAGTTTGCTCTAAACCATTCAGTAGATGGTATCCATTGGTTTACAGTTGAAGGGAAATATATTTATGTAAATGAATCAACATGTAAAATGGATGGATATACTAAAGAAGAGTTTAATAATATGTATTTGGAAGATGTTAATCCAAATTTTACAAGAGAAACAACCCTTGAGATTATGGAAACTATAAGGAATACTCCCAATTGGAGACTAGAAACTACACATAAAAGAAAAGATGGAACAGTTTATCCTATAGAGGTTTCTGGACATGCAGTTGTTTACAAAGATAAAGAGTATATTTGTGCATTTTCAAGGGATATGACTAAAATAATTGAAAATAGAAATAAGATAACTACTATGAATGAAGAGTTGCAAAAATCTTTAGAGGAAAAGGAAATTTTGTTTAAAGAGATTCATGAAGTTAATGCAGAATTACAAAGATCTTTAGAAGAGAAAGAGATTTTGTTAAAAGAGATTCACCATAGAGTTAAAAATAATATGGAAATCATTTCATCTGTATTATATATGCAAGCATATAAATCTGATGATAAAAAGTTTAAAGATGCGATGAAAGAAAGTCAAAGTAAAATCCATGCAATGGCTTTAGTTCATGAGTTTTTATATCTTGGAGAAAACCTTGCTTATATAAATGTAAATGAATATATTGAAAGATTGTTTGATGATATAAAAGAGTTATATATCTCACAAAATACTCATATAAATGTTGATTTGGATATAGATGAATTACAATTTTCTATAAATAGATGTATTCAAGTTGGTATGGTATTGCATGAGCTTTGTGTAAATGCTTTAAAATATGCATTTAAAGAGAATAGATATAATCTTCTATCAATACATATGAAATTAATAGGTGATCAGATACATGTGAAAATCAAAGATAATGGAGAAGGATTAAAAGATTTAAATTCTTTAACAAAATCAGATTCAATCGGGATGCAACTAATTCATTCAATAGTAGATTTTCAACTTAATGGAACAATAGAATTTAAAAATAACAATGGACTTAAATGTAACATAATATTCCCAGAAAAGGAGCCAAAATGAGTAAAATCAAGATTTTGATTGTAGAAGATGAACCTATCATTGCCCTTAAACTAAAACATATTTTGATGGAATTGGATTATGAAACTTATGGAATTGCAAATAATAGATGTAATACATTAAAGTTATTAGAGGAAAAAAATGAAAATCCAGATTTAATTTTGATGGATATTTATTTACAAGGTCCAACAACAGGGATAATGCTTGCAAAAGAATTAAAAGATACATTGTTACCTAATGTACCTGTTATTTTTTTAACTGCAAATTCAGAATTATCTACTATAAAAGAAGCTTCTCAAACTATGGCTTATGGATATGTAATAAAACCTTATAAAAAAAGTTATTTATTAGCAGCTATTGAAGTTGCTTTAGAAAAATCAAATGAAGATAATAAAAAATCTTTAGATTTAGTAGCAGTTAAAAATATAAATAAATCTTTGGAACAAAAGTTTTTCTTAGATAATGAAACAAAATCTAGAACTGTAAAATTAAAGTATGGATATCTTTTTGATAAAGAGAATAATATCTTATATTATGGGGATGAACCTGTAAAATTAACAACAAAAGAACTTGCTATTATTAGTATATTATGTAATAAACCTGGACAGAATGTAACTCAAGAACAAATGGAATATTTAGTTTGGCAAGATGAACCAGCTGGATATGCAGCTTTTAGGTCTATATTATTCAGACTTAGAAATAAAGTTCATAAGGATCTTATCACAAGTCAGAATAATTCAGAATATAGAATAGAACTTTTGAATATTAATAAATAAAATATAGTGATAAATGTATAAAAAGTTAAGTAGAATTTCTACTTAACTTTTTAAATAAATTTTACTTCTTTATTACCTAATTCAATATTTCCAATAACATAACCGTCTGTATTTGCTAAAATAGAATCAACATTTTCAGGACTAACTACAAGTACCATACCTACACCCATGTTAAATGTTCTATACATCTCTTCTTGTTCTACAAATTGCCCCATATATTCAAATATTGGTAATACTCTTATTTTACTTCTGTCAACAACAGCTTTTAAATTATCAGGAAGTACTCTTGGTAAGTTTTCAGTGATTCCACCACCTGTAATATGTGCTAAAGCATTGATTTTATCTTTGTTTGCTTTGAACTCTTTTACATAAATTCTTGTTGGTTCTAAAAGTACATCTTTAAGTAATTTTCCATCAAATTCATCTTCTAATGTCATACCTAGTTTTTCCAAAAGTAATTTTCTTACAAGAGAAAAACCATTTGAGTGGATTCCTGAACTAGGAAGTGCAATTAGTACATCTCCAGCTTTGATTTTTTCAATTCTATTTAACTCTTCTTTTTCTGCAATTCCAACGCAAAAACCAGCTAAATCAAAATCTCCCTCTTTGTACATACCAGGCATTTCAGCTGTTTCACCACCAACAAGTGCACATTCACTTCTAATACAACCTTCAGCTATACCTTTTACAACATCAGTTGCTTCTTCTACTTCAAGTTTTGCTGTTGCATAATAATCTAGGAAAAATAATGGTTCTCCAAAGTTACATAATAAATCGTTTGTACACATTGCCACTAAATCTATACCAACAGTATCGAATTTTTTAGAATCAATTGCAAGTTTTAGTTTTGTACCAACTCCGTCAGTTCCTGATAGTAAAACTGGATTTTTGTATCCACTTGGTAGTTCAAAAGCTCCTGCAAATGAACCAATACCACCTAATACACCAGGGATTAAAGTTGATTTAACAAAGGGCTTAATATTTTCTACAAATTGATTTCCAGCATCAATATCTACTCCTGCGTCTTTGTAACTAACTGTTGACATTCTTTTCCTTCTTCTTTTATTACTTTTGTTTAAAAAAGTGATACTTTATGACACGACTATTAAATATAGCTGTAAAAATAGTTCACCTTTTTATATCTTTATGTTATTTAAAAATTTTTTGGTATTATATCGAAAATTTATTAAAAAGTAAGGACACAGGTAAATGAGTGAAAATCAAGCATTTAATGAAATGATGGTACATACTCCTTTATGTACACACAAAGAAGCACAAAATGTATTAATTATAGGGAAAATTAGTGAGGGACTAAAAAGTGAAGCTTCTAAACATAGTGGAAATATTGAGTTTGGAGATATCTCAATCTTAACATCTAAAGATGATAAAAATATTGATGTAATAATCTTTACAGAGGGTAATTTAGATGATATGATTTTAGCAAATATTCAAAGAGTATTAAACGATGATGGTCTAATAGCTTTTGCAACTGAAAGTTTCCATAAAGATGAAGAGAAACTAAAATCAGACTTAGAACTTGTAGGTAAAAATTTCTGGATAGCTATGCCATATAGATTTGGACATGATACAGCAATACTTGCTTCTAAAAAATATCATCCAACTGCTGATATTGTATTACAAAGATCAGATTTACTTAACGATTTAGAATATTATTCAACTGAGATACATCATGCATCGTTTGTATTTCCTGCTTCACAACACAAAGCTTTAACGGGCATTGCAAAAAGATAATAATCAAATAATTAAAATTAAATCATACTTATAGTAAAATATTTACTATGAGTAATGATTTATTTAAAAATGCAATAGCTTTAACAGGTGGTATTGCAACTGGAAAAAGTACTGTTTGTAATTTATTTAAATTGCACGGGTTTTTAACAATTGATGCAGATAAAATTGCACATAAACTATTAGATAAAAATAGTGCAAAGATTGCAACAATGTTTGGTGAACAATATGTTGAAAATGGTAAAGTATTAAGAAAAGAGCTTGGTAAAATTATATTTTCAAATGAAGAAAATAAATTGAAGCTAGAGGCACTTCTTCACCCCTTGATTAAAGATGAGATTGAAATAGAATCAAGAATTTTTGAAGAACAAGGTAAACCTTATTTCATAGATATTCCACTATTTTTCGAAAAAATGCATTATCCTATACCTAAGTCATTGGTGATATACACACCTAAAGATATTCAAATACAAAGATTGATGAGTAGGGATAATATAGATGAGCAAGAGGCTAAATTAAAAATCTCAAATCAAATGGATATTGAAAAGAAAAAAGAGTTAGCAGATTTTGTTATAGATAACTCAACCAATTTAAAAAATTTACAAAAAGAGGTTGAAAGAATCATTAAGGAAGTTTTATGACCTATAAAAAATATAGTGCAAGTGGAAATGATTTTGTAATATTTCACACTTTAGTAAAAAAAGATTATTCGCAAGAAGCAATAAAACTTTGCAATAGAACTGAGGGTATTGGTGCTGATGGTTTGATTGTAATAGTTCCAAATGATAGTGCAGATTTTGAATGGTTATTTTATAACAGTGATGGAAGTGATGCTGCTATGTGTGGAAATGGTACTAGAGCCTGTGCACATTATGCCTATACAAATGGATTAGTTCCAAATACTAAAATGAGTTTTTTAACAGGTGCAGGAGTTATACAATCACAAGTTGATGGGGATATTGTTGAAACTCAATTAACGCAAGCAAAAGTTATTAAAGAAGAGTTTGATGAAGATGGATTTACTTGGTATTTAGTTGATACCGGAGTGCCTCATTTGGTAACTATCGTTGAAGATTTAGAAAAATATAACCATGACTTATGTGCTAAGATGAGATATAAATACAATGCAAATGTAAATTTTGCAAAAATAGAAAATGGCATTATAAAAGTTCGTACTTATGAAAGAGGTGTAGAGGGTGAAACTTTAGCTTGTGGAACAGGTATGGCAGCGTGTTTTTTAAGAGCGAACAATTTAGGACTTGTAGATAATAGATGTTTTGTTTATCCAAAAAGTGGTGAAGAGTTAACTTTATCAAAAATAGATGAAACACTATTTTTCAAGGGAGCTGTAAAAGAGGTCTTTACAGCAGAGGTAAAATGAGAATCTTTTTAAAGATTTTAATAACTACTTTTATATTTTCTAGTTTTCTCCAAGCTGATAGTGGTATGCCAAAGGTATATTATAGGCTTACAGGAGATATTGCAAAGAGTTATTTTTTTAACTTCTTTGCAAATAAAATAAATTTGGAAAATGAAAAGATTTTAAATGAAAGAGTATTTATTCTCTCATTAAAAGATAAAAAAGATTTAAATGAAGAGTCAGAAGAGTATAAAAAACTAAAAAAGCTTCAAATAAAATATAAAGTTCAAGATATTTATGACTATGATACTTTTCTAAAAAGAGTTGATATAGTTCCTCCGTCGTTGGCAATAGCGCAAGCAGCAGTAGAAAGTGCTTGGGGGAAAAGTAGATTTATTAAAATTGCAAACAATATTTTTGGTCATTGGACTTATAACCCTGAAATAGGAATTGTTCCTTTAGATAGAATTGAGGGGAAACAACACCTAATAAGAGTCTTTAAAACACTTCAAGATTCAATTGCAGCATATATGCTTAATCTAAACAGGACAAGTGCTTATCAAGATTTTAGAGATAAAAGAAAAAGTATGAGAGAAAATAAAGAGTTTATTGATGGACTTAAATTAAGTAAAACAATGGATAAATACTCTGGAATTGGACACGATTATGTTAAAATTTTATCTTTGATAATAAAGAAGTATGAGTTAAATAACTTTGATAAAATTTTTTACAATAAATTAAAAGGAAAACAACAATGGAATTCACTGCACCGTTAAAATCAAAATCAATTAAAATTTTACTTTTAGGAAGTGGAGAGTTAGGTAAAGAGGTAATTATAGAGGCTCAAAGATTAGGGATTGAAACTGTTGCAGTTGATAGCTATAACAATGCTCCTGCCCAATTAGTAGCAAATAAAGCATATACAATCAATATGAAAAATAAAGAAGAGGTTTTAGATGTAATTAGAAAAGAAAAGCCTAATTATATCTTGCCTGAGGTTGAGGCGATAAATATCCAAGCTTTATTTGATGCCGAAAAAGAAGGATTCCATGTAATCCCAAATGCAGATGCAGTTAATAAAACAATGAATAGAAAAAATATTAGACAATTTGCAGCAGAAGAGTTAAAAGTAAATACTGGAAAATATGAGTTTGTTACAACTTTTGAAGGTTTGGAAAAAGCAGCAGATAATATGGGATTCCCTTGTGTTATAAAACCAGTTATGAGTAGTTCTGGTCATGGTCAAAGTGTAGCAAAATCTAAAGAAGATTTACCAAAATCTTGGGAGATGGCAAAAGAGGCAAGAGGGGATGCTAGTGAGCTTATAGTTGAAGAGTTTATTAAATTTGATTATGAGATTACTATGCTTACAATTAGAAATGAAAAACAAACTGTTTTTTGTGAACCAATAGGACATATTCAACAAGATGGGGATTATATCTTCTCATGGCAACCAATGGATATGAGCGAAACTGCTAAAAAAAGTGCTCAAGAGATTGCAAAAACTGTTACAGATGGTTTAGGTGGTCGTGGTATTTTTGGTGTTGAGATGTTTGTAAAAGGTGATGAGGTATTTTTTAGTGAGGTGAGCCCAAGACCACATGATACAGGTATGGTAACTATGATTACTCAATCTCAGAGTGAATTTGCACTTCATGTAAGGGCTGTTTTAGGTTTACCATTAGATTATATCGATTATGGTTGTGGTGCAAGTGCAGCATATAAAGCAAAAGCTGATACTTTTATACCAATTGTAAAAGTAGAAGATGGGGCATTTACAAAAGATACATTTGTTAGAGTATTTGGTAAACCACAATCACATGTGGGAAGAAGAATGGCAGTTGCCTTAGCTTTTGATAAAGAATCAAGCCAAAAAGCATTAGATAAAGCAAAAGAAGCAATTAGTAAATTTAGTGATTTTTAGTAGATGAAAAAAACTTTTTCCCTATTAATCTTAGTAATTTTTAGTTTTTCTGGTTGTTTCTCTTTTTTAAACTTTTGGGAAAATAAAAAAAGTGAAATCTCTATTCCTGAGGATTCACCTAATTGGGTAAATAATCCACAAGTAAAAGGTTACATGACCCAATTAGGTGTTGCAAAAAATATAAAATCTGAAGATTATAAGTTTCATAGAGAAGTTGCTTTAATAAATGGAAAACAAAATTTAATTAAAAAAATATACTTAAAAACAAAAATAATTTTAAATGAGTATTCAAAAAATGAAAAAAATTCGGCTATTTTTGAAAAAGATATAAATAGTATAGCTAAACAAGTAGCTTTACGTTCAGTAGATGATGTAAAAGTTGTAAATAGTTTCAAAAGTAAAGATGATATACTTTTTTTACATCTAATTTTAAAGCCTAGCAGTGTGTTATCAAATATTGTGATAGAGTCAAAGAAGTTTTTTAAGGTAAACAAACTATTTGTTCAATATTTTTCTGATGAAAAATCAAAACAAAAAATTATAAAAATTTTGGAAAATTAATGCTTATAAAAAACGAAAAGCAATTAATTAATTTCGTTAAATACTCTCCTATTGTAGTTATTATTCTTATCACAATTTTAGTTAATGTTTTTATCTATTTTCAAAATGATGTTTATAATGAAAGGGATTTAAAACTTTATGAAAAAAATTATATAGAGACAAATAAAAAACTAATAAAAGATCAAATTGAAAGCATACATAAAAATGTTCTTGAAGAGAAACAAAAATTAGAAGATGAATTAAAAATAAATTTAATGAATAGGATAAATGAAGCCTATGCCATAGTAGATAATATAAATAAAAAATTTTCCCATGAAGGGAAAGAAAAAGTAATTAAAATAGTTAAAGAATCTTTGAGAAATATCCGTTTCAATAATGGCAGAGGTTATTTTTATATTCATGATATAACTGGAAAAAATCTAATGCATCCAATTCGACCTGAGTTAGAGGGTAAAAATCTTATTGATATCCAAGATAAAAAAGGTTTTTATTTTATGAGAGAACTCATGGATGAGTTAAAAAAATCTGATAGTTATTATTTAACTTTTTATTGGTATAAACCTGAGTTTGGCAAAAAACTTTTTAAAAAAATCACAATTAATAAAAAATATGAACCTCTAAATTTAGTAATAGGAACAGGAGAGTATCTTGATGATTTCGAAAAAGAGGTAAAGAAATATATTCTTGAAGAGTATATAGATAAAGTCTCTTTTAATAAAAATGGATATATCTTTGTAGTTGATTATGATGGGGTGTATTTAAGTCATGTAAAAAAATCATATATTGGAGTAAATCGAATCGATTTAAAAGATAGTGATGGTTTTGAGATCACTAAAGAGATAATAAAAGTAGCTAAAAATGGCTCAGGATATATACGTTATATTGGTACAGTGCTACCTGAAACTGGTAAACCAGCAAGTAAAACAACCTATATAAAAGGGATAAACGAATGGAATTGGGCAATTGCTACTGGTTTTTATGATAAAGATTTGCAAAGGTATCTAAAGAAAAAAGAAAAAGAACTAGAACAAATGCATTCTGATACCATGAAAAAAACAATAATAATGAGTATACTACTATCTATTATATTGATTATACTTGCAATTTATATCTCAAAGATTCTAAAAAACTTTTTTGATACATACAGTGAACGTATATTAAAAGAGATTAATTCCAATAGAAAAAAGGATTTGATTCTTTATCAACAAGCTAAAATGGCTTCTATGGGTGAGATGATAGGTAATATAGCACACCAATGGAGACAACCTTTGACTGTAATAAGCACGGCAGCAAGTAAAGTTAAGTTTGAGGATGAAGTTGGATTATCTACCAAAGATTCTATGTATGACTCTTTAGATATGATTATCAAATCTTCAAAATATTTGTCACAAACTATTGATGATTTTAGAGAATTTTTTAATCCAAATAAAGTTGCAAAAGAGTTCTCAACAAAAGAATTATTTGAAAAAACTTTAAAGCTAACTTCATCTAGGTTTGACTCAAAAGATATTCAGTTTATTATTGATATCGAAGATATCCAAATCATAAGTTATGAAAATGAATTGATTCAAGCTTTAATAAATATTGTAAATAATTCAGTTGATGCTTTTGAAGACTCAAAAGAAGATGAAAAATTTATTTTTTTAGAAATGAAAAAAGTAGTTGATTGTGATCTGAATGATTGTAGATTATATGACAATTGTAAAAATACCAAAAGTTATGATTGTATTAAAATTACTATTAAAGATAATGCTAAAGGTATTTTAAAAGAGGATATTTCAAAAGTTTTTGAAGCATATTTTACAACAAAACATAAATCACAAGGTACAGGTATAGGGTTATATATGACATATCAAATTGTTACAAAACATTTATTAGGAAATATAAATGTAGAAAATGAAGAGTTTATATATAAAAATAAAAAATATTTAGGTGCAAAATTTTCAATTTTCTTGCCACTGCAATAGTTTTATATTGTTAATGAATAAGAAAGTTTAAAAACTTTCCCATTCATCGTTGTTATTGCTATTATCACTTATAATATCCTGTTTTGGTTTTGCACTTACTGTTTTTTTAGTTTCGGCTACTTTTGTTTTTTCAGTCTGTTTTGAATTGCTGACAATCTTTGATGTTGTTGGTGGTTCATGAGGTTTTCCAATTTTAGCTTTGTGCTCTTTTATAACTTTTTCAGAACTTCTTCTGCAAGCATTATGGTCATAATCTAAATCATATTGTCTTTGTCTTCTCTCTACAATATTTTCTTTTCCAGGAAACTCTTTTTTCTCAACATTTTCGACAATTTTTTCAGATATATGTGATGAGTGTACTGCTATTTCATGAGTTTCAGTTGCGGCAGCTGCAATTTGCTGAGTTTGTTGATCTTGTGCTGAAACAGCATCATTAATTTGTTCAATTCCAGCTTTTTGTTCTTTTGAAGCAGCTTCTACTTGATTGATAAGCTCAATAGTTTTTCTAATATTTTTATTTAAGTCAGTATATCCATGAATCATTTTGTCTGCAATCGTTTTACCATCATTTGCTTTTGTTGTTGCATTTTCAACTAAATCTTTTATCTCTTTAGCTGCCTCAGCACTTCTACTTGCAAGATTTCTAACCTCTTGGGCTACAACTGCAAACCCTTTTCCTGCTTCCCCTGCTGTAGCTGCTTCTACAGCTGCATTTAATGAAAGAATATTTGTTTGGAATGCAATTTGATCAATAACCGTAATTGCCTCATTTATTGCTGTTACTTGATCGTTAATTTCATCCATTGATGAAGTTGTTTGATTTGCCAAAGTATTTCCCTCTTCCACAGAAGTGGTAACTTTATTAGCAAAGTTTGCCATCTCAACAACATTTTCTGTATTACTTATAATGGTACTTGTAATCTCTTCAAGTGCAGCGGCAGTCTCTTCAAGGGATGCTGCTGCATCATTTGAAACATCATTTAATATATTTACATTTTTTAACAAGACTTTTGATGATTCGCTAAGAGTTAATCCTACTCTTTTTTCTTCTGTCAACATTTTAACAATTGAGTCACCTAATTTATTTACTCCATCTGATAATTGGAATAAATGATGTTTTACGTTACTTGTTTCAACTTTTTCCATAAAATTATAATGGGTATATTGCTCTAAAATATTTAAAACCTCTTCGGTGTTATCTTTAACATGTCTCGCCATAGCATTTACTACATTTTTAAGTTCATTTAGTGGAGGATTTGAAACTGTTGTTGTAATTTGTTGAGAAAAATCTCCTTGCTCAAAATCTTTTAGTATAAGAACTGTATCATCAATAAATTTTCTATCTTCTTGAACACCTTTTTTTGTTTTTTCTATATTTTCATTTACAACATGTGCCATTATCCCAATTTCATTTTTTGAGCTATCATCAAGCCTTGAACAATTATCTGCTTCCCTATTTAAATATTTAAAAAAGTCTAAAAGTCCATTTTTAAAGTTTTCTAATTGTGTAATTATCTCTTTTGGGATGATTATTGCAGATAAAATTACAATTATTAATACAATTATAGAAATTACAATAGAAATTGTAGAAATTTGTTTATCTAAAGCTGCAACCATAGGTCCAATTTTATCTTGTTCTACTTTTATAGATAATTTTATCTCTTCAGCTATTTTTGCAATTTTAGGTCCAATTGCATTTAATATATCCATATGTTTATTTCTCTCATTTATAATATCAATAGTTTCATCAAGACCTTTTTCATATATAGTAATTAAATTAATAGCTTCATTTAATAGATTTTTTCTTGTGGGATTTGTTATACCATTTTTGATATCAGTTAGTTCCTTAGAAAGATTAGAAAATTCAGTATAAGCTCTAGTTGCTTCCTCTTGTGAATTTGTTAATAAGAATTTATTCCCATATAACCTTCCCAAAAGTAAAAATTTTAAAGCATGTCCAGTGTCAAGCGATACTCTCATATCTCCATCTTTTTCTGCACTTAACATAATAGAACTAAGCAGTTGTTCTATTTTTTTCCCATTTACATTTAAGTTTTTGTTTACAATTTCATCTCTTTTGATCATAAGTTTTGTAAGTTCATCAAAGTTTGATTTGTATGTGACAAGTTCATTATCAAGCTTTTTTACCATTGGTATTAAGCGAGGTGCAACTATTTGTTTTAATGCATTATCAATGGAAGTTTGTACTTGAGAATATTCTTTTTCGAAGCTTTGTATATGCTTTTGAACAGGTTCATTAAAATATTTTAAAACTGTCATTCTTGTTTGAAGCATATCAGCTTGTACTTTACTTGCTAAAATATTATCTTTTGCCAATTCTCTATAATGAGAGAAACCTTGACCAATTTTTGATATACCAAAGTTACTGTATCCCACTAGGGCAATTACGAAAATAACTATAACCAAAAAAGAACCTATAAGTTTTATTTTTATTGGGATATTCTTCATGCAATCTCCTTTGTAATTAGTAAATAAATTTATTATAAAGAAATAAAGCTTATCTGAAGTTAATAATAAAATTTTAGTTTATATTAGTAATTCAGGTTCATGTAGTAGGAAACCTTGAGAGTAGTCAATACCTAATTCTTTTACGATATTATGAACCTCTTCACAGTGAACAAATTCTGCTACTGTTTCAATGTTTAGTACTTTTGTAAAGTTTATAATAGTCTCAACTGTTAATTTAACATTGTTATTTATATGGATATTTTTAATTAAAGAGCCATCAATTTTTAGATAATCAACATTTAGTTTTATAACATATTCAAAGTTGGAATAACCTGTCCCAAAGTCATCAATAGCTATTTTACATCCTAAATGTTTTAATCTTTTTATAAAATTTTCAACTTCAGAAAATTTTTCTATACCTTCTGATTCTACAATCTCTAAAGTGACTTTTTGAGCTGTCCTTGTTTGTATTAGTTTGTTTATTAAAAAGTTAATTGTATTTTTATTTAGAATATCTTCAATCATTAAGTTTATAGAAAATTCAATATCTTTATTTTTAAAATATTCGCATGATTTATCAATCATTCTTCTTGTCATTTGTGAATAAAGTTTTGCTTTTTTTGCATGTTCTAAGAAGAAAAATGGAGAGATGATTTTCCCATCTCTTGCTTTCATTCTCATAAGCGTTTCATATTTTTCTTTATTTGATTTATTTGAAATAATTTTTTGTGCGTAAACTAGTATACCATCATTATTCAAAGCATATTTTATATCTTTTGTAAGTTCAATATTTTTTTTGAGATTTTTATAAATTGGCATATCTTCATCAAAAGTTACGATATTTTTATTTTTTTGTTTTGCATGCATTAGTGCTATTTCTGCATGGCTTATAAGTTTGTCTCTTCCTGATGCAATACCTATAGTAGCGGAGATATCAAAAATATTATCTTCGATATTAATAGGTTGTTCATCCATGTATTTATTGAAATCTTTACAAGTTTTAAAAAGTTCTACTTCGGAGATATTTCCATAAGCTAAAAATACAAATAAATCACCACCAATTCTATAAACATTTAGGTTTAGGCTTTTGAAACGAAGTAGTCTTTTTGCAACTTCTTTTAATACACTATCTCCAATCTCAATACCATAAGAGTCATTTATATCCTTAAATCTATCAATATTGATAATAGCAATTTTTGGGAAAATTAGTTTTTTTATGTCATCTAATAGCTTTTGTCTATTAGGAAGAAGTGTCAATTCATCTGTAAATTGTTCATAAATAAGTTTATCTTTTTCAAAAATAGATGTAACATCATGCCTTAAACCTAAAAATTCTATGATATTATTCTCTTTGTCTAAAATAGGTATAATTGTAGAATCGACATAATAGGTTTCTCCATTTTTCTTTTTATTTTGAATTATGCCATGAAATATATTTTTACTTTTTATTGTTCTCCACAAATCTTCGAAAAAACTATTTTTCATATTTGGATGACGTACTATATTGTGATTTTTACCAATAAGTTCCTTTTTTGTATAACCAGAAATTTCACAGAATTTTTTATTTACATAGGTGATTTTACCACTTAAATCACTTTTTGAAACAATAGAACTTTCATCAATAGCTTTTTTATATTCTTCAAAAAGAAGTAATGAACTAAGTAAATTATCTTCTGATGAATTATTAATTATTTTATTAATATTATTGATATATTGATTTTTTTTTGCTAATTCTTCATTTTGAGTTCTTAAAGATTCTTCATATTTTTTTTTCTCACTTATGTCTCTCCAAACAACATGAACCATATCTTTATTATCGATAATCTCTTTTTTTAAAGTAACTTCAACTAAAAACTCTTTGTTATCTATAGTAGTATGTAACCATTCAAATTTATTTGAACCTTTTTTTAGGCAAATATCAATCATCTCATTTGATTTTTCTAAAGAGTTTCTTCCATCTGGTTGTTTTTTGGGAGAAATTTGTGAAGGATGAATTTTAAATAATTCATCTTTTGATTTCATATTTAATATCTTTAAAGCTGCTTTATTCCCATCAATAAATCTATTTTCATTAAGTAATAAAATAGGCTCATAAGCATTGTCAAAAAGGATTTTATAGTATTGATTGGTATATTTATTCATATATAAAGCCTAGTTATTAATTATTTATTCTATTGAAAATATAATTATGTATGGATTAAATTTACTTATACAAGAGGTATTTCGATTATAAATTTTGCTCCATATTCACTATTTATAACTGAAATTTTTCCTTTTAAACTCTCTTTAATGATTTTATAACTCATATAAAGTCCTAAACCAGTCCCAACAGATAAATCTTTTGTTGTAAAATAAGGCTCAAATACTCTAGGTATAATATCTGGATTTATACCTCCTGCATTGTCTTCTATGGAAAGAATAGCATTATTATCTTGTCTTGATAGTTCTATAATAATCCAGGGATTAGGTATATTTCTAGCTATTAAAACATCCTTTGCATTGTTTATTATATTTATAATTACTTCACTTAGTTCACCTACAACAAGAGTTGTTTTAATTGGATAAGTATAATCCATAATTTTTTCTAAATAAATATGATTATCTTTTAAAGAGGCATTTAAAATATTTAGTGCCATTTCCACTCTATCTTGCAAAATAACCTCTTGATACTCTTTCTTCTCTTTTAAAAAATTTCTGAAAGTTTCTATTGTTTGGGATAAATATTGTGTTTTTGATACAATTTCATCCATTGCAACAGGTATATCCTCTTGTTTTAAAATAGCAAATTCATAATTAAGTTTAATACCAGAGGCAGTTGTAGAAATATAACTAAGTGGTTGTCTCCATTGATGTGCAATATTTCCTAACATATCTCCCATAGCTGCCATCTTAGCCTGATTAAATAATTGCACCTCTTGAAGTTTATTTTTTTCAACCTCTTCTTTTATTCTATCCTCTAAAGTTTTATTTAGATGCTTTAGTTCTTCATTTATAGTACTTATTTGTTTTTCTTGAGCTTTTCTTTCACTAATGTCTCTATCTGTTCCAATGTAACCAATTAAATTATTGTTATCATCCAAAATTGGTGTCGCATTGGTTTCAAGCCAAATGGTTTTTCCATTTTTATCAATATTTTTATTTTCTAAATTTTTTAAAGGAAGTTTTTTTTCTTTTAATTCTAAAAAATATTTTTCTATATCTTCTGCAACTTCTTTTGCCATAAAATCAAAGGGTGTTTTACCAATAACCTCTTCAACCCTATAACCTAAAATATTTTCTACATGTGAACTTGCATAGATATATTTGCCATCTTTATCAATTTGCCAAACAAAATCTGTAATATTATTTAGTATATCAATAAGTCTTTTTTTTGATTCTTTTAACTCTTTTGTTCTAGTTTTAACTTTTTCATCTAAATTTATATTTTTTCTTTGAATACTTTTTAAAATAATATTTAGTTTTTGGAAATATTTAGAAAAGATAAAACTTACAATAAAAGACAAAAATAGAACTAATAATGAAACGACCAAGTATCTATCGATTCTATCTCTATATTGTCTATTAAGAATACTATCTTTTAATTTTGCCATAAGTATATATGTTTTTTTTGTAGGCAAATTTAATTCTAAAGTTACAAAATTGTCTTTTTCAAGATTTTTACTGCTTAAAGATAATTTGGTTTCATCAAGTAAAAAAAACTCATATAAGTTAGATTTTTTGAAATCTGGTATTTTGTAACTTAATATGATTATTCCCTTAAATTTAGTATCCTCTTTTAGTATCGAAATAGAATTTATATAATAAAAACTATCATCTAATATTTCTGAATACCAAGTTTTTGTTTGAGTATTTTTTGATATCTCAAAATATTTTTTGTCAAAATTATTTAAGGTAAGACTTTTATTTATATTTATTTTTATTTGACCATTTTCATCTAGATATTTTAGCTGTAATATATTTTCATTTGTTTTTAAAATAGTTGAAAATATATTTTGTAATTGTTCAAAATTTTTATTTTTTTCTAGTTCATTTGAATAGTATAAATTATTGATTGTATCTAAAATATTTTTTGAATTTAAAAAACTTTTTTTTATCTTTTCTTGCTTATCAACTAGTGTATTTTTTGCATTATCAAGTATTAAACTATTGTTACTTTTAGATAAATAGATTATATCTATAACAATAAAAGAAATAATCAATCCAAGAGAAAATATAAAAAAGTAAAAGGCTATAATATTTTGTTTATAATTTGTAATTTTATTCATTGTAATCTAATTTTCTAATTAAAACACCTTTATAAGATGCTTTTAATAGAGGAGTTGATTATATTAAAAATCTTTTCTAACTCTTCATTTGATAACTCTTCAACATTTTCTAATTTTTGTAATTGAAGGCTTATCTCATCAAGTGCTACATTTAAAGTAGAATTTTTTATATAATGTGCTTTTTGTTTTATATCCTCTTTTTTATTTTCTTTAACAAATTTTTCTAACTCTTTTAAATCATTTAAAATATCTTTTTTAAACTTTTCAAGAATCATTTTTGCAACATTTTCACTAATACCGATTTTTGCTTGAATTTTTTCTACGCTTAAGATAGATTGTACAATTTCACTATTTATATTTTGATTACTTTTCGTAGAAATTTGATTTGTATGAGCTAAAAATTTTTGTAAAATATCGTGCAATTTTATACTATTAATTGGTTTACTCAAATAATCATCCATACCTAATTCTAAAAATTTTTCTTTATCCCCTTTTATAGCATTTGCTGTTATTGCTATTATAGGAGTGTTTTTTAAATCGTTCTTTTTTTCGTACTCTCGTATTTTTTTAAATGATTCAATACCATCTAATACAGGCATATTTATATCCATTAAAACTAAATCGTAAGGATTATTTTTATATGCTTCATAGGCTTCTAATCCATTATCTTTTATCTCATAATCTAGATTTAAATCCATCATTAAATAGGAGATTAATTCTTGATTTGTTTTATTATCTTCTGCAATTAATACTTTTCCACAAAAGTTTTTTGTTTCTATTTTAATAGTTTGTTTCTTATTTCCATCTTTAGAAATATGTTGAAGGATTTCTTTAATTTTTGTTTCATAATAAGGCAATAATAAAATCTTCTCATTTTTTTCTAAAGTTAAATCTAATACCTTATCATTTTTAAGTAATATTAATATATCTTTGTCTGATACTTCCACTCTTAATTTTTCTAAATCTTCTTTTGATTTTATATCTGAACAAATAACTACATCACAATCATCTATACTATAAGAAATAGTACCATAGGTTAAAAGATAAGGTTTTAAATATGTAAAAAGTTTTTCATCTTTGTTTGTAATATAAAATTTAAAACTTAGTGTTTCTTCTTCTTCATTATCTTCATATATATCAAACTCAGCTTCAAAATAAAACTTAGACCCTTTATTTACTTCACTTTGCAATGAAATCTTTGATCCAAGGGCTTCTACAATATGTGAACTTATACTAAGTCCCAATCCTGTTCCTTCAAAGGCTCTATTTGCTTTATGATCTATTTGCATAAATGGTTTAAATACAGTACCCTGTTTCTCTTCTTCAATCCCTATACCTGTATCAATTACTTCAAATTTTATTTTTGCTTTTGATACTTCTTTTTGTACTAATATAACATTAAGTGTAATCTCTCCATTCTCAGGAGTAAATTTTATGGCATTACTTAATAAATTTGCCAAGACTTGTTTTATTCTAAGGGAGTCACTTAGTATTTTATGGGGAACTTTTTGCTCAAAATTTAGTACCAATGTAATTGATTTTTCATTGGCTTTTTTAGAAAAAAGTTCAGCAACTTCTTCTGAAATAAGTTTTAAATTCATTGGTTCTTTTTTTATTTCAAAGTTTCCATTTTCTATTTTTGATATATCTAAAATATCATTTATAATACTCAATAATGAATTCGCACTTGTTTGAATAATATTTGCATATTTTAAATTTTTTGTATCTAACTCATTAGAGTTTGATAATACTTCTGAAAAACCAATAATTGCATTTAATGGAGTTCTAATTTCATGACTAATATTTGCCAAAAATGTAGATTTTGCTTCGTCTGCTTTTTTTGCTTTTTCTAAAGCTTTATGTTGTGAAGTAATCAACTCTTTTATTTGCGAAGTCATTGTATTAAATGATTTTTCAAGATTTCCAATCTCATCATTTGAGGTAATTTTAATTTTATAATCAAGCTCATTGTTTGCAAATTTTTGTGTACCAATAAGTAAGTTTTCTATTTTAGAAGTGATATATTTTGACATCCATATTGCAATACCAATAATTAATAAAATCATTACAAAAGTTACAACTGATAGTTCATTTATCAATGCATTGATAAATAATTCAATTTCAGTTTTATTATCATTTACAGCTTCTGCCATTTTTGAAGTTTGTACTTTTAAAATAGAGTTTATATTATTTCTTGTTTCATTAGCAGCTGAATGAAATTCATCTACATTTGCACCAATTGTAACAAACCCAAAACCTCTTTTACTTTGACCATATTTTCCTGTGTAGTATGGTATTGCTGCTGCTGTTGATAGTTTCCAAACTTTACTCCAATATATGACAAATGATCCATACCCACCATTTTGAGTAAGTTGCATCCAACCTTCACATTGTGGTGCAAAATTTAAATATCTGCAATCAAGTGCGATATTTCCATTTGATTTTAATTGTGCAATATTTGGTTTCTTTTTTAAACTTTGTTCTTCAAATTTTGGATAAGTATTTAAAAAATCATTTATCTCTTTATTTGAAGATTGATATTTTTTTGCCAAATCAGAACTTAACCAAGGCATAACTCTTTTACCAGTATTTTTATCAAAACCAACTATAAAATAATCTCTTGCATGGGAAATATTTCTTCCTTTATCATCCCACATAAAAGCATAATTTCCTTTTGAGGCATCTGATATATTTTGTAAAGCATCTACACTTGTTGGATTAGATGTGTCAGTAAACTGCATAATATGTTTATGATCAAGTGCTAAAGAGATAAATCCCACTTTTTTATTGTTTTGAAAAACAGGAGTAATAAATCTGATAATACCTTCAAATTCTTTTCCTACTGGATTCTCTGCTCCTGCATAAGCATATTTTTCTGGTTCAAATTTTATTCCCATTTTTTTTGCTTTTTCTTTTGTAAAAGTACCAATTATTTTTGATGGGATATATTCACCAATCACATCAGAGACATAAATTTCACCTTTTTTTAACTTTTTTATTTCATCAAAGTATGTTTCTGAATTTATATAGGTGTTTTTTTGTTTTGAAACATCAACTAAATTTTTATTTATTTGAGAAACTTTTAGTATCTCTTTTCCTTTTAAATCAAAATAGCTAATCTCTTTATAGATTGGGAGAGGTTTTCTTTTTAGATTTAAAGGGTCAGTGTAGTTAAACTCTTTTTCATTATCTATTAAATTTGCTGTAGTTTTTGATCTTTGTATTTTTTCAAGTTTTTCTTCACTTATCCAACTGCTAGTTGTATCATCATATTTATATTTGCCATGTACAATAATATCTTTGTTTTTATTTTTATAAAACTCTTCTATAATCTTTTGATTTAGTGGAATATTAGATAAAAATAGTATATCTTTATCTCTTTCATATAAAAAATTTGCAACATTTTGTGCTATTTCAAAAGATAATCTTTCTAAGGCAAGTTGAGATTTTTTATCAAGGTTTTTTACACTATCTTCAATAGAAGCATTAGCTGTATTTAGTATAATCTCTTTATTTTCATTGAACATATATTTGGTACTATCTTGAAGATATTTTTCTAATTTTAATACACCTTCATATGCAATAAACACAATAATCAATAAAGGGATGATTTTTATCAAAATAAAAAGTAATATTAGTTTTGTTTTTATAGTTATATTTTTTAACATAAAATCCCTTTAGCAACTTTTATTTAATTATTATACTTTAAAAAAGCTATAAAAAAATAGCATTTTCGAATTATTTTAAATAATTGTACGATTATATCTTGTAAAATATAAAGATGGTAGTGCCAAACCAAAGCTTATAGCACCTAATATAGATAAAGCTTTCATACTATTATCTAAAAATTGATTTATAAGTTCTTGTGTTACTCCATGACTATGCATATCTACTAAATTTATCATGGCAGTAAATGCAAAACCTGCAGGAATTAAAGGGATAATTGAAGCGACAGTATAAACAGAACGAGGCATACGATTTTTTCTAATATAAGCTTCTGTCAAAATAGCAATTGTAATACTAGCTATGAAAGTTGACATCTCAATTGATAAATTAAAAGACAATAATAGTTTTTGAATACTAAAGGTAATAATACCTCCACAACCACAATAAAAAAGGGCATTTTTTGGTACATTAAATAACATTCCAAAACCAATAGCTGGAATTGATGCAAGAATAAAACTAAAATAAGCTAATTTCTCAAATAACATCTTACCAACCTTTTATATTTGCTATACTCATAGCAAAGATTATCCCAATAGAGGTTGCAAAAGTTAGCAATGAAGCCTGCATCCATCGTCCCCAACCCATACTTAAATATCCTTTTACTGCATCTAAAAATGAATTTACAAATGGAAAACCTGGAAATAGTAAAACAACACATGAGGCTAAAACTATTTGAGGAGTTGTAGTAATAGGATAAATATATGTAATACTTGCAATTAAAGTTGCTACAAAAGCAGTGATTCCAAAAGCAATAAACAAAATCATTTTTTGTCTTGCTAAGAGTTGTCTTACAAACATTGCTACACTAGAAGCAAAAAAAGTTACAAAAAAAGCGTTTAAATCACCACCTTGTAAAATAGATATTGAAGCACATGAAAGTCCTATCATAAAAACAATCAACCAAGGATTATAATAGTTTGGTTGTATTTGTCTCAAAGCATTTATAACATACTCAACATCAAAATGATTTTTTTCAGTATCTATACATATTTGTTGAACATCACATACTATAGAGATATTTATTGGTTTATGGTGAGCTCTTCTTGTAGTTGTTACAGATTGAGTTTTTTTATTTGTTAATGTAGATAGGACAATCGCTGATGGGATTAAAGAGATCTCTACAGAATCTACACCTAGTGCTTGTCCTAATCTTTGAGCAGTTTTTTCTATAAGTTTACTCTCCGCTCCGTATTCTAACATCATAACTGCTGATTTAATTATTGCTTTAGTGATTTTTGTTTGCTCTTCATAGGTCATTGTTTTTAATCTTTTGTATTAATTATTATATTTTTTAACTCACTAAATTTGCTTTTTAATTCATCTTGACTAAGGGCTTCTCTTTCCATTTGTTGTAAAAGGATACATGCTTCATCAAGGGATAGATTTAAACAAGAGTTTTTAATATAATGGGCTTTTTGCTTGATATTTTCTGTATCTAAAATATTTATAAACTCTTCTAATTCATCAATATGTGAGTCAATTTCTTTATTAAATTTTTCAATAATTTTCTCTGCTATATTAGCACTTATTCCTAAATTTTGTATAATCTTTTCTACATCAATTGAATTTGATTTTTTATTTTCAATTTTTTTTACTACAGGAGTATTTTCTATTTTAAGATATTTTGAAAGAAGTTTAATTAATTTTTCATTTTCTATAGGTTTTGATAGATAATTATCCATCCCTTCATTGATATATTTTTCTTTGTCACCTTTAATTGTATTTGCAGTTAGCGCTATAATAGGTATATTTTTAGTTTTAAATTTTTCTAAAGCTTTTATTTTTTTCATTGATGTTATACCATCCATGATTGGCATATTTATATCCATTAAAATTAGATCATAATCAAAGTTACTAAACTCTTCAAAAGCTTCTACACCATTATTTACTATTTTAGCATTTATACCAAGATTTTGAAGTAATAATTGTATTAATAGTTGGTTATTTGTATTATCTTCTGCAACAAGTATTTTTGCTTCGAAACAAATATTTTTGTTTTCATTAGTAGAGTTTTTATGATAATTTTCAATTTTACATGCTTTTGCAATAACATTAAATACTTTTGAACCAAATATTGGTACATCAAAATTAAAATAATTTAATTTTGAAATCAATGGATTAGTTTCTAATTTGCTTTTGTCTCCTATAAATACTACGGGAGCATTAGATTTATTGTTTAGTTCAAGGGCTTTTTTGATTGATTCTTTTGATGTGAAACAAAAAATCAAATCTAATTTTGTATTTTTTCCTACTTCTGTAGGCTCTTCAATTATGTTTGCAAATTCTTTTATGATATTTAATACATTAGACCTAGTATTTTCATAATCATTTTTTAATTTATCTAAGAAAAAAGTATATTTATGAGTTGTTTCTTTTTTACTTTCAAGTTCAACTATAGGTAATTTTAATGTAAAATAAAAAGTACTTCCTAAATTTTCTTTACTAATTAGTTCAATTTTAGAACCCATTAGTTGAACAATTTGAAGGCTTATTGCAAGACCTAATCCAGTCCCTCCAAATCTTCTAGAAATAGACCCATCTGCTTGTGAAAAAGGCTCAAAAATCTTTTTCTGGTCATTGAGTGAAATACCTATTCCTTCATCTTTAACAATAAATTTTATTAAAGCAATATTATCTTTTATATCTCTTAAAGTTATAGTAAAAGTAACTTTTCCATTTGCAGATGTAAATTTTATCGCATTACTAAGAAGATTTGATAAAACTTGTTTTAATCTTATCTCATCACCCTTTACTATTAAAGGAATATTCCCATCCAAATCAAAAACCAGTCTAATATTTTTTTGGTTTGAAGTTATTGAATACAATTCAATAATTTGATCTAATAACTCTTTTAAATTAAAATCTTCATGTAATATTTCTAATTTTCCACTCTCAACTTTTGAGATATCTAAAATATCATTTATTATTTCTAATAAAGCTTTTGCACTTTTTACAATAATTGCTGCTTTTTCTTTATTTTCGTTATTTAAATTTGATTTTGATAAGATTTCAGAAAATCCTATAATAGCATTTAATGGTGTTCTAATCTCATGACTCATATTGGCTAAAAATTGTGATTTTATCTTGTTTGCATTTGAAGCTTCTTTTGCAGAGATTTCTGCTTTTTCTGTAAGCAGTTCTAACTCTCTACTTTTTATTACAATCATTTTTGTAAGCAAATAACCAAAAATAAGAACTATCGACATAGTGATATAAGATACCACAATTTCTAATTTTTTATAATATGCTTTTTTCTCTTCAACATGTTTTTGTAATAAGTCAAGATTTTTTTTACTTTCGTATAGTAGCGTGCTAGAGCTTTCTTTCATTCTTATGAAAAATGCAGGAATCTCTTTAGATAAAAGTTGTATTTTAAATCTAGCTTCTTTAATTTGTTCTTTTGATGTATAAGTTAAAAGCTCTTCTTTTAATCGTACAATCTCTTTTACTTTGTATATTTTCTTTTCTAAAGATGCTAATTTTGGTCTTAGTGTAATAGATTCATATGTGTAGTTAGTATTCTTATTAGGGGTAAATTTTATAGTATCAGTTATTTTATCTACACCTACTACATTAAGTTTTATATATGTATTTATCTCTCCCCCTTGTTCAAGAACATCTATCGCTTTATTTATATCAATTATCTCATCAATTATCTCATCTTCAATTGGTAGAGAATTTTTCTCATTAAAGGAGATAGCGACTTTATAAAAATTTATTTCTAATTGATTGATCTGTTTTAAAATGTAGTCACCAATTTTATATCTTGCTTGTTCATTTTTTATTTTTTTATCTAAATCATCAATAAAATTAGAAAATAAAAAATGAATAAGAATCAGAGTACTAAATCCTATAATAAATGTAATAAGTAAAATTGTTAGATTTCTTAAAACACTATTTTTTAAAAACATTTTTTAAAATCCATATTTTCTAAAAGTTGCTTTCCCTTTAGGGGAAGAAGCAAATTCAAGAAATTTTTTTGCTAAGGGTTTATTTTTTGAAGTATTTAAAAGGGTTAATACTAATTTTGATTTATTTGTATATTTTTCATCAATATCAAGTGCCTCTACTATATCTTTATTTTCATCCCAAAAAATTGTTGCATACCAATTTAAAATCAAGTCAGCTTTATTCTCTTTTATACTTTGTGTTAAATTTCTAGAATCAGGGGCTAAAAATATTGTATTTAAAATTGTTTCTTTATAATTGCCATATTTTGTTAATACTTTTTTAGTTGCATTACCAACGCTTCCGCTCTCTGCATTACCTAAAACAACTTTTAAACTGGGATTACTCAATTCATCTAAAGAGCTTTTTATATTTTTAGGATTACCTTTTTTTACAATTAGGGCTAATTTATTATATCCTAGAAAAACACTATCTAAAAATATATTTTCATCTGCATATTTTTTTATATAACTATCAGAACCCGGAAGATATAAGTCACCAATTTTGCTTAATTTGATGCTATCAAATAACTCTTGGCTACCCCCTTGCAGTATTTTTATTTTACAATTATTGTTTTTTTCAAACTCTTCTGATAACTCTTGCATAGGTTTTATCATAGTTATACCAACATAAAATATTAAAGGATCTTTTGTTTGTGCATTTAAATATGACAAGGTTATGAAGATAAGTATAAAAAGCTTTTTAAGCATGAAACTCCGATAAAATTAATATTACATTTTAAGTTCTTACATTATACAATGATACTTAAAAGATTTTAAATAAAGGCTTTAAATGGGAATCAATGAAATGAAAATTGTTTCAATAGATGATAATGAAAATAATCTATTTTTAATTGAAGCAATATGTAGCGAAATGGGTTTAAGTGTGATGAGTTTTTCAGATCCACTTGAAGCTTTAATGTATGTATTACAAAATCATACAGATATGATATTAATTGATTATATGATGCCAAATTTAAATGGATTAGAATTCGTAAAAGAGTTTAGAAATACAAACAATACTATACCAATTGTTATGATTACAGCAGCTGGTGATGATGACAATATTCATAAAGATGCTTTTGAGTTTGGGGTTAATGACTTTTTAAAAAAACCTGTAAATTCTGTTTTGTTTAAAGCTAGAGTTTTAAACCTTTTAAATGGTTATCAAAATAGAATGTTGATTGAGGATAAAGCAAAACTTTTAGAAAGTGAAGTTAAGAAAGCAACTCAAAAACTTATCCAAAGAGAACATGAAACCTTAAAAATATTAGGAAAAACAGCAGAATATAAAGATCCTGAAACTGCTTCTCATGTATCAAGAGTTGCCCATTATTCAAAGTTAATTGCAAGAGAATTAGGTCTTGATGACAAAGATCAAGAGTTGATTTTTTATGCAGCTCCTTTCCATGATTTGGGAAAAGTTGGGATTGAAGATAAAATTTTATTAAAACCTGGGAAATTAGATGATGATGAGTTTGATATTATGAAAACTCATGCAATGATAGGTTATGAGATATTAAAAGATTCAAAAAGTGAGTATTTACAAAGTGGGGCACAAATTGCTTTAACCCATCATGAAAAGTATAATGGAAGAGGTTACCCAAAAGGTTTAGTTGGTGATGAGATACCTATATTTGGTAGAATAGTTGCTATTGTGGATGTTTTTGATGCCTTGACTTCTAATAGACCTTATAAAAAAGCTTGGAGCTTTGAAGATGCACTTGAACTTTTAAAAAAGGAAAGTGGTGAGCATTTTGATCCAAAATTAGTAGAAATTTTTATAAATAATGTTGAGGAAATAAGAAAAATATATAGTTCTTTTGAAGAACAAGAGTGATTAAATAAAAATTTATTAAGAAGTAAATATGAATGAAGAGAATAATCCTTGGAAAATTAAGTTTGAAAAGGAAAAAAAATTAAGAGAAGAGAGTGAAGCTTTATTAGAACGAAAAAGTATACAGTTGTTGAATACAAATCAAAAACTTGAAAAATTAGTTGAAGATAGAACTGAGTCTTTAAATAAAGCTTTATTAGAAGCCCAAGAGGCAAATAGGGCAAAGTCAGATTTCTTGGCTAATATGAGTCATGAGATTAGAACTCCTTTAAATGCAATAATCGGATTTTCTCAACATCTATCAAAAAGTGAGGAGATAATAGGAAAAAATAAAAAGTATATCTCTATTATAGAATCAAGTGCTGTATCTTTATTGGATATTATAAATGATATTTTAGACTTTTCAAAAATCCAAAGTGGAAATTTTGAAATATCTGAAAATGAAGTAGATATTTATGCTTTGAGTGAACATGTAATTGACCTTTTTTCACAAAGGGCAAAAGATAAACATATTAGATTTATATTTAACATAGATAGAGATATACCAAAAAGAATTTTTACTGATGGGGTACGCCTAAGGCAAGTTATTTCGAATCTTCTTTCAAATGCAATAAAATTTACATACGAAAGAGGAGTTATCAACTTTAATATTAAATTGATGAAAAAAGATGAAAGTTTTGCAACAATCTTATTTGAGATAATAGATACAGGAATAGGAATACCCAAAGATAGATTAGAATCTATTTTTGATCCTTTTATTCAAATTGAACATATAGAGAATAAACAACAAAATGGTACAGGTCTGGGTTTAAGTATTAGTAAACATATTTTAAGTTTATTAGATAGTAAGCTAGAGGTTAAAAGTGAAATTGGTATGGGGTCAATATTTAACTTTACCCTTATATGTAATATCATTGAATCTGATGAAGATGAGTTAGTTGAAGAAAAAGTTGACAGCTTGTTATTTTATATAAACAATAGAGATAGTGATTTTTATTTTTATGTGAAAGAGTATTTAAATCTATTTGGAAAATTAGTCTTTGAGGCTAGTGATGATATAGATATAGTGGTTATTTGTTATGAAAATAAATCTCAGTTAGAAAAAATTAGGCAAACTTATGGAAATAAACCTTTATTGATTTTAAATGATGTTGAACTAAGTGAGGTTAGTCTTAAAAATAATGAAGTTTTAATTACTTTACCTTTCCATCCTTCAAAAGTAAATGATGCTTTATGTGAATTAACCTCGGCACATGAAAGAAAAAATATTGATAATATAGAAGAAAAGTTTGATGGAAGAATTTTAATTGCAGAAGATAATAGTGCAAATCAAGAGTTATTAAAAGTTGTTTTGGAACAGTTTTGTATAAGATATACTATCACTTCAAATGGAAAAGAAGTTATAGACGAATATAAAAAAGATTCTTCATACGATTTAATTTTAATGGATATAAATATGCCTGAGTTAAATGGAGTAGAAGCTTTATATGAAATAAGAAAATATGAAGATGAAAATCTCTTAAAACAAATGCCAGTAGTAGCCTTAACTGCAAATGCAATAAAAGGTGACAAAGAAAAATTTATTATGTTGGGGATGAATGAATATTTAAGTAAACCAATTGATGTAAATGAGTTTAAGAAAATTGCAAAAAAATATTTAAAATATGAAGAACTTGATAAAAATCATAAGAATATTCAAGATAAAACAATTGAAGTTTTATATAAAGTAGATGAAAAAATAGATGTAAAAAAGATTGCAGATAAAATAGGTATCAGTGAGAATATTGCAAATATGATAATAAACAAATTTAAAATGGATATTAAAAAAGATTTGAGTGAGTTTAAAGAGTTTATTGATAAAGAAGATAGGGAAAATATTTCACAAAAATCACATTATATAAAAAATTCTTGTTTAAATGTTGCCTTAGATGAAGTTTGTAGATTACTTTATGATTTAGAGAATAAAGAATTACCAATGACGAAGGTAAAAGAGAAGTATAAAATAATTGAAAATACAATAGAATCAATCATAAAATAACCTTAGGGAATAGATGTTGCATTTAATCTGAAAATATAAAAAGGATACTAAAATGCTAAAGTTAATTGCTACTTTTTTAAGTAAAACGTTTGTCCCAAAATCAAAATCTGTGTATAGTTACAATAAAAAGAGATTTAGTTACTAAAATTTAATCAAAATTTCGTATAATCGTTTTTAATAAAAAGGCGATGATATGAATAGTCACTTAAATAAAATATTAGATAAACATTTTGAAAATATAGAAAAGATTGTACTATCAAGGCAAAACCCTATAACCGGGTTACTTCCAGCTAGTACAGCGATAAATGCTCATGGTGATTATACAGATGCTTGGGTTAGAGACAATGTATACAGTATTCTTTGTGTCTGGGGTTTATCTTTATCTTATAAAAAATACAAACCAAATAATCATAGAACATATTTATTAAGTCAAAGTGTAGTAAAACTTATGCGTGGATTACTTACTTCTATGATGAAACAATCTTCAAAAGTAGAAACTTTTAAAAATAGTTTGAATCTAAAAGATGCACTTCATGCCAAATACTCGACTACAACAGGACTTACAGTAGTTGCTGATGATGAATGGGGACATTTACAACTTGATGCAACCTCTTTATATCTTTTGATGCTTGCTCAAATGATTGCATCGGGTCTAAAAATAATCTATACAATAGATGAGGTAAATTTTATTCAAAACTTGGTGCATTATATTAGTAGAACATATTGTACTGCTGATTTTGGTATTTGGGAAAGAGGGAATAAAATAAACCACGGTGACGCGGAGATAAACTGTAGTTCTGTGGGGATGGCAAAAGCTGCTTTAGAAGCTTTATCAAATTTTAATCTTTTTGGAAATGTTACAAGTAAAGAATCTATGATACATGTAATTCCAAGTGATATAGCAAGATCAAGATCAACACTAAAAGCCTTACTTCCAAGAGAGTCAAACTCAAAAGAGACAGATGCAGCACTTTTAAGTATCGTTGGGTATCCAGCATATGCCATAGAAGATGAAAAGTTAGTAGAGCTTACAAAAGAGAAGATTGTAAAAAAACTTGAAGGTAATTATGGATGCAAAAGATTCTTACTTGATGGTCACCAAAGTTGTTTGGAAGATAGTAGTAGATTACATTATGAATCTAGTGAATTAAAAGAGTTTAAAAATATAGAATCTGAGTGGCCTTTATTTTTTACATATTTACTTTTAGATGCTTTAATGAGAAAAGATAATTTTCATATAGAATACTATAAAGATAAACTTCAAAATCTTTTTGTGGAACAAGATGGACAAAAACTTCTTCCTGAACTATATTATGTACCAAAAGAGTTAATAGAATTAGAAAAACAAACTCCTCAAAGTCAAAAAAGAGTTCCAAATGAAAATATCCCTTTAGTTTGGGCTCAAAGTTTATATATACTAAGTGATATGATAAATGATGAGATTTTAAATGTAAGTGATATTGATCCACTTAGTAGAAGAAAAAGAGTAGGGTTTAGAAGAACTGCATACCCTATGGTTGCTTTTTTATCTCAAAATAAAGAGGTACAGCAAAAGTTGTTAAACTTGGGATTTGATAGTGAAACTATTGATGAGGTAAAACCAGTAAAAATTTTGCATGCTTTTCAATTATCAGAAGTACATTCTTTGCTTGGAATCAATGAAAAACTTGGCTTAACAGGAAGACCAAAATGGATGCCAAGATCAATTACTACAGCAAGATTGCATATATTAGCAGGAAAAAGAATAGTGTTTTTACCACACTATTTTAATCCAAGAGGATTTTATCTAAGTTACGATAGTAACCTTTTAGTTCAACAATTTAAAAGTACATTAAAATACTTAAGTCAAAACTGGGATAGTGCAGGGCAACCAATAGTACCATTTTTGATTAGAAGCGATATGTTGGATTGTTGTCAACAAGAGGAGGTATTAAAACTTTTAAATGAGTTACAAAGTGGTGTTTGTGACGGTGTTGAGATAAAAATTGGAAAATTAGAACAACTTTTGACAACCGCATCTATTGAGAGGATAGATAACCTTCATGGTTATGAGTTAAAAGATTTTGAGTTTTCCTCTTTTGAAAGTGAATATATGCTTGCAAAATCTCAACATAATTGGAAAGAAGTAAGAGTAAGTTGTGAAGAAAAAGAGATTTATGACCAAAGGCTAGAAGATGCACTTTTGGAAATAATTATAAGACAAAGGGTATTAGCTGTTGGAAGGTCATATAGTTTTGATGCTATATTACAAAAACCCTTAGATAATTCTCAAATATTAGAAAAGCTTAGACAATTTAGTGGAAATAATACAGCTGAAATGGTAGTAATTCAAGAGATTATTTTACATTTGGGACATCTAATACGAAGTGAACCAAAACTTTTTGAAGATATGATAACTTTACGACCTTGGTATTTTGTACAACTTATAGTTTCTAGTATATCAAAAAAAGAATCTATCTCAATGGCTCAAGCATATGAATTTTTGATAAAATTATCACCCCATGAGATATATGAAAATTTAAGACAAGTATTAACATCTTATAGAGTTGAAGCAAAACAGATGATAGATATGGAAAATCTTCATACTACTAATGAATTGAACATTAGTTTTATAGAGTATTGCCAAAGTGATACTGAGTGTATTAGAGTTGATGATTGGGAAAAATATAGAAAAGAAGCAGGGATGCTTTTTAGACTTAGTAGAGAGTTTTACAAAGGGATTTGGTATCTTTTACAACAATGTAAAGGTTTAGTAATAGGGGATAAATACAATATTGAAAACTCTATCTCTTCTGATGTAACTTTGGAGAGTACAGCAGGTGAGAGAAATTTTGATTTAAAAATAGATAGTTTATTACAAAAAATAGAAGCACCGGAGTATAGACAGTTAAATGTAGAACTTTTAGAATCTTTGATAAAATTGTTTAAAAATAATCCTGAGATAAAAATAGAAGAGGAATTACTTTTGGATGTTTTAATTGGTCATGCTGTTCGAATAGCATGGATAGAAAACAATGGGGAAGAAAATTATCAAGAGTTTAAAACACAAGCTTGGGAATATATGTATAAACTATCACCCCAACAAACCCATGAGTATTTTATAAAAGCATTTAAATATTTACTTACAACAAATAATCCACAATAAAGGATAGATATGATTTTAGCAGGAGATATTGGTGGTACAAAAGTAAACTTAGCATTATTTGATGAGAAAGATTCAAATCTTGTAGTTTTACATGAATTTTCAAGTAAAGAGTTTTTCTCTTTTGAGGCTTTAATAGATAAGTTCAAAAAAAAATATCCAGAATATAAAATAAAAAAAGCATGTTTAGCAATAGCAGGACCTATAATAGAACAAAGATGTAAAACGACTAATCTTCCTTGGGATATAAAACAAAGTGATTTACAAAAACAATTAGGAATAGATGAGGTAAAACTTCTAAATGATTTAGAAGCAACTGCTTATGGGATGTTATATGCAAATAAAGATGAGTTTATAGATTTAAATGAATTTGGTAGAGAAACAAAAGGAAATATAGCTGTAATAGCAGCAGGAACAGGTTTGGGTGAAGCTATTTTATGTTTTGATGGTAACTCATATTATCCTATGGCAAGTGAGGGAGGGCATTGTGATTTTGCACCTTTAACTTCCCAACAAGATGAGTTATTAAAATGGGCAAGAGATAGATATAAAGGTCATGTAAGTGTGGAAAGAGTAGTTTCAGGAATGGGGATATCAACCATATATGACTTTTTAGTGGATACCCAATTTGCACCTGAACCAAACTTCATGACAAGTCTTACAAAAGATGATGATAAAAGTGCTATGATTAGTAAAGGTGCTTTAGAATTTCATGATAAACTTTGTAAAGAGACTATGAAACTTTTTTGTGAAATCTATGCTCAAGAAGCAGGTAACCTTGCTTTAAAATCTATGTCAGTTGGGGGAGTTTTAATAGGTGGTGGAATAGCACCAAAAATCTTACCATTATTACAAGATGAGATTTTTATGGATAGTTTCTTATCAAAAGGAAGATTCGAAGAACTTTTACGAGGGATGAAAGTAAAAGTTTGTTTAGATGATAAAACAGCACTTTTAGGAGCTGCAAAATTTGCTATGGATAAGTTTTAGTTGAAAACTCTTATTACAAATAGTAGTACATCAAATTTTTATAATATTTTTATCAAACTTTTAAAAGAGTGTAATAGTTTTGTTTTTAATGTTGCATTTATAAATTATTCTGGTGTACAGCTAATTTTAGATGCTTTAAAAGAGTGTGAAGCGAAAAAAATAAAAGGTAAGATACTTACTTCTACATATCTAAACTTCACACAAGCAAAAGCTTTAGAAAAATTATTGGAGTTTGAAAATATCCAACTAAAAATTTTTGATTGTGAAAAAGAGAAAAGAGGTTTTCACTCAAAAACTTATATTTTTGAGTTTGAAGATTGTTATAAAGTTTTATTGGGTTCCTCAAATATAACTTCTAGTGCTTTTAAAACAAATATAGAATGGAATATAAAAACTGTTCTAAAAAAAGATGAACAGTTTACAAAAGAGCTTTTAACAGAGTTTGATATCTTATGGGAAAACTCTTTAGTGGTTACCTCTGATTTTATAAATAAGTACAAAGAGTATCAAGATAAGATAAAAATCCAAGAGTTTGTTTACAATAAACAAATTTCTGCAAATACTATGCAAAATAAAGCTTTAGAAAGATTGGGGTTTTTTAGACAAAATCTTCAAAGTAAAGCCTTGGCAATAGCTTCAACAGGTAGTGGTAAGACATATTTAGCTGCTTTGGATGTGAAAAACTTTGGGGCTAAAAATCTTCTTTTTTTAGTTCATAGGGAAAATATCTTAATCAAAGCAAAACAAAGTTTCGAAAATATAATCTCAAATAAAACATCTGGATTGTTTACAGGAAATAAAAAACAACTTGATAAACAATATCTTTTTAGTACCATCCAAACAATGCTTGTAAACTATAAGCAGTTTTCTAAAACACAGTTTGATTATATAGTAATAGATGAAGCTCACCATATTACAAGTAATAGTTATAAAGAGGTAATTAGTTATTTTAAACCAAAATTTTTATTAGGTCTTACTGCAACACCAAATAGAACTGACGGGGAAAATATATATGAATATTTTGATGAAAATATAGCTTGTGATATTAGACTAAATGAAGCTTTAGAGTCTGGTTTGGTTGCCCCTTTTCACTATTATGGGATAAATGATTTTGAAGGTATAAATTATAAAGATATTGATATCTCAAAAATTGATGAAGTTGCAAAACTCTTGATGGTAAATAAAAGGGTTGACTATATAATCGAAAAGATGGATTTTTATGGATATTCAGGAGAAAAAAGAAAGGTCTTAGCCTTTTGTGCTTCTAAAGAACATGCAAATTATATGAATGAGATGTTCAATAAAAATGGTATCCATTCACAAGTTTTGACAAGTGAAGATTCTATTTTAAAAAGGGAAGAAACAATATCTTTGCTTGAAGATGAGAAAAACAATTTAGAGATAATCTTTAGTGTAGATATTTTCAACGAAGGTGTTGATATCCCATCTGTAAATATGGTTCTTTTTTTACGCCCAACAAACTCTTCTATTGTTTTTATTCAACAACTAGGAAGAGGCTTACGAAAACACAAAAGTAAAGAGTTTGTTACTATTTTAGATTTTATTGGTAACCATAATAAAACTTTTCTAATAGCACTTGCTCTTTTAGGGGAAAAAGCAATAGATAAAGATAGTGTAAAACTTTCACTTTTAAATAACTTTGCTAATATCAATGAAGCCTTTATCAATATGGATGAGATATCTAAACAAAGAGTGCTCGAACAACTAGAAAATGAAAATTTCAATAGTTTTAAAAATCTAAAAGAACAGTATCAAAGTTTTAAGATGGTTACAAATCATAAAATACCAATGTTAAGTGATTATTTAAACTATTCGCAGATTATAAATCCAATTGATTTTATCTCTTACTCAAAGTCATATATAGAGTTTTTATCAAAAGTTGAAAAGAAAAAAGAGTATGAAAATATATGTAAAGATGAAAACTTTTTAAAAACAATAAGATTTTTAGATGGTTACTTAAATATAAAAAGAGTGTATGAATTTGTAGTTTTAAAATATCTTTTATCAAACTCTTTTTGTGATGAAGAGATTGTTTCTAATTTGAGTAAAAAATTTCTAAAAAATGTTTGTAAAGATACTATCAAACACTCTTTTTCTTATCTAAATCAAGATTTTTTTGATATATCACAAAAACAAAGATTTTTAAAACTTATTGAGTATAAAGATAAGAAGCTAATAAAAACAAAAGAGTTTGAAGAGATTTTAAAAGATGATTTAAAAAAAGAATTTATCCAAGAAACAATAAATTTTGCACTTTTAGATTATGAAGAAAAGTTTTCAAATGAAGATTATGGCTTGCCATTTTTAAAAACTTATGAAAAATACAATATGCTAAATATAGCTCAACTTTGCAATTTCAATAAAATCCATAGCTCTTTTAGGGGAAGTGGATTTTTAAAATACAAAAATGATTTCTTTTTATTTATTACTTTAGAAAAAGATAAATTTGCCAAAGGCTCAAACTATATAAATAACTTCTTATCAAATGAAGTGGTAACCTACGGAAGTAAACCAACAATGAGCCAAGAAAAAGGTGATGGAGAAAAACTAATCAAAAATAAACAGTTTGGTATAAACCTTCATCTGTTTGTTAGAAAATTTTCCCATGTGGATAAAAGGGTACAAAACTTTATCTATCTTGGAGTTTGTGATTGTGTAGAGTATGAAGGAAATAAACCTATAAATGTGAAGTTGAAATTACAAATACCACTATCAAATAACTTATATGAAGAGTTTACAAAAAAAGTAGAAACAAATGAATAGTATCCCAAACTATATGACAATATTTACAACATATATGATATTTCTACCAATGATGTTATATATCAGTATAAATTTTGCAAGAAAAAAACAAATAAAAAAACATATAATATCTCAAAGTCTGATTTTAGCTGTAAGTTTAGCTTTTATTTTATATTTTGAAACAATGGTAAGAATAGATGGAGGCTTTTTAAAATATCTAAATATAGAAAACATCCCTTTCTCTCTTATAATAATATATATGGCAATACATACCCTAATAGCAATAGCTGCTGTTGGAGGATGGTTGTTTTTATTTATAAAAAGTGCAAAAGAGTATAAAAAAGAGGGTTTTGAAACCTTTAGTTTTGAACATAAAAAAATAGGTCAAGGTATATTTATAGCTTTGAGTATTAGTGTTATGATGGGAGTTATTATCTATTTGGCTTTGTTTATGTGGGGAGGATAATGATATTAGTCATGAATTGGGCTTTAGATAGTTTTTATTGTAAGTAGTTGTCTTGTAGAGCAAAACTCTCTGCTTTCTCAATTTTTTGCCTGTAAGCAGGATTGACATCCGAAAATAATTAAAAACCTTCTGGCTTCAACAAAGTTTGGACAAATACTCTAGCCTTGAACTTTTAAAATACTTATTGAGTATCACACTAATTCAAATAAAATGGTATCAAAAAATGCAAAGATCATTATCCTACCTTCCCGCATTTGAGAAGCCGAGTGTTTATTTATCTCTTTTGAAAACAAGTGACTAAATTGTTTGAAGCGTAAAGAAACGTGACTAACTCACGTTTTCTCACAGAGAGTGCAAGCACAAGAGCAAGTTTTTAGGCACTCAAAAGGGATAAATAATAAGCGAGGGAAGCTTCTGCCTTCGAAACCCTGTGGGTGGTTTTTTTGCTACTTTTTTTTTCACAAAAAAAAGTCGGAATAAGTTAAGACGTACAGTAAAAGTTTATTCATATTCAAATATTATGAAAATAGTTTTAAATTATATAAAAATAGAATCCAATCATAAAAAATATAATAAACAAATCTTAAAACGAATCTAAAAATAACTCTATAGTAAAAAGAGCACCATTTTCTGTATTTTTGACTTTTAGATTACCTTTTAAATGTTTCTCTATTATGATTTTACTCATATAAAGTCCCAAACCTGTACCTTGAAACTGGTGTTTTGTTGTAAAATATGGGTCAAAGATTTTAGGAAGAATATCTTTATCAATCCCTCCTGCATTGTCTTCTATTTCTATTATCACTTTATTGTTCTGAGTTCTTTGTGATATTTTTATCCAGCTTTCTTCTATCTCTTTTATTAGTATGGCATCTTTGGCATTGTTTAAAAGATTTATGATTACTTGAGATAAATCTTCTGAAATCATAACTATAGAGATAATGTTTTCATAATCAATTTCTTTTATAAGTTTTATATGGCAGTTGTCTAAAGTAGCTTGAACTATTTTAAGACTTTCATCTATTTTATCTTGAATAACTATCTCTTTTTCTTCTCTTCTTTCTTTTATAAAATCTCTAAAAGTGTCAATTGTTTGTGAAAGATATTTAGTATTTTCAACTATTAAATCCATATTTTTAGAGATATCTTCTTCTTTTAATATGCCAAATTCTTGATTTAGTTTTGTACCACTTGCGATAGTACTTATTGCACTTAGTGGTTGTCTCCATTGGTGAGCTATATTTCCTATCATCTCTCCCATTTGTGCCATTTTAGCTTGTTCTATAAGTTGTTGGTCTTTTTTTATCATAGTAAGTGTCAATTCTTTATCTTTTAAAACTTTTATTTTTTCTTGCAAGAATAATAATGTTATAGATAGATAAAGAAAAATAAATAAAAATAGTATTGTAAAGTAATTATTATTTAAAAGACTTATCGTAGTTCCTTTACTGATTATTGAAATAAATCCTTCATATGTATTTAAAATTCTATGATATATAGGGATGATTGTAACAATATAGTTTTTATCATCTATAAATACTGAACTCGCATCTTGTTTTTGACCTAAAAAGTATAATAATTTGGATATATCTTTTGAGGGTTTTATATCTTGTATTTTCTTTTGGGTAGATATCTTTAAATCTTTTAGAACATTTTTGTTATGAACAAAGCCATCAAGATGAGCTTTTTGATATAGATTACTTTTTTCTAAAAACTCTTTGTCAAATAAATCTTTTAATATAAAATTACTTAAAACATCATATTGATTCATCAAAGAAGAGGTTATAGCTTCTTCGCTAAAAGTGATTGAGACTATCCCTATATATAAGTTACCTCTCATTATAGGGTAAGTAAAATTATATCCAGAACTAAAATCTGCAATCTCATAACTACTTGTGGGTTTTTTATATTTTTGAACATACTTTACAGTTTCTTTTTTGCTATTTACTTTATTTCCATAGTTTAAAGGATCTTCCATTTTTAGAAAAATTGTATTATTTGGCAAGATATAATCTATACTTATCAGTTTTTTATTTTTTAAACTAGTAAACCTATTTTTTGTTTGTATATATAATATTTTTCTTATCTTGTCTTTTTCTTCTTCTGATTTTTTTTCTATTTCAAAAAGTTTTTCTTCTATATTTGTAAATTTTAATAGTCCTGTAAATATAACTTCTGAAAGCTCTTTATATTGGTATAAAATATTATTATAAGCTTTTAGATGACTGTTAGTATTTTGAAGTAAAAATTTTTGTTTATTGTCTTTTGCAATAAAATCTAAAACTATATAAGTAACAAATGAGATAAGAATAAAAAATAAAAAATATTTTAATTTTAAATTAGTAATCGTTTTATTTATGAAATATCCTTAAGAAATAATAATAATAAAATTTCTTAAATTATATCATAACTGAGATAAGAGATCTTCAAAACCCCCTACAACGATTTTCTCAACAGAACAAGAGATCATAAGATTCAATGGATAATCAAAATTTTCAATAACCTTACCATCTAAATCATAGGCAATACCATCTTCTAAAATTATCTCATTTTTTGTAAATTGATTTATATAGTTTCCCTCTCTACTTAGGTAAGCATATACTTTTTTGCCAAGGGCAAAACCATAACCACATTCCCAAACTGTTCCACTGTCACTCTCTTTTCCTCTAAAAGAGTTTAAGTTTGCAACAATTATATCGCACTCTTCGATTAGGTTTTTGTTTGCTATAAATATATCTTGAGCTATTTTTTGTTTGTTTTGATTGAAATCTATTACATTATCAAGTGGATATAAACCTTTGAAGCCATACTTTTCACAAAGTTTACAATACTCTTTTCCTATCTCTATAGAGTTTTTCTCAAATACATCTGGTCCTGCTATATATATTTTCATCTTATTTCCCACGGTTATTTCTTTTTACCATACTCTATTTTTATTCCATCTTCATCAAATAAGGGATATTTTTTTTCATTTTTTTTCATCTTATCTAAAATAGCTTTTTCCAAATCTATATCAAAGTGCATACATATACGTATCAAATAGACTGCAATATCTGCTATCTCCTCTCTCGCATGTTCTTTTTTATCACCTGTTAGATTTGAAGCTTGTTCTAAAGTAAGCCATTGAAATATTTCTACCAATTCAGAAGATTCAACACTTAGTGCCATAGCTAGATTTTTTGGATTGTGAAATTTTTCCCAATCCCTTTGTGTAGAGAACTCTTTGATTATTGATTGTATTTTTTCCATATCCATAAATAAACCCTTTTGAATATAATACTTTGTATAATACCAAAATTTTAAAAAAGATAGATTTATGACTACAAGAGAATTTATACAAAAACACAAACCATTGGAATTTAAGTTTTATCAAAATGAGGATGATTTTATAGTTGAAGAGATTCCTATTCGATTTAGTGGACGTGGAAACTTTATAATTGCAAAAATAAAGAAAAAAAACTATGGTACTTGGGATCTTATAGAAAAGCTTTCTCGTCAGTTAAATATTTATGAAAACGAGATAGGTTATGCTGGGTTAAAAGATAAAAATGCAACAACTACACAATATATTTCAATCCCTAAAAAATATTCTAAAGAGTTAAATCGATTTAAAGCAAAAAATATAGAAATATTAGAGACATCTTTGCATACTTCAAAATTAAACATTGGAGATTTGATATCAAATAATTTTGAAATAACTTTACATGAGGTAGAGTTTGAAGATGTAGGAAAAATAGAAAAACTTTTATCTCAAATATCAAAAATAGGTATGCCAAACTATTTTGGTTTTCAAAGGTTTGGCAGAGATGGAGATGAAAATATACAAAAAGCAAAAGAGATGATTTATGATGATTTACTTATCAAAGATAAAAAAATATCAAAGATGTTGATAGCTCAGTATCAAAGCGATTATTTTAATTCTTGGCTAAAAGAAAGAATAGATTTAAGTAAAGATGAGTTTAAATTATTAACAGGTGACGTATTTAAAGAGTATTCAAAGGATAAATTATTTACTCCAAAGCAAATAAATGAAAATATAATAAAAGATTTTCATGCAAAAAAAATTGTCCCTACTGGCTTACTTCCAGGAAGAAAAGTCTTTAGAAGTATGGCAGAAGCAAGAAAAATAGAAGAAAAATATGATGACCTACTTATACAAGAAAAAGGGTATAGACGTGACGCTATTGTATATCCTAGTGATGTTTTTGTAAGTTATAACAAAGAGAGTAAAAAGTGTAAATTATCTTTTACTTTACCAAAAGCCTCATATGCTACAGTACTAATAGAAAATATATCAAATAGGAATATAAAAGTTTAGTTTATAAATAGATAATAATTTTAATATAATTAAAAAGTTAATACAAAAGTATAAAAAAATAGATAAAATAATGTAGTAAATTGTATATATACTCAAAGGTGCCTATGAGACTAAATAATTTAAGAGTTAATTTATTGTTTTTCGCATTTGCTTATATTGTATCTGTATTTGTTTTTACTTTTTTTAGTTTTCGTTTTTTTATTAATAGTTTTAATCATATAGAAGAAGAAATCAATAAAAGAAATATCACTACATTTTTAAAAAATATAGATAAATCACTAAATAATATTAAAAATATTACAATTGATTACGCCATATGGGATGATACATATAAGTTTATTAATGACCACAATAAAAAGTATATATATGAAAATTTTAGAAATGGTTCAAATACTTTAGAAGATTTACAAATAAACGGCATAATAATCAATAATAATAAAAATAAAGTAATATACTCTACTTATTTTAATAGTGTATTTGATGATAATAAAAAATTTGAATATTTTATTTTAGAACAGTTAAAAGATAAAAAGAATTTTACAGGGATATTTTCTTTTAATCAAGTCCCATTTTTATTATCAAAATCAGTTATTTTACAAAGTGATAGAAGTGGTGTAGCACGAGGGAGTTTTATTATTATAAAATATTTAGATTCCAAAGAGTTATTAGCAGATAATGATTCACTTTTTAAAACAATTAGTTTTACTTTTCAAAAATATGATAAAGATTTAGAATACACAATAAAAGGGTTTGATAATATAAAAGTTCTTACCAAAATTCAAGAATTAGAAACTATAAATAAAATCCAATTTTATGATTTCGATAAACAATTTTTATTTTCAATAAAAACAATAAATAAAAATTTAGTTAGCTCACAAGGTAGAGAGATAATTGTTGTATTCAACCTTATTGGAAGTTTAATTTTATTGGTTATTTTTAGTATGATTTTTCAAAATCAAAGATTAATATTAAATCAAAACAAGATATTAAATAAAAAGATAATTAAAAGAACAAGACAATTAAATAGGGCATATAAAAATCTAAAAAGTAAAAATAGAGAATTGTTTAAGATTGCCAATTTAGATGCTTTGACAGGAATAAACAATCGTGCAAGTTTTTTTTCAAGAAGTATAAAAGTATTAAAAGAATCAAATATGAGTTATTCAGAATTTGGAATTTTGATTATTGATATTGATTATTTTAAAAAGATTAATGATACTTATAGCCATTCAGTTGGAGATAAAGTCTTGAAAAGCTTTACACAAACAGTAAGTGAAATAATCTGTGAAGATATGATTTTTGGTCGTATTGGAGGGGAAGAGTTTTGTGTAACTGTTTATAACAAAGAGGAAGAAGATATTTATAAATTATCAGAACAAATAAGAACTAGATGTGCAAATACTCCAGTTATCATTGATGATATAGCAGTTAAATATACTGTGTCAATTGGTATAGCTATGAAAAAAAGTGGCACTCAGACAATTGATGAAATCTTACACAATGCAGACTTGATGTTATACAAGGCGAAAGAGAGTGGTAGAAATAGAGTTATTAGAAGGTAATATCAACTATATATTACTCTTCTAATTGAATCTTTGTCTATATTTCTATACTCATCATAAAGTTTCTGAAATTTTAGTTTAGTTTCATAGTTTATTGGAGTTCTAATTGATTTGTATTCAACTAGTTTTTCATCTTTATAAACACCACTAATATTTGCATAAACCCAATAAAAACCTTTATCTTTTCTAAGGTTTTTTACTACACCTTCCCATTTACCATATTTTCGTAGTTTTTCCCAAAGCTCTTTAAAAACTCTTTTTGGCATATCTGGATGTCTAATAATATTATGAGAATTTCCAATAAGTTCATCTATCTCATATCCACTAATATTTGCAAAGGTGTCATTAACATATGTAATCACACCTTTTAAATCAGTTCTTGAAATTATTAGTTCATTTTGTGGTACTACTGTTTCAATTAAAAATTCACTTTGATTGTATTCCATTTAATCAACCTTATCAAAATCTGCTGCAAATCCTTCTAGATTTTTTTTCTTTAAATCACCTCTATAGATAATATCCTCTACTTTTATATTATCATCATTTAGCATTTTAGGTACTGCACTAGAGTTATTTAAAACCTCAATATGAGAATCTAGTTCATCTTCACTATATGCCATTTGCATATCTGCTGCAATAACATGAGGGATTGCTTCTATAACTTTTAGTTTTTCTAATTCCTCTTTTACACTATCTGCTTCAATAGTGATAATTACTCTACCTGATTGATCATGCATATGATAATCACATACTTCATTTTGTTTTAAAGCCTCTACAACTTCATCCAAATATTTAGGTACTGTTTGAACTACTATACTTGAAATATTCATTTTTTTTCTCCTAAAATAAAATAGTTTATCTCTTCACTATCACTACTTGCGAATAGTTCATTTTCATTTATAAATAAAATTTGCGTCAATGTGGCATTTTGTCCTAAAAGATTATATAGATAAGATTTTGTTGCTATATCAAAAATTAAAATCTCATTTTGCTCATTATATGCAATGGCACCAATATTTGCATTTGGACTTAATGCACAACTATAAAGTAAAAAATCAAATTGTAGATAATAAGAACTAAAGTTATCATACACAGCAGCTCGTCTGTCTTGACCTGCTGTCAAAATTAAACCTTTTTTAAAATCGAGTTGATATACTCTATCTAAATTTAAAGCTTTAAACTCTTTTTCTACTTGTCCATTTTTTATGTCTAGTAATCTTACAACTCCACTCTCATCTGTTGTAGCTATAATTTTTTTATCCTCATCCATCATATAATATGAAAATGATGAATAACTCATTTGTGTAAGATAGATTAGTTTTTTTGTTTTAAAATTATAAAGACCAATTTGATTAGATAATAAAGCAAAGATGATTGAATCATCAGATACAAAATTTGCTTTTTGGATGATATAATTTTTTTCAATCCCTATAATCTTTTCTAATTTTTTATCTTCATAAAGAAAAATATTTCTAAACCCTTTTTGTCCTTGTGATACAATCAAAATTTTATCACCTAATTTATCTATTGAGTAAATTTTAGTAGGAATTGAATCACCCATAAAATCTTTTATATTTTCTAATTTTATCATCTCGATCTTTTCATTCTTTTCAGTATCAAAAATCTCAATAGTACCATTACTTGTACCAGCATAAAGTTTATTTTTTTCATAATACATACTTTGTGTATTACCTGTAGTTTTGAAAACTTTTTTCGGCTTTAGATTCTCAATTGCAAAAAGATTTATTGTAATTAAAATTAGTAACAATATTTTATTCATTAGGATTAAAACCACCTTCATTGTTTGAGTTTTTAGAGTTAATATTCTCAATCTCTTGTGCATATTTTTCTTTTAATTTATCCATCTTTTCATTTAAATCATTATAGCTTTTTATAGAAAGTGTTTTTGATTTACTCCATACTATTTCAACATCATTCCCATATTCACTTGCGAGTTTTTCTAAATGTTTCTCATATATATCTAAATCTTCACAAATGACACTTTGTTCTGATAAAGTATCAGTTAGTTTTATAAACCAATCTCCAACCTCTTTTTCATCTACATGTGAAATAAATTTTACTGCCATATCTACTCCTTTGTTATAACTTTAATTGCCTCACTTGGACATATCTTGACACAAAAACCACAATTTGTGCATTTGTCTTCAAGAATTGTTGGTCTAAAAAGACCAATAAATTCAATAGCATCATCCAAACAAGGATCTTTACATGAGAAACACATTGTATTATGCCAACTAATACATTTTAAAATATCTATCTCAAATTTTGCTTCAATCAAAGATTTATTTTCAATTTTTAAAACCTCTTTGGGGCAGTTCTTTGCACACTCATCACAATAAGTGCAACCACCTTCACGAAAATCCAAATATGGTTTTTTATCTTCATCTATAACTATTATATTCTCTTCACAAAAAGTGCTACATACGCCATCACACTCTAAACACCCTTTGTCAAAAGAATCCAAATCTCTAAAATATGGAGGTCTTATTTTTTTACTCTCTTGCTTATTTTTATTAAAAGAATTAGCAAGAGAGCTAAATAGCTCTCTTCTTTGCATCTTAATGCCCTTCGTTTAAATGACCAGCTTTTGAATCTTTATTTGCAATGTCTTTTTTTGTAACATAAGATTCATCACCTACTGTATCTAATGCTTCTGTTAATTTTGTCCCTTTCCAACTAGATTTTTTTGCTCCATCTTTTTCTGTATAAACTGCTTGGAAATTATTATCTACAATAAGTTTACCCTCAGACTGAGGTGCATGGCATTGAGTACAATTAAATCTTGCACCAGATAAATGATTTATCTCTTTGATTGCAACTTCATTTTTATAGTTATCTATACTTTTTTGAAACTTTTTACCATCAAATTTATGTTTTGGTCTAAAGTCAGTAAAGTGTGATTTTGGAATTGGTGTTGCATTCATACTAACTGCAACTTGTGGATCATGACATGCTGTACATTGATTGTTATTAATCGTAATTGGTAACATCCCTTCTGTATCATGTGGAATCATAGGTGGAGCATCTTGAAATGCTCTATTGATTGTTTTCCCACTTCCTGCATAATCTTTTCTATATTCTGTTTTTTCAGGTACTATTTTATCTTCAGAATATAGATTGTCTTTTCTAAGTCCCAATGACTCTTCACTTATAGTTGGTTTTACAGATTTTTGTTTTGCTGGAGTTGCTGTATTATTACATCCAGCAAAAAATAATACTGCAATAGCACAACTACTTAAAGCTATTTTTGAAACTAGTTTCATACTAATTCTCCTTATTTTTTTTATCTATCAAATTTCTAATTGAAAAATTTAAAGCATCATCATCACAAACTTCTACACATCTACCACAATTTGTACACTCGCCAGATAGAACTTGTTGCGAAGATTTACCTACCATAAATAACACTTGTGTTTCAGGACAAACCTCTTTACACTTCATACAAAGTGTACATTTTTCCTCTTTGTGCGATACTCTTATTAAACTAAATCTTCCTATTAAAGAGTAAAATCCCCCAATAGGACAAATATGTCCACACCATCCATTTTTTAAAACAAATAGGTCAAACAAAAATATTACAAGCATAGCAGCCCAACCAAAACCTAATCCAAAAATCAAACCTCTATGAACCATAGCTACAGGAGATACAAATTCAAAAGCTGCAATTCCAAAGAAAAAAGAGATAATTAAACTTATTGCAATAACCCAATATCTCATATTTCTACTAGCTGGTTGTTTCTTTTGAATCTGATTAAAATTTAATTTTCTTCTTATATAATTTGCTGCATCTGTAATAATATTTACAGGACAAACCCAAGAACAAAACGCTCTTCCACCTACAATCGAATAAAAAAGAGTTATTATCAGTGCTCCAATGAAAACATTAGAAGATATAACTGCTCCTGCTGTAAACATCTGTAAAACTGCATAAGGGTCACTTAATGGAATAGTTGAGAAAAGTTTTGATGAACTTAAATTCCCAATTAAAATATTCCATCCCCATACATTTGCACTAATATATAAAAACATCAAAATGATTTGAGTGAATCTTCTTAGGATTAAATATCTATTTTTAATCATCTAACAATCCTTTCATATCATTTAATGAATCTATAGCTTTTCTCTTATTTATATCGGTTTTTCCAATTTCACTTGTAGCATTCTCTAATCTTTTTTCATCATTTTTATCCCAGCCTTTGATATAATAATCTCCAGCTTTACCTAATGCTACTTCTCGGGGAAGTACAAAAATAGAAGCCTTTTCAGTCACACATGCTCTTTCACATAATCCACAACCAGTGCAAAAATCAGAATCAACAACAGGTTTTAAAAATGCGTGTTTACCTGTTCTTTCATTTTTTTGATAATCCAATTTTATTGCTACATCCAATAATGGACATGCTCTATAACATGCGTCACATTGTATTCCCCAAAAGGCAATGCAATTTTTAGTATCTAAAACTGCAACTCCCATTTGTGCTTGGTTTATATTTAGCTTTCCATCTTTTGATACTTTTGTAATATCTAGTGCATCAGTTGGACAAACTGGTACACATGGAATATCTGGACACATATAACAAGGGATATCTCTAGGGATAAAATATGGTGTCCCTAAAGGTTTGTTATCTCCTGGTTTAGCTAAAACTAATGTATCATAAGGGCATGCTTCTACACACATTCCACATTTAATGCAAGTTTTTAAAAAATCCTCTTCCTCTAAAGCTCCGGGTGGTCTTAAAAGAAGTGAAGATGCTGTCATTTCATCAACATATGCACTCCATACAAGTCCACCAAGGGCTGCAAGACCTGTTGCTCTTGCTATTGTTAAAAAGAATTTTCTTCTATCGTTTATCTCTTGCATTTTTTACTCTTTATTTAAACCTATGCTTTATAAATTTTTACAGCACATTTTTTAAAGTCTGTTTGTTTTGACATAGGACAAGTCGCATCTAAACAAACTTTGTTGATGAAAACACTTTCATCGAACCATGGAACAAATACTAAACCTTTTGATGGTCTATTTCTTCCTCTAGTTTCAATTCTAGCTTTTACTTTTCCTCTTCTACTCTCTACCCAAGCTAATTCACCCTGTTTTACACCATATTTTTTAGCATCTTCTGGGTGGATATAACATAATGCTTCTGGAACTGCTCTATATAATTCTGGAACTCTCATTGTCATAGTTCCACTATGCCAGTGTTCTAAAACTCTTCCTGTACACAACCAAACCGGATATTCAGTATCTGGCATTTCTGGTGGATCCATATATGGTCTTGCAAAGATTTTTGCTTTGTTTTTTAATGCTTTTTTAGTTTTATCTTTTACTCCATTTAAGTCACCACTTGGCAATGCTTTTGCTAATGTTCCATAGAAAGCATGAGTATTATTTGTCCCTGCTTCTTTTACAGCTTTAGCTGCATATGGGTCATATTTAACATTAAATCTCCATTGAGTTTCTTTACCGTCAACAACAGGCCATTTAAGTCCTCTAACTTTGTGATATACATCAAATGGAGCTAAGTCATGACCATGCCCTCTTGTAAATGCCGCATACTCTTCAAATAGATATTTTTGGATAAAGAAACCATAACCTTCAAAAACTTTTCCGTCACTTCCAACTACATTTCTGCTATCACCCATAGCCTCAGAGTTATCATATCCAGCTTGAATAGGATCTTCAGGGTCAAGTTTATAAGATTTTGCAACATCATTAGCAAAAAGAATATCAAATAGAGTAGTATCTTCTTTATATCCCATAGCTTTTGCTTTTTCAATTACACTAGGAAGAGCCTCTTTTCTAGGTCCAGATGGAGCATATTCTCCCCAAACATCTTTTACTGTAAATCTTTTTGATAATTCAACCCATTGCCAAGTATCTGACATAGACTCACCTACAGGTAAAACTTGTTGTCTCCAGTGTTGAGTTCTTCTTTCTGCATTTCCATAAGCTCCCCATTTTTCATAAATCATCGCTGATGGTAAAATAAGGTCTGAAACTTTTGCTGAAATTCCTGGGTAACCATCAGATGTAACAATAAAGTTATCCATTTCACGTGCAGCTTTAATCCAATGTGTAGCACTTGCAGAATCTTGGTAAGGGTTACATACATTTACCCACGCAAATTTAACAAGTCCATCTTCTATTCCTCTGTGGATTGCCATAATATGTTGTTTACCGACACCATTTAAAGTTCCTTGTGGAACCATCCATTTTTTCTCTGCAATACTTCTGTGTTTTGGATTTGCTACCATCATATCAGCAGGTAGTCTGTGTGTAAAAGTACCAACTTCTCTTGCAGTACCACATGCACTTGGTTGTCCTGTTAAAGAAAAGGCACCAGAACCAGGAAGTGCTTGTTTGTTTAATAAAAAGTGAACATTGTATGATAAAGTGTTTACCCATGTTCCTCTTGTATGTTGGTTCATACCCATTGTCCAGAAAGATACTATTTTTCTTCCTTTTTCAATATATAAAGAAGCTAATGTTTTAAGCTTTTTCTTAAACTCTTCAATATTTTCATCAGGATTACCTTTAGAGATTTTAGCAACATAATCAAGAGTATATGGTTCTAAAGATTTTTTATAATCTTCAAATGAAATTTCCCAGTGTTTTAATGTTCCAGCTGTATGTTTCATTACATCCCCAGCTTTATATCCATAAGGAGCTAATGCAGGAGCTTCATTTTCAGAAACAATAGTTGTCATCTCTTTTGAGATTATCTCCATCTCTTTATCTGTGTATTTACCAGATTTTAAAGATTTTTCACCATCTCTTCTTAATCCATAACCAATATTAACTGGACCTGCTGCAAATATCATATTTTTCTTAACAAAATCCCAATCAATTGCTTCTGGATGATTAAATACTATTTCATGAGCAATATAGTTCCAAATAGCTAAGTCTGTATTTGGAGTAAAAATAATCTCAATATCAGCCAAATCAGAAGTTCTATGTCTATATGTAGACATATTGATTACTTTTACTCTATCAGGAGCAGATAGTTTTCTATCAGTTACTCTTGACCACAAAATAGGGTGCATCTCAGCCATATTTGAACCCCATGTAACAACAGTATCTGTAATCTCAATATCATCATAACACCCACTTGGTTCATCTACACCAAATGTTTGATAAAACCCTACAACTGCCGATGCCATACAGTGTCTTGCATTTGGATCAATTGCATTTGATCTAAATCCAGCTTTCATCAATTTTTGTGCAGCATATCCTTCCATAATAGTATATTGTCCAGAAGCAAAGATACCAACACCTTCAGGTCCACTTGCCTTTAAAGCTTTTTTGATATGAATCTCCATCTCATCAAAAGCTCTTTTCCAAGAAACCGGGGCAAATTTTCCATTTTTGTCAAATTCACCTTTTGAATTAACTCTTAATAAAGGTTGTTTCAATCTATCCGCACCATACATGATTTTAGCGTTAAAATAACCTTTAATACAGTTAAGTCCTCTATTTACTGGTGCAGCTGGGTCACCTTTTACAGCAACTATTCTTCCATTTTTAGTTGCTAACATGATACCACAACCTGTACCACAGAACCTACAAGCTGCTTTATCCCATCTCCATCCACTTTCTGCTTGTTCAGCATTTGCTTTTAGCTGTGCAGGTACACCCATTCCAACTGCTGCTGCTGCACTTGCAGCTGCTGAACTTTTAAGAAAGTCTCTTCTTGAAAGTGACATTATTCTCTCCTTTTATAAATTTATTTACAATGAAAGTCTAACACTTAAGAGACTATATTTATTTGACTTAGGTCAAGTTACTATTAATTTATATTTATAAGTTTTATATTAGGTCGAAATTATTTAATATAATTAATTATTTAGTTGCTTTTAAATTTAATTTATTTAAGTTAATATATATAAAATTTTTATTTTTAGGAGGATTGGAAGATGTTAAAGAAACTATCTATAAAGCAAAAACTAGTTTTAATTATGATGATACCGCTAACTGTTGTTATATTTTTATCAGCAAAACTGGCCTATGACTCATATATAAAAAATATAAACTTAGATAGGATTCAGAAAATTGTTATTTTATCTACTAAAATAAGTGCCTTAGTTCATGAAACACAAAAAGAAAGAGGTATGACAGCTGGTTTTCTTGGTAGTAAAGGGGTAAAGTTTTCTGATGCACTTCCAAAACAAAGAGAAAATACAAATCAGAAAAAAGAGGCTTTGTTATCTTTTTTAGAAAGTTTTAATATAAAAGATTATGATGAAGAGTTTCAATTAGTAATTAACAATGCCCTAGAGCAGTTAAAAGAAATAAATAGTATCAGAGATAAAGTCTCTTCTCAAAACATAGTTACATCTGATGCAATAGCTTATTATACAAAAATGAATGGACTTTTTATAAATGCTATTGGGGCTTCAATACATTTATCTCAAAGTGCAAGTTTATCTCAAAAACTTACAGCATATACAAACTTTTTATTATCAAAAGAGAGAGCAGGAATTGAAAGAGCAGTTGGCTCTAATACTTTTGCTAGAGATAATTTTGCAGAAGGGATGAAGTTAAAGTTTATAGACCTTGTTTCAAAACAAGATGGTTATATTGATTCTTTTATGAAAGTTGCAACACATGAAGCAAAAGTTTTTTTCAAAGATACCTTAAAGGGTGAAGGAGTTGATGAAGTAAATAGAATGAGAAAACTCCTTTTTACAAAAGATTCTGATTTTGGTATAGACTCAAAATATTGGTTTGACACAATTACCAAAAAAATCAATTTATTAAAAAAGGTTGAAGATTATTTAGCTGATGAAATATTAAAATCAGCAAATGAAGAACAAAGTAAAACTTTTATAGAAACGTTGATTTTTGCAATTATGACCACTATAGGTATAGCACTTACTTTAATATTGGCAAGAACAATTGCTTTTACTATCTTAATTGATGTTAATGATGTAAAAAAAGGTTTAGATGATTTCTTTGCCTTTATAAATTTTGAAAAAGATGATTTATCATTGATAAATATAGAATCAGAAGATGAATTTGGACAAATGTCACGTATAATAAATAAAAATATTGAAAATACAAAGGTAAATATCCAAACAGATAAAGATTTAATCAAAGAAACAATTCAAGTTGCAGATAAGATTAGTAAAGGACATTTAAGTTCTAGAATACAAAAACATTCAAACAATCCGCAATTGAATGAATTAAAAAATATTATTAATGAGATGTTAAATACTATGCAAGGGAATATTGAAAGAATAATTGATGTATTAACAGCTTATTCAAAACTAGATTATAGACAAAAAGTTGAGAAAGGAAACCTTGAAGGTACTTTATCAAAACTATGTGATGATGTAAATATACTTAGAGATGCTATCACTAAAACTTTAATTAATAACAAAAAAAATGGTATGATTTTAAGTCAAAACTCTCGGACACTTACTATGAATTTAAGTGAGTTATCAAATGCTGCAAATACACAAGCAGCTTCATTGGAAGAAACTGCTGCTTCACTTGAAGAGATAACATCAACACTAAAAATAAATACTGAATCAACTTCTCAAATGGCAAAATATGGTGAAAGAGTTAAAGATTCTGTAAAAATTGGACATGATTTAGCTAATGAAACAGTAAAATCTATGGAAGAGATTAATAAACAAACTACAGCAATAACAGAAGCGATCACAGTAATTGACCAAATTGCTTTTCAAACAAATATTTTATCTTTAAATGCTGCTGTTGAAGCTGCAACTGCTGGTGAAGCAGGAAAAGGTTTTGCAGTTGTTGCACAAGAGGTTAGAAACTTAGCAAGTAGATCAGCCGAAGCTGCAAAAGAGATAAAATCTATTGTAGAAAATGCTCAATTAAAAACAAATGATGGGAAAATAATAGCATCAAATATGATTAAAGGTTATGATGAATTAAATGACAATATTACTAAAACCCTTCAATTTATTGATGATGTGGCAAATTCAAGTAGAGAACAAGAAAGAGGTATTCTTCAAATAAATGATGCAGTTAATCAATTAGATGAACTTACTCAAAGAAATGCTCAAAATACTGTAAATGCTGATGCAATCGCTAAAAAGACAGAGGTTATTTCAAATATTATTGTGGATGATGCAAATTCAAAAGAGTTTGATGGTAAAGATAGTATTGATATGAGAGATAAAGCAGTTAATGAGAATTTTACAGGAGTAGAAAGAAGAAGTGTGGAAAGAGAGATAAAACAAAATAAAGAAGTGTATACAAAAGTTAAAAAGACTCCTAAAAAAACTGAAGCAGATGAATGGGATAGTTTTTAAAAAAGATAAAAATATGGTTTAAAATTTAAATTTTTAAACCATATTAATTTTTTATTCTAAGTAAAGTTCTTGTATATCTAAAACTCCAAATTAAAAATAACACTATCCATAACATTGAACTTAGATGTAAAAATCCCATAAAAATATTTGAATCACTTAAAAATAAAAAAGAAGCAGTTATTCTAGATATAACAACTATTTGTGTTAATACAAATATAAATATTGTTAGTTTATCAGCTACAATTTTTTGTGCAGGTATTGCATGACCCATTACAACTCTACTTCCAAAACCTATTAGTAAAGTTGTTATAAACCCCAAAGCAAAAATATGAAGGGCAAGTTTTAGAGAATAAAGATTAAAAATAGATTCTATAAATAAAACTATAAAACCAATTTCAAACCATATAAATGATAAGACAAGAATAGATATTATTGCAGGAGTTTTTTTATAAATATTTAATTTAAAAACAATATATCCAAAAAATATCATTGCAAAAAAAGTAACTATTTTAACTATTTGAAGTTCAAACTCTAAAGATAAACCTAAAATAAAAAAAATAGTTATAGAGATTTCTCTTATATATCTTGGTTTTTCCCATTGAGCTATTTGCATATATGCACTATAAAATGCAGGAACCATTCTTAAAGCTACTAAAAATACTAAGCAGATTAGATAAGCAAAAAATATCAATAAAGATAAATTTGTTTGAAAAATCACTTCTAAAAGTAAAAATATAGCTCCAAACAAAAACACAAGATTTATAAAGATGCTATCTTTTTTATTTGGAATTTTCCCTTTTTTTATTATTTCATAAAAAGTTTTTACAAAATAAAGCATTGTAAAAGAGACTATAATTTTTCCTAAAATAGAAAAACCAATTAAAGATAAAATTACTCCAATTTGATAAGTAAACCAAGGGATAAGATAGCTGTTTTTACTTATAACTTCTGATGCATTGTATTTTGGTATTACAGTTATCAAAAATCCTAAAAAAGCATTTGTTAAAACTGCATAGTTTAAACCAAAACCATGAATCAAAGAGAATTCTAAAGGTATTTTTCCTAAAAATGAGATAAAAGTTAAAACCATTATTGTAATAGCAAAAAATATCGCACTTGTAAAATAAAGCTGATGGGCTTGAGAGCTAAATCTATCCCACCATTTTTCTTCAATAGGAACAAAAAAGTTGTTTGGATTTGTAGAGAAATTCATAATTTTTCCTTAAATAATATATTAAAAGCAATATAGCTATTTTAATAATCACTATCATTGATATAAGTCAATAAATTTAAAAATATTAATCCTCTTTGGAGTCTTTTTTTGGATTGAGTATGAATTTATTAAATTTTATTCCATCAGGGTAGTGTCTATGTTTTGAAATATTATTTACAACTAAAGCAATTACTAATAATATCACAGCACCAGTAGTGACAGGATATAAAACATAGATAAAACCTAAATTATGAATATCATCACTTCCTAAAACTGCTATTAATGCAGTTGCTCCTCCTGGAGGATGTAAGGTTAATGTTAGTTGCATTACAAAAATAGAAGTTGCAACTGCAAAAGCAGAACAAAAAAGTAAATTTCCAAAAAAAAGTTTATATGAAACAACACCAATTATAGCAGATAGTATATGTCCACCAAGAAGATTTCTAGGTTGTGCCAAAGGGGAATGAATAGCTCCATAAACTAAAACAGCACTTGCTCCAAATGAACCTATAACTAATCCTAAGTCTTCATCTCCTAAAATACCTCTATGAAAAAGTGTTATAAATAATATTCCAAGAAAAGAACCTATCCAAGACCAGATAATATTTGATCTTTCAAGAGGTTCAGTATTTATTTTTTTAAATTGTTTAAAAAATTTTTTCATATGCCTCTTTTTTATATTCAAAAAAAGCCCTCAAAAAAGAGGGCTTAATGATTTAATTTTAATTAATTTTTATATTGTTAAATCTAAAAGATCACCATATATTGATTCTACTTTATGTAGTTTTTTTAGTATATATAAAAATAAAAAGAAAAAATTAGACTTAGGTCAAGAAATAGAGTTTTATAGCTATTTGATTTGAATCAATATAAAAGTAGTAATTTTTAAGTATAATCAATTTATAAACTTAGGGGTAGATTATGTTTTTTAATCTTTTTAAAAAAAAGAAGTATATTAAGATGAAACTTCCAAAATATGTATGTAAACATTGTAAATATACTTGCAAAAATTGTGATATGCTTTTTTGTTATTCTTGTCATATGAATGAAGCTAACCCTTGTCCTAAATGTGGAAAAAGAAATATTGACTATCAAAAAAATGATTCTTAGTAATCAAAATTTCTATACTTGATTTTAAAACTATACTTATTGTCAAATTCTCTAAAAAACTCTTTAGTTATAGAATTTTTAGGAATATTTGATAAAGTAGGAACAGAATTTAAACATTTTTGAATATAGTAAGTTTTCGTGTATTTATATTTTTGTAAAACTTCTAAAATCTCATTTATATCATTTTTTGAAAAAAGTGAATTATGGTATGTAGTTCTTACTTCAAAATCCAAATTTGAATCTATTAATAGTTTTAAACTCTCAACAACTTTTTCATACTCTTTGTTTTTTGTAATTTTAAAAAAGTTTGTTTTAGAGGTTTTAAAATCCAATGCAATAAAATCTAATAAATTGTTTTTTATAAGCTTTTCTAAAACTTGTGGTTTGAGACCATTTGTATCAAGTTTTATTTTAAAATCCATTGATTTTATATATTTACAAATATCATATATCTCTTTATTTAAAGTTGGCTCTCCACCTGATAAAACTACACCTTTTAGAAGATTTTCTCTTTGTTTCAAAAAAGGGATTAGTTGTTCAAAACTATATTTGCCTTTTTTTAAAACAATATCAGGATTATGGCAATAATCACACCTCATATTACAACCGTTAAACCAGATAATACAAGATGGATATTGCTCAAAATCCAGAAGAGTAAAAGGGGCTAAACTATCAATTATCTTTTTTTTGCTCCACAAAATATACCCTTTGTTTATGTTCAGCTTTTTTTCCTATATTAAAACTCTCAACTGGTCTATGATAACCCATAACTCTAGTATAAACAATACATTTTGTTCTCTTTTTTTCTTCCATCTTATTCTCCTTAGGCAGATTTTGTATTGTGTTGAATCTCTTCATCACATTTTGGGCAATATTCATGCTCCCCATTTAAATAACCATGAACTGGACAAATTGAAAATAAAGGTGTCAAAGTTATATATGGTAATTTAAAATTTTCAAGAACTGTTTTTAAAAATAGTTTTGTAGATTCTGTTGAACTTAGTTTTTCACTCATATATAGATGCAGTACCGTTCCACCTGTATATTTAGTTTGTAAAATATCTTGTTTTTGTAAGGCTTCAAATGGATCATCTGTAAAATCAACTGGTAGTTGAGAAGAGTTTGTATAGTAGATTTCATTATCAAATCCAGCTTGAAGAATATCTGGATATCTTTTTTTATCCTCTTTTGCAAATCTATATGTCGTACCTTCTGCTGGTGTTGCTTCAAGGTTATACAAATTTCCACTTTTTTCTTGAAAAGATGTGATTTTTTCTCTTATGAAATCTAAAATTTCAGAAGAGAACTCTATGCCATAATCACTTGTAATATCTTCTTGGTCATTGGTAAAATTTCTTATCATCTCATTTATACCATTTACACCAATAGTTGAGAAGTGGTTATTAAAACTTTTTAAATATCGTTTTGTATATGGATATAAGCCTTGTTCAAATAGTTTGTTTATAATAACTCTTTTTTTCTCCAAGGTATTAAATGAAAGCTCTAAAAGTTTATTTAATTCATCATATAGTTTTTGTTTATTGTTTTTATATAAGTATCCAAGTCGTGCCATATTTATAGTAACCACTCCAATACTTCCTGTCATCTCAGCACTTCCAAATAAACCATTTCCTCTTTTTAACAATTCTCTTAAATCTAGTTGTAATCTACAACACATACTTCGTACAGCTCCTGGCTTATATGCATTTGGATTTTCTACTTTTTCTCCTTGTTCATTTGTCATATATTGACTTCCTACAAAGTTTTGAAAATAGCTTGAACCAATTTTTGCACTATTTTCTAAAAGAATATCTACATTTTCTCCATCCCAATCAAAATCTTCAGTTATATTTACTGTGGGAATAGGGAAGGTAAAGGGTTGTCCATTTTTGTCCCCGTGGGTCATAATCTCATAAAAGGCTTTGTTTATTAGATTCATCTCTTTTTGAAAATGTTTAAAAGTCAATTCAGTTAATTTATTTACCCCTTTGTCTTTTAGTTTTTCTTTTATGTTTTCATTCTCTTCAAATTGTTCAAATAGATGTTTATCGTTGTATGTTGGAAACTGCTCTTTTAAATCTGATGGTACATTCCAATCAAGTGTGATATTTGTAAATGGACTTTGTCCCCATCTTGATGGAACATTTAGATTATAAATAAAACTAGTAAGTGCTTTTTTAACCTCTTTATATGATAAATCATCCATAAAAACATAAGGTGCCAAATAGGTATCAAAAGAGCTAAAAGCTTGTGCTCCAGCCCATTCGCTTTGTAAAATACCTAAAAAATTTGCCATTTGACTAAGAGCTTGTCTAAAATGTTTTGCAGCTTTGCTTTCTACTCTTCCTCTTACTCCGTTAAACCCTTCATTTAATAATTGTCTTAAACTCCAACCTGCACAATATCCAGTAAGACAATCTAAATCATGAATATGGATATCTCCATTTCTATGGGCAACTCCTTCTTTAACATCATAAACTTTATCAAGCCAATAGTTTGCGATAACTTTTCCTGCAAGATTGTTTACAAGTCCAGAGTTTGAGTAACCAGTGTTTGCATTTGCATTTATTCTCCAGTCATTTTTATTTATATACTCTTCTACACTTTTAGTTGAATCAACAAAAGTTGTATCTTGGTTGAGTCCTAGTATATGTTCCCTTTGCATCTTATGCAAAAATCTATATGTAATAAATGATTTCATTACACTAAAATATCTATACTCAAACAATGATTTTTCAATATAATCTTGAATATCTTCCACATTATGATTTTTATTTTCATGTAAGTTTTGTATTACTGAAACAAAGATTATTTTATTGTAAGTAATCTCTACACTTCTAAATGCTTTTTTTATAGCATCCTCTATTTTATAAGCTTTAAATGGTTCTTTTGAACCATCTCTTTTTATTACAAAATCCATAAATAGAACCTTTTAAATCTGTTTTGACAATTGTATTAAAGATTTTTTTTTAAAGGTATGACTAGGGTCAAAATTGATTGTAAATATAAAAATTTATACTTGATGTATGTCAAGACAAAAATTTTTAGTTTGTAATAAAATTTCATTAGGAGATTAAGATGTTAATAGATAATTACAATAGAAAAATAGATTATTTAAGGGTCTCAGTAACTCAAAGATGTAATTTTAGATGTCAATATTGTATGCCAGAAAAACCTTTTGAGTGGATACCAAAAGAGGATTTACTTTCATATGAGCACATGTTCAAATTTATAAAAGTAGCTATATCAAATGGAATAAAGAAGATTAGAATCACAGGTGGAGAACCATTAGTCAGAGATGATTTAGATAAATTTATATCTATGATAAATGAATATGACCCAACAATAGATTTAGGTCTTACTACAAATGGATATCTACTAAAAACACAAGCAAAAAAATTAAAAGAAGCAGGCTTAAAAAGAATCAATATCTCTTTAGATTCTTTAGAAAGAGAAACTTTTTGGTACTTAACCAAAAAAGATGTTTTGTCAAAAGTTTTAGAAGGGATAGATGAAGCTATAAAGGTGGGTATCAAAGTTAAAATAAATAGCGTAGTTTTAAAAAAGATAAATGAAAATGAGATCTTATCTTTATATGAGTTTGCAAAACAAAGAGATATTCAAATTAGATTTATAGAGTATATGGAAAATGAGATGGCTTATAATCAGTTAAAAACTCTAACAAGTCAAGAGATTTTAAATATCATCTCTACAAAATATAGTTTTGAAACAGTTCAAAACTGTGTAAATTCTGCTGCAAAACTTTATGAAGATAATCAAGGTTATGTTTTTGGAATAATTGAGCCATATGATGATTCTTTTTGTTCAACATGTAATAGAATTAGATTATCAGCAGAAGGGGATTTAATTCCATGTTTATATTATGAAGATTCTATTAATATAAAAGAATCAATCTTAAGTAAAAAAGATTTGGAAAATGTTTTGTATAAAGTAGTTCAAAATAGACCTGAAAAAAACAAATGGACTAAAAACAATCTACAATTAGAATCTTCAAAAGAAAATATCTCTTCAAGAGCTTTTTATTATACAGGTGGATGATAAGTCATTGACCTGTATCAATGTTTCAAGTATTTGATTTTTATACCATTACACCTTAATTTTATTTTTAAGGATTTTTAAATGAGTATGTTTTGCTATCAATGTGAAATGAGTACACCAAATGGTTGTGGTTCTACAGGAGCTAGTGTTGGAACTTGTGGTAAAGATGAAAATCTTGCAAGATTACAAGATACTATGATTTTTGGATTAAAAGGTTTAAGTGCGTATAGAGAACATTTAAATGAGATAAACCCAAGTGCTACAAAAAATGTAGATGATGTTATGAGTGAAACCTTATATTTCACACTTACAAATGTAAACTTTAATTTTGATGATCATATAAAACAACTTATGAAAGTTGGAAGTGCAGGTGTTGAGGTGATGGATAAACTTTCAAATGCACATACAGGAAAGTTTGGTATTCCAACACCTGTAAAAGTTAGTCAAAATAAGGTTGAAGGAAAAGCTATTCTTGTAAGTGGACACAATTTAGAGATGTTAGAAAAACTTTTAATAGCAACAGAAAATAAAGGGATAAATATCTATACTCACTCAGAGATGTTACCAGCTCATGGGTATCCAGAATTGAAAAAATATTCTCATTTAAAAGGAAATATTGGAAAAGCATGGTTTGACCAAGCTGAATTGATGAAAAGATTTAAAGGTACTTTTGTAGTAAATACAAACTGTATTGTGCCACCAAAGAAAAATGCAACTTATGTTGATAGAGTTTTTACGTATAAGATTGTTGGAATTGAAGGTGGTACACAAATAGTTGACGATAACTTTGATGAACTAATTGAAAAAACTTTACAATGTGAAGATACAAACTTTGATGATAATCTGTTTTTAACTACAGGACACCACTATAAAACAATATTAACATTAGCTCCTCAAATTTTAGAAGCAATTAAAGAGGGAAAAATTAGACAGTTTTTTGTAATAGCAGGTTGTGATGCACCAGGGAAAGCTGGAAACTATTATAGACAGATAGCTGAAAACTTACCAGAAGATTGTGTTATTATCACTTCAAGTTGTGGAAAATTTAGATTCAATGATATTGACTTTGGTGAGATTGAAGGAACGGGTATTCCTAGATATTTAGACCTTGGACAATGTAATGATAGTAACGGTGCTGTTGAAATAGCAAAAGCAGTGAGTGAAGCTTTAAATACACCAATCAACGATTTACCAATATCAATAGTTCTTTCTTGGATGGAACAAAAAGCTGTAATTATCTTATTGGCACTATTTAGTTTGGGTGTAAAAAATATCTATCTTGGACCTAAGCCACCACAGTTTGTAAATGAAGATATATTTAATTTTTTAGCTCAGAATTTTAATTTACATCTAACAGGAGATGCTTTAGAGGATTTAAAAAATTTATTACTTCCAAAAGTAGCATAAATAAAAGGGTTGATTCCCTTTTATTTACCAATTTTTTGTGCGATTGCTTCAATATCAGCATCAGATAAAGCTGCTACTTGACCTTTCATCAAACCTTTCATAACTCCACCATATGAACCATCTTTATAACCTTTCATAGCACTTACAATTTCAGCTTTAGTCATATCTTTGATGATTTTAGATTTCCCCATCGCTGCTTTTTCACCAGTTGCACCGTGACATGCAACACATCTAGCATACACATCTGCTGATGCATTAACTGCCAATAATCCTAATAATATAACTGATGTAGTTAAAATTTTTTTCATGTTAATCCTTTTTGTTTTTTGAAAGTTTAATTAAAAAATGTTATATTGTCTTTGATTTAAGTCAAATTTATTTAATTGATTTAAATCAATTAAATAATGAAGCAATTTGAGTATAATTTTTAAAATAACTTTAAAAGTAAGTAAAGATAAGTATGAATAATATCAAAGATATAATAAAATCGATACCACTATTTACAGCTTTGCCAGATGATGAAATTGATTTGTTGTCTACAATGTCTCACGTATCAAAGTACAATGCAAACACAGTACTTTTTTATGAGTCAGAAACAACAGATGAATTACTTTTTTTGGTTGAAGGCTTACTAAAAGTATATAAAATAGATAAGTATGATAATGAGATATTTTTATATTATGTCTACCCAAACTCTATGATATCAGAATTATCAAATCTAAATGACAATAAAATCAACTGTTTTTCAAATAGTGAGTTTTTAAGAGATAGTGTGATGCTTTGTGTGAATTTTAAAAAATTTAAAGAAGAGTTCTTAAGTCAAAATGATTTGGTACAAAAGTTTATCAATGAACTTATTTATAAAAATCAACAACTTCAATGTATTGTAAATAGAGAATTGGTTTTTGATGCAACTTCAAAAGTTGCTTTTATGCTTACAAATGATTTGGATATGTTTAATCACCTAAAAAGAAATGAAGTATCATTGTTGCTACATATACAGCCAGAAACTTTATCAAGGGTATTAAAAAGATTGGTTAGAAATGGTACAATATCGATTGATAAAGGGATTGTATCTATTGAAAATGGTGATGAATTAAAAAGTATCTATTTAGGATTATAAGATGAAAAAAGAGATTAGTGTTAGTGGGAAAATAAAGATTTTAGGGGCATTACTAATATCTACAGTATTTTTTGTAATTTGTGTATCTTTATATTTAAATTTAAAAAATTCAAAAGATGCAACTATTATAAATATTGCTGGTAAACAAAGGATGCTTACACAAAAAATTACTAAAAATATCTTTTATTTATACCAAACAAAATCAAATAATTTTACACAAATTGATAATGCAATAGAAGAGTTTAATTATGGATTAACAACTCTAAAAGATGGAAATGAGTTATTAAATATATCTGCTGCTCCAACAGATATAATAAGTAATCAAATATCAAAAGTTATAGTTTTATGGAATACTTTTGAAAAAAATACAAAAGAGTTTAAAGAAGCTATTTTAAAAGATGATATTCAAAAACAAAACTCTATATTAAAATATATGTATGAAACAAATACTATACTTTTAGAAGAAGTTGATAAAGTTGTAAGTTTATATACAAGATATATTGAAGAAAAAACTGCATTTATAAAAAACTTCCAATATACTTCCTTTGCATTAATGTTTATGTTGACAATTTATTCTTTGGTGCAATTAAAACAAATTGAGTCTCATGCAAAAGAGTTTATGTCAAAATATAATCAATTAAATTCGGGTGAGATAACTAATTTAGAACCTATACACGTAGAGAGTGAAAAAGAGTTTGTAGAGATGGCAAACAATATGAATAATTTTATAAATAAAGTAAATTCTGCTATGAATTATTCAGAATCAGCTCTTGAACAATCAAAATTAGCATCAGAAAAATTGTTAGATTTAACAGATGAGTTTGAAAATATTATTGATGAGTTAGGAAATAAATCAGAAATAGTAAAAGAGATAAATAGAAGTGAAGATATCGCTATCGAGTCATCAGAAAATCTACTTAAGACTACTAAAAAACTAAATGATTTAAAAACACAACTAGATTTACTATTAAAAAACTGTCAAAATAAATAAGCCAAGAAGGAAGATAAAAAAAATATTAGTTTAGGAATTGTTTTTTAATTATAGGAGGAGAACCTTCTTGGTTATTTGATAAAATTTTAACTGAAATTTTTAGTAAATAGTTTGACTAAAATCAAATATCTAAACTTTTTCAAATATTATATTATTTCCATTTAACTTTTTTAAATACTTCTACAGCTTTATGATTATAGTATCCAAGGTATTCCATATTTATTTTATCTTCTTTAAAATTCCCCCATGATTTTAATAATTCTAAGGGTTCAACTGCTTCATTGATTGGGTATTCATAAGAAGCTTCTGCATAGATTTTCTGAGCTTTAGGACTTACCATAAACTCCATGAATTTGATTGCATTTTCTTTATTTTTGCTATATTTTACAACACCCATTCCTGAAATATTTATATGACTACCTCTTTCGTTTTTTCCTTGGTCAGGAAAAAATATACCAATATCATCAGTAAGTTCAACTTCATGAGGTTTTTTTGAATTTATCAATTTAGCAAGATAATAAGTATTTATAATTGCAACATCACCTCTATTATATGATATAGATTTTATTTGGTTAGTATCACCTTCTAATGGGCTTCTAGCTAGGTTTTTTATAATACCTTTTGCCCATTTTGTTGTCTCTTTTTCACCTTCGTATGCTATAAGTGCTGCTAACAATGACATATTATACATTTCGGTTGATTTTCCTACAACAATCTTTTTTTTCCATTTTGGTGTTGCTAAATCTTTATATGTTGATAATTGGGATGGAGAAACTTTCTTTTTATTATATGCTATAACTCTAGCTCTTTTCGTAAGAGCATACCAATAACCCTTTTTTTGTCTTAAATGACTTGGTACAATCTTCTCTAGTTTTTCTGATCTTATTGGTTGTAATAAATCATTATATTGTGCATAAACAAGCCTTCCTGCATCAACTGTGATTAATACATCAGCATCTGTATCTTTTCCATCTGATTGAATCTCTGTAAGCACTTCTGATGAGTCCAATTTAGTTACATTTATTTTTATACCAGTTTCTTTTTCAAACATTTCAAATAATTGTTTATCTGCAAAATAGTATCTGTGAGAATAGACATTTAATACATTTGATGCATTTAATGATGAAAATAATATTAATGCACCTATAATTAATTTTAAAATCATTCTTATCCTTCATAAAAAAATTTTAGAACTATACAAATTTAATCTTAAATAATTATTAAAATGATAATCACTATTAAATATCTATTTTACAATTTCATATTATTTAGTAATAAAAGGAACGTAAATTGCATTATATAAAAGAAATGATAACTATTATCGATATTAATATTAAATTAAGTAAACTTCTTTTAATATTTCAATTAAAATATCATTTTTTAAATTTTGGTGTAAAATTATATAAAGGACAATAATGAAAACCATAGCTGAGAAAACTTTAAATGCAGAAAAAATAGATTCTGTAAACAGCAATCCTACTACATCACAAATACTAGCATTAGATTCTAAACCAACAAATACAAATACAGATACAACTACTATCGATGGAACAAGTATTAATGCTATGAGCTCTAATACTATAGATACACAGACACCAGCTATAGAATCAGGAAATGTTGATTTATCAAATCCTGAAGTTTTAGAAATGAATACACTAACAAGCAATATGTTAGAAGCTTCAAAAGAAGTAAATACAATCTTAGATATTGGAGGACCAGTTGTTTGGATTTTAGGAATTTTTTCTATTTTTGCTCTTGCAATTGTATTTTTAAAGTTATGGCAATTTGCTACTTTACGTCCAGAAAAAGTTAAAAAAGTTAATAAAAGTTTAGAATTATGGAAATCAAAAGATTATGATAGTGCCATAAAACTTTTAAACAAAAAGCATTCAACTGCTGAAATAGTTCATGATGCAATGGATGGTTTAATCAACAATATCAATCCAGATTTACTTCAAAAAAAGTTAGAAAAAAAAGCAAATAAGTTGATAAATCAATTGAATTCATATCTAAGACCTTTAGAGGTAATAGCTAATATTAGTCCATTGTTAGGACTGATGGGGACAGTTCTTGGGATGATTTTAGCTTTTAAACAAATGGAGTTAGCAGGTAGTGAAGTAGATCCTTCTGTATTGTCAGGAGGTATTTGGCAAGCACTTTTAACAACAGCCGTTGGTCTTGCAGTTGCAATTCCAGTCTCAATGGCACATAGTTGGCTAGAAAGAAAAATAGAAAGAATCTCTTATACTATAAATGAAGTGGTTTCTGAAGTATTTACATATCAACCAGAACAAAGTACAAAGTAAGGTATTAGTTAAAGATGCTTCTTAATATTTCAGCAAAAAAAGATTCATCAATTAGTATTACTCCACTAATTGATGTTGTTTTCATTTTACTTTTATTTTTTATGTTATCTTCAACATTTCAAAGACAAAAACAAATAGAGATGAAAACTTCTTCTATAAGTTCAGAACTTTCATCAAAACAAGATGATAAATCTCATAAACTTTTATTAGATATTGATGAGATAATTTATATTGATGGAATAAAATATCAATTAAATAGTCATGAATTTAATACCAATTTAAACAACTTTGTAAAAAATAATGAGCAAGTAATACTTGCAGCTAATCCAAAAGTGAAAACTCAAAAGTTTATTGAGCTTCTTGATAGTTTACGAACTAGTGGAGTTATAAAATTAAATATCTCTAAATCGGAATTACCATGAAATTAATAAATATAAATCAAAATAAAAAAAGTATGAAAAAACTTGATGATAGTATGATTCCTGCTATTAATATAGTTTTTCTACTTTTGATCTTTTTTATGATTGCAGGGAAAATTGAAAGTAGAAACACACAATTATTAGTTCCAAAATCAACAAGTGATGAAAAGTTTTTAAAACAAGAAATAAATATAAATATTATGCCAAATGGTGATTACTCTATTAATAATACAAAAGTTGAAGACTCTTTAATGAAGCAGTTTGAAGTATTAGCTTTAAATGAAAATTCTGTTATCACTTGTCATATTCATAATGAACTTCCAATATCGAAGTTAGATGAAGTTTTAGAAGCCGTACAAGCTTTTGGTATAAAACAAATAAATATAGCGACACATAGGTATTAATATGGGATTTAAATTATTTGTTAGTATATTTATAGCAATTTTGGTACATGTTTCTTTTGCCTTTGCTTATTTTTATAATGAATCTAAGGATGAGGGTGCAATAGATAAAGGGAAAGATGGGATTGTAGTTGGTGTAGGAATCACAGGAAGTTTTGCAGATAGTGAAAAAACAGGTGAAAATGAAAATGAAACTAAAGAGAAGAAAAAGCCTATAGAAAAGTCAAAGCCAGAATTAGAACCAAAGCCAAAGCCAAAACCAAAGCCAGAACCAAAATCTGAGCCAAAACCAAAGCCAGAATCAAAACCAAAATCTGAGCCGAAACCAAAGTTAGAACCAATAACTAAATCAGAACCAATTGTAGAGCAAGCGTTAACAAAAGACTTTATATCAGAACCAGAATCAAAAGTAGAATCTACTAAATCTAATTCTGATGTTAATCTATCTGATAAAACACAATTAGCAAGAAGGGCAACGGGAACTGGTGAACAGGTTCAAACTGGTGGCAATCCAGCTGCACAGCAAGGATATTTAAGTATTGTAAAAACTAGAATCTCACGTGCTAAAAAATATCCAAGAAGTGCAAGAAAAGAGGGTGTTGTTGGAACTGCAATAGTTAGATTTGTTATTAAGCTAAATGGAAAAGTAGAAGATATTCAACTAATAAAAAGTTCAGGTGATGAAAGATTAGATGAAGAGGCGATGAAAATGTTAAAAAAAGCAAGTCCATTTCCAGCTATTCCAAAAGACGTAAGTCTTGAACCTTTGGATTTAACTTTACCAATTGAGTTTAAATTAAAAACTATTAAAAATAAATTTTATTAAATAAAAGGAGGTTAAATAAAAGCACACACTAAGGAGAAACTAAATAAAGAGGAAATAAAAATGTTCTCGTTATAACCCTTTATCTAGTTTCATTGGAAGAAGTTAGTTGCGAGTTAACTTCTCCCATAATTATACATAGAATAGATAAATAAAAAGTAAACTAAATAACAATTATGGAGAAATAATGACAAATAAAAATATAGAAATAAAGACAACAACTAAAAACCCCCAGCAGATGTCAACATTGGCTTTTGCACTTTGTGCAAGTTTATTGGCAACACAAGTAAATGCCAAAGAAGAAAAAGCAAAAAGTACAACTTTAGAAAAAGTTAGCGTTGAAGAGTCGGTATCAAGAGAGACAAATCCTTATGCAGTACCAGGGTCACCTTATTTAGCAGAGAGATTATCTGATCCAAGAAGAACTAGAAAACTTGCTGAGACACCACAAACTATTACTGTATTAACTGCTGAAGCTATTAAAGAATCAGGTAGAACTGATTTAAAAGAGATACTAGATGGGCAACCAGGGATTACTTTAGGTACTGGAGAAAATGGAAATGCTTTTGGTGATAGATATGTTATTCGTGGTCATGAAGCAAGATCTGATATGTTTGTTGACGGATTAAGAGATCCTGGTATGACTATGAGAGAAAGCTTTGCAGTAGACCAAATTGAAATTAGTAAGGGACCTAGCTCAAGTTTTGCTGGACGTGGTACAACTGGGGGTGCTGTTAATTCAAGTACAAAAAGAGCTAGTACAGAATCTGATTTTGGAGAAATCACTACTGCTATTGGAACAGATAATCATCATAGAATAACATTAGATTATAATAAGGTTATAAATGATGATACTGCAATTAGAGCTAATATTTTACATGCTAAAGAAGATGTTCCCGATAGAGATCCAGCTGATAGAGAAAGAAAAGGTCTTGCCTTATCTTTAACTCACCAAGCAACTGATAATTTAGAGTTTACTGTAGACTATTATCATTTTGAAGGTGATGACAACCCTGATTTAGGTACTTATTTAACAGATTCGGATGGTGATGGATATACAAATAATCCTGCAAAAAATGTGCCTGCATATTTACAGGATGAAGATTTTTTAAGTACACAAGTTGATACTATAACTTTAAGAACAGGATTAGAAATAGATGATAGTTCAAGAATAGTAAACCTTACAAGATTTGGTAAGACTGATAATGGATATTTTGTATCAGGTGCAAGAGGTACAACAGGATATGCAACTGAGGCTGATGCACTAGCTGGAACTAATGGCTTTGATACTTTTACAATAAGTAATCATCAAGGGTGGCAAGAGGTTGAATATTTTGCAAATCAACTTAACTATATGAAAGAGTTAGAGATTGCACAGATGAAACATGAGTTTGTTCTTGGTGCTGAATATCAAAGACAAACAGTTTTAAATGGAGTTTATAGTGCAACTTCAAATGGTGCAACTAATTGTTATGCCTCAGGTAGAGGAGGTGTAGCTAGTTCATATTGTGGAAGAGATTCAAGTGGAAATATTGTTTCAAACCTAAATAGTTTATTACAAAGAGATATTACAAAAAGTGATTGGGATTCAGATTGGAGTTTAAATACTATCTCTTTATATCTAATGGATACTGTTGATTTAACTGATGATTGGACAGCCTTTGGTGGTGTTAGATATGAACATTATGATTATAATCTAAAAACTCAAGGTAGATCAGATGCCGAATATGATTATAATAAAGGTGATTGGAATGGACATGTAGGAGTTAGTTATAAGATTAATCCCTCAGCAAATGTTTATGCAAGTTTTTCTACGGCAACAAACTTAAATGGTGGAGAGTCTGATGTTGGTACTAGTGGTGGATATGGAGGTTATGTTGATACTGGTGATACAGCTTCAGCTGAGCCAGAGACAACAAATAGTTATGAGCTGGGTACTAAGTGGAGATTCAACAACGATAAACTTCTAGCAACTGCAGCAGTATTTAGAATAGACAAAACTGATGTTATGGAAACTGTTAGTGGTGGTGATTATAGTGCTACTGGTACAGCTAATACTGGAGGAAATAGAGTTGATGGTATTGAGTTTGGTTTATCTGGTTATCTTACAGATAAATTAAGTGTTCAAGGTGGTATTACATTTATGAAATCAAAAATAACTAAATCTAGTAATTCAGACAATGTAGGAAAAAAACTTGCTAACTTTGCAAATAATTCAATAAATGTACAAGCTAGATATCACTTAACTCCAGCATTTACTCTAGGTGGTGCAGTAAATTATGAAAGTAAAAAATATACAGGACAACCAGATTCTGCAGCTAGTGAAACTATGTATGTTCCAGCTTACACAACTGTAGATGCTTTTGCTACTTATAAAATAAACTCTAAAGCATCATTAAGATTAAATGTTAATAATCTATTTAATAAAGATTATTATTTAGCAGCATATAGATCGGGTTCATTTACTTATATTGGTGATAAAAGAAATGCTCAACTTACATTAAATTATAAGTTTTAATATTGATGGCTAAATATAAAACATTAAACCATATTCCTTTAGAAATATTAAATGCCAGTGATTATGAATCACTGGCACCAAGTTTTATTTCAAATGAAAATTTTGGATATATTTCAGGTGGTAGTGGTTTTGATAAAACTTTACATCAAAACCGTATTTCCTTTTCACAATACAATATCATACCTAGTGTTTTTAGTGATGTTAGTAATGCTTCAACTAAACTTGAATTACTTGGACAAACTTTAGAACATCCATTTCTTTTAGCACCATTAGCATATCAAACCTTGGCACACAAAGATGGTGAAATAGCAACAGCACAAGCTTGTGAAGCTACAGATACTCTTATGGTTGCAAGTACACTTTCTTCATATACTATGGAAGATATTTCTAAAAATGCAGGATCTCATACTCATAAATGGTTTCAGTTATATCTACAAGATAATTTCAACGATACTTTAAAATTAATTAGAAGAGCTGAATATAGTGGATATAAAGCAATAGTTCTAACTGTAGATGCAAGTGTACAATTACCAAGTAGAACAGCTATAAATGCAGGTTTTAAGATGCCAAATGATTTATATCCAGCTAATCTTATAGATTTAACTCCTAGTATAACTGAAACGATTGATGAACAAAAAAATGAAGTATTTAGAATTTTTGCCAAAAATGTTATCAATAAAGAGATTATAAAAAAAATAAAAGAGTTTACAAACTTACCTTTACTAATTAAAGGTGTACTAAATCCTAATGATGCATTAGCTTTAAAAGAGTTAGGTGTTGAGGGGCTTATAGTTTCAAATCATGGAGGAAGAACTCTTGATGGAGTTCCTGCAAGTTTAACAATGTTAGCTCAAATTCGTCAAGCAGTTGCAGATGATTTTTGTTTACTTTTTGATAGCGGTATTCGTTCAGGAGATGATGCTTTTAAAGCAATTGCTTTAGGTGCAAATGCAGTCTTAGTAGGGCGTCTTCAAGTTTATGCACTCTCAGTCGCAGGAGCTTTAGGGGTTGCTCATATGATAAAACTTTTAAGGCAAGAGTTTGAATTAAGTATGGCTTTAACAGGAGCCAATAGTATTGAAGATATAAAAGAAAGTTTATTACAAAAAGGATAAAAATATGTTAATTACTATACCAAATATTTTAAGTGAAGAAGAAGTAAAACAATTTAGAGAATATTTAGATGAAGCACAATGGGAAGATGGAAGTAACACGGCTGGAAGTATAGCTTTAAATGTAAAAAGAAATCAACAATTAGATGATACAAAAGAGCCTGCCCTTAGTTTAGGAAGTCACATATTAAAAGTACTTTCTCAAAACCCAACTTTTATATCTGCTGCCCTTCCACATAAAATCTACCCTCCAAAGTTTAATAAATATGGTGTCAATGAAACCTATGGCGCTCATATTGATGGTTCCTTGATGCAAATACCAGGGACTAGTGAAACTATGAGAACTGACTTATCTGCAACTATTTTTTTAGAAGAACCAGAAAATTATGAAGGTGGTGAACTTTCAATAGAAACAAAATATGGTATTCAAACTGTGAAATTAGCTGCTGGTGATATGGTACTTTATCCTTCAACTAGTTTACATCATGTATCAAAAGTTACAAAAGGAGCTAGAGTAGCTTCATTTTTTTGGATACAAAGTATGGTAAAAGATATAGCACAAAGGGAAACATTATTTAACTTAGATCAGTCAGTACAAAAATTAACTTTAGAACTTGGTTCAAGTCATCAAGAAGTAGTAAATCTTAGTGGGATTTATCACAATTTGATTCGTCAATGGGCAAATACTTAAGTAAAAAATAAGTAAAACTTTTTTAATTTATTAAAATTGAACAATATAGGTTCAGTTTGGAACAATGAAGTTTTGATACTTTCTGTACATCTTATTGGGTGAGTTCTTTTATTGGAAGTCTTATGTTAAACTGGGCACCAAAATATTTTTCTGAATCTATTTCAAATTCACTATTTTCTACACTAATCTCACCATTGAAATGTTTTTCAATGATTTGTTCACTCATATAAAGACCAATACCTGTACCTTGACTCTTATGTTTTGTAGTAAAATATGGTTCAAAAACTTTATCTATAATATTGTCATCAATTCCATTTGCATTGTCTTGAATGGTAACTACAAGATAGTTACCATCATTTTTTATTTTGATAATTATATATTTGTTTTCTATATCACTTTGCAAAAATGCATCCATACTATTGTTTAAAATATTTAAAAACACCTGTATAAGTTCATTTTTATAACCTTGTAGTTGGTATTCAGTTCTATTATAGATTTGTATATGAATATCATTTGAATAAAGTTTTAATTTTAAAATATTTAAAGCATCTTGTATTATAGTTTCAACTTTAAAGGTTTCAATATCTTCACTATGTTTAAAAAAGTTTCTAAAATCTTCAATTGTTTGAGATAAAAAATTTGATGATTTCAAAATAATTTCTAAAGACTCTTCTAAATAATCATCATCTAAACTATTAAACTCTTTTTTTAGTTTTATACCTGTTGATGCAGTAGTAATTGTTGATAATGGTTGTCTCCATTGATGAGCAATATTTTCTAGCATCTCACCCATTGATGCCATTTTAGCTTGTTGATAAAATAGTTTTTGTTTCTCTTCATAATCTTTTTTTATTTTTAAATCTTCTGTAACATCTCGAATAATCGAATAAATTAACTTTTTGTCATCAATTTCTACGCAAGAGGAATAAACTTCAACATCTCTTATCTCTCCTGAGGCTAATTTATGTTTAAAAATAAAGTAGTTTTTGTCTTTATTTAGTATCTGATCAAACACTTCACTTTTACGATACAAATCAATATTTATATCATATGATTTTAGTCTTTTTATCTCTTCTTTTGTATATCCGTAAAACTTTAATGCAGCAGTATTCGCATCAATTATCTGTTTTGTTTGAGGATCAACTATTAATTTGATTGCCATAGATTCTTCAAATAATTGTTCATATCTTTTTTTTGTTATGTTTAATTCTTTTGTTCGTCGTTTTACTTCATTTTCTAATTCTTTAGTATATTTAGATTTATTGAAAAAATAGTATAAAGCAAAAAGAATAAGCATAAGAAAGGCAATTAATAAGGTAATAATTATAATAAACTGTTCAAAATTTTTTATCTCTTCTAAATAGATGTTATTATAATCTGAAAAAATACAAATATAAGCCATAGGTTTATTGTTGAAATCATTTAAAGTTAAAGTAGTAGTAAAATATTTATTTTCTACAATATCAAAGTTTTCTAAGGATATAAAATTTTTTATATCCTTTTGAATAGTTTTCATAATATCTGGTTTAGCATTTATATTTGCTACATAATAATCATCAATAAAAAGTTTTGAAAAAGGTTTAGTTATTTGATTTTTATATTTTTTATCAACTAATACTACTAAGTTCATTCCCTCTTTTTCCAATTTTTCTGAAATAGAATTAAATTTGGTGATAACCTCTATTAATCCTAAAAATTTTTTATCTTCATAAATAGGAACAATACTTTTAAAGGTTAAATCAAATATACCTACACTAATAACTGAGGTGATTTTTGGAGTTTTTAATAAAGAAGGTAACTCTTTTCTGACATTTAAAAGATAATCATCTTTTTTTGGTGACCAACTTCTATATCGGCTTATACCTTTTGTATCAATTAGATGTATCCAAACATTTTTAAAATTACTATGTTCTCTAGTTTTTAATGAGATTTTTTGAAGATTTATTTTTTGGTTTTTATCATTCAACAAAAATTGTTTGTATGAATCATTTTCAGATAGTGCTATTGCTATATTTAAAGTGGCATATGCTTTATCATCAACAAGTTGTTGTATTAAATTTTTGTAATTTTGTGCTATTGTCTGATATTTGTCTTTTTTTAATGTATCAATTTTTATATCTAATAAATACTCTACTGGTAAAAATATAAAGAAAAATAGAATTACAATTATAAAATATTTAAAATTATTTTTTATATTCATAATCTAATTTTATCTAAAAAAGGATTAATCTTAGTATGGAAGTTAGCCTTTTCTAGATAACAGGATTATTAATTTTTTTATTCAAATAAAATGTATATAATATTATTTTCTACTTTAGTATCAAATGCTTTTGTACAGCCACCATTTTCTTCCAAAGCTTGTCCATTGTCTAGGTTTAAATCTAGGTTATGTAATGGGCAAGTTATTTTATGTTCATGAACTAAACCTTCACTTAGTTTTCCATTTTTATGAGGACAAGAGTTTTTCAAAGCAAAGATTGAACCATCTTTTGTTTTAAATATGGCAATTTCAGTTTCATTAACTTCAACTTTTCTAGCTCCCATTGAAGGGATATTTTCAACTTCAGTTATTTTAATCCAAGTTGCCATTTTATTTCTCCTCTTTTGGTTCATAGTTTGGTAAGTTATTTGTATCAATTACAATAGGGTCAAACTCTTTTGCAAATCCATCTTCAATCGCTTTTGCCCAAGGGTCAACTTGTGCTGATTTTTGAGATTCTTCAAAACGAGCTGCATAAAATACCCTTTTTTCTTTATCTAAGATGATGTTTTTAACATACTCTAAACCAACTCTTTCTACCCAGTGAGCAGTTCTTTCTAAGTAGTATGCATCTTCTCTATAAAACTGCATAAAGGCTTTTGTGTATTCAATTAACTCTTCGTCAGTTTCTACTTTACAAAGTAAATCTGTTACTCTAACTTTGATACCACCATTTCCTGCAATATGTATCTCCCATCCAGAATCAACACCAACTACCCCAAAGTCTTTGATAGTAGCTTCTGCACAGTTTCTAGGACATCCTGAAACAGCCAGCTTATACTTATGTGGTGTCCAACTCCCCCATGTAAGTTTTTCAAGTTGTACACCCATATTCATTGAATCTTGTGTACCAAACCTACAATAAGTGTTTCCTACACAAGTTTTAACTGTACGTAAACCTTTTGCATAAGCTTGTCCAGATACAAAGCCACAATCATTTAAATCTTTCCACATAGGAGCTAATTGCTCTTTTTTTATTCCAAGCATATCTAGTCTTTGCCCACCAGTAAACTTAACTGTTGGTACATCATATTTAACAGCAATATCAGCTATATCCTTAAGTTCTTGAGGTGAAGTTAATCCTCCCCAGATTCTTGGAACTACAGAGTATGTACCATCTTTTTGTATGTTGGCAAACATTCTATCATTTACTAAGGCACTTCTTTTATCATTTTTATATTTATCATCGTTGTATTTAACAAGTAGATAATAGTTTACTGCTGGTCTACATTTTGCACATCCATCTTGTGTTTTCCAAGATAATTTATTAAATACATCGTAAACAGTTTCAAACTCACCCTCATCAATAGCTTTTTTAATCTCTCCATGACCAAGGTCTGTACATCCACAAATACCTTCAGGGGTACTATTATATTCATCTCCTAAAGTGTTTACTAAAATTTGTTCAACTAAGCCACTACAAGAACCACATGATGCACCTGCTTTTGTACATGATTTTACATCTGAAAGTGATTTTAAATCTTTTTCTTTTATAGCTTTTACAATATCACCTTTGCAAACCCCATTACAACCACAAACCTCTTCATCATCACTCATGGCATTTACATCATTCCCACCATGACCACTGTCACCTAATGCTGATTTTCCAAATAATATTTTTGTTCTTAAATCACTTATATCAGTCTGTTCTTTTAAAAGTTTTAAATACCATGAAGCATCGGCTGTATCTCCATATAAAACTATTCCTATGATTTTATTATTATAGATTACTAACTTTTTATAGATACCTATTTTTTCATCTAATAAAATCAATTCTTCTGTTGTTTCATCACCTAAATAATCACCTGCTGAAAATAGGTCAATACCTGAGATTTTAAGTCTAGTTGATAAAGTCGAGCCATTATAACTATCTGTATTTTTATTTGCCAAAACTTTTGATAAAACTTTTGCTTGTTCATAAAGTGGAGCAACTAAACCATAAGTATTGCCTTTGTGTTCAACACATTCACCAACTGCATATATTGAATCATCAGAAGTTTTTAGAAAATCATCAACTAAAATACCTTTTTTACACTCTAAATTAGCCTCTTTTGCTAACGCTGTATTTGGAATAATCCCCGTAGCAAAAACTACGATATTTGATTTTACAACTGAACCATCACTAAACTTTACAGTTTCAACTTCACTAGTTCCACCTATAGTTTCAATAGTTGTATTTAGTTTAAACTCTATTCCATATGTTTCAAGGTTTTTTTGTAAAAGTTTCCCACCTGTAGTATCTAATTGTTGTGAAAGAATTGAACCACTTCTATGAACTAAAATTGTCTTAACCCCATGCATAGCAATACCATATGCTGCTTCAAGACCAAGAAGTCCCCCACCAACTACAACAGCAGTTTTATTTTTATCAATAGTGTCAATAATAGTATCCACATCAGCTTTTGTTCTAAATGCTATAACATTTCTAAGATCACTTCCAGAAGTTTGTGGAATAAAAGCATTTGAACCAGTAGCTATTAGAAGCTTGTCATAAGATACTACTTTTCCACTCTGGCTTGTAATAGTTTTTTCATCTTTATTGATAGAGATAACTTTGTCCCCTTTGTATAAAGTGATATTGTTTTGTTCATACCAAGTTTGATGGTTTATAATAGTATCTTCAAAACTTTTTTCCTTTGAAAGGATATATGAAAGCATGATTCTATTATAGTTTACATGTGGTTCTTCACCAAAAACTGTAATATCATACCTTGTATTATCAAGTTCTAATAAGTCTTCAATGAGTCGAAGACCACTCATACCATTTCCAATTACTACTAATTTCTCTTTCACAATTTTTCCTTTTCTTTCTATTTTGTAATTATTCCATAGTTTTCAAATTAAATACCCAGCAAAATGTATATTTAATAAACATATAAAACTTAGTCTAACATTAAAATTAATATTATCGATAATTCAATCAATGTTAATGTTTGCCAAAAGACTAATGGATTTCTTTTCATTAGTGGGGGTCGATTTCTTTTTAGAAAGTCTTCATTTGGATTGAATAAGTCATATATAAATTCGGAGAGTTCACCATATCTGTTTATTGGGTCAATCTCTAAAGCTTTTTTCAAAGCTTCATCAACCCAAAGTGGAACTAAAGAATCATCTTTATCAAAATAAAGTGGATTGTATTTTAGTTTTTTCATATCAGATTTAGTACTACATCTAGCAATTTTAGTATCGTATGGAAATTTTCCAGATATCATCTGATATGTTATAACTGCAAGTGAAAATATATCTGAACGGTTTGAGCCTCTATCTCCCCAAAAATATTCTGGAGCAGAATATAAAGCTGTACCTTGAAGCTCTTCTTGAACTAGATGAGTATTTATATCTTGAATCCCTTCCACTTTTGAAGAACCAAAATCTATTATTTTTATAGAGTCTGTTTCATCTATTAGAATATTTTGAGGACGGAGGTCTTGATGAATCATTTCTAATCTATGAAAAGTATATAGACCCTTTGCAATTTGTTCTACTATATCTCTTACTTTTTGTAGTTTTGGCTTTGGATTATCAACTATCCATTGGCTTAAGGTTTGACCTTTTATATATTCTGTTACATTATATAAGTAGTTTTGTCTTCTATTTTGGTGGTAAGATTTTACTACATAGGCATTATTGATTTTTTTTGCAATCCAATCTTCAAGCATAAATCTTTCTAAATATGCTTTATCATCTTTTAATTCTGTTGAAGGAATTTTTATAATAACTTCTTTTTGAGTTTCATCATCAATGGCTAAATAAACATGGCTTCTAGGACTTGAACTGATATTTCTAATTATTGTATATTCATCAAATTTTTCTCTAGCTTCTAATATAGGGGGAAGAGGTTTTAATTCAAGCTGTGAGTTTATATCTTTGATCTCTTTATTTGGAAGATTTATTACTTTTATGATTTGGATAGTTAAGTTGTCTTTACTTCCATTTTCTATAGATTTTTCAACTATATCTTTACATAAACCATCATAATCATCTTTATAACTATCAAGTAGTTTTATAATCTCTTCTAAATTTATATGTTCATAAACACCATCTGTTGCTAAGACAAAAATATCCTCTTTTTCTAAATCAGTACAATCATAATCTACACTTAAAATTGAGTCTAGACCCATTGCCCGACTTAGATAATTTTCCTCTTTTGATATATATAATCTGTGGTCAGATGTTAGTTGTTGTATATTATTATCTCTTATTTTATAAACTCTACTATCCCCTATATGAAATATATGTGCCTTAGTTGATTTGAGTATTATTGAACTAAATGTACAAACATACCCTTTATCTTTATTGTATCTATGAATAGATTGTTTTGTTTGAGAATATAACCAAGAGTTGGTAGCAGTTAAAACTCTATGGGCTGATTTTTTAACTGACCAAGTCTGAGAGGTACAATAGTAATCTTCTATGAAAGAATTTATGGAAATTTTGCTGGCAATATCACTTACATCACTACTACTTATACCATCAGCAAGAGCAACAGCAATACCTTTATACTTTAATAAATAATCGTTTGGTGTACTAATGGCATGGAAGTCTTGATTTACTTCTTTGACACCTTTTGATGAATATTGTCCTGAAATAATTTGTAATTGATTTTTCATACTATCGACCTTAATGAAAACAAAAGTTTAAATATTTGTCTTCATTAAAATAGATAAAACTTATAGGCCTTAGCCTATAAGTTTTATGCAGCTCTCTTTGAGCTTGAGTTTGAAATTGATAAATCTCTTTTTGCACCAGTTTTAACATGTGTTGCATAGATCATAAGACCAACAAATAGTAATCCTCCAACCATATTTCCAAGAGCTACAGGAAGCTCATTCCATAATAAGTAATCAGAAATTGTAAAGTTACCACCCATGATTAATGAAAAAGGGAATAAAAACATATTTACAATTGAGTGCTCAAATCCCATAAAGAAGAAAAGCATAATTGGCATCCACATTGCAAGCCATTTACCAGAAACTGATGTTGAAATCATTGCTCCAACAACACCCATAGAAACCATCCAGTTACATAACATACCTCTAATAAATACAGTAATCCAACCATCTAATCCATATGCAGAGTAGCCAAGTGTTCTAGCTTCACCAATTTTTGCAACTTTAGCTGCAATTGCTCCACCATCAGTGTTAAATCCATAAGTAAAAATGAAAGCCATCATTGCAGCAACAGTAAAAGCACCAGCAAAATTACCTAATGCAACTAATCCCCAGTTTCTAAGAATTTGTCCAATTGTAACACCTGGTCTTTTATCAATCCAAGCTAATGGAACCAATGTAAATACACCAGTTAAAAGGTCAAATTTCATTAAATACAACATAATAAATCCAACAGGGAATAAACAAGCTCCTAAAATAGGAGAACCCGATTTCATTGCAACTGTTATTGCAAAAACAGCAGCTAAAGCTAAAATTGCTCCTGCCATATACGCTCTAATTAACGTGTCCCTTGTAGACATAAAAACTTTTTGTTCACCAGCATCAACCATTTTGGTTGCAAACTCAGATGGTTCTATGTAAGCCATAAATGCTCCTTTTTCTTTTTTAATTTTGATATGTTGAAATTAAACAAATAAAAGTGAGGAAAAAAATAGGATAAATAAAGTATGAGTGTATATAAAATAAACAAGTGAAGAAAATTTTTGAAAATTTATTGTTTTATAATAAAAAAAACAAAGGAAATAGTATTAAAAAGTATATAACTTTTATTTTTTTATTCTTTTTATTATCTTTATTTGTAATTATTGGTTTTACAGTTAGAGAGTCCTATAAAGTGCAAGAGAAGTTATTAGAAGATAGTTTAGAAAAAAAAGCTCTTGCTATATTTAATCTTATAGTTGATATGAGACATTGGAATGCACAATTTGATGGGGTATATGTAAAAACAGAAGAGCTAAAACCTAATCCCTATTTAAACCCAGGATTTATAAAATCTGAAAATAAAGATACCTTAGTATGGATAAATCCTGCATTTATGACAAGACAAATTTCAAATATTGCAAATCAAAGGGATGGGTTTAGACTAAAAATCACAAGTAATAAACTGATAAATAAAAACAATGCTCCAGATGCGTATGAAAAAAAGATACTTGACTATTTTGATGAAAACCCTGAAGTTCCATATTATTGGAAAATAGAAGATAATACTTTTAAATTTATGGGTGCACTTAAAACAGAGCAAGATTGTTTGAAGTGTCATGCAAAACAAGGTTACCATGTAGGGGATGTTAGAGGTGGTATTAGTGTATTCTTTGATGCAAAACAAGAATATACACAACTAGAAGAGATAAATAAAGATAAAACCCAAACAATAATCTATCTAATAATTGCAGCAATTGGAACACTTATAACTTTTGTAATCTATCAAAGTATAAAAATAAGAGATGAAAAAAAGATTTCTTTATTAAATAGAAGTTTAGAGAAAAAAATAGATGAATTAGATGAGTTCAATAAAACCCTACACAACAAAGTAAACATAGAGGTTAAAAAACAAAGGGAAAAAGAAAACTTACTTATCCAACAATCAAAACTTGCAGCTCTTGGAGAGATGATTGGAAATATTGCCCATCAATGGAGACAACCAATTAGTGCAGTTAGTGCAATAATGATGAATATAAAATGGACAGCAATTTCACAAGGTGTAGACAAAAATTTTTTAGATGAGAGAATGAAAGAAGCAAATGAACAACTTAAATATATGTCTCAAACCATAGATGATTTTAGAAGTTTTTTTAAACCAGATAAAGAGAAGGAGTATTTTAATCTAAAAATAAAAGCAAAAAATGCATATAAAATTGTAAAAGATACATTACAAAACAATAATATAAACCTTCAAATAATTTGTAAAAAAGATGATATTACGGCATATGGTTATCCTAATGAATTCTCTCAAGTTATATTAAATCTAATCTCAAATGCAAAAGATGTATTAATTGATAGGCAGATAAAACAGCCCAAAATTGTAATAGATATATATGAAGAGGAAAATAAACTTTTTTGTGCAGTAAAGGATAATGCTGGGGGAATAGAAAAAAAATATATAGATAGAATATTTGAACCATATTTTACGACAAAAGAGACAGAGGGTACAGGAATAGGGCTTTATATTTCAAAAGAGATTATAGAAAAACATATGTCGGGTTCTTTAATAGTTAAAAATAGTAATGAGGGAGCAGTATTTATAATAAATCTTCCTAAAATTGAGGTAAAAGATGATGAAAGAGCTTGAAAGACTAAAAAATAAAACTATTTTATTAGTAGAAGATGAAGATATCATAAGAGATAATATCAGCTCAATGTTAAAATTCTTTTTCAAAGAGGTTTACACAGCAGTTGATGGATATGATGGTTTAGATATGTATGAAAAACATCTACCAGATATTGTAATGACAGATTTAAAAATGCCAAATATGAATGGTTTCGAACTTTTACAAGAGTTAAAAAACAGAGCCTGTAGTGCTTACACAATAATAGTATCAGCTCATACAGATACGCAGTTTTTAATAAATGCAATCCACAATGGTGTAGATAGATACATAATAAAACCAGTAACAGAAGAGGAACTTTTTGAAGGCTTTAAAGCATATTTTGAAAAGATAGATAAAATCTTACCACAAATTGTTGAGGTAACAAATGAGGTAAAAATAGATTTTGATAATAATCTTATCATTAACAAAGAGGAAAAATTTCACACAAATAAAAAAGAAACACTTCTTTTAAAACTTCTATGCTCAGATATAAATAAAACTTTTTCTTATGAAGAGATAGAGCTACAAGTTTGGGGAAGTGAATCTATGAGTTTATCTGCTATAAGAAGTGTTGTAAGGGATTTACGAAAGAAGATTGGTAGTGAGTTTGTAGTTAATGTTTCTGGGATGGGGTATAGGCTAAAATAATTTTTTGAAATTCCTATGTTTTAATATAGGAATTCATAAAGAAGATAATTCTTAGATTTTGAGACTGATCAGAATTTTGTGCTAGTACCCGATAGTTATTAAAATTATATCACCGTGTAGCTTTTGCTACTTATATAGAGAAAACTCCAGAACCTACAGGTTGTTGAACTTATGTTTTTATAGCTCATTTTTGTGTCCTATAAAGTGTTGACATTCCACATATCCAACATTAATTATTGTTAAGTCATTTTTTCTTTGTTGACATGAGTAATCACTAAAACTTCTTACATTTCTAACATCTAATATATTTTTTGAAAAAGGAGTATCTCCTTTTTAAATTTGATAAAAAGAATAGTTACTATTACTTTATTTAAAATTAAACATAAATGCTTTAGTCTTTTATGTATCTTGTATTAAATTAATAATAAATTTAATAGAAGATACAAGAAATAATCATTATAAAACTTATAATAAAGTATAATTCATGACTTACTTGATAGATATATAGGAAATTAATGAAACGTAAACTTACCCTTTCTTGGCTTGAAACTTTTTTGATGGATGCTTGTGATATTCTTAGAGGAAATATGGATGCATCAGAGTTCAAAGAATATATTTTTGGAATGCTTTTTTTAAAAAGATTAAATGATAAATTTGAAAACGATAAAATAAAAAAAGAGTTTGAACTTAGAAAGAAATACACAGATGAAGCTAAGATAAAAAAAGCTCTTGAGAAAAGAAGTTCTTATCAGTACTATGTACCAGAGTCTGCTTTATGGAAGCATATCAAAAAAGATAAAGATGGCAATACTATAAATGATGGTATCTTACATGTTAAACATGATGTTGGGAACAGACTAAACAAAGCCCTCTCAGAACTAGAAGATGAAAACCCAGACAAATTGAGTGGTGTACTTACAAACATAAACTTCAACAGAACCATAGGAAAAAGTAAAAATGCACTCAATGATGAAAAACTTATTGAGTTCATAAAACACTTCAACTCTGTAGAACTTATAGATGATAATTTTGAGTTTCCTGATATCCTTGGGACTGCTTATGAATATCTTATAAAATATTTTGCAGATAGTGCAGGGAAAAAAGGTGGAGAGTTTTATACACCAAATGAGGTGGTAAAACTTTTAGTGACTATCCTCGAGCCATCGGAGACTACAACTATTTATGATCCTACTTGTGGATCAGGTGGTATGCTTATAGAGGCTAAAAACTATGTTCAAGCTAGATATGGAAGTAGTGACAAGCTTAGTTTTTATGGGCAAGAGCTAAGTGGTACTACATGGTCACTTTGTAAGATGAATATGCTTTTTCATGATATCTTCGATGCAAATATTTATCAAGGTGATACTCTTACAGAACCACAGCATATAGAAAAAGGGGAGCTTCAACGCTTCGATATGGTTATGGCAAATCCACCGTTTTCAGCTAACTATTCAGATATTAAAAGCTTTAAAGATAGATTTCACTACTGGATGCCAAAGAAGAAAAAAGCTGATTTTATGTTTGTGCAACACATGGTAAGTGTACTAAAAGATGATGGGCGTATGGGTGTAGTGATGCCCCACGGGATATTATTTCGTGGGTCTGAAGAAAAAAGTATGAGAGAGTGGCTAGTGAATAGAGGCTATCTTGAGACTGTGATAGGACTTCCATCTGGACTTTTTTATGGTACTGGTATCCCTGCATCTCTTCTTATCATAAATAAAAAGGGTGCTTCAAAAAGAGATAAAGTACAGTTTATAAATGCAGATAGAGAGTACAAAGAGGGTAAAAACCAAAATAAACTTAGACCTGAGGATATAGCAAAGATAAGTTATGTATATAAAGAAAAACTAGAACTTAAAGGATACGCCACTTCAATACATAAAGATAAACTAGAAGAGTACAACTTTAACATAAGAAGATATGTGGACAACTCACCACCTCCAACACCCCATGATGTACATGCTCACCTTTATGGTGGAGTACCAGTTGAGGAAGTAGAGTCTTTTAAAAACTACTGGGTAAATTATCCTACCCTAAAAGATGAGCTATTTGAAAGCTTAAAAGATGGATATATGAGTTTTAGACTATCATCAAAAGATGAGATAAAAGAGCTTTTAAATTCACATAAAGATATAAAATCAAAGCAAATAGAGTATATAGATGCTATTACAAAATGGTGGAGTGTAAACTTACCAAAGCTTGAAGAACTACCAAGTAAAAAGAATGTATTTGCCCTATATCGTGACTTTTCAGAGTCTATCGCTAACGATTTTTCAGCTTTAGGAATACTAGATATCCATAAAAGTCGTGGTGCCTTTGCAAGCTACTGGAATAAGCTTGAAGTAGATTTAAAATCTGTAAGTGCAAGTGGCTGGAACAGTGAGTTAATACCAGATGATGAAATACTAGCCTCACAGTTCCCTGAAGTACTACAAGAGCTAAACCATAACCAATCAAGGGTAAATGAGCTAGAAAACCTTTTTAAAGAGGTAAATGAAGTAGAAGAAGATGAGTATAATGAAGAGGACTATGAAGTCTTTCCTAAAGCTATACTAAAAGAGTATAGAGATACTCTAAAGTCTGTAAATAGTGATATAAAAACTCTAAAAAAAGATATAAAAGCTCTAGAAGTGAGGATAAAAGCAAATGACCAAACAAAAGAGCTAAAAGAACAAAAGCTTCAAAAAGAGGAAAAACTAGCCCAAGCAGAGTCTCAAAAAACCACTATAGATACAAAGCTAGAAAATCATAAAGCCCTAGAAGATGAGCTAAAATCTTGCAAAGCCACCATAAAAGAGATAAAAGATAAAAAAGAGATTTTAGTAGAAGAATCAAAAGGTAAAATCTCTACAGAGGAAGCAAAAGAGCTTATACTAAAAAGATGGAATGACACCCTTTACTCTACAGTGATGGAGTATGTAAGTAGATATGAAAGGGAGCTGATAGTAAAACTTGAAGAGCTTTTTGTAAAGTATGAGCATACTTTAGTATCTATACTTGATAGTAGAAATAAAGCACAAGATGAATTGGATAGTTTTTTAGTGGAATTAGGTTATGAGTAATAATTGGCAAACTAGAGCAATTTTTGAGTTTGCAGATGTAATATCAGGGGGAACACCATCTACAACAGTTAAAAATTATTGGGATGGAGATATAGTCTGGGTAACACCTGCTGATTTAAGTAAAATAGATAAAGCTTTTTTATATACAAGCAATAAAAAAATTACAAAAGATGGATTATTAAACTCTTCTGCAAATATAATTCCTAAAAATAGTATTGTTATGTCATCCAGAGCACCTATTGGCTATTTTGCAGTTTCACAAGTTGATTTTTCTACAAATCAAGGCTGTAAAAGTATTTATTTGAAAAAAGGACATTCATCTTTATTTCATTATTATAATTTTAAATTCAATGTTAATAAATTTAAAAGTAAAGGAGAAGGGACAACATTTGCTGAAATCTCTAAAAAAGAGATTGAAAAATTAGAATTTTCTTTTCCTCAATTGTTAGAACAAAAAAAAATAGCAAAAATACTTTCCACTTGTGATAGTGTGATAGAAAAAACAAAAGAAGCTATAAAAAAATACCAAGCTATAAAAGCTGGGATGACGGATGACCTTTTTACCAGAGGAATAGACCCAGTGAGTAAAAAACTTCGTCCGAGCTATAAAGATGCCCCAGAGCTTTATAAAAAAAGTGAATTAGGGATGATTCCTAAAGATTGGGATGTGGATTGTTTAGATAATATTACTATAAAAATAGGAGATGGAATTCACACTACTCCAAAATATACAGAAGGAACAGAATACTTTTTTATAAATGGTAATAATTTGAAAAATGGAAAGATTATTTTCTCAAAATCAACTAACAATGTTAGTCAAGATGAATATAAAAGGTTTTATAAAGACTTATCTTTGAATACTATTTTATATTCAATTAATGGTACTATTGGAAATATTGCATTTTATAATGGCGAGTTTGTGATACTAGGAAAAAGTACAGCATATATAAGCTTTAAAAATTTGGATTTAATGAATTATATTTATTATTTAATACAAACTCATTATATTAATAAATTCTATTCATTAGAATTAACAGGTTCAACAATCAAAAATCTATCTTTAGCAGTAATAAGAAAAACACCAATTATATTACCCAAAAAAGAGGAATATATAGAAATAACAAATAAATTAAATACAATATACAAAAAAATCCAAACAGAACAAAACACCCTAAAAAAATATGAGCAGATAAAAAAAGGTCTGATGGATGACCTACTTACAGGTAAAAAAGAGGTAAAAGTAAAGGAGTAAAGCTATGGCAGAGTATTTAAATGTAGAGAAGCCTTTTTTAGATAGATTAGAGCAGATTGGTTGGAGTGTGATAAACCATGGAGCAAGTGGTATTCCAAGTGACCCAGCTATCTCAAAACGCTCTAACTTTAAAGAGGTGACTCTAAAACAAAACTTTATGGATGCCATATATCATATAAACCAAGTAGATGGAAAGTCTTGGCTTACTCCTAAACAACTTGAACATATCTACGATGAGCTTATCTCAGTAGAGCGTTCAAACCAAGCACTACTTGAAGCAAACAAAGAAATTTTTGAAAGACTTATAGGAGCTATAAAAACCACAGTAGATAAAAATAAACTCACAGGTGAAGATGAGCCTACTGTAAAGCTTATAGATTTTGAAGAGTTTTCAAACAATGACTTCACAGCCATAAATCAGTTTCGTGTAGATACTCCCCATGGAGCAAGGAAATCTATCATTCCAGATATTGTACTTTTTGTAAATGGTTTGCCTTTTTGTGTGATAGAGTGTAAAGATGTAGATGTTAGTGACCCACTCTCAGAGGGTATAAATCAAATACAAAGATATGCAAATACTAGAGAAGATGACTTTGGTATAAAAGAGGGTGAAGAGAGACTATTTTACTACAATCTTTTTAGTATAGCAACCCATGGACAAGAGGCTAGGTTTGGTACTATTACTGGAGATTTTGAGTACTACTTAAACTGGAAAGATATCTTTCCTCTTATCTATAAAACCTTTGATATTACAAACTATAGTGATGAAGAGAGAAAAAGATATAGTATCAATGATTTACATGTAAATGAACCAAAAGTAAGACAAGAGGTGACTATACATGGAATGTTAAATCATGAGATACTTATAGATGTACTAAAACACTTCACACTATTTAAAACTTTTGACAATGGTGGTACGGCAAAGATAGTTTGTAGGTATCAGCAGTATAGAGCAGTAGGCAAGATAATAGAGCGTATAAGAAACGGTGAAGATAGCAAAACAAAAAGTGGAGTAGTATGGCACACTCAAGGGAGTGGTAAGTCGCTTACTATGATATTTTTTGTAAGAAAACTAAGAAGCCAAAAAGATTTAAAAGATTATAAAGTTATCATAAGTGTAGATAGGACAGATTTAGAAGACCAGCTTAGTGATGATGCAAAGCTTACAGGTGAGTTTAAAGAGAAAAATGTAGTAAATAGTAGAAAAGAGCTTTATACTAAGCTAGACAATGACTCGTCTGATTTAAATATGGTGATGATTCACAAGTTTGTACAAGAGGAGCTAAAGCACTCAAAAACTTTGATGAAACTCTATGAAGAAAAAGGGGAAGTACCTGAGTTTAAAAAGTTTGAGAAAGTAAACGATTCTGATAGGATAGTGATACTTATAGATGAAGCCCACAGAACTCAAGGTGGAGAGATGGGTGATAATATGTTTAGTGCTTTTCCTCAAGCTTCAAGAATAGCTTTTACAGGTACACCACTTCTTACAAAAAGACACAAGCAAAAGACCCATGAGAGATTTGGGGATAATAAAGAGTTTATTGATACTTATAAGATAAAAGAGGCAGTAAGAGATAGAGCAACGCTTGATATAATCTATCAAGGGAAAACAAGCGATGATAATATCAAATCAAAAGAGGCTTTTGACAGGGAGTTTGAAGATGTATTTAAACAAAGATCAAAAGATGAAAAAGAGGAGATAAAAAAACGCTACGGTACTATGATAGCTTATCTTGAAAATATGGATAGGCTTAGAAAGATTGCTCGTGATATGGCAAACCACTACATAGATGAGATACTACCAAATGGATATAAAGCTATGGTAGTAGCTAGCTCTATTGTAGCAGCTGCTAGATATGAGTATTTACTTTTAGAAGCTATAAAAGAAAGACTTGAACTAGAAAAAAGTAAAGATGAAAAAGATGAAGAACTTATAAAACAAATAGAGTTTCTAGATGCTTGTACAGTTGTAACAAAACAAGATAATAACGAAGAGGGCTATATAAGTGTAGCTAGAACAAAAGCCAAAGATAAAAAAGCTGTGGATAACTTTAAAAAAGATTTTGACTATGCTAAGCCTGAGACAGGCGTAGCATTTTTATGTGTATGTGATAGACTTCTTACAGGATTTGATGCGCCTATTGCACAAGTGATGTATCTAGATAAAAATATAAGAGAACATGACTTGCTTCAAGCAATAGCTAGGGTAAACAGAACAAAAGGTATAAAAGAGCACGGTATCTTGGTGGATTATTTTGGAGTATCAAATAATCTAAAAGAGGCTTTAAATATATGGGGTGCAGAGGATGAAGATGATATCAAAGAGTTGCTTGAATACTTTAAAGATATAAATAAAGAGATACCAGTACTACAAGCAAGATATAACAGACTTCTTCAACTTTTTGAAGACAAAGGGATAAAAGAGTTTAAAAATTTTGTGGAGCAAAATATTGAAGATAAAGATAAAGAGTTTAAGGTAGCTGAATCGTGTATCGAATTGGCACAAAGTGTGCCTTTTAGAGCTGAATTTGATACATATTTAAAAGCATTTTTTGATTCACTTGATTTACTTTTTAACTCAGATGTAGCAAAAGAGTATTATATACCTGCAAAAAGATTTGGCTATCTTTTAATGAGAATAAGAAACAGATACAAAGATCAAACTATGGATTTAAAGTGGGCTAAAGCAAAGGTGAGAAAACTTATAGATAAATACCTAGAGAGTTTGGGTATAGATAGTAAAGTAGCTCCTATTAGCTTGCTTAGTGATGAGTTTTTAGGTGAGAGTAAAAAGCATAGTCATACTCCAAAAGCTCAAGCCTCAGAGATGGAACACGCTATTAGAAGACATATAAAAGTAAATATGGAAAAAGACCCAGGATTATATAAAAGATTTTTAAATAGGATGGAAGATATCCTAAAAAGATATAAAGAGAACTGGGAAACTATAATCTCAGAATTTATAAAACTAAGAGATGATTTATCAAAAGGTAGAGAAAATGAAAATGAAGAGAAAGGATTAGATACACAAGAGTTGCCATTTTTTGATTTGATAATAGATGAGATTTACCAAGATAAAAGTATAGATGAAGATGAAAAAGAAGCAGTGAAGTCTTTAACTATTGAGATAGTAGAACTTTTACAAGATGCTATAAATAAACCAAACTTTTGGAAAGAGAAAGAATCTCAAAGAAAAGAGCTTCAAGGTAAGCTAGACGATATACTTTTATTTACAGAGATAGAAGCAATAAGTGATAAATATGAAAAACTTAGCGTGGAGATTATGGCACTTGCAAAGATAAGACATCAAGAACTTACAGGTGAGATATGAGAATACATAACTTAGATATTGATATAAAAAGAAGTAGTAGAAAAACTGTTAGTATTTTTATAGAACGAGATGGTAGTGTATCTGCTCGTATACCAAAAGATTTAAATGATGAACAACTAAGTGAAGTGATAAAAGCAAAAGAGTATCAGATACATAAAAATCTAGCCCAATGGAAACAGCTTAATGAGACTAAAATAGAGCGTGAATATGTAAATGGGCAATCTTTTTTATATCTAGGAAGAAACTATCGTTTAAAACTTGAGAATGAAAACTATAAGGGTATAAAACTAAAAAATGGATACTTTTTACTCTCAAAAGATAATAAACAAAAAGCAAAAGAGTATTTTATAGAGTTTTACAAAGCAAAACTACAAGAAAAAATCTTACCCTTAGTAGAACAGTATAAAAATCAACTAGGTGTAAAACCAAATGATATAAAAGTGATGGAGCTTCAACATCGTTGGGCATCATGTAGTGAAAAAGGAAATCTAAATTTTCACTGGAAGTGTGCTATGGCTCCAATAGATACTTTAAAATATATAGTAATCCATGAACTTGTACATTTAATCCATCCAAATCATACTACAGCTTTTTGGAATGATGTGGATAAATTGGTACCTGATTATGAAAGACAGGTTAAGTGGCTTGAACTTAATGGTGCAGGGATGGATTTATAAATTTATTAAAAAATAAGACTTAATGGCAACTTTTAAATAACTTTTTCCACAACCTCTTATATTTGGAACACAAAATACTAAAATAAGTTTTGGGTGTTCCACAAAGTGTTCAAAAAATAAAAACTACAAAGCTCCACAAACTTTAAGGGATTATGGAATAAATAATAAGTTTAAAGCTTCAACCAATCCTCCTTATTTCTAACACTGCCTAGATTTTATATACTCTAACAGCACTATGATTATAATCTGGTTCAAAAGATTCTGGATCTAATAAATCATTTGTTAGATAATTTATATCCCTATTACTAACAGGGACAAAAATAGTATTTTCTTTTATATCTGGTGTGATGAGTGCTTTTGAAAAAATCTCTCCTCTTATTGATGAGATTTTTATTTCATCCCCATCTAAGATACCAAGTTCTAAAGCATTTACTGGATTTATCTCACAAAAGTTTAACTCTTTGTATTTTAGTAAAGTTTTTGGAAGATTTGTTTTTGTTCCTGTGTGCCATTGGTCTCTTGTTCGTCCTGTTAATAGGATAAATGGATACTCTTTTGAGGTTTTTTCACTTAAGTTTTTATTTTCTACAAAAAATAAATTTGCTTTTTTGTTTTCTGTTAGGAATTCACCCTTTTCGTAGATATCTTCACCCCAAATATATGGGTTTTCTTTTATTTGTTCATATGAGGTTTTATGTATATCCATATGATTATTTAGTTTTGTCATTTGTTGAAACTCTTCAAAAATTTGTTTAGGGTTTTCATAATTGAAGGCAAATTTATAACCTAACTCTTGGGCTAATAATTGGAAAATCTCCCAATCTGCTTTACAATCTATTGATGTTCTTGTTAGTTTCTCTTGTTTTGTAATTGTTCTATCAAGGTTTGTTTGAGTTCCCTCTTTTTCTCCCCAAGGAGCAGCTGGTAGTCTTATATGTGCAAATGGTGCTGTTTCTGAGTTTTCGTAGGCATTTATCTCAACTACCATTGGTATTTTTTTAAGAAGTTCTTCTGTTTTATTTCTATTTGGAAGATGATAAACTGGGTCTGTATGACATATTATAAGAACATCAAGGTTAGCTTCTAACATTTGTGTTGCTGTAAGTCCTGGTTTATTATCTATTTTATTTGTATTCCAAAATTTTGAAACCTTTTCAATCGATTTTTTATCAAAACCTAGATGCACTGCCAGCATTGTTGAAAGTCCACCAACCTCTCTTCCTCCCATTGCATTTGGTTGTCCTGTTAGGGAAAATGGTCCATTTCCTCTTTTAAAGATTTTCCCTGTTAGAAGGTGTATATTTATTAGTGATAAGTTTTTATCAACTCCTTGAACCGATTGGTTTAATCCCATAGTCCAAGCTGTTATAATATTTGGTGAGTTTTTAAATAGTTGCCAAAACTCTTCAAACTGTTCTTTTGAAAAACCTGTTCTTTTTAACATTTTAGTTACAGGTACTCTTTTTAATTTATTTTTCAACAATTCAAAGTTATTTACATGGTTTTGTACAAAATCATGGTTTACTAAATCCTCATCTATAATTCTTTTTGCTAAAAGATTAAAAAAGTCTATATCTGCTCCTGGTTTTATAGGAAGATGCAAATCAGCCGCTTTTGCAGTATCTGTAAATCTTGGATCAATTACTACTATTTTCAAACCATTTTTTTTTGCTCTTTTTATTTTATTGTGAAATACAACATGTGCTTCTGCTGTATTTGCCCCAACTAATATAAGTAAATCAGAGTGATTAATATCATCCATTCTTACAGGTACATAATCCGCTCCAAAAGCTTTTTTATGAGCCACAACTGCACTTGACATACACGTTCTACTATTTGTATCTACATTATTAGTTCCTAAAAAACCTTTCCCAAGTTTATTAGCAATATAATAATCTTCTGTTAATAATTGTCCTGATAGATAAAATCCAATTTTATCACTTGGGGTCTGTTTTAATCTATTTGCAATAGTTTCTATAGCTTTTTGCCAATCAGTTATTTTATATTCATTATTTATATTATTTCTAATATGTGGTCGTAGAAGTCTAGATGGAGTTTGAATACTTATTAGTTCAGAAACCCCTTTTGAACAAACCTTACCTTCATTTATAGGATAAGCAACATCACCAAGAAGTTTTTCCTTATCAAACTCTAAACCACATCCGACACCACAGTATCCACAAACAGACTTTATCATCTATTAATCCTTACTTTTTCCCACTTTTTTTATTTACAATTATAAAGTTTGGAATTATATCATTTATATTTTATATACTGTATTATAGAATATAATTTATGTAAAATTAAGATTATAATGTATATAAAATAAACAATAAGTTGAATAATTTATATTTTTTTCATGTTACAATGCTAATATCAACAAAACTTAAAGGTGAAATTAAGGAGAATAAATGTTAAAACAGGTTTTAAAAATTGGTTTAGGTGTATCAGTTGTAGCTTCTACATTATTAGCAGCTCCAGAAAAAACGAAATTAAAAATAGGTTTCATTGCATTAACAGACTGTGCCCCATTGGTTATTGCAAAAGAGAAAGGTTTTTTTAAAGCTGAAGGTTTAGATGTTCATGTTGCAAAAGAGGGTGGTGGTTGGCCAGGGATTCAACAAAAAGTTATTTCTGGTGAATATGATTTCTCTCATGCTCTTGCAGGTATGCCAATTGCAGCAACTTTAGGGATAAATGGTGATGCACATTTACAAGCACTTTTATCATTAGATTTTAATGGTAATGCTATCACTTATGGTAATTATATTATAGGTGAAATGGAAAAATATGGATTAGATAAAACAAAAAGACCTGTTAGTGCAGATAGTTTAAAAAAATATATAGATGCAAAACATAAAGCAGAAGGAAACAATTATCAACCTCTTAATTTTGGTATGGTTCACCCCGTTTCAACTCACAACTATGAGTTAAGATATTGGATGGCAGGTTCTGGTATTCAACCAGATGAGGATACGACTATCAAACCTTTCCCTCCACCAACAATGCCACAAAACTTAATTGCTGGAAATATTGAAGGTTACTGTGTTGGTGAACCTTGGAATTCAAGAATTGTACTTAAAGGTGCTGGAAGTGCCCTTGTAACAAATTATGATATTTGGAATAACAATCCTGAAAAAGTTTTACAAGCAAGAGCAGATTTTGTAAAAAAATATCCTGAAACAACAAAAGCTGTTATGAGAGCAGTTATAAAAGCTCAAATGTGGTTAGATGAATCTTGGGAAAATAGAGAAGAAGCAATTAAATACTTAGCAAAAAGAAATTATGTAAACGCTCCTGTAAATGTTTTAAGAAAATCTATGTCGGGAACTTTCCTTTATAATAAAGGTGTAGATTCTGAAAATCCTATGTTTAATGTGTTCGCAAACTATTATGCTTCGTATCCATTTTATTCTCATGGTATGTGGTTTATAACTCAAATGTATAGATGGGGACAATTGACACAACCAGTTGATATGAAAGCAACTATTGAAAAAGTTTATAGACCTGATTTATTTAGTGAAGTTGCAAAAGAGGTTGGATATGAACTTCCACCAAGTGCTTGGAAAATTGATGGTATAGATAAATACAATAAATTTATTGATGGAAAAGTATGGGATCCAAACAAAGCAGTTGAGTATATCTATGATACATTTAATGTTACACACCCCGTAGTAAAAAAAGAGGATTTATCAAAAGTAAACACTTGGAAAGTTGAAACAAAACAACCTTCTTATGTATGTCCATATGGACCAGCAGGTTGTGCAGACGAAAAGTTTGTAACAAAAAAATAAAAAGATAAAAGCCTAAGGGCTTTGTCTTTTAATATGCTTAGTTTGAAGTTTTATCTTCTTTCTTCTTTGTGTATCTATCAACTAAGCATATTAAAGGACAAGTCTTAATTAGTAAAAAAGGAAAGTAATGAATAAAGAAACATTAAAGAAAATAGTTTTGCCTTTTATCGTATTAGCTATTTTGATTCAAGTTTGGTCAACTATTGCCTTATATATTCCAGGTTTTCCAACACCTGCTGATACTTATGTGCATGCTTTTGGCGGTATTACAAGTGATGGAGATGAATTGACAGGTGTCTTAAGTGACCCATTTTATGTAGAGAATCAAGATGATAAAGGTCTTTTTTGGCAATTGTTAGAATCTTTAAAAAGAGTTTTTGCAGGATTTATATTAGCAGCAATTGTAGGTATCCCTTTAGGTTTAGCAATAGGTATGAGTAAATCAATTCAATATGCTTTTGATCCATTTATACAAATTTTTAAACCAGTGTCTCCACTAGCTTGGTTACCACTTTTACTTTTTGCTTTTAAAGATATTGATAATACTGCAATGTCAACAATCTTTGTAACGTCAATCTGGCCTATTATTATTAATACATCATTAGGTGTTAAAAATGTAAGTGAAGATTATATGAATGTTGCAAAGGTATTACGATTTACGCCAATAGAAAAAATAACAAAAATTATTTTGCCTGTAGCAGTTCCTTATATATTTACTGGGATGAGATTATCTTTAGGAATAGCTTGGCTTGTGATTGTAGCAGCTGAGATGCTTACAGGAGGTATTGGTATTGGATTTTGGATTTGGGATGAGTATAACAATCTTGCTTACCATAACATTATTATCGGTATTATTATTGTTGGTGTGGTTGGATTTATCCTTGATATCTTAATGGGTAAATTAGCAGATTTCTTTGATTATAGAAAAAAAATGTAAAGGCTGAAATATGAGCACAAATGAAAAATTTTTACAATTAGAAAATATAGATAAAACTTTTCCTCTTCCAGGTGGAAAAGTGTATAAAGCTGTTGTTGATGTAAATATTGATATTAAAAAAAATGAAATAATTTCTATTATTGGACATAGTGGATGTGGTAAAAGTACTTTACTAAATATGATAGCAGGACTTGATGAACAGACAGAGGGAAATATAATATTGAAGAATAAAGAGATTACAGGCCCAGGTCCCGAACGTGCAGTAGTATTTCAAAACCATTCGCTACTTCCTTGGTTAACTGTATATCAAAATATTGAGATGGCTGTGAAAAAAGTGATGCCTCAACTTTCTAGAACTGAATTGAAAGAAAGAGTTGAGTATTTTGTTTCAATGGTAAATTTAGATCATGCAAAAGAAAAATATCCTGGAGAGATTTCAGGTGGTATGAAACAAAGAGTTGGTATTGCAAGAGCATTATCAATAAAACCAGATGTTCTACTTATGGATGAACCTTTTGGTGCACTTGATTCTTTAACAAGAGCAAATCTTCAAGAGCACCTTATGAGAATACAACAAAGCGTAGAAAATACAGTTATTGTAATCACTCATGATGTAGATGAAGCAGTACTGTTAAGTGATAGAGTTATTATGATGACAAATGGTCCAGAAGCCACTATTGGAGAGATTTTAGAGGTAAATTTAGAAAGACCAAGAGATAGAGTAGCCTTACAAACAGACAAAGAGTATATTAGATGTAGAGAAGCTATATTAGACTTTTTATATAAAAAGTTTGCAAAAGATGATGAGTGAAAATCATGAAATATTTTATAAAATTGAACTTATATTTTTAAAAGATATTTATTGAAATTTTAAGAGTTTGAAGAAAAAAAGTTATGATAGTAGTTTTGGATGAATATATTATTTTAAAATAATATATTCATCATCATAATAGATTGTATCTCCAAGAGCAATTACTTTTTGTTCATTGTCAAAATCAAAATCATAGATTGTATCTTTTGAAAAGTCTTCAGGGATATTGATTAGATAACCTTGCGATTCTAAAGCATATAATGAAGTACCATATGCAAGAGAATAGATTTTTGCATATTTATATTTTTTCTTAGCTAATTCGTTTAACGCAATATCTAATTTCATAATTTGACCATCAATAGTAGCTATATAGATTGTAGCATCATGTACAATAATATCTCTTAGATCATAATCTTTGATATGTAAAGAATTATTTCCTACAGAGATTATTTTGTTTGGTGTTGCAGCTATCAATGTATCATTTACAACATCCAAGAAAATGATATTGTTAAATTGTCCATCTGCATCAACTACTATATTTTTTATAACTTTGTTATTACCTTGAGATACAATGACAATTTTCCCATCCAAAGTAGGGAATAGAATCAAGTTACTCATAAAATATGGATTAGCAATTCTTGTATCATTTACAAATGAGTGAGCAAAATATTCTCTTAGTAAAATTTTTTTTGTATCAGTATTTAATAATTGTATTGAGTTATCTGAAAACAAAAGTGCTAATAGATTTTTTTGTAAGGTAGCTGCTACTACAACCCCACCAACTTCATATGTTTGATTTTCAATCATTACTTTATCTTTATAGTTAGAAGTGATCACTTTATCATCACTAATATTTAAAAAGTTGTACCCTTCTTTTATTTTAAACTTTGATACACCCCTTTTTGTGATGATTTCACCACTATCTAGTGTTGCACCATCTTTATTCATAGAGATAATATCACCATTTAATGATGCAGTTGTATTATTATAATCCCCTACAGTGTTCTCTGGTTCATAAAACTCTTTTCCAGAACATCCTGCAAAAATAAATATAGTTAAAATTAATGTTAATAAATATCTCATATAAAATCCTTACTATTTTGTAACTAAATAGTGTTTTAGTATATTTGCTAAATTACTTACTTGCGAGTTTTCAGGGATTAGTTTTAAAGCAACTTTAGCATCTTCATATTTCCCTTGTTTTGTTAAAAGAAGTGCTTTATTAAATATTGCAAACTCTTTTAATAAAAAATCATTTTGCATAGACAAAGAGTTTAGCTTTGCAATATTATTATTATCTAATGCTTTTTCATATTCTGATATTTCTTTTAAATATTTTACTTGAATATTATAATCTTTATCTTCCATAAATTTAGCAACTTGAAATAGTTGTTCATTTTTTTCTTTTAGGGTGTTTAAAGCATTAGTATCTTTAGGATTTTCTAAAACTTTTGAAAAAGCAATGTTAGCATCAAGTTTATTACTTGATTGGATATATTTAGTAACATATAATCCAATTATAACACCAAGAGCAATTATAATTGCTAAAACAATAATCATTTTATTTTTTTTATAAAATCTTTCTACTTTTACAAAACTTTCTAAAAACTTTTCTTCACTACTTATTTCACCTTTAACATAATCAACATTATCTTTAAGACTCATACAAAACCTTCTTTAAAAATTAGGCTTAAATGATACAAAAAAAATGATAAAATCTTACTTTTATATAAAATTTTATATAATACCACCTCTTATAATATAAGAAAGGTAGATAATGAATAAATTTTTATTGATAACGTCATTAGTTCTATTTTTATCTCAATCACTTACTGCAAATGAGAGTGTAAATGAGACTGAAAAAGATAAAAACTTGAGTAGATTTGAGTCTTTGTCAAAACTAACACAAGTTATTGGAACTGTTGAAAAATATTATGTTGATGATATAGAACTAGAACAAATAGTAGAAAAAGCTCTAAAAGGTTTAATGCAAGAACTTGATGCACATTCATCATATCTTGATAAAAAATCAACAAAAGAGATGAGTATTCAAACGCAAGGTGAGTTTGGAGGTTTAGGTATAACTGTTGGTATGAGAGATGGAGCTATTAGTGTTATTTCTCCAATTGATGATACTCCTGCGTATAAAGCAGGGATGAAAGCAGGTGATATAATTTTAAAGATTGATGATGCATCGACGTTGAATATGACTCTTGACGAAGCTGTATCTTTAATGAGAGGGAAACCTAAAACACCAATTGAACTTACAGTTGTAAGAAAAGGTGAAAATAAACCTCTTAAAATTGATATTGTCAGAGATATTATAAAAATACAATCAGTTTTTGCTAAAACTATTGAAAAAGAAGATTTACTATATTTAAGAGTTTCTAGTTTTGATAGAAAAGTAACAAGAGATTTGCGAAAAGCTATAAAAGATAATCCAAAAGTAAAAGGGATAATTTTAGATTTAAGGAATAATCCTGGGGGATTATTAACCCAAGCAATTGGTGCTGTTGATTTATTTGTTGATAGTGGAGTAATAGTATCTCAAAAAGGTAGAGAAGCTACTGATGAGGAAAAATTTAGTGCAAAACCTTCAAATACAGTTACTAAAGTGCCTTTAGTAGTATTAGTAAATAGTGGTTCTGCATCTGCTTCTGAGATTGTAAGTGGTGCTTTGCAAGATCATAAAAGAGCAGTAATTGTTGGTGAAAAGACATTTGGAAAAGGTTCTGTTCAAGCGGTATTACCGATTACGCAAGATAGAAGCGAAAATATAAAATTAACAATTGCAAAATATTATTTACCAAGTGGTAGAACTATTCAAGCAAAAGGAATTACACCTGATGTATTTGCCTATCCAGGTGAGAGTGTAACAGCTGACGATAATGATTTCAAAATTAAAGAAGCAGATTTAAAGAAACATTTAGAAGTTGAACTTGAAAAAGATAATGGTGTAAAAAATAAAAAAATTGAAGTAAAAGATAATAAAATTATTTTGCAAGAGGATGTAGCAAAAGATAATCAGTTATCTATTGCAATAGGTATTTTAAAATCATTAATAATCATTAATAAAAATTAGGAGATTAGATGAAAATAAGTGATATTGTAGCACTTGGTCTTTGGCCAGAGTCAAAGAAAACTACAACACAAAAAGGTATATCAGAGCTTGAAGATCTAGGATATAACTTATTTTATATTGGAAAAAATGCAGATCTTTATACATGTCCAGGGGATGAAGCAAAAGTTTTATTAGTTAGAAGTGATAGATGTTCTGTATTTGATATTCCTTTAAATCTTGAAATTGAAGGCAAAGGTGTTTCTCAAACAGCTATTTCAAATAATGGTGCTAAATTTGCAAAAGAAGCAGGTATTAGAACAGCAATTTTAGATGAGAGTATTAACCCATCTTTAAATGTTGCTCCAAGATGTCAGTTTATGGAGTTATGTAAACCTCTTGAAGCTGAGATTGATGGTGATATTGTACAATTTGAGTTTATTTTTAGAAACTATTTAACTGGTTCTCTTTATGATGCTTGTCAAAATGGAAAAGATCCTTATGGCTTAGAATTAACTAGTGATTTACCACAATGGCATAAATTTGAAACACCTATTTTTACACCAACAACAAAAGGGATTAAAGATGAGCCTTTAAATTCTCAAATTGTTAGAGAAAAATTCCCTGAGATTATCTCTAGTATGGAAAAAATATTTAAAGATTTTACAAAGTTTGCAGAAGATAATGGGATCATTATTGTTGATACAAAATTTGAAATTTTTATTAATTCAAAAGGTGAATGGGTTTTAGGTGATGAAGTTTTAACTCCTGAAAGTTCAAGATTTATTTCAAAAGAGGATTTTAATGCAGGTAATTATATCTCTATGGATAAACAAATTTTAAGAGACTTTGGAAAAGAACAAAACTGGAAAGAGCAAGCAAAAAGTTTAAAACCAGGGGAAAAATTGGAAGTAAATGTTCCTCAAGAAATAAAAGATAAAATTTTAAATGGGTATACAACGATACTTGAAAGGTTAAGCAAATAAGCTTAACCGCTAAGCTAGTTTTAGATATAATCGCAAAAAAATTAATTGAAGGTAATAAATGAAAGCAATTGTAAATGTAGCATTAAAACAAGGTGTATTAGATGATCAAGGTAAAGCAACGCACCACGCTTTAGATACATTGGGTTTTAAAAATATCATAAAAGATGTAAGAATTGGTAAACAAATTATTTTGGAACTAAATGCAGTAAATGAAGAAGAGGCAAAAGCTGAAGTTACTAAAATGTGTGAAAAACTTCTTGCTAATACAGTAATTGAAGATTACAATATTGAAATTATAGGTTAGTAATATGAATGTAGCTGTATTACAATTTCCTGGAACAAATTGTGAATATGATACTAAGTATGCTTTTGAGATGCTTGGCTGTGATGTTACAATTGTTTGGCATAAAGATACGAAACTTCCAGAAAATATTGATTTATTAGTTATCCCTGGTGGATTTTCGTATGGAGACTATTTAAGAAGTGGAGCAATTGCAAGATTTGCGAATATTATGAACTCTGTTCAAGCGTATGCTGCAAATGGTGGAAAAGTTTTAGGTATTTGTAATGGTTTTCAAATTTTACTTGAAGCTGGGCTTTTACCTGGTGCTATGAAAAGAAATGATTCTTTACATTTTATTTCAAAATTTAACCATCTAAAAGTGGTAAATAACGATAATATCTTTTTATCAAAACTTAAAAAAGATGATGTTGTAAATATCCCTGTTGCGCACCATGATGGAAACTATTATATTGATGAAGCAGGATTAAAAGAACTTGAACAAAATGGTCAAATATTATTAAAATATTGTGATGAAGCAGGTAAAACAATTAATCTAAATGGTTCAGTTTCAAATATTGCAGGAATTTGCAATAAAGAGAAAAATGTATTTGGACTTATGCCTCATCCAGAACGAGCAATGGAAGAAGTTCTAGGTTGTTCAGATGGAATGGCTATGTTAAAAGGGTTCTTAAAATAGTGAAAAAACTATTATTACTATTTTGTATTTTATTAAACATTTTATTTGCTAATAATGATTTTATTAGTGATGAGAGTTCAGTATTTGATCAAAATAGTAATAGTAATGGACAGGTTATAGAATCTCAAGATTATGCAGACTCAAAAAACCTTTATCTATCTTATATAAATTATCCCAAAAATGTATACAAAAATCAAAGATATGAAATAAAAGTAAAAGCTTTAATAACTAGAGATAATTTCACTAAAATAGTTGCTACTTTTGTAAATAGTTTAAATATAGAGCCTTTAAATCCTGAGCAAGAATGGTTAGCTATAGAGAATCAAAATAATAGTTTTGAAAATACATTTTATTTTAAATCTTATGACAAAAATTTTAGATTACCAGATATTATGGTTAGTTTGTACAATAATGAACAATTAGTTGAACAAAGAGTATTACCTTCACCCGAAATTACCTTTTTAGATATTGCAAAAGGGGATAAGAAATTTTCAAATATTATTGCTAGTAAATTAACAATAATTGATTCAAAAAGTAAACAATATACAAATAAAGAAGCTTTAACTGTTATAGATATTCAAGGATTAAATTCAAACTTGGAAGACTTTAAAATTGCAGGTTTTAAAGAACAAGGAATTACTTTAATAGAAGATGAATATCCAAAACAACATATGATATATTATGTTGTGATTCCAATTCATACAAAATCGATAGTTTTCAACTATTTTAATACTTTGACAAATAGATTAGAAAAAGTTACACTTAATATAAAATTTGATGAAGAGTTAGTAAGTACACAAACAGATTTAAACCCTAATAATTCAAATTTTGAGTTTTATAAAAAAATCATTGTGGCTATTATTGCTTTAGTTTTTTTGATTCTTTTTATTTGGAAAAGAAATTATATATATATTATATTGTTTTTAATCTCTTTGATCTTTTTTATAATTTTTATGATGCCAAATAAAACTATAGGCTTAAAGCCAAATAGTGTAATCTATATTTTACCTACAAAAAATTCTACAATATTTCAAAAAACAACAGAAGCTATAAATGTAGAAGATATGAAAAGAAAAAATGGCTTTGTAAAAGTTATGTTTAGAAGTGGTGAAAACAAATATATAGGATGGGTAAAAGAGCAAGATGTTAGCAAGAATTAGAGGTTTTATTGTATTAATACAATTTTCTATTACAGTTGGAATTGTAATTGTATTTATGTATGCTTTTAGAAATCATACTCATAAAGTAATCAAAACTTGGATGAAAATACAAATGTATCTTTTAGGTATAAAACTAGAAGAACATGGAAAACTAGATCCTTCATGCGATATGGTTGTTTTAAATCATCAAAGTATATTAGATATTATAGTAATGGAATATATTCATCCTAGAGATTTGGCTTGGATTGCAAAAAAAGAGATTACAAATTTAATCTTTTTTGGTCATATTATTAAAGCTCCAAGAATGATATCTGTTGATAGAGAAGATAAAGCTGGAATTATATCTTTATTGAAAGAGTGTAAAGATAGACTTTCAAAAGGTAGACCAATAGCCTTATTCCCTGAAGGAACTAGAAGTAGTGGTAAAAAAATGTTACCATTCAAACCAGGTGCTAAAATGATTGCAAATAAATTTAATCTAAAAATCCAGCCAGCAATTATATTAAACACAAGACATATACTAGATTCAAAAAGTTTAAAACAAACACCTGGTATTGTAAAAGTAATCTATCTAGAACCTGTACAAGCTGATAAAAAAACAGATTGGTTTGAAAAGCTTGAAGAGGATATGAATAGAGTATTTGAAGAAGAGATAGAAAAACTATGACATTATCTTGGCAAACTCTATTAGCTGTAGGACTTGGAGGCTTTTTAGGTGCAATTGCCAGAGCATATACTGTACATATTGTAAATAGACTTTATCCATATGAATTCCCTGTGGGGATACTTTTAGTAAATGTTATAGGTAGTTTTATTATAGGTGTGATGTTTGCTATTTTTTTACATTATAATTTACCTGATAATCTTAAATCATTTATAACTACTGGCTTTTTAGGAGCTTTAACTACATATTCAACTTTTGCCATTGAGAGTTTCTTTTTACTTCAAACTTCAATTGTATTGGGATTGACAAATATGGCATTAAATCTATTCGGTACCATTTTAGCCGCTGCTAGTGGTTATAAACTTATACACTTTTTTATAAAATAGCCTAATTATAGATTTGGCAAATTAAAATCAAGAAATTTTATTTAAGCTTCAAAAAGATATAATAATTCCTAAAATTCAAGAATAAGGATTTCATATGAGTATGCCTGGTGGTATGGAATGGGTATTAATAGCTTTGGTTGTATTATTGCTTTTTGGTGGGAAGAAAATTCCAGAGTTAGCAAAAGGTTTAGGTAGTGGTATCAAAAACTTCAAAAAAGCTGTAAAAGATGATGAAGAAGAAGTGGCTTCAACTGATAAAAATGAAGAGATAGAAAAAAAAGCTGAAACAAAAACAGAAGAAAAAAACGAAAATAAGACTGTATAGGGATTTATATATTGCAGAAACAAGTAAAAGATTTTATTGAAAAAGTTCTACAGACACAAATAGTTTTAGAAAAACCCAAAGATATTGCACTTGGGCATTTTGCAACGCCAGTTGCATTCTCTTTAGCAAAGGAGTTAAGAAAATCTCCTATGGTAATTGCAGAAGAGTTAGTATCTAAATTTGAAGATTGTGAAATGTTTGAGAAAGTTGAAGCTATAAAGGGTTTTATAAACTTTAAGCTTTCAAAAACTTATTTACAAAACTTATCAAAAGAAGCATTAAATGCAAATGATAGTTTTGCAAAAAGCGATGAGAAAAAAGAGAAAATTCTCTTAGAATATGTAAGTGCAAATCCAACTGGACCTTTACATATTGGACATGCAAGAGGTGCAATCTTAGGAGATACCCTTGCTAGAGTTGGACGACATATTGGTTATGATATTACAACAGAATATTATGTAAATGATGCTGGTGCACAGATGGATATGTTAGGTTTATCGGTATCATTAGCTGGAAGAGATTTTATACTAAAAGAGGATGTAGAATATCCTGAAAAATATTATAGAGGTGAATATCTAGTTGATATAGCACAAAAAATCTATGATACTCATGGAGCAGAAATATTCCATGATGAATCAAGATTTAGAGAGATGGCTGATTTTGCAAAAGAGATAGTTATGAAGATTATCATAGCTGACTTAAAAGATTTAGGTATAGAGTTTGATAACTTTATTTCAGAAGCTTCTTTATATGATGCGTGGCTTGAAACAAAAGCTTTATTACTAGAAAATGGTTCTTTATATACAAAAGAGGATAAACTTTTTTTAAAATCAACACTACATGGGGATGACTCAGATAGAGTAGTTGTTCGAGAAAATGGAATTCCAACATATCTAGCTGGAGATATCATCTATCATAAAAATAAATTTGACAGAGGTTATGATCATTATATAAATATTTGGGGAGCTGATCACCATGGATATATAAAAAGAGTACATGCTGCAATAGAATTTTTAGGTAATAGTTCTGATAAATTGGAAGTTTTATTATCTCAAATGGTTCAATTACTAAAAGGTGGTGAACCTTATAAAATGAGTAAAAGAGCAGGTAATGTAATCCTAATGTCAGATGTGGTTGAAGAGATTGGACCTGATGCTTTAAGATTTGTGTTTTTAACTAAAAAAAGTGATACTCACTTGGAGTTTGATATTGATAAATTAAAAAATCAAGATAGCTCAAATCCAATATTTTATATAAATTACGCATATGCAAGAATAAATCAAGTATTTAAAAAAGCTGAAAAATCTTTTGCTGATGTGATAGATATATCATATGAAAAGTTAAATGACGATGCTTTAAATTTAGTATATGAATCTTTATTATTACCATCAATATTAGATGAAGCATTTCTAAAAAGAGATATGCAAAAAATAACAGATTATTTATACTTTTTAGCATCTTCAATTCATAAGTTTTATAATGAATATAAAATTGTTGGTTCAGATCAAGAATTAGAGTATTTAAAGGTTTTAAGTTTAAGTGCATTAAGTATCAAAGTAGGATTAAACTTATTAGGAATAAAGGTAAAGGAGTCTATGTAATGAAGTGGTTTATAATTATTTTTGTAATCGTTATAGGTATTGCAATATCAACTGGATATATGGGTGGAGCAAAAGATGCAGCTAGTAATTATAATAAACTTTTAACAGGGAAACCAGCTTCTGGAGAGAAGTAGTAAAAAGTAGTATTACTTTTTACTATCTAACTCACTTAAGAACTCTTCAATAGTGTATTTTTCTCTATATTTTTCACTCATTAAGTGAATGAAAATATCACCTAAATCTATAATAGTCCAATTATCATCTTCATCAACTCTTAAAAACTCTTCACCAAGTGGTTTTAATGCAGTTTTTAAGTGATTTAAAAGAGAAAAACCATGTTTAGAGTTAAGTGTAGTTGCTATAACTACATAATCAACAATATATTCTTTTGAAGTTAAATCAATAACCTCAATATTTTCCGCTTTTTTCTCATCTAAGATTGATACAATTTTTTCTAATCTTTTATCCAATTTTTCCTCTACCTTCCCAAATTTTTTTTATATCTTTTCTAATTTTTTTTGGTATGAATTTTAAGTTAAAAGTATTTCTAAGTTGCGTTGAACTTATTTTTATATCGACTTTTAATCTTTTTATACCATCAGTTTCATGTTTATAACCATCCCTTGAAACAACAACAAGCTCAACTAAACTTTTAATCTTTTCATGTTCATTCCAAAGATCAAAATTTTTGTAATTATCAGCACCTATAACCAAATACAACTTAGTAGGTTTATATTTTTTAATTATATATTCGATTGTTTCAATAGAATATACAGGTCTTTCCTGTTTTATTTCATATTTAGAAACTTTTATCAAACTTTGATTTTTAAAAAGTTTTTTTAAAAGTTTAAATCTAGTTTTTGCATCTAGAAAAGACTTAACCTTTAAAGGGTTTAAATATGCAGGCACAACAATCAACAAATCCACATCAAGTTTTTTGAGTATTTTTTTTGCAATTGTTTGGTGACCTATATGGGGTGGGTCAAAACTACCCCCAAAAATAGCAATTTGCACCTATTAATTTCCTTTAAAGATATGATTAACTTATATTATAGCAATTTTTGGATAAAATATCCCCCAAATTATTATATACAAAAGGGTAAAAATGGCTGTTAAAGTTGCAATTAATGGGTTTGGACGAATAGGTAGATGTGTTGCAAGAATAATTGAACAAAGAGAAGATATTGAGTTAGTAGCGATAAACGATACGGCAAGCCCAGAAATGTTGGAATATATTACAAAATATGATACAGTACATGGAACATTTGATGGGGATGTAAAAGTAGAAAATGGTTTTTTAAAAATGGGAAAAATTAATGCAAAACTATATTCTACAAGAGATGCAGGTGAGTTAACTTTTACTAAAGAGTACGGAGCAGAGGTTATTTTAGAGTGTACAGGAGCTTATTTAACACAAGAAAAATGTCAAATTCATATTGATAATGGTGCAAAAAAAGTTGTTATGTCTGCACCAGCAAAAGATGATACACCAACTTTTGTAATGGGAGTAAATGAAAAAGATTATGCAGGACAAGCAATTATATCAAATGCTTCTTGTACTACAAACTGCTTAGGTCCAGTTGCAAAGATAATTGATGATGCTTTTGGGATTCAAAAAGGTCTTATGACTACAATTCACTCATATACAAATGACCAAAATATTTTAGATGTAAAACATAATAAAGACAAAAGAAGAGCAAGAGCAGGGGCACAAAATATGATCCCTACAACAACAGGAGCTGCAAAGGCTATGAGATTGATCATGCCTCAACTTGATGGAAAATTACATGGGCAAAGTGTAAGAGTTCCAACTCCAAATGTTTCTATGGTCGATGTAAACTTTGTAGTTAATGGTAAAACCTCAAAAGAGGAAGTTAATGCTTTATTTGAAGCAAAAGCGAAAGAATTAGCAGGAATAGTAGCTGTTGATAATGATATGATGGTATCATCTGATTTAATAGGAAATACAAACTCAACGATTATTGCAAGTGATTTAACACAAGTAATTGGTGAAGATATGATAAAAGTAATGACATGGTATGACAACGAATGGGGATACTCTTCAAGACTTGTTGATATGGCAGTTTATGTGTCGAATAAATAAGGATTGATAGCTTATGAGATTACAAGAGATAAAAAATATTGATATAGATGGAAAAAAAGTATTTATAAGATGTGACTTTAATGTTCCTATGGATGAATATAATAATATAAGTGATGATAGAAGAATCAGAAGTGCTTTAAATACTATAAGATATTGTATTGATAGAGATTGTTCTATTATTTTAGCTTCACACTTTGGTAGACCAACTGAAGCTGCTGAGGAAAAATATTCTTTAAAACCAATTGCTAAAAGATTACATACTCTTTTAAAACAAGAGATTAAAATGGCTAAAAATGTTGTTCAAGATGACACTTTAGAATTAGCAAAGAATCTACAGCCAGGTGAAATTTTACTTTTAGAGAACCTAAGATATAACGTTGGTGAAACTAAAAATGATGAAGAGTTTGCTAAAAAACTTGCATCAATGGCTGAGATATATGTAAATGACGCTTTTGGAGTATCTCATAGAGCTCATGCCTCAGTTGAAGCTATTACAAAATATTTTGATATAAATCATAAAGCAGCAGGTTTTTTACTTGCAAAAGAGATTAAGTTTTTTCATCATATAGTAGAATCTCCAAAAAGACCTTTTGTATCAATTGTTGGGGGATCAAAAGTATCAGGAAAACTTGAAGTTTTACATAATCTAATAACAAAAGTAGATAAAATCTTAATTGGTGGAGGGATGGCATTTACATTCTTAAAAGCTTTAGGATTAGAGGTTGGAAAATCTTTGGTTGAAGATGATTTAATTCCAGAAGCAATTAAGATTATGGATGAAGCTAAACAATTAGGTGTAAAACTTTATCTTCCTGTAGATGTGGTTGCAGCTGAAGCTTTTGATGCAGAAGCAATAGCAAAACTTGTAACCGTTCAAGAGATTCCAAAAAACTGGATGGGACTGGATATAGGACCTGCAACTGCACAAATGTTTAGATTAGCACTTTCAGATGCAAATACTATTTTATGGAATGGCCCAATGGGTGTTTATGAAATGGAAAAATTTGCAAAAGGTAGTACAAGAATAGCTAATACAGTTGCCCAATCTTTCGCAACAACAGTTGTTGGTGGTGGAGATACGGCTGATTTAGTTAGAGTAACTGGTGATGAAGATGATATGACATTTATCTCTACTGGTGGAGGAGCTTCATTAGAATTAATAGAGGGTAAAATACTACCAGGTGTAAAAGCACTAGTTATTGAGGAGTAAAAATGTCTATTATTGCAAGTAACTTTAAAACCAATCATACAAGAGCAACTACAGCAAGTTTTGTAAAGAAAGTAGATGAATTTCTAAAAAATAATTCTATATCAAGTGAGATTTTAGTTTTCCCCACTGCAACAGCTTTAGATAAATTTGATACTGTTTCAAATTTGACAGTTGGAGCTCAAAATGCTTATGGAGTACAAAGTGGTTCATTTACAGGTGAAATAGGTACTTGTCAGTTAGATGAATTTGACATTAAAACAATTTTAATAGGGCATAGTGAAAGAAGACATATTTTAGGAGAATCTCAAGAGAGTATTGCAAAAAAATATGAGTTTTATTCTAACCTTGGATATAAAATTGTTTATTGTATTGGTGAACCTTTAGAGGTAAAAGAGCAGGGATTAGAAAAAACTTTAGAATATATCTATGAACAATTTGTTGGAATTGATACAAATTATGATAATCTAATTTTAGCATATGAACCAGTATGGGCTATTGGTACAGGAGTTACTGCAACTGTTGAAGATATCACTTCAGTTCATAAAGTAATAAAAGAAAAAATAGATAAACCATTACTTTACGGTGGAAGTGTAAAAGTTGATAATGTAAAAGAGATTTGTTCTTTAGATGGTGTTGATGGAGCATTGATTGGAACTGCTTCATGGAAAGTTGAAGATTTTATACAAATAATAGAAAATACAAAGGATTTATAGAATGTTGATGGAAGGTAAAAAAGGTGTAATCTTAGGAGTTGCAAACAATAAATCGATTGCTTATGGTATAGCTAAAGCTTGTGCTGCACAAGGTGCAAAAATTGCATTTACATATTTAAATGACTCATTGAAAAAAAGAGTTGAACCAATTGCAGCTGAGTTTGGAAGTGCAGATTTAGTATATCCATGTGACGTAAGTAAACCAGAAGAGATTAAAGCTTTAAAAGAGTCTTTAGAAAAAGATTTAGGTCAAATTGATTTTATTGTTCACTCAATTGCATTTGCTCCAAAAGAGGGACTTTCTGGAAGATTTTATGATATATCTAAAGAGGCATTTGATATTGCTATGGATATTTCGGTTTATTCTCTTATTGAAGTAACAAGAGAGTTAAAACCTTTATTATCTGAAAACTCTTCAATTTTAACACTTTCATATTATGGTGGAGTAAAATATATTCCAAATTATAATCTTATGGGTGTTGCTAAAGCAGCATTAGAGATGACTACTAAATATTTAGCTGAAGATTTAGGTAAAGATGGATGTAGGGTAAATGCAATTAGTGCAGGACCAATTAAAACTTTAGCAGCAGCTGGAATAGGTGATTTTAGATTTATGCTTAAATGGAATGAAGCTCACTCTCCACTTAAAAAGAATGTTACTATTGATGAGGTTGGAAATTCTGGGATGTATCTACTTAGTGATTTAAGTTCTGCTGTAACAGGAGAGATTCATTATGTTGATAGTGGATTTAATATTATGGGTATGCCAGCAGTTAATTTTGATGAAAATGGTAGACCAACGATAGCATGGAATGGAACAGATAAATAGTCATAAAGCGTAAGCTTTTGGCGAATTTCTGCGTTGAAAAAATAGATTTAGACACTCACTTACTTCAAGTAAGCTCCTGCCTAAATCTATTTTTCCGTCTTGAACTTCACTCAAAATCTCACACTTTCTGACTATTTATTTTATAAAATAGGAGATTTTGATTTAAAATTTGGTGAAATTTTAAATTAAGATTTTATAAGTATAGGAAAAAAATGAGTTTAAATTTTAAAGAATTAGCAAATAAATATGGTACACCACTTTATGTATATGATTTTAATCATATTACAAATCAATACAACGAATTAAAAACAGCTTTTAGAGCTAGAAAATCTTTAGTGGCTTATGCTGTAAAAGCAAATTCTAATTTAAGTGTTATTAAACATCTAGCTAATCTTGGAGCAGGTGCTGATTGTGTATCTATTGGTGAAGTTAAAAGAGCTATTAAAGTAGGAATAGCTCCTTATAAGATTATCTTTTCTGGTGTTGGAAAAATTGATGAAGAGATTAGAACAGCTTTAGAGTTGGATATTTTGATGATAAATGTAGAATCTGATGCTGAGTTACAAAGAGTTGAGTTAATTGCACGTGAGTTGGGTAAAACTGCTAGAATTTCTATCAGAGTTAATCCAAATATTGATCCTCAAACTCATCCTTATATCTCAACTGGTTTACATGAAAATAAATTTGGAGTGGATATTGATACAGCAAAAAGGATGTATATTCAGTGTAAAAACTCTGAGCATCTAGATCCTGTTGGTATTCATTGTCATATTGGTTCTCAACTTACTCAATTAGATCCAATCAAAGAATCAGTTAAAATAGTTGCAGATTTAGTAAGAAATCTAAAAGCTATTAATATAGAGCTTTCTTTTATGGATATTGGTGGTGGATTAGGTATTGTATATGATGATGAAAAACTTATTGATACAAATGAGTATGCTCAATCAGTTTTAGAGTGTATGTTTGGTCTTGATATTACAATTGTTTGCGAACCAGGAAGATTTTTAGTTGGAAATTGTGGTACTTTTTTGACTAAAGTATTATATGAAAAAATAAATGGTGAAAAAAGATTTGTGATAGTTGATGGGGCAATGAACGATTTGATTAGACCAAGTTTGTATAATGCTTATCATAAAATAGAAGTTTTAAATGATAATAAAGAGTTTAGCTCTTGCAATCTTGTTGGTCCAGTTTGTGAAAGTGGAGATTTCTTTGGTAAAAATATAGAGCTTCCTAAAACACAACACAATGATTTAGTTGCAATATATTCAGCTGGAGCTTATTGTTTTACAATGGCTAGTAACTATAATACTAGAGGAAAAGTAGCAGAAGTTGCAATTGAAGATGGTCAAGATAGACTTATTAGAAAAAGAGAAGTTTTTGAAGATATAATTGCATTAGAAGAGGAGTTTATAAAATAGTCTATGAAAAAGGCTTTTTTTATAGATGTACAAGGTACATTGATAGATGATATTGAAAAGCTACCAATAAAAGGTGCTTGTGAATTTATAGATTATTTAAATGATAATGATATTCCATATGTTGTCATAACAAATAATACTAAACATGATAGTGAACTATTTTTAAAAGATTTAAGAACTAAAGGGCTTAATATAAAAAATTATATTGATCCTTTTTATATCTTAAAAGATATTTTAAAAGTGAAAAAAATTGCAGCGTTCGGGCAAGAATCATTTTTGGAATTGATAGAAAATATGGGATATAAAATAGATTTTGAAGAAGCAGAAGCTTTAGTTGTATCAGTGAAAAAAGAGTATACAAATGAAGATTATGCAAATATGATTGAAGTTGCTTTAAAATGTAACACATTAATTGGTATGCATAATACATCAACATATAATAAAGATGGGAAAAGATATCCTGGTGTTGGTGCAATTATGAATATGGTAAAATATGCTGTTAATAAAGAGTATCAAGTAGTGGGGAAACCTAGTCTAAACTTTTTTGAAGAAGCAAGAGATATAATTAATGTTGATTTTAAAGATATCACAATTATAAGTGATGATATGATAGGCGATTTATTAGGAGCGCAAAACTTAGGGATGAAAAGTTGCTTAGTTTTGAGCGGTAAAGTAAAAAAAAGAAGTGAAATAGAAAACTCTTTACATAAAAATGAGATGCCAAATTTTATATGTAAAGATATGGGTGAGATATTAAAACTTCTGGAAGAGGATAAAATATGAGTGAAGCTGGTTTAGAAAAAATAAGAGAAAAACTAGATGCTATTGATAATCAACTTTTAGAACTTTTAAATGATAGAATGGACTTAGTTCATGAAGTTGGAGTTCTAAAAGCTAAAAGTGGTGGTGCTATTTATAGACCTGAAAGAGAAAAAGCTATAATAGATAGACTTGAGAAGTTAAACAAAGGTAAACTAAATAGAAGTGCAATTGAAGCTTTGTTTTTAGAAATATTTGCAATCTCAAGAAATCTTGAATTACCTGAAAATATAGCATATTTAGGTCCAGAAGGAAGCTTTACTCATCAAGCAGCAGAAGTTAGATTTGGTGCTATGAGTTCATATTTATCTATTGGTTCTATAAAAGGTGTATTTAGAGAAGTTAGTACAAAAAAAGCGAAATATGGAGTTGTTCCTATTGAAAACTCTTCAAATGGTATTGTAAGTGATACTATAAGTTGTTTAACAACTTATAACTTAAAGATTATTGCAGAAGTTGTATTAAATATTCATCATACATTGGCAACTACTTGTGATAAGGTTACTGATATAAAAAGAATATATTCTAAAGATATTGCTTTTGAACAATGCAGTAGGTTTTTGCAAAACTTTGGTCTAGATGAAGTTGAACATGTATTAGTTGATTCTACTACTAAAGCTGCAAGATTAGCTCTTCAGGAGCCAAATTCTGCAGCAATATGTCCACATGTTGGAGCAAAATTAAATAATCTTCCAATATTATTTGAAAATATAGAAGATAAAGATAATAATAAAACAAGATTTTTTATAATTAGTGACTTTGAAAATGCACAGTCTGGATATGATAAGACTTCAATTTTAGTTAAATTACCAAATACACCAGGGGCTTTAGTTGATTTTCTGACTGATTTTGATAAAGCAGGTATAAACTTAACAAAAATTAAATCACATATCGTTGAAGGAGTTTCAATATTTTTTATTGACTTTGAAGGTCACAAAGATGATGAAAATGTAAAGAATATTTTTGAAAAACATAAAGAGAGTATTAAATTTTTAGGCTCATATGTAAAAGAAGTAGAAGATATTTAGTTGGGATTAGTTTTACTTTTTTAAAAGTAGATATATAGGTTTCTTTAAAGATAGTATTGCTATCTTGTCAAAAGAAGTTTGATTAATAGTCTTTACGTTAGGGACTATTCTTAAGGAATAATAATGGAATTTAATAAAGTATTAGATAATTGTAAAATTTATGAAGCTGGTAAGCCAATTGAACTTGTTGTTAGAGAATATGGTGTTGATACAAAGGATATTATTAAATTGGCTTCAAATGAGAATCCATATGGAACATCACCAAAAGTAGTAAAAAAGGTTCAAGATTTAGCTTCTTTTATGTTTATGTATCCTGATGATTCAATGTATGAATTAAAAGAAGCATTAGCTTCAAAATATAATGTAGAGAGTCCAAATGTTATTATTGGTGAGGGTAGTGATCAAATTATTGATTTTGTAATAAAAGCAAAATGTGATGAAAATTCTAAAATGATCATTAGTAAAACTACCTTTGCCATGTATGAAATCTATGGAAGACAAACAGGATGTCAAATAATAAAAACTAAAGATGATGAACATAATCTGGCACAATTTGAAGCTTTATATAAAGAACATGGAGCAGATATAATCTTTTTATGTTTACCAAATAATCCTTTAGGTGAATGTTTAGATAAAGATGATGTTTATGAGTTTTTGTCAAAAGTGGATAAAAATACTTTAGTAGTTATTGATGGAGCTTATCAAGAGTATGCATCATTTAAAGATAGTAAAAAACATATTGATCCAAAAGATTTAATTGAACATTTTCCAAATACAATATACCTTGGAACATTTTCAAAAGCTTATGCTTTAGGTGGAATGAGAGTAGGATATGGTATCGCACAAGAAAATATTGTAAAAACAATGTACAAATTGAGACCACCTTTTAATATTACAACATTAAGTTTGGCAGCAGCTATCGAAGCACTAAAAGATGAAGAGTTTGTATCTAAATGTATTGAATTGAATTTTAGTGAAATGAAAAGATATGAAGAGTATGCAAAAGAAAAAGGTTTCTCTTATATTGATAGTTATACAAACTTTATTACACTTAAATTCGATAATAAATACATCTCTTCCGAGGTAGCTCAAAATCTACTTGAAAGAGGGATAATAATTAGAGATCTAACAGGATATGGAGTAAATGCAATTAGAATTACAATTGGAACAAATACACAAAATACAAAAGTTTTTGAAGTTTTAGATGAAGTATTAGAAGAGCTAAAAAAACAAGAGAACTTATAAGAGATTATGGAAATCAAATCTAAAAACCTAAAAGAATTAGAACAAATTTGTTCAGATATTAGAGAACGAATAATTGATGTAGTTTCAAGAAAAGGGGGTCACTTCTCATCTACACTTGGCGCTGTTGAACTAACCGTGGCAATGCACAAAGTTTTTGATGTTAGTAAAGACCCTTTTATATATGATGTATCTCATCAATGTTACGCCCATAAATTGATAAATGATAGATGGGAAGAGTTTGAAACTATTAGACAATTTAAAGGACTTAGTGGTTTTACAAAGCCAAAAGAATCAAAAGCAGATTATTTCGTAGCTGGACATAGTTCTACTTCAATCTCATTAGCTATTGGCGCTGCAAAAGCTATAAGATTAAAAGGGGAAGATAGAATACCAGTTGTAATGATTGGTGATGGTTCTATGACTGCTGGGATGGTTTATGAGGCTTTAAATGAATTAGGAGATAGAAAATATCCAGTTGTAATTATTTTAAATGACAATGAAATGTCAATTGCAAAACCAATAGGCTCAATCTCTAAATATTTATCAAAAATATTAGCTGGCAAATTTTATCAAGGTTTTAAAGAAAGAGTTGATAGAAATATAATACAACATTTACCTAATGGTGCTACATATATAGCAAAAAAAATAGAAGAGAGTATGAAACTTATCACACCTGGTATTATCTTTGAAGAGATGGGAATAGATTATATAGGCCCAATTGATGGACATAATCTTGAAGAGATAATAGAAACTTTAGAGATTGCAAAAGGGATGAATAAGCCCGTAATTGTTCATGCAAGAACAGTAAAAGGTAAAGGGTATAAGATTGCAGAAGGTCAACATGAAAAATGGCATGGAGTAGGACCTTTTAATGTTGATGATGGAGAGTTTTTAAAAAAATCTGCAGCAAAATCTGCAACTGCAATATTTGCAGAATCTCTTTTAGAATTAGCAAAAAAACATGATAATGTTGTAGGTGTAACAGCTGCAATGCCAAGTGGAACAGGTATAGATAAATTGATGAAAGAGTTTCCAACAAGATTTTGGGATGTTGCAATTGCTGAACAACATGCAGTAACTTCTATGGCGGCAATGGCAAAAGAGGGATTTAAACCATTTATTACAATTTATTCTACATTTTTACAAAGGGGCTATGACCAAATTATACATGATGTATGTTTGATGAATTTGCCTGTAGTTTTTGCAATTGATAGAGCTGGAATTGTAGGAAATGACGGAGAAACACATCAAGGTGCTTTTGATATATCATATTTAAGATTTATCCCAAATATGATTTTATGTGCTCCAAGAGATGAACAAACTTTGAAATATGTCTTAGACTTTGGATACGAAGCAACGTCTCCTTGTGCAATTAGATATCCTAGAGGTTCATTCAAAGAATTAGAATATCCAGCATCAAGGTTTGTTTTAGGAAAAGCAGAACTTATAAAAGAGGGTAGTTCAAATAAACTTTTTATAGGTTATGGTGCAGGAGTTAATAGAGCCTGTGAAACTGAAAAACTGCATGAAGAGGATATCTCAATTGTAGATTTGAGATTTGTAAAACCTCTTGATGAAAATCTTTTAAAAGAGTTGTCACTCAAATATGATAGTTGGTATATTTTTTCTGATTCTCAAAAACAAGGTGGAGTTGCGAGTGCAATTTTAGAGTTTTTGAATTATAACAATATTGTAAATATAAAAATTGTTTCTTTTGAGTATGAAGATGACTTTATTCAACATGGAGATACAAACTTAGTAGAGGAGAGTTTAGGTTTATTACCTAAACAATTAGTAAATAAAATCTAATTAGATTTTATTTACCATATAAGCTATCTACTACCTCTTTATGAGTTAAAACTTTTTTAGTATCTTTTTTCACTATAGGTGTTTTTGAAGAAACTTTTTCTTCAGCATCATTGTCTTCATTAGTGTTTTTTTCATCTTCATTAAAGAAAATACTATCTTTATATTTAGATGTATCTAAAACTTTTTTTCTTGTTCTTTGAAGAAATTTATCTTGATTGTTTTTTGATGGGTCAACAATTGTCGGAGTTACAAAAAATACAAGTTCACTTTTCCCTTCTTTAAACGATTTACTAGTAAATAAAACTCCTAAAATTGGAATATCACCTAATAGTGGAATTTTATCTATATCATTTGAATTTTCATTATTTATTAATCCACCAATTACAATAGTATGACCATTTTGCGCTAAGACATTTGTTTTTATTTTTTTCTCAATAAAACTTGGAATACCATCAACTTGATTTGCCCAATCAATATCAGTAGATTTAGTATCAATCTCTAAATCTATATAGTCATCATTCATAATATTTTTTGCTTTAAATTCTAATTGTAATCCATATTCAACTTTTTCTATGGTTGAGGTTGGTAATCCTTCTGCTGTTGAAGATTCCGTTTTAATTAATATTGTTCCCCCTGCATGAAAGTTTGCACTTTTATTTTCAAGGGTTACTAATGTTGTTTCATCTAGAATATTAGCTACTCCTTCTGTAGATAAATATTGTAAAACAAGTGATGTATTAAAATATTTTCCAAGATAATTTGCTGCTCCTGTTAATCCTCCACTTAATGAAACTGAACTTGATATAATATTTTTAAGAGCATCATCTAAACCTTTGTTATTTTGTGCATTGACTGAATCATATGTACTTCCATCAATTGGTACATTATGAAATGTATCATTCTCTTTATCGACAACCGAATAATAATTGTTCCTTGATAATGACCAGTTATTTTTTAGGTCAAGTCCTGCGTCATTATTAATTTCAACTGCATACATCTTAATCTTTATCATTTTAGAAGGCTGAGAAGTTTCTATCATATCAACTAGTTTTTTATCAATCTCTATACCAGCTTTTTTAAATATATCTATTACATTATCTTTTTCTCTATAATTCTTTACATAACCTTTTAAGATAATTGTATCATTGGCTTGTTCTATAATTAAATCTGGATAAGTAGTTTTTACTATTGTAATTATATTATCTAAATTTTTCATAATACTAAAATTAATTTGTATTAATTTATTATTTTCTAAAATTACAACAGCACTTTCACTACCAATATTTTTACCTAATATTTTCAACATTCTTAGTGGAGCATCTTTACTATCAATAAACTCTGCTGTAATATTTTCACTATTTGTTAATTGTATATTTTTAATTCTATCATTAAAGATAAGGGTTCTATAATTATTTATAGGCAAATATATTGTTTTATTCTCAAAATCTTTTTGATATATTACTTTATCGTTTATATCATAAGCATTTAAACTTAATAGTGATATAAAAAATAAAAAAACAATTTTAAACTTAAAAAACTTCATTTCTTTCTCCTAATTTAGAGTTATTACTAGTCTACAAACAATTGTATCACTACTAGTTTGATTAAAAACAGCTCTTGATGTACGCAATTGATTATTATAAAATTTATATGAACTATCTGCTTGTGTAATAAATATTACTTTATACTGATTTGCTCTAGCTGCATCAATATTACATATTGCACCAGTATTAGCATTCACATTTTGAATAGTTATTAATTTCATATCATTTATTTGAGTTGATATATCATCTCCCATGCCATTTGTAGCTACATAATTAGCACCATAATCAGATATAGCATTCATATTATCTTTTATTCTTAATATCGTTGCATAATCAATTATGAAAAAGAATAAAGTAGCAAAGCCAACAAATAATACCAACCAAATAAAAATATTTTCAATAGCAGCTTTTTTCATAGTTGTTTTTTTCATAAACTACTTTAACCTTTTATATTCATCAAAACTAATCTCTTTTACATCTTTTTTCTGAACATATGATTCGTCACAAATCATAAACCAATTTGGATTGATTTTTGAAATAGATACGTATGGTAATATATAGTTTTTATTAATTCTTTTTCTTATTTTTGCTCTTATAGAGGGATCTTTTCTTAGATAAACAGTATTTGATGTAACTAACAATAGTTTATCTGTTTTTTTACACTCTTTTTGAAATTGTGATTCAATTGTTACACTTTTTGAAGCATTTTTATCTGCATTATCAGCATAACTAATTGTACCGGTTTTTGTTTCATAAATAGTTTTTGGTTGATACCATTTCACAGGGTAATATGCTTTTTGTATAGGTTTATTAACTTTTGTTGTAGTTACTTCTTTTTTAACTTTTTTGGGAACTTCAATAGGTTCATCTTCATATCCTGCTCTTGCTTTAACCATCCATAGTTGTCCACCTTTATTAAAATCATTTATTAAAGATAATAACACTTTTTCTTTTATATCAAGTATTAATTCATCAGATTTTATATTAACAATCTCTTCAACTTGTTGTTTTTTTACAAGTTTTTTAACTTTTTTCTTATATATTGCTTTTTCAGTTTCTTTCCCTTCACTTAAGAATCCTAAAACTCTAATGTTTTTTGCAACATATCTTACATTATAGTCGTTTCCTTTAAAATCCACTGGATAAACTGAAATTATTTTAATTATATCATTAGGTTCTAAAGAATAGTTTGGATTTTTAAATAACTTAAATTCCATATTATAACTTGAATATTTAGAAGACAATACTTTACTAAACTCTTTTTTGATTTTTGGTGCTATTGATAATTTTTCTTTTAAAAAATTTTCATTTTCATAAATATTTTCAACTGCATATTTATTTAAAATCTCTTGTTTTAATAGTGGCCTTGTTAATACATATTGTTTAGCAACAGTTATCTCTTTAATATCATTTTCTGTAATTAAAGAATTTTGTTTAATATTTTTATTTGCAACATATATTTTTACTTGTTGATTATTTACTTTTTTTGTTTCTTCATTCTTATTATAAAAATAAAATGAGATACCTATTGCTGATAGTAATAGTGATATTAAAACTAAAATTATAGCTAGCTGTTTGTCAAATTTCATATTTTTCCTTTACATACCAAAATCTAATCTTCCTGCCATCATAGGAAATACTATAAATGCTCCTAATGCAGGTATTACAAAGATAAAAATAATTAACATTAAATACATATTTAAAGTATTTACCTTACCTTTAACTTTATAAAATTTTTCTTGACGCATTTCGTCACTTTGTGCAGAAAAGATGTTTTTTACACCAATACCTGCTTCTTCACTTAAAATCAAAAAGTCTACAATTTTGGAGACATCATCTGAATCAACTCTTTTTTTTAAATTTTCATAAGCTTTTTTTGTTGAATAATTTGACATTTCATATTCTAGTATAGCAATCTCTTTTAATAATTCTTCGTTTAAAATTCCATGTGCTCTTGTAGAAACTGTAAAAAAGGCATTTTTTAGACCACCTCCAGCTTCTAAGATAACATTAATTAAATCTAAAAATACACCTAAATCACTGTTGATTTTTTCTGTTCTTTCTGATTTAGATATATAAATATACATTTTGCCACCAAATATAATGGCTAGTATACCAATAATAATTCCTAATATTCCAATTTTTGTTGAGAAAAATATTGGAAATGAAACACCTATTATTATTCCAATAAGTGCAAATACCAGTTTACCCTCATTGTACTCTTTTTTTGTAAGACCTGCTTGGATTAATTGAAGATTTAAATCTGTTGAATTTTCGTGTTCTTTTTTATTTTTTACACTTTTGTGTTGGTCTATAATTGCTAGGGCATCCAACTTTGATAATAAAATAATTTTCTTTTTATTACCTCTTGTATCATAAAAATACCAAACAATAATACCAATTATTACAATAAATACTGGAAGAAAATATATAGTGCTCATATTTTATACCTTTACCTTAGCTATCATGCTATTTACAAAAATACCAAACGTAACCCAACAGATGATAAAAAACATTTGGATTTGTCCCTCATCTGAACCAAAAAAATGTTCATCAAGTACTCCATCTAAAGAACTATTTAACATCTTATATATAAATATAACAAGTCCAATAATCATATAACTTCCAACTTTTATCTCTTTTGTTGATGAGACAATCTCTTGTTTAATTTCACCTTGTGCATGTAGGGCTTTTCTTAATTTTTCCAAAGTATTTGAAAACTTACCACCTGATTGTCTACCAATAGAAACTGTTAAATAAAATATCCTAAGTTCTTTTGATTCAACAACTGTAAACATTTTTTGAAAAGCTTTATCTTCTCCTATAATATCTTTTTCATTTAAATATATTTCAAAAGTTTCTTTTGTAAGTTTAGATCTTGATGTTGTAACAGCTTTTTTCAAAGCTTGTTCAAAACCTACCCCACTTTTCATCATACTAGTAACTTTATCAATTATAACTTTTAGTCCAAAGTTAAACTCTTCTAATCTTCCATCTATAATCTTTTTCAAAACTAAAAGAGGGAAAAAACAAAAAGCTAGTGAACTTAATACAAAAACAATAGGATTTGGTATTACAAAATTGATAAAAACACCTGCTAAGAAACCAAAGCCTATAGAAATAAAAATAAAAATTATTTCTGCATAAATTTGAGGGAAACCTGCATATGCCAACTTTTTCCCTAACCAATTTCTTTCTTTTTTTGTAAACCTTTTTTGTTTTTTATCATCTAAGATTTCATTACTGTCTTTTTTTAATAATTCTTTTATTTTATTTTTTCTGTCTAACTCATAATAATATTTATATCCTAGAGTAATTACTAAGATTAATAAAATAGGAATAATAAATATTAAAACAATTATAATATCATTCATTTTATTTATCTACTTTTTGAAAATGTGGCCATTTATGAAAAAGTTGGGGATCTTTTTCTAAAAATATATCCATAAAATTTGCTTTCCATCCACACATTTTATCAGGTAAGTCTTTTTCTAGTTCTTCAATTAACATAGATTTAGGCATTTCAAACTCTTTATTGAAAATTGATATATCTATATCAACTCCAAACATATTCATTTGGTTTACTGTTCTAGTAGGTGTTGATATAACTTCAAAATTACCTTTTGTTTTTGTCATATCACTTGTATCTCTTTTAAATTCAAAAATATTATTTAAAGATATTACAGCATTATCTTCTATTCTTTTTTCAACTTCTGAGATTGTAATTAGTTTTCTTGAACCATCAGGAAACCTTACTAATTGAACAATTATATCAATAGCTGAAACTATTTGTGCTCTAATAAAGTTAATACTAGCAGTAGGTCTAGCTTCTAAATACATATTTTCAATTCTTACTAGTGCTTCTTTTGTATTGTCGGCGTGAACTGTAGTCATTGAACCTGGGTGACCTGTGTTCATAGCATTTAACATTACAACAATCTCCCCACCTCTACACTCTCCAACTACAATTCTTCTTGGAGAAGATCTAAGCGCTGAACGCAATAAAAAATCAAGTGTTATAGCTCCTTTACCCTCTTCATTTGCCATTCTAGCTTCATATTGTCTAATTGAGTGACATGGCATTTGAGGTTGCATCTCTTTTGTATCTTCAATAACCATCAGTTGTTCATTTTCATCAATAAATCTAGTCATTGCATTTAAAAAAGTAGTTTTACCACTTGATGTACCACCTGAAACGATTATATTACACTTACCTTTTGCTACTTTTAGTAAAAAGTAAGCCATTTTATAATCCATTTGTCCTGAATCTATCAAAAATTCTAATAATAGTGGTAAGTCATTAAATTTTCTTATTGTAATACAGCTACCATCATTTGCAGCAATTGGAGGTATTTGAACCTCTACTCTGGAACCATCTTTTAATTTGCTTGACATGATAGGATGTGCTTCATCAATTTTTCTATTATTTTCTGCAAGCATTTTATCTATAATTTTTCTTAATTCTTCTTCATTTCTAAAAGTAAAGGGAGTTTCGATAGTTTTCCCTTGATAAATGATATCAATAAAATCTTTTGTATTTACAATTACGTCATTTAAACCATCTTTTGCAATATTAAATAAAGCTGTTATAGGACCATATCCAATCACATTGTTGATAATAAATTCTTTTATATCATCTAGAATCTCTTTAGATAAATTTTTAGTTTGTTTAAATGAAAGTATAAATTCAGGTAAAACTTCTTCTAATGATTCTCGTGTAATCTTTTTATCAGATTTTAGATTTAACATAAAAGTATCATTTATTTCATAAGATAAATCAAGTAGTTTTTGATCCAAATAAATTCTTGGAAATTTTAAACCGACATGTTTAGTTTTAAGCTTTAATTGCTCAATTTTCTTTGAAGCAACAATTTCACTACTTATCTCTTCTGATTCTTCATCAATTGAAGAGAAAGATTGTTTTTTTATCTCTTTTTTTTGTTCCTCTTCTGCTATTAGGTTTCTTAAGTTTCTCAATGTTATTCCTTACTTAAAAATGAAAATAGACTTTTCTTAGTTTTTACTTTTATTTTAACTTCACCAATTAACTCTTTTTGTTTTAATATTTCTTCTATTGTTTTAACAAATGGTGATGTTGCAGATACTTGAGTTGCAAGTTCACAGTAGTTCCAACATTTACCAAGTGTTTCATAATCATTTGGAATTTTTAAATAAACTAATCTTTCATCTTTTGCACTTGTGTTCATAATTGAATCAAAATCAGATGATGAAATCTCATTTAACGAATTAACTCTGTTTACTATAAAGTTAACTTTATCTTTTAGTCCAGCTCTTTTCATAAGTGAATAAAAAGTTTTTAATTTTGAAACATGAGGTAGTGTCATCTCTGTTAAAATCCAAATTTCATTTACTAAATCATAAATTGTACTTTTTAAAGATGAAGCATCAGCAGCACCTGTATCAATTATAATTACATTAAAATGTTCACTGGCTTTTAGTATATAGTCTAAAAGTTTTTCTATGAAAGCATCTTTTTCTAAAAGGTCTCTATCAATATGTTTTTGTATACCATTAATTGCATAGAAATTCTCTCTAATCTTTACTAAACCTAGATCAAGATTTTTTTGAACATTAAAATCTCCAAAATTTACTAAATCTATTATTGAGTGGTTTGGTACAGGGTTTTGGGATAAAAATAGATTACTTATAGCTTTGGTTGTTGACAAATCAATATATAAAACATTTTTATTTGGTGATTGTTGTGCTAAAATATCTGCAGCATTCATAGATACAGTTGTAGTTCCAATTCCACCCGAAATACCTGTCACAGCAAAAATTTTATTATCAAGTTTATTTTTATTTATAAGTTTGTGTTTTGTATCTAAAATTAGATTTTTTACATGTTCTGGTGAAAAATCACTAATTGAGACATAGCTATGGATATTAAGTTGTCCACAAAGTAAAGATAAACTATGATCATTTGGACCAATAACTATTACAAACTCATTAAAACTATTTATTATCTCTTTATCATCATTAATTAATTCATCATTTTGGACTGTGTAAATGATAATATTTTTTGAGTTTTTTGCATTTAATTTATCTGTAATTCTAGTAATATCATGCAAAATTGTAATTTCTGCATTTAATAGAATATCTAAATTAGTTTGTAGTTTATTAGCAAATTTAATAGTACTTTTATCTGTAATTATATAGATATTTAATGGTGTGTTTTGAGATAATAAATCTTTTTCTATCTCAAAAATATTTCTTAATGAAACTTTTACTTTTTTTAATAAATCTTTTAAAACTTGTCTATACCAAATTCTTTTATTAAAAGTAATTTTACCGTAAATAATATCACCTTCTTTTAAAACAATTGAGTATTTATTGTTCATAAAATGTATATCATCATCAATCATATTATGACCATCAATTGTAAAGTTATAAACAAAATTATTAAATTTAAAATCATATTTTAAAAATGTCAATTTACCGATATTGGAGATTAAAACAAAAAGATTTAAAATTTCTATTACATTTTCTTGTCTAATATTTAATGCACTTTGAATATCTGTATAAGTTTGATAAGTTTTATAATCCATTTAAATCCTTATTTTTTACTAGTTAATTTAATATTATCTACATAAGCGTGTTCATCTGCCCTATTAGTATGAGCATAGAAAAATAAAGTAAGCCAACCATCTGAATCTGTTTTAAGCACTGTATTAATACCTCTTTCCCATTTATTATATGTTCTATAATATGTATCTGAAGGATAGTTGTCATTATTTTTCCAGACCTCAAATTTATCTTTTTGGAATAGACTATACTCCCAATTATCTTTTGTTTTATAATCAAACGTTATAGATATCTCTTTTTCTTTACAAAGAGAACCAAAAAAGATTGCTTTCCCTATATAGTGATTACCTGTAATATCTATATAGTGATTGCTGGCATCTGCATCAGATGTATCATTATTCCAATTGTTCACCATTTTCCAACCCTCTGCATCATTATCGAAAGTAAATTCAAAAGGTCCATTACAATCGCCTGTTGATGTGACTTTTAAAATAAAACTATCAGTGGCATAAAGTTTAGATGGATCAGTAGCTGTAACTTTTATAGTATATTCTTCTCCAGCTTTGCCATCTGGAATTTTCCCACTTATTACTCCTTGTGGAGTAATTGCAAGGGGAGAACCACCAGCATCAATTGTATATGTTAAAACATCATTGTCTGGATCTTTGAAATGAGCTGACACATCATATGTAAATATTTCATTTTCATTAATCTCCTGATCAGGAATAGGAGTATCAAGATAAGGAGCACCATCTCCATCAACAACTTCTATTGTAAAGGCTTCTAATGAGTCTGATCCTCCTCTTCCATCAGATACTGAAATAACAATGTCAGCAAATGTACCAATTTCAGTAGGTATTCCAGTTAACGTTCCTGTAGAAGTATCAAATGTAGCCCATGGTGGTAGGTTTTGTATACTAAATGTCAATGTATCCCCATCTGCATCTGTTGCTGTTGGTATAAAAGTATAAACTTTATCAACATAAGCCAATGTATCAGGAGTTCCTGAAATTTCTGGTGGAGTATTTACATGTATTGTACAATAATCCAATTTCCATCCACCATCATTATCATTTGTAGTTACTGTAACTTGGTCATCTCCTCCAAAATTTTTATCAGGAGTATATTCAATAGTTCCAGTTACAGAAGCTCCAATAGCAGAACTAGGTTCATTGCCATCAACTGATGTGATACCATGATCTGCAATAGCTTCAGTAGATACTATTTTTCCATCAGTATCATATGCTGTATATGTAAAGCTTACTGGACCTGTATTCATATTCATAGTAATAGGACAGCCTTCTAATGAAATATTTGGTTGTAGATTGTCATTTTCACATGTAAGATTAACATATCCATCTTTATTTACTTGAAAATTATTCCAGTCATTTACAATAATAAATTTCGTACCATCTAATAAAACATCATTAAAGTCATCATCTCCTTGATCCCAATCTTCAAAACCATATTTATATTGTTCATTTATATCAGTAACACAGTCTATTACATCATTTGTTGGATCAGCATCAGAATTCTGTTTATCTTTAAAATCAAGAAATTCTTGAGTTTTACAATATTCTAAAAACTCTACATATGTATGTTTTGAACCACCTTCATAAGTTTCAACATATTTATTATATACCTCAAATACATTAGCAGGAACAGGGTGAACAAAGTAATCCCCATCATTTAGTTGTATTTGCTGAAAAAATATTTGCGTATTACTTTTAGTAGTAGTACCTATTTTTACTGTATCTTTATTTGAGTTATTGCCGATACAATGTGGAGAACTAAATGTTACTGGATCATAACTTTTTGCATATGGAAATATATTACCTCCATTAGGAATAATAAAAAGATAAGTTGGTGGAGTTCTTAAGTTTGAGGCAAGTTGTTGTCCAACTGATGCACTTTTTGCTTTTGGGAGTATTATTTTAGCATTTGTTACACATCCTGAATTATCTATTTCATAGGTTCCAACCATATTATCATTTGAAGAGATACCTCCTCCAAAAGTTAAAGTTAATTGTTTTGGAGATTCAAATGGTTCTGTATGGACTATTTGTCCCATCCTAAATTCATTTTTCCCAAAAAATTTATACCAAAATGTAGGATAAGAGTGTGCTAATATAGTAACTTCAACAGTATCAGGTTCATTATCATCACCTATACCATCTTTATTATCATCAGGAGTTAGATTTTTCCATCTTAAATTAATAAAATTATTATCTAATAAGTATCTTCCTGTAGGTGTCTCTCTTAGAATATCTGTAGCTATAGTCTCTGCTTGACACATATCTACTTGAAGTTGATAATATTTTGCCATAGCTTGAGCTGTTTCTTTAGCAATTTGTTTTAAATCATATATTCTATCTCTTGTTGTTCTTTCATCATTTACAGTAGCTACAAATAAAGCTATTGAAACAAATAATATAGAACCTATCATTATTTGTTCTAACATTGCTTTTTTCATACTAAACTCCTTTACTTGAAGTTTTAAATATATATATTTAAATACTCTATAATTTCAGTAAATAAAACTGAGAAAAGTATCGCTGGTGCCATTGGGGCAGTTCTTCTTTTTTTAATTTTTTGAAAATAAATTAATAAAATCATTTGAAATATACCACAAAACAATAGGAAAATAGGAAAATATAATGGGTGCAAATAAAGTGCAACAACCATAAAATACTTTATATCTCCCCCTCCTAAAATCATTTTTGGGAATATAATTATAATTATAACAAAAAAAAATAAAATTAATAATAAAACAAAAAATGAATAAATATTTAGATTATTTTCAATATAGCCAAATATTAATAAAATCGTTGAAAGCGTAATAAGAAGTATATTTGGAATTAGTCTTTTTTTACAATCAATATAAGAAATAATTATAGAAAATATGTAAAATGATATTGAAGATATCATTAGTTTGAATTTGTTTCAGTTAGTATATTTGAGATTGTATTATCAGCTTTTATTATCAGTTCATTTTTATTATCTGTAGACCATTTCTCTATGCCAACAATACCTATTACTGCAATTATGGCAAGTATTAAAGTTACAATGACTTTGTCCATCGCACCTTTATTTGATTTTAGTTTTCTTTTTAATAGATTAAATAGTTCCATAAAATAAATAACTAATTAAAATAAGAGGAATAACCTCTTATTTTATATTTTACATATTTGCAGTAGCGTTTGTAATAGCTGTATTTGCTGCATCTGTTAAAGCATTTCTTTGATCACCAATCCAAGTTTGTAGACCTACAACTAAACCAACACCAATAACAACTAATAATAATGTTACAAGGATTTTATCCATTGCACCTTTTTGAGATTTTAATTTTCTTTTTAAGAAATTTAACATTTTCAACTCCTGAATAAATTTATAAAAGTATTATAACTTAGAAAAACTTTATTTATTAATAAAATTTGTATTATTTTAATAAAATTTGTATTATTTTTAAATAATTATTAAAATAAAAAAGATTATTAATTAATTTATAATTATTTAAATAAATATTTATATACAGATTTAGTAGAGTATAAAATTTATAATGATAATATTCCATATGAAAAATAAAACTTACTTTTTTAACCCTTTCATTCATTATTTGATTTATGTTATTGCTGCAATTTTATTCTCTTATTCATTAGATATAAGTATGTTTGATGATGGACTAAGGCATATAGCTTTTGCAAATAATACACAATCAATGAAAAGTTGGGGAGATATTTTTCCTCATTCCTTATTTGGACAATACGATCCTTGGTTCTTATGGCATAAATTACTTTCTTTTTTTCTTCTTTTTGTAGATTATTCCCATGTTCATATATTAGTAAATAGTATCGTTTTATCAATTTTAATGATTTTATTAGATATATATTTAAGAGTTTATTGTAAATATAACTTTAGTTCTTTAACTTATATTATAGTTTTTGTACTTATATATTTAACTTTCATTAGATATGTTATTTTACGCCCAGATTTGATGTCTGGTTTATTTATTATGATAGCATTATTACTTAAAAATAGATTTTTACCGATGTTTTTTTTGACTCTTTTTTATGGACCATTTTATTATCTCTTTTTTATATATACAGGATCAATAGGTTTAGTAAATTTAGTACAAAAAAAGTGGAAAAGTTTTTTTGGAGTTTTAATAGCTTCATTTTGTGTTCTTGTAATACATCTGTTTTATGATTTTGATGGCTATATTTATACGATAAAAAACATACTATTAGATCAACAGCTAAGGATGGGGTTAGGGGTATCTGAGGGTAAACCTTTATTTGAAATTTTTTCTCATTTTGATTATTTTATACTACTACCAGTTTTTTCAATCATAATTATTTATATAATTTATAAAAATTATAATTATTTTAAAAATAATACAATCGCACTCTTTTTATTAATAACATCTATATTATGGATAAATCAAATTAGATATTTTATTTTGTTTTTGCCTCTTGTATATATATTTATATTTTCTATATTTATTAATATGAACAAAAAAGTTTTTTTAAGAAATATCAGAAAGTACTATATTGTTTTAAAAAGATATGTATCTTTTTCAAAAAAAGTAAAGTTATTTTATTTTGTAGCTATTCCATATACTATTGTGGCTATTGCTTATGCTATGAATAGTTATTCTATTAATAATCAGATTAAAGAAGCAGAATTTTTTAAGAATGAAAAATTTAATAATAAAGTAATACTTTTAAATAGATTACACGTTGATGTTTATAAGGGTTTATATGTTAATCCTACACTAAAGTTTGTTCCTAGCTGTAGTGTAGGTTGGTTTGATAATAGCAATAAAGAGATTAAAGATATTTATGTAAGAATGCAAAAAGATGAGGGAATTAGCGAAAATGAATTAAAAAAATTAGTTAAGTATGTTGGTGCTGATTTCTATATTCATTATATGAATAATGAAAAACAGGTATTAGATTTTGATAAGTTGATTAGTTTTGGAATAATCCCTCAACAGATATTTCATAATAGAATAATTTTTAAAATAGATAAGAATAAAATAAATGAATAATATTGCCATAATACTTCCTGCTTACAATGAGGAAATAACTATAAAAGAGAGTATATTAAGTTTTCATAATGAGTTACCTAATGCAAAAATTGTAGTTGTAGATAACAACTCAACAGATAAAACTTCATTGATAACTAAACAAACATTTGATGAATATAATATAAATGGAATATTGCTATATGAACAAAGACAAGGTAAAGGAAATGCAATAAGACATGCATTTCAAAAAATTGACGCAGAAGTTTATGTAATGGCTGATGCGGATATGACTTATCCTGTTAATGAAATTCATAATTTAATTAAACCAATTTTTGATGAAAATATTGATATAGTAATTGGTGATAGGTTAACAAAAGGTGATTATCATAAAGAGAATAAAAGACCTTTACACTCTTTTGGAAATAATTTAGTGAAAAATTTAGTTAATAGGTTGTTTGGATCTAATATCTCAGATATTATGAGTGGATATAGAGCATTTAGTAAAAGATTTGTAAAAAATTATCCTATTTTAGTTGAGGGGTTTGAGTTAGAAACAGATATGATTTTACATGCATTGGATAAAAGATTTAGCATGAAACAAATACAGATTAGTTATAAAGATAGACCTATGGGAAGCTTTTCTAAATTAAATACAATAAATGATGGATTTAAAGTTTTATTAACAATCTTTAAAATTTTTAGATATTATAAGCCATTTTTATTCTTTTCAATTATATCTTTATTTTTTGCATTTTTTTCTTTACTTTGTGCAATCCCTGTTTTTAGTGATTGGATACTGTATAAATATATTTATCATATACCTTTAGCTATATTATCTACAGGCTTAGGATTAGTTAGTATTATAGTTTTTGCAGTTGGACTTATCCTAGATTCAATTGCATATCAAAATAGATTAGAATTTGAACATAGAATTATAAAATTTTGAAACAACTAATAAGATTTGGTTTTGTAGGAACTATAGGTTTTATTGTTGATGCCCTAATTCTTTTGATATTAGCAAAATTTTTAAATTTTGATATAGCTGTTTCAAGGTTCTTTTCATTTTTATCTGCAGTACTTGTTACTTGGATTTTAAATAGAACTTTTACTTTTAATGTTAAGAATAACCATTCAAAGAAAAGGGAATATTTGTATTATTTAGTTATTCAATCAATTGGAGCTTTTTTTAATTATAGTATATTTATATTTTTAATTAAAAATAATAGTTTTTTTGAAGAGTATTTAATAATAACTTTAGCTATAGCTTCTTTAACTACTATGTTTTTTAATTTTATAAATACTAGAATATTCATTTATAGATGATTCTCTTGGCGTTTAATTCTTTCATAATTTATTTTCTTTATTATAGTTTTTGTAGAATCTGAAATACTTTGGTTTGTAACTTTCGTATCATCTCCATTTAGTCTTACATTATAAAGTTCTCCTTTTTGATTAAATACAGAAACTGTACCCCGTTTATCTCCTCGTCTATATATTAAAAATTTGGGACTAACAGGCTTATCTAATAAAAAATCTCCATTCCATAATGAAGTACATTGTTTTGTAGAAGTAAAATTTTTTATGGAGTTATAAATATCAACTTGTTGAAATGTATTATTTAAGGTTTTATTTTTATTTTCACCAAAAGAGATAACTATAGGTACACGAATTCCTGAGGAGAACATACCATATTTATCAACTTGTTCTTTTTTTAGAGGTATAATAGGATGATGGTCTCCTACAATAATTAAGATACCATTTTTAAAGAAGCTTGTATCTTTTAATTTATTGTAGAATTTTCCTATTTGTTTATCAACATATTTTATAGTTTCTTCCTCTGAATAATGATTGTTTTCAGGGTTTAAAAATGGTATGTGAGAACTAACAGTTTTAACAAATATAAAATATTTATCATTAGATTTCTTTTTTTCAACTCTTTTTAAAACTCTTTGAAATAAATATTTATCTTCAGGAGCGTCAAAATGGTAACGTTTTTTATTTTTATAATAAGGATGAGAACTTCCTTCCATATAATCAAAGCCTAAACTATCTGCCCATTTACCTGTATTAGAAAAACTTAAATCTGAAGATGTAATAAATTCTGTAGTATAGCCACTTTTATGTAAATGATTAGGCAATGAATTTTCAATTGAATAAAATCCTTGAAAGGCAGTTGAACCAATTTTTGTTTTCATCGTTGGTGCATATATTGGAAATAAACCTGTTAAAATTGAGATTTCAGCATCTTCTGTGATAAATCCATTTGAATAAAAGTTTTTAATATTAATGTTTGATTGTGCAATTTTATCAAAATTTGGAGTCCAGTTTCTAATCCCTGAAAAATATTTACTTTGATATGATGCAAACGATTCAACCATCAATACAATGATGTTTTTATTTTCTTTGGTCTTATTTTCACAAACTATTTTATCATCAATAGAAATAGAATTTTTATATTTTTTTGTGTAATCTTTTGATTGTGAAAGTAAATCGATATTATATTCTATAAAGTTCTTATAAGTCCATGAATGAACATATTTATCTTCACTGTATGAATTTATTGATATTAAAATAATCAAAGATGATATAAAAGAAATATGTAATTTTTTTGTTAATATTAGATGTTTTTTTATAAAAAATACAATGATAATACATATTATAGTGAATAGAATAATTTGAAAAAAATTAATAGTGTATTGTTGAGATATATATTTTGGGACATAAAAAAGATATTTGCTTACATCATTTATATTTATGTGTGTAACAAAATTTTTTAATAAATAAATATCTATATTATAAACTATAAATAAAAAAATTGATAGAATTCGCAAAGTATAAGATAAAAATCTATTGACAAATTTTAAATAGGAAAAATAAATTAAAGATATAATCAATATATAAATAAGTGCATCATGAGCTACAATTTGGCTTACTACATGGTATTTAGTTTCCTCATCTGGAAATATTAGAAAACCCATGCTATTGATTTTTAAGATAATTGGGACAATAAGAACTTCTAAAATTATAAATAGTAGTACAATAAAAAATATTAAATTCATGATAATTCCTTATTCTTAAAAGTATAGAATTTCGATAATATAAAACCAGTAATTAGGTAAACTATTCCAGAAATTATTTGAGATAAATATATATTATAATCTAACATTCTAAAGAAAAAAATCAATGTTATAAAATTTAGTATATATGCAACTGACATGGATAAAATAAATTTTGGGAAATCTTTTTTGTGAGTATTCTTACTTTTAAAATTGTATTTTTTGTTTAGAATATATGATAAGATAAAACCAACTAAATAACCTACAATATTTGCAATTTCAGGTAAAATTTTTATATATGTTAAATAAAAAATTATAATATATCCTATTATAGTATTTAATACTCCAATAACTGTATAGCTAAAAAGATGCTTTGTCATTTTTCTACCATTAGATAATATTGACCACCAAATGGTATCCAATTTAAATATTTCTCTAAAAAGTCAAATTTTTTTAGTCTTGGAGGGAAAAATAGGGAATAATTAGATTTGAGATATTTAAATCCATTGGTTAAAAATAAATGGGTAAGTTCTTTTTTATTTAAGAGAATTGCATCCTCATCAAATACACAGGTATTTACCATTTTTACAGTTAATGGGTTATATGGATTATGCTCAAAAATAACTGCTTTTCCTCTTTTTTTTAATAAGTTATAAATTTTTAAAGTGCTTTCTTTTCTATTGTTTATAGGTATATGGTGATATACACCAGAAATAAATATTAAATCAAAAAAATTTGAATAATTATCTAATAACTCATCTTTTATAAATTTAACATTAGGATTTTCTTTTGATGCTAGCTTTATACTTTCCTGTGAAATATCATATCCATATATAAAAGAGTTTTTAAATGTAGATTCTAAAAATGGAAAGTTCCTTCCAATACCACAACCAAACTCCAAAATATTTAATTGTTTATTTGAATCTATAAGCTTTTTGAGTATTCTAATCTTATATTCATTATAGTAATCTATATTACCAAACTTTTTATGCTGGGATTGTAATAAATTATCATAGTTTTTACTATAATCATCAAAATTTACACTATTCATTTATTAACTCTTCTATAAAATATTGGGGTCTATGTTTTGTTTCAATATAGATTTTCCCAATATACTCGCCCACTATTCCTATAGATAATAGTTGTATACCCCCAATAAAGTAAATAGGTAATACAGTAGATGCCCAACCAGGAACAGTATTGTCAGTAAAAATTGCAACTGAAAAAATATAACAAGCCATAATTAAACTAAAAACAAAAACAAGAAATCCTATAAAAGAGATTATTCTAAGGGGCATAATACTAAGTGAAGTTATACCATTTAACGCAAAAGATATCATTTTTTTTAGTGGATATTTAGTTTCTCCTGCAAATCTTTTTAGTCTTGTATAATAAACAGTAGTTGAATTTAGACCTATTAAAGGTACGATTCCTCTAATAAAAAGATTAACTTCTTTAAAGTTATTAAAAAAGTTAATTGCTTTATTACTCATCAATCTATAATCAGCATGATTAAAAACAAGATTCACTCCAATAAAACGCATCATTTTATAATAAAATTCTGCACTTGTCTTTTTGAAAAACTTGTCATTACTTCGGTTAGATCTTGCAGCATAGACTATTTCATAACCATCTAAGTACTTTATAATCATATCCTCTATAATATTTATATCATCTTGTAAATCTGCATCTAAAGAGATTAAGCAATCACATCTATCTTGAACAAAATTGATACCTGCAAGTAGTGCATTTTGGTGTCCTTGATTTTTTGAAAGTTTTAAAGCCTTTAGATTTGTATTGTTTGAAAATGTTTTTATAATATTCCATGTATTATCAATACTTCCATCATCTATAAATACAATATAACTTTTTTTACTTATTAATTTTTTACTAATTAGCAAAGTTAATTTATTTTTTAACTGAATATATGTTTCATTTAGAATAAGTTCTTCATTATAACAAGGAACTATTAGTGCTAAAATTGGTTTATTTTTCATTTGAATTCTTTTTGTTCTAAGATAATATAGTCATTTTTATTATTAATTCTATAATATTTTGAATAAAAGTCTTTCAACTTTTTGTCTTCATCTATAAAATATTGATAGTAATCAAAGCCTATTTTTTTTGATGGAAAAATAATTTTATCAGGTTTATATTTAATTAAATCTTCATATATAGCATTAAAGGTGTAGTTTTTAATAATTAGATTATTTTTGTGAATAATTGTTGGAAGCATAAATAATGAAGGAAATCTTGATGCCCATACTTGAGTTGGCTTAAGAAGAACTTGTCCTTGTGCAATATCTGAAGAAATTACTAAAATAGAACTTTTATCAGAAAAGGTGTTAATTATTTTTTTTAGAGAATTAAATTGATAGACATTAATAATATTTTGATATGGAATTATACCAATTAACGGAAATAAAAATATGTAATATAATGAATTTTTATTAGAATTATATAAAATAAGATGTGTAATAAATAATGCAGTAAATATAAAATATGGTAAGCTATGGTAGCTCCAACCTTTTTGTTGAATTAAATAAACAAAAATAGATGTAATTATAGAAGTTAAAAAGATGATATTTTCATAGGCAAGAATTTTTTTTGATAATATTAAAAAAATAATGATTGTTAATACACTTAAAATAAATTCATAGTTTAATAATAAAATATATAAAGGTTTATTAAATACATCTGTATAAACATCTATGGAGAAAGGGATCATAAAGTCTATATATTCTGGAAACAAAAAGTATATAGTTATTAAATATATGATTGAACTAGAAATAACTATTATTGGTTCTATCCTAAATATTTTTAATAGGTTTTTTTCATATTTATAAATAAAATATACAAGTTCTATCCCTATTAGAATAAGAAAAAAATGGGGTTTTAAATTAAAACCTAAGGCAGCAAATAAAGAGATAATAGTTTTAAAATAAATTGAGAATTTCTTTAAATATTTATTATAAATTATAAAAAGAGTATAAGGAGTTATAAATATCATTAATAAGTGTTCTCTCTCTCCAAAATTATAACTTGGTAATATTGTTAGAATAAATATAATAGAGTATAAATATAATCTTAGATTACTTTTTGAATTAAAGTTTACATGTATTAATATTCTCCAAGATAGATAAATACTAATAAAAATCAAAAAAATTATAAATAAAACATAAATACTAGTGCTTGAAATATTTAATATATTTGATATAAAAACAGGAATAGTTGAATATATAAATATTAAAGGAGGATTTACATCTATCATATCAACATACATTGTATGACCTTCAATAATCATTTTAGCACAATATAAACCCCAGGTTGAATCTACATTTAAAGGATAATTATTAAAGTAAATATAGACTAAAGATAAAATAAAAAAAGTGTAGATAAAATCTATTATTTTTAGTTTCATTACATAAAAGCTTTCAACTTCTCAACACAAAGTCCCATAGCAGTGCTTTCATATCCAATTACATTTTTAATATATGGTTTACAGAATCCTTCAACCATAATTGCACCAGCTTTTCCAAAACATTCACCTGATTTTATATATTCTTCCATATGATTTTTATCAAATGTTTCAAACTCATAAGTGGTGATTGATAAATCAATAACTTTTTTTTCTTTACTATGATATATCATGCAAGTTATAACTGAGGTTTTACCTCCACTTTGAAGTTCTAACATCTTTCTTGCATCATTTTCATCTTTTGCTTTTCTTAGAAGTAAGCCATTAGTTGTTACTACTGAATCAGCAATTAATAATGGCATATCATCATAACCATATTTTTTAAATAGTTCATTATACTTTCCAAGAGTTGCTTCATATACAAAAGATTTTGGATTTGTTGTTTTTATAGAATCTTCATCAAAATCTCCACCATTTTGTATAAAATTTATATTATGTTCTTTTAATATTTTTGCACGTGTAGGAGAATTTGAACCTAATCTAATCAAAGTTATCCTTATAAAAGTTAAAAGAGAGATAATTATCACTCTTTTTCAAATTTTTTGTTATTTTATCAAAAGAGAGGAAAAAGCGAACTAAATTATGTATAATTGCATTATGAATTTACAAAAAATATCTGGAATTTTAATTTTTTTATCGTTTATTGTTACTATATATAGTTATTTCTTTTCAAGTTCGATTTTTGTTTTATCTGGGATATTAGCTTGGTTTGCTTTAATTATACTTTTTCAATCTAGTTCAAACAAAAAACTTTTAATTGTATTGATAGTTCTTTCAATTATTTGTTTTAGTTTTAGTTATCTAAGAGGTTTTGATATAGACTTAAAAAGAGCTATTTTAGTAAATCAATATCTTTTAACTCTTCTTATTGGAGTGGGGTTTTTAAGATTAATTGCTACGCCTAAAGAGGAAAAAGTAAAAGCTTTGCCAAGGGGTAAAAACTCATTTATTAAAACTTATTTTGGGATTCATCTTTTTGGTTCAGTTATTAATTTATCGGCTTTAATTTTAGTAGCTGATAAATTATCAAAAACTTCAAGATTAACTAAAGAGCAGATTATAGTATTAACAAGGGCTTTTTCTTCAGATGCTTATTGGTCTCCTTTTTTTGTAGCATTTGCAGCTGCATCTACTTATGCTCCAAATTTATCAACTATCACAATCATATTTTTTGGACTTATTTTGGCTACTATTGCTTTTATTTTTACATATTTAGATATATCAAGTAATAAATGTAATATAGATGAATTTGAAGGTTATCCAATACATTTTGAAACTTTGTATTTACCATTTGTTTTGGCTTTAATGGTTATTCTCGCAAATCACTATTATCCACAATTAAAAGTTATATTACTTATCTCATTTTTTTCTATTGTTTTAACATCAGTGATTTTACCTTTTAAATCAGGTATAAAAAATGCAGTAAAAAAGTTAAACACTCATGTATTTGAAGAGTTACCGAAGATGAAAAATGAACTAGCATTATTTTTGGTTGCTGGTATGTTTGGTGTTAGTGTTAGTTCTATTTTGATTGGTTTTAATATCTCTTTACCTTTTGAACATTTTGATGGGATAAGTGCTTCAATATTACTTTTAATACTTATACTTTTATCCTTTGTAGGAATACATCCTATAATCTCCATTGCAGTTATAGGAAACTGGGTAGGGGATTTAAACCAAACTTTACTTGCAGCAACTTTTTTAATGTCTTGGTCTACTGCTGTTTCAACTTCTCCTTTTAGTGGAGTAAATTTAACTATGCAATCTAGATATAATTTAAATGCGATTGAAATATTCAAGATAAATATATTTTATGCTTTAAAAATGTATATTGTTTGTGTTATAATCCTCCTTCTTTTATCAAACTACTTAGGAATTTAATTGAATATTTTTTTAGTGATTTTGGGGAAAATCTTCCCTTTATATTTAAACATTATCATAGGTTATCTAGCAACTAGATATTTAAGAGTAAAAAGGGAATATGTAGCTACACTTTTAGTATATATTTTAGGTCCAATTGTAATATTTTTTGCTGTTTTATCTATTGAGATAAATCTACAACTTGTATTTCTTCCTATTTTTATTTTTGTTTTTGGAAGTAGTATTGCTTTTTATATTTTATATAGATATAAAAATCATTGGAAAGATGCTAGTGTAAATACCTTAGCTTTTACGTGTGGTACAGGAAATACTGGTTTTTTTGGTATACCATTAGCCATGATTTTATTAGACCCTAATAGTGCAAATATTTTTATTTTTGGTACATTAGCTTCCCTTTTATATGAAAATACTACAGGTTTTTTTGTAACTGCAAAGGGAAGTTTTACCGCAAGGCAATCTATAGTAAAAATCATAAAACTACCACTTTTATATGCTTTTATTGCAGGGCTTTGTTTTAACCTTGTAGGATTTAGAACACCAGAAATGATAATACCATACTTTGAAAATCTAAAATGGGCATATGGAATTTTAGGTATGATGATGCTTGGTATGGGGATGAAAGGTTTTAATATCCATGAGGATTTTGATAAAAAATATATTAAAATCTCTTACTTTTTTAAATTCTTTTTTTGGCCAGCTGTTGTATTAGCTATTATATTTGTAGATAAAAATTTGATTAACTTTTTAAATGAAGAGATTTATAAAGTGATGTTTCTATTCTCTATTGTACCCCTTGCAGGTAATACAGTTACTTTAGCAGTATTACTAAAAGCAAAACCTGAGAAAGCATCTTTTACAGTTTTATTATCAACATTGATATCAATAGTTTATATTCCTGTAGTATTGGCTTTGTATGGAGGATTTTAGTATAAAATCCTTTGGACTTTCCAAAAGCTAGCTTGATAATAAGGATTGTCCAAATGGGAGATTATCACACCAAAATTTGTAGAAGCGTGTAAAAACTTTCCACCTTCTAAATATATCCCCACATGTCTAGTATTAAAACCAGTTTTAAAAAAAATCAAATCACCCATTTGTAACTCATTCATACCAATCTCTTTACCAAATGATGATTGATATTTTGTAGTTCTAGGGATTTTTTTATGAAGTTTATCTCTAAAAGTTCTTTGTACAAAAGCAGAGCAGTCTATCCCTTTTTTAGTATTTCCACCATATTTATATTGAACCCCTTTCCATTCAAGAAATTGAGAATACAAAGCATCATAAAGTTTATTATAAGTGATATTTTTTGTAATATCATAATCATAAGGGGATTTTGGAGGAAAACTATGGTTATAGTTTATACTATCACTTAAATAAACAGGTTTAGAACTACTACAACCACTAAATATAAAAATACTAGTCAGCAAAAAATAGATTATATGTTTGATTTTCATAATTAATTTTAATTCAACTTTACTTAAATTATAAACTAGTATCTTTTTTCTTAGAAATTTTATAATCAATTCTACTTTGTTTTGCTTCTTTATATGTTTGTCTCCAATGGGTAAATATTTTATCATCCATTGTTCCAATATTTGGTTTAATCTCACTATGGGTTAAAGCCAAATCTATTTTAGGGCAGTTTCTAACACATTCTCCACAAAATATACAAAGGTATTCGTTGTAGTGGTATTTTTTTGTTCCATCCATATTTTGATGAAAAACTATAGCTTTGGGTGGGCACACCTTTTCACACTTATCACAAAAAATACACTCATTTACATCATAGACAATTAAACCTCTATATTTAGAGGCTTTTTTAATTGGTTTATTTGGATAATCTACGGTAAGAGGCTCTTTAAAAATATTTTTAAAAGACTCAACTATTGATTTAAACATAATTTATTACTTTGCTGTACAAGACATACAAGGATCAAATGAAGCTAAAATTGCATGGGCATCAGCATAATTAGCACCTTTAAATACATCAACCATTGCAGGGATTTGGGAAAAAGTTGGAGTTTTTATTCTTACTCTTTCTAACATATTTTTTCCATTTGCTCGAAGATAGTAAAATATCTCTCCTCTTGGAGCTTCAAGTCTTGTAAAAGCTTCACCATTTGGTTTCCCTTTTGCTTTAACTTCTATAGGACCCTCAGGTAAGCCTTCTACAATATTTTTTACCATTTTAATAGAGTTTTTTATCTCTTTTAATCTAACAAGATTTCTTGCATGAATATCACCACCATTTTCAAATATAGGTTCATATCCTACCTCTTCATATGGAAAATTATTGGTTTCAAGTCTTACATCTATTTTAGCTCCTGTTGCTCTTGCCATTGGTCCTAAAGCATTCATTATATATGCATTTTCTTTTGTAAGAACACCTATATTTTTATATTTTAAACTAAGTGACCAGTTATTTGTAAACTTATCCATTAAGTCATCAATTTTTTCTTCAAGTAGGCTTAGGTTTGTTTTTAATAGTTTTTCTGTTTCTATCTCTAAATCTCTGTTTACAGAACCAATATTTACATAATCAAATTGTACTCTGTTTCCTGAAATTGCTTCTTGGATATCCATAACAAGTTCTCTATCTCCCATGATTTTCATAAACATTCCCTCAAATCCAGCATTTTCACTAACATGTGATAAACACAACATATGGGAATGGATTCTATCAAGTTCCAACATCAAAAGCCTAAGATACTGGATCTTTTTAGGAATCTCTAATTGCAGAAGTTGTTCTATCCCCATAGTATAAGCTAAAGAGTGTGTTATGGCACAAAGCCCACAAACTCTAGCTACTACATAAGAGATTTGTTTATATTCAAAGTTTGTTGTACACGCTTTTTCTATCCCTCTATGCACAAAACCTACATCCCAATCAACATCAACAATTTTTTCATTTTGGGTTGTAAAGTTAAATCTTACTGGTTCAAGTAAACTTATATGTTGAGAACCCAAAGGGATATTTATAGTTTTTTTAGGCATGGTTGTCCCTTAGTGGAGTTTTTGTTGAGGTTTCATCTAAGTATAAACCTTTATTTACATTATTTATTTTTAAACCAAATAAATCAACTACTTCCATCTCACTCATAATGGCACTAGGAATTATGTCTGCTATTGAGTCAATAGTTGAGTTAAAATCAACATCACACTCAAAAACTTCAATCACATCTTTTTGTTCATATTTCGAAAATATCCATTGAAGTTTGCAAACTCCATTTATATCACTCGCATTTAAAGTAACAAAATGCCAAACTTCTGGTTTATAAAAGTGTTTAATAGACTTTTTTAAATTTATTATATCAATCTTGTGAGTCATTTATATTTCCTGCAAATTTTGTTCTATCTATAGTTTCTTGCTTTTCATCAAGTTCTCCTAAAAGTTTTTTAGGTTTTTCAATCTGTTTTGTTTTTTTCTCTAAAATCTCTAAAGCTTTTACAACTCCATCAATAATCAATTCTGGACTTGCTGCACAACCTGGAATATATACATCAACAGGGATAAAACTATCTATTCCATTTTCTACATTATACATATCACTGAAAACTCCGCCAGTACAAGTACAACTTCCAACTGCAACTACAACTTTTGGTTCAGGCATAGCAGTATATAACTCTATGATTCTTTCCCTTGAACGGTAAGTTAACGGTCCAGTTACCAAAAAAATATCTGATTGTTTTGGGTTTCCATTATTTAATATTCCAAATCTTTCCAAATCATATCTTGGGCTCATAGCGGCTAATATCTCTATATCACAACCATTACAACTTCCACAATTATAGTGTAGTATCCAAGGAGATTTTTTTCTATATTTTTCTAAACCCATAATAAACTTCCTAAAATATTGATACTACATAAGACAATTCCTGAAATTAATATAACTTTTACCATATGAGAGATTTGTATTCTTGCAGTTGAATTATCAATTAAATTTACAAGTAAAAAACTAAATAAAACTAAAAATACACCAAATATATGGCTATCTCCAGCTAAAATATATATAAAACTATAAGCAAAAATCATCTCTAAAAACTTTGCTACATATAAAAACTCATAAAATATTGAACCATACTCTATTTCAATCCCTCCAACTATCTCTTGGTGAGCTTTAGGCGCATCAAAAGGTGAGAGTTTTGTAATAGCCGGGATTATTAAGATTATTGCAAAATAGATAAATACTAAAGATGAAAATTGTGATGGAGTATTTAGAATAACACTTATATCAAAGGTTCCATAAACCATATAGATACCAATAGATATTAGGAGTAAGATTGGTTCATAAGCAACTATTGCTAAAAGTTTTCTATTTGAACCAATATGTGAAAATATAGATTTAACACTAAAGCCTGCAAGGATTAATATAATTGAAGCTAGTAGATGTAAAAATATTATATATAAAAGATTAAATCCCATAAATATAAAAGCAATTAAAAGCCAAAGAGTAAAAAAATAAAAAAGACCAAGTAAGGTATGGGTTATATTTACTATTAAAGCTCTTTTATCCATAAGTTTATACATATCATAAAAAGGTTGTAATATAGGTGGTCCGATTCTTCTTTGCATTTTTGCTTTTAATACTCTTTGTATCCCTTCAAAAAAAGCTGCATAAATTGGTGCAAATAAAATCAATAAAAATAAAACTATATTACTCATCATAAACCTAATATTAAAATAATAAATAACATAAGAATAAAACTATTTTGGAATAAAGTTTTATACCTATCAAAATCATAATAAAATACACCAACATTGTGGGTATATTTTTCTCCACAAGAATACTCTTTAACTCTATCTATGCCGTTGAAGTTTAACACTTTAAGTAAAATAAAAAATATTGCTATAAATAAGATAATAGTTATTGTAAACATTAAAACACTTAAGTTATTGTAAACAATAAAAATTAATGAAAAAATAGAGATAAAAAAGAGTATATATGAGCTGAAAATAAACTCTTTTGAGATCTCTTGTTTTTCAATTATCTTCTCAGTTGATGAAAAATCTATAAGTTTTGAAGCAACTTTAAAATATAAAAGAACTAAAAGTGATGAACCTATTACAAAAAGAATTGCTACAAATAGATATAAAGGATTTTGTTTTATAAGTTCACTTATATATGTCAGTGAAAAAAGTTTTGCAAAAAATAGACCAAAAGGTGGCATTGTAATAGAAGCAAAACCCAAAAGTATAAGTGATGTAATTATTGGTGTTTTTTGAAAAAGGCTTGTAAAATCCTCAATACTTTTTATATGGAACTGTTTTTCTAAAATGCCAGCTATCATAAATAACATTGCTTTTGAAACTGCATGAAAAAATATCAAATATAAGGTTATAGTAAAAGCTTCTTGGGTTCCCATTGCAGCAATACTTATCATTAAAGCTAAAAGAGAAATTGTAGAGTAAGCTAATATCTCTTTGAAATTATCTTTTGACAAAGATTGTAACGCTATTACAGCAAAAACTGCCATTGAAAAAAATGTAATTAAAAAAGATAAAGATGGGGTAAAAACATATGATATTTTTAAAATCAAAAATGGAGCTATTTTTACCATAGTTGCCGAGTGTAAAATAGCACTAACCGGAGTAGGGGCAACCATAGCTCCTAAAAGCCAACTCTCAAAAGGTTTTGAAGCTCCTTTTACAAAACTAGCAAAAGCTAAAAATATTGCTATTAAAATCTCAGGTGATTTTAGTTGTGTAAAATAGATAGTTGAATTGTTTTGTATGGCAATAATTAGAGCAAATAGGATAAAAACTCCACCTAATTGGTTTAACCATAAAGCTTTTAACGAATTTGTTATAGAAATTTCATCCTCTCTAAATCTAATCAGTAAAAATGATGATAGAGTTGTCATTTCAAAAAAGAAGAAAAATAGTAGATAATTGTTTGATATAACTATCATATTCATAATAAAAATAAAAAACCAAAGGTATGACAAAAAGAATCTTCTTTTTATTTTTGAACAGTTTTCATACTCCATATATTTAACTGCATAAATTGCAATAATTGAACCAACTAAATTTATAACAATAAGCATAAAAAAAGATAAATTGTTTAGATAAAAGTCACCGAAACTCTCATGGGAAACATTCAAAATACAATATAAAAATAAAATTGCTTGAAATAGTGCTAGAAGGAGAACTTTTTTATTTTTGGCTTTAAAGCCTACAAAAGCAAAGTACCCAAGTAAGACTAAATCTAAAAAGGTAATAAGATTATGCAAAAAAGAGTTTAAGTTAAATTGATAAACTGAATTTGAAAAGAAATGAAAAACAGAAATAGTAGTTAATACTATTAAAGAAAAAGTTGAAAAAGTATATGTTAGCTTTTTATTATCTTTATAGGCAAAAAAAGATGATAAAAGAGGCAAGATAATATAAAGAATAGTTATATACATTATTTTCCTTTTTTATAAGTATAATGAAAAAAAGTTACAAAGAGATTCAAAAAAAGGATAATTTTTTTATAATAGATAATTTATCTACATATAGTTACTAAAAATAACAATAGAGAGTATTAAAACCCTCTTAATGTTATTCCTAAAAATATTGCTACTAAACCAAGTATAATATTAGTAGGGATTAAAAAATTTGCTATAGGTAGAAGTTTTTCTTTTGCTATGGGTAGATTGCCTTCATTAAAAGCTTTTTGTGCTTGTTTTCTTTTTATGAAGATTATAATAAAAATGATAGTCATTATAGTCCATATAACCTCTTTAGCTATTACAAAACTATATAAAGGTGTTCCTTTAAAACCTAAAGCTATTATCATAATAATGGCTGTAAGTAGTAGTAAAACAATTGATGGGATAACCATATTAAAAAATCTTCTTAAACTTTCTAAAGTTCTACCAAGTTTTATTTTTGGCTCTTCAATCTCTTGCATAGAGTAATGAACTGCAAATCTTATTGCAATCATTCCTCCAACCCAAATAACAGCACTTAATACATGTAAAAATACTATTATCGAAGAGAAGTTGTGAAATAAATCTTGCATCTTATAAGTTTTCCTTTACATATTTTAAAGCTTGCTCTTTTGCTTCTGGGATTTTAGATACATCTTTTCCACCGGCTTGTGCAAAATCTGGTCTTCCACCACCTCCACCACCAACGATAGGAGCAATTGCTTTTATCCAGTCACCAGCTTTTACATTTGTATTTTTACTTCCTGCAACAAGCATAACTTTGTCCCCTTTTGCTTGAAGGAGTAAAATAGCAACTTTTTCATTTCCATTTTTATAGTCATCAACAAGTTTTTTGATATCACCATTTTCAACAATATCAACTATAACTTTTATATCATTTACCATTTCTTCCGAAATTGGCGTTGAAATAGAATTTTGTGCTTCTTCTAACTCTTTTTTAAGTTCTCTTATTTGATCTTTTAATTTTTTAATACCAAGAACTACGTCATTATTTTTAACTTCATTTTGTACTTCGTTCATGGTAGATATTATATCTTTTGTGTATTTTGTTGCAGCAAGTCCACAAACTGCCTCTATTCTTCTAACTCCTGCACTTACACCAGATTCTTTTGTGATATAAAAACTTCCAATATCATGTGCATTTTTTACATGAGTTCCCCCACAAAATTCAACTGATACATCTCCAAAAGTTACAACCCTAACTACATCACCATATTTCTCTCCAAACATAGCAATAGCACCTTTTTGTTTAGCTTCTTCTATAGGTAGTTCTTCTACTTCACCTTGTAAACCTCTTGCTATCATAGTGTTTACTAAATCTTCAACTTCTTCGATTTGTTCAGTCGTCATAGCTTTAGGATAAGTAAAGTCAAATCTCAATCTTGAAGCATCATTTAAAGAGCCAGCTTGAGAAACAGTATCTCCTAAAACCATTTTTAAAGCACTTTGTAAAAGGTGAGTGGCACTATGATGTTTAGCTATTTCATATCTATTTACAACGACTGCATCTACTTGTTTTCCAACTTCAAAATCAGATTTTTCTACTTTTATTTTTGATAAATTAATACCATGAAATTTAGATGTTTCTTCAACAATAGCAATATGGTTATCATCTTCTAAAGCTCCAATATCTCCTGTCTGCCCACCACTTGTAGCATAAAATGGAGTTTTATCTAACATTACCCATCCAGTTTGTCCAGCAGATAATTTTTCAACTTCATTGAAATTTTCATCTAAAAGTGTAACTATTTTACTTTTGTATGCAGTATTTTCATATCCTACAAATTCATTTACACCATATTTTTCAAGTAATGTTTTAAAATCACCTTCTGTTGCAGTATCTCCACTACCTTTCCATGCAGCTTTTGCTTTTGCTTTTTGTTCTGCCATTAATGAATCAAATTTTTCTACATCTACATCGATACCTTTATCTTTTAACATATCTTGGGTTAAATCTAAAGGGAATCCTTTTTCATCGTATAATTTAAATGCAACTTCACCACTAAATAGTTCTTTTGTATTATCTAATTCTTCATTGAATAAAGCCATACCAGATTCAATAGTTTTAAAAAATCTTTCCTCTTCTAACGTTAGTTGCTCTTTTACATACTCTTTTTGTTCAACTAATTCAGTATAATGATGTCCTAAGATATCGCATAAAGTATCATAAAGTTTTGCCATAAATGGTTTTCTAAACCCTAAAAGATATCCATGTCTAACTGCACGTCTCATGATTCTTCTATTTACATAAGGTCTTCCCTCATTCCCAAATAAAATTCCTTGAGCTAGCATAAAAGAGTTTGCTCTTAAGTGGTCAGAGATTACTCTATATGAACCAATTGTCTCTTTTGTAGTTTTTTTATTAGATAGTTCTTCAAGTTTTTTTATTATTGGTTGAAAATTTGATGAATCAAAGTTATTATAAACACCTTCTTTAATAGCAATAACTCTTTCAAGTCCCATACCTGTGTCAATTGATGGTTTTGGAAGTGCTGCTCTTGTACCATCAGCACTTTGTTCATATTGCATAAATACAAGATTCCAAATTTCTAAAAACCTATCACCATCTCCACCCATATAATCTTCAGGACCATTAAAATTTTCTTCTCCTTGATCATAAAAAATTTCACTACATGGTCCACATGGTCCGGTATCACCCATTGACCAAAAATTATCTTTATCTCCAAATCGCATAATTCTAGAAGAATCAATATGCTTTGACCAAATCTCAAAAGCCTCATCATCACTATCATGAACTGTTACCCATAGTTTCTCAACTGGTAAATTTAAGTTAACTGTAACAAATTCCCAAGCATATGCTATGGCATCTTCTTTAAAATAATCACCAAAAGAAAAGTTACCTAACATCTCAAAAAGTGTATGATGACGCGCAGTATAACCAACATTTTCTAGGTCATTATGTTTACCTCCAGCTCTTACACAAAGCTGACAAGATGTTGCAGTTGGATTTTGTGGTTTTGGAACTGCACCTGTAAAAATATCTTTAAATTGAACCATACCTGCATTGGTAAACATCAAAGTTGGATCATCTGGAACCAATGGCATTGAAGATACTACTTCATGCCCTTTATTTTTAAAAAACTCTAAATACTCTTTTCTAATATCCATAAAAACTATCCATATATAAATTTAGTCAAATATTTTAACAAAAAATATATTTATCGAAGTTTATTTAAGGTTATATTAGTATAATTTTGTCATATTACATTTATATAAAAGGATGGAAAATATGGGAAAATATATAGATTTGACTCCAGAAAATTTCGATGAAGTTACAAAAAGTGGTGTTTCTTTAGTGGATTTTTGGGCACCTTGGTGTGGTCCTTGTAGAATGATTGCTCCAGTAATTGAAGAGTTATCGGCAGAATTTGAAGGAAAAGCAAATATTTGCAAAGTAAACACAGATGAGCAACAAGATTTAGCAGTTAAGTATGGAATTAGATCTATACCTACAATTATCTTTATGAAAGATGGTGAAATTGTAGATCAAATGGTAGGTGCTTCATCTAAGCAAGCATTTACAGATAAAATCAACTCATTATTATAATTTAAAAAAAGATAGATTTTTTCTATCTTTTTTTCTTAAACTCAAATAAAAAAAAATCTTAAGAAATCTATAAAAGCTTTTATTTATCTATACTATAGTTAAATACGATAAAAATAATTACTGGAAAAAAATTATCGATTACATAAATTTTAATTAACCTTAAACTTAATAAGATTTTTGTAAAATTATGCCCTTATACTAAATTAGAGCATAATTGATTATATTTTTATTTGGTATAATTCAAAAAGGGGAAATGATGTTAGATTTAGCAATTATTGGTGGAGGACCTGCTGGTTTAACTGCGGGATTGTATGCAACTAGAGGTGGTTTAAAAAATGTAACAATGTTTGAGATGGGGATGCCAGGAGGTCAAATCACTGGTAGTTCAGAAATTGAAAACTATCCAGGTCAAGGTGAAGTTATGACTGGAATGGAACTTATGGATAATTGGCCAGCTCAAGCTATGAAATTTGGTTTAAAACATGAAATGAATCAAGTTACAAAAGTTACTAAAGAGGGTGAGCTTTTTACAATTACAACAGGTGATGGAAAAACACAAGAAGCTAAAACTGTTTTATTAGCAACAGGTTCTGTTCCTAGACGTGCTGGATTTAAAGGTGAAGATGAGTTTTTTGGAAGAGGGATTTCAACTTGTGCAACTTGTGATGGATTTTTTTATAAAGGGAAAGAAGTAGCACTTATAGGTGGTGGAGATTCAGCTTTAGAAGAAGCTGTATATCTTTCAAAAATTTGTTCAAAAGTTTATTTAGTACACAGACGTGATACATATAGAGCAGCTCCAAGTACAATAGAGCATATGAAAGCTTGTGAAAATATTGAAGAGGTTACAAATGTAACTGTTGAAGAGGTTATTGGTGATAATATGGGAGTAACAGGTTTGATTGTTAAGTCAAAAGAATCTGGTGAAACTAGACAATTAGATGTGCCAGGTGTTTTTGTATTTGTTGGACGTGATGTATTAAATGAGCCATTAAAGCAAGATGATGGCAGTTTTTTATGTGATTTAAATGAACAAGGTGAAGTTATAGTTGATCTTAAGATGAAAACATCAGTTCCTGGATTATATGCAGCAGGTGATGTGAGAATTGATGCAGCAAAACAAGTTGTTTGTGCAGCAGGTGATGGTGCAACAGCAGCAGTTAATATAATAGAATATTTAGGGTAATTCACTTTATAAAAAAATATAAATTTTAAAATTCCTTTTATAGGAATTATGAAAAAGGATAAATTTAATGTTAAATGTAGGTATTGTTGGTAGTACAGGTAGAGTAGGTTCTTTGTTGATAGATGATTTGGAAAGTGATCAAGAGGCAAACTTGTCTGCTTGCCATGTTTTTGAACAATTAAAAAAGAGTGTACCTGAAGGTACTGTAGTTACAAATGATATGAAAACATTACTTGATTCATGTGATGTAGTTATAGATTTTTCTGCTCCTGTTGCAACAGAAGCTTTACTTACACAAATTGTAGAAAATGGTGGAAACAAGCCATTAGTTATTGCTACAACAGGATTTAACAAACATCAACAAAATTTATTAATAGAAGCTAGCAAAAAAGTACCAGTTTTATATGCGACAAATATGAGTTTGGGAGTTGCTGTTTTAAATAAACTTGTATCCTTAGCTTCAAAAGCACTAAAAGATTTTGATTGTGAAGTTGTAGAGCAACACCATAGATATAAAGTTGATGCACCTTCGGGTACGGCACTTACTTTAGCTGAACATGCAGCACGTGCAAGAGATTTAGATTTAGATGCTGTTAGAGTTTCTGGACGTGATGGTCAAATTGGTGCAAGAACAAAAGATGAGATTGGTGTTATGAGTTTAAGAGGTGGAGATATAGTAGGACGTCATACTGTAGGACTATACAATGATGGTGAATTTATAGAATTACATCATACAGCAACTTCAAGAAACACTTTTTCTAAAGGTGCAATCAAAGCAGCAAAATGGTTAGTTAATCAAGAAGCTGGTTTATACTCTATTAATGACTGTTTAGGTCTATAAGGAAAACATATGTGTGCAATAGTTGGTATATTTGGTAATGAAAATGCATCAAGATTGGCTTCTTTAGCTTTATTTTCCATGCAACATAGGGGTCAAGAAGCTACTGGTATTTCATCTTCTTGTAATGGAAAAATTTATACAAAAAAGAATAGTGGATTAGTGTCAGAAGTTTTTGATGAAGAAGCTTTAAAATATTTAAAAGGAAATATGGCAATAGGTCACAACAGATACTCTACTGCTGGTAGTGATTCTATTTTAGATGCACAACCTGTATTTGCCAAGTATAAACTTGGTGAAATCTCTATTGTACATAATGGGAATTTAATAAACAAAGATGAAGTAAGAGAAGAACTTATTGATAAAGGTGCTATTTTTCAAACAGGAATGGATACTGAAAATTTAATTCATCTTATTGCTAAAAATTCAAAATGTAGATTACAAGATAGAATTATTGAAGCTTTAAATAAAACTATTGGTGCATATTGTTTTATAATTCAATCAAGAAATAAGCAGTTTGTTATTAGAGATAGATATGGAATAAGACCACTATCTTTAGGAAAATTAAAATCTGGTGGTTATATTGTTGCAAGTGAAACATGTGCATTTGATTTAGTTGATGCAGAATTTGTTAGAGATATTAGACCAGGAGAGATGTTGGTTTTTTCAGAAAAAAATGATGAACCAGAATCTATTCAATTATTTGAAGCAGATTATAGACCATGTGCTTTTGAATATGTGTATTTTTCTAGACCAGATTCAGTGATAGATGGTAAAAATGTTTATAGAACAAGAGAAAATATGGGAAAAACATTAGCAAAGAATGACATAAACAATGGTATTAAAGTTGATATGGTTATTCCTGTCCCAGACTCAGGAGTTCCTGCAGCGCTAGGGTATTCTGTTGAAAGTGGAATCCCTTTTGAATTTGGAATTATTAGAAATCACTATGTAGGTAGAACATTTATTGAACCAACACAAGAGATGAGAAATATGAAAGTTAAAATGAAACTTTCACCTATGAGGTCACTAATAGAAGGTAAATCTTTACTTGTAATTGATGATTCAATTGTAAGAGGGACCACATCTAAAAGAATAGTAAAAATGCTTAAAGAAGCAGGAGCAAAAGAGGTTCATTTTAGAGTTGCAAGTCCAGAGATAAAATACCCTTGTTATTATGGTATTGATACACCATCAAAAGAAGAGCTTATTTCTCATAGAATGACTAAAGATGAGATTTGTGAATATATAGAAGCTGATACTTTAGAATATTTAAGTATTGAAGATTTAGTTGAATCTATTGGAAATGATAGAAATTATGCATTAGAGAGTTTTAACGGTGACTATTTCGTTACACAATAAACATTTATTAAAAAAGAATACCAAAGAGGTATTGACTATTGGTAGGTATTTTAGAAAAAAATTTGGTGAAACAATATATAAAGTACCTATTAGCATCTCAGGTTTTACTTGTCCAAACATAGATGGTACAGTTGCAAGAGGAGGGTGTTCTTTTTGTGAGAATGACTCTTTTTCTCCAAATTTACAAGAAAAAAAAACAAAATTTAAATTAAATCCAAGAGTAAAAGAGAATCCATATTTGGATAATCAGTTAAAACAGCTTGAATTACAATTTAATGCAACAAAATCTGTTTTAAAAAATAAATTTGATGCAAAAAAATATATGGTATATTTTCAATCTTTTACAAATACTTATGCCCCAATAGATACTTTAAAAGCATTATATTTAAAAGCTTTATCTTTTGACAATGTAATAGGGATTTCAATAGGTACAAGAACTGATTGTATGACAGATGAGATTTTAGATTTTTTAGAAGAATTATCAAAAGATAAAGAGATTTGGATAGAGTATGGGATTCAATCATTTTATGATGAAACTTTAGTAAAAATTAACAGAGGTGATAATAGTAGAACAATAAAAGAGTGGATAACAAAAACCAAACAAAGAGGGTTAAATGTTTGTGCACACTTGATTTATGGTCTACCTGATGAAACACAAGAGATGATGTTAAATACTTTAGAACAAACAATCGCTTTAGATGTAGATTCGATAAAATTCCATCCTTTATATGTTGTAAAAAATACACTTTTGACAAATGAGTACAATAAAGGTGAATTTACTCCAATTTCAGAAGAGTTATATATAGATACAGTTGTTAAATCTATAAAAAGATTGCCTAAAAATATATCAGTTCAAAGAATAACAGCTGGTATCAATGATGATACTTTACTCGCGCCACTTTGGTGTAAAAATAAACATAATCAAATTGAAAAAATAAAAAAAGCTTTATTAAAAGAGAATTTGAAGTATTAATAAAATAGTTAGTGGATACTAACTATTTTACTTTTAGAAGATAGTCAACTACATTTTCAATAAATGCATCATGTTTTCTATCTTTTCTATATGCGATATATAATTTTCTAATCATTTTTTGATTACCAATTCTTGATTCATATAAAGCACCAGCTTTAAGTAATGATTCAATAGCATTTCTTGATACAATTGAAACAGTTGGTGTTTTATTTTTATCTGAGTGTAAAACAGTTTGTACAATTGTTGTTGCACTTGTAACTTCACTTGTAACATCAAAAGTATCACAATCAGGATAATTTGCTCTATCTAAAGATTCTTTAAATATATGTCTTGTGTTTGAATCAGGATTTCTACATACCCATTTGTATGATAGTAAATCAGCTGCACTAGCCTTTTCTGGTAGTTTTTGGTTAGAGAATATTACAATCTCATCATCCATCCATTCTCTATAGATGATTTCATCATCAGGGATATAGTTTTCAACTAATGCCATATCGATTTTTTTATCTAATAGATCCTCTATTGCTTTATGAGATACTGATACATTTATTGAAACTTCATTATTTATATTTTCTTTTAAATTATTTAAAAATCTTGGTAAAATATAATTTCCAATTATAAATGAAGCACCAAAAACAAAAGTTACATCTTTATTCATTATCTTTAATAACTCTTTTTCTGCGTTGCCAACACATCTCTCTATTTTCTGAGCAATAGCATATAACATTTGACCTTCTTTTGTAAGTCTAATACCATTTTTCTTTCTATCAACTACCTGAACATCGAGATACTCTTCAATGTATTTCATCTGTTGTGTTACTGCAGGTTGAGAGATTCCAAGTTTTGCTGAAGCTTTTGAAAATGATTTTTCTCTAACAACTGTTAGAAATGTTTCTAGTTTTGCAAAGTCTGTTAACATTAACTATTACCTTTAATAAATTCTAATCTTAATAATAACATTTATTTATAAATAAAAAAATTAAGTAGAAATAGTTTTATAAAAATTATGATATAATTTATATAATACCGATGAAATTTGAAACGTTATTGGTGTTTATTATGGAGAAGAAATGAGTGAAAATTTTTTATCAACCCTAAATAAATCTCAACAAGAAGCAGCAAAACATATAGATGGTTCATTATTGATATTAGCAGGTGCTGGTTCAGGAAAAACAAAAACAATCACAACTAGACTTGCTTACTTAATCTCTATAGGGATAGACCCAAGTTCAATCTTAACACTTACTTTTACAAATAAAGCTGCAACTGAGATGAGAGAAAGAGCTTATTCATTGATTGATACAAGTATAGTAAATACACCACCTCTTCTTTGTACTTTCCATAAATTTGGACTTTTGTTTTTAAAATTTAATATGTCTGAATTGGGAAGAAAAAATAACTTTATAATAATAGACAATGATGATAAAAAAAGAATAGTCAAATCTATAGATAAAGAGATAACAACATCTTTATTAGTAAGTGAAATTTCAAAATATAAAAATAGTTTATTATCTCCTGAAGAAGCAAAAGCAGCAGCACAATTAAAACTATATCAACAAATTGCAGATATTTATGAAAAATATGAAGCTTATTTACTAAAAAACAATTTAGTTGATTTTGATGATTTACTTCTACTACCATATAAAATATTAGAAAAAAATGATGAGTTAGCAAAACAAATCAGTGAAAAATATCAATATGTAATGGTAGATGAGTATCAAGATACAAATGAATTGCAGTATAAGTTATTAAGAAAATTATGTTTTACTCATAATAATCTTTGTGTAGTTGGTGATGATGATCAGTCTATTTATGGATGGCGTGGTGCAACTATAAAGAATATTCTTAATTTTGCAAACCATTTTGAAAATACAAAAGTTGTAAAACTTGAAGAGAATTATCGTTCAACAAATACCATATTAGAACATGCAAATCAATTAATTGAACACAATAGAGATAGATTAGGTAAAAAGCTGATTGGTACAAGAGAACAAGGCAGTAGTGTAAAAGTTTATGAATCTCACGACGAAAATGAAGAAACTAGAAAAATAGTAGATGATATAAAAAAACTTGTTAGCCAAGGTGAAACTGCAAGAGATATTGCAATTTTATTTAGGGTAAATGCTTTATCTAGATCTTTAGAAGAAGGATTTAATAAAGCAGGATTAAATTATAGACTTATTGGCGGAATGAAATTTTATGAAAGAGCAGAAATAAAAGATTTAATAGCTTATTTCAGGATATTAACAAATAGTACTGATAACTTTTCATTAAAAAGAATTGTAAATAAGCCAAAAAGAGGAATTGGTAAAACAACAATAGATAAATTAGATGCAAAATCTATTGAACTCAAAAAACCAATATTTACAATGTTGGAAGAGTTTACTGCTGATGAACTATCAGAGATAGTTGGAAAGAAAAATTCTAGAACTTTAAAAGTATTTATGGCATCAGTTATGGACTTAAAAGATATATTAGAAGAATCTAAAATGAGATTTTTGGATATGTTTGAGGAAACATTTGATTATAGGGCTTCATTTGATAATGTGCCCGATGGCTTTGATAGACAAGCTAATATTGATGAATTTTATGGATATATTAGAGATTATTTTATACAAAATCCACATTTAGGGCTTGAAGATTTTTTAAATGAAATTGCTCTGGAGTCAGAACAAAGCGAGTTAACAGAAGAAGCAGTATCAATGATGAGTATTCACTCTTCAAAAGGCTTAGAGTATAAACATCTGTTTATTATTGGACTTGAAGAGGGATTTTTCCCAATTATTGGTGATGGTTGTGATATTGAAGAGGAAAGACGTTTGGGTTATGTTGCTATAACAAGAGCAATGGATAATTTAACTTTATCTTTTGTCCATTCAAGATTTTATAAGGGTAAAAGAGCGAATCTTTTAAAAAGTAGATTTTTAAGTGAGAGTGGACTTATAAAAGGTTGTTTAACTATAGAAAAAAATAGTGCTTATAAAAAAGGTGATTTAGTACAACATAAAATTTTTGGTATGGGAAGAGTTCAAAAAGCTACAAAAGCTGGAAAAGATTATAAACTTACTATTAATTTTGGCGGACAAAGAAGAGACATTTTATCTAGTTTCGTTGAAAAAGCTTAATACAAAACTAAAAGCAGATTATACTTTATGGCAAAAACACAAAAAAAACTTTATGATAATGAACAATTGAATAAATTAATTGTTGTAAATAAACCTATGTTTAGAAGTTCAAACTCATATTTAAATGAGATTAAAAGAAAATATAGAAATAAAAAAGCAGGTTTTTCTGGAACTTTAGACCCTTTTGCATGTGGTTGTTTAATTGTTGCTTTTGGTCAATACTCGAAATTATTTCAGTTTTTAAAAAAAACACCTAAAACTTATAGAGCTGTTATCTGGTTAGGTACAACATCTGAATCTTTAGATATTGAAAATATTATTGAGATAAAAGAAGAATTAAAAGTTGATAAAAAATTATTAGAAGAAGAGATAAAAAATTTAGTTGGAACTCATGAATATTATCCTCCAAAATTTAGTGCAAAAAAAATTGATGGTAAAAGAGCCTATCAATTAGCGAGAAATGGTGAAGATGTTGTGATGAAAAAATCAAATATGGATATTATTGAAACTAAATTGATTTCATATAATCATCCTTTTATAACTTTTGAAGCAACAGTTAGTGAAGGCTCTTATATTAGAAGCTTGGCTCAAATATTATTGGAAAAATTGAATAGAGTAGGAACCTTGTCATATTTAAATAGGTTAAATGAAGGGGAGTTTTATTTTCAAAATGAAAAAGAATTAAATCCTTTAGAATATTTAGACTTAAAAGAGAATGTATATTCTGGTGATAAGTCCTATTTTAAAGATGGAAAAAAAATAGATATTAGTTATTTGAAGATTAAAGATGATGGAGATTATCTGATTAGATTTGAAGAGTTTTTCAGTATAATTCACATCGAAAAAGAAGAAGTTAAATATTTATTAAATAAAGTATTAATTTAAAAATTAGAGGAAATTTTTTGGTAAAAAAATCATATGCAAAAGTGAATATTTTTTTAAAAATTGCTGGAATTAGAGGCAATTATCATGAACTAGTTTCACGATTTGTTAGAGTACATAATTTATATGATATTATATCTTTTGAAAAAGGCAATAATAAAGAGTTTACAATAATTGGTGACTTTGGTTGTGAAACAAAAAAAAATACTATATATAAAGCTTATGAAAAATTAAAAGAGATTTCTTCAAAAGTAGATGAATATTTTCAAACTCATTATGTAAAAGTTGAAAAAAACATTCCAGAATTTGCAGGACTTGGTGGAGGAAGTTCTAATTGTGCTACATTTATAAATATGGTAAATGAAGTTTGTGATTTAAATTTATCAAAAGATGAGTTAGTTAAAATTGGAGTAAATATTGGTGCAGATGTACCTTTTTTTATATATGAATATGATAGTGCAAATGTAACAGGCATTGGAGAAATTGTTAAAAAGTTTGATGAAGAGATTTTAGATATAGAAGTTATTACTCCTGATGTAAAGTGTAATACAGGAGAAATTTTTAAAACATTTAGAGAAAAATTCTATAAACAATTAACAAAGGATGAGGAAAGATTATTGATAAATTTAAAATCAAAAGAGATTTTAAAAAGATTAAATATTAGTGAAGCAAATGATTTATATGAACCTGCACTTTATAATTATCAACAACTGAAAAAATATAGTACTAATAATTGGTTTTTTAGTGGAAGTGGCAGTTCATTTTTTAGATTAAATTATGGAGTTGATAATGGCTAAAAAAGAGATTAAAAAAAATTTAGAGTTTAAAAATAAAAAAGCTTTCCATGATTATGAGATATTAGATATATATGAAGCAGGAATAGCACTTGAAGGTAGTGAAGTAAAAGCAGCTAGAGAAGGTAGAGTTAACCTAAAAGATTCATTTGTAAGAATAATCAAAAATGAGATTTTTGTATTGAATATGCATATAACTCACTTAAGTACTGCTCATACGACATATAGACCAAATGAAAGAAGGGATAGAAAACTTTTATTACATAGAAAAGAGATTGATAAACTTTACACAAAAGTAACAAAAGATGGAATAACAATTGTACCAATAAAATTATATTTTAACAACAAAAATATGTTAAAAATGCAAATTGCAACTGCAAGAGGTAAAAAACTTCATGATAAAAGGGATGATTTAAAGCAAAAAACACTAAAAAGAGAATCTGAACAAGCCCTAAAAAACTATAAATAGACAATATTACAAAAGAGTTACAACATTAAAGTAAACTTAAAAAAAAAATTCAAATATTAAGCTTAAATTTATGGCATATTAGTTAATATTTTGCTAATAAGTGACAAAAAAAGTGACTTGTAAAAAAATTTAGTAGGAGGAGATTGATGCAAAACGGTGCACAAATCGAGTATGATTACTCAATTACAAAAGCGTTTACATTTGCAACAATTCTGTTTGGTATCATTGGTATGACAATTGGTGTTGTACTAGCATTTCAATTGGCATTTCCTGAGTTAAATAACTTAGCAGGGGAATATGGTACTTTCAGTAGATTAAGACCTTTACACACTAATGGTGTAGCATTTGGTTTTACTCTTAGCGGTATCTTTGCAACATGGTATTATGTAGGTCAAAGAGTATTAAAGGTATCTTTAAAAGAATCACCTTTTTTAATGGGTGTAGCAAAGTTACATTTTTTACTATACTTCATAACAATTCTTTTAGCAGTTGTAACACTTTTTATGGGGATTACTACTTCTAAAGAATATGCAGAATTAGAGTGGCCATTAGACCTTTTAGTTGTTGTTTGGTGGGTTTTATATGGTATCTCTATTTTTGGTTTAATAGGAATTAGAAGAGAAAGAACTTTATATATCTCTGTTTGGTATTATATTGCTGGATTCTTAGCTGTTGCAATGTTATATTTGTTTAACAATATGGAAGTACCAACATACTTAGTATCTGGATATGGTTCATGGATTCACTCTGTATCTATGTATGCAGGAACAAATGATGCTTTAGTTCAATGGTGGTATGGGCATAATGCAGTTGGGTTCGTATTTACTGTTCCTATTATTGCAATGATCTATTATTTCTTACCAAAAGAATCAGGTCAAAATGTTTATTCTTATAAGCTATCTATTTTAGCTTTCTGGGGATTATTATTTGTTTACCTATGGGCAGGTGGACACCACTTAGTTTATTCTACAGTTCCTGACTGGATGCAAACTATGGGTTCTGTTATGTCTGTTGTATTAATTTTACCATCATGGGGATCTGCTATTAATATGCTTTTAACTATGAAAGGTGAGTGGCAACAATTACAAACAAATACATTAATTAAGTTTATGATTCTAGCTTCAACATTCTATATGTTATCAACAATCGAAGGACCAATTCAATCTATTAAATCAGTAAATGCGATTGCGCACTTTACAGACTGGATTCCAGGTCACGTACATGATGGTGTATTAGGTTGGGTTGTATTTATGATTATGGCTGCATTATTCCATATGGCACCAAGAATTTATGGTAGAGAGATCTATTCTAAATCATTGATGGATACACAATTCTGGTTACAAACAACTGGTATTGTACTTTACTTTACATCAATGTGGATTGCAGGTATTACACAAGGTATGATGTGGAGAGCTTATGATGAATATGGTTCATTAGTTTATTCATTTATTGATACAGTTGTTGTATTAAAACCATATTATACAATTAGAGCAGTTGGTGGGTTAATGTACCTAATCGGATTCTTTATGTTCTCATACAACATGTACAAAACTGCAACAGCAGGTAGAGTACTTGATAAAGAACCAGTAAATGCAACGCCAGTAGCTGCGTAAGAAGGAGGGGATTATTATGTTTCATTGGTTTGAACAAAGACCGTTTTTCTTTGCGGTATTAGTATTCGTATTTATTGCTTTTGCAGGGATTATTGAAGTTATTCCTGATTTTGCAAAACAATCAAGACCTACAGTTGGTACAAAACCTTACAGTGTGTTAGAGTTAGCAGGTAGAAATGTTTATATAAAAGATTCATGTAATGCTTGTCACTCACAATTAATTAGACCATTTAAATCTGAAACAGATAGATATGGTATGTATTCATTATCTGGAGAGTATGCTTATGATAGACCTTTCTTATGGGGTTCTAAAAGAACTGGTCCAGATTTATTAAGAGTTGGTAACTATAGAACTACAGACTGGCATGAGAATCATATGATGAACCCAGCTTCAGTTGTACCTGGAACTGTAATGCCAGCATATCCACATCAGTTCACAAATATTGCTGATTTAGATACTGCATATGCAGAGGCTTATACAGTAAAAACTGTATTCAATACTCCATATGATGTAGATATTAATGGTGATGGAAAAATTGACGTTGAGTTAGGTGAATATGAAACTGCAATTGCAAAAGCAAAAGAAGATGCAAAAGCTATTGCAGCAGATATGAAAAACCAAGCTGTTAAAGATGCCGTAGCAAACGGTCAAGTTCCTGAAATAGTTGCATTAATTGCATATTTAAATTCTTTAAAATAAGAGGTTAAAATGGATCAAGAGACACTATTGACGATACAAGGTTATGCTAAATTTTTCTTAATCTTGATAGTTTTTATACTATTTTATTCTTATGCTTACTCTATTTATAAAAGAGATAAGAAAGGTGAAAGAGATTTTGAAAAATATTCTAATCTTGTACATGATGACTCAATAGAATCTGATCCTCTCGAAAAAAGAAAAGAAGAAAACGAGAAAAAAGAGAAGGAGATATAATATGAAGTCTATGGTTATAGGTGGAATTATTCTTATCATCGCTTTAATTGCAGGAACTTACTTTGTTGCGGGTGATGCGTTTAACAGTGATGACTATATTAATAGTTTAACATTTTTAGGTGCTATTGCAATTATTACAATTACTGTATTTGTTGCACTTAAATATGTAAATCAAATTAAAAATGACACTGCAAGTGGTGAACTAGCAGAAGAAAGATGGGATGGTATTGGTGAGTATAAAAATCCAATTCCTTCAGGTTGGGGATTAGCATTTATTGGAACAATTGTTTGGTTACTTTGGTACTGGACTATTGGATATCCAACAAATGGTTTCTCTCAAATTGGTCAATGGAATGATGAAGTAAATGAGTATAACTCTAAATTTACTTCAAAATGGGAAAATCCATCAAAAGAAACTTTAGTAAATATGGGTCAATCTATATTCTTAGTACAATGTGCACCTTGCCATGGTGTTGATGCTGAGGGTATTAATGGTAAAGCTCAAAATTTAACAGCTAGAATGGCAAAAGAACAAGTTGAATACGTGATTAAAAATGGTTCAAACAACTTAAAAACAGTATATCCAGGTGGAATGCCTCCTATGATGTTAACTGAGCAAGCTGATATTGATGCAGTATCTACTTATGTTGCAAGTGGATTTAAAGGTGAACAACCTGAAGCATTTGGTGCTGTTTGTGCAGGATGTCATGGCGCTGATGGTGCAGGTATTGCTTATGTTGGACCAAATATTAAAGCTTATGATGAGTCTTTAGTAAGTGCAGTATTAGAAAATGGTAAAAAGGGAAGTATTGGTATAATGCCAAACTTTAAAGGTAGACTAAATCCAACTCAAGAAAAAGCAGTAGCTGCTTATATTCAAAGTTTAGGAGAGTAAAATGGCTGGAAATTCGCAAATGAATGATAACGAAAGAGGTTTATTCTCTTTAAGTGGAATCACTGGAATGTTAATAGCAACTGTTTTACTTTTAACTATCTTAGCAGTTTTAGTATTTAATTCAGTGCTAGTTCAACAAAGAGAAGCACAAAATTATTATAAAATCAACCAAGAGTTAAATGGATTAAAAGCTAATAGTCCAGATAATCATAAAGAGTATACTTTAGTTGGTTCTGGTAAATAAGGGAGAGTAAAATGGATAAAGTTATAGGATTATTATTATTGGTATCTGCAGTACTTTCTGCATATTTAGCTTTTTTTGATTCAACTAGAGTATTTGTTGGTTAATGAATAACTTAAAAGATTTTAAAGTAGCAGTATTTTTACTGCTACTTTTTTTATTTAATAATTTAAATGCAAGCAACTTTGTACTTAGTGATGATGGATTAATTGATCCAAGAGCTATTACAAAAATAAATCAAATTGGTGCTGAAGCTAAAGAAAAGTTGTCGGTTAACATATATGTTTATGCTAAAAAATCTTTAAATCTTCAAAAAAATATTACAATTCAAGATAAAATTAAATATATAAAAAATTATGAATCTGAAATAGAAAAATCATTGACAAAGCCTTATGTATTATTAACTATGTCAGTTGAGGATACTCATGTAAATTTAATTGTATCTTCTAAAATGAAAGAAGTTATAGATAAAAATGATATTTTAAATGGATATGTTGTACCATTATTGGCTTCAAAAGATAAGAATAGCACATTTGCAAAAGCTAGTGCTGCAATACTAAATGGATATGCTGCAATAGCAGATACAATTGCTGAGTCTAAAAATATAAAACTAGAATCTAGCATTGGAAGTTCTGGAAAAGTTGCTGGAACAATTTGGAAAGTGTTTATGTATTCTTTAGTATTAGTTGGTATTTTACTTTATACTTTTGCAGTTTTAAGAAGAAAAAAATAGGATTTTATATGAAAAGAAATTACTGGCCATTATTTTTTATAGGAATATTTTCTTTTGTATTTTCTATGATTGTATGGACTATTTATTCAGCAGTTAATACTCCAGTTCATGAAGATAAAACACTTTTAAAGTCATATCATGAGTTAGATAAAGATTATAATGACATTGTAGAATCAAATAATAAATTTTTGAGTAAATATAATTTTATTATTACTATAAATAAAAATAAATTTAATTTGATATTTACTGATATGTTTTTATCTCAAAGAGTGATAGAAGAAAAATCAAATCATAAAAATATATTTAATATTGGTATTAATACAATTACTGTTCAAATAAAAGAAAAAACAACTGATAAAATAGTTGATGATGTAAAAATGGAATTTAGTGTTTATAGACCTACAAATGACAATAACAATATAGAATTTAATAATGATAAACAAAGTTCAACAAATATTAATTCTAAATTTGAATTTAAATTACCTTATAAAGGTAATTGGAATATTAGCGGTGTTTTTAAAGTTAAAAATGACACAGGATACTTTTTTATAAAATCAAATGCAATCTAAACTAAATCAGCTTTTAGTTTTTCCTACCTCTAGAAAGGTAAGAGAGTATATATATACTAATAAAAATTGTAATACACTCTTACCTACTATATTAACAATAGATGAATTTTTTAAAAAATCAATTTATTTTGATGGTAAAAAGATAGTAGATGAAGATGAGAAGTTTTTATATCTTAGTGAAGCTGTCAAAAATATAGATTTAAATCTTCTTGGAATTTCCAAAACATTTTCACAATTTTTAAAACAATATGATTATATTTATAGATTTTTTTTGGAGTTGTCAAGTGAAGGTATCTTAATAGATGAAATAAGTTCAAAAGATACTTATGAATTTTATATAGAACATTTAAATATACTAAAAGAGATATATAAAAACTATATTAATATATTAGAAAAAAATAATGCAATAGATAAAATCAATACTTATTTACACTATAAAATCAATTATGAATATATAAACCAATTTGAATCAATCAACTTTTATTTTGAAGGGTATTTTACAAATTTTGAATTTAATATAATAGAAGATATTAGCAATAAAATCCCATTTTTTGTTAGTTTCTCATTTAATCAATACAATAGAAAATCAATTGAAAAGTTTTTAAATTTTGGATTAAATTTAGAAGAAAATTATAGATATAAAATTGATATAAATAAAAAAATTATATTAAATAAAGAACCTTTAATAGATAATGAAAATATTGATATAAAAGCTTTTTCTTCTAGAATAAATCAGATTGCATATATCAAAAGTAGCATTGTTGAGTTGATTAATATTGGATTAGATCCCTCAAAGATTGCACTTATATTGCCAGATGAAAAGTTTGCAAGTACAATTAATTTATTTGATTATGAAAATTACTTTAACTTCGCTATGGGAAAAGAGATTAAAAATAGTAAAATTTACAAAATATTAGATGCAATATATGAATATATTAATGAAGGTGAAATCAAAAATATCAACAGTTTAATATTCTTAAATTTGGATTTGAATGATGTTGATAAAAAAATTAAGTCATTATGGAATAATAAACTTACAATTGAGAGTTTTGAATCAATAACTCAATATATAGTCAATTTTGAAACGCATAAAGAGATTATAGAAAAATTTGATGAGATTAAATATCGTATTAAGAAGATTATTTTTTTATCAAAAGATACTATTTATGTAAAAGAGTTTTTCAAAATATTATTTCAGAAAATCTCACAAATGAGTGTTGATGATATTAATTCTGGAAAAATTACTGTAATGGGCCTATTAGAAAGTCGTATGTTAGAATTAGATGCAGTAATAATATGTGATTTCAACGAGGGTTTTATTCCTAAAAGAAGTATAAAAGACAAATTTTTATCAACAAATATTAAATCAATGGTTAATCTTCCAACATCAATAGATAGAGAAAATCTTCAAAAATATTATTATGAAAGATTAATTTCAAATTCAAAATATGTTTTTATTTCATATGTAAGAAATGAAAATCAACAAATTTCAAGATTTGCATCAAAATTGTTTAAAAAAAATATAGATGAAAAAACATATGACAATGAGTATAAACATATATTATATAATAATAACAATATTTCACATTATGATGATGAAATAGAACTAGATATTGATTTATCAAAAAGAGTTTGGAGTGCAACATCTTTAAAAGAGTTTTTAGAGTGTAAAAGAAAGTATTATTTAAATTATATATTAAATATAAAAGAACATGATTTATCTTTATTACCAAAAGGATATGAGCTTGGAAATATAATACATAATACCTTGGAAGAGTTTTTTAATTTGGAAAATTTAAGTGAAAAAAAATTGATTGAAATATTTAATTCAAAAAAGATTGAATCAAATTTTTTAAATTTTGAATTGGAAGTTTGGAAGAAAAAATTAATAGAATTCTATAATTTGGAAGCTAAAAGAATTAATGATAAAAATATAAAAATTTTAGAATTAGAAAAGCAGTTTCTTGTTGATTTTAATGGCATTAAAATAAAAGGAACAATAGATAGAATAGATTTAAATGATGATGAAATAATAGTGATTGATTATAAAACGTCGAAAAATTTAACTGTTAGTACTAAAAGAACCTATGTAGACTCTACTGATTTTCAATTGGAGTTTTATTATATTGCCATAAAAGAACTTTTTAAAGTGGAAAGTATAAAAACTTATTATTACGATTTATATAATTTAACATTGATAGAAGAGAGTATGCTTCATGAAAAAATTGAAATATTATCAGAAAAATTCAATCAACTAAATACTAAAAAAGTAAGCTTTGAGAAGTGTGATAATACTGCTACTTGTCAATACTGCCCATATAAAACAATTTGTAATAGATAAATTAATAAAAAATTTATTTTTAATTAGATAATATTATACTGATAATTGATATCACTATTATATATAATGATTTGTTTAGTAAATATACATACAATTATTGATATAAATTCTTATTAGTGTTATTATTATTTGTTCTTTTAGTGAACTAAGCGCGAGTTATAAATTAAAACAAGGAAACACAAAATGAATAAAACAATAAAAATTAGCCTACTTGCAAGTACAATATTATTAACAACAAATATGTATGCAGATGCAACAAGTATTAAAGATGCTTTTGCAAAAGGAACAACAACTGGAGATATAACAGCCTATTATGAAAATTCAGATATTGATTCTGGTTCTGATGTAGGTTTCTCATCTGCATCAATGGGATTAGGTTTTGAGACAGATAGTATAAATGGTTTTAGTGCAGCTGTAGGCTTTAGAGCGCAAACAGAAATTAGTGAAGAAAATGATGGAGACTATGATGGTGCTTATGCAAATGATGCAATTATGCATACAGCAGCAATAAAATATGCGAATAGTGATTTTTTTATCTCAGTAGGTAGACAAGAGATAGATTTAGAGTGGTTAGGTGATTATAATGAATCAGTAGTTGCAGGAATAACTTCAATTCCAGATACAACTATAATTTTAGGATACACAGATAGACAAGCAGAAATTGGATTTGATACTACAGCAGATTTTGAAGAGATAACAGAAGATGGTGCATATGTATTAGATGTAAAATATAGTGGGATTGAAAATATTGAACTTAATCCTTATTTTTATTCTGCTCCTGATGTAGCAGATTTTTATGGGTTAAAAGCTTCTTATGATACAGATATGTTTGGATTAACTGCTCATTATGCTGCATCAAGTGAAGATATGGGAAGTGATGGTGAAATTTATAACTTAGAAGCAAGAGCAAATATTGCAGGTTTAGCAGCATCGTTAGGATATATTGGAACTGATGATACAGCAGGAGCTGGTAGTATCCCAGCATATGGTGATAATATGAACCCTATGGATGAAGCAGGATATGCATATGGTGCAGATGAAAAAACTGTATATGGAAGTTTATCATATGATTTTTCTGGATTGACATTAACAGCTTTATATGCTACAACTGAAACTGCTGCAGGCGATGCAGATGAATTAAACTTAATTGGTGAATATAGCTTTACAGAAGAGTTATCAGCTGCTGTAGTATATGTTAGTTATGATGACAAAGATAATGGTGGTGATTTTGATAAAGTATATGCAAACATTACATATTCATTTTAATATAATTTAGGGATAAAACCCTAAATTATTATTTAGAAGTAGCTATTAATACATCCTCAATTATTTTAGTTATATCTCCATCTAAGATAGCATCTACATTTGAGTAACCAATACCACTTCTTGTATCTTTTACTTGTTGATAGGGTTGTAAAACATATGAACGTATCTGATGCCCCCAACCAATTTCACTTTTTTCGATTCCATCACTAGCAGCTTTTTGTTTCTCAAGTTCTAATTCATAAAGTCTTGATTTTAACATTTTCATGGCACTTGCTTTATTTTTATGTTGAGATCTATCGTTTTGACACTGAACAACAATATTTGTTGGAATGTGTGTAATTCTAATTGCTGATTCAGTCTTATTAACATGTTGTCCACCAGCTCCACTTGCCCTATATGTATCAATTCTTAAATCTTTTTCTTCAATTTCAATATCGATATTATCATCTATCTCTGGACTTACCATAACAGAAGCAAATGATGTATGTCTTTTTGCATTTGAATCAAATGGTGAAATCCTAACTAGTCTATGAATACCATTTTCTGCTTTTAAGTATCCATAAGCATTTTCACCTTTAATTATTAAAGATACATCTTTTATACCAGCTTCTTCACCATCTTGGTAGTCTAAAAGCTCTACTTTAAAATTTTGCCTTTCTGCCCATCTTAGATACATTCTATAAAGTATACTAGCCCAATCTTGTGATTCAGTACCACCAGCTCCTGGATGAATTGACACTATTGCATTAGAAGCATCTTCAGGAGAACTTAACATAACAGAGATTTCTGTTGATTTAATTAAGTTTGATAAATCACTAGCTTCCTCATATAACATCTCAAAAGTATCTTCATCTTTTTCTTCATTAGCTAGTTCATAAAGTTCATTTGTACCAGATAAGGAATCATTTGCTTTATTGAATTTACTTAATTTACTAAGAATTCTATTTTTTTCAATTCCTATCTTTGTTGCATTGTCAACATCTGACCAAAAGTCTTGTGATGATTCAATCTCTTCGATCTCTTTTAGTCTTATATTTAGACTTTCAGGTTTTAAAATACCTTTTATATTTTCTAATTTTTTATTAAGAAGTTTTAGAAGTTCACTATATTCATATGCATCCATAAATTATTTGTCTTCCTTCTTTTCTTCAGGCTTAAGTGTTAAAATATATGAATAGATATTTTTTATATCTCTTTCATTAATTGATTTTGCATATGGTGTCATAACAACTCCATTACCATTGTCTTTTGCATGTCTTTGATATTCGTGAATTGATGTTATCATTTGATCTAAATTTAATGTTACTAATGGTCTTGATGTACCTAAAGCTTTCAATTCAGCCTTTTCACCATGACAAGATTGGCATTTTTTTACATATTTTATTTTACCTTCTCTAGACATCTTGATTTTAATCTCTTCAATTCTTCTTTTTTCATCTTCAACTTTTCTGTTTTCTAATTTTTGAAGAATTTTTTGTTCAATATTTTCTATATCTGCAGCATTATATTGTTTCTCATTTTTTAATATGTAGATATAATTCATTCCTGAACTACCTTTAGAGATATTTATATCATCAACATTCCATCCTGCTTCTTTCATCTCATTTAAAGAGTTTTGACTTTCGCATTTTCCCCCATCTAATTTAATATTCTCAATATTAGATATAGATGTAACATTTTCTTTATAACACATTGTAGTTTCTGCAAACAGTGTTATTGAGCTTAAGATTAAAAATAGTAATTTTTTATTCAAGATATGAATCCTTATAAAAGTTTTCAAGATTTTATCATAAATATATTTAGTTATAAGTAATAAAGTTAAAAGTGCATAAAAAAAGGCTAGAAGTAGAACTTCTAGCCTTAAGTAAGTTTAGTAGATTAACTAATCAGATGATTAGAAAGAGTATTGTACGTGAACTCTTCCAGCTGAACCATCGTTACCAGCAACATCTAATTCACCAAGTCTAACATAAGTAGCTAATGATTTAGTTGCTTGATATTTAACTTGTACATAAGTTTCGTTAATATCTGCTTTATCTTGATCATTGTAGTTTAATGATACGTGTAATGCTGGTAATACTTTTGCTCCAACGCTTAATTTTAAGAATTCTTCGTCAGCAGCTGAACCAAGTGCAGTATTCCAACCTTCCATAGTAGTTTTAGCAGAACCATCAAATGCTACTAGACCACCATCAGATCCATTTTCACCATATGCAACTGAAGCGTCAAACATACCAGCAGTTAATTTAACATAACCATGAACAGTTTCTTGATCTGCATTAGAACCATCTAATTCTAATTCAGTATATCTGATTCCCATAGCAATTTTAGCTGCATCTAAATCTAATTTATAAGCTGCAGATAAAGTATATGAATCTAATACATCTCTTGCATCTGCATACCATGCATCTACGTTAACACCAGCGATGTTAGCGATTGCACCGATAACCCAGATATCTTGACCTGCACCTAATGCAGCAATATCAGTATCATTGAAATATGCACCAGCTAAAGTAACAGGTCCTTGAGTAGTAAGAGCTAAGATACCAGTTCCAGAGTGAGTAGTACCCATAGCATCAGAAGCTACAGTCCATGGAGTAGGAATAGCTTGTAAACCAGCAGTAATAGTTGTATTTGCAATACCAGCATAAGTAAAGTTAGCACCAGTTAAAACAACATTTGTTGAACCAGAAGATTGACCAGCTAAAGTATGGTCTAATTTAGCAATACCAGCTTGGAAAGATAATCCCATAGAGAAATCGTCACCAGCAGGAACAACCATATCCATAACAGCGTTATAATAGTTATCACCTTCTTGTGCAGTAGTTTGAGATGAAGCTTCTTCATATCTATAAGCAACTGTACCAGTTACATCTACACCTTTAATTGCTTCAGTTAAATCTTTTGCGTTAGCAGTTGTTAAACCAGCTACTGCAAGAGCAGCTACTAAACTCATTTTTGCGAATTTTTTCATTTGTTCTCCTAAAATTTCGAAATTTAAATCAGTGAACTGGACGCGCGAACAACCTAAAAATAAAATTCTTAGGTACTTTTCCAGTAGACCGTTAGACAAATTCTACATGAGTAAATATTAAAGTTTTCTTAAATTCAGCCTAATGAAGGTAGTTGATGAGAAATTTAAGTTAACTTTTAAATTATCTTTTTTTATCTTCAATTATTTTTTAAAGAAACTATACAATTTGTTAAAATATTTGGTTTGCTAACTTTTATTTTTAATTTTTTTATAGGGTAAGTATCTTTTAAAAATTTATTTAAAAAGATAATTGCATCTTCTAGTAGTTCAAATTTTTCTTTTTTAAATATATCTTCTATCTGTTTTGCAACTATTGAATAGTCAATAAAAGAATCAGAGTTTTTAAATTTGTACTTAAATGAGATATTTATTACAACTTTTTGAGCAACTTCTCTTTCAAAGGGAAGAATACCAATTATTGTATAAAAGGTTAAGTTTTCAATACAAATTTTCATAAATATTTGAAAGAAAAGTTATGGTTTAAATAACTTTTCTCTCTTCTCCTTTAATAAGTCTTACAATATTTGGGATATGTTTATAATAGATAATAAATGCAATAAAATACATAGGAGCATTACTCCCTACATCTAAACCATTATTTAAAATAATTGCAGCAATCACAGCAGTAGTTAGACCAAGAAGTGATGATAAAGATGAGATTTTAAGAACTTTTGCACCAAAAATCCAAGCAATTGCTCCTATTAATGTTGGTATTGGAATAAGTACTAAAAATACACCAAGTCCAGTTGCAACTCCTTTGCCACCTTCTAATCCTAAAAATATTGAATAACAATGTCCTAATACACTTAATACAGCAATAGCCCATAAAGTAGAACTTGAAGCATCTAATGCTAATGCTATTAAAAGTACTATTGCACCTTTTAAAGCATCTAATATTACTGTTGCAACACTCAGTTTTTTAGCTAATTTAGGGTTTGTTTGTTTTACAACTCTTAAAACGTTTGTTGCTCCAATACTTTTACTTCCCTCTTCTTTTATGTTTACATTTGCAAAAATTTTTGCTAATAGTAATCCAAAAGGTATAGAACCAGCTACATAAGCTATGATATAAAATAAGATGTTGAAATTTAATAAAAAATCCATTTAAAACCTTAGATAAAAATTTTGGTAAAGATGATTATAACTAAAATTTTGTTATATTCCCGTTTAATTATTATAATCATAGATTTTTAAAGGTTAACTTTGAATTTTAAAGAAGAAATTTTAAGACTGAAAAAAGAGTTAGATGTTACTTTAGTAGCTCATTTTTATCAAAGAGATGAAGTGTTTGAGTTGGCTGATATTACAGGTGACTCTTTAGAATTGGCAAAAAAAGCTAAACGAACTTCTTCAAAATATATTGTGTTTTGTGGAGTTGGCTTTATGGGGGAAAGTGTAAAAGTACTTAGTCCTGAAAAAGTAGTTTTGATGCCAAAGATAGCATGTTGTGCCATGGCTAGAATGATTGATGAAGGTTATTTTGAAGAGAATTTAAAACAGATAAATAATGCAGGTATACCAAATGAAGATATTTTACCTATTACATATATAAATTCTAGTGCTGCCGTAAAAGCAAAAGTTGGACAAATGGGTGGTATGGTTTGTACCTCTTCAAATGCATATAAAATTATTCAAAAAGGTTTAGAATCAGGGAAAAAAATCTTTTTTGTTCCTGATAGATGCTTAGGACAAAACTTTGCAAAATCATTAAATCTTAAATCTGCTGTTGTAGGTGATGGAACAAATTTAAAAGATGCTGATATAATTTGTTACAATGGATTTTGTTCTGTTCATCAATTATTTACAACAGAAGATGTAGAGTTTTATAGAAATAAATATCCTGATATTTTAATTGCTGTTCATCCAGAGTGTGATCCAGCAATTTGTGATATGGCAGATTTTGTTGGTTCAACTTCTCAATTGATAGAATATATAAAAGAATTACCACTTGATCAAAAAATTGCAGTTGGTACTGAGTACAATATGGTAAATAGACTTAGAGAAAAAAATACATATATATTAAGTTCAACAAAACCTGAATGTCCTACCATGAACGAAACAACATTAGAAGATGTATATAAAACACTTAAATCAATAGAAGATAATACTATAAATGAAGAAACTTTAATAAATGTAGATGAAAATGTAATAAAATGGGCAAAAGTAGCACTAGAGAGGATGTTTGAAGTATGATAAATATTAAAAAGTTTGTTAAAAATGCTATCATTGAAGATAATGGTAGAGGTGATTTATTCTTTGATATAGCACCTAAAGGAAAATTCACTGCAAAAGTAATCTCTAAAGATGATGGAATACTTGCTGGTGAAATCTATGCAAAAGCTTTAGCCAAAACAGAAAAATTTGAATGTAAGTTTTTGAAACATGATGGTGAAGTGTTAAAAAAAGGCGATATTATTGCAAAACTTGAGGGTAAAGCCTCTATTCTTTTATCAAGTGAAAGAACTTTTTTAAATATGTTACAACATGCAAGTGGTATAGCAACTATGGCAAATAGATTTGCATCTCAAATTGAAGATTTAAATGTTGCTTTATTGGATACAAGAAAAACTAGACCCCAACTTAGAGATTTTGAAAAATATGCAAGTAGAATTGGTGGAGCAATAAATCATAGGTTGGGTTTAGATGATTGTCTTATGCTTAAAGATACTCACTTAAGAACAATAAATGATTTAAAATCTTTTATTAAAAATGCAAGAAAAAGAATCTCATGGGTTACAAAAATCGAGATAGAGTGTGAAACTTTTGAACAAGTAAGAGAAGCTATGGAAGCTGGTGCTGATATTATAATGTGTGATAATATGACAACTGAACAGATTAAAGATGTAGTTTCTTTCAGAGATAAAGAACACCCTCATGTATTGTTAGAAGCTAGTGGAAATATCTCTTTATCAACAGTTAGAGAATATGCCTTAACAGGTGTGGATGCTTTAAGTAGTGGAAGTATAATCCATCAAGCTACTTGGTTAGATTTCTCAATGAAATTTGATTAAAAAAGTATTTACTATTTGTTAATGAAACTAAGGCATAATTGAAAGATGAAAAAAGATTTTATAGTGGACAATAAACTGGATTTATCTTCATATAAAGATGCATTGGATTTAATCGAAAAAAGTAGATATATCTTAATAATAACTCATGTTAATCCAGATGCAGATACAATATCTTCTGCACTGGCAATATCAAATTTTTTGGCAGAGAATAAAATAAAGCATAAAGTTTTTAATATAAGTGATAATTTGCCCCGAAATTTGGACTTCATCGAAAGATATGAAAAAATCACAAATATTTTACCAAAATTTTTTGATTTGATTATAAGTGTTGATTGTGGAAGTAAAAATAGATTTGGATTTGAAGTTGATGAAAATATCCCTTTAATTAATTTTGACCACCATAAATCTAATGATAATTTTGGAACTGTAAATATAGTAAATTATCAAAAAAGTTCAACAGCTGAAGTTGTATATGATTTTTTCAAATATAATGGTTTATATATTACAAAAAATACTGCAACTTCACTTTATGTTGGAATATATGATGATTCTTTGGCATTTACAATTAGTAGATGTGATGAGGAAACATTTGAAAAGGTAAATTTTTTAGTTAAGTGTGGTGCAAATCCTTCTTGGATTGCAAATAGACTTGTAAGACGTGATTCTTTAGCAAAATATAGAGCAATACCAAGGGTATTGGATAGTTTAGAACTTTATAAAGAAGGAACAGTAGCATCAATAGTTGCTAGACCACAATGGTTAAAAGATAGTGGTGCGCATCCAAGAGATACAGAAGTGGTTTTAGATATGGTATTAAGTATATCTATTGTAAAAATTGCATTTTTTTTAAGAATTACAGATGATAAAGTTAGAGTTTCAATTAGATCAAAAGGCTCTATTGATGTTTCAGCAGTAGCAAAAAAATTTGATGGTGGTGGTCATGTAAATGCCGCTGGATGTTCTATTGAAACATTAGATATAGATGAAGCAAGACAAATAGTATTAAAGGAGATTCTTGAGACGACAAAAGAATAATTTAACAAATATATTAGTAGTTACAATTTTACTTTTAGTAGTAGCAGCAGGTGTATTTATATATTTTTCCCCAAAATTTGAAAAAAACAATCCAACTGTAGAGTTAGAAACAAATGGTTATTGGAATTTAAAAGATAAATTAAATATAAAACTAAATGATGAAAGTGGTATAAAATCTTATAAGATATATTATTCTGATGGAGTGCAAAATATCTTGATTAAAAATGAGATAGTAAACTCAAAACTTCAAGATTTAAATTTACAACTTGATGGTATAAATTTGCAAAAAGGTGTTGAACAGTTACAATTAATAATTGAAGTAGTAGATAATAGTAATTGGAATTTTTTTAAAGGGAATAAAACAGTAAAAAACTTTAATCTAGTTATCGATAGAACTAGACCAATAGCAAATGTAATTAGAAATTCATACAATATAAAAAAAGGTGGAAGTGCTGCCGTAGTAGTTGAAGTAAAAGATCAAAATCTAGATGACTTTTATATCTCTTTTAATGATAAGTATAGATTTGAATTGATTCCATATTTAAAAGAGAATTATTATGTAGCTATTATTGCTTGGCCTGTGGATATTGAAGAGTTTGATAGAGTAAATTTAATTGTAGTTGATAAAGCAAAAAATAAAACTATTACAAAAGTTCCTTTATATATTAAAGATTTAGTAATTAAAAAAGATAATATAAAAATTTCTGAAAACTTTATAGATAAAGTTTCAATTCCAGTACTCCAACAAAGTAATATGGAAATTCCAAGTAACAATACAGAAATTTTTGTAAAACAAAATAGAGAATTAAGAAATAACAATGTTAGTAAGATAAGAGAAGTTGCTTTACAAAATATGTCTAGAGAAATGGTGAGCAATTTAAATATAAAACCTTTTAGAAGATTAAAAAACTCAAAAACATTTGCAGGTTTTGCAGAAAGAAGAAACTATTATTATGATAATCAAAAAGTTGATGAAGCTTGGCATTTAGGTATGGATTGGGCAAGTATAAAACATGCACCAGTCACGATATCAAATAGTGGAAATGTAATATTTAGTGATTATTTGGGTATTTATGGAAATACATTAATTGTTGATCATGGATTTGGTTTACAGTCACTTTACGCACATACAAGTAGATTTTTAGTAAATGAGGGTGAACATTTAAATAGGGGACAAAAAATAGCACATACAGGAAGTACAGGTGCAGTTTTTGGAGATCATTTACATTTTGGAGTTTTAGTTCAAGGAATTGAAGTGAATCCTATTGAATGGATGGATAAAAATTGGATTAAAACCAGAATAACTGATATTTTAAGTGATGCTAAAAAGGTAATAAATAGTAAATGAGACAAAGAACGATTGCAAAAAGTGTAGAGATTGTAGGAATAGGGCTTCATAAAGGAGTACCAGTAAAAATGAGATTAGAACCATTGGATTCTAATATGGGAATAATCTTTTATAGAAGTGATGTTGGTATAACTATTCCTCTTAAAATAGAAAATGTAGTTGATACAAAAATGGCAACAGTTATTGGTAAAGATAATGTTGTTATTTCAACAATAGAACACTTATTGTCTGCTGTATATGCCTATGGAATTGATAATTTAAGAGTTGTAATTGATAATGATGAAGTTCCTGTACTTGATGGAAGTTCTTCCGGATATTGTATGTTAATTGATGAAGCAGGTATAAAAGAGTTAAATGCTTCAAAAAAAGCTATTAAAATAAAAAAAGAGGTTGAAGTAACAACACCTGAAGGGAAAAGAGTTGCATTAAAACCATCAAGTCATATAATATATGATTTTTCTATTGATTTTGAACACCCTGTAATAGGAAAACAAGATTTTCACTTTGATTATTCAATAGCAGAATATAAAGAGAATATAAGTCGTGCCAGAACATTTGGTTTTTTACATGAGGTACAATATTTAAGAAGTGTTGGTTTGGCTCTTGGTGGTAGTATGGAAAATGCTATAGTGTTAGATCAAACAAAAGTTTTAAATCCAGAAGGTTTAAGATATGATGATGAGTTTGTAAGACATAAAATCTTAGATGCAATTGGTGATATGGCTTTATTGGGTTATACATTAGTTGGTGAATATGATGCACATGCAGGAAGTCATCATTTAAATCATTTACTTACAAAAAAACTTTATGAAGATGAAGCAAATTATGAAATCATAGATTTAGAAGAAGCTTCAACTGAGGCAGAGGTATTTGAAATGGCATATTCAAAAGTGGAAGTTTAAAGGGTGTAATTGATTGAAGTTTTAGTAATAACAATATCTAACCCACTATTAATTGGGATATATGAAGATAAACAATTAATCAAAACTTATGAGAATAATGGAATGACATCAGATATTTTACCAGTTTTATTTGATGAAATTTTGAAAAAATATTCTGTTGAGACAATATATTATGTAAATACACCTGGTTCATATATGGCAATAAAGGTTGCTTATGTATTTTTAAAAACAATTAGTATTACTAAAAACATACCTTTAAAAGCTTGTAGTGGTTTTCAATTTAATAAAAATTCTCCGATTAAAGCATTAGGTAAAAAGTATTTTATAAATGAAAATGAAGTCGTTAAAGTAGATTTTTTAGAAAATAACTGTAAAATACACGACTTTAAATTACCAAATGTTCTAAATGATTTAAAATATACTTTAGAGACATTACCAATATATAATTTACCTGCTGTATAAAAGGAAAGTAGTGAGAATAAGTGTTCCAGCAACTAGTGCTAATTTAGGACCAGGCTTTGATAGTTTAGGTTTAGCAATTGCGCTTAAAAATCAAGTAATAATTAAACCATCAAAATTTCATAGTGTTTCATTAAAAGGTGAGGGTGCAAACAACCCGATACTAAAAGATAATAATATGTTTATATCAATCTTTAATGATTTCTATTTTAATTTATCACATAAAAAAAGACATTTTAGGTTTGAATTTACAAATGAAATACCACTTTCCAGAGGACTTGGAAGTTCATCGGCAGTTATTGTTAGTGCAATAGCAAGTGCTTATGCAATAGAAGGTATAAAGTTACCTAAGAATAAACTTTTAAATTTAGCACTTGCTTATGAAAACCATCCAGATAATATCACTCCTGCTGTTATGGGAGGTTTTAATGTGGCTACAGTTAAAGACAATGAAGTTAATTTTTTGAAAAAAAATATGCCAAATACTTTAAAAGCAATAGTTGTAATTCCAAATAGACCAATTTCAACTCAACTTGCAAGGAAAGCTCTTCCTTACAAATACTCAAAAGATGACACAGTTTTTAATATATCTCATTCATCTTTATTAACAGCAGCATTTATGAGTGAAAGTTGGGATATGTTAAAAATAGCATCAATGGATAAAATACATCAAGAGTATAGAATGAAGCAAATGCCAGAACTTTTTGATGTGCAAAAAACTTCATTACAAAATGGTTCGTTGATGAGTACTTTATCAGGTTCAGGTTCTACGTTATTCTCGATTTGTTATAAAGAAGATTGTCAGAGAATAGAAAGTGCATTAAGAAAAAAATTCCCTCATTTTAAAGTGATATCGTCACACTTTGATAACGAAGGGATTAGAGTAGACGATTAATTCTACTAAATTAAGATATATTTAGGTATAATATTGACTATTTTGAAAAAACCTATACGTACTTGTGTTTGTTGTAGAGTTAAATTGAAACAAACTGAAATGTTACGTTTAATGTGTAAAGATAAAAAACTTATATCATTTGATGGAAATGGTAGAAGTTTTTATATCTGTAATGATTGTATAAATATTATTTTAAATATGCAAAGCAATCAAAAAGATTACAAAAAGATTGAAAAATCATTTTATAAAGAGTGTAAAAACAAAGACGACTACATAGGACAACTTAAGGAGATATTAACGCATGTCAGATAACGTAAGAGTGTACGAAATTGCAGAAGAAGCAGGAGCAAATAGCAATGAAGTTATTGCAAAAGCTAAAGATTTGGGAATTGATTTAAAATCACCACAAAGTGCAGTTTCATTTGAAGATGCAGAAGAGATAGCAAACTATATTATGACTGGTAAAAGTTCAAGATTAGTAAAAAAAACAACAATAAAAGCTAAAAAGTCTGTAGAAAAAAAAGAAGTAAAAGAAGAAATTAAAACTGTTGAGGATTCAAAAGTTGAAGAAACTAAAAATATAGAAAAAGTTGAAACAGCTGTTCAAAAAACTGAATCTGATGAGAAAAAAGAGGATGAAAATAAACCTAAACCTGTAAAAAGTGTATCCCCATCAAAAGTTGTGCCTAAAAGAAGAGGTTTAAAAATTATTAAAAAGAAAAAACCAAAAGTTGAGAATGTAGAAAATAATATAGAAAACACTCCTATTCATGGAAATGAAGCTCAATCTAAAAAGGCAATGAAATCGCTTAGTGAAATTTTAGGTAGTAATGATGCTTCTGATAATAAAGAAGAAAAATCACATGAAGAGAAAATGATTTCTCAAAGAAAAAAAGAGAAGAAAAAAGCTGCTGCACGAGCTCATGAACATGGAAAAGTAATTGAAATTAATAGGGATGCCGATGAATTTTCAAACACTAGTGATGAATCATTGTTAGGAGAAGAAGTTGTTCTTTTAGATATGGGATTAACTGATACTTCTAAAATCTTTGACGAACCAAAACCTCAGAATACAGATAATAAAAAACAATCACGAAGTTCTAAACCAGCTGCATTTGGAAATAGACCACAAGGTTTACAAAGAGGGAAAAGAAAGAAAAGAATTAAACAAATAAGAGAAGAAACTCAAATTACAGAGGTTACTATACCTGAAGATATTAGAGTATATGAGTTTGCTGAAGCATGCGGTAAATCACCCGCTGAAGTTATAACTGTTCTTTTTGGACTTGGTATGATGGTTACCAAAAATGACTTTTTAAAACAAGATGAATTAGAAATTCTTGGAGAAGAATTTGGTATTGAAGTTACAGTTAAAGATGCATTGGAAGATGTAAATTATGTTGAAGAATATCAAGAAGAAGAGATTGATCATTCAAATTTTGTAAAAAGACCACCTGTTGTTACAATTATGGGTCATGTTGATCATGGTAAAACATCATTATTAGATAAAATTAGAAGTTCAAAAATTGCATCAGGGGAAGCTGGTGGAATTACACAACATATTTCATCTTATACGATTGAAAAAAATGGTGAAAAAATTACATTTGTTGACACACCAGGTCACGAAGCTTTTTCTTCTATGAGAGCAAGAGGTGCAAGTGTTACTGATATTATTATTATTGTTGTTGCAGCAGATGATGGCGTAAAACCACAAACAGAAGAGGTTATATCTCATGCTAAAGCATCAGGATGTCCTATTATTGTTGCTGTAAATAAAATAGATAAAGAAACTGCAAATATCGATATGGTAAAAGCACAAATGGCGGAAAGAGAGATGACACCTGTAGATTGGGGTGGAGATATTGAGTTTATTGGTGTTTCTGCTTTAACTGGTGAAGGTATTGATGATTTATTAGAAAATATTCTTTTACAAGCTGAAATTTTAGAACTTGAAGCAGATCCAACTGCAAAAGCAAAAGCAACTGTTGTTGAATCTTCTTTAGAAAAAGGTAGAGGACCAGTTGCAACTGTTATTGTTCAAAATGGTGAGTTAAAAGTTGGGGACAATATAGTTTGTGATACTACATATGGAAGAGTAAAAGCAATTACAGATGATATGGGTAAACCAGTAAAAAAACTTGGACTTTCTGAAACAGGTTCAATATTAGGTTTAAATGAAGTTCCAGCTGCAGGTGCAATTATGGTTACTCAAAATTCTGATAAAGAAGCTAGAGAAATTGCAACAACAAGAGCTGAACATGCAAGAGCAAAAGAGTTAAGTAAATCTACAAAAGTTTCACTTGAAGAGATGAGTGGATTGATTGCAGAAGGTAAAATTAAACAACTTCCAGTGATAATTAAAACAGATGTTGGTGGTTCATTAGAAGCTATCAAAGGTAGTTTAGAAAAAATTCAAAATGAAGAAGTAAAAGTAAAAGTTATACATGCTGGTGTTGGTGGTATTACAGAATCTGACCTTGTACTTGCAAGTGCTTCAGAAGGGTGTATTATCTTAGGATTTAATGTAAGACCGACAGGTGCTGTTAAAAATAAAGCAAAAGCAGATGGTGTTGCTATTAATACATATAGTATTATTTATGATTTAATTGATGATGTTAAAGATGCTCTTTCTGGTATGATGAGTGCAGTGATTAGAGAAGAAAATACTGGACAAGCAGAAGTTAGAGATACCTTTGTTGTTCCAAAAATTGGAACAGTTGCAGGATGTTTAGTAACTGATGGTAAAGTTATCAGAGGTGGTCATGCTAGAATTATTAGAGATGGTGTTGTTACTTACACAGGGAAAATCTCTAGTTTAAAAAGATTCAAAGATGATGTTAAAGAGGTTGCAAATGGTTATGAATGTGGTATTATGTTTGAAAAATTCAATGATATTAAAGTTGGAGATTTTATAGAAACATTTATACAAATAGAAGAAAAAGTTCATATTGACGATAACTAGGAAATTTTAGATTGAAAAGTATAAATCTACAAAGAACAGAATCTTTACTTATGGAGTTAATCCCAGAAGCATTATCAACTCTAAGTGATAGTAGAATTAATTCTTTACCTATCACAGGAGTTAACTGTAAGAATGGTAAATATGATGCTACTGTATATTTTGATGGTAGTGATTTCTCAGATAAAGAGATACCAGCATTAATTTCACTTCTAACGAAAGCAAATGGAAGAATAAAATCATATGTCTTAAGTGCAACAGGATGGTATAAGTGTCCTACATTTAAGTTTGTAAATGATACATCATTAGAAAGTTCAATGAGTATAGAAGATCTATTTAGACAAATAGAAAAATCGAAAAAGAGTGAATCATGAATTTAGAAGAATCAATTGAATTAGCAGTTCAAGGTTGTGGTGCTGAAGTTTATGATATAGTATCTACAAAAGAGAATGATAGAAACATATTTAGAGTTTATATTACATCAAAAGATGGAGTAAATTTAGACAAATGTGCAGAAGTTAGTAGAATGATTTCACCCATTTTAGATTTAGATGAGCCAATGAGTGGAGTTTATAATCTTGAAGTAAGTTCTCCAGGAATTGAGAGAAAATTGAAAAATCCTAGACATTTTAAAGCATCTATTGGTGAGAAAATAAGATTAAAAGATTTTGAAAAAAATATTATCAAAGGTGAACTTATATTTGCTGATGATAGTGAGATAAAAATAAAGACTGAACATGGAGAAGAGATAGTAACATATGATGAAATCTCTTCTGCATCTACTTATTTTGAGTGGTAGGAATTTTTAATGAAAATTGATGATAACTTCTTTATGAAGTTAGCCATTGATGAAGCTTGGAAATATCAACTCTTAACATACCCAAACCCCGCTGTTGGGTGTGTTGTTATAAAAAATCAAACAGAGATTTTGGCTATAGAAGCACATAAAGAAGCAGGGCAACCTCATGCAGAAGTAAATGCACTTAAATCAGCCTTTTTAAAATACTATCCAAATGATGTATTAAAAACAAAAAACAACTCTTTTGATATACATGAATATTTAATTAAAAATCATAATGGCTTTTTTAATGATTGTATTATCTATGTAACACTAGAACCATGTAATCATATAGGGAAAACTCCTGCATGTGCAAGCCTATTAAAAGAGTTAAAACCACAAAAAGTAGTTATCTCTCATGAAGATACAAATAAAGAAGCCTCAGGCGGTATAAAAACATTAAAAGATGCAAATATTGATGTGGATATAGGGTGTATGAAAAAAGAAGGATATGAGCTTTTATTGCCATTTATTAAATGGACAAAATCAAGTTTTATTTTCTTTAAAATGGCACAAACTTTAAATGGCTGTATAGATGGAAAAATCTCAGCAAATCCATCACAAGCATATGTACATGCAATAAGAGATAAATTAGATTTGCTAGCAATAGGTGGAAATACAGTAAGAACAGATAGACCAACTCTAGATGCAAGATATATAGCTGGACGTGCTCCAAATATACTTATCTACTCACAGAATAAAGTCTTTGACAAGACAATACCACTTTTTCATATACCAAATAGAGAAGTTAAAATAAGTGATAATATCCTTGATCTATTAGACTATAGATTTGTTATGGTAGAAGGTGGATATAAACTTCTAAATCTTCTAAAAGAAAAACTAGACTATATAGTTTTAATAGTAAATCCAAAATTCAGATTTGGAATGAATATTGTAGATGAAAATATAGATATAGATTTTGAAATAATCCACGAAAATTTTATTGGAAATGAAAAAATTATATACTTAAAAAAGATTGATTCTTAATATTATACTTCAAAAGGTAAAGATTTGTTGTAAAAACCAAGATAGGGATTTATTTGACGAAGGAGCTGACTGTAGTCAGTGACTGAGGAAAAGAAAGCCATATCGCAGAGTTTCTGCGACAAAGCTTTGCCTTTTACTTTTTATTTTACTTTCTCTATGTACTCACCAGTTCTTGTATCACATTTGATAACATCACCCTCTAAAATATGGAAAGGGATTTGAACTACTGCACCAGATTCTAAAGTAGCTGGTTTTTTACCACCTTGAGAGTCACCTTTAAAGTTAGGTGGTGTTTCTACAATTTTTAGTTCAACAGTCATAGGAGGTTCAACAGTGATTGCATTTCCATTAAAGAACATCATGTCAACAGTCATACCATCAATAATCCAGTCAAATGCTTCACCAACTTGGTCATAAGTCAAACCAATTTGTTCATATGTTGTATTATCCATAAATTGTAATAATTCACCATCATCATATAAAAATTGCATCTGTTTTTGTTGTAAATCTGGAGTTGTACATTTATCACCTGCATGGAAAGTTTTTTCAATAACTTTTCCATTTAAAAATGATTTGATTTTACATCTAACAAATGCTGCACCTTTACCAGGTTTTACGTGTTGATACTCAGTAATTTTATATGGAATTCCATCAAGTTCTATTTTAAGACCTTTTTTTAATTCACTCATACCAATATTAGCCATGTTGTCTCCTAAATCTCTGCATATGCAACAGAGATTGTTGCTTCTAATTTATTAATTTGTTCTAAGATATTTGATTTGATAGATTCATCAACTAACACTACAGCTAATGCAGAATCTTTTCCACGTGCAAGTCTAAAATCAGAGATATTAATACTATTATCACCCATAATTTTTCCAACTTGACCAATAAAACCAGGTATATCAGAGTTTCTTAGTAAAATCATATTACCTTTTGGTTCGATATCAAAATCAAATCCATTAAGTTCAATAATTCTTAATACATCTTCATCAAATACTGTACCAGAAATAGTATTTACACCTTTTGATGTAGTTATTTTAATTGTAACTTTGTTACTATATCCACTACAATGATTTATTTCACAAGTATCAAAAGTGATACCTTTTTCTTCAGCTATAAAATTTGCATTTACATAATTTATCTCATCCCCACCTGAAACTGTTAAAGCTCCAACAGTAGCAAAAGTAGATAATGAATCTAAATATTCTTTAATTTGACCATGAGCACAAACAGAAATTGATCTGATTGGTGATTTATCAAACTGTGCACATAAATATGCCATTTTTTGAGTTAACTCAATATATGGTTTCACAAATGAAGGAATTTTACTCTCATCTATAGGAAGATTTAATGCATTAGGATATGAAATACCTTTTGCAGATTCAATAGCATTTTGCGCAGCTTGTATTGCAATTTTCTTTTGAGATTCTTTTGTATTAGCTCCTAAGTGAGCAGTTACAGTAATATTTGGCAAATCTAAAAGTTTATTATCTACTGCTGGCTCTTTTTTAAATACATCAATACCTGCCATTGCAATTTTTCCAGATTTTAGGTTATTATATAAAGCATCTTCATTATATAATCCACCTCTTGCACAGTTAATCAGGATAATACCATCTTTCATTTTAGCAATCTCTTCTTCACCAATCATATCAATTGTTTCTTGATTTTTTGGAGTGTGAATTGTAATAATATCACAAGCTAAAATATCATCAAAGTTAGTTGTATAAGTAACACCCAAATCAGTTGCTTTTGTTGAAGGAATATATGGATCGTAAGTTATTACATCCATTTCAAATGATTTTGCTCTTAATGCAACTCTATGACCAATGTTACCAAAACCAATTACACCAAGTTTTTTACCGAAAAGTTCATTACCATACCAGTCTTCTCTTTTCCAAACTCTATCAGATTTTAATTGGTTGTGTGCATAAGGAAATTTTCTCATACAAGAAAGCATATGAGTCATAGTAAGTTCAACTGCTGCAATTGTATTTGCAGTTGGAACATTCATCGCTATAATCCCTCTTTTACTACACCCTTCCATATCAACATTGTCATAACCAACACCAGCTCTGATAACTGCTTTTAAGTTTGTAGCAGCATTTAAAAATTTTTCATCAACATCTGTTGAGCTTCTTGTAATTGCAACATCTGCATCTTTTATAACATCTAATAAAGCTGTTTTATCTATATCTGCTGCATAAACATAGTTAATATCTTCACATGTTTTTAAGATATTTAAACCATCTTCATGAATATGATCGCAAACTACAATAGTATGTTTACTCATTTTATAAAAATCCTTAAATTATTTAATTTGATCTTTTAATAAATCACCTAAAGTCATTGATGAATCATCATTAACTGCTTTTAACATCTCTCTTTCTTGTTGTTGTTCTAATCTTTTGATTGATAATCTAACTCTATTTTTCTTAACATCAATATTTACAACAACTGCTTCTAATTCATCACCAATTTTTACTTCTTCAGCATTTAAAGGACCAAAATCTTCATTTCTAATTAGACCATCTAAATTGTCATCAAGTTTAATAAAAATACCAAAATCTTTTTTGTCTTTTACATTTCCTTTAACAATATCACCAATTTTGTGGTTGTCTTGAAATGTTTTTGCTGGAGAATCAGCTATCTCTTTAATAGATAATGAAATATTTTCTTTCTCTTTGTCTATTTTGATAATTTTAACTTCAATCTCATCACCTTTTTTATAAAGTGATTTACATTTTGCATTTGATTCCCAAGATGCTTCTTCATTGTGTAATAAGCCATCTACTTCACCAATTGTAACAAAAGCACCAAAATCTGTTAATGTAGCAATTCTACCTTTTACTATATCACCAACTTTATTCTCTTTTATGAATTTTGAAAAAGGTTTTTCTTGTAAGTTTTTAAGTGATACTCTTAATCTTTTTTCTTCAACATTTAGTTCAATAACTTCAACATTAATCTCATCACCTAAGTTTAATAAGTCTTTTGGATTTTTTACATTTTTATTCCATGAGATTTCAGAGATATGTAATAAACCTTCAATATCATTTCCTAAATCAACAAATGCACCATAAGATTCAAAATTAGAAACAGTAACAGTAATTGTATCACCAACTTCTAATTCATCTTTTATCTCTTCCCAAGGGTTTGGTAAAGCAGCTTTAATTGATAAGCTTAAGTGTTGTTTATCTTTATCATAAGATAATACGATAACAGAAACTTCATCACCTTCACCATAATAATTAGCAGGATTAACAGGTCCTTTATAAGAGATTTCATTGTAGTTTACTAAACCATCAATTCCACCTAAATCTATAAACATACCATAAGAAGTGATTTTTTTAACTGTACCAATAATTGGTTCATTTTTTTCTAAAATCTCTTGAACTTTTGCATCTTTTTGATTTTTTGATTCTTCAATAAGTTTTTTTCTAGATACAATAATAGAGTTTTGTGCAGTATTTACTTTTAAAACTTTTGCTTTTACTTTTTTACCTACTGCACCTTGTGCTTTTAGATAAGATTGAGCCATAGGCATAAAATATTCTAATCCAGATTCATCTTCTAGTATAAAACCACCTCTATTTTTAACAGAGATAATTTTACCTTCAATTGTTACATCTTCAACATTTTCACCATGCTCTTTTACAAAATTATCAAATTTTTCTTTTTGTAAAACTTTTTTATAAGAAATTGAAGGTCTTTCACCTTTATTTCCCATCAACATTACAGGGATAGTATCCCCTTGTTTAAATTGTACTTTACCATTGATAGTAATCTCAGAAAGATTTAACTTACCTTCAATTTTCTGACCTACATCTACAAGTACACTATCATTAGTAATTTCAACAATTACACCATCAACTACAGAGTTATTTTCAGCATTCTCAAAAGACTCGTTAAGCATTTGCTCAAAGTCAAAGTCTTCACCTAATTCTATATCATCGATACCCATTTTATTCCTTCGTATTAACCGTTTTATTAAATGGTGAAGATTATAGCGAATGTTTACTTAAAATATATAATTTAATATTTTTCTATTTGATTTACGACTTGTTGAATAATCCAGTCAGGGGTTGAAGCACCAGCAGTAATACCACATAAGTCTTTGCCTTTGAACCAAGATAAATCTAATTCATTAACATTTTCAATCAAGTATGAATCTTTACAATTATCAACACAGATATGGTGTAGTTGTTTTGTATTTGAAGAGTTTTTCCCACCTATAATTATCATGATATCTACCTCTTTTGAGAGTTCTCTTGCTGCATCTTGATTCTCAAAAGTTGCATCACAAATTGTATTAAATACTCTTACTTCTTTATTTTTTAAAATTAGTGCATTTACAATTTCTAAATAGATTTCTTTTTTTCTTGTTGTTTGAGCAACTGTAGCTATTTTGTCATATTTGAAATCTATTTTATCTAAATCTTCAGGTGTTAAAACAACATGCACATCATTTAAATCTTTTCCATAAGATTTCACCCCTTTTACTTCTGGGTGCATCTCATCTCCAAATATAACTATCGAATATTCTTCTTCACTCATTTTTTTAACAATTTGTTGTGGCGTTGTAACAAATGGACAAGTTGCATTAATGACTTTTTGACTTTTTAACTTTAACTCTTTTAGTTCTTCTTTAGGGATACCATGGGTTCTAATAATTACAGTATCATCTGGTTTTACATCAGATAGATTATTGTATAGTCCTACATTAAAATCTTGCTTTAATCTATCGATTTCATTTTGATTATGGATTAGTGGACCCATAGTTGCAGAGTCTTTATAATTTTGTGCTATATTTATAGCTCTTTTTACTCCAAAACAAAAACCGTATGATGATGCTAGTTTAACTTTCAATTTCTATCCTTAAAAATAGTCCTTTTTTAAAGGACTATTTATTTTATATTTTTTAGAAAGATAGTAAAATTATCTTTAAATAAACTTTTTATTTCTATTCACTGGTTATTTTTAAGCTTTTAGAGAGTCTAAAATCTCTTTAAAGTTTGGAAAAGAGGTTAGGATACAATCTGTGTCATTTATATCCATGTCTGAAACAAGTCCTGCTATTGAAAAACTCATTGCAATTCTATGGTCACCATGGGAATCAATTGTTGCTTTAGTTATTTCTCCACCAACTATTTCATATCCATCTTCAAACTCTGTATACGAAACACCACATTTTTCTAAATTAGTTACAACAGATTTGATTCTATCTGATTCTTTTACTCTAAGTTCAGCAGCATTTTTAACAATTGATTTACCCTTTGCCAAACTCATAGCAATTGATAGTGCTGGAAGTTCATCTATAAGCCAAGATATATTTTCACTAACTTCAACACCATTTAGTTTGTTGTGACAAACCTCGATATCACCAATTGGTTCATAAATATTCTCTTTTTCTATAAAATTAACAGTAGTACCCATCCTTTTTAAAACTTGATAGGCTTCTATTCTAGTTGGATTTAGTGTAACATTTTTTATAACTACTCTTGAGTTAGGAGTGATTGCCGCAGCTACTGCAAAGAAAAAACCTGAACTAGGATCTGTTGGAACTGTAATATTAAGTGGTTTTAAATGACCTGTTAAAGGATTAATATTTATGTATCCTTCATCATCTGTAAAAATATTAGCACCCATCCCTTTTAACATTCTTTCAGTATGATCCCTAGTCAATTCATTTTCTTTGTATTTTGACACACCTGTTGCCCTTAAAGCTGCTAAAATCATTGCAGATTTAACTTGTGCAGAATCAACTGGAGATTCATATACAAAAGGAGATAATTCTTTTACTCCTCTAATAAAAAGTGGGGCTTTATTACCATTTTCCCTACCATCAATATTTGCACCAATACTTCTTAGTGGATTGGCAACTCTTTTCATTGGTCTTTCTCTTAGATATTTATCACCTGTTAATGTAAATGCTCCATCAACAGAAGCTAAAAGACCACAAAAAAGTCTCATGGCAGTTCCTGAATTTCCACAATCAAGAACATCTTTTGGTTCACTTAAAATATTTGTTGGGGTAATTTCAACATAAGAACCATCTCTTTTAATTTTAGCTCCTAATTGTTCAACAATACTTAATGTATTTAAAGTATCTTCTGCTGTTAGATAATTTTTTATATATGAAGTTTCATTGGAAAAAAGTGAAAACATAGCACATCTATGAGAGATTGATTTATCTGTAGCAATAGAACTAATCTCTATGTTAAATGGTTTATTTAATCTTTTAATACTAAAACTTTTCACTTTTTTCCCTTTTAAGCTCTTAATTCTAAACCTAATTTTGAGTTTAGATTTTCTAAAATTTTATTCATTGTTGAAGTAATATCTTCATCTTCTAATGTTTTATTATCATTTTGCAATATGAATCTAATAGTTAAACTTTCATTATCTCCAAGCTTTTCATCATTGTAAATATCAATTAGATTAAATTGTTTGATATTTTCATCTTTAATACTATTTATTACTTGCTTAATCTCTTTGAATTCTAGTTCTTTTGGAACAATGATACTTAAATCTTTTCTTGATGATTGAAATTTTGAATAGCTTTTTGTCTTAACTAAATTATTTTCAATTTTATCAAACTCAATCTCTGCAAAAAATGTATCACTTAAGTCATATTCATCTGAGACACTAGGGTGTAGTTTAGAAATATGACCTATAATTTCACCATTTACAATAATCGAACCATTTTGATAAGGATGGATTAAATCATTTGTGATTTTTTTTATAGGTTCTATTTCAAATTCACCTACAATATTTAAAACTTTTTTTGCAAATGTAAAAAAGTCAATATTCTCTGGTTTACCAGAATTTTCAATATTTTCTGCTTCTTTTGCTCCAGAAAAAATAAAAGAGATAACAGTTTTTTCTTCTCTATTAATATCAAATATTTTCCCTATTTCAAAAAATGCAGTTGATTTAAATCCAAGTTTCATATTATTTGAACAAGCTTCAATTAGATTCAATGTAATGGTAGTTCTAAATGTATCTAATTCTTTTACAATAGGGTTTAAAATATCTAAACTATCTTGTACTGTTGGAAGTGAATATTTCTTTAATTTTTCTTTATCAGAAAATACATATGTTAAAGTTTCATAAAAACCACTTGAAACTGCTTTGAATCTTAAGTTGTTTTTCTTAATTAAATCTATTGAAGTAGCATTAACTCTATTAACTTCATCAATAGCTAATGGTTTAGCTTTTATGTTATCAATACCAATTATTCTTACTATCTCTTCTGTGATATCTGCAATATTTTTTATATCATGCCTAAAAAGTGGAATTTGAACAGATAATAAACCATTTACACCATCTTTAACTTCAAATCCTAGAGAACTTAAAATCTTTTCAATTGTTGATTTTTCAATCTCTTGACCTATAATTGAATTTACTTTATCAATATTTACATCAATTACAGATTTTTCAATATGATCTGTATAACTTTCACTACCATTATAAATTTTAGCACCAAATTGAGAGATTAAAGTACAAAAACAATCTATACCAACTTCAATCTCTGGTTCACTTCCCCTTGAACTTTTATAATAAATTTCACCTGTTTTTCTTTTTGTTTCAAAAACTTTTTTTGATAAAGTTTCAGGGTTAATATAACTAGCTTCAATAATATATTCACTATTTTTATCTTTTTCAATTTTTGTATGTTCAATACAAACTGTACTTAAATAGTCATTCCCTTTTACTACATCAAATCCTTGATTGTCTTTTTCCACATAAATTGTTGCTAAATTATTTACAATTTTTGCATCTTTTTTTGCATATGCATTTAAAATTACACCACATGAATGGATAATATAAGTTAAACTATCTTCTAAATCATTTGCTTTATATTTATCAATAGTAGCTACTCTGATTTTTTGTAAAACAGGAAGTTTAAACTCTTTAAAGTCTGCTACAATGTAGATATACTTACAATCAAGATTATTTGCACTTTCTACTTCTAAAATTTGACCAATACCTAAATCATTAGTTTCTAATATTTTTTCTTGTTCTATTAAAGGTTTATTATAAAAAGCACAAAGTTCTCTAGCAACTCCATGGATACTTAAACAGTCACCCCTATTTGCTGTAAGTTCAATCTCTATAATATCATCATTTAATAAAGGGTATTCATTTAGTGGTTTACCAACTACTAACTCTCCAATTGAGTTATCTAGTTCTAAAATACCATCATTCAATTTAGCAAGACCAATCTCTGTAGTTGAGCAAATCATTCCTGAAGATTCAACTCCTCTTAGTTTTGCTTTTTTGATTTTGAAATCTTCACCAAGTTTACAACCAACTGTTGCAATTGGTACAAATTGTTCTGCTGCTACATTTTTTGCTCCACAAACTATTTGTACTATTTCACTACCAATATCTACTTGACATACGCTTAATTTATCTGCATCAGGATGTTTCTCTTTTTCTAATACTTTACCAACTACTACACCCTCTGGAATTCTAATTTTTGTTAAGCTATCAACTTCTAGTCCAATAGAGTTTAATGTTTTACAAATATCATCTATAGAGATATCTGAAATATCAATATGTTCTTGTAACCATCTTCTTGTAACTATCATTTAAACTGTCCTAATAATCTTAAATCACTTTCAAATAGGGATCTTAAATCTCCTATATTATGTATCAACATTGCGAATCTTTCAACACCTAAACCAAAGGCATATCCTGATTTCCCTTCGTATCCAACTGCTTTAAATACATTTTCATCTACGACTCCACATCCAAGCACCTCTAACCAACCTGTTTGTGAACATACTCTACATCCATCACCTTTACAGAATACGCAAGAAATATCTACTTCTGCACTAGGTTCCGTAAATGGGAAAAATGATGGTCTAAATCTTACATCAACATCACCAAACATATGGTGTAAAAACTCAACTAATACATGTTTTAAATTTGCAAATGAGATTTTATCTGCTTCATCTACAACTAAAGCTTCAATTTGGTGAAACATCGGAGTATGCGTTAAATCATAATCCCTTCTAAATACTGTTCCTGGAGCAATCATCCTAATTGGAGTTTTTTGATTTAACATTGTTCTAATTTGAACAGGAGAAGTATGTGTTCTTAAAAGAGTATAATCTTTATTGTAAAATGTATCTTGCATATCCCTTGCAGGATGATACTTTGGTAAGTTTAGTGCTTCAAAATTATGAAAATCATCTTCTACTAACGGACCTTCTTCTACTGCAAAGTTAAGATTTTGAAAATAATTTATAATTCTATCCATAGTAAAAGCAACTGGATGAAAAGCTGCACTTGATGGTGTATTATTAAATTTTGTTACATCTATTTTATCTTCAATTAGCTTTTTCTCTAAAGCTTCTTTGTCTAATACAACTTTTTTTTCATCTATTGCAGCTGTGATTTCTGATTTCATTTTATTCAAATTTTCTGCAAAAGCTTTTTTCTCTTCACTTGGAATAGATTTCATTTTTGCAAATTCAGCTGTAAGTACACCTTTTTTACCTAATGTTTCTACTCTTAAATTTTCTAAAACTTCAAGTGAATCAGCATTGTTTATTTTTTCTAGCCACTCTTTCACTTATAATTCTCCCATATATGTTATTTTCTAAAAGGTAGAGATTATACTCAAAATTTTATTAGAGTTTGGTTATAATATTTAGATTAATAAACTCATAAATAAAATACAAGGTAAGTTATATGTGTATATTTTGTAAGATTGTAAATGGTGAAATACCAAATCAAACTGTATTAGAAGATGAAAATTTTTTAGCTTTTAACGATATCAATCCAGCTAGAAAAATCCATGTTTTAATCATTCCTAAAGAACATTATGCTTCATTTGATGTGATTCCTCCAAAAGTTATGGCAGGTATGACAGAATTTATTCATAAGGTTGCCTCAAAGCTTGGAATTAGAGAAAGTGGTTACAGATTGATTACAAATATTGGAGATGATGGTGGACAAGAAGTACATCATTTACATTTTCATTTATTAGGTGGTGAACCTGTAGGTAGATTAGTTAGATAGGATTTGTAGAAACTACAAACTCCTATTATTATTTATTCTCTTCTTGGAATTTTCCTAAATTCATTAGTTTTTGATATTTTTTCTCATATCTCTCTTGAGGTGTTAACTCTTTTAACTCTTTTAATGTTGTTAAAAAATAGTCTCCTAAAGCTTGAATAGCTTCCTCTTTTTTTCTATGTGCACCAATTAAAGGTTCATTAACAACATCATCAATTAAGTCTAAATCTTTTAAAGCCTCTGCTGTAATTTTTAGTGCATTTGCTGCAGTTTCAACTTTAGTTGGGTCATTCCATAAAATTGCACTACACCCTTCAGGAGAGATAACTGCGTAAACTGAATATCTCATCATTGCTAGTTTGTCTGCAACTGAAATAGCTAAGGCACCACCTGAACCACCTTCTCCAATTACTACAGAAATAGTTGGAGTAGTTAAATCTGAAAATTCATATAAGTTTTTTGCAATTGCCTCACTTTGGTTTCTCTCTTCTGCTCCAATTCCTGGATATGCACCTGGAGTGTCTACAAGCATCAAAATTGGAATATTGAATTTTTCAGCTAATCGTGCAGCTCTTAATGCTTTTCTATAACCTTCTGGACTTGGCATACCAAAATTTCTCATAAGTTTATTTTTAGTACCTCGCCCTTTTTGCTCACCAATAACCATCACTTTTTCTTCACCTATATAACCTATATAACAAACAATTGCATTGTCATCAACATAGTGTCGATCACCATGTATTTCATAGGCATCAGTTAATAATCCTCTTATATAATCAAGAGCATATGGTCGATCTGGATGACGTGCAAGTTGAAGTTTTTGATAATCATTTAAATTCTTAAAAGTTTTTTCAACCTCTTTTTCGAGTTTTTTTTCTAATATATCAACTGCATGTTCATCATTTTTGGTTTTTGCAACTATTATATCTTCTTCTAGTTTTTTAATTTTGTCTTCAAAATCTAAATAAGTTGCCAAATCTATTTTCCCTTCTTAAAAGCTGTAGTCTTAATTATGCTTTGTATTTTCTAAATATAACTGAGGCATTAGTTCCACCAAAACCAAAGTTATTACTCATTACTATTTCAAGTTGGGCTTCTCTTGCATTATCTGGAACATAATCAAGCGTGCACTCTTCATCTTGGTTTTTAATATTTATCGTTGGAGGTATAATACCTTCACATAAAGATTTAATTGCAAAAATTGCTTCAATAGCACCCGCAGCACCTAAACAGTGACCAATTTGCCCTTTTGTAGATGTAACAGGAGGACAATTTTGAGCTCCACCAAATAGTTCAACAATTGCTTTTGATTCATTTACATCACCAACTGGAGTTGATGTACCATGAGTATTAATATAATCAATTTTTACATCTTCACCAATTATGCTTTTTGCCATAGAAAATGCTGCTTTCATAGCTCTTAAAGGACCATCCATAACTGGAGCTGTAATATGATTTGCATCTGCACTTTCTCCAAATCCTATAACTTCACAGTATATTTTTGCACCTCTTGCTAGTGCACTCTCAAGTGTTTCAAGTACAAGTGCACCTGAACCTTCTCCCATAACAAAACCATCTCTATCTTTGTCAAAAGGTCTTGATGCTGTTTGTGGATCATCATTTCTTGTTGATAAAGCTTTCATTGCCGCAAAGCCACCAACACCAGCTCCACAAATTGCACTTTCTGCACCTACTACTAATACTCTATCAGCTCCATGTGTCATAATAGTTTTTACTGCATCATTTAGTGCATGTGTAGAAGCAGCACAAGCTGTTACATGTGATAAACCAGGACCTTTTAATCCATGCTCAATTGATATAAATCCACCAAGCATATTTACTAAAGATGATGGAATAAAAAATGGAGAAATTCTTTTTGGTCCTCTATTCTCACAAACTACTGAATTTTTTTCTATTGTTGATAATCCACCAATACCAGAAGCAGAAATAAGCCCAAATCTTTCAGAGATTGAGTCATCTACTCTTTTATTCTCTTCTGTGATATATCCAGCATCAATCATAGCTTCTTTAGCAGCTTTGATACCTAGTTGAATAAATCTATCAGCTTTTTTAACCTCTTTTTTATCCATAACTGTAGTTGGGTCAAAATCTTTTACTTCTCCTGCAATTTGTACAGGGTATTCACTTGCATCAAAAAGTGTGATTTTATCAATCCCACACTTACCAGCAACAACTGCTTTAAATGATTCTTCAACGTTATGTCCAACTGAATTAATTGTACCAAGACCAGTAATTACAACTCTTCTCATCAAAAATGCTCCACATTATATATAGTAAATTTAGATAGTTCAATTTTAAAATTAAAATTCAACAATCCAAATATTAAAAAAAGCCAGTATTTATATACTGGCTTACAAGAAAATTAGCGTAGAAATTACGCGTTATCTTCGATGTATTTAATAGCATCAGCTACAGTTAAAATACTTTCAGCATCTTCATCAGGAATTTCGATATCAAATTTCTCTTCTAATGCCATAACTAATTCAACAACATCTAAAGAATCAGCACCTAAATCTTCAATAAATTTAGAATCCTCTTTAACTTCAGCTGGATCACAATCTAATTGCTCAACTACTACTTCTTTTACATCATCAAATAATGCCATATTCATTTCCTTTAATAAATTTATCGCCAAATTATAACAAATAAAAAATTTAATTAAACTTTTTTAAACGTATAATCCACCATTTACTTTTAAAATTTCACCAGTAATATACGAAGAATGGTCGCTTAATAGGAATGCTACAGCTTCTGCAACTTCTGATGGTTTTCCAAATCTACTTAATGGAATATTTCTTTCATATTCTGCTTTTACTTCATCTTTTAACTCATCTGTCATATCAGTTTGGATAAATCCTGGAGTTATTGCATTGTATCTAATCCCACGTGCTGCCGCTTCTTTTGCAAATGATTTAGTCATAGCGTTTAATCCACCTTTAGAAGCACTATAATTAGTTTGACCAGGATTTCCCATCTCTCCAACAATTGATGAGATATTTACAATAGATCCAAATCTTTTTTTACCCATAACTTTTAAAGCACCTTTACAACCAATAAAAGCAGATGTTAAATTTGCTGTTATTACTGCATTGAAATCTTCTACAGACATTCTTAAAGCCAATTTATCTCTTGTGATACCAGCATTATTAACTAAATATGATAATTCACCATCACTATCAATTATAGTCTTGATTACAGCATTAAATTGATCTTCATCTGTTACATCGGCTTTAACTATTGCAGCTTTTCCACCAGTAGCTTCAATTTCTGCTTTTACAGCTTCTGCAGCTTCTAGTCCACTTCTATAGTTAATCCAAACTTTTAATCCAAATCCAGCTAAAGTTTTAGCTATTTCAGCACCAATTCCTCTGCTAGCTCCAGTTACAAGTACATTAGTTCCTGAAAATTTCATCAAATAATCCTTTAAATTAGTCCCTAATTTAAAGGGACCTATATTTTATTAACTTCTTTTATCAAGAAAGATAAATTCTCTTTAAAGAAGCAAATTCTAAAGAGAACAATGAATTGTTCTTTTAGATAATTTTATTTAGGGCTAATATTATATCCATAAATAATTAAACACCTCTTTTATTGTCCCAAACTCTAATATGAAGTCTATCACAATATTTAAATCCATACTCTATTGCCATATTAATTACAGCTTCACTATTTTCATTAATTTGTTTTGCTGTGTCGCCCATTGGCATAAGATAAACTTCTGTTTGAGGTATTTGTTTTAATAAATAGTTTATTTCTTTTGTAGCTTGTATTAAAAACTCTTTATCAACTACAAATTTCAAATAAGAATCTTTTGTATTATTTAAAATTTTTGTTAATGTTTCTATATTGATTCTTTTTTTTAATGGTTCTAAAGAGTTTGAGAGTTTTACACTCATAGAAAAAAGAATCTTTTTTTGATAATTTTCTTCAAACTCTATATTTAAAGAAGCATTGGTTTCAATTGTAACTTTATAGCCATTTTCTACAAAATATCTTAGTAGATTTTGAAATTCTTCATCTTTCCAATAAAGTAATGGCTCTCCGCCAGTTATAACTATATCAACTTTATATTTTGGCATAAGTTTAAAAACTTCTTCCAAAACTTGATCTTTCCCCATAACTTTCCATTGCTCTTTAAATGCAGTATCTACTGCATGAAAAGAATCACATGAAAAATTTTTTATACCACTTGGCGTTTCATATTCAACATTAAAACCAACACATCTCATATTGCATTTTCCAACTCGTATGAAGATAGAGGGAGTTCCTATAAGTTTTCCTTCTCCTTGTATTGTTGGTCCAAAAATCTCATTAATTTGAAGCATAAACAGTACTTTTGCTCTTTGGTGTTTCTAAAAATTCTACTTTTGATACTTTTATACCTAGATTTTTCATTTTTTGTGAGGCTATTTGTAGAAACCAAGCAGAAAGATTTTCACTAGTTGGAACAAAATCAACTAATACATACCCCTCATACATCTCTTTTATATGTAATGGTTCATCTTTTATTTTTGTAATATCAGGTAGTAAATACCCCTCGTCAAAACTTAGTAAACTATTTTTATTATAATGGGGTAATAAAGTAGAAAAGAGTGGATCATTTAAATCAATAATAAATTTATGGTCTAATACATCATCTAAAAAAGCTTTAAACCAGTTTAGATGTTTAAAGTCTGTAACCATACCATTTTTTAAATTTGTTGCTTCTAGGTAAATTATAATTTTTCCTTGATGTCCATGAAGATGTCTACATTTAAGACATGAATCCAATGAATAATCAGGATTTAATTCTTGTGACCAAACTCTATGCCCGTAACAAAAATCAAATGATTTAGATATTTCCCAAGTCACTTTTGTCCTTTGTATGGTATTGGATCAATTGCATTTGCCTCTTTAAAGCCATTTAATCTTAATCTACAAGAGTCACAAACTCCACAAGCCTCTTTTTCCTCTTTATAACAAGACCAAGTATGTTCCAAAGGAACATTTAATTCTAAAGCTTTTTTTACAATGTCACTTTTCATCATATGAACTAAAGGTGTTTTAATCTCAATTTTAGTAGATTCTTTTGTACCTTGGTTTATTGCATTAGTCATTTTTTCTATAAAAGAATCTGTACAATCAGGGTAACCACTACTATCCTCTTCAACTACACCTATATATAAACATTGAGCTTCTTCTTTTTCAGCAATTGCTGTAGCAATAGATAAAAAAATCCCATTTCTAAAAGGTACATAAGTTATAGGAACACCAGGTTTTACACCCTGTATTGGAACGTCAATAGAATCATCCGTTAAAGCACTTGCTCCAATTTGTTTGAAAAAAGGTATATCAATTTCATATTTTTCTTTGATTTGTAAATCTTCGCAAATATTTCTAAATGCTTCTAATTCTTTATTTTGTGTTCTTTGCCCATAATTAAAGTGTAGTGCAATTATTTCATATCCAGCATCTTTTGCGATATATGATGCTAAAGTAGAATCCATTCCCCCACTTAGTATACATACTGCTCTTTTTTTTAAATTGCTACTCATTTGTTAAAAAATCCTTTTCATCTTTACTAAAAAATTTCCAGTTGATTGGTATTATTTTTACTATTGAATCTTTTTTTAGAGATTCAACCTTTTCATCAAATACTATAAAACTATTAGATCTACTAAGCGTTGATACCATTCCTGGACTTCTTTTTTTTTCTATATTAAAATACTCTCCATCAAAAAAACCAGGAAGGATTGTAACTCTACCTTTTCTTGTGAAAAAATCTTCTTTTATTTTTCCCAAAATAAATCCATGATAAATTTGATTAGAACCCAATAGTTTTTGGATAATTAATCTTCCAAATAATTCAAAAATCGATGATGCAGCCAATGGGTTTCCTGGAAGATTCAAAATATATGTTTGATCTATTTTCCCTAATATTGTGGGTTTCCCTGGTTTTATTTTTATCCCTTCAATAATTCTTTGACAATCCATTTGTTCAAAAGCATCTTTTGTAAAATCTGCATCACCTACAGAAACACCACCTGATGTAATTATTAAATCAGCATCAAGTGAGTTCAAAACTAAATTTTTTATAGACTCTATTGAATCTTTTGCTTGACCTATAAATGTCACATCACAACCTAGCTCTTCACATCTAGTTATGAAAGTAGGGGTGTTTGAATTATATATTTGATACTCTTTTGCATTTTGATAGTGAAGTTTTAATTCTTCACCACTGGCAAATACGTTTATTTTTGGTTTTTTATAAACTTTAATATGTGAAATTCCTTGGCTAGCAAGTAATGTGATTTTTGAAAAATTTATCTCTTCGCCGATTTTTATTAAAATATCATCTAAAGCAATATCTTCACCTATATATCGTATATGTTGATTTTTTCTTACTTCTTTTAGTATTTTAATTTTTGTTTCATTAATATATTCACAATCTTCTATTGGAACAATAGCTGTACAATTATCGGGAATCCTTGCTCCTGTCATAATTTTTATACATTCATTATTTTTAAGAAGTTTATTGTTATTGTCTCCTGCAAAGATTGTATCAATGATAGTTAATATTTCATTTTTATTTTCTTCTAAAATGGCAAATCCATCCATTGCAGAATTATTAAATCTTGGAAGAGGTATTTCAGATTTTATATCTTGAGCACATATTCTAAAGTTTGCATTTTCGATTGGTACAATCTCATAGTTTAAATTTATTTCTAAATTTTCTATTATATTAAGTGCTTCATTAATATCAATAGCCATAATTATTTATTCCTTTAATAACTACTAATTTATTGAGTAGTGATACCAAATAAAATATTTATTACTTGTATAATTAACGGTGAGTTTATCTTTTAACTTGGTATTAGATATAATAGCGAAATTTTTTAAAAGAGAGATTAACATGGACTTAATGAGCGATGCCATATCGACACATATTTTTACAATTTATATTTTTTTATCAATTATGATTTTTAATTTTTATAGTGTTAACACTATAAAAGAGTTTATAGCTTTGTCAAGAAGATTAAAGTTTATGACACCTTTATATCATTTGTCAAATGCAATTGTAATTTATACAGGAGCAATAGTTGCAGCTTATGCACATGAATTCTCTTTTACAGTTATTTTAATGATTATTGCATCGATTTTTCTACTTGTTATTGAAATAAAAAGATATAAAAAAATGAGAGTGATTAAGAGTGCAGATACTAAACTTCAGACGGAGTTTATGATTTATGCAAAGAAAATTTATACAATAGAAATATCTGTGATAGTAGTTGTATATATATTATCAAAAGTATTTTAATGCAGTTTACATATCATCCTGAGGCTAAATCTCAATTTTTACAAATTGAAAATGAAATATATAACTATTTATTTAAAGCAAGGCGTCATAAAATAGATGAAAAAATTTATTTTAGAAATTTAGATGATAATAATATTTATTTGTATAAAGTAACTAGTATAGATAGAAAAAAAGCTGAATGTGAACTAATTTCATTTGAAGAAAAGATTATTGAAAACAAAAAAAAGCTACATATTGGCTGGTGTATAATTGATCCAAAAACTGTAGAAAAAACAATTTCATCTTTAAATGAATTAGGTGTAGATAAAATTACATTTATACCTTGTGATTATTCCCAAAAAAATTTTAAAATAAATTTTGAAAAATTAGAAAAGATTTTAATAAATTCATCTTCCCAGTGTGGTAGAAGCTCTATTATTAAACTTGAAAAATCAGATAGTTTAGATGAGTTTATAAAAACTTATCCAAACTCTTTTATGTTAGATTTCAGTGAAAATTTAATTGAAACAAAAAAAGAGGAAATAGAAAATATTATAATCGGTTGTGAAGGTGGTTTTTCTGAAAAAGAGAGAAAATCTTTTGATTTATTTAAAATTGTTGGTTTAGATTCAAATTTGATTTTAAGAAGTGAGACTGCCACAATAAGTGTAGCTTCAAAAATTTTAATTTAAGATAGACTTATTAGTCTATCCTAAAAAATTACCAACTTCTAACTATAGAGTGGCATCTTGCACATGCATTCAAAATATCTGAATATGCATTTGCAGCATTAATATATGCTTTATCTTCAATGTTTAATTCTAAAACATTTACATCAAGCCCAATTCTTTTTGATGCATTTTCTGCAACATTAATCATATGTTTTTTATCTTTTGGAAGATACCCACCAATAACTTTTCTATCTGAGAATAGTTTATTTCCTTCTTTTACAAGTTTTGTACCTTCTTGAATAAGTTTGATGTTATTATTTAAAAAACCTTGTTGAATTTGAGTCATACCTTGTTCCATGATAGACATAGATTGTTGCATGATATCTTGAGCTGAAGCTACTGAAATTGTTAAAGTAGCTGCTGTTAAAATATTTATTAATTTCATCTTATTTCCCTTATTTATTTTATCCAACTTTGTGGAGATGTTCTTAGTGAACATCTCTCCATTTACTAATTTTCCATAACCATGCAAAAATAGCAAAAATAACTAGATAAATTAAGAATTTAGGTCCTAAAGCTTCTCTTTCAGCTTTTTTAGAATCACCAACTTCTTCCATATACTCTATTACTTGTTCTTCAGATGCTTTTGTTAAACCAACTCTTGGCATAGCTGTACCCTCTAAATGTTTTTGTGGGTCATTAACAAATTCGTGAAGGTATTCTGCCCCTCTTGATCTAATATATTGAGATAAATCTGGTGGAATTTTACCCATATATGCTTTGATATTTTCAACAGGTGTTTTTGCAGCCATTGTACCTTTTTGCATATCTCCATATTTAATACCATGACATCTTTGACAAGCATCAGTAAATACTTCTTTATTTGTCATCTCTTTAGGAGCAATAGATTGTAAATATGCAACCATGTCTGCAATCTCTTGAGGTTGCATCCAATTATAAGATGGCATTGGGTGAACTCTTCCGTCTACAAATTTATGAGATACTTTTGAAGCAAGTGCAGGTTCTCTAATAAAACCAACTAGATAATCTTTTGTATAAAGTTTTCCAGCTGAACTTAAATCTGGTGGAACAACTCCATATGCTGCTGCAGCGCTAGCATTATCCATAACTGGTGGAAAACCTGCTTTTTCAATTGAGTGACAAGCAGTACAGTTAGATTGAACTAAAGTAGCACCATTCTCTACATTACCAGTTAATTTTATAGCTTCCTCATTTGAAGCCCAAAATGAATCCATAGTTGTTTTAAAAGTAGTTTTTTCAGTTAAAGTTGCTTTTGCACTATGAACTTCTTTTTCAGCACTTTTTTTAGCTTCTTCATCTTTAGCTTGATCTACAGCTTTTTCAGCAGTTTGTAAATCTTTTTCTGCAACTTCAACAGCTTCTTTTGTACTCTCTTCATCTGCTATATTAAATGCATAATTAGCAGGATGTACATGTGGATGCATTTGAGAGTGAGCAAATGGCTCAACACCGATATATGTAGCTATTGTGAATAATACAACTACTGCTAAAATTTTTAATTCTTTCATTATTCACCTCTCCTTTTTGCATCAATTTTTGTGATAATTGGAAGTAATACAAACAGTAAAATAAATATTACAGCTGCAAAGAATCCTACCCAAGCATTTGTACCTGTAGGAGGAAGTTTACCATAAACTGTTAATACTAATAAGTCTACCATTAAAACCCAGAACCATACAAAGAAACCTGGTCTTTTGTGTGCTGGTAAGATTTTTGTATCTCTATCTAACCAAGGTAGTAATAAGAAAATTGCATTTGCAAATCCAAATGCTGCTAATCCAATATCAAATGCTTTAATTCCTGCAATATCAAAGAAGAAACCTCTTAATACTTCATATGACCATAAGAAATACCATTCTGGATAGATATGAGCTGGTGTAACCATATTATCAGCTGGATCAAAGTTTACTGGATCCATAGCAAAATTATAGTGGAAGAATACTAAATAGAAATAGAACAATAGGAAAATTCCAAGTACTGCTAAATCTTTTGAGATAAATATAGGCCAGAAAGGGATAACTTTTGCTTCTTTTTTATTCCCAGATTTATATTTTTCAGCTTCTGCATCAAAATCAATCTCATCTGAATTTTGATTATTAACGTGAGGAATTCTTAATGAATAGAAGTGTAAACCAATGATAGCCATAATAGTAATTGGTAATAAAAATACGTGTAACATAAAGAATCTAGTTAATGTAGCATCAGCAACGTTAAAGTCACCTCTAATCCATACAACTAAATCAGGACCTATAAATGGAATACCACCAAATAGGTTTGTAATAACCATAGCAGCCCAGTAAGACATTTGTCCCCATGGTAACATATATCCAGAGAAACCTGCAGCAGAGAATGTCATAAATAATAACATACCTGAAATCCAAATCATCTCTCTCCCTTGTTTATAAGAACCATAATAGATACCTGTAAACATGTGAATATAAATAATTAAGAATACAACTGAAGCTGCAACCCCATGCATATGTCTAAATAACCAACCATATGCAACCTCTTGCATAATTGTGTAGTTAACAGAATCAAATGCTAAATTTACATCTGGTTTGTAGTACATCATTAAGAAAAGACCTGAAATAACTAAGATTGTAAAAGTTACAGCAAGTAAAACACCCATAGCCCATAAGAAATTAATATTCTTTGGAATCCAATACTCAGTCATCATTATTTTTGTAAGAGCAGTAGTATTAAGTCTTTGATCTAACCACTCTCCAACAGAGTTAGCTTTTTCAAATTTTGCCATTAACTACTCCTTATGCTTTCATCGCAGCAGCGATTTTTTTGTACTCAGGACCCTCTTCACCTAAAACGATTGAAGTTCCTTTTACACTAAATGGAGGTAAATCTAATGGTCTTGGAGGAGGACCAAAAATTTGTTCAGCACTAGGGTTGAACTCACCACCATGACATGCACATTTCCACTTAGTTTTCTTCCATGCAGGAATACAACCAAGGTGTGTACATAAACCAATAGCAACAGTAAATCTATCACTACCAATTACCAAATCTCTCTTATTATCTTTCATCTCAGCTGTTTTCTTAAGTATAAAAATTGGTTTCCCTCTCCATGTAAATGTTTCAGGTTCCCCAGCTTTTATAGCGCTAAGTTCGATCGTCGTAAAACCACCAGCTAATACACTTGGCAATGGATCCCAAACTTGTTTCATACCAACAAGAGAGGCCGCTCCACCAACTGCTGCAACAGCTGCAAATGTATAACCTAGAAAATCTCGTCTATTTGTTTCGTTAGACATTTAGCTTCCTTATTTTAAAATTAAATCTATAGATTATATGCTAAATTTACTTAAATGCTATTGAGATGCTATGAAATGTGAGAGAATTTGTAACAAGTGTGTGGTCAATCTACACATTATCTACACAAAATAATGTATATTTTTTATTACTAGAGGATGTTTATCCTCTAATAAATTTAACGATTTGTTCCTCTATATCTTTTTTATCAATTACTATATCATGATTAATTGGCGCATTGAATAATTCTTTTATTGATTGTGGTAAAATCGCATTGTATTTTTCAGAAATAATCTCTAAAGCCTCTTTATCAGGGTAGTTATTATTGTCTTGATTTAATGCATTTAATACAGTAGGTGAGAATTTTGTCCATTCAGCTGTTGAATAAATAACTGTTTTTAATTTTTTCTCTTTTAGTTCTTCATATGCTTTTATACAAGTTGCAGTATGTGGATCCATTAAATAACCATCATCTAAAAAGTGTTTTATAGTTTTTGCTCCATATAAGTCATCTGAGTTTATTGCACTAAAATATTTTTTAAGTTTTTGTGTTTCTTTTTCACTCATCTTAAAGATTTTTTTATTATTTAAATCTTCCATAAACTCTTTTGTTCTTTCTGCTCCACATAAAGAGTATAGAACTCTTTCTATATTTGAAGATTTTAAAATATCCATTGCTGGTGATTTAGTCAATTTTAGTTCTTTGTCTGTAATATCATAAATTCCAGTATTTATCCACTCTGTTAAAATATTATTTTCATTTGATGCAACAAGAAGTTTCTCAATAGGTACACCCATATTCATAGCGTAAAATCCACCTAGAACATTTCCAAAGTTTCCACTTGGGACTACTAAATAAATTTTTTCACCATATTTAATCTCTTCTTGTTTTAAAAGTTGAATATATGACCAAAAATGGTAGATGATTTGGAAAATAATTCTTCCAAAATTAACAGAGTTTGCTGCACTTAGTTTTATTCCATCTCTTTCAAGTTCATTTTTGAAAGATTCAGAGGCAAGAAGGTTTTTTAATGCAGTTTGCGCATCATCAAAATTTCCTTTTATCCCTAATACTTTAAGATTTTTCCCATCTTCACAAACCATTTGTAATCTTTGTACATCAGAAGTACCACCATCAGGATATAAACAAGCTACTTGTATATTATCTTTATTTTTAAAAGTATTAAGAGCCGCAGGTCCTGTATCCCCTGAAGTTGCAGCTAAAATTAAATAATGTTCATCTCTTTTTTTAGCAATAGAACTTAAAATTGAACCAAATGGTTGTAGTGCCATATCTTTGAAAGCTCTTGTTGGTCCATGATATTGTTCATGAACAAATAAATCATCCTTTACTTTAATAACGGGACAAGGATTCGCTGGATTATCAAATTTATCATAAAGATTTAGTGCTTTTTCAATTTCACTCTCTTCAATATCGATTTCAAATGCTTTTAAAATATCATATGCTAATTCTTTATAACTTTTGTTAATATGGTTTAAAATAAAGTCATCTTCAAGTTGTGGTAGTTGTTTTGGAACATATAAACCACCAAATGAAGCACTTGGATTTAAAATAGCTTCACTAAATGATACTTCCACTGGTTTTTTACCATCATTTCCTCTTGTTTCAATAAAATTCATTAAATATCCTTAAAATAGTCTCTTTATTGACTAATGTATTATTTTTATAAAGCAAATATTTGCTTTTTTTAATCTTTTAATAGTTTTTCTAAATCTATTCCATTATTTGGATTATCTTTTCTTAGAAATTGCGTGCCAACACCATCACTAGTGAATAATTCTAATAATATTGAGTGTTCTACTCTTCCATCAATTATATGTGCTTTATTTACACCATTGTAAATAGCATCAATACATGAGTCAACTTTTGGTATCATACCACCAGCTATTGTGCCATCTTTTTTATAATTGTCAACATCAATTTTATCTAAAGAGTTTAATAGATTTCCCTCTTTATCTAAAACACCAACAGTGTCAGTTAAGAATAAAACTTTTTGAGCTCCAACAGCTTGTGCAATCTTACTTGCTGCAACATCAGCATTTATATTGAATCCAGGGTGGTTTGGTTCTGCACTATCTGCAATTGGAGCAATTACTGGGATAAATCCTTCTTTAATCAGATTGTGAATCATGGGTCCATTTACTTGTGTAATAACACCAGTGTACCCAAACTTACCATTATCTTTTGGAGTAGCTTTTATAATTGCTGAATCTTTTCCTGAAATACCAATAGCTTTTGCTCCATGATGATTTAATAAAGATGTAATATTTTTATTGATTTCACCGCTAAGAACCATTTCTACTACCCTCATGCTATCTTCACAAGTAACTCTATGTCCATCCACAAACTCTGAATGTATATTTAGTTTATTTAATAATTCAGTGATTCTTGAACCACCTCCATGGACGATAACAGGTTTAATTCCAACAAGTGACAATAAAACAATATCTTGAGCAAATTTTTCTTTTAATTCTGGACTAGTTTGTGCAGAACCTCCATATTTAATAACAATAGTTTTTCCATAAAACTTTTTTATATATGGAATTGCATCAAGAAGAGTTTGTACTTTATGAGCTTTTTTTTGCATAGGTTTAATCACCTTTTTCAAGTATAAATTTATATTAAGTTGGGCATTATACTCAAAATTAGCTTATTTGTTAAATTATAATCTACACAGAAGAGTAACTTAATACTCTCCGTTTAATTCTCCATCTTTTAGTATATCTTTTGAAAATACAACACATTTGTTTCTTCCTGTCTCTTTTGCATGATATAAAGCTAAATCTGCAAATTTTAAACATTGCCAAAAGTTATCTGTATGTGTTGGGAAGATTGAGGCTCCAATACTAATAGTTTTATTAAATGTAATATTTCCTGCTGGAATCTCTTTTTTTGAAAAAGCTATTCTAATTTTTTCTGCTACATCAAACACATAGTTTTCATCACAATTATATAATAGTGCAATAAATTCTTCACCACCAAATCGTATTACTATGTCAGATTCTCTTACATTTTCAACTAAGGTATTAGCAATAATTTTAATTGCTTCATCACCTACATCATGTCCATATGTATCATTAATCATTTTAAAGAAATCTATATCAGCCATTAAAATTCCATATGGTATGTTTGTTCTCTTTGCTTGGGAAACAATTGTTTTAACAGATTCTTCTAAATATTTTCTATTATATAATCCTGTTAAAGGATCTGTTCTTGCTGAAAGTTCTAACATATGCATAAGTTTTTTACTAACTATTTCAGGCTTTGCAGTATCAATATAGTCTTGAACTGATGGAAGTAAATACCTAATTCTATCGTGTTCCTCTTTTGTATCAGTAATAATTGAAACAATAAAATCTAAATCGTTAGAGATAGAATAAGGGATACAAACATAATATTTAGCTGTATCGTGATTAAATTTATCACACATTTTATGAAATTGACAAGAATCAACCACTGTATTAGTTCTATCAGCACGACATCCATCTGGGGCTTTACAGTGTATCTCTTTTTCAACATATACAACTTTGACATTTTTATAAGTTGTATCTGCTTCAATAAAATTAAAATCTGTTAATTGAAATTTTTCTCTAAGGATATGTGCTAATCTATCATATACTTCATTTATATGTTCATCATGTTCTATTGTTTTTCTAAATCTATAAATATCGGCTAATCGATTAACTGTAACTTTTACATCTAAAAGTGGGTCAACTTTTTTTCTTTTTTGGTGTACTAAAAATACACTAATTTTTTGTTCGATATCGTCAAGAGTTGTTTGTAGTTTTTCTAGCAGACCATCAATCCATCCAGCAACTGTATCACTCTCTTTACCATTTGTAGAACCAATTCTATCTGAATAATCACCTACTTGTGCTTTTTGCATTACTCTATTAATAGATTCAAAAAGAATTAAAAAAGGAGATATTAACTTATTTACAAAGATTAATATAAATATGATTAGAATTAAAGCAATGATGATAGTATTACCTACTGTTCTCATTCCAACTTCTTTTATATCGTCAACTGACATAGTAATAGTTATTGCTCCTAAGGTATCTCCTGATTTTGCAGTTGTATGACATGACAGACAATCAATTGAACCTTCTGAAGAACCTATATAAGGAATAGTGATTCTATATGAACTTTTTCCAAAAATCTTTTCTTCTACAACTGCTTTTTCTACACCAGATTTTAAAACTTCTTCATCAATAGCATCTCTGGCAATTTCATTGTTGAACCCTTTCCCAAATTGTTCTATAACTGCTGCACCCCTTGATAACCATATATCATCTATATTTTCAAGCTTAGATATTTGTTCTAAAAATAATTCTCTATTATCTATAACTCCATTTACCATGTGGGAAGTTAAACTATGTTTTACAGTTTGTGCAATTGATTTTGCTTTGTTTTCGACACTTTGTAAGCCATAATCTCTAAAGTTCATCAAAATATTAGCTATCAACGTTATAAACATAGCTGACATTATCAAAAATAAAGAGAGTGAAATCTTTTGTTTAGAAGCCATCTTTTAACCTTTTGAAGAAATAAATAATAATTTTATCATTTTAAAACTTAATTATATAAGTAATATATTTTTATAAATTTTTATTAAGAATAAAGCTGTTTATATTCCTTAAAAATAGTTATAGTACAATTCGATTATGAAAAATTACCTTGCATTAAAAGCTAGTGCTGGAAGTGGAAAAACTTTTGCATTGACAGTACGTTATATATCATTACTTCTTTTGGGTGCAAATCCTAAAGAGATATTAACTCTTACTTTTACTAATAAAGCTGCAAATGAAATGAGTGAAAGAATTCATAACACTTTATTAAATTTAGGAAATGATGAAATATATATAGAAGAGATTTCAAAAGTTACAAATTTAACTATCGAATCAATTTTAAAAAGAAAAGAGTTTTTAGTTAATCAATTTATTGATTCCCATTTGAGTATTTATACAATTGATAAGTTTATAAATAAAATATTAAGAGAGTTTTGTGGTTATTTGGGATTGTCAGATGATTTTGAGATTAAAAATGATGATTTAGAAAAATTAAGTTCAAAATTTTTGGATAGTTTAGATGAAAATAGTTTTGATAAGTTATTGGAGTTTTCAATTCATGAAAATAAAAAGTATAATAGTATTTTTGATATCTTTACAAGTCTTTATGAAAGATATGAAGATATAAAATTAAAAAATATTGATGGAAGTTTAATAAGTATTCAAAAAGAACAAGTGTTATCAACTGCTTTTAAAATAAAAGAGTTGATTAAAAAATCAAATCAAGCTTCTGAGGCAGCTAAAAATTCAGTTGATTTTGAATCTTTTGAAAGCCTTTTACATAAAGGAAAAACTTGGTTGAATAAAGATTGTTTAGCAGAGTTTAGAAGTTTTAAAAAATGTTCTAATGATATTTTAGAAAATTATTTTATTGAATTAAAAGAACAATTATCTATATACTACAAACTTAGAGAAGGGTTTTCTTTGAGTAGATTAAATGAATTATATAGTTTATTCAAAGATTTTAAACTTGGGTTTAGTAAAATCAAAAATTATCTTACATTTAATGATATATCAAATCTTACTTATGAATTATTATCATCTAAAATTGAAAAAGATTTTTTGTATTTTAGATTAGATACTAAATATTCACATATTTTAATCGATGAGTTTCAAGATACATCTTTGTTACAATATAAAATTTTAGAGCCTTTGATAAATGAGATACTTTCAAGTAAAAATGAAAGATTTCAAACTTTTTTTTATGTGGGAGATACAAAACAATCCATATATAGATTTAGAGGTGGGAAAAGGGAACTTTTTGACTATCTTTCAAATAGTTATGAGCAAATAACTGTAGAAATCTTAAATACTAACTATAGATCATGTGAAAATATTATAAATTTTGTAAATGAGGCTTTTAGTAAACTTGTAAATTATGAATATCATGACCAATTAACAATAAAAAAAGGTGGCTATGTTGAGGTATTTGAAGATAAATCTTTAATAAATAGTGATGAAAGATTTGAAAATCTAGCTAAAAAAATTGCTTATTTATTAAAAAATGGAGTTGATAGCAATGATATTTCTATATTAACATATACAAATGATGATGTTTTGGAAATTTATTCTTATTTGAAAGTTATGTTTCCAGCTTTAAAAATCACTACTGAAATGACTTCCAAACTTATAAATCAAGAGAATGTAAAAGCTTTAATCAATGCTGTAAAATATCTTTATTTTAAAGAAGAAATTTACAAAGAAAATCTAAATGCTCTAATTGGAAAACCACCTACTAATGAGATAAATCTTATTATTGATATAAAAAAATTATCATTAAGTGAAGTGGTTTTAAAAATATCTAAGCAACTTAATATTTTGGATGATAATATTATTAAATTAATAGAAAATCTAAGTAGTTTTAAAAATATTGTTGATTTTGTTTATGAAATTGATAAATTAGATATCTCTATGCAAAATCAAGAGCAACATGGTTTACAAATACTTACAATATTTAAATCAAAAGGCTTAGAGTTTCATACCGTAATCTTGATGGATAGAATAAAACAAAAAATGGCAAATAGAGATTCTTTATTATTTGATTATGAGGAAGTGGAACTTAAAAATATATATTACAAGATTTCTAATCTTGATAATTATGATAAAGGGTATAAACAAGCTTTAGAAAAAGAAAAAAAATTAACACTAGAAGATGAACTAAATATTTTATATGTAGGTTTAACTAGAGCAAAAAATAATATGATTATATTTAAAAAAGAGGAAAAATCAGTATTTGATTTACTTGAATTAAAAGCTATGAATAATGCAGAATTGATAAAAAGTGAAAATACTAATAAAATTTATGAAAAAGTTCAAAAGGTTGTGTATAAATCTTTAGATTTAGGTAAACAAGATATACCAATACAAGATGAAAAAGAGGAAAATACCTATTCTTTACATTCAAAATATTATGGTATCGCAACACATTATTGTCTAGAAATGATGTCAAAATTTGATGAAAAATCTTTACTTAAATCACTTAAGTTAGTGGAAAATAGATATTTGAGTTATTTAAATCATGAAGATATATCTTCTATAGAGAATTCAATTTTAAAACTTATTAAAAATAAGAAGTTTCAATCAATAGTTAGTGACGCTACATTAAAAAAAGAACAAGCTATAATTTTTGATGGAGAGTTAAAGATTATAGATTTATTAGTTCAAAAAGAAAATCAATTGTTTATATTTGATTATAAAACTACTAAAGAACAATTAGTAGAGCATGAAGTACAAGTAAATTATTATAATAAAGCTATCAAAGATATTTATAAAACTGTGAATGTTACTTCTTGTATTATATATTTAAAAAATGATGATGTTCAATTAAAGTTTATATAAAGTATCTAATAGATGCAAAGCCATAAGCCTTGGTGGATTTTATTAGATTAACTTCATTGTTATCAATAATTCCACCAAGTGCTATAATATCTATTTGGGGGTATTTTAAAATCATATTTTTAAGATTTTCCACACCTTTAGGTTCACCTTTGTTTGGAGTAGAGAATATTGGAGAATATGTAATTGCATCAGCTTCTTTTTCAATTGCTTTTTTTATTTCATCTTCATTGTGACATGAGATTATTACATACAAACCTAATTCTTTTGCTTCACCTATTTTGTCAAATTGAGTTGAGTTTAGATGTACACCTGTAGCATTTAATTTTTTTGCTAATGAGATATTTGTGTTAATTAAATATTTATTTATTTTTTCTTTTTTACATGTAGAGATAAAAACTTGGGCTAATTCTTCAACGTTTGTAGAAGTTTTATCCCTAAAGCAAGCTATATCAATTTTTTGTTTTAAACTAATTGCCAATTTTTTTTCAAAAAGAGTTGTATTGTTTGTATAGTATTTAGGATCAGTTATTAGATATTTAATCAAATCTACCTCTTTTTATACAAAAAAAAAGGAAGAGACTTATGCTCTTCCTTTTTAGTTTTTATAATTTGAAGAATAAGTAAGCTTACTTAGTGATCTTCATGCTCCATCATAATAGAACCAGCAATATAAACATAAGTTAATATACTGAAAATAAATGCTTGTAAGAATCCAAATGCAAATAACATAAAGAAACCAGTAATAGGTAATAACCATGGTACTAACATTAAAAGTACAAGCGTAAACATATCATCACCTTTGATTGAACCAAAAAGTCTGAATGATAATGAAATGATTCTTGAGATATGAGAAATAATCTCAATTGGGAACATTAATGGTGCAAGTACTGGCATAGGTCCCATAAAGTGCTTAAAATATGGCACAAAACCATTTTTCTTAATACCTAAATAGTTATAGTAAACAAAAACTATTAAAGCTAAAGATAAAGTAAAGTTGATGTTTGCTGTTGGAGATTCAAATCCAGGTACAATACCCATCATATTACTAAAAAAGATAACTAATGCTAAAGAACCAATTAATGGTAAATATCTTCTAGCATTTTCTTCACCCATAGTATCAGCACCCATTGAAATGATTCCACCAATGAATGTTTCCATAAGGTTTTGAGTTCCAGTAGGAACTAATTGCATTTTTCTTGTAGCAGCTCTTGAAATTAGAATAATAATTCCAACTACTAATACAAAGTGCGATAAAATAAGCCATTCTTGACCATGACCACCAATTGCACCGAAGAATGTAAATACTCTTTCTGCCATTTTCTTCCTTTTATGTGTTTATTACTTTGACTAAAATATAGGGGCATTATATATTTTGTTTACTAAATTTATTCTAAATGTATTAATTTGTTTTTAGATTTGTTTAAATCTGTAACCATTTTGTTTCAATTTTTCTCTTATACTTTTTTGATGTTCTTCACCTTTTGTTTCTAAAGCAATTGTTACATGAGCTTCGCCAAACTCCAGTTTTATCGAGTCTCTATCATAATCTATTTGTACAATATTTGCAGAACATTCAGCAAATATTTCAGTTAATTTCATGAGTGAACCAGGTTTATCCATAAGTGTTACAAATAGATTCATTTTTCTATTTGACTTAACTAAACCTTTTTCAATAATTTGAGAAAGCATAGTTACATCAATATTACCTCCACTTACAACTGCACATACTTTAGAGTCTTCTATTTCAATTTTTTCATGCATAATTGCAGCAGTTGCTACTGCACCTGCTCCTTCAACTACAAGTTTATGTTTTTCTAATAAAAATAAAATTGCATTTGCTATTTCATTATCGTTTACATCAACTATATGATCTACATAATCTATTATGATATTAAGTAGTTTAGGGTTTACATCACGAACAGCAATACCATCTGCAATTGTTCTAACAGAAGATGAATCTATTGGCATCTGAGCTTTGTATGATTCTTTCATTCCAATTGCACCACTTGCAACCACACCAATTATTTTAATATCAGGATTTATACTTTTTGCTGCTATTGCAATTCCTGCAATTAATCCACCACCACCAATTGGCACAATAATTTGTTTTAAATCAGGAACTTGTTCTAATAGTTCTAATGCAATTGTACCTTGACCTGCAATTACGTCATCATCTGCAAAAGGATGTATAAATTCTTTATTGTTTTCTTGGGTAAATTTCATAGCAGCTTCATATGCTTCATCAAAATTTTCACCAGTTAAAACAACATTTGCACCATATGATTTCACACCACTAACTTTAGTAAGAGGAGTTGCTTCTGGCATAAATATTGTTGCTTCACATCCAAAATATTGTGCAGCGAAAGCTAAGCCTTGTGCATGATTCCCAGCACTTGCAGCAACTACACCTTTATCTTTTTTTTCTTGAGAAAGATTTGCTACTCTATTAAAAGCACCTCTTAATTTGAAACTTCCTGTTAATTGCAAATTTTCTTTTTTTAAATAAATTTCACTATTAAAAGTTTTACTTAAAATTGGAGCTTTTGTGCAAGGAGTTAACTCAGCTATATTCTCTAAATTTTTTTTTGCTTCTTTTATATCATTTAACGTTATCATTATTTTTCTTTCCATATTTATTGCCTCGTATATTATCTAAAAATGGTTTTTATTATGATAAATAAAAACCATTTTATAAATTAGGTTAAAAGTTCCTATTTATATTCCTCTCTTATAATTTTTACAGCTTCTACCATATTTTTTAAACTTGGTTTAACCTCTTCGTATTTTCTTGTCTTTAATCCACAATCTGGATTTATCCATAATTGCTCTTTTGGAACTACTTCAAGAAGTAATTTAATCTGTTTTACTATCTCCTCTACACTTGGAACTCTGGGAGAGTGTATATCATAAACTCCTGGACCAATCTCTTGTTTATATCCAACCTCTTTAAATATTTTTAGAAGTTCATTTCCACTTCTTGCTGTTTCTATTGAAATCACATCTGCATCCATATCTTCTATGGTTTTTATGATATCATTAAACTGGCTATAACACATATGTGTATGTATCTGAGTTTGTTTTTTTGCAGTGCTTACGGCAATTTTAAAATCTCTTACTGCCCAAGTTTCATACTCTTTTATATTCTCTTTTCTTAAAGGGTATCCTTCTTTAAATGCTGCTTCATCTACTTGAATGATTTTTATGCCAGCATTTTGTAAATCATCTATCTCATCACTTAAAGCCACAGCAATTTGTTTTGAAACTTCACTTCTAGGAAGGTCATTTCTTACAAAGGACCAATTTAAAATAGTTACAGGACCTGTTAACATCCCTTTCATGATTTTAGAAGTTTTACTTTGTGCATATGTAATCCAATCTAATGTCATAGGTTTTTCTCTCGAAATATCCCCATAAATAATTGGTGGTTTTACACATCTACTTCCATAACTTTGAACCCAACCATTTGAAGAAAATGAAAAGCCATTTAATTGTTCACCAAAATATTCAACCATATCGTTTCTTTCTGGTTCCCCATGAACTAGCACTTCAATACCACACTCTTCTTGAAAAGCTATACATTCATCAATATATGATTTCATGCTCTTTTCATATGACTCATATGAAATTTCACCTTTTTTGAAATCTTGTCTTGATTTTCTAACCTCAGGTGTTTGAGGGAAAGAACCTATTGTAGTTGTTGCTAAATCTTCATATTTTAAAAACTCTTTTTGAATTTTTATTCGCTCTTTAAAATCACCATCTCTTTTTAACTTATCAAAATTTTTAACTCTGTTCTGAGTTTTTTTATTATGAATCCGTTCAGAAGTTTTTCTCTCTTCATTTGATTTAATATTTTCAATAAATGCTTTTTGTTCATCTGTAGTTAATTTTTCTAAACCTCTAAAAAATATTTTTGAGATTAGATTTATCTCATCTAGTTTTTCTATAGCAAAGCTTAACCAATTTTTGATATTTTTATCTAAATCTTTTTCATACTTAAGAGAATAAGGTGTGTGTAAAAGTGAACAAGATGAAGATATATAAATATCTTCTTTGGGAACAAATGTTGCTATCTCTTCTAAAAGTTTTAAAGTGTTCTTAATATCATTTCTCCAAATATTTCTTCCATCAACTACACCAGCAATAAGTTTTTTGTTGTTATTTGCAATCTCTTTTAATGTTTGTAAATTTTTTCTTCCATATAAAAAATCTAATCCAATTCCCCAAATAGGTGTATTAACTAGAAGTTTTGTAGCTTCGTTTGAATGCTCAAAATATGTAGTTACAATTAGTTTGATATTATTTGTAATAGTCCCTAAATTATCGTATATTGGTTTTATTAAGCTTAAGACTTTTGTTTCATTATCTTTTGATAATAAAGGTTCATCTATTTGTACAGTTACAACTTCGTCTAGTTTTGAAATCTCTTTAAAAAGTTCAATATATACAGGAAGAATTTTTGATAATAGTTCAAAAGTATCACCATCATCAACTCTTTTTGATAAACCTAAAAATGTTATAGGACCTATTAAATTGATTTTTGTTTTGATACCATTTTGTTTTGCTTCATTATATTCATTGATTATTTTTGAAGCATTTAGTTTATATGTGTCTTCTAAACTTAATTCTGGAACGATATAATGATAGTTTGTGTTAAACCATTTTGTCATCTGCATTGCAACACAATTTTTATTTCCTCTTGCCATAGAAAAATATAACTCTTCAGCCTTTAACTCTTCAAATCTTTTTGGTATAGCATTTAACATAATACAAGTATCTAAAATATTATCATATAATGAAAAATCATTTGAACTTATATACTCAATTCCTGCTTTTTTTTGATATTCCCAGTGTCTTTTTTTTAGATTACTTGCTATTTCTTCAACTTTACTAAAAGAGCATTTTTTTGCCCAAAACTCTTCTAATACTTTTTTTAACTCTCTTTGTTCACCAATTCTTGGAAAACCTATTACATAACTTTTTGTTGACATTATTAATCCTTTAATTTTTTTATAATTTTATATGTGAATTAAAAAATTAAAAGGAGGATGTATCCCACTTCGTCTAAATGCAAAATAGGTGGTATAAAAGGGACATCTTGGAATAAATTTAAAGTTTAAAATTGCAAGTTTTGTTTTTTGTCTAAATACACAATCACAATGACATGGTTTATTGCTTGATACTAAACAAGCTGTTTTAAGTAAGAGCGATTCTTCATCAAGGAGAGATTCTTCTTCAGCTTCATTATAAAGGACAGAACAATAATTGATATTTTTAAAGTGCACTTCTTTATCTTGCAAAGTTTTTGCAGTAGAATATGCCATAATAGCAGATAATGAAAAGTAGCTTTTTTTAAAACCTTTTAAAAACTTCAATAATTTACCTTTTGAGAAAAATGAAATATAAATCAATTAAGCTTAATAGTAAATAAAATTGATTATGGTAAACTTTCAAAAAAATAAATTAGGTAGAACATTGAAATTTACTTTTGTAACACTATTTCAAAATTTAATTGAACCATATTTTTATGATTCTATATTAAAAAGAGCAGTTGAAGCAAATTTTATAGAGTATGAATTTTATAATCCAAGGGATTTTACAAAAAATAAACATTTAAAAGTTGATGCACCCATGATAGGTGGGGGTGCAGGGATGTTGATGACACCACAACCTTTATTTGATTGTTTAGATGAGATAAAAAAGAAAAATCCTGAGGCGTATATTATTTTCCCATTAGCTGCTGCAAAACCTTTTAGACAAAACGATGCAAAAAGACTTGCAAAGAAAAAAAATATAGTTTTTGTTAGTGGAAGATATGAAGGGATTGATGAAAGAGTTATTGAAAAATATGCTAATGAGGTATTTTCTATAGGAGAATTTATCTTAACAGGTGGAGAGTTACCATCATTGGTTATAGCAGATGCAATTTCTAGAAATGTTGATGGTGTGCTAGGAAACGCAGATTCATTAGTGATGGAAAGCTATGAAAACAATCTTCTAGAAGCGCCTTCTTTTACTAAGCCTGAAAAATTCCAAAATTTAAGTGTAATTAAAGAATTCTTAAAGGGAAATCATAGTAAAATTGCCGACCTAAAAAATAATCTGGCTATTTGCAAAACAAAATATTATAGACCAGGTTTTATTACGAACAAAAAAACAAAATAGAAGTGTGATACCCCGCAACTTGCAAATGCGGGCACTTTCACCAAAGGGAAATACAATGAAAAATAGATACATTGCGAGCTTTGAAGCAGCGCAAATTGCAGAAAAAGAGATTCCTCAGTTTAGAGCAGGTGATACTGTAAAACTTGGTGTTGAAATTAAAGAGGGTGAGAAAAAAAGAATTCAAACTTTCGAGGGTGTAGTTATTGCTAGAAGTGGAAATGGTATTGATGCTACTTTCACAGTTAGAAAAATTGGAGCTAACTCTATTGGTGTAGAAAGAATTTTCCCACTATATTCAGAGTCTTTAAAGTCATTTGATGTTGTAAGAAGAGGTAAAGTTAGAAGAGCTAAACTTCACTACCTTAGAGGTCTTACAGGTAAAAAAGCTAAAATTAAAGAGCTTAGAAAATAATTTAAGTAAAAAAACTAAGACTTTTGTCTTAGTTTTACTTTCATGTCTAAGACTTTCATTTACACTGCATTACTTCCTGAAGCACAACCTTTAATAAACTTTTTAAAACTAAAACAAGATACATCTATTCAGAATTTACCAAACGGTAATAAACTATTTATTGATGAATATGATAAATATTTACTTATAGTTTCTGGTATTGGAAAAGAAAATACACTTAACTCACTACAATTTATTTATAAAAACTATAAAATAGATAAAGCTATAAATATAGGTATTGCAGGATGTTGTGATAGTTCTATAAAAATAGGTAGTTTCTTTTGTACAAATAGATTACTTCCAAATATAAACTTTGCACCAATAACAACTGTTGATAAACCACTTGATAGTGATGAAAATTTAGAAACTCTTTTAGTGGATATGGAGGCAAAATATTTTTTAGAGTTTTCAAAAAAATATTGTAAAGATATTTATGTGTTTAAAATTGTATCTGATTATTTGGATCTACAAATTCCTAAAAAATCATTTGTAATTGAACTTATTGAGAATTCAAAGGAAAAATGGAAAAAATACCTATGAGTTATAAAGAAAAGTTTGAACAATCCCTTCCTAAAACAAATTTTAAAAATCTATCACAAGAGAATAAAGAGTTTATTAGACAAAAAGCTTTTGAGTATGAGTTCTCATATCAAGAGTTAAAACAAATAATAGATTTTGCAATTGATTTTAAAATGTGGCATGAAGAAGATATCTCAAAACTTTTCAAAAAAGAGTACCCAAATAGAAAAAATGCTTTTAATGATATAAGAAAAAAGTGGGAAAACTTTAGAGCAAAACCAAATACATATAAAAACTTTTCAAAGGATTTGTATAAAGATGATATCAGAAAGTTTTCTTTTACTAAATTTGAGGGTGAAAAAACAGCTCTTGGTTCTTGTCCCGTGGCAAGTCCTAATACTAGATGTTGCAATCTTTTGACTTTGGATGCAGTTCAGTCTTGTGGATTTGATTGTTCTTATTGTTCTATACAATCTTTTTATAATCAAGATAAAATAGGTTTTGATGTGAACTTTAAAAAAAATCTTGAAAATTTAAAACTTGATCCCAATGAGATTTATCATATAGGAACAGGTCAAAGTTCTGATTCTTTGATGTGGGGAAATAAAGAGGGTATTTTAGATGCTCTTTTTGAATTTGCAAGAAAAAATCCAAATGTTATTTTGGAGTTTAAAACAAAATCAAACAATATAAAATATTTTTTGGAAAATGAAGTTCCTAAAAATATAATTTGTACTTGGTCTTTAAATACTCAAACAATTTGTGATAATGAAGAACATCTTGCCGCTTCATTAGAACAAAGAATAAATGCTGCAAAAAAAGTGAGTGATAAAGGTGTTTTAGTAGGTTTCCATTTTCATCCTATAGTTCATTATGAAAATTACCTAAATGAATATGAAGAGGTTTATAAAACTTTGATAGATACCTTTGATTCTAAGAAAGTTGTTCTTGTTTCTTTAGGAACTCTAACTTTTATAAAGCCTGTTATAAATAAAATTAGAAGTAGAAACTTTAAATCAAAAATCCTTCAGATGCCAATGACCGATGCAAATGGGAAACAATCCTACTCTTTAGAGATAAAAAAAGAGATGTTCAAGCATGCTTATGATACTTTTAAACCTTGGCATAATGATGTATATTTTTATCTTTGTATGGAAGACGAGTCTTTATGGAAAGAGGTATTTGCTTATGAATATTCAAGCAATAATCAAATGGAAGAATTTATGAAAATGTCTTATATGGAAAAAATAAGACAAAACTTTTAAATATCACTATATTTGTAGCTTTTGTATAATAAAAATACTATATAGTAAAAAATTTTTTAAATAATGAATATAAAAAAGTGCTAAAAACTATAACAAAGCTAGATTATTGTTTGAAATTAAAATGTTTTACTTTATTAAAGCTTATTTTTATCTTTTTTGATTTAACACTTAATTATAGAAAAATGAAAAAAAGATGGAGGCGTATCTTCTTAAAACTCTTGTAAAGTTACCAGAAGATCTAGGGATAAATCATCTATTGGCATCATTGCATGAGGAGAGATTAAGTACATATTCTTTGGAATATGCAAGAGATCTTTTTGATAGATATGCTGATTATTTTGTAAATACCTTAAAATATAAGGTACCTTTTATTATAAAAGAAAAATTACAATCATTAACCTCACCAAAAAATTCAAAAATTTTAGACTTGTGTTGTGGTACGGGATTATTAGGGAAAACTATTGTAGATATATATCCAAACTTGGTTGGTGTTAATATTTCTTCTAAGATGATAGAAGAAACAAGAAAAAAGAGATATATACTAAACTACATATCAATAATATAGATAATTTTCTTTAAAAAAATATACAGGAACTTGATCTAATTTTATTTTAAAATAGTTTTTAATATTAGTAATAATTAGGTTGTTTTAGAAAAATAGAATAAGAGAATATTTTTAGCTACAAGAAAAATATGGATTTATATTCTCTCATTCTATATTTATAGAAGAACAATTGTAAATTAATATATGCAAGATCTGTACCATAGAAAGTTTTAGATAAAAAAAGAGGAGAAATGAGGGGGAACTCCTCTTTTTTATTTGTGTGAATTAGCTTGTTGAGTATAAACTCTTTGTAATTGTAATTAATAATGTTAACAATATAGTTACAAAAACTTCAAATTTTTTTGATATATTTAAAATGTGACATAAATGTGACGTAATATCGCTAATATTTTGAATAAAAATAAAAGGAAATATTATGTCGAAAGCTAAAGTATTAATTGTTGAAGATGAAGCTCTAGTTGCACTTGATATGAAGAAGACTTTAGAGGGGTTTAATTTTGATGTTACTGATATTGCTAATAATTCAAAAACAACATTAAATAGTATAAATTCCCAACGTCCAGATATTATTCTTATGGATATAAATTTAAAAGGTGAAAAAGATGGTATAGATATAGCTACTGATATAAAAAAGTATATGAATATTCCAGTAATATATTTAACATCATATTCTGATGATAATACTATTTCAAGAGCAATACAAACTAATCCTGTGACTTATTTATTAAAACCTTTTAGAGATGAAGATTTAAAATCTAATATATTATTAGGTTTATATAAAAGTAGCTGTGAAGAAAATTTTATGATGGATGATAATCTACTTAATTTAGGTAATGAATATTATTATGATTATAAAAATCTAAAACTTTTTTTTAGAGATGAACCAGTAAAATTAAGTAAAAAAGAGTCTTTACTTCTTAAAATCTTAATTGATTCAAGAGGAAAAACAATAAAATTTAAAGAGCTAGAAAATAAGATTTGGCCTAATATAAATGTTTCTGATAGTACATTAAGAACTTTAATATATAGGTTAAGGATGAGAGTAAATAATAAACTAATTGAGTCTGTTCCTTTGCTTGGTTGTAGGTTAAATTAAAGTATTAATTTACAACCAATTGTTGGCAAGGTCTCAATCACTTTATAATCCAATTTTGTTCTAAGTCTATAAATTAGCGTTCTTAATGTACTATCTGATACAACTTTGTCATACCAAATATAATGTTCAATAGAAGAAAATGAAACTATTTGACCATTAGCTTGAATAAGAATCTCCATTAACATTCTTTCTTTTTGAGTTAGAGTTATCTCTTTTTGTTTGTAATATATTTTTAGATGAGGTTCTTTAGAATAAAAATAATCACTAGAGAGTCTTATTAGGTTTGATTCTCTATCTTCACTAATATTATTGTTAAATTTGTAAAAACCTAACATTATAGTGGATTTTAATTCTTCCGTATTAAAAGGTTTAATCAAATACCCTACAGGATCAGTTTTAATTGCTCTTGATATAGTTTCATCATCACTAAAGGCAGTTAAAAAAATTATTGGAATATTCATAGATTTTTTTATATCAGTAGCTATATCTATACCATCTTTTTCACTATTTAAATTTATATCCATTAAGATGATAGATGGTGTATCTAATTGTACAGATTTAATTGCATCTTTATATTTTGTTACAACATTAGTAACTTTAAATCCTAACTTTAATAAGGTACTTTTTAGGTCAAGTGCAACTATGGCTTCATCTTCAACAATTAATACTTTTATATCCATTTAAATCTCCATTATTTTTTCAAGTAGGTATGATTAATTTATTTATAATAAAAAATTTCAATTTATCAAGAAATTTTTTTGTTTGATTTAGTATACTCTTTTTTCTAAACTATTTGAAAATAGATTTTGTAAGAGAATAAGTAAAACAAAATATTTAAAATTGATTGTTTAAACTGCAAATAGTTTAAAATACCTTTTTTTGGGGTATTATATTAAATATATATTTAAATTATTTAATAAATAATAGTAAAATATGAAGGAATTAAACCTATGTTGAAAGATATTATTGATTTTATTGTAAATACAGTTTCTGATTTAGGTTATATTGGAATTTTTATAATGATGTTTTTAGAAAGTTCTTTTTTCCCTTTTCCTAGTGAAATTGTTATGGTTCCAGCAGGTTATTTAGCATATAAAGGTGAGATGAATCTTTTTATAGCTATTTTTAGTGGAATATTAGGAAGTCTAACAGGTGCTGTTTTTAATTATTATCTTGCGTTAAAATTTGGAAGGGCTTTTTTTAGTAAATATGGAAAATATATTTTAGTAAAAGAAGAAACATTAGAAAAGATGGAAGAGTTCTTTGCTAAGCATGGACATATATCAACTTTTTCAGGAAGACTTATTCCTGCAGTTAGACAATATATCTCTTTGCCGGCAGGACTTGCAAAAATGAATCTTTTGAAGTTTTCTTTATATACTAGTTTAGGTGCTGGTATTTGGGTAATGATATTAGCATTATTAGGATATTTTATTGGTTCAAATCAAAATTTGATTGATGAATATTTAAAACTTATAGTTATAGGAATTTTAATATTTTTAGTAGTATTTATATTTTTTTACATAAGAATCAAAATGAAAAAAGGGATTATTGAAAAATGGAAAAAGTAGCTATTGTAACGGGCTATTCTTCTGGGATAGGTAAACATATTTGTGAAGTTTTAGAAAAGAATCACTATGAAATAGTTAGATTAAAATCAAGACTTGAAGATGAAAAAAGTCTAGAAAATGAAATAAAAGATATATTAAAAATAAAAGATATAAATTTACTAGTAAATTGTGCAGGTGTTGGAGTGTTTAAGCCTCATGAAGAGATAAGTATAAAAAAGATAAAAGAGCTTATTGATATAAATCTTACAGCACCAATAATACTAAGTAATCTTTTATTAAGAAGTTTAAAAAAAACAAAAGGACATATTATCAATATAGCTTCAATTGAAGCAACTAGACATTCAAAATTTTCAGCCCTTTATACTGCAACTAAATCTGGATTAAGAAATTTTAGTTTAGCTTTATTTGAGGAGTTGAGAAAATCAGATGTGAAAGTTACAACAATAAATCCAGACCTAACAAAAACCAATTTTTTTGATGATTTAAACTTTGAACCAAGTTTAGAAGAAGATGCTCATCTTCTACCTGAAACTATTGCAAAAAGTGTAATTGATATAATAAATTTTAAAGGTGTAATTACTGAATTAACTGTAAGACCACAAAAACTAAAAATAAATAAGAAATAACTTTAATTATCTAGAGGAAGAGTTATAATAAAGCTTGCTCCTGTATAGTTTTTCCCTTGGTAGTTATATTTGATATTATTCACATGAATATTTCCATATAGATGTTTTTTTATAATTTCAGTTGACATATAAAGACCTATCCCTGTCCCTTGAGATTTGTGTTTTGTTGTGAAATATGGTTCGAATATTCTATTTATAATATCTGAGTATATTCCACCCGCATTATCTTTTATCTCAATTTTTAATTCTTTTTTATTTTTTAAAATATTTATGAATATATATTTATCTTCTATTTTATTTATTTCAAGTGCATCAATAGCATTGTTTAAAATATTTAAAAGTATTTGAATCAATTCATTTTCTAAAGATGTAATTTCTACATTATCAATATTTTTTACTATATTGATATTATGTTCTTTGATTCTTGCAGCAATTAAATATAAAGTTTTTTCAATTGTTTTTGATATTTCAAATTTTAATTTGACTTTATTAGGACTAAAAAAGTTTCTAAAATCTTCAATTGTTTTAGAAAGATATTGACTATGTTCATTTATAAGTTCTACATTTTCTAATAAAAATTCTTTTGAAACCTCTTCATAAATCTCCATTTGTAATTGTATACCTGTTGAAGCTGTTGATATGGCAGATAATGGTTGTCTCCATTGATGTGCAATATTTTCAAGCATCTCTCCCATTGCTGCCATTTTTGATTGTTGTGCTATAAGAGCATCTTTTTCCATTTTTTCCATTTCTAGGATTTTTAATTTTGTTAAATCTAAAATAGTACCTATCATCATTAAAGGTTGATTATTAATATCAAATTTTGTAATTTTTGAAGTATATTGTAGATATTTTATAGTGTCATTTTTTAATTTAATTCTAAATTCAAAAGTTGTTTTTTTATCTGAGTGTAAAGCAGTTTTTAGTTGTTTATCTACAATTTGTTTATCTTCTTCTAAAACACACTCCAAAAGTATATCAATCGATGGAGTTACTTCATCTGGGAAGTAACCAAAGATTTTATAAAGTTCATTACTCCAAAAAAGTTGGTTTCTAGTGATATGGTATTGAAAACTTCCAAGATGAGCAATTTTTTGTGCTTCATCAAGTAAATAGTTAACTTTTCTCAACTCTTTTGTTTTTGAATCAATTTTTTGTTCTAAATTTTCATTCAAAAGTTTTAATTCTAGAGTTCTTTCTTCTACTAAATTTTGCAGTTTTTTATTTGTTTTTACATTTAATTTATTCTTATATATTAAGACCATAAAAACGAAAAATGTTATAAAAATAAAAATAAATAGAGTTTTATAATCTTTTTCTCTTTCAAATTGTATATTTTCCCATTTGTCTATGATAGATTGTATCTCATCTTCTTTTATCGAATCTATAGCTTTATTTAATATATTTTGTAATATCTTATAATCATCTCTAATCATAATAGAAAGTTCAAAAGTCAGACCACTATTCCCTGATATCTTTAAATCATCAAATTGATATTTTTTTATATTATATGTAAGAATAGGTCTCATATCTAAATAGGCATAAGCTTTTTTATCTCTCACTAAATTTAGACCATCTTTAATATTATCAGCAAGTAAAAAATTTAAATTTGGGTAATGTTGTTTTAATAGTTTATGCGCAGTAAAATTTTTGCCTACAGCTATAATTTTATCTTTTAGGTAATCTATATTTTCGATAAAATTTTCATCTTTTAAAGTGGCAATAGATATGGGGAATTTTGCATATGGTTTAGTAAAAATTGAATATTTTTCTCTTTCTTTTGTTTTCCCCGTACTATATATTAAATCTACATTTTTATTTTTTATATCTTTTAATTCATTAGTAAACTGTGAATAGATTTTATATTTAGATTTAATATTTACTTTTCTATTGATTAAATCCCATATTTCATGGGAGATACCTATAGGTTGTTTAGTAGATTCATCTATAAAAGTAAAAGGTTTCCAATCTTTTGATACACCAATATGTATAGTAGTGTTTTTTAAAAATTTTTCTTCCTCTTTTGTTAATGTTGGAATAATATTCTTATAATATCTATCAGGTTCACTTAATATCCATTTGCTTTCTATATCATATAAATCTTTTTGGTTTAGATTTTTTAAACCTTTATTAAATATCTCGATAAGTTTATCATTTTTTGCTATAGCTTGTACTTGACTAAAACTATTTAATAAATCTATTGATTTTATATTATGAAAAAAGTTGTTTCTAAGAGCATAAAATTCTATAGCAATTTTATCTTCATAGATTAAATCTATTTTTTTAGAATTAAAATCTTCAAATATGGAAGGGTAATCTTCATATACAATAATCTCAGAGTTTGGAAATTGAGTTTGTATGTATTTTTTATATTCAGGAGTTATTACCCCTATAATATAAGGGGTTGTTTTTGTAAAGTCCTTACTATTGTCTTTTGAAATAAAAAGTGAAGTTTTTCTGGTATAAAAACTTTTTGAACCTTTCATCCATTTTTTATAAACTTGAGTTCCTAAAAAAAAGTCTGCTTGATTTTTATAAACTAAATCTAAAGCATCATCCCAAAGTTTTCCTTTTATAAATTCAACAGAATAATTATTTTGTTCTGCCCAAAGTTTCCAAAAGTCAATTAACAGTCCAACTGGTTTCCCATTCTCATAATATGAAAATGGAGCATAATCAGGATCATAAGATACTTTAAAAATCTTTTGTTGGGCATTTAATGGATATATAAAAAAAATTATAAAAAGAATTATAAAAGCAATATTTTTCTTCATTATTTTATCCAAAAAGTTAATTATTTTATTTTATCTAAAAAAAATAAAGATTAAAGAATATAAAATAAAAAGTTTGTATATTTTTTAATATCTATAATTAAATTTTTAAAATTTCATAAAAAAGATTAAATATACTTTCTACTATAATTAACTACAAAATATTGAGGATTAGATGTATTGAAAGAGTTAACAAATTATTTTTTAAAAAAAGATATTCTTTTTAAAGAGATTAAAACAGTTTTACCCAAAGAATTGGGAAGTAGAAAAAAAATTGATATTTTTATTGCAACTTCAATCAAAAGAGAATTTTATGCTATATTTATAGTTGATGCAAAGAGTAGATTTATTAGAAAAAATGCAGAAGATTTACTAATAGTTTATGAAAAGTTAATTGGATATGTTGAACATAATTTTAAGAAGAAAGAGCTTTTGATAAGCTCACCTTTGTGTTCAAAAGCAAAAAAGTTTTTAGAAGACAACAAATGGAGTGTTAGAGTTGATTTTATGTGATATTGGTAATAGTTCCTTTCACTTTTTAATTAATGAAGAGGAAAAAAAATATAGCTTAGATGATAACTTGCCAATATTAGAAGATAAAATTTATTATATATCAGTGAATGAAAAAGCAACAAAAAAGTTAAAAGAGAATTATAAAGATACAGTAGACTTAGAACCATTTATAAATTTTAATACAACATACACAGGAATGGGATTAGATAGAAAAGTTGTTTGTATGACAATTGTTGATGCAATTATTGTAGATGCAGGAAGTGCAATTACGATAGATATTATAGAAAAGGGGAAACATCAAGGTGGATTTATACTTCCTGGTTTGGAATATTATAAAGAAATTTATCCCAAAATATCCTCTAAATTACAATTTGATTTTAATACAAAGGTAAATTTAGATAAAATCCCACTTTGTACACAAGATGCTATATCATATGGAATTATCCAATCTATAATTCAACCTATTGAAAAAGTTAGTAAAAAACATCAAATTATTTTTACAGGTGGACATGGAGAGTTTCTAAGTCAATTTATAAAAAATAGTATCTATAAAAGAGATTTAATTTTTGAAAATATGAAAGGGATTATTAATGCTAACAATTGCATTGCCTAAAGGTAGAATTGCAGAAGATACTTTAGAAAAGTTTGAAAAAGCTTTTGGTGAAAAGTTTATCTTTGAGGATAGAAAACTTATTTTAGAAAAAGCTGGTTTTCGATTTTTAAATGTAAGAAATCAAGATGTTCCAACTTACGTTATGCATGGTGCAGCAGATTTGGGAGTTGTTGGACTTGATGTACTAGAAGAAAAAGAGTATGATCTTATAAAACTACTTGATTTACAATTAGGAAAATGTAAAGTTGCATTTGGACTTATAAAAGGGCAAGAGTTAGATTTTACAAAAAGTCAAATTACTGTTGCAACAAAACATGAAAAAATAGCAAAAAGATATTTTGAAGAAAAAGCAATGGCTGTTAAGATTATTAAACTTTATGGTTCTATTGAATTAGCACCATTGGTTAATCTAGCTGATTGTATAGTGGATATTGTTGAAACAGGAACAACAATGAAACAAAATGGACTAGAAGTAGGTCCTACTATTATGGAAAGTTCTGCACACTTAATAGCAAATAAAAACTCTTATTATGCAAAAAAAGATTTAATATTTAATCTAAAAGATAAATTAGAAGCACATCTGTAATGGGATTAAATCTATACTCTAAAATTGAGCCTTTTTTAGATTTCGAAGAGGAAATTTACAGATTACATAATGAATTTGTTGGTTTTATTGTAAGTAATGAACTTGACAATGTTTTAGATATAGGTTGTGGTCAAGGGTATTTTTTAGAGTGTTTAAAAGCTAATTCTAAAACAGCTTTTGGAATTGATTTAAGTGAACATCAAATACAAGTATGTCATGAAAAAGGTTTATATAATACTGCTTGTACCTCTTTGAATGAAGTTCAAGAGAAATATGAGTGTGCAACTGCAATATTTGATGTAATCAATTATATAAACAAAGATGATTTAAAACAGTTTTTTGAAGATTGTTATAATGTATTAAATAAAGATGGATATTTTATCTTTGATGTAAACACTTTGTTTGGTTTTGAAGATATTGCACAAGGTTGTATTACAATCGATTTAGAAGATAAGTTCATTGCAATTGATGCAAACTATGAAGATGATAAGTTAATTACAGATTTAACTCTTTTTACAAAAGAAGTAGAGCTTTATTCCAAAGAACAAGATAGTATTACTCAATACTATCATGATAAACAAAGAGTGAAGAAACTACTTACAAAAATAGGATTTAAAATTGAATCAATAAATGATTTTTATCTGCATAGCTTTGATGAGAAACCTGATAAATTAATATATATTTGTAAAAAATAGATAATTTATTGTTCAAATAAATTTTCAATATGTTCTATTTGAACTTGATTTCTTCCATTTTCTTTTGCTTTATATAAAGCTTCATCAGCTCTTTTAAATAAGCTTTTTTTAGTCTCATTTCTATGAAATTGGCTAACTCCTATAGAGCAAGTAATCCTTGGAACAGTTTCAAATTTATGATTTTCTGTGGTAACTCTTAATTTTTCTGCTACTATAGTTGCTTGTTCAATGTCAGTTTGAGGTAATAATAATATAAACTCTTCTCCACCCCATCTTGCAACTATATCACTATCTCTTGAACAAACTGTTAAAATCTTTGCAATCTCTTTTAAAATTGTATCTCCTACAAGATGTCCAAAGGTATCGTTTACTTTTTTAAAGTGATCAATATCTAATAGAAGAATAGATAAATATTGATTTTCATATCTGTTGCTTTTTGCTATTTCATAATCTAAAAAAGAATCAAATTTTTCCCTATTGTATAGTTTGGTTAAAAAGTCAAATGAAGCTTTTTCTTCTAACTTTGAAGCTTTTGAAAGAAGCTCCTCATTGATTTTTGAGATTTTATTTCCTTGTTCTTTGATTAAGTCTATCCATTTATTATAAACTACTCGAAGTAACTCTTTTTGGGTTAAAATACCAACTAAATTATTTTCATCATTTGTTACAACAATTCTTTTAAAATGTTTATCTCTAATAAAATCCATAGCTTCAGAGATTGTAGAGTTTTCATTTAGTGTAGATATAGGTGTAGTCATATAGGTTTTAATAGGTTGATTTAAATCAGAATTTAAGTGAACCAATCTTATAAAATCTCTTGTTGTAAAGATTCCTATTGGTTTTTGGTCGTTATCAATCATAATTACAGAATCATTCTTTGTCTCTTTCATAAGATAGATAACATTTAAAGCAGTTGTATTTTTGTAAGTAGTTGTTGCTTTATATTGTAAAATCAATTTGCCTATAGTTTGTTTTTTCATTAATATTTTTGGGTCAATATTATTTATAATGTCACTATATGATAAAATTCCTATTATATTGTCATCTTCAACAATAATCATATATCTATCAGTCTCTTCAACTTCATTTAAAACATTTAATATATTTAAATCTTTTTGTATAACTTTTGCTTTATATAGATTTAAATCTTTTAAACATAAAGATCCATCAATAGATTCTAATTTAAAATCTATTAGATGGTCTATGCTAAGCATATAATATATTAGTTTTTCTTCTGTGTCGTCAATAACAACAAGATTAATAATATTTGCTTCTGCCATTTTATTTATAGCTTCATTTAAAGTTGATTGAATACTTATTGAAACAATATTTTTTACTGATATCTCTTCTACAGTTGGCATCATTTGTTATTCTTTTATATTAAACCTACAATTTCTCTAATTTGTTCTATCTTAGCAGAGGCAACTTTTCTGGCTTTAGTTGCACCAAAAGCTAAAATCTCTTTAACCTCTTTAGGATTATTTAAAAGGTGTTCTCTTCTTTGTGTATATGGCTCAAAGTGTTCATTTATCTTTTCAAGTAGAGTTAATTTAAAGTGCCCATAACCTTCACCAGGTGTTGCATATCTTAGTTGAAGTTCTTTTAACTCATCTTCACTCATAAATAGCTCACAAAGTTTATATATATTGCATGTTGTATAATCTTTTGCCTCATCTAACTCTTTTGAGTCTGTTACAATACCCATAACTTGTTTTTTTACACCTTTTTTTGTTCCAAACATATCAATTGTATTTCCATATGATTTTGACATCTTTGCTCCATCAGTTCCTGGAACTGTTGCAACTATTTCATCAACTTTAGCTTCTGGCAAGACTAAAATATCAGTATTATAGGCATGATTAAAAGAGTTTGCAATATCTCTTGTCATCTCTACATGTTGAATTTGATCTTTCCCCACTGGCACAATGTTTGAATCAAAAAGTAAAATATCTGCTGCCATTAAAACAGGGTATGAAAATAATCCATGATTTGCTTGAATACCCTTTGCTGTTTTATCTTTATATGAGTGAGCTCTTTCTAATAGTCCCATTGAAGTATGATTTGATAATATCCAGTAAAGTTCTAAGACCTCTTTAACATCACTTTGAACCCAAAAAGTTGATTTTTCTGGATCCATTCCTAATGCCAGAAAATTAACTGCTGCTTCAAATATATTTTTTTCTAAAACCTCTTTCTCTTTTACTGATGTTAATGCATGATATGACGCAAGAAAAGCAAAAAGTTCACCATCATCTTGCGATTCAATCATTTTTTTAATCATACCAAAGTAGTTTCCAATATGAATAGTACCACTTGGCTGAATTCCTGATAATATTCTCAAGTTCATCCCTTAAATTTTTTTGGAAATAATTATATCTAAAGTTAGTATAATAGCTATTTAAGTTTCTTTTCTATTTTATTTATGATATGGTCAAGATGTAACTGTAAATTATAGTATTCACCCATAAATGAAAGTGGTACTTTCGTTTCTTTACTTATCTCTTCTCTTAAAGTTTCTAATTTTTTTAATTCCTCTTTTAATTTTTCTAAATCAAGTTTATTTATCTCTTCATCTATATCTCTTACTTCATCATACCATTTATAAATTTTTGATCTCATTGTCCAATTATATAGTGGAAATACCCCTTTAAATAATGGGAAAAGTAGAGTTAATAAAGGGATTATTAGAAGTTTTAATCTATCTATATTTGAAGCTATCCAATATGGAAAAATCTTTTCTAACCATGTATCACCATATTTAAAATATTTTTCAGCTTCTTCATCTAATTCAAGCCTCATATTAACTGAATTTGGGAATTGTCCTGCTTTTGCAAAAAGATCTTTTTTATTATGAATTTCAACTACTTTTTTTAAAACAAGTCTTTTTAGCTCTTCTGAAAAATCTTTTTTTACAACCAAATTAGCAGTTGTTGCTAATAAATTTTTGTTTTCATCTGGTAAGTTTTTATATAAATCAAGAGTACCTTCATAAAGAGTCAAAGCTTCTAAATAAGGGTATTTCCTACTATAGGCTCTGGCTCTTTTAAAACTAAAAAGATTGATATTTGGATTTTCTAATAATTCTTTTACAATATTTGATTTATGAGATGAGACTATAAATACTGCATCAATCTCACCTTTTAATAAAGCGTTTTTTGCCTCTTCACTACTATAATCTAAAATTGTACTATTTGTTTCATCTATCCCATTATCAGCTAATAACTGTAAAGCTAAGTCTCTAGTGCCACTGCCATTTTTTTCAATAGAGATTTTTTTTGTAATAAGTTGAATTAGATAATCAATACTAAAGCCATCGTTTTTATAAAAAACCCACAAAGGTTCATAATATATAGAAGCCAGTGATTTTATATTTGGTGCATTTTCATTTGTAACAGTACCATTTTGCACAAAAGCTATATCTGCTTTGTTTTGTTTTAGTAACTCTATATTTTCAACTGAGCCTGCTGAATTTATTATATTTACTTTTACATTTTCTTTTTCTAATAGTTCTTTATACTCTAAAGCTGTTTTATAATAATTGCCAGTTTTACTGCCAGTTGCAATTGTAATCTCTTTTTTAGGACTTGGTTGGATAAATTGTGAAGTTATATAAAAACTTAAAAATATCAATACCAGAATAGGAAGAACAACTGTTAAAAATTTTGACTTCATAATACCTCTTTAGTAAATAACTATTAAAATGATTATATCAAATAGTTATTAAAGAGGTATATAAAGTTTTTTTATAAGCTATATTTTCAAACTCTTTTTAATACTTAAAGCTCTTTTTTTCTCAAATGGATTATTGATAGCTTCACTTAAATATTTTTTACTTTGAAGTTGATTATTTGTTTCATAATAACATAAAGCCAATAGGGTGTTTCTTTGTCCATCTATTTTAGTACCTTTTTCTATTCTTATAGTTTTTAAAACTTCAATACTTTGTTTATATTTTTCTTCATTGTAAAAAATATTTGCTAATAATAATTGATATTTTATAGTTTTAGCATGAGGTGAATTTTCTAATAAATCTTTTACTTTGTTTTTTTGTTTTGCATAATCATAACAAGAGATTAAAAGCTCAAAATTTTTAGCTGAGTTTTCTATATACCCTTTTTTTATGCCTTGTTCTATTTGTAAGGCAGCTTTATAATATAAACCATTTTGGATCAGAATATTTGCAAAATACAGAGTATTTTTTTCTGGCTTAATACCATTTTTTTTATAAGCTAATTCAAAAGTTGATAAAGCATGTTTTAGTTTGTTTTTCTCTTGATATAAGGCTACTAGTTGTAACCAATAGTTTTCATTTTTATGCCATTTTTTTACCATAAGCTCTAAAGTATCAATAGCATTGTTATAATCTTTTAATTCTATATATGATGAATATAAAATTTGGTACCAACTCTCTTTTATTTTTTTCTCTGGATTGATTATGATTTTTAAATATTTGATGGTTTGTTTATATTGTTTATCATAATAACTTGAATATGATAGGGTTTCATAAATCTCATTTTTATCTAAAGTTTCACTACTTAAAAGCTCTTTTAATAAAGAGATTGACTTTTTATATTTTTGAGTAGAAAGATAGATTTTTGCTAGTGAGAATTTTATCTTTTCTATATCCTTTTTTTCAAAACTATTTAGTTTTATAATTTGTTCATAATAGTTAGCTACAAGTTTATAGTCATCATCATTGATTGCAATATTGGCTAAAGATTGTAAAATATATGATTTTTCATATTTACTTTCTACACTTTTTGCCAAAGGGTTTAATAAAACTTTTGCTTCATCAAATTTATTTATTTCTATAAATTTTTGAGCTTTTATTAAAGCATCATAAGTTTTTTTAGACATGGTATTTGTTTGTTTAGCAAATACCAATGAACCTATTATTAAAATTAAAATTATTGTTATCTTTTTCATTTTGCCAACCTAAAGTTAAATGTAATTGTTGCATCTTTTGCACTACCTGTGGGCTTAAATCTCCATTTTTTTATAGCTTTTATTGAAGAATCTTCAAAATATTCAGCCGGTTCGGCTTTTAGTACAATCACATTTGTAACTTGACCATCTGCTGTAATATGAAATTGAAGTTTAACATAGCCTTCTTTTTTTCTAATTTTTGCTTTTCTTGGATAAAAAGGGTTTACTCTTGTAATAGTTTGTAGATTATTTGCATCAAATAAGCCTGTATTTACTGCTATTTTGGTTCCATTTAAAGAAGATATTGCAGAAATATTTATATTTTGTACTACCTTTAAAGGCTTGATTTTTACATTTTTATCAATATCTGTATTTATTTTTGTTTTTACAATCTCTATTTTTTTAGGTTCAATTTTTTCAATAGGTTTTTTAGGTTTAATTCTTTCCTCTTTTTTTATTTTACTATCTTTTTCTTCCCTTAAATAGTTTAACAATATAGGCTCTTTATCTGTATCTTTAAATTGTTCATTTGAAGTAATCATCTTTTGCATTCCATAAAATATTGAAACACTTATAAAAATAGAGAAAAGAAAAGAGAGAAATAGTCTCATCTTAATTCTTTAGTGTTGATAGGGAGATATTGTTTATCCCTGCTAGTCTAATTTGATCCATAACTTTAACTAAAACTCCTGTTTTGGCATTTTTGTCCGATTGGATTACAATACTATTTTGAGAGTTTGTCGCTTTTAGTCTTTCTATATTGGCTCTAACAGCTCTTAAGTCAACTAATCTTTTATCTATCCAAATCTCATTGTTATCTTTTATTGCAATTAAAATATTTACCTCTGTTTTTTGTTTTGTTGTTGTAGCACTTGGTCTGTTAACTTCCACTCCAGCTTCTTTTACAAAAGATGTTGTAACAATAAAAAATATAAGCATAATAAAAACAACATCAAGCATAGGAGTTAGATTTATCTCTGTCTCCTCTTTATGAATTTTATGAGAAAACCTTTTCATTATAAAACCTTTGAGATATCTAAATATAATTTTTCAGTTTGGTATTTGATTGAAAGTTCAAGTTTTTTTTCAAACAAAATCCCACTTAATGCAATAATCATCCCAGCCATAGTCGGAATAGTTGCCATGGATACTCCATTTGCCATAGATTTCACATCACTTGTTCCTTGTATTGCCATTACATCAAATACTTCAATCATCCCTGTAACAGTTCCAAGTAAGCCAACTAGAGGGCAGATTATTATAAGTGTTTTTATAAAATCAAGCCCAGTTTTTAATTTTTGTCTTGAATCTTCAACTAAATACTCTTTTATTGCTGGTTGAAATTTTTTCTCAAATGTTGAGTTTGATAGATTTTCCATTATCGTGTTTTTGTGTTTTTTATAACCTACGTACAAATAGATATATCTATCTAAAAGTAAAGTCCATAAAAATATTGCGATTATAAAAACCACATATAAAATAACTCCACCTTTATCAAAAAATGAGTATAAATTATCAAAGAAAATATCAATCATTTTATTTCAAACTCTTTGCTAACATTCCCATACCTTGCTCCTCTAGGATAGAAACTATATTTTCAGATTTTGAAGCAATATATGTATAAGAAAATAATAATGGTATAGCAGCAACCAAACCTAAAACTGTAGTAATCAATGCTGTAGAAATACCACCAGCCATAAGCTTAGGGTCACCTGTACCAAATAAAGTGATTGCTTGAAAAGTAGCAATCATACCAGTAACTGTTCCTAATAAACCAAGTAAAGGTGTAACAGCTGATAAAAGCTTTATAAAACTTTGACCTTTTTTTACTTTGTTTGTTTCTTTTAAAATAGCTTCTGCCATTTTAATCTCTAAATTGTTTATATCAAAATCTTTATATTTGTTAAATACTGTAATTAGTTTTCCTAAAGAGTTTGATTCATCTGCTTTAGTTAGATTTTTCATTTGTGATTTAATTTTTTTGAAATAAAGGTTTAGTATTATCATTTTATAAAAAGCAAAAATGAGTCCTAAAGCACCTAAAAATATGATAATATATCCTACTACACCACCTTGTTCTATCCTTTGTTCTAAAGTTGGTTGGTTATTTAACAATTCAAATAAAGTTCCTCTCGTAGGGTCAATAATAAAACTGTTTTTATTACTACTTAAACTGCTAAACAGACTTGAATCTACGCTAGAAGGTTGAGTTGATAGTTCAACTAAAGCTTTCATATCATTTGAATATATATAATATTTATCATCAGCTTTTGCAGAAAATAGTCCAACTCTTGTAATATCGTTTGTAACTTTTTCTCCATTGTTTAGAATCATCTGCGTTGAGTATTTTTCAATATTTGAACTTTTTATAATCTCATCAAGCATACCATGCCATAAAGATTCCAACTGTTTAATATTTGGAAGTTTTTTAGAGTTTGCAAAACTTTCAAATAGATTTTCTCTTTGAGGAGTTTGTGTTGCTGTAAGTGAGTTTTGGAAATTTGTTAAAAAGTCTGCTGAGGTTTGCCGAACACTTCCAAACATCTCACCTAAATCACCAGTCTTTTCCCTTAGTACTGCCTCTTTTTGAGCTAGAAGCTCTTCATTTTTATCTAAAATAGCTTTTAGTTTTTCAGATAGTTTTGTTTCCTCTTTTAAGATACTTTTTGATTCATTTAAAAGTTGTTTTTGTTTTGCACTATTTTGTCTAAACTCTTCTAATCTTTGTTTCTCTTTTTGAAGTTGAAGAGAACTATCTTTTTTGATATCGTTTAAAAGATTTTCAAGTTCCAATGCAAACATAGAACTAAAACTTAATAAAAATATTAATAATACTTTTTTCATCTATTTACCTTTTGTCACTAAAAAAGGAAATTCTAATAGGGCAACATTTTCTTGTTTTTTAGCAATTTTGATACCTTTTCTAATATTTGATTTTACATTTGATTCCTCAACTTTATTCCAAGTTTTAAGATTATTATCCCATACCAAATACTCTTTTAAATCAAGTGATTGTTTGTATAAAGCTACTCTTCCTAGTCTTAGGATATTATAAGTTTTATTGTTTGTTGTCTCTTGGTAAGTTTCTATATTTTTTGCATAGTCATATTCAATTTTAAATGCTTCTAAAATTATCCTAAATTTTTCAGCTGTTTTTACATCAGCTCTTGAGATTAACTCTTCTAAATTTTTAACTCTATTTTCTCTTTCTTCTACTAAAAATGGTATATCTAACTGGATAAGTTTTTTCAAACTTAAAATCATTTTTTCCATTAATGGATAGATATTTTTTTGTGTTTGTTCTATATCATAGATTTGTTGGTCTAATTCTTTTATTTCATCATTTTGAGAATTTATGATTTTTTGAAGTTGTTGATTATATTTTTTTGTACTTTTTATATTTTCATTTACATATTTATATTCATTAAAGAGTTTCTCTTTCTTCTCATCTTGTACATCGATTTGTTTCTGATAATTCTCTAGTTTATCATTTGTATTTTTTATTATATTAATAGAGTTGTCAATAGGGTCTGCAAATGACAAACTGTTTAATACTAATAAAACTAAAAACAGATTTTTACGTTTCATTTTATATCTAGCCTTTATAATGATTTTGATAATTGTAATCAATTTATAATTAGAGAAAACTTATTTGTTTTATAATTTATAAGTTTTTTTTTACAATTGCTTATATGGTTTATAAGATATATTAGAATAAGGAAAAAATGTTTAACTTTATATTTGGTATAATTGCAAAAATTTTAAGAAAGAGCACTATGATTGATATAAAACTACTACAAACAGATTTTGAAAATGTCTCAACATCACTTAAAAGAAAAGGTGTAGGGGAAGATATATTAGGAGCTTTAAAAGCAATATCAGAAGAAGCAAAGATTAAACGTCAAGAGATGGAAGAAACAACTGCTTCTCAAAATAAGCTATCACGTGAGTTTGGAAGATATAAAAAAGAGGGCTTAGATATAACACCTTTACAAAATGAGATTAATGAATTAAAAACTATTAAACAAGCTTTTGAAGAAGAGGTTAAAACATTAGAAGAAAAACTTTTATCAATTGTTTTAGGTGTTCCAAATATGCCAGACGAACAAGTTCCTGACGGTAAAGATGAAGAGGAAAATATTGTTTTAGAAACAATTGGAGAAAAACCAACATTTGATTTTGAACCAAAAGAGCATTGGGATCTAAGTAACGGTTGGCTAGATTTTGAAAGAGGTGTTAAACTTGCAAAATCTAGATTTTCAGCTATTAGAGGTGAGGGTGCAAGATTAGAAAGAGCTTTGATAAATTATATGCTTGATTTTAATAGAAGTAGAGGTTTTGAAGAGTGGTATGTACCTTTTATGGCAAATACAAATACTCTACAAGGAACAGGACAACTTCCAAAATTTGAAGAGGATTTATTTAAAATTGAGGGTGAGGATTTATATCTTATCCCTACAGCTGAAGTATCTTTAACAAATTTATATAATGATGAGATTTTACCAAGTGATGAGTTACCTTTAATGCTTACATCTTATACTCCTTGTTTTAGAAAAGAAGCAGGTAGTGCAGGAAGAGACACAAGAGGACTAATCAGACAACACCAATTTGATAAAGTTGAGATGGTTGCTATTACAAAACAAGAGGAATCTGATGAAGTGTTTGAAAAAATGGTTTCTTGTGCAAGTGATTTATTAACTTCACTTGGACTTGCTCACCAAAAAGTTATGCTTTGTACAGGAGACTTAGGTTTTAGTGCAGCAAAAACAATCGACCTTGAAGTTTGGCTTCCAGGACAAGGAAAATATAGAGAAATCTCTTCAATCTCAAATACAAGAGACTTCCAAGCTAGACGAGCAAAAATTAGATATAAAGATGGAAAGAAAAATATCTTAGCTCACACTTTAAATGGTTCTTCACTTGCTGTTGGAAGAACTTTACTTGCAATTATGGAAAACTATCAACAAGAAGATGGAACAGTTAAGATTCCTGATGTACTTAAAAAATATATGTAAGAGGTAATTTCACCCTCTTACATTAAAAAATAAATATACTTCTCAAACTTATTTTTTACTTAATTTAAACAGATTACAATTTGTATATAAAAAAGATTTAATAAAGGAGTATATTATGACAATAAAAATAATTGGTGCCTTATTATTAATAGGATTTTTTTATATACTTAGTAAAGCAGGAGCAAATATGATTGGCAAAGATAATCCTTTGTCTAAAATATTTCCTATTGGTTCTAGTATATTAGTAGTATTTTTTTTAAGTTTAATGTTTGTAGGGCAATCTTAAAAATTCATATAGTAACTAACCTGTAATAAATTATTATTATAATCTCATAAATTATATGAGGTTAGTTAAATGAAATTTTCAAGAAGAGATTTTTTAAAAATATCTGCATTAAGCTTTTGTTCTTTGGTTGTATCAACTGGACTTAGTGGATGTGGAAATAGTTCAAATGTAGTTGATGTAGATTTTTTACATGGTGTTGCAAGTGGAGATCCTACACAAGATAGTGTTATTATCTGGACGAGATTAACTCCACAAAGTCAAATAGATAGTTTAAATCTATCATATGAGGTTTCAACACTTGAAGATTTTAGTGTTTTAGTTCATTCTGGTGATATTAAAACTAAAAAAGATGATGACTATACAGTAAAAATAGATTTACAAAACTTAGATGTAGGAACTACATATTATTATAGATTTAAAGCAAATGACAAAGTATCTGTAGTTGGTAAAACAAAAACTATAGCAGCAAACCCTACACAAGTGAAAATGAGTGTATTTTCATGCTCAAATTATCCAAATGGATATTTTAATGCATATATGGAAGCTTCAAAAATTGAAGATTTAGATGTTGTATTACATCTTGGAGATTACATCTATGAGTATGGAATGTTTGAGGATGATGGTGTTACTCCTGCATATGCTACTAAAAATGCAACTGCAATTGGAAGAGAATTACCAGATGATAATGATACAGAGTTATTAACTTTAGAAGATTATAGAAAAAGATATGCTTTATATAGAACTGATGAAGGGGCACAACAATTACATAAAAATGTTCCTTTTATAACAGTTTGGGATGATCATGAAGTGGCAAATGATACTTATAAAGATGGTGCCCAAAACCATAATGAGCAAACAGAAGGAAGTTTTACAAAGAGAAAAGAGGCTGCTTTAAAAGCTTATTTTGAATGGTTACCAATTCGACCTTATGCACAAGATAATAATGAGATTATATATAGAAGTTTTGAATTTGGTAATTTAGTAAGTTTATATATGCTTGATACAAGAGTTTTAGCAAGAGATAAACAACTTTCATATTCAAACTATTTTAATCAATTAGGTGAGTTTGATGATGCAACTTTTTCGAGTGATTTACTAGATTCTTCTAGAACAATGCTAGGAAGCAAACAACTTTTATGGTTACAATCAAAAATATCAACTTCAACTTCTATATGGCAAGTATTAGGACAACAAGTATTAATGGGAAAAATGTTTTTACCAGCTGAATTACTTATTTCAATTTCACAATTAGAAGGTGACCTTACAGATGAAGAAAAAGTGCAATTATTAACTCAATTAAATCAACAAATTTCAGAGTTAGTTGGAATAAAAATGAGAATTTTAGCAGCTGATGATACATTAACAGAAGTTGAAAAAGCAAGAGTTAATACAACATTACCATATAATTTAGATGCATGGGATGGATATTTTTATGAAAGAGAAGTTCTTTTTGGTACTTCAAAAGCTTTAAATAAAAATTTGATTGTTTTAGCAGGAGATACTCATAACTCTTGGGCAAATGAATTGAAAGATTCAAATGGAAATAATGTTGGTGTTGAGTATGCAGTAACATCTGTTACCTCTCCTGGAATGGAAGATTATGCTGGGTTAACATCAATGGAAAGTGCAATGAGTTTTGAAGGTGCAATTAGTTTATTAATAGATGATTTAAAATATACGAATTTAAATCAAAGAGGATTTATGACAGTTACTTTTAAATCAAATGAAGTTAATACTACTTGGTATTATGTTGATAATTACTCTTCAACAACATATAGTATGGATACAAATAGACAAAAAAGTTTAAAAACATTAGTAAATACTAATAAAATACAAGCAGTTTAATAAAGATAAGGTTTTTCCTTTTCTTTATTATTTTACAAATACTTTTGTATCATATATCTTACCATATAAACTAACCTCAATATAACCTTTTCTTACATTATAGTGTTTATATAAAAGCTCTTCCCCAATTTTTATTTTTTTACTGTTAAATATAGGGATTCTACTTTGATAGTGACCTCTTGATGTTCCTATTGTAACTTCTGGGTTACTATGAAAAAGGTTACCTAAAATAAAAATTTTTGTATAACAAGTTCCATTATAATCGTTTTTGGTTTTTCTTGTATGTTGGATATTTTCACCAATACCTTTTTCATCAAAAATTGCTATTGCATAAATACCTCTAGGAATAGATTTCCCATAGATAAAAGTGATTAAAAAAAGTAAAATTATTACTATCTTTTTCATCCTATAATTGTAACATCTTAATCTAAATCAAATATAACGAATAAGATTGTATAATCAATAAAACTAAATAAAATGGACAAGTAATGAATTTTTTCAAATATATAAAAGCAGTTGGAACAGGACCAAAATCAAATAAAAACTTAACTAAAGAAGAGATTATAGAAGCTATTCAAGGCATACTTGAACAAAAGTGTGAAAGTGAGCAAGCAGCGGCATTTTTGATGCTTTTAAGAGTAAAACTAGAAAGCGATGAAGAGTTAGCTGGATGTTTAGAATCTTTTGAGAAGTATATTACTAAAGAGGAGATTCCTGAGTCTATTGAACTTGGTTTTTCTTATGATGGTAAAACTTCGCAACCATATTTATTCCCTTTATATGGAAAAATTTTAAAAGAGTTTTTCAAACAAAATAAGGAAATAGAACCTTTTGATATAGTTATTAGTGGAGATAAGTTACAACCTGCTAAAAATGGTCTTACCGTAAAAGATATTACAGATAATATCACATTAGAAGATAATATACACTTTTTTGATAGAGCAAATTATTTTAAAGAGTTGTCTGATTTAACAGATCTAAGAAAAAAACTTTATATGAGAACCATATTTAATACTGTTGAAAAACTTTTAAATCCTGCAAATTCAAAGTATGCTATAACTTCAGCTTTTCATAGACCCTATGTAGAAAAATATATGAATCTTTTTGGCGATAATTATGAAAATCTACTTATCATAAAAGGTAACGAAGGTACACCAGAGGTATTTTCAGACTTTAAATATTGGGTTATAGGAAATAGTGGAATAGAAGAAAAAGTTGTAAAACTTGAAGATTTAAAAATAAAATACAATAATGAATATGAAAATATCACACAAGATGAAGCAATAAATATAATAAACAATCCTTCAAAAGAGATAATGAAACTTGCAAAATTAAATGTAGCAATACTTTTATATACAACAAAAAGAGTAGAATCGGTAGAAAAGGCTTATGAGATGTTAAGTGATGATTCTTGCTGTATAGTAAGATTTTTCAAAAAGCTATTTAAATAATTAAGAGTTTTTCTCTTAATTAAAGGTTGATTTATGACTTATTTACCTATATTTTTTTCTTTAGACAACAAAAAAGTTTTGTTAGTTGGAGCTGGTAATGTAGCAGCTAAAAGATTAGAAAAGCTTTTAGATTTTACTATAAATATTACAATTATATCCGATAAAATAAGTGATGATATCTTAGAAAAAGTTTCCAAAAACAATTTAGACCTAATTAAAAGAAGATATCAAGAGGGTGACATAAGAGGTTTTGATATAGTAATTGTTGCAACTGATAATATAAAAATTCAAGAAGATATATATTTTGAGTCAAGAAAAGATAATATCTTATATAATTGTGTGGACTTACAAGAGTATTGTGATTTTATTTTTCCATCATATATAAAAGATGGAGAGTTAACAATTGCAATTTCTACAAATGGTGCTTCTCCTGCATTTACAAAAAAATTTAAAGACTATTTAAAAAAAATTATTCCAAATGATATTGCTAAATTTTTAGATGAGATGAAAAATTTACGTAAATCAATGCCTAAAGGTAAAGAAAGAATGAAGTATTTGGAAGAAAAAACTAAGGAATATTTAGAAAATGGAACTAAATAAAATATTTATTTTTGAAAACTTAGATAAAAAAGAGTTGGATGAAATAGAAAAAATCTCTTCAATAAAAAAATTCAATAAAGATAACATACTTTTTTATGAAGGTGATGAATCAAAGTATTTGTATATTCTTTTGAAAGGAAAAATAAAATTATATAAAGTTATGGCTCAAGATAGAGAATTAGTTTTAAAATTTTTTCATGAAAATGAGTTTATTGCAGAAGTTGCAAATTTTGAAGAGATTAATTATCCTGCTACAGCACAAGCTGCTACAGATATAGAAGTATTGAGAATAGATTTTGCATCTTTTAAAACTCAAATTTATCATAACCCTAAATTATCTTTTATGATTATGAAATCTTTGATTAAAAAAATTAGAAATTTAGAAAATGTTTTGTCAATGAATTTAGTATTAGATTCTAAACAAAGGGTTGCAAGATATATCTACAATAACCTAGATAATTTTTTTGTAACAAAAAATGTAAAAATTGCTGAATTATTAAATATTACTCCTGAAACATTATCAAGAATTTTAAGAGTATTTAAAGATGAAAAGATAATTGATACAAAAAATAAAACAATTGATATAAAAGCTTTAAAAAATTATATTCTTTAAGTAATCTATAAATTAAAGAGTTTTATTAAATTATTTATATAAAATTATAAAACGAGTTGTTTTATCTTTTATGATTAGTTATAATTAAAACAAATAAATGAAAGTTTTTTTATGGAAAATCTAATTAACGAACTTGAACAATATAAAAGAATCCTAAATGAAAGTGATATTGTAAGTATCACTGATAATAAAGGAATAATTAAGTACGTAAATGATAAATTCTGTGAAATTTCAGGATATACAAAAGATGAACTTTTAGGAAAACCTCAAAATATAGTCAGACATCCAGATATGCCAAAATCTTTATTTAAAGAGTTATGGGATACGGTAAACTCAAAAAAAACTTACAAAAATATTATAAAAAATCGAAGAAAAGATGGAAGTGCCTATTATGTGGACGCTACAATCTCTCCAATATTAGATAAAAATGGCAATATAGTAGAAATAATTGGAATTAGACATGATATAACAGATGTTATGAATCCTAAACGACAACTTATCGATGATATAAATAGTATTGAAAATCCAGTGTTGATATTTGTAAAAATATCAAATTATGATATTTTTAAAGAGTTTTATACCTCTTCTGTAATGCAAAAGTTTCAAACAGAGTTTTCAAATATCTCTTTAACTTATTTCCCTGATGCTTTAAAAATGGAAAAAGTATATATATTGGAAAATGGACTATTCGCATATATTAAAAATGAAAATACAGATATAAATGTTATTGAGAAAGCTTTAAAAGATGTTTTTTATAACTTTGAAAATAAAGGTGTTTTATTTGAAGAAAATATTTATGATGTTGATGTAGTAATAAGTTATTCAAAAAGAAAAACTGATATTTATGATGATGTGGATTTAGGTATAGAGTATGCATTAAAACAAAAAGAGGATATTGTTTGTAGTACTGATTTTTTTAGAGCAGCTCAAGCTGAGTCTAAAAATAAATTAAGAACAATTAAAATAATCAAAGAGGCACTAAAAACGGATGGTAAAGTAATATCATTTTTTCAACCTATAGTTGATAATCGAACTTTAAAAATAGAAAAATATGAGTCTTTAATCAGGATTGTAGATAAAAATGAGAATATTTTAACCCCTTATCATTTTTTAGATTTAGCTAAAAAAACTGGATATTATCAAAACATAACTTTAAGGGTAATCCAAAATGCTATTGAGACACTAAAATATTCTAGAAGTAATATATCTTTGAACTTATCAGCATCAGACATTGAAAGTAATAAAATCAGAGAAAAACTTTCACTACTTATTTCAAGTGAAAGAAATAAAGGTAGAGTAACTTTTGAACTTTTGGAAGATGAAAATGTAAATAATATGGATCTTGTAAAAGAGTTTATAACATATTCTAAATCTATAGGTGATGTTAAGATTGCTATAGATGACTTTGGAAGTGGTTATTCAAACTTTGAAAGAATAAGTGATTTTCAACCAGATTATGTGAAAATAGATGGTTCTTTAATAAAAAATGTAGTTGATAACAAATTTTCCCAGTCAATTGTTGAAGCTATTGTAATATTTGCTAAAAAAAACAATATTCAAACAATCGCTGAGTTTGTTTCTGATAAAAAAATTTATGAATATGTAAAAGCTATTGGGATTGATTACTCTCAAGGGTTTTATTTTGGAAAACCAGAACCACTTATAATGTGATTAATCAAACCATTTTAGTTCATCTCTAAGATTAACAACCTCTCCTATAATAATAATGGCAGGACTAATTGCTTCTTTTGATTTTTCCACTATATCTTTTAATGTTCCTACAATAACTTTTTGTTTTTTAGTAGTACCATTACTAATAATTGCACAGGGATAGTTCTCATCTTTTCCAACTTTTAAAAGATTTGTTACAATTAGTTCAATATTATGTAAACCCATTAAAAAAACTATAGTTTCATCTTCTATAAATGAGTTCCAATTTATATGTGCAATATTATCACTACTTTTTCTATGACCAGTTACAACTCTAAATGAAGGTGTTACTCCTCTATGTGTTACTGGGATACCTGCATATGCAGGAACTGAAATAGATGATGTTATACCAGGGATTATTTCAAACTTTATACCTCTTTGTTTAAGATATAAGGCTTCTTCTCCACCTCTGCCAAAAACAAAAGGGTCTCCCCCTTTTAGTCTTACTACTGTTTTATATTTTAAAGAACATTGATAGATTATCTCATTAATTTCATCTTGAGGTACTCTATGATTCCCTTTCTCTTTCCCTACAAATATAAGTTCAGTATTCTCTTTAGCTTCTTCTAAAATATCAGGATTTGCAAGTCTATCATAAATAATAACATCTGCTTTTTGAATCACTTTAAGTGCTTTTATTGTTAATAAGTCTTTATCTCCAGGTCCTGCACCTGTTAAATAAACCATACTTTTCATTCATTCTCTTTTTTTTCTTGAAGTATATCTAAATATTTATTGAATTATTTAAATATAAAATTTAATTGGTAAATAAAATTTTACTTTTAAATTAGCACAATATACTCTATTTTATTTAAGCTTATTTATACTAAGCTAACAAAATTTTTTTATAGGGTAGAGTGTATGTTAATAGATGGGCACAATAGAGTAGTAGATTATTTAAGAGTATCAGTTACTGAACGATGTAATTTTAGATGCCAATATTGTATGCCAGAAAAACCATTTTCTTGGCTTCCAAGGGAGGAGTTATTAACATATGAAGAGCTTTTTGAGTTTGTAAAAGTATCTATTGACGAAGGTATAAAAAAAGTTAGAATAACTGGTGGAGAACCACTCTTAAGAGAAGGTTTAGATAGTTTTATAAAAATGATATCTTCATATAAACAAGATATTGATTTAGCTTTAACTACAAATGGTTATTTATTACCTGCATCTGCTCAAAAATTAAAAGATGCTGGACTTAAAAGAATAAATGTTTCTTTAGATTCACTAATACCTGAAGTTGCGCGAAAAGTCGCACAAAAAGATGTTTTAAGACAGGTTCTAAAAGGGATTGAAGAGGCTTCAAGGGTTGGTCTTAAAATAAAAATAAATTGTGTTCCTATTAAAGGTGTAAATGATACTGAATTAATAGAGATCTTAGAGTTTTGTAAGAAAAGAGATTTTCCTATTAGATTTATTGAACTTATGGAAAATACTCATGCCTCTGAACATGCAAAAGGTTTAAATACCCAAGAGATACAAAATATTATTAGTAAAAAATATAATTTTACAAAATTAGAAAGAGTTGGTTCGTCACCTTCTCAAGATTATAAACTAGAAGATGGTTATATTTTTGGAATAATAGAACCACATAAAGATGATTTTTGTGCCACATGTAATAGAGTTAGATTAACTGCAAGTGGTGTTTTAATCCCATGTTTATATTATGAAGATGCACAAAGTATAAAAGAAGCTATAAAAAATAAAGATATAAAAAAAGCAGCAAATATTTTGAAAGATGTATTAAAAAACAAACCTGAAAAAAATAGATGGTCAGAAATATCTAGTGATGAGGTTTCAAATAGGGCTTTTTATGAAACGGGGGGTTAAAAACCTATTTTTTCTTTTTTCCCCATCTGTTTTAAGCTTTTTAATTCCTCTTTTTTTGATACATTGTAAAATTCTACAAAATATCCAATAGCATTTGACCTTAGGTATATAAAGCTATCTTTTATTTCATCTGATTTTATTAGATATTCATTATTTGCATTTTTTTCTATTATTTTATAGTTAGGATATAGGTTTTCAATTTGAAGTCTTAAAGATAAAAACTCTTTTTTATTTTTTGAGATAAGCCCAACAAAATAAGATTTACCAGCTTTTTTACTAAATGTCTCTTCTTTTGTAAAATCAATATTAAGCTCTTCAACTAGAGTTGAAAACTTTACATCTTGTTCATGCCCAAGTTTATTTTTTAAAAGAAATCTACATAAATCTTCAGCTTTTTTGAGGGTAAAATCATAAATAAGTCCATCTGTTAAAATATGTTCAGTATCATCATTCAATATAAAAGTAACAGTAAAGTTTGAATATATATTTCCTATAAGGTAGTTTATCTCTGTTTTTATCTCTTTTATTCTATTTATTGGAATACTATTCTTTTTATAGAGCTTTTGGTTATCGTAGATTTCCCATGATATGTTTTTATCATTTATTGTTAATTCAACTCTTCTTTGTACAAAAATTACATAAAAAATAGATGCAATTTGAAAAGCACACAATGAGATTGCGCCAAAAAATAAAATTGAATAAATAGTTTCACCTTTTAAATAGCCTTGATACATAACAAGAGCAAAAAGTGAAAAAGCTGTAAGCATAAAAAGTTTATAAATAAACCCTTTTTCTAAAATATACGTTTGCATTGATTGCCTTTTTTATTTGAAAGTTTATTTATATCAAAACTTTTTAAGTAAACCCATTAATTTTTAGATATATTTGTTTAAAAGATGTTCTTCTTCAAGATTTTTATCTTGATTAAATAGTTTTGATGAACTTTTAAGTAAAAGTTCTTGGTGGGTATTTGATAAAGTTGAAACTATTTTTTCTTTATCATCTTTTCTTCTTTTGAATTCATTTTTTTGATCTTTTGAAATATGATTAAATCTTTTATCTGATTTAAACTTTTTTAAAAAAAGATTTTTTTCTATTAAATAAAGCAAAGAATAAATCTCTTCTTCATTAATCTCTTTAATCTCTTCTATATTAGTATTTGATTTCATCCAATATAAAGTGCTTATTAAATCATGGGTTGAATGGTTTATTATTGCAAGTTTCAATGCATAATCTATTAGGTTAAACTCATTTATATTTAACCATCTATCTTTTAAGCTATTGCCGTCTGCGTTGTAGTATTCACTTTGTTTTATAACTTTTTCTAAATTTTTTATTCCAAAGTTTTCAATTCTTCTTTGGATATTTATCACTACACTATTCCATAATGCAAAAAGTGAATATGAGTATTTACTTAGAGATATTAACTCTTGGGCTTCTTTAAATGAGTAGATTTCAACTTCTTCTAAATTAAAAATTGGATTATTAGGATTTCGTAAAATTTCTGGAATTATAGACATAATAAACTCCTTTTCTTTAATTTAGATTAAAAACAAATAAATTGTATCATATTTTTTTATAAACTTCAAGTTTTTATAAAAAAGTTAGATTCTCTTTTATTTTATAGTTTTAATAAAGTATCTAGAGTTATTTTCATCTATTGTTAAGTCAAGTTCAAAAATCTCACTAAGATTTTTTGAATTTAATATCTCTTTTTTTAACCCCTGTTTATGGATTGTATTATTATATATAAGTGCTACATGAGAAATCTCTTCAAAAATCTCCTCTATATGGTGTGTTACTAAGATAATTGAAGCTTTTTTTGAAAGTTTTCTAAGTAGATTTAAAAAGTTATTTTGAGCTTTTATATCTAGTCCCACTGTAGGTTCATCAAGTATAAAAGCTTTTGGGTCATGAATTAGGGCACGTCCAATTATAGATTTTCTAAGTTGTCCTGTACTCATATGACAAACTTTTTTGTCCTTTATATCAAATAATTCAAGAAATTCTAAAACCTCTAAAGCTTTTTGATGTTGTTCTTTTGTAAAATCTTGGTGTTTAAAAACTCCAATAGAACTATAATATCCACTAAGAACAACTTCATAAGTAGTCAAAAAATTACCATGGGTTTCAAAATAGTTATGTAAATCATTTGTGATAATACCAAGACTTTTTTTTAGTTCAAAAATAGAGTGTCTTGATTGTCCAAAAATCTCTTTTTTGAATCGATATTTAGTGTTTGGATATAAATCATTTGAAAAGAGTTTCATTAAAGTTGATTTTCCACTTCCATTTGAACCTAAAATTACCCAATGTTCACCAGTATTAATCTCTAAATTTATATTTTCTAAAACTGGTTTTACATCATAACTTACATAGATATCTTTAAAATCTATTATTTTCATAAAAATTTACTCTTTTTATTTTGATTCTATCAAAAAAACTTAATAAACTTAATTAAATATTAATTTTACATAAAGTATAATACGCGTCCACTTTAAATAAGTGAGATTATATACCTATTAGGAGGTCATTATGGCTTTAGATCAGGACGTAAAAGCGCAGATTATTGCAAAATACAGAAGAAATGAAACTGATACAGGTTCAGCGGAAGTACAAATTGCTATTTTAACAGAGCAAATTAAAGTATTAACAGAGCACTTAAAAACAAATAAAAAAGATCACTCTTCAAGACTAGGTCTTTTAAAAATGGTTGGTAAAAGAAAAAGACTTTTAGCATATTTAAGAAAAACTGATTACGCTAGATTTACTTCTTTAGTTGCAGACTTAGGAATTAGAGCTAAATAATTTTTAATAAAAATTACGCTTTAAAAGGTTGCAAGATTTTTCTTGCAACCTTTTTTTTTAAATTAAACTAAAAAAAAGAGAATTAATCGCAAATAATAATTAATATTAATAATTGTTTTTGTAGAATAAACAAAAAATAAGATTGGAATATAGATGTTACTTACAAAAAAGAGTGAATATGCTCTACTTTCATTGATATCAATAGCGAAAAGTGATAGTCCCAAAAATGTTGATGTATTATCACGAGAATTAAATATTCCAAAATCTTTTTTAGCAAAAATTATGCAAAATTTGGCCAAACATGATATTGTGGTTTCTCATAGGGGAGTTAATGGGGGCTTTGTTTTAAAAAGACCTTATGATGAACTTACTATTTTAGAGATAACTACCGTAGCAGAAGAGAAGATACCTTCAGTATTTGAATGCTCACCTTCTACATCATCTTGTCCATCTGACTTAGCTAGTGCTTGTAATATTTGGCCTTTATTAAATAATCTTCAAACAAAAATAAATTTATTCTTAAGTGGTTTAACTCTTAAGGATATTGCTTCATGAGGTTTTTTCATTTATCACATACAGATTTAGATGGATATAGTTGTCAACTTATTACAAAAGAGTTTTTTAAAGAGGGCTTTTTTTACAATGCAAATTATGGTTTAGAAGTTAAATTAAATCTAAAAAAAATCATTGAAGATATAAAAAAATATAAAGAAGATGATATAGTTTTTTTTATAACAGATTTAAATCTTACTTTAAATGAATCAAAAGATTTACAAAAAGCAATTAAAAATCTAAAAGAAGAAGGTTTCAATATAAAACTTCAACTTTTAGACCATCATGCAACAGGACAAAAAAGTGCTGAAAAATATGATTGGTACTATTTAGATACAAGTAGATGTGCTGCAAAAATCACTTATGATTATATGATGAAAGAGTATGCTGCTTTTGATGAAGAAACTTCAATATGGTTAAAACCTTTAATTGATGCAGTAAATGCAATAGATATTTGGCTTGACAATGAAGAAAAAAACTTTGAATTTGGAAAAGTATTACTTACTATGATTAGTCAAGTAAGAGAAGTAAATAATGTTTTATTTTCAGATTTAAATAGAGATTTTAGACATTTTTTATTAAAAAAAGCTTCTGGATATTTATTTTTAGAAAAAGCAAATATTAAACTTGATAGTGATATTCATAAACTAAAAAAAGAGTTTTTAAACCAAGATGGAGTAGATGATACTTTAGATAATTTAAGTGCAAAATATTTGGTTGGATCTTTAGCAAACTTAAAAGAGAATCTAACAGTTACATATAAAAATCATAAGGGGCTGTTAACTTATACATTAGGTTCAATCTCAATACCTGCAAATGCCTTTTTGATGGCAAATGAAGATTATGACTTTTTTATAGATGTAGGTAAAAAAGGAAGTACCTCTTTTAGAGCTGATGGAAAAGTTGATGTATCTTTAATAGCTCAAAAATTAGCAGATGGTGGTGGTCATCCAAATGCTGCTGGATGTTATTTTGAAGATTTTAAAGAAACAATAAACTATGAAGATGTAAAAAGATTTATTCAAACAAAACTTGATAGCTTAGATTAACCACTACACTGGTTATCGTCAAAATCAGTATTTAGAACAGTTTCTGTTTTGAATTTAAACTCAATTAGATAATCATCTTCCAAAGAGCTGATTTTATAATCAAAATTTTCTTCAATTTTTGGGAAAAGTCCCATTGGTCTTTGATGGTTTTTCATCAAAACTCTTTTATTATCACTGTCTAAAAGTTGAAGTGCTACTAAAGCATTTACCATAGGGTGAGGTGGTGTACAAGTAGATGTATCAAAATAGTAGTAAACTAAACCTTCTTTTTCAAATTGAAAAAAATCAACTGTAGCATTTTTAATATCTATTTTTTTTGCATCTTTTAAACTATTTAAAATATTATCATCCATAACTCATCCAATAAATTTTTATGAATGATAATATATTTTTAGTAAAAGCCTACTCAAACTCTTTTGTCTCAAAGTTATAATATTCAATAGAACCATCTTCTATCTTATAATACCAACCATGGATGTTAAGTTGCCTATTTTGTATCTTTTCACTTACTTTTGGATAACTAAGAAGATTTTCCAATTGAAAAACTACAGAACTTTTCTCAGTAAGTCTATATTTTTCCTCTTGGTCAATTGAAGTACCAAAGTTATTTAGTACATAATTTTTTGCTTTTTCCCCTAGTTGTAGCCACTTTTTTGTGTGAATCAATGAGATATCATCTTCTAAATCCATATATAAAGATCTACAAGCTCCACAGTATGAATGACCACATACAACAATATGTTCTACATTTAAAACACTTACAGCATACTCAATTGCAGCAGCATTTCCATGAAAGTCTTGGTCTGCTTTAAATGGTGGGACAAAATTACCTACATTTCTTACAATAAATAAATCACCTGGTTTTGAGTCTAATATTAAATCAGGTACAACTCTACTATCACTACACCCAATAAATAGTACATTGGGTGTTTGACCTTTTTCTACAAGAGAATCAAAATCGTTTTTATAGTCATTAAACTTTGTTTGTCTAAAAGACTCATTTCCTTGTTTTAATTCTTCAATTGTCATATTTTTCATCAGTGTTTTACTTTTAAATTTTTTGCTTTTATATTATCTAAAAGTTTCATAATAGAAGCTATTTTTTGCTCCTCTTCTAATAGATGATCTTTTGCATGAAGAGTAAATAAATCCATTTTTGTATCTAAATAGTTTGTGGTAAATTTACCAGCAATAAAATCTTCATCTCTAACAATCTCTCTATGCAATTGGATATTTGTAGGAAAACCTTCTAATACAAACTCATCTAATGCTCTTTTTGCTTTTCTAACTGCACCATCCCAATCTAATGCCCATACAATCAGTTTCCCAATCATAGAATCATAGTTTGCAGGAACTTTATATCCTGTATAAGCACAAGAATCAAGTCTAACTCCAGGACCATTTGGAGTAAGATAAGTTTTAATAGTTCCTGTTGATGGCATAAAACCTTTTTGAGGATTTTCTGCATTTATTCTAAACTCAATTGCATAACCTCTAAAAACAATCTCCTCTTGTAAGAATTTTATTTTATCACCTTCTGCTATTTCAATCATTCTTTGAATAATATCAACACCTGATGTTATTTCAGTAACTGGATGTTCAACTTGAACTCTTGTATTCATCTCAATAAAATAGATATTATCGTTATCGTCAACTAAAAACTCAACTGTACCTACACTTTCATATCCCAATTTAAACATAGCTTTTGTAGAGATTCTATATAACTCTTTTCTAGTATCATCATTTAATCTTGGTGATGGTGATATCTCTATAACTTTTTGGTGTCTTCTTTGAATAGAACAATCCCTTTCACCTAAATGAACTACGTTTCCATATTTATCTGCAATAATTTGAATCTCAATATGTCTTGGATTTTCAACATATTTCTCAATAAAAACTTGACCATTCCCAAAATATTTTAATGCTTCATTTGTAGCACTTTCAAACATAGAATCAAACTCTTTTTCAGCTCTTACGATTCTCATTCCTCTTCCACCACCACCAAATGCAGCTTTAATAATTATAGGAAAACCAATCTGGGCAGCTATTCTTTTTGCTTCTTTCTTATCTTCTACTGGTTCATCAGTACCTTCTAAAACTGGAACACCAACTTTTTTCATTGCAACTTTTGATGCCATCTTATCCCCAAAAAGTGCAATATGCTCAGGTTTTGGACCAATAAAGATAATTCCATTTTCTTCACAAGCTTTAGCAAAATCTGCATTTTCACTTAAAAACCCATATCCTGGATGAATTGCATCACAATTTGCTTTTTTTGCAATTGAGATAATCACATCATAGTTTAAATATGCTTGAATTAAATCTCCCATAATAGGATAACATTCATCTGCTTTTCTTACCCAAAGACCCTCAACATCAATTTCTGAAAAGATAGCAACACTTGTTATCTCAAGTTCTTTACAAGCCCTAACAATTCTTAAAGCAATCTCACCTCTGTTTGCAATTAATACTTTAGATATTTTTTTCATCTTGACCCTTTTTGTTTTTTCTGCTTAATTGTAGAATTAAAAAAAGAAAAACTCTTTATCTTTTGTGCTATATATTTGATTTTTTTATGCTAAAAAAATTGTCTATTTGTGCTTTAATTTTAGTTTAAAAGTGATATTATATTTTATGAAAAAAGAAACCTTACAAAAAAGAATAAAAATAGCAAATGATATTATGTACTATATTTACACTCATATCGATACTCATATTGATATTGAAGAACTTAGTATTGATTTAAATATTAGTAAGTTTCATATGCAAAGAATCTTTAAAGAGGCTTTTGATAAAAATATTTATGAAAGTATTAAATCGATTAGATTACAAAAAGCTGCAAATCTATTGTTGACAAATAAATATTCTACTATTTCAGATATAGCTAATTCTTGTGGATACAGTTCGCATTCTTCTTTTATAAAAGCATTTTCAAATAGATTTGAGATCTCTCCAAAACTTTGGAGAAATGGTGGATATAAAGAATACAGTGAAAAAATTATGAGACAATCAAAGAAAGCTATGCAATCAACTGCAAATTTTTCACGTCTTACTCCTACTATAGTTAAAATGCCAGAGCTTGAGGCTTTTTATATTAGAAACAAAGGTTACAATATAAATATCCAAGAGACTTGGCAAAAGCTACAAACTTTGATATTAAGTAATGATATTAAAGAGTATAAACAAATAGCACTTTTACACGATAATCCAGTTATAACACCTCTAAATGAGTGTCAATACATCGCTTGCATTCAAACAGATGAAAAAATCCAAACACTTTTGCAAAGGGTTCCCAAGTTTAAAATCTCAAAAGGTGTTTATGCAAAGTTTGATTTAAAAGGACATCAAGGTGATATTTTGAAATTTATAAATTGGGTTTATCATGAATGGTTAATAAATAGTGAATATGAAACCACCATTAAACCATCATATATAATCTACCATAAAAACAATTTTTTAAGTGATGATAATGAATTTGATATGAGTTTTTATGTTTCTATTAGATTCTAAAAGAAACTTGTGTAAAGTATAATAATCCAAGTAATTACAAAAATAGAGATACTTAAAAATACAGCAGCACTTCCTGCATCTTTTGCACGACCAGCCATATCGTGGTGTTCTAAAGTTACTAAATCTACAACCCTTTCAATTGCACTATTGATAGCTTCTGTTAAAGGCATCCCCATAAGGGTTATAAACATTATGAGTTTATTTGTTAAGCTTGTGTCTATTATAAAAATTACTGGAATTAAAATTATTACAATTAAAAGTTCTAATTTAAAAGAGTTTTCAGTTTTTAATAGATCCATTAAACCTTTTAGTGCATATGTTGTATTTTTAAAAAAGTTATATTTGGGTTGATTTCTCAAGATTTTGTCCTTTTAAAATTTGTTATTAGTTTTACTATAATTAAGATTAATAACCAACTTAATAACATGGTAATTATAGTATGACTTAAAAAATGATCTCCTAAAATCATTTTATATAAACCCATACTCCATGCAATACTTAGAGCAAAAATCACTGCTCTTTTTTGATTTCTTGCACTTTTAAATAAGAAAAAAAGTGAAAGTAAGGCAAATCCACCACTTGCGTGACCAGCTGGCCAGCATTTGGCTTTAGAAGTTTGCATAAAATCTTTAGGATATGAGTCAAATACTTTAATATCAGGATAATCACCATTGAAATGTGTTATTTTACAAGGACATGGTGTGTTGGTAACAGCTTTTAATGCACCAACACTTAAAGGTATTATTATCCCAGATAATAAAACAATAATTAGACCCTTTTTATACTCTTGAATAATTTTTTTCTTCCTAAAAAAAATTAGAGTTAAAAGTATTGACAATAAAAATATAATCAATACAGCTTTTAATCCATCATATAAAAAAAACTTTAGGATAGGTTCATTTTTGTCAATTAACCAAGCTTTAGATTCAAAATTATAAAAATAATCTTGAACAAAAATATCCAAATTTGTTAATTGAAAAAGAGCAATAACTCCTATTAATAAAATAGAAGTTATTATTAGTTGTTTATTCAGATTTAGTTGCATTGTATAATATATCTTTTGTTTTATCATAAACTTTTGTTTCAACCTCAAATAATCCTAAAAGTGTATGAAATAAATTATCTTGAGAAAACTCTTTATCTTTATAAGAAGAGAGTTTTTTTACATCAATGTCCTCTTTTATTTCACCATCACCAAACCACATAAAAGAAGCTATATGTTTTTGTTCATCTGGAGCAATTATATAAGGTATTCCATGTAGATAAAAACCATTTTCTCCTAAACTTTCACCATGGTCACTCATATATAGCATAGCTGTTTCATAATCTTTTGAATATGGTTTTAAAAAGTTTATTACTTTAGATAAAAAGTAGTCTGTATATAAAATTGCATTATCATAAGCATTGCTAACCTCTTCTTGAGTACATTTTTCAAGTTGATTTGTTTTACATACAGGTGTAAACTTCTCAAAAGCTTTAGGATATCTTTTATAATATGCTGGACCATGATTTCCCATTTGATGTAAAACTATTAGGATATCTTCACCTTTATGCTTTTGGATGTAATTATCTAACCCTACAAGCATCCCTTCATCTCTACACTCAACATCATCACATATTGTATTTGTTTTAGAGGTTCTAAAATCTTCATAGTCAACTCTATTAGCGACACCTTTTGAGCTAGAATTATTATCTCTCCATAAAATATTTATAAACTTTGTATGTTTTAATACATCAATAACATTTTCTGTTGAAACCCCCTTTTTATAATCGTAAGCATCTTTATCATATATGGAAAACATACATGGAACTGAGTGGGCAGTTGATGTACCACAAGAATACATATTGGGAAAGTTTATAATCTCCTCTTTTTCTAAAAGAGGGTTGGTTTTTTTAGTATAACCGTTTAGTGAAAATCTATCTGCTCTTGCGGCTTCACCTACTACCATGATTATAAGTTCTGTTTTCTCATCTTCAATCTCTTTTTGTTCTGAACTAATTTTTGCATCTTTACCTATAGTTTTTAAAACAATTGGACCTTTATTTAAACTATTTGTATATTTACCTATACTATATATCCAATATATAGGATTTACATGGTATCTTAGAGGTTTATGTTCTCTAAAAAATGAAGTATAAAATTTACTAAATGATAGAACAATGGCAATAATAATTATTAAAGATAAAACTAGCATTTTTAATTTTGATAAAAGTTCACCTTTTAGATTTTTGTATTCTATTTTTGTTTTATAAACAACAATTGATGGTAAAACTCCTAAAAATAAAACATATAAAACAAGTTTTATACTAAATAAATCCATAGATTCATCTAAATTTGTTTGAATAGTATTTCTAATCATTTCACTATCAATAATAGTATTATATGTATCCATAAAGTATGCAGCAAAGGAAGATGTAAATAAAGTTATAATCAAGATAGCTTTAGTTGTATATTTGCTACTAAATAGTGTAAAAATAAAAACATTAAGAAAGATTAGTATCAATGCCGTTGAAGAAATATATATTAGATTTATCCCTTCAGTACTATAAACATTTATAACAGCTTTAAAAAAACTATAGTTATAAAAAGCTGCAAGCAAAATAGAAATAAATAGAATTAATTTGTTTGTTGTAATATTTTTCATTTGACCTCTTTTGTTAAAGTCAAAATTGTAATGTTCTAAAATTAACAATATGATAACGAATCATTAATAAAAAAGTTTAAAAATATGTTTACTTGATTTTAGATATTATCAAAAGAAAATAAAAAGGATTATTAATGGAGTGTGAATTCCCAACAGTAAATAGCAATACTGATGAGATTAAAGAGATTTTTGAAAATACAAAAACAATTGCAATTATAGGTTTATCTCCGGATGAGAGTAAAGCAAGTAATATGGTTGGAAAATATTTAAAAGCAGCTGGTTTTAAAATTGTTCCTGTTTATCCAAAAGAGGATGAGATTTTAGGTGAAAAAGTTTATAGAAGTTTAAAAGAGATACCTTTTAAAGTTGATATGGTAGATATATTTAGAAAACCTGAGGTTATTGGTTTAGTTGTTGATGCAGCGATTGAAAGAGGTGATGTTGATATAGTATGGACTCAATTAGGGTTAGTAAATAATGAAGCTGCAAAAAAAGCTGAGGAAAAAGGGATGAAAGTTGTACAAAATAAATGTACAAAAATAGAACATAGAGCTATATTTAGCTAACTTTACAAGTTGGACTATCCACAAGCACTAAAGTGGCAACACATCCACTGTTGCCATCAGTTCTATTTCTTAAACTAATTTGCGCACCTAAAGAATCAGCAGCATTCTTAGCTAAAAATAGACCAAGCCCTGCACCACTTTCTTGCCCCATTCTTTTAAATGGAGCAAATAAATCTATAGATTCATCAATACCTGCACCATCATCTGTAATAGTTATTATTGTTTGTTCTTTTTGTTTTTCTAATCTTATAGCTATTGCTTTATCATCAGGAGTAAATTTGATTGCATTTTGTACAAAGTTTTGAATTATTTGATTCAATAAAGTTGCTTGTAAATACACTTCATGATGATTTACATTTGAAAAAAATGTTAATACTATTTTTTTCTTAGCACTTAACATTCTATAATCATTTGTTTTTCTTTGTAGATATTGAACTAATTCAATCTCTTCTGGTTTTTCAAATTGAGCACCTTCTGCACGACCAATATCTAAAATCGATGTAATCATTTTATTCATATCATTGATTTGTTCAACTGTTAGTTTTAAGGTTTCTTGGTATTTTTCAGGTGTTCTTGTTTTCATCAAAGTTACTTCATTTTTTAACTTCATAACTGCTAATGGAGTTTTTAATTCATGTGCAACTCCAATAAATAACTCTTTTTTAAATCTTATATTGTTTTCAATTCTTGCAGTTAAGGAATTAATTGAGTTAGCTAAAGGATGAAATTCTATTGGAAGATTCTTTTTATCAATTTGTGTTAAAAAATTCTCATCCATATTAGTAAGTTTTCTAGTAATTTGAATAATTGGTTTTAATAATGATTTTGATACTGTAAAAGCATATAAAATTACAAGTATAAATCCCCCAAGAGACAAAAGAAGAATATTGTTGAATATTTTATTTAACATATCAATTGATGAATTAATGTTTTTAATAATTTTTATATATTGTTTCTTTGTAGTATCAACTGGATATAAAATCTCCATATAATTATTATTTTTTGTTTTATATGTAGTATAAGCAACAGCAGGTATATCATCTAATGTTACTATATCAATATTTGTTCCACCATGAGTAATAACATTAAAATTTTCACTTGTAAGGTCTGATCGTTGGCTAATTTTTAAAATTAATTCTGCATCTGCATAAAGTGATTCTTGTAGTTCATCAAAGATAGTTGATTTGGTGAATCCATAAAAAATAAAAGATAGTACAGTAATGAAAAGCGAAGTAGCAATAACAAGTTTTTGGTGAAACTGTCGATAGATGCTCTTCGCTTGCATTATATTCCTTAGTTATTTTCCGAACTATTGTCTGGGTAACAGAATCTATAACCTCTTCTTCTAATTGTCTCAATAGTTGAGATATTTAATGGTTTATCCATTTTTTGTCTAATTTGGTTTATAGCAACTTCAATTACGTTTGGAGTTACTAATTCTGGTTCTTCCCAGATTGCATCTAGTAATTGCTCTTTAGATACGATTTGATCTCTATGTCTTGCTAGGTGAGTTAATACTTCAAAAGGTTTACCTTTTAATTCAATCTCTTCACCATTGTATTCAATTTTTTCTTCATCAGGATTGATAGATAAATCTTCAATCTCAATTACATTTGTACCACCAAATCTTAATCTAGCTTCAATTCTAGCTAGTAAAATATCAAAATCAAATGGTTTTTTAATATAGTCATCTGCCCCTGATTTAAGTGCTTCGATCTCAGAATCTTTATCATCTCTTGCTGAAAGAATAACAACTGCTGTTCTTGAGCTTCTATTTTTTACAATTTTACATAATTCAATTCCGTCACCATCTGGTAACATCCAGTCAGTTAAAACTAAATCATAATTTCTAATATCGATGAAATACTCAGCATCTTTGTAATTTTCTGCTGTATCAACTTGGTAACCAAAATCGGTTAAACCCTCTTGTAATGTTCTATTTAATGTAATCTCATCTTCAATAATCAGTATTCTCATTTAGACTTCCCTTGCTTTTAAATTAGCTTAAATTTAAGTTAATTTTAATTTTGGACGGAATTATATCATAAATTCCTTAAAATTTAAAGGTTTTTTAAGCTAAATTTTAAAATTTATAAATGAAGAGTGAAATTATATATAAAAAAGTTTCATTTAAATTAACTCTTTGTTAATAAAATAAAGATAGAATACAAACCATAAAAGTTAATTAAGAAGAAGGAAAATAATGTTTAAAATTACAAAAAGAAAAATAGTATCAAGTATTATAGTCTCAATGGCGTTAGCGACGACATCTTTATGTGCTGCTAATAGTTATGGTTCAGTAAATGGAGAAGAGATTACAAAAGCAGATGTAAATGTTGCATTAAGAAATGCAAAAATAGACTTTGAAGCATTACCAAAGAAATCACAAGATAAGGTAATAGACCAAATTATTGAAAGAAAACTACTAACTCAACAAGCAGTAAAAAGTGGAATTAGCAAAGAAAAAGAATACAAAGTAGCACTAGATAAACTTAAAAATGATTTAGCTTTAGAAGTATGGATGCAAAAAGAATTTAAAAAAATCAAAGTGTCTGACAAAGAGAAGAAAGATTATTATAAAGATAACAAAGCTAAATTTATTACTCCAACTATGTTAGAGGCTAGACATATTTTAGTAAAAACAGAAAAAGAAGCAAAAGATATAATTAAACAATTAGATAAAGCATCAAAGAAAAAAGAGGAGTTTGAAAAACTAGCAAAAGCTAAATCAATTGGTCCAACTGGTCCAAAAGGTGGTTATCTTGGTAAATTTTCAGAAGATAAAATGGTTCCGGAGTTCTCAAAAGCTGCAAAAGCATTAGCTGTTGGTAAATATACTAAAGAACCTGTAAAAACACAATTTGGTTATCATGTTATCTATTTAGATGGGAAAGAAGCTTCTAAAACATTGGCTTATAATGAGGTTGAAAAAAATATAGACAATATGCTATTACAAACAAAATTCAGAGAAAAAGTTGATACAGAATTAAAAACATTAAGAAAAAATGCTAAAATAGTTATCAAATAAACAAGGAGTATAAGTTGGCTGTATTAGATATTGTAAAACCAGGTGTATTAAGTGGAAGTGAAGCGAAAAAGTTATTTGCATATGCAAAAGAGAACAACTTTGCAATCCCTGCTGTAAATGTAGTTGGGACTGATTCAGTAAATGCAGTTATGGAAGTAGCTGCAAAAGTAAATTCGCCTGTAATAGTTCAGTTTTCAAATGGTGGAGCACAATTTTTTGCAGGAAAAGGATTAAAGGCTGCAAATGCAGCTGCACTAGGTGCAATATCTGGTGCAATGCATGTTCATGCGTTAGCAGAAGCCTATGGAATACCTGTAATTTTACATACAGACCATGCAGCAAGAAAACTTCTTCCTTGGATACAAGCTTTACTTAAAGCTGGAGAAACTTTTTATGAGAAACATGGTAAACCTTTATTTACTTCTCATATGCTTGATTTAAGTGAGGATTCATTAGAAGAGAATGTTTCAACTTGTGTTGAATATTTTGAAAGAATGAATAAAATTGATATGATGATTGAGATTGAACTTGGTATTACTGGTGGAGAAGAAGATGGAGTAGATAATACTGGTATTGATAATTCACTACTTTATACACAACCAGAAGAGGTATGTTATGCATATGAAGAGCTTAGTAAAGTTGGGCCTAACTTTACTATTGCAGCTTCATTTGGGAATGTCCATGGGGTTTATAAACCAGGAAATGTAGCACTAAGTCCTATTATTTTGGATAATTCTCAAAGATATATTCAAGAAAAACACTCAACATCTGCAAAACCAGTTGATTTTGTTTTCCATGGTGGAAGTGGCTCTGAATTGAAAGATATTAGAGATGCAATCTCATATGGTGTGATTAAAATGAATATTGACACAGATACTCAATGGGCATTTTGGGATGGCGTAAGAGATTATGAAGCTAAGTATAGAGATTATTTACAAGGTCAAATTGGAAACCCAGAGGGTGAAGATAAACCTAATAAATCTTATTATGATCCAAGAAAATTCTTAAGAGCAGGTCAAGAGTCAATGATAGCTAGACTTGAAGTTGCATATTCTGATCTTTGTTCATTAAATAAAAACTAGTCTTAAAGACTGGTTTTTATTTTGCTTTATTTGTAACTAAAGCTAGATTATTTAAATTATACTTTTGCAATAAATCTAAAACTCTTGTAACCCTATCATATGTGGTATTTTTATCAATTCTTACAATGACAGGTTTTTTATTGTTTTTAATTTGTTTTAGATTATCCTCCAATGAAATAAATGATACTTCAATCCCTTTTATAGCTAATTTATCTTGACTAAGTTCAATAAATATCTGATCATCTTTTATTTGTGTTTCTTTAGCGTTTGCTTCAGGTAAGTCAAGCATTAGTGCTAATTCTTCTTTTTTGAATACAGAAGTTACTATAAAAAATATAAGTAGAATAAAAACCACATCTATTACAGGGGTTAAATCAATCCCTAATTGCTCTCTTCTTTTCATAAGTTAGCCAATTAATTCTTTTTTTGCTCTAAGTTCTATAGAATCTACCATAGAGATAAAATGGTTATATGCGATATGATGAGGGATTGCTACTATTAGACCTGCTATTGTTGTAATAAGAGCAATAGAGATACCACTTGAAAAAATAGTTGGGTCACCTAAACCTTTTTGAGTAATTATTTCAAAAGATTTATAAACTCCATAAACAGTTCCTAAAAGTCCTAAAAGAGGAGCTACTGAAGCAATATTTTTTATATATGTTAAGCCATTTTCTAATTTTTTTACCTCATATTCTATTTGAATCTCTAAATTTTTTGTATTTGTAATATCAACTTTTTCTTTTATTTTTTGAACCATCGCTCTTTTTCTTGGTATTGTTAAAAATTTCCAAATAATAATTGTAAACCCAATGATATTTAAAAATATCAAAATGTAAACTATTATTCCACCTTTATCAATATATTCTAATAAACCCATCTATAACTCTTTTATATATTTTCTTTTCGTGTAATTTTAGTATAATAATCTTAATGAATTATATAAACTCCCCAATAGACAAAATTAAATTTAGAAAATTAGAACTTTTTGTAAAAAGAGATGATTTGTTACATAAAGATTTTAGTGGTAACAAAGCTAGAAAATTTTATTACTTTTTAGTAAATGATTTTCCTAATATAAAAAAGATTATAAGTTATGGTTCAGCCCAAGCAAACTCTTTATACTCATTATCCTTTTTAGCAAAACAAAAAGGTTTACCTTTAGACTTTTATGTAAAACATATAAGTTCATACCTAAAAGAAAACCCAAATGGAAACTATAAAAAAGCTTTAGAAAATGGTGTTAATATTATAGAAAAGGATGTAGAGGATATAGATAAATTTATAAAAGAAAACTTACTTGCTGATGATATTTTATATCTTGAAGAGGGAGGAAGGGTAAAAGAAGCAGAATATGGGATTCAAATCTTGGCTGATGAGATAAAACTTTGGCTTAAAAATCACAATTTGAAAAACGTAAAAGTATTTTTGCCAAGTGGTACAGGAACAACTGCTTTATTTTTACAAAAACATCTTCCTATAGAAGTTTTAACTGTGTCGTGTGTAGGTGGAAGTTCCTATTTAAAAAAACAGTTTTACTCTTTGGAAGAGGATGAAAATATACATCCAACTATTTTAGAAGCAGAAAAAAAATACCATTTTGGGAAATTGTATAAAGAGTTTATTGATATATATTATGAACTTCTAGATGAAACTGGAATTGAATTTGATTTACTTTATGATTCATTAGGGTTTAAGACTCTTTTTGAATATTTGAATAATTATACCTCAGATAATTTACCAACTATTCTATATATCCACCAAGGTGGAGTGTTGGGAAATGAAAGTATGCTTTTAAGATATAATAGAAAATTTAAATAATCTTTAGATATTATTAACTAAATCCTCAAAGGAAATTAAATTGTATTATAAAATTTTGATATTTCTTTTTTTTTCAATAAGCTTTTTGCATTCATCTCAAAAAGAATTAGAAAAAATCTCTTTACAATTAAATTGGAAATATCAATTTGAATATGCAGGTTTTATTGCTGCTCAAGAAAAAGGGTTTTATAAAGAGGTTGGATTAGATGTAAATATCAAAGAGTTTCAAGAAAATTTGAATATTGTAGATGAATTAAAAAATAATCAAGCAGAATATGCTGTATATGATCTTTCTTTATCTTATATTTATTCTGTAAGAGACTCAGTAAAATTGATAGCAAACTACTTCAAACGTTCTCCCCTTGTCTTCGTAGCAACTCAAGATATATTTACTCCTGAAGATTTAAGAGGAAAAGTGATTATGGCTGAAAAAATGCAGCTAGAAGAATCAACTTTAAGCACCTTATTTAAAAAGTTCAATATAAAAAAAGATGACTATAAATTTGTTCAACATAGTTTTCATGCTGCTGATTTTATAAATGGTAATGTAGATGCAATAAGTGTGTATTTATCTAATGAATTATATGATATAAAGAAATCTAAAAAGCCCTATACTATTATTGACCCACTTTCTTATGGTATTTATGGCTCAGGACTAAACCTTTTCACATCTACAAATGAGATTAAAAATCATCTTTCAAGAGTTAAAAAATTTGTTGATGCTACTACAAAAGGGTGGGAATATGCAATTAAAAATAAAGATGAAATAATAAATATAATTTTTGATAAATATACAAAACGAAAAACTAAAGAAGCTTTAAAGTTTGAAGCAGATCAAATAGAAAAATTGTTTATGATAAATATTTATAAAATAGGCGAGATAAATAAATCACTTTTGCAAAAAAATATTCATGAATTAGCAAATGAAGGATTGATTCAAAAACGATTTGATATAAATGAAATAATTATTGATTTAAATGACAAAAAAGCAGAGGAATTAGATTTTACAAATGAACAAAAACTATATATTTCTGTCAAAAAAGATATAAAGATGTGCATAGACCCCAATTGGATGCCATATGAAAAAATAGAAAATGGAAAACATATTGGTATGACATCTGATTATATACCGATGATTTCTAAAAAAATTGGTATACCAATAACTTTGGTACCGACGAAAGATTGGGCAGAATCTATTAAATTTGCTAAAGATAGAAAATGCGATATTTTTTCATTGGCAATGCCTACTCCTGAGAGATTGAAATATATGAGGTTTACAAAACCATATGTATCTTTCCCTCTTGTATTAGCTACCAAAACTGATAAACTTTTTATTACAGATGTAGAGTCTTTATTAACGAAAGAAAAAATAGGTATAGTAAAAGGTTATGCGATAGCAGAACTTATGAAAAAAAGATATCCAAATAATAAAATAGTTGATGTAAAAGATGTATCTGATGGTATGGAAAAAGTAAATGAAGGTGAAATCTTTGGTTTTTTAGATGCTTTACCAACTGTTGCTTATGAATTACAACACAAATATATTAGTGAATTAAAAATTGCAGGGAAACTTGATGATTATTTGCAATTAGGAATTGGAGTTAGAAATGATGATACTATTCTTTTTGAACTTTTTGAAAAAGCTATTAATTCAATAGATGAAGAAACAAAACAAAAAATCTTAAATAAATATATCTCTGTAAAGTTTGAAAAAGGGTTTGATTATGAACTTTTTTATCAAATATTAGCAGGTATATTAGTATTATTATTTTTAGGGGTATATAGACATTTCCAACTTTTAAAATATAATCAAAAACTTAAAAAGAAACAGTATGAATTAAACATGACTCAAAAAAAGCTTCAAGCATCTATAAAAGATTCTCAAATACTATTGGATTCTGTTATGGAAGGAATTATTATATTAGAAGAGAATATTTGTATTGAAGTTAATAGTATTATATTAGATATGTTTGGATATAAAACAAAAGAAGAGGTTCTAGGAAAAAATATTACAGCATTTTTAGATATAAATGAAGATATAAAAAAAGAGAATAATTATGAGGCAAAAGGGATAAAAAAAGATAAAAGTTTATTTACACTTCTTTTGAAAGAGAGCTACAATACTCACAGGGAGAAAAAAGTTAAAATTTTATCTATAATTGATACAACTGAAATGAAACATAAAGATAAGATTTTTTTCCAACAATCAAAAATGGCATCAATGGGACAAATGCTTGAAAATATAGCACATCAATGGAGACAACCTTTGAGTGTAATTAGTACAACTGCAACAAGCTTGGAGTTAAAAAGTCAGTTAGATGTACTAGATAAAGCAGACCAAGAAAAATCTTTGGCTTTGATAAATAGAACTACTCAATATTTATCTCAAACAATTGATGATTTTAGAAATTTTTTTAAAACAGACAAAGAAAAAGTAAGTTTTTCAATATTAAGTGCTATAAATAAAAATCTAAAACTTTTAGAGGGTATGTTCGAGAAATACAATATTGAAATTGTTTTTGAATCAGATAAAGATGATGCAAAAATATACAACTATGAAAATGAATTTACACAAGCATTAATAAATATATTTAATAATGCAAAAGATGCATTAGAAAAGATTGAAACAAAAAGGTTCATTTTTATAAATGTAATAGCTGATAAAAAAAATATCACAATACGTATTAAAGATAATGGTAAAGGTATAGACCCTCTAATAATAAATCAAATATTTGATCCATACTTTACAACAAAACATAAAAGTCAAGGTACAGGAATAGGTTTATATATGACTCATCAAATTATTGAAAACAATATGAAAGGAAAAATCAGTGTTCAAAATACCTCAGGTAGGTATAAAAATATTTCTTATGAAGGTGCTGAATTTACTATTATATTGCCTTTAAATTAATTTATAAAGGTTAGTTAAACTTAAATTGATTGTGCTATAATAGTATTCTTTATAAATAACAAGGAAAAATATTGATAGATTTAATAAAAAGAAGAATAATCAAAAACCAATGTGGTGCAATGGATAAGGTTTTGGTTACATTCATTCTTTTAATTATAGCAATGGTTGCTTTTGTTGGTTTAGAATCTTGGGTCTCAGATCATGAAGAAAAATTAATTAATAGAACCAATAGCATCCTTTCTGAAGTGAAATAGAGTTATTGTTCTAAAACTTCATCAAATTCAATTATTTTATTTGTATCAATTTTTTTTGCTTTTTGTAAAGCATGTATAGCCATGTTATAGATTGTTTGTTTACATAATCTTTCTTCTATATGATTAGTTTTTAGTCCAATCGAAACAGATATAGTTTGATTAGAATTACCAATTTTTTCAAGTAGTTTTTCTAAATAATCTTTTACTTCATCTTTGTTTTTAGAGAGAATAATACCTGCAAATTTCCCATCTTCTAATTTAAAAATTGAATCAGTAGCTCTTTTAAAGTGATGCTTCAAAAAACTTGAAATGATTTTTAACACTTCATTTACTTCTTCTTGTGATTGTGTTTGGAGATTATCATAGTTGTTTATATCTAAAATAAAAAAGTTTAAATATGATTTTTCTCTTGTTGAGATAGATAGTTCTACATTAAAAATATCTTCAAAATATTTTTTATTTGATAGTCCTGTTAGTGTATCTTTTATTGCAGATTTTTCAAGTTCTTGTTTTGCATTTTCTAACTCTTTTAATGTTTTTCTTTTAAATCTTATATTATCTGTTATAAAATAAATTAATAAAGCTAATAAAACTATTACAAGAAAACCTAATGATTTTGAGATAAGCTTAAGCATATTTAGTAGTTCAAGAGTTGTCTCATCAACATTTGTATTTGCATATGTTATAGAAATAAATAGTAAGAATAATAAGATGATTTTTTTCATTAGATAACCTTTTTAAGTTAATAATATTATATAAAAATGCAGTAAAATTTTATATAAAACTATATAATAATTTTAATAAAAAATAAAACAAAAACTTCTTCATAATAAGTTTACCTAAATTTAGATATAATCTCTGGATTTATCACAATAGGAAATTAAAATTGAGTAAAAAAAATAATATCATTTTAATTGGTTTTATGGGAGTAGGGAAAGGAACTGTTGCAAGGGCGCTTGTTAAAGCAACAGATTATTTTGCTATAGATACCGATGATTTAATAGAAAGTGTTGAAAACAAAAAAATAAAAAGAATATTTAATGATGAGGGTGAAGCATATTTTAGAAATTTAGAAAAGAAATGTGCTTTATGGCTTGAAAAAAATGTTGATAACACAATAATCTCGACAGGTGGTGGTTTCTTTAGACAAGAAAACATTCATAATATAGGAACAATAGTATATTTAGAATCAAGCTTTGAAGGGATTTTGGCAAGAATTCATAAAGCACCAAATGCAAAAGCAAAACTAAGGAAAAGACCTCTTCTTCAAGATTTAAAAGAGGCAAAAAAGATTTATAATCAAAGAATTGAGGATTATAAAAAAGTTGCAGATATTGTTGTGGATGTTGAAGATAAAGATATGAAAGATATTATAAAAGATATATTAGGAAAGATTAAATGAAGATTTTAAGAACAAGTGATTCAGATTTTAAAAATGAGTTTGAATCAATACTAGCTAGAGCAAAAACAGATATTAAAGAGGTTTCAAAAATAGTTACTACAATTATTGATGAAATTGTTGAAAATGGAAACGAAGCACTTAAATCTCATATTGAAAAATTTGATAAATGGGAAGTTAAAAGTGATGATGATTTGATGATTTCAAAAGAGCAAATGGAGGCAGCATATAATAATATCAATGATGATTTAAAAAATGCCTTACATATTGCTTATGATAGAATCAAAACATACCATGAAAAACAACTTCCAAAATCATGGGTTGATTTTGAAAAAAATGGCACTATTCTAGGACAAAAAGTAACTCCTGTGGATAAAGCAGGACTTTATATCCCTGGAGGGAAAGCTGCATATCCAAGTAGTTTACTTATGAATGCAATTCCAGCAATTGTTGCAGGAGTTGAAGAGATAGTTGTATGTACGCCAACACCAAATAATGAAATAAATGAACTTTTACTTGCAGCATGTTATATTTGTAATATAAGCAAAGCCTATAAAGTTGGAGGAGCAAGTGCAATTGCTGCTATGGCTTATGGTACTCAAACGATTCCAAAAGTGGATGTTATTACTGGACCTGGAAATATTTTCGTAGCAACTGCTAAAAAACTTGTATTTGGAGAGGTTCATATAGATATGATTGCAGGTCCAAGTGAGATTGGAATTTTAGCTGATGCAACTGCAAAACCAAAATATTTGGCAATTGATCTTTTATCTCAAGCTGAGCATGATGAGATGGCAAGTTCAATTATGATAACAACTTGCGAAGAGATTGCAAAATTTACAAGTGATGAGGTAGAAAACTATCTTAAAACATTGAGCAGAGAGACAATTGCTAGAAAATCTATTGAGGATAGGGGTGCAATTATTATTGCTAGTTCAATGGATGAAGCAATTGAGCTTATGAATGAAATAGCTCCAGAACACTTAGAGGTTATGACCCAAAATCCTTTTGAACTTTTACCAAAGATTAAACATGCAGGTGCAATTTTCTTAGGTGAAAATACGCCAGAACCAATAGGAGATTATATAGCTGGACCAAATCATACACTTCCAACTGGAAGTACTGCTAAATTTTATAGCCCATTAAATGTAGAGAACTTTATGAAAAAAAGTTCAATTATAAACTTTTCAAAACAAGCAATTGATGAGTTGGGTGAAGCTTGTGCCTTATTAGCTGATACAGAAGGTTTAACAGCTCATGCAAAATCTGTAAGAGTAAGATTAGAAGAAGGGAAATAATACAATGGGGAAAGATTGGTTTTTAGAAGATGAAGATGATATTTTTACAGGAAGTCCAAAATCTAAATATTTTGATATAACTAGACAAGCAAACGAAGAAATCGTTGAAGATGAGTTTGATAAACTGTTAGAAAAAGTTGCAGTAATGGAGATACTTTTGTCTAAAGACAAAGATATGGAGTTTGATATAAATAAAGTTATCAAACAATATGTTTTTGAAAATATGGATGAAGTTGAAGAGATGAAAAAAGGTCTTTATGTAGAACTTACTGGTGATATTGTTTGTAGATTAGATAGTTAAATAAAAAATGAAAAGTTAAAAATGGAAGAATTAGTTCAAGTTAAAGAGCAAATCAAAATATTTGTTAAAGAGTGTAATGATGAGAAGAGTTTAAAACTTCTCGATTTACTAGCAACTGGTAAGATGCTAAGAAGCAAACTTATTTTAAAAATTGCAGGTGTAAATGAAGATTCAATAAAGCTTTGTGCAATAGTTGAGATGATTCATGCAGCTTCCCTTTTACATGATGATGTTATTGATGAAGCAGATACTAGAAGAGGAAAACCATCTATAAATGCACTTTTTGATAATAAAACCTCTATTATGTTTGGAGATATTTTATATTCAAAAGCATTTACAGAACTTTCTCAAATGGATAAAGAGATTGCATACATAGTTTCAAATGCTGTAACACTTTTAAGCATTGGTGAGATGTTAGATGTGGATTTGACAAATGAGTTTAATACTTCATATGAAAAATATCTTGATATGATTTATAAAAAAACTGCATCACTTATAGAAGCTAGTGCTAAAAGTGCAGCTATCTTAGCAGGACTTGATAAAGAAAAATTTGCTTTATATGGAAAAAATTTAGGTCTTGCTTTTCAAATGATAGATGATATTTTGGATATTACGCAAGATAGTAAAACTTTAGGAAAACCAGCACTTCTTGATTTTGTTGAAGGGAAAGTGACTATTCCATATTTACTATTACACGAAAGAGTTGAAGATAAAAAAAGATTAGAATCTTTATATAAAAAACCTCTAAATGATGAGGATTCAGCTTGGATAAAAGGGCAAATGGTTCAAACTAAAGCTTTGGAAGATTCTATTAATGAAGCAAAAAAACTAGGGCTTGAAGCAATTGAAGCAGTAAAAGAAGAAAATAATGAAGCACTCGTGCAAATTATGAGTGCGATGATTGATAGAGAGTTTTAATTAATGAGTTATTTAGTAATAAGTTTTTCCCACAAAAATACAGATATTCAAACTAGGGAAAAGTTAGCTTTTGCAAATGAAGAAAATAAAGATAGATTTTTAAAACAAATATTAGCACAAGAGCTTGTAACTGAAGCTATACTTCTTTCAACCTGTAATAGAGTTGAAATAGTTACAACAGCTAGAAGTACAAAAAAAGCTTCAAAATCTATTGTAGAAAAATTAGCTTTATATGCAGGTGTTGATTATGAAGATTTATATGAAAGAGCGGATATATATGAAAATGATGGAGCTATTCATCATCTGTTTTCAGTAGCCTCTGCTTTAGATTCTTTGGTTATTGGGGAGACTCAAATTGTAGGCCAGTTAAAAGATGCCTTTAGATTCTCTTTAGCAAAAAGATATTGCGAACAAAAACTTCCAAGAGCCTTGCACTATGCTTTTAAATGTGCAGCTGCTGTTAGAAATGCTACAAGTTTAGGGACAGGTTCTGTTTCTGTTGCAAGTACTGCTGTAGCAAAAGCAAAAGAGATAGTTGGCGATACTTCTGGAGTAAAAGCTTTAGTTATAGGGGCTGGGGAGATGAGTGAACTTACAATCAAGCATCTTTTATCTTCTGGTTTTGATGTGATTTTAACAAGTAGAGATTTTAAAAAGGCTTCAATTTTAGCTGATAGTTTTGAACAATATGTAGAGGTTCAAGAGTATTCGAATTTACAAAAACTTCTAAATGAAACACCAGTTATGATTACTGCAACATCTGCACCATATCCTATTATTACACAAGAGTTGACAAAAGAGTGTAGTTTTGAAAGATATTGGTTTGATATAGCAGTTCCAAGAGATATTGATGAAAACATTGAGTCATCAAATTTATTAATCTACTCTGTAGATGATTTACAAGATATAGTAGATAGCAATATGACCCAAAGAGCATCACAAGCTAAAATGGCTTATTCAATAGTAAATAAAATGTCTTTAGAGTTTTTTGAATGGCTAAAATCTTTAGAGATAGAACCAGTTATAAAAAATATGTATCTAAAAGGTGATGAAATCATTGATAAGAAGATTAAAAATGCTATAAAAAAAGGTTTTATCTCAAGAAGTGATGAAGAAAATATTAAAAAACTTTGTCAAACAGTTTTAACTGAATATCTACACCAGCCAACAAGCACTTTAAAAGGTATCTCAAAAGATATGGAGTGTGATGTGGTTGTGGGAACTATACAATCGATTTTTGGATTTAGTTCTGAAACAAATTTTATAAATAAATATAAGTGCGACCATGTACTTAAAATTAACGAACAGGATAAGTAAATATGAAATTTTCTAAATTGTTTATACCAACAACAAAAGAAACACCAAATGATGCAACACTACCATCTCACCAATATTTAGTTAGAGGTGGATTTATATCTCAAACAGGTTCTGGAATTTATGATTTTATGCCTTTAGGAAAAATTGTTTTAGATAAAATTAGAGCAATAGTAAAAGAGGAGATGGATAAAGCAGGAGCAAATGAGGTTCAATTTGGTTTTGTAACACCATTATCTTTATGGGAAGAATCAGGACGTGCAAATACAATGGGATCTGAAATGTTAAAATTTAAAGATAGAAAACATGGTGATTATGTTTTATCTCCTACAAATGAAGAAGCTGTAGTAAATATGGTAAAAAATAGAATCACTTCATACAAAGACTTACCAGTAAATTTATATCAAATAAATACAAAATTTAGAGATGAAGCAAGACCAAGATTTGGACTTATGAGAGGTAGAGAGTTTTTGATGAAAGATGCCTACTCTTTTCATAGTACGGAAGAGGATTTAATAAGAGAGTTTAATCTTATGGAACAAACATATAAAAATGTTTATACAAGATTAGGGCTTGATTTTAGAGTAGTTGCAGCTGATAGTGGTGCTATTGGTGGAAGTGGCTCAAAAGAATTTATGGTATTAGCAAATTCTGGAGAAGATACAATTGTTGTATGTCCTGAATGTGATTATGCTGCAAATATTGAAGCAGCAGTAAGAGCAAAAAAAGATGTAAAAAAATGGTTTGATTTAACTGCTGTTGATGTAATTATGGAAAAAGTTTTAACAGAAGATATGAAAACTATTGAAGAGGTTTCAAATTTTTTAAGTGTTCCAAAAGCTCAAACTATTAAAGCAGTTATCAAAAAAGCTATTTACGAAGATACACAAGAGATTGTAGTATTTTTTGTAAGAGGTGATGATGAATTAGAGGAAACAAAAGCAACAAATGCAGTTGATTGTTTAGAGTTAATTGATGCAACAGAAGATGAAATAATTGAAGTTGGTTTAGTTGCTGGATATTGTGGACCATTTGAATTACCTGATGATATAACTTTTATAATTGATAGTGAACTAAAAGATGAAATAGGTTTGGTTTGTGGTGCAAATGAAGAAAACTACCACTTTACTGGAACAGATTTAACATCTTTAAAAAATGTAAAATATTTTGATTTAATTGCAGTTCAAGAAGGTGATAAATGTTCTTGTTGTGGGGCTTCTTTAGAGTATACAAAGGGGATTGAAGCAGGACATATTTTTCAGTTAGGAACAAAATATTCAAGTGCAATGGATGCAAAATTTTTAGATGAAAATGGAAAAGCACAACCTTTTATCATGGGATGTTATGGGATTGGAGTTAGTAGATTAGTTGCTGCTGTAATTGAACAAAACCATGATGATAAAGGTGCTATTTGGACAAAAGAAACAGCTCCTTTTGTAGTAGATATTATTGTATCAAATGCAAAAAAAGATGACGAGTTAGAAGCTGGAATGAAAATTTATGAAGATTTAAAAGCTCTAGGAATTGATACAATTATTGATGATAGAAAAAATGCTAGGTTTGGTTTCAAAATGGGTGATTTTGAGCTTATTGGTTTTCCATATGCAGTTGTTGTTGGAAAAAAATTAAGTGAAGGTTTAGTTGAGATTGTTGATAGAAAAACTTTAGAAAAACAAGAAGTAGATATCAAAAGAGTTACACAAGTATTATTTGATAAATTAAAATAAGAATTTATATAAATATTTTGTTATAATTTCAAAAATTATTAGGAGAAAAGATGGATAGTGTACAAACTGTTTCAGATATGATAGGGGTTTATGCTTTAAATATTGCAATTGCAATTGTAATATTTTTTATTGGTAAATGGATAGCAAAAAAGATTGCAGATTTTGCTAGAAAATTAATGATAAAAAATAAAAATATAGATGATACTTTAGCTAATTTTTTAGATGATATTATCTATTATGTTTTGATGGTTGTTGTACTTTTAACGGCTGTAAAACAACTTGGAGTTGATACAACTTCATTTTTTGCTATCTTAGGTGCAGCTGGTCTTGCTATTGGTTTAGCTTTAAAAGATTCTTTAGGAAACTTAGCTTCTGGTGTAATGATTATTATGTTCAGACCTTTTAATGTTGGTGATGTAATTACTGCTGCTGGTGTAACTGGAAAAGTTGAAGAGGTTTCTATTTTTAACTCTATTTTAATTACACCTGATAATCAAAAAATTATTGTACCAAATGGAGCAATTTTAGGTGGATCAATCACAAATATAAATGCAAAACCTGAAAGAAGAGTTGATTTAGTTGTTGGTATTTCATATGATGATGATATTAAAAAAGCAAAAGATATTTTAAACTCTATTGTTGAAGCTGATGAAAGAGTATTAAAAGATAAAGGTATCACAGTTGCAGTATCTGAACTTGCTGATTCATCAGTTAACTTTGTAGTAAGAGCTTGGGTAAATACTCCTGATTATTGGAATGTAAAATTTGATTTAACAGAAAATATCAAAGTAACATTTGATAATGAAGGTATCTCAATCCCATATCCACAACAAGACGTTCATCACTATAATAATGATTAAAATACCTAAGATATTAGAAAATATCTTAGATGAACTTAGAAGTATAGGTACTTTACCTATACTTGTAGGTGGTTGTGTTAGAGACCACTTTTTAAATCTTCCTATAAAAGACTATGATATTGAGCTTTTTAAAATAGACTCTTTAGATATAGTTGAAAAATCATTACAAAAATTTGGAAATGTAAAACAAGTTGGAAAATCTTTTGGAGTTTTAATCTTAAGTGTAGATGGATATGATTTTGATTTTGCACTAGCTAGAACTGAAAAAAAAGTATCCCAAGGTCATAAAGGTTTTGAAGTTAGTATAAATCCTAATATGGACTTTAAAACTGCAAGTTTAAGAAGAGATTTCACTATAAATTCGATAGGCTATGATTATTTTAAAAAAGAGTTTTTAGACCCAAATAACGGCATAGAAGATTTAAAAAATGGTATTTTAAAACATATAAAAGATGATACTTTTGTAGAAGATAGTTTAAGAGTATATCGAGCAGTTCAATTTTGTTCTAGATTTGATTTATCTCTTCATAAAAGTACTTTTGAACTTTGTAAAAATATGGTTAAAAAAGATTTACTTGATGAGTTACCAAAAGAGCGAATTTTTGAAGAGTTTAAAAAACTTTTTCTAAAATCAAATAAACCTTCAATTGGACTAACTCTTTTAAAAGAGTTAGAGATACTAAAATATTTTCCAGAACTAAAAGCTCTTGATGGTTGTATCCAAGATAAAGAGTATCATCCCGAAGGAGACGTTTGGGTACACACTTTAATGACACTTGATGAGATGGCAAAATACAAAACAGGTGATGAATACAGAGATTTATATTTGTTTTATGCTTTACTTTGTCATGATTTAGGCAAACCATTTTGTACAAAAAAAATAGATGGAAAAATAACTTCACATAAGCATGAAAGTTTAGGAGTTGAACCAACTATAAAATTTTTAAGTAGATTAACTGATGAAAAAAAGTTTATTGAAAAAGTAGTTCCTCTTGTAAAAAATCATCTTGCACCTTTTCAATTATATAAAGCAGAATCTTCCATTAAGGCAGTAAAAAGATTATCTTTAAAATGCAATATTGAAGATTTGTGTATAGTATGTCTTGCTGATTGTAAAGGAAGAACAATCCCTGATAAAGATAAATGTGACAAAGCTATCTCTTGGGTGTTAAATCAAGCAAGGGAAATGAATATTTCAAACGAAGGATTGAAACCCTTGGTTCAAGGAAGAGATTTAATAAATCTTGGTATGAAACCATCCAAAGAGTTTGCTATAATTTTAGAATATGCTTTAAATCTTCAAATTGATGAAAACTTTCAAAAAGATGAGATTTTAGAAAAGATAAAACAAGAGTTTATAAAGTAGTCTTTTGACTACTTTATATTAAGAGTTGATAATATGAACATCTCTTTGAGGGAAAGGAATAACAATTTGGTTTGCATCAAGAGCTTTTTTAATCTCTTCTCTAACACCAAAATACACATCCCAATAATCTTCTGATTTGCACCAAGGCATAACAAGAAGATTTACAGAACTATCTGCAAGAGCATTTACACCAACCCCGCATGCAGGGTCTTTTAATACCTTTTCATTTTTAGAAACTGTATTTAAAATAACCTCTTTCGCTTTGTCAATATCACTTCCATACGAAATACCAATCTCCATATCTACTCTAATAGTTCCATTTCCACTAATATTTGTAATAGAGTTAGATGAAACAACAGAGTTAGGAATAATAATAGTTTTGTTTTGAAATGTAGTCAAAATAGTATTAAAGATTTGTATCTCTTTTACTCTTCCAACATGACCTTGAGATTCTATCAAATCCCCAACTTTATATGGTCTAAAAATCAGAAGTAAAACTCCCCCTGCAAAGTTAGAAAGAGAACCTTGAAGTGCTAAACCAATAGCAAGACCAGCAGCACCAAGAACAGCTACAAAAGAAGTAGTAGCGATTCCTACCATTGAAGCAACAGAGATAAACAACAAGATTTTTAAAACCCATGAAGTTAAACTTTTCAAAAATGGAATAAGTGTTTTATCCGTTTTTGCAGTAACTAAAGTTTTTTCCAAAATATTTGCAACAATACCAATAAGCCACAAACCTACGATTAAGGTTACAATTGCTAATGCAAGTTTAGGTGCATATTCAATAGCGAGACTTAAAACTTGCGAAGCGTATTCTTCCATAAGACAATCCTTTTAATAATTAAATAGTTATTAATATTATCTAAAGATTATTTAAGGTCTTATGATATAGTTACTACTTCCATTTATTGAGTGAAAGATTGTTATATCATATTTTTTTGCATAATATTGTAAAAGAAGTTTTTGTAGTATGGGTTCAATAGATGGTGTAAACCAAGCATTATTTGATATGGCAATCATATATTTTACTTCATTTAACTCTTTATATATATCTTCGCTAGTTGCTTCATAACAAATGGCATTTCTAAATTTTACCCCTTTTATATCAAAATCAGTAGCTTTATCAGCTTTTTTAAAATCTTCTGCACCATTATAAAAAGTATTGTTGATTAAATCTACAAAAAATTTGGGCAAGGGTATCTCTTCTCCAAAAGGTACTAAAACAACTTTTTTTGCTACAACAACATTTGTTTTTGAAAAGTGATAAGATACATTGTAATAATGTTTATCTTCAAAATATATTCCCCCAACAATAATATCTATATCCAAAGATTTCTTTTGAAGATTGTGGTATAAAAAATTTTCTTTGTTTAACACCAAAGGGAAAACTGTCTCTGGTAAGATTACTAAATCATTTTTATTTTCAATAGCCTTATCTATTAGTTTGAAATTTTGCTCAATTTGGTGTGAAAGATGTGTTTTATCCCATTTTGTAGTTTGATTTATATTTAATTGAGGCATAGATATTTTTAAAGGGGGATTATCTATATATACACCTTTATTTGTTAAAATAAATAGTATAGGAACTATTGCAATCACTTTTAATCTTTTTAATTTTATAAACATATAAATAGAGGCTAAAACAATTGCAAGATACTCTTTTGTAACTGGAATGTAACTATTTATAAAGATTAGTTCAGGAATAAACCAATTAAATCCTAAAGGATGAATATAAGATAAAAGAAATATTGCTAAAATTCTAAACCATAATTTATCAATAATAGCAGTCAAATAAAAAATTAACCCGTAAACAAAACCAAAAAAAATGATTGCAAGTGGTCCAAAAGCCGTCAAATCATAGTATTGAAAGCTTATAGCAATCCAATAAAACCAAAAAATAGCTGTAAAAAATCCTGCATAAAATAAAGATTTTCTTTCAATTTTCAATAAAAGATAAAAAGCGATAAATCCTAAAATGGTATCTAAAAGTTTATATTGTATACCAAAATAAGCTAAGTAGATAAATGCACTAATAAAGAAAGATGTTATCAAGCCTTTTATAATATAGGTTTTGTTAAAATGTTCGCGTTTTACTAAAAACATAGAAAAAAACTTTTACAAAGGAAACCTGATGGGTCAAAGTACAGATTTAATAAGCTCATTATTACCTCTAGTTGCGTTATTTGCAATTTTTTATTTCTTAATTATAAGACCACAACAAAAGCAAGCTAAACAGCATAAAGAGATGATTGCGGAACTTAAAAAAGGTGACAAAATTGTATCAAATGGTGGCTTAATGGTTGAAATAACTAAAGTTGAAGAAGATCACTTAGTTGTAAAAAATCATGATAATACAGAAATGAAACTAGTAAAAGAGTTTGTTGCAAAAAAATTAGACTAATTTTTTATTTAAAACATCTATATTTTAGATGTTTTAAATCTCTATGTTTTACCTCAATGACTTTAAGGATCAAAATTGAAAATCTTTAATTATAGAATGATTATTTTTATGTTAAGTATAATTTTTGGAGTTGTTTTTTCAGTTCCATCTTTTTTACAAACAGAAAGCGGAAAAAAAATCTCACTTGGGCTTGATTTACAAGGTGGTTTACATATGCTTTTAGGTGTGAAAACTAATGAAGCAGTTACATCTAAAATCAAATCAATTGCTACTTCAATCAAGTATTTTACACAAGATGAAGATATATTAATAGATGGTTTAGCTATCAAAAGTGATAGTGTAGTTTTTACAGTATTAGATAAAGATGAAATACCAAAAGTTGATAAAATGTTGGATGAAATCAAAGGTTTAAAAGTATCAAAAGATGGATTAAATCTAAAAGTTGAACTTTCAAATGAAGAGATTTCTAGAACAAAAGATTTATCAGTTGCACAAGCTGTTGAGACTATTAGAAATAGACTTGACCAATTTGGACTTGCAGAACCTACTGTTATAAGACAAGGTGATACTGATATTGTTGTTGAACTTCCAGGTATCAAAACTTTAGAAGATGAAAAAGCAGCAAGAGAACTTATCTCAAAACCTGCAAATTTGGAGCTTATGGCTGTTGATGAAGAAAGAGCAGATCAAGTATATGCTATGTCAAAAGCACAAGCAGCTCAATATGGTGATATTATCTTAGAAGATACAAGAGATGAAAATACAAAATATCTTGTAAAAGAGATACCAATTTTAAATGGTAGTCAAGTCATAGATGCACAAGTAGCTTTTGACCAATCAAATCAACCAATAATCAATTTCACTCTAAATACAAGTGGATCAAGAATTTTTGGTGAATTTACAGGGAAAAATGTAGGAAAAAGACTTGCTATTGTTTTAGATGGAAAAGTTTATTCTGCACCAAATATTAGAGAAAGAATTGGTGGTGGAAGTGGTCAAATCTCAGGTGGATTTACAACTACTGAAGCTGGAAATGTAGCTATTGCTTTAAGAAGTGGAGCACTACCAGCATCTGTTGAACTTTTAGAAAAAAGAAGTGTGGGACCTAGTTTGGGAGCTGATTCTATCAAAGCTTCGATGATAGCACTTATTTCAGGATTTCTAATAGTATTTATCTTTATGATTATCTATTATAGAAATGCAGGAATTATTGCAAATGTTGCTCTTGTTACAAATATTTTTATTATTATTTCAGTTATGGCAATGTTTGGAGCAACACTAACTCTTCCAGGTATGGCAGGTATTGTTCTTACTGTTGGTATGGCAGTAGATGCGAATGTAATTATTAGTGAAAGAATTAGAGAGCTTATAAGAGCAGGTAAATCTATACCAAAAGCTATTGAAGATGGATACTCAAATGCTATGAGAGCAATTTTGGATGCAAATATTACAACATTACTTGTGGCAGTTATTCTTTATGCTTATGGTACTGGACCGATTAAAGGATTTGCAGTGACTATCTCTATTGGTATTTTAGCTTCAATGTTAACGGCTATTTTAGGAACACATGGTATGTATGAAGCCGTTTTGCCTAAAATAATGAAAGATAAAAATACAAAAAAATGGTTTGGGATTTAATATGGAAATTTTTAGCAACGATAAAATTTATGATTTTATGGGAAAAAGAATCCCATTTTTGGGTCTATCGGCTATTTTAGTTATAGCTTCAATTATTTTACTTACTACAAAGGGTTTAAACTTTGGTATTGACTTTGCTGGTGGTACAATTGTACAAGTAAAATATGAACAGAAAGCTCCAATTGATAAAATTAGAGAAGTATTAGCTGATACAAAATACAAAGGTTCATCAATCACAGAGTTTGGTACACCAGAAGAGGTAGTTATTAGACTAACAGGAACATCATCAGCTCTAGCAACAGATATTGGTGATGAGATGCATAAAATCTTAGATACAACTGGAAACTTTGAGGTTAGACGGGTAGATATGGTTGGACCAAAAGTTGGTGGGGAGTTAAGAGAAAAGGGTCTTATGGCTTTAGGGCTTTCTTTAATAGTTATCTTAATCTACGTATCATTTAGATTTGAGTGGAGATTTGCCGTAGCATCAATCTTAGCGTTAGCACATGACGTTACTATTGCTATGGGAGCAATTAGTTTATTTAATGTTGAAGTAAACTTAGATATTTTAGCAGCAATTCTTACAATCTTGGGATACTCTCTAAACGATACAATTATTGTATTTGACAGAATTAGAGAAGGTATTCAAACATCAAAAGAGACAGCACTTAATCTAATTACAAATGAATCAGTAAGTAGAACACTATCAAGAACTACTCTTACTTCATTGACAACATTCTTTGTGGTAGTAACACTGTTTGCCTTTGGTGGAGAGATTATCCACGGATTTGCTTTTACAATGCTTGTAGGTATCATTGTAGGTACATATTCATCTATCTTTATAGCAGCATCTTTCTTAGTACAATTAAAATTCAATATTCAAGGTTTTAGAGCTAAAGAAGCTGAGAAGTTGAAGAAGCAAAAAGAGAAAGATAAGATGAGAGCTATGTATGAGCAAGGGACTGTATAAGAAACAAAGTTTCTTTTCATCTAATCTATAAAAGGAGATAGCAGTTTGCTATCTCCTTTTTTTATTTTTAAAATTTCATATATATTGAGTATCTCAAAAGTTTGTAGCTAGGGTATTTTAGTCCAGACTTTGTTGAAGCCGGAAGTTTTTAAATAATTTTCGGAAAAGACCGAGGACGTCGTATAATAAGAATATGTAAATATTAAGATAATATATTTGCATAGAGTTCAAGATAATATATCGAAAACCGAGGAGAAGCAATCTTTAGATTAGCTTGGCAAACAGTTAGATAATTATACTTAAAATTTGAGTGGCAACATGAACAGATAATCTAGTTCGAATTTTACGAGTCAAGATTTGGTATAAAAATTATCAGCTAGGAGTTACTCCTAGCCTAACGAACTCTTTATATTAATACAAAGGTTCAAGATATGTATTCTATCGGATTAGATATTAGTAAGTCAACAATAAATGTTTATATCCCTTTTAATGATATAGACTTAGTTATTAATAATGATTTAAAATCATTAAAAGCCCTTCATTCAAAATTAAAAAAATATTATAAAAAGGAAATAGATAAGTTAGTATTTGTATATGAACCTACAAGTACTTATTCATTTTTATTAACAAAATTTTGTAGTGAAAAAAAGATACAAAGCTTTATAGTAAATCCTATACAAAGTTCAAGCTTTAGCAAAGTAATTGGACAAAGGAATAAAAACGACATAAGTGATGCAAGAATGCTTTCAAAGATGATTGCAACAGCAGAAGAAAAAGATATAAAAGTACCAGTGATAGATACTGTAGTAGAAGAGATAAAAGAATTAATTACTTACTATAAATTATTAATAAAACAAGAAAGTCAAACACTAAATCACTTAGAGGCACTTAATACAAAAAACTCTTCAAGTTTAGTAATAAAAACAATAAAACAAAATTTAAAATCATTAGAAAAGAAACAAAGTAATTTACTTCAAGAGATAAAAAGAATTATAAAGTCTAATGAAAAACTAAATGATAAATTTAAAAGATTACAAACAATTAAAGGTATAGGTGAATTATCAGCAATAGTACTATTACATCATTTTTTAAAGTATTCAAATACAAATAAAAAACAGATAGTTTCATTAGCAGGATTAGAACCAGTACAGAAAACTTCTGGAAGTTCAGTAAATAAGAAAAGTAAGATATCCAAAGCAGGATCAAAACTTTGTAGAGGAACTTTGTTTATGGCATCAATAGTAGCAATAAACTTTAATCAAGAGATGAAAATATTTTACAATAGATTAAAACAGAATGGAAAACATACAACAGTAGCTCAGGTTGCAGTAATGATAAAGTTAATAGTACTAGCACATTCAATATATAAAAATGACACAGTTTATGATGAAAATAGATATTTAGAACATTGATTTTTATATACTTTTAAGGTGGCAACTGTTTGACTGGATAAAGGTGACTGAATGTCACGTTTAGTAAGGAGTCCCGCAGGTCAGATGTAATCCTGCTTGCAGGCAAAACTTATTTGAAAGCTGGAGGGAACTTTAGCTTCGACAACCGTCTGGTGGCTTTTTCTCAAAGAGAGTGCGAGCGCAGGTCTTACTTTTTGCCATCAAAAAGTGAGGAAGCGGAGAGCTTTGCTCTACAAGACAAATGCCTACAATAAGAACTATTATCAAAATATTTGAGTGTAAATAAACTTTTATTGTACGTCTTTATTTTTCTCGACTTTTTTTTGTGAAAAAAAAAGTAGCAAAAAAATCACCCACAGGATTTCGAAGGCGGAAGCTCCCCTCGCTTTTTATTTATTGTTTCTGTTTTGTAAAACTCACATAAAAATGTGCTCCCAGCACATTTCTTATGCTTGTATAATAAAAATAACACTCAAGTCAATAGTATAATATGAATTAAAGAGTCGGATTGTTGTAAATTGTTCTTAACGTAAAGCCATTAAAATAATGAGCCTGTGTTTGAGCTAAATTGCTAAACTGATAACTTGGGTGGAAACAGAGTCGGTAGTTTTATATTAGACTGTATTTACAAGCGAAAGTTAGGTTTAGTATGTATCACACAGACTAAAAAGTCTGTGCTACCGAACTCTTCACTAAATGGAGGTTCCTTATGAATAATTATATCGGAATTGATGTTGCAAAAGCAACTTTACAAGTATTTATTCCTATTAATGGGATAAATATAGAGATTTCAAATAGTCTTGCAGGGTTAAAAAAACTATACAGTAAACTCAAAAAACTTTATAAAAAAGATATAAATGAGATAGTCTTTGTTTATGAAGTAACAGGGTGTTACTCAACAATATTGGAACAATATTGCCAAATAAAATATATTAAATGTTTTAAAGTAGGAGCTTATCAAAGTGCATCTTTTTCTAAAGTTATTAAAAATAGAAATAAAACAGATAAGATTGATGCAAAGATGTTATCTCAAATGCATATCTTAGCAAAAGAAGGAGAGATAGAAATTCCTTCAAGATGTAAAGAAGCTCATAAAATCAGATCTTTAATTAAATATTACTATTCATTAGTTAAAGAAGAAAATAGAACAAGAAATTATCTTGAATCCTCTACTATTAATTTAGAAGATGAGTTTATATTAAAAAGAGTAAAAAGAAAAATAAAAAATATAAAACAGGAACAAGAAGAGGTAATAAAAGAGGCAATGAGTGTTATTAATATTAATGAGGAATATAAAGAAGCATATAAAAATATTACATCAATAAAAGGGATAGGAGAAAAAAGTGCAATTATATTGCTTTATCTATTTCTTAGATACCCAAAAGCTTCAAGACAACACCTAACAGCATTATGTGGACTTGACCCAATTCAAAGAAGTTCAGGAACATCAGTAAAACATAAGCAGCGTATTTCCAAACAAGGATTAACCCTAGTAAGAGCAATTTTATTTATGCCAGTATTAACAACAACATTACATAATGAAGAGATGAGATTATTTTACGAAAGATTGGTAAATAGAGGGAAACCTAAAATGTTAGCACAAATGGCAGTAATGAGAAAAATGATACTATTAGCACATTCTTTATATAAAAATAAAGAACAATATGATGAAAAAAGATATTTAAGATTTACTCAAATTAAAGAGAAAAATTGATTAATATTATTTATTTTAAGTAATTTGAAAGGTGGAAACTC
>JBNKRE010000007.1:0-194091 GCA_050296315.1 Halarcobacter sp.
TAAGCGAGGGAAGCTTCCGCCTTCGAAACCCTGTGGGTGATTTTTTTGCTACTTTTTTTTTCACAAAAAAAAGTCGAGAAAAGTTAAGACGTACAGTAAAAATTTAATCACACTCAAATATTTTGATAATAGTATTGTTCAAAACATCACATAATATATTTATCATCTTGTTAAACTATCAAGATTTTCATCCAATAGTCATACAAAAAGATAAGATATTACGGATATACGTTGATAATCTAACATAAAAAATGCTCTACTCTTTCTTATATTATTTTGTATTTCACTAAATTTAGACTATTTAAGACTTAATTTAGTTAATATCTTTATATTTTCATATATTATTTATATATAATGTATTATTAATAAGTAGTTAGGCATAAAAGGAGAATAGATGCTGAAAAAACCAATTGCACTAGCGATGCTGCTCATTGGTGTGTTATCTTATGCACAATCAATGTATGTAATGTCTGAGGACTTAAATGTTAGATTGTCACCGTCAAAATATGGTAAAAAAACGAGTGTTTTATTAAAAGGTCAAAGAGTTGATGTATATGAAATAGAAAACGGTTGGGCAAGGGTTACAGAGTATTATGATGGGTATTCTGAAGGACTAAATGGAAGAGTTGCAAGATGGGTTTATGCAAAATATTTATCTACCACTAAACCAAAGAAAAAAGTAATCAAGTCTAATTCTCCTGTTGCCAAATCGTTAGAGGCTTCCGATGACTATGAAAAATATCATAAAAGCTTTATATCCGTATCGGAACAACTCATAAAAAATGGTACATGTACAATCAAAGACTTTAATGATCAAGGTGGTTGGGCACGTTCTACAACAAAAGGTAAGGGAGTTTATTTTACCTACTGTGGTGGAATGAGATTAAGTAACAAAGTCTATATTAATGTAATTACTGGAAAAATTTCTAGGTAGATCAAAATAATGCCATATTCTACAAATGAGCCTAACAAATCAGAGGAGCCAATAAATTACCCTGCGGGCAATTCATCAGCTCATTTTAAACGTTATAAGACAAAAGTAGCTTTTAAGATTAAGATAGTAAACTTATATACTATATATATATTTACTAAAAGGAAAATAGATGCAAACAGTAGGAGCAGATTCAAGAATAGTTGAAAATATTACAAAAGAGGAAATTTTCGCTAAATGGGCAGATATCAACAACTGGCATACTTTTAATGATGATATTAAATATGCCAAACTTGATGGAGAATTTAAAGAAGGCAATTTCTTTACTTTAGGATTAAAAGGTGGACAAAAAGTTAAAATAAAACTTTTAAAAATTGAAAAAAATAAAAGTTTTACAGACTTGACAAAGTTTCCTTTAGCAAAAATGTACGGTATTCATGAGATTGAAGAAAAAAATGGTAAAATCGAAATGAAAGCAACCATAAAAATAGAAGGAATTTTATCATTTTTGTGGAAAAAAATAGTTGCTCAAGGAGTAGCTGATAAGTTAGGTGATGATATGGATAGATTAATACGGTTAATTAAAAATGAAAAACAAAAGTAATTTTCAAGTTAAAAAAGTAGAACAAAGTTCTGGCTTCTTATTATGGCAAGTAACCACACTTTGGCAAAGAGAAATAAAAACTGCATTGGATGTTGTTAATTTAAGTCACTCGGGATTTGTAATATTAGCTTCTTTACTTTGGTTTAAAGAACAAGAAATTATTGTTACTCAAACAACAATAATTGAACATACTAAATTAGATAAAATGACAGTATCAAAAAGTTTAAAAGCTTTAGAAAAAAATGGTTTCGTATTTAGAAGTGAAAATGAGCTAGATACGAGAGCTAAAACGATTATATTAACAGATAGTGGAATGGAATTAGCAATAAAATCTGTAAAAATTGTAGAAAATATTGATAATGCATTCTTTTCAAAATTAGACAAAGAAGATAAGAACAAACTAAATTCATTGTTTATTGAACTTTTATTATAATATCTTATAACAAACTATTGAAGATAAATATTTGACCCTATGGCTCAAATATTTCTCAACTCAAACGTTAGCATAAGGAATAAACAAATTTGACAAATCAAGAATTAGTAGAAAAATATCAACCATATCTATATAACTTAGCATTGCGATTAGTTTACAATCCAGATGATGCAAAAGATTTAACACAAGATGTGTGGATTAAGATTTTAAATTCTATGCATACATTTGAAGAAAAATCAGATTTCAAAACTTGGAGTTATCGTATTATGATAAACCATTTTTTAAACCAAAAAAGAAAATATATCGAATTGACCTTTAATGATTTTGAAAACACCATGAACAGTATGGCAGATTGTGAACTCTCAAATAGTTATGATGAGTCAGAAAAGGCACTGCTAATCAATGAAGCTAAAGTTGGTTGTATGATGGGTATGCTTTTGTGTTTGGATGCAAAACAGAGAGCAATTTTAGTTGTAGGGGATATATTTGAAGTCAAAAGTGAAGTTGGTGCCAATATATTTGGCATAACAAAAGAAAATTTTAGAAAAAGATTATCTCGTGCAAGAACTGATTTATATAATTTTATGAATAATCATTGTAGTTTAATAAATAAGCAAAATAGTTGTAAATGTGAACTAAAAACAGAAAAACTCATCGAGCAAGGATATGTAAATCCAAATAATTTACAATTTAATCCAGTTGTTCAAAAAACTATAAAAGATAAACTTCAAATACTCTCAGACAATCTTGATACGACAATGGAAGTTATGTATAAAAAATTATATCAACAACATCCAATGTGTGATGCAAATGAAAATGAATTTGCTAAAAATATCCTAAAAAATAGAGAAATTCAAAAAATATTTCAACTTTAATGTCACACTTTTATTTTTGATGTGTCTAAATATATAGAGATATAAAAATCTCAATAATTTATTTAGGAGTCAAAAATGACGAATTTAACACACATAGGAAACTTTGCAGGATTTGAATTTGGAACGTTCAAATTAAAAGAAGGCATAAGTGAAGAGCAGATGCTACAACTTGCAAATGATACAGATAACGAGTTTATGTCCAAAGAAGATGGATTTTTAGGACATGCTGTTTTAAAAGGTGAAGATGGAATGTATGCGGATTTAGCATTTGCTACAACAAAAGAGAAAGCACAAGAGATTTGTGGGAAATGGATGGAAAATGCTTTTGCACTCAAATATATTGATGCAATAGACCCTGAGTCTGTTAATATGTCATTTTGGAGTAGGATAAAATAGTGACACAACAAGATATAGAAAACTATATTGTAAAAAACTATGAAGGAGTAATCCCCAAATCAAGTTGGGGAGAAACTTCATTTTTTTACAATCCAAATAAAACTTTACCAAACGGTGTATATTTTTGTACTATTAAACAAGAAGATGGAGATAATGATAAAGCTTCAAATTTAAATAGAGATGATGTTTTTAGATTTAGTATTGGAATATCAAAACAGAGTTTTGAGAATCTTTTTAATACTAAATTTAAACGACCAGCAAAAGGTGAAACCATAAAAAGTGATTTTGATTTTAAAAAGTTAGACTTCATCACTCCTCACCCAATATATGGTTGGATGAGTTGGATTTGTATATTAAATCCGAGTAAAAATAGTTTTGACGATTTAAGAGACTTTTTGGATGAAAGTTATAATTTAGCAATAGGGAAATTTGAAAAGAAAATAAAAATATTTAACTCTTAAGATAATACAAATGCTAACAAATCCTTGGAAGAAGAATAAGTGAAAACTGCCGATAATTAAAGCTTTTAAGTGTCGAATAGATAAAATTTAAAGACCGAAGAAAATAACGCCTCAGAGAATGAATTTCCACTTTTATAATAATTGTTGAGTATCACACCAACTAAAATAAAATGGTATCAAAAAATGTAAAGGTCCTTATCCCACTTTCCCGCATTTGAGAAGCCGAGTGTTTATTTATCTCTTTTGAAAACAAGTGACTAAACTGTTTGAAGCGTAAAAAAACGTTCTGGGAGAACGTTTTCTCACAGAGAGTGCAAGCACAAGAGCAAGTTTTTAGGCACTCAAAAGGGATGAATGAAAAGCTCGGGGAGCTTCTGCCTTCGAAACCTATGGGATGGCTTCTTTGCTACTTTCTTTTTCAGAAAAGAAAGTCGAGAAAGCCAAGACGTACAGTAAAAGTTTATTTACACTCAAATATATTGATAATAGTTTCACAATAACACAACATAATATATTTATCACTTTGTTAAACTATCAAAATTTTCATCCAATAGTCATACAAAATGATAAGATATTAAGGATATACCTTGATAATTTAAGATAAAAAATATTCTACTTTTTCTTATATTATTTTGTATTTCATTAAATTTAGACTATTTAAGGCTTAATTGAGTTAATATCTTTACATTTTTAATGTTAAGATATTAAATGTTTTTATATATTATTTATATATAATGTATTATTAATAATTAGTTATGTACTTAAAGGAAGAATATGGATATTTGGGAATTAAATAAACTGATTTTATTTATCGCATTTGTAATCCCTGGATTTATTAGTATAAAAGTTTACGACCTTTTAATACCAACAAATAAAGTTGATTCATCAAAAATATTAATTGATGCCATTGCTTATAGTTCAATTAACTATGCCTTATTGTCAATTCCTATTTTGACTGTTGAAGCTAGTGAACTAAAACAAGTACATCCAAACTGTTATGCATTTTTCTATTTTATAGTTCTTTTTATTGCTCCTATAATTTGGGTAATAACATGGAAATGGTTAAGAACCAGACAGTTTTTCCAAAAAAATGCTCCGCATCCAACATCAGAGTCATGGGACTATGTATTTTCACAAAGAAAACCATATTGGATGAAAATAACATTGAAAAATGGTTCTAAAATAGGTGGTAAATTTGCAGAAAAATCATTTGCATCAAGTTCTCCAGCTGAAGAACAGATTTATTTAGAAGAAGTATGGTTACTTAATGATAAAGGAGGTTTTGATAGACCAAAAAATGAAACTGAAGGAATCATTATCATGTCAAGCGAAATTTCGTATGTAGAATTTTTTAAATACAATTAAAGGAGATAAGAATGAGTGAAGATAAATCCATTAACAAAGGCTATCAGCCTTCTGAAAACATAAGAGAAGGCTATCAACCAAAGCCCGAGCTAATTACACCAAATGAACCAAAACCAAATGCTGGTTATCAGCCTACAATAAATCAAGGTGGAACACCCACACCACCAAAAGAAGAATAGTACATAACAAATCAGAGGAGCCAATCAGTAACCCGCGTGCGAGTTACTGATTGCTCATTTTAAACATTGTTCGTTCCCGCTTCGCGTGAACGAACAATGTTTAAAACCTTACTAGGAGAAGTGATATGTTAACTGATGAATTACAAGAGCTTTTAAATTTGTTGGAAAAAGAAATTGAAAAACGTAAAAATTTGCCTAATATACAAGAAAAGATCGATGCTATGCATGAACTACTTTTTGAAGCTGCAAAAGAACTTGCACCTATACAAATATCGACACTAAGACATATCGCATCGTTAAAACTTCGTAAAGATGGAGTATGTGATTGTTATGAAGTTACGAATAAACAGATTCGGGATATATTTGAAAAATATGGTCAATCGAATTTACTGCCTAAAGTCAAAAGCGTAAAATAATCGTATGAATATAACAAATCAGACAGACTGTGAATTTAGTCCCAAATAAACTAAATTTACAGTAAAAATTCAAATTAATTTCCAGAATATCTGATATTTTTTCTTAAATTTTTTTGATATAAAAATTTTTGTAAAAAATAAACTAAATAAAGTCCAAACACTAAGATATATTCCTCTATATCTTTTGTAATTTGGGTTAAATCTTTATTTTTTTGGGAGCACATTTTGGCAAGTTTTTAGGCACTCAAAAGGGATAAATAATAAGCGAGGGAACCTTCGGCTTCGAAGCCTGAGGGATGGTTTCTTCGCTACATTCTTTTTCACAAAAGAAAGTCGGAGGAAGTTAAGACGTACAGTAAAAGTTTATTTACACCCAAATATATTGATAATAGTTTCACAATAACACAACATAATATATTTATCACTTTGTTAAACTATCAAAATTTTCATCCAATAGTCATACAAAATGATAAGATATTAAGGATATACCTTGATAATCTAACATAAATAATTGCGTATTTCTTGATATTATTTTATATTTTATTGAATTTAGACTATCTAATACTTAATTTAGTTAATATCTTTACATTTTTAATGTTAAGATATTAGATATTTTTATACATTATTTATATATAATGTATTACTAATAATTAGTTAAGTGTACAGCAATATAATAAGGAGAACAAGTGTATTTCCCAAATGTAATTGAAGAAGTTTGTTATGAAAAAAACCATATTCAAAATGTTGAGACAAAACTGAAAGAAGGTTTTACTAAATATTTTAAAAAATTTATCGAAACAGAAAATGGCAACTCAATAAATCAAGATAAGTTTCAAGAGTTATCATCTAAATTCAATATAGTGGATTCAATCAATAAAAAAAATAATCAAAACAATTCCAAAATTTTAAGAAGAATTATTGAAGAAGAAATAGAAAGTTATGAAAAGGATAGAGAAAAATATTTAGAATTTTTAGACTCAGAATACCTTGAAGAATATGAAGATGATGCTTCTGATTTCAAAAATACAGTGCTAAAAAATGAATGTCCTATCATTAGACATACAATTCAAAATAAAAAAGCAAAAGAGCTAGACAAATATAGATTTGAGTTTTCAATTGCAAATCCAAATAATTTATTGGAAGTTGTTTCAAATATAGTTAGTTTTGCAGAAAGCTATAAAAGTGACATTTTTCCCAATAAAGACTTTTATAACATTAGTTCTGTAGATGATTTGGAATTAAATACACTGATTGATGAAGAAGATTATATTGCTTATGGAGTTATTGGTGCAGGTATAAGAAGTCATTTTTTATATAAACTATATCCATATATTTTTTCAAATAGAAGCAGAGATGCAATATGGGCATTATGGTATTTAACAGATAAAGAAAAATTTGGATGTATTGAAGATTCGGAATTTTTAATGATAAAAGTCAAAGAGAATACAACACAACAAAACTTTTTTTATCCGTATGATTTATTTACATACTATGCCATTAGAATTTTAGAATTTCTTGAGAATGATCTATCGAAATATAATCTTTCAATACCTAGAGAACATTGTTTTGTAATTGTAGATAGTTTTTTATCATTTGTAGCAAAAGAACATAGTGAAGAAATCCAATTTTTAAGTCGCAAGGAATTAGATTATGTCCCTTATTGATAAAAATTTTACTCATTTTTTTCCAACACTAGCGATGGAGTTTTCACTTAAAAACTTTCAAAAAAAAGTAATCGAGAATATTGTATTAAAAAAGAAAAACACATTATCTGTAATGCAAACTGGTGGAGGCAAGTCTTTAATTTACTGGCTAAGTGGAGTATCACTAGAAGGAATTACAATTGTCATTTCCCCCTTAATATCACTGATAGATGAACAAGCAGAGAAATTAGAAGGCTTAGGATTTAATGTATTAAAAATTCATGCAAGTATGTCAGCAACAAAACAGAATAAACTACTAAAAAATTTATATCACAAAAAAATAAATCCTGATTTTATATTTGTTAGCCCGGAAAGATTAGCAACAGATGGACTATTTGAGTTTTGTATAGAAAAAAGAAAAAAAGATATTAAACTCTTTGTTATTGATGAAATACATTGTATAAGTCAATGGGGTTTTAGTTTTAGACCATTTTATAAAAGAATTCCTGCCTTTTTAGATAAAGTTTTTAATGATAACAAGCCTTTAATATTAGGTCTTACGGCAACAATAAATCCAAAAGAACTCACAGATATATCTCAAGAATTTAATATTCATCAAAAAAATATTTTAAAAGATAAATTATTAATGAGAAACGAAATAGAACTAATTGTTAATAAAATTTCTTCTGAAGATGAAAAAGAGCAGCGGTTATGGGATATTCTCCAAATTCACAAAGGCGACAAAACTTTAGTTTATTTATATAGAAAATATAACAAGCGTGGAACAGAAGATTTAATGCAACAAGCTATTAGTAAAGGGTATAAGGCAATAAATTTTCATGGTGATATGAGCAGTGGTGAAAGACAAGAAATTATTACAAAATATAAAAATGATGAAATTGACTTGATTTTTGCAACAAACGCCTTTGGTATGGGAATAGACATACCTGATATTAGAGTAGTAATACATTTTATGATTCCAGAATCAGTTGAACAATACTATCAAGAAATAGGAAGAACTGCGAGAGATGGCAAGAGTTCTAGAGCATATTTATTTTATTCAAATAAAAATCTACAAGTTAAACGAACACACTTCATAGATAAATCTTTTCCAACAATTGATAAAATTATTGAGGTTCATAGAAAAATAACTAATAATAAATTGGGATTGAAAACTATGACATTTTTTGACGACGATGAAATTCAAAAATGCATTCCTTATTTATTAGACAGTGATGTCATAAGAATAGAAACGAAAGGCTTTAGTAATCTTAAAAGAATAAGTAGCATTAAAAACAAAGAGATTGAAAAATTCTACAACTCTACAAAGACAAAAAATATTATCAAAACAATTCAAAGAAATGATTTTACAGCTAGTGAAATAATCGAAAAAATTTATACAGCATATATTGAGGAAGAAATAGAGATTGAAAAATTTGACAAGTGTTTAATTGTAAAAAACTTATGTGAAAAATTAACTGAAGATAAATTAGAACTCATCCAAAATGATATTAGTGTTAAACAAAAAAATAAGCACGACCTATTAAATTATTTCATTTTTATTTTGGATAACTATATCAATTCAAAAGAGCTGCACCAAGAAATTGGTCTATATTTAGGGGTTCCTAGATTTAATTTAAATAAAATCTATACAACACAAAAAGGTGATTTAGTTCGCTCAAAATCTGAAGTAATAATATCCAATATGCTTTACACTTCAAATATTGATTATGAGTATGAAAAAGAACTTGTCATAAATGATAAAAGTATTTTACCTGACTTTACTATATCTCACAATAATCAAACATTATATTGGGAACATTTGGGATTAATAGGTATTGAATCATATGATAATAACTGGTTAAAAAAGAAAGAACTATATGATAAATATTATTCTGATCAACTGGTTATCACATATGAAAGTCCACTGTTGACTGATGCCGTATCTGACAAAATCGATGTTATTAAGAACACTTAACAAATCCTTGCACCGAACTGCAAGCCGTCGGTGAAGTCAAACGTTATATTAGAGAAAGAGATTTATGAGAAAACTTACAGGTATATTCACAACGATTGCATTCATCAGCTTTATAGTATTTGTAATTCAAAAAATACTTAATGGACAGGCATATGAAAAATATAGAACTTTTTGGCTTTATGAAATAAATTACTTCTCTGTTGGGCTTATTTTAATTGTAGGAGTTTTGAGTCCGATAGTATATTACTTCATATATAAAGTAAATAAAGCTAAAACATCTAAAGAAGAAGATGAACTAAAAAAACAACTACTGAAACGTAGACAAGAGAAAAATAGTGAAAATGCAAAATATAACAAATCAGATGAGCCAATCAAGAACCTGTTAGCGGATTCTTAATTGCTCATTTCAAACGTTACCCACCTTCAAAAAGAAGATGGGTTTCACTCATTTTCAAAACAGTTTCAAAAAAACTATTTCTTCTTCACAGCCTTCGCATTAGGTAAATCAGTGATACTTCCGTGGAATATCTCTGCACACATACCTACAGACTCATGTAATGTTGGATGCGCATGAATTGTAAGTCCTATATCCTCTGCATCACAATCCATTTCAAGAGCTAGTGAGATTTCTCCTAATAACTCCCCTGCGTTATCTCCTACTATTGAACCACCTATTAGTTGGTGTGTTTCTTTATCGAAGATAAGTTTTGTCATACCTGCATTTGCTACATCTGCTGCTAGAGCACGTCCAGATGCTGACCATGGGAAAGATGCTACTTCGTAGTCTATTCCTGCTTCTTTTGCATCTGATTCACTCATACCAGCTGTTGCTATCTCTGGGAATGTATAAGCTATCCCTGGGATTTGTTTTGGTTCGAAGAATACTTTGTGACCTGCTATAACTTCTGCTGCAACATGCCCTTCATGTACTGCTTTGTGTGCTAGCATTGGTCCACCAATAATATCTCCGATTGCGTAGATGTGTGGTACTTTTGTTCTCATTTGATTATCAACTTTGATAAACCCTTTATCATCTACTTCTACACCTGTATTTTCTATCCCAATTTTTAGTCCGTTTGGTGTTCTACCCATTGCAACTAATACTGCATCGTATGTTTGTGGTTCTGGTGCATTATCACCTTTAAACTCTACATATATACCATCAGCTTTAGGTATGATAGCTTGAGTTTGAGTTTTAAACATAAAGTTAAATCTATTCTCATTTGCTTTTGTATATACCTTTACAATATCTTTATCAGTACCAGTCATAACTTGAGGACCTCTTACCACAACATCAACCTCTGAACCTAGTTTTTGATAAACTGTTCCCATCTCAAGTCCAATGATACCACCACCCATTACAAGTAGTCTTTTTGGTACCTCTTTTACCTCTAAAGCATTTGTTGAATCCCAAATTCTTGGGTCTTCATGTGGGATAAATGACATTTTTGAGCTTTGAGAACCTGCTGCAATGATACAGTTATCAAATTTTACAACTGTTTTTTCATCACTATTTGTGTGTTCAACTATTACAGAGTTTTCATCAATAAAGTTTGCAACACCTTGGATAACAGTTACTTTTCTCATCTTAGCCATAGCACTTAAACCATCAGTAAGTTTTTTTACAACTCCTGCTTTATAAGCTGCTACACCTGGTAAATCAATTGTTGGTTTAGCAAATGTGATACCTGCATGACTAATATGCTCTGCTTCTTCAATCACTTTTGCTACGTGTAAAAGTGCTTTTGAAGGGATACAACCCACATTTAGACAAACTCCACCTAAAGTTGAGTGTCTTTCAACTAAAACTGTATCAAGTCCCAAGTCAGCACATCTAAATGCTGCAGAATAACCACCAGGTCCAGCTCCTATTACTAGTACTTGACCTTTTACCTCTTTTGCTCCACTTGCATCTACTGGTGTAGAAGATTTAGCAGGTGTAGCTTTTGCTGCTTCTGGCTCTTTTACTGCTGGGGCAGGAGTCTCTTTTGAAGCCTCCTCTTGTGTTTCAACTCTAGCTATTAAATCACCAGAGTTTACTTTATCACCAACTTTTACAAGAATCTCTTTAATAACTCCACCATGTGTTGTTGGTACATCCATAGATGCTTTTTCTGTTTCAAGAGTGATAAGTCCATCTTCCTCTTCAACAGTATCTCCAACAGCAACCATGATATCTATCAAATCAACATCTTTGTCTGCACCTAAATCAGGTATTAAAATATCTACAATTTTACCCATAACCTATCCTTACAGACTTAAAAGTCTAATATCACTTAAAAGTTGCGATAATGTTGTTGTAAATCTTGCACCATCTGCACCATCAATAACTTTGTGATCATAAGATAATGATAATGGTAACATTAATCTTGGTTCAAAATCTTTTCCATTCCATACTGGTTTTATTTGTGATTTAGATAATCCTAAGATTGCTACTTCAGGAGCATTGATAATTGGAGTAAAATATGTACCACCAATTCCACCTAATGAAGAGATTGTAAAACTTGCACCTTGCATATCTGCTGCTTTTAACTTACCATCTCTAGCTTTTGCAGATAAATCAGCTAATTCAAGAGCGATATCTTTAAATCCTTTTTTATCTGCATCTTTGATAACAGGAACTACTAAACCATTTGGAGTATCAACTGCAACACCTATATGGAAATATTTTTTCATAACTAATGATTGACCATCAGGAGTTAATGAAGCATTAAACTTAGGATGTATTGCAAGTGCTTTTGCAACAGCTTTTACTACAAATACAAGTGGAGAAAGTTTAAATCCATCAGCAATTGCATTTTGTGCTTTTCTAAACTCTTCCATCTCTGTAATATCTGTCTCATCAAATTGAGTAACATGAGGCATAGATACCCAGTTTCTATGTAATGATGGTCCAGAGATTTTTTGGATTCTACTTAACTCAACAGTTTCAATCTCTCCAAATTGTGAGAAATCTATCTCTTTAAGTTCAGGGAAAGCAAATCCAAGACCAGTTCCACCTGCTGCTACTGCTGGTTTATTTAACTGCTCTTTTACATATGATTTAATATCATCTTTTAGAACTCTTCCTTTTCTACCACTACCTTTTACAAAACCTAAATCTACACCAAACTCACGTGCAAGTCTTCTTACAGATGGAGATGCATATACTTTTTTAGCTTTTTCTTGAAGTACAGTTGAACTCTCAACTGTAACACTTGCAGCTGCTGCTTGAACTGTTGCAGGTGCTTTTTCTTCTTTCTTTTCTTCTATAGGAGCAGGTTTTGCTGGTGTCGGAAGTTTATTTTCCATAACAACAGTTTTAACCATTTTAGCGATTAAATCACCACTATTTACTTTCATTCCTGCTTCAACAAATAGTTCTAAAATCTCACCAGCAAATGGTGCTGGTACATCCATAGATGCTTTTTCTGTTTCTAGTGTTATAAGTCCATCATCAAACTCAACAGTATCACCAACACTAACCATAACGTCGATTAAATCAACATCTTTATCAGCACCTAAATCTGGTACATGAACCTCTTCAATTACAGAACATATAGTTTGTTCATTTACAAACTGACAAGAGATCTCTGCATTTGCTGTTGATGCTGCTTGAAGCTCTGCTTCTGCTTCTTTTAATCCTATTGATGAACTAGCACTAGTAGTTTCTACAGGTGCAGAAGCCTCTTGTTTTACAGGTGCTTCTTCTTTAGGCTCTTCTTTAGGTGCAGCCGAATCATCTTCTACTTCAATTTTAGCAATTAAATCACCAGAATTTACCTTATCTCCAACTTTTACTAAAATCTCTTTTACAACACCTGCGTGTGTTGTAGGCACATCCATAGATGCTTTTTCAGTTTCAAGTGTGATAAGTCCATCTTCTACTTCAACAGTATCACCAACACTAACCATGATGTCAATTAAATCAACATCAGTATCAGCTCCCAAATCAGGAATAAAAATATCTACAAGTTTACTCATCTTTTACTCCTTAGGCTTTAATTGGATTGATTTTTTCTGGATCAATATTATGTTTTTTCATAGCTTCAGCTAAAACTTTTTTATCTAATTTACCTTTTTTAACAAGTTGTGCTAAAGTTGTAAATACTATAAAATCTGTATCAACTTCGAAGAAACTTCTTAAGTTTGCTCTAGAGTCAGATCTTCCAAATCCATCAGTACCAAGTGCCTTGAAAGTTCCTTTTACAAAAGGAGCTAATTGCTCAGAATATGATTTGATATAATCAGTTGCAGATACAATAATAGTATCATCATCACTATCAAGTGCAGTTTGAATATAAGGTACTTTTGCCTCTTCATCAATATGTAATAAGTTATATCTTTCCACATCTTGTGCTTCTCTTGCTAACTCATTATAAGAAGTTACAGAGTAAACCTCAGAAGCTATACCATAATCACTTGCTAAAACAGCTGCAGCTGCTCTTACTTGCTCTAAGATTGAACCAGAACCTAAAAGTTTAACTTTGTAGTTATCTTTTGCTTCAACATTATCAAGTTTATAAATACCTTTGATAATTCCTTCTACTGCACCTTCTGGCATAGCTGGTTGTTTGTAGTTTTCATTTAATGTAGTTAAATAGTAAAATACATTCTCTTGATTTTCACCATACATTCTATCAATACCATTTTGAACAATTACTGCAACTTCATAACCATATGTTGGGTCATAAGTAACACAATTTGGAATTGTATTTGCTATAACATGAGAATGTCCATCTTCGTGTTGTAAACCTTCACCATTTAATGTTGTTCTACCAGAAGTACCACCAACTAAGAAACCTCTTGCCATTTGATCCCCTGCTGCCCAGCACATATCACCTGTTCTTTGGAACCCAAACATTGAATAAAATACATAAAATGGAATCATTGGACAATTATTGATTGAATATGAAGTTGCTGCTGCAACCCAAGATCCCATAGCACCAAGCTCATTGATACCTTCTTGAAGAACTTGTCCTTTTTTATCCTCTTTATAATAAGCTACTTGATCTCTATCTTGTGGAATATATTTTTGCCCCTCTGATGAATAGATACCAACTTGTCTAAACATACCTTCCATACCAAATGTTCTAGCTTCATCTGGAACTATTGGAACAATTCTTTTTCCGATTTTTTTATCTTTTAATAATACATTTAAAACTCTAACAAATGCCATAGTTGTAGAGATTTCTCTATCTCCACTTCCTGCTGTAATAGAATCAAATGCACTTAATGCAGGAATTTCAAGTTTTTCTGTAAATTTTTCTCTTCTTTGAGGAACAGCCCCACCTAGTTCTGCACGTCTTTCCATCATATATTTATATTCTGGAGAATCTTCTGATGGTCTATAATATGGAAATTTTTCAATATCTTCATCAGAAATAGGAATACTAAATCTATCTCTAAATTGTCTAAGTGATGCTACATCTACTTTTTTAACACCATGAGCGATATTCATACCCTCAGCTGCTGCACCCATTCCATAACCTTTTACAGTTTTTGCTAAAATTACAGTTGGTTTATCTTTTGTTTCTTTTGCTTTTTTAAATGCTGAATAAACTTTTATAGGGTCATGTCCACCTCTATTTAATCTCCATATATCATCATCGCTCATATTTTCAACTAATTTTGCTGTTTCTGGATATTTGTTAAAGAAATGTTCTCTTGTGTAAGCTCCACCTTTTTGTTTAAAGTTTTGGTACTCTCCATCAACAGTTTCTTCCATAAGTTGAACAAGTTTTCCTGATTTATCTTTTCTTAGTAGTTCATCCCATAATCTTCCCCAGATTACTTTATTTACTTCCCAACCTGCACCTCTAAATTGACCTTCAAGTTCTTGGATAATTTTTCCATTTCCTCTTACTGGTCCATCTAGTCTTTGTAAGTTACAGTTGATAACAAATACTAAATTATCTAAACCTTCTCGTCCAGCTAATCCAATAGCACCTAATGATTCTGGTTCATCACACTCACCATCTCCCATAAAACAATAAACAGTTTGATTTGAACAATCTTTAATACCTCTATCAGTTAAGTATTTTAAAAATCTAGCTTGATAAATAGCTTGTATTGGTCCAAGTCCCATAGATACTGTTGGAAACTGCCAATAATCAGGCATAAGTTTTGGGTGAGGATAAGAAGAAAGACCATTACCTTTAGATTCTTGTCTAAAGTTATCCATTTGATCTTCTGAAATTCTACCTTCAACAAAACTTCTAGCATATATACCTGGAGAGATATGTCCTTGAAAAAATACTAAATCTCCACCATCAACATCATTAGGAGCTCTAAAGAAATGGTTAAATCCAACATCATATAGTGTTGCAGAAGATTGAAAAGATGAAATATGTCCACCAAGCTCTAAACCTTTTTTTGATGCACGTTGAACCATAATTTGCGCATTCCATCTAACAATAGATTTAATTTTTCTTTCTAAATCTCTGTTTCCTGGCATTGCAGGTTGTTGTTCAACAGGTATTGTATTTACATATGCAGTTGTTGCACTATATGGTAAATAAGCACCATTTCTTCTTGCTTTATCAATTAGCTTCTCTAATAGATAGTGAGCACGCTCTGCCCCCTCTTCTTCAATAACAGCTTCTAAAGCCTCCATCCACTCTTGTGTTTCAGCTGGGTCAATATCATTTAAGTTTAAATGAGACATTTATTATTCCTTGTAAAGATTTTAATCATTTTTACTAATTTTAAAGTCCCTATTAAAGGAGCATATGTCAATTATGTAAAAATTATGTAGCTATCCGAACCATAAAATCGAATTGTGAGCATATGATACTTTAAATCAATTTAAAATATTTTAAATCAAAAAACTAATTTTTTAATTTAAGCTAACTGTTTAAAAAATCATTTATAATGCACAAAATCAACCATTTACCCTTTCGAAATTAAGGGTTTTATAAGTATATGGTAACATCTTGAAATGATATTTTTATGATAAATATAAGTTAATTTTTTAACTTAATCTAATAGATAAAAGAGGTCAAATGTTAGAGTCAAAAAGCAAATTCAGAGTGATTCAAACTGGTCAAAAATCTGCACAAGAAAACATGGCTATTGATGAAGCTTTATTGAAAAATTTCAAAGAAAATGATTTGCCAATTTTAAGACTTTATACATGGGATAACTCCTTTACTGTTGGTATCTCTCAAGATATTAGTAGCTATTCTTTTACAAAAGAATTTAATGGAAATTATGCAAAAAGAGTAACAGGTGGTGGTGTACTTTTTCATGGTCATGACCTCTCGTATTCTTTAATAATTCCAACCATTATATTAAAAGATTTTAGCGTTAAGGAAAGTTACGAAAAGATATGTACATTTTTGTTAAATTTTTATAAAGATTTAGGTCTTGATTGTATGTATGCAAAAGACAATGATACAATTAAGTTATCAAAAAGTGAATATTGCCAAGTTGGATTTGAAGCGTACGATATTTTAGTAAATTGTACAAAAATTGGTGGAAATGCTCAAAGAAGAACAAAATTAGCGATATTTCAACATGGTTCAATTCCTGTAAAATGTACAAAAATTGAAAAATTTAAAACCCAAATTGGTTCAACTTTAGAAGATTTTGATATCAATATAGAGTTTGAAGAGGTTTCAAAAAGAGTTATTGAATCTTTTAGCAAAAGTTTCAATGTTGAATTACTATTTTCTGATTTATCGAAAGAAGAAAATGAAAAAAAAGAGATATTATTAAAGGAAAAATATGACTATAGCAACATCTAAAGCAAATTTTAAAAAACCAGAATGGCTAAGAAAAAAACTTGTTCCAAATGCTCAAAAAGAGATGGAACAACTTTTAGGTGACCATAAACTACACACTATTTGCCAAGAAGCTAAATGTCCAAATATAAGCGAATGTTTTGCAAAGAAAAATGCAACTTTTTTGATTCTTGGAAATATCTGTACTAGAAGATGTACTTATTGTAATGTTCATACAGGAAAACCTACAGAAGTTGACTTAGGTGAAATTGAAGGTGTTACAACTTCAGTTATAAAACTTGGACTTAAATTTGTAGTTATCACAAGTCCAGCTAGGGATGATTTAGCAGATGGTGGTGCAAGTCAATTTTATAGAGTTACAAAAAATATTTTAGAAAAATCACCAGGAACACAAGTTGAAATTTTGATTCCTGATTTTAAAGCCGATGAAGAGGCACTAAAAACTGTTATAAATAGTGGTGCTGCAATTATAGGACACAATGTTGAAACTGTACCATCTTTATATCATATTAGAAGAAATGCTTCATATGAAAGAAGTTTAGAGGTTCTTAAAAAACTAAAAGAGTTAGGTGGAGATAAAATCAAAACAAAATCAGCACTTATGGTTGGACTTGGTGAAACAGAAGAGGAGATGGTTCAAGTGTTTAAAGATCTTATAAATGTAGGTTGCAAATTTTTAAGCATTGGACAATATCTAGCTCCAACAGGAGAATACGAAAAAGTTAAAGAGTTTGTAAAACCTGAACAATTTGAAAGATACAAACAACTAGCACTTGATTTGGGATTTGAGTTTGTACACTCTACTCCATATGCTAGAAGTTCATATTTAGCTCATGAATATTTAGGGCATAAAGAAGCTACAAAATAACATATAAAAAGAATAAATTATTTTTATTCTTTTTATAAAACTTAAAATTTATTAAATTTGTAGTAATATAAATCCATTATAAATCTATTTTGGAGAAATTGATGGTTAATAAAGATTTAATTATAGTGGGTATTGGTGCAAGTGCAGGTGGATTAGAGGCTTTACAAGGATTTGTAAAAGAGTTACCTACAAATACCAATTTTGTGTATATTCTAGCACAACACTTATCTCCCACATATAAATCTTTAATGGTAGACTTACTCTCAAAATCATCTACAATAACAGTTAAAGAAGCTATCCATCAAGAAGAGATAGAGCCAGATACAATGTATATATGTCCTCCAAATAAAAATATAATATTGGAAGATAACAAATTACTTTTAATTGAACCCAAACAATTAACCTATGGACCAAAACCATCTATAAATCTGCTTTTTGAATCAATTGCAAATCATGAAGGTAATCGCTCAATTGGTATAATCTTAAGTGGTACAGGAAGTGATGGAAGTCGTGGGATTAGAGCAATTAAGGCAGAAGGTGGTTTTACAATAGCTCAGCAACCTCAAAATGCAAAATATGATGGTATGCCAAATAGTGCAATCAACACTGGAAACATAGATTTAATACTCGATGTTGAAGTTATGGGTACAGAGATTCAAGAACTATTAAAATACCCAAATAAAGCAAAATCAATACATAATCTAAATGAAAAAACTATTGTATATCAAAATATATTAAATAGATTAAAAAGAACCATTAAAATAGATTTTTCTTTATATAAACCATCAACTATTCAAAGAAGAATAGAACGAAGAATGGCTGCACTTAAAATCACGAACATACATGATTATAATGAATACATTGCACAAAATGAAGTAGAAACACAAGCTTTATTTAAAGATATTCTTATAGGTGTAACAGCATTTTTTAGAGATGAAGAACCTTTTGAGACTTTAAAATTTTACTTAAAAGAATTAATCTCAAAGAAAAAAAATAATAATATAAGGATTTGGATACCAGGTTGTTCTACGGGAGAAGAAGCCTATTCAATTGCAATGGTTTTAAACGATGTTTTGGGTAATAAAGTTGTAGATTATAAAATACAAATATTTGCTACAGATATTGATACAGAAGCCTGCACCTTTGCCAGAATAGCTAGATATCCAGAAAGTGCTTTAATAAATGTATCTGAACCTTATATTAAAAAATATTTTATATTAAAAAATAATGAGTATGAGATAATAAAACCTATAAGAGATATGTGTATATTTTCAAAACATGATATTTCCAGTGACCCTGCTTTTATGAGACTTGACTTGATTAGCTGTAGAAATCTGTTGATATATTTTACAAATGAGCTTCAGCAAAAAATCTTTCCCATGTTTCATTATGCTCTAAATGATGATGGTTTACTATTTTTAGGAAAATCAGAATCAATTGGAAATTTTAATAATTATTTCAATACTCTTGATAAAAAAGAAAAAATATATAAAGCTGTATATATTGGACAAAAGAATGCACCACTACCATTAAGAACATTTTCAAATGATCCAAACAAAGAACTTAAAAATATCAATAAAGAGATAATAAGAAGTACACCAACTATTTCAGATATGATGGTTGAGCATATACAAAGACATATCATGCCAATATGTGTTGTAGTAAATGATAAATTTGATATGATATTTATAAAAGGTAAAAATCCTTATTTAGTTCATGCCGAAGGGGAGATAACTCAAAATATATTTAAAAATATAAGAGATGAATTATCTGTTGAACTAAGAGGAGGTTTACATGCTTGTAAAAAAGAGTGTAACTTAATAAAAACTCAATTTATAGAAATTACAGTTGATGGTGATATAAAATATGTAAGAATGTTAATAATACCTTTAGATAACTCTTTTACTAATGATTTATTTTTGATTACCTTCCAAGAAGAGGAAAAAGACCATTTAAGAAGTTATGATATATCCTTAAAAGAGATAGATGATAATGAAGAGATAGAAAAACTTAAAATTGAACTAGCAAGAACAAGACAACATTTACAAACTGTTATTGAAGAACTTGAAACTTCAAATGAAGAGATGCAAAGTCTAAATGAAGAGCTACAAAGTTCAAATGAGGAACTTCAAAGTTCAAATGAAGAACTTGAAACTACAAATGAAGAGCTTCAATCAACAAATGAAGAATTACAAACAGCTTATACAGAGATGAGAGCTATGTATGAAGAAAGAGATAATGATAACATACGCATTTCCACAATAAAAGAGGATTTAGAGAATACAAACTATAGATTTAAAACATTATTAGAATCTTCTAAAGTTGGAATTTTTGACTATGATTTATCAAATACAAATGAATTATTTGTAGATGAGAACTGGTTAAATATTATGGGATATAATATATCAGATTTAAAAGATGAAACAAATAACATTCTACACTGGTTTGAAACAAGAATTCATAATGATGATAAGATGAAAAACCAAAAACAATTTGAAGACTTACTTCTTAATAAAATTGAAAAATATACAATAGATATCAGAGTGTTAAACAAAGATAATCAATACTTATGGGTTAGATGTTTTTTTGTTGGTATAAAAGATTCTAACAATAAAAATATTCAAAGAATACTTGGAACGTTAATTGATATCAATGATGGAAAACAAGAAAGACTAGAAAAAGAGATTTTAAAAAATAAATTTACAGATGCTATAAGTGTAGCAAATTTAGGTGTATGGGAATGGAATATACAAACAGATAATTTATGGTGGTCTGATTTGATGTATGAAATTTATGAAATAGATAAAAAAACAATATTAAATTATGATACAGTTCATTCATTAGTAGTTGAAGAAGATAAAGAAAGACATGAAGATATTATAAAAGGAGCATTAACTGGTGGTATTGCTCCTAATATGACATATAAAATAAAAACTCAAAAAGGTATAAAATATATTTGGATTAGAGGAAGTATAATTTTTAATAAAGATAAAAAACCAATGAAAATTGTAGGAGTTGTGCAAGATATAACTAAACAGAAAGATAAAGATTTATCCTTAATGCAAAAAGATATGTTAATTGATAACTTATTAGAAAATTCATTTAATGGTATATATATTTTAAATCTGAATCATGCATCTATTGTATATACTAATCCTTATTTCAGTAAAATAACTGGTTATAGTTCAGAAGAAATTAAAGATTTTTCTTATGATATGTTTTTAACATTGGTACATAATGACGATTTAGATAATTTTTCAAAGCATATAAATCAACTAAGCAAATCTGAAAATAATAAAACACTTAAAATAAAATATAGGTTTAAACATAAAAATGGAACTTACATAAATCTGTCATCAAATAATTTTTTAACAATCAAAGATAAAGAAAGAGAAATTTTAACTTCGTTTATTGAAGTTAAGGATTAATTATGATGAATGAAAGCTTAAGTACACAAATTTTAGAAAGACTTCAGAAAAAAGATAAAAAGATATCAAAACTTTTAGATGAACATGATATACAAACAATATTACATGAATTAGATGTATATCATGCAGAATTGCTAGCACAAAATGAAGAATTATTGGAAAAAGAGCAACAACTTAAAGAATCTAATATTGAATACCAAATGTTATTTAACAGTGCTCCAAACTCATATATATTAATAGATGAAAAATTTGAAATTATGCTTTTTAATACAAATGCCGACATATATTTTAATATAACAAATTCTAGGCTAAAAAGAAAATACTTATTAACTTATATAAAACAAGAATTTATAAAAGAATTTATCAATTGGTTTGATAAAAAAACATATATAAAAGAACCACTTTCTTTACAAATGAATTGTAAAGATGGAGTAAAAAGATTCAAAATAAAAGCAAATACTTATCCTAAAAATAAAGAATGGGTACTTCTATCTTTAACAGATATAGAAAATGAATATCAACTTATTGAAACAATTAAAAAACTAAATGAAGAAAAATTAAAACAACAACAAATTTTATATAATCAATCAAAAAATAATGCCCTTTCTGAACTTGTAGTTAATATTGCACACCATTGGAGACAACCTTTGTCACTAATTAGTACAAAAGTAACTTCTCTTCAAGTTTACTTGGAACTTGGCCGAGAAATTACAAAAGATGAGATTATCGAATGTGCTAAGGATGTAACTGATAGTTGTAACTATTTATCAAATACAATTACAGATATATCAGAATATTTTAATTCAGATACAGAGAAAATAGAAGAGATAAATTTAAAAGAGTTATTAGATAAAATATATTCCTTAATGAAGGATCCTTTTAAAGCAAACTCTATTAACTTTATAACAAATACTGAAGAAATTTATATGAAAAATAATAAAAATTTACTATCTCATGCCATCTTAAATATTTGTCATAATACTTATGATGCAATTTTATTAAACAGTATAAATGAAGAGAAAAGATATCTTTTTATAGACTTAATAAAAAAAGACAATTATGCTATTTTTACGATAAAAGATAGTGCTTTAGGTATAGATGAAAAGATTATAGATAAAATATTTGAACCATACTTCACTACAAAATTTAAATCAAAAGGTACAGGTCTTGGTTTATACATGACTTATCAAATAATAACCCAAAATTTTAATGGGAAAATAGAAGTAAAAAACTCTAACTATACTTATGAAGGAAAAGATTTAAAAGGTGTAGAGTTTACTATCACCTTACCTATTTGATTACGAGTAAGCATTTACAAGTTTAAAAATCTCTTGTCCAAACTTATGAAGAATTTCTTCTGAAAGTCTTACTGATAAACCTGATATTCCAACTGCTCCAACAAATTTATTTTGTTTGTTAAAATACGGTACAGCAAGAGATTTTAGTCCAAACTCATGCTCTTCACTTCCAATTGCATACCCTCTTTCTTTAACTAAATCTATCTCTTTTAAAAGTTTTGTTTTGCTTGTTATTGTATTACTTGTAAATTTTTTAAGCTCTAAATTCGCAAAATCTACATTTTTACTAAAAGCTAAAAGTACTTTTCCAAAGCCATTTGTATGTAGTGGAGCATGAAGTCCTATAGAATCTCTAGTTTTAAGTACCCTCTTTGATTTATCTACTTGATTTAAATACAAAACAGAATTATTATCAAAAATTCCAATATATGCACATTCGTTTGTTAAATAAAAAATCTCATCTAATAAAGCTTTTGTTTTTTCAACTATCTTTTGTCTATCATCTTTTTGAACTATTTTTTTCATCAAATCACTTAAGATAATCTCTTTTGTATTATCTTTATATTCTATAAAATCTTCATGTATAAGTGTTGAAATAAGTCTTGACATTGTACTTTTATCTATTTCTAGTCTCTGACATAATGTATTTGCAGTTAAAGGTTTGGTTGAAATCATAACCTCTTTTAAAACTTGTAGCCCTTTTGTAAAAGATTTACTTTGATTTTGCACTTTTTTTTCTCTTTATTTTAAATTTTTTTGTTGTTTTTTTTTACATTTTGGAAAAAATTGCTATATTTTATACAATTTAACTAAAATTTTCAAAAAAAATATTTTATATACTGAGATTATACAATATTTTTTTCTCACTATGTGAAACTGACATATTCTCAATTTTAGAAAGTACCTATTTATGGTACTTTAAAAGATTATAAAATTAATCTTAAAAAGTAATTTCATCCCAAAAAGTTCTATTTCGACTTATAATATGTATGGATTAATTGCATCGTCAAAAGACAAAAGTAAAATGTTTTAAAAAATATATAACAAAAAACAAAAGGAAGGATAGATTATGAATTCATCTTTTGTAGATTTATCAAAATTAACAGCAAATGACGATTTAACTCCAGTACTTGGTGGAAAGTGGCCTGGAATACAGATTTATTATCCACCAATTAAATTTAATCCATTGGATGGTACATATGAAACTATGGAGCAAGCTAAATATAGGCTACAAAAACATGCTTATAAAACAAAAGCACATACAGTTTTATTTGACTTAGAAGATGGTTGTAGACAAAAAGCTATGAGTAGAGAGCTTTTAATCCAAGAACTTCCGAAGTTTCCAGAAAGAAACTTTCAAATAGCTATAAGAATAAACCCTTTTAGAACAGCAGAGTATGAAGAGGATTTAAAAATGTTAAGACAAATTCACAAATATGTGGATGCAATTGTTTTAGCAAAAGCTGGTGAAGTTTATGGTGATGCTGAGATTAGAGACTTATCATCTTGGTTAGTTTCTATTGGTAGTAATCTACAGATTCAACCAATTATTGAGCACCCAAAATCGCTCCAAATAGCAGATAAGTTAATGAGCCACTCAACTGTACAACATGTTGTATTTGGTATCCATGACTTCTCTAAAGCTATGGCTTATAAAATTACACCTGAGGGTTGGATAGATGAGTTAGAGACTTTCTTTAATATGCTTACAATGGAAGCAAGAATTAAAGGTAAAGGGGTAATTGGTGGAGTTGAAGTTTTACTTACACCAAATTCATTACCAGATTCTTGTGTTGAGAAAAAAGATATTAGAAGATGGTTAGATTTACATGGTGATGATGCATCAAGACATGTTTATGAACATGCACAAAGAGAATATGCTATGGGTCTTACTGGAAAACAAGTAATTACTCCAAACCATATCAATGTTTGTAAAGTTGCATTCACGCCATCTCCAAATGAGATTAAAAGAGATATAGATATCTTAAAAGCTGCTATTGAAGCAGATGCACTTTTAAGTGGTGCTATTAGACACGAAGGTGAAATGTTAGACCCACCAATGTTTGGTAAGTCTTTACAAAATATATTAAGAGCTTATGCACTTAATAGTTTAAATGAAGAGGATTATGAGTTTGCTGTAAAAGTATTAAACAAAATGCCTCTTCATACATTTAAAGAGAACTGGCCATACGGTCTAATATAAGTAAGGAGTTAAAATGAGTCCAACAATAAAAATCGAAGTACCTGAGTTTTTAAACATCGGTGTAGCTTGTACCTCTTCACATATTGGTACACCAAAAGAGAATAGTACAGCTATGATTATAGAAGATGATAAACTTGGTACTGACGAGATTACATATAAAGAGTTAGCAACTGCCTCAGATCAAGTTGCTAACTTCCTTACTAGTATTGGTGTTCAACCTAGAGATAGAGTATTAGTTTGTTTAAAAAACTCACTTGCATACCCTATTTCATTTTTTGGTGCAATCAAAGCTGGTATCATTGCAGTACCTACTTCAACACTATTAAGTGGTTCAGAAGTTAAGTATTTAGCAGAAGATTCACAAGCTAGCGCTATTGTATTATCAGCTTCTATGTATGAGAATTTGGTTCCATATTTAGAAAATGTAGATAATCTAAAAACAATTATAGTAGCTGCTATTGATAGTGTAGATGATTTAGCTAAACCAAAAAACATGAATGTATATGCATTAAATGATATTTTGAAAAATTCTGATACTACCCCAAATCATTATAATTCAAAAGCTGGTGAACCTGCATATTTGGTATATACATCAGGAACTACAGGTTATCCAAAGGGAGTATTACACTCTCATAGATCACTTATAGGAAGAACTCCTGCAACTGAATATTGGTTTAATTTTAAAGAGAATGATAGAATTATGCACTCTGGTAAGTTTAACTGGACATATGTATTAGGTTCAGCACTTATGGATCCATTATACAATGGTCATACAGTTATTGCTTATGAGGGTTCAAATGATGCATCAACTTGGATAAATCTGATTAAAAAACATGATTGTACTATATTTATTGGAGTACCAACAATATATAGACAAATCATCCAAAAAACAGATTTTAATATAAATGATTGTCCAAGCTTAAGATATTGTATGAGTGCTGGTGAACATCTATCAGATGAGATGATATCTTTATGGCAAGATAGATTTAAACAAGATATTTACGAAGCTATTGGTATGAGTGAATGTTCTTATTATATATCTCACTCAATTTTTAATCCAATCAGACCAGGAAGTGCAGGATTTGTTCAACCAGGTCATACAGTAAAACTTCTAAACCCTGAAACTTTAGAAGAAGTTGATGTTGAAGAAGAGGGAATGATTTGTATTGGTGAAGATGATCCAGGTCTATTTTTAGAATATTGGCAATTAGATGATGAAACAGCTAAAGCGAAACATGATGGTTATTTCTTTACAGGAGATTATGCTAAAAAAGATAAAGATGGATATATCTGGTTTATTGGTAGAAAAGACGATATTATCAATACATTTGGATTTAGAGTATCTCCACATGAGATTGAAAGAGTTGTAAAAACTCATGATGATGTTGCAGATTGTGTTGCATTTGGTTTAGATATAGAAAAAGATAAAACTCTTGTAGCAATTGCAGTAATTGGTCATAAAGAGTTATCTCAAGAAAAACAAGATGAGATATTAGCTTTTGCACAAGCAAATTTAGCAAAATATAAAGCACCAAAAACAATTTTTGCTCTTAAAGATTATCCAAGAACAAAAAATGGAAAAGTTTTAAGAAAACAACTTGTTAAACAGTTACATGAACAATACCATGCACGAGAAACAGGTGAAACTATAGTTGAGTATAAAGCTAGAAGATCAATGTTATTTGTACCATCATACAATAAAAGATATGTACAAAAAGCAAGAACTGTTTTAGCTGATTCTGTGGTATTTGATTTAGAAGCTATTTTACAAGAACAAAAAGATACAGCTAGAGCAGTTATTCAAGAGGTTTACAATGAAGATGGTTCAAAATTTGGTGAATCTGAAAGAATTTTAAGAGTAAATAAAATTGGTAGTGAAGAGTTAAAAAAAGATTTAGAGTTAGCTTCTAAAATAGAACTAGACGGGATTTTATTTTCTCAAATTGAAACAGTTGAACAGGTATTAGAAGCTGAAAAACTTTTAAATGAAATTAATCCTGATTTAACAATGATGGTTATGATAGAAACACCACTTGCGATTTTAAATTCGCCTGATATTTGTGCTTCATCAAAAAAAGTTGAAGTTGTTGTTGTTGGGTCTAATAACTTGGCTAATAGACTTCAAATAGATATTAAAAAAGGTTCAAAAGCTATGTTTAATTACCTTGCACGTATTGCATTATCTGCAAAAGCATATGGTAAAACAGTTATTGATGGACCACATTATGATGTATATGATGAGTTTGCTTGTGAAGATTCAACAAAAGATGCATTTAACCTTGGATTTGATGGTAAAGCACTTATCCATCCAATACAAGCTGAGTATATAAATGATATTTTTACTCCAAAACAAAAAGAGATTCAAGATTTTGAAGAGATGATATCTTTATATGAACAAGCAGAAAAAGATGGAAAAGAGGTTATCTCATTTAAAGGTAAACTTGTTGACAAATCAAGAATCATCTGGGCTAAAAAGATGATTACTCTGTATGAAACGTATAAATCATTAGGTCAAAACCTATTTGATAAATAAGGAGGATATATTGTCTAAATTAAGTAATAAAATCAATATGGGAAATTTCTTTGAAGATTTTTCCCTTGGTCAAAAGATAATCCATCCACTACCTAGAACAATCAGTGATGGTGATGTATCTTTATATATCGCTTTTACAGGTTCTAGATTTGCCCTACACTCTTCTGATGTAGTTGCAAAGCAAATGGGTTATACACAAAAACCAATTGATGATATTTTAATGTTTCACTTAACATTTGGAAAATCAGTTCAAGATATCTCCTTGAACGCAATTGCTAACTTAGGTTATGCAGAGATTAGTTTCCCTAATCCTGTTTTTGTAGCAGATACAGTTTCTATGACTTCAACAGTAATTGGTCTAAAAGAGAATTCAAATGGAAAAAGTGGAGTTGTATATGTACACTCTATTGGAGTAAACCAAGATAATAAAGAGGTTTTAAACTTTAAAAGATGGGTTATGGTACATAAAAAAGACAAAACAACTCTAACTGGCATCAAAGAGGTTCCATCATTTGCAGAATCTACACCAATAGTTGAAGATATAAATATCCCAGCTATAAACACTGTAGATACAAATGCAACAGGTGGTGAATATTTCTTTGAAGATTACGAAGTTGGTGAAAGATTAAACCATCCAGAGGGTATTACAATTGATGATAGTGATCATACACTAGCAACTAAGTTATACCAAAACAATGCAAAGGTTCATTTCAATGACCATATGATGAAATCGACACCAATGGGTCAAAGACTTATGTATGGTGGAGTTATAATCTCTATGGCAAGAGCATTATCTTTCAATGGATTACAAAATGCTCAATGGATGTATGCAATAAATAGTGGAGCACATGCAAACCCAACATATGCAGGTGATACCATCTATGCTTTTACAGAGATTTTAGAAAAGATTGAGTTAAAAAGAGATGATATTGGTTTACTAAGACTTAGAACAGTTGCAGTAAAAAATCAAAACTCTTCTGAAATTGAAGAGATAAAAGATGAAGATGGTAAGTACTTAAAAAATATTGTACTTGATTTAGATTACACAGTTGTAATCCCAACAAGCAAAACCAAAAAGTAAGTAATGAGTTAAGAGCAACTCGTTGCTCTCTTTAGGATTTTGCTTCTTTTAGTAGGAATTTACTTCCTACGCTAAAAAGAAGATAAAAAACATATAGGTTCCCTTCAAATTGGGGACCAATTTTAAGGAGAAAAAAATGACACACCCAAATGAAGCATTATTTGAATCAGGTAAATCTTTACCTATTATTCCAACTTGTGAGCACTTTGCAGGAAGTGAAAAACTTATCAAAAAAGGTTTTGATATGCAAAGAAAATTAGGACCAGTTTTTGATATCACTTGTGATTGTGAAGACGGAGCTGAAACAGGTAAAGAGGTTGAGCATGCTCAAATGATCGTTAGAGTAGTAAACTCAGAAGAAAACCCATATGGTATGGCTGGAACTAGAATTCATGACCACTCACACCCAGATTGGAGACAAGATATAGATATACTTGTACCTGGTGCTGGTGAGAAATTAGCATATATTACTTTACCAAAATCAACTTGTTATGAAGATGCTAAAACTCAAATTGAGTATATTCAAAAAGTGGCAAAAGAAGCTGGTATCACAAGAGAGATTCCAATTCACGTACTTATTGAAACTCATGGAGCATTGCAAGATGTAGAAAAAATCGCTACATTACCATGGTTACAAGTATTAGATTTTGGTCTTATGGACTTTGTATCTGGATACCAAGGTGCTATTCCAGCTATCAATATGAGAAGCCCAGGTCAATTTGAACATAGATTAATTGGTGCTGCAAAAGCTAAAGTTTGTCAAGCAGCTATTCAAAATCATGTTATCCCTTGTCATAATGTTACATTGGATTTAAAAAACCCATACCAAACATACAAAGATGCTGAAAGAGCTAGAAATGAGTTTGGATTTATGAGAATGTGGTCAATTTACCCAACACAAGTACAAGCTATAGTTGATGCAATGAAACCAGATTTTACAGAACTTGAAGCAGCACAAAACATCTTAATAGCTGCACAAGATGCTGAGTGGGGACCAATCCAATATGATGGTGAGTTACACGATAGAGCTACATATAGATACTTTTGGGAATTAGTTCAAAGAGCTAAATACTCAGGGGCAAAATTACAAGATATAGTAGAAGAAAGATTTTTTGCTTAATTTAAATTCTTAAGCTAAATTTATAGATAAGAGGGTTATCCTTCTTATCTCAAAAAAATAAAAAGGACAAATTATGAAGAAGCTGGTCAAAGCCCTAAGCTACAGTGAGAAGAGTTTAAATCGCAGGTAGATTTTTGTTTGACAATATAATTTAACTACCCAATAAACTTCCACAAAAAAATTCTCACTTTAAAACAAATCATCCCAAAATAAAAAAATAAATTGTCGTAAATTTTTTTAATTTAAGGACAAAATAATGAATAGATATAATATTAACTTAGAAGAGTTAAAAAATTATTTAGGGTTTGGTGTTGCAGGAAATTTTGCAAATCATTTAGGTGAAGCTGGTGAAGCAGATGAGTTTTCAGTAATTGAAACTAAAGAAAAAGATGCTCCCAAAGGGATATTCCCATTTTATATTCCTAACCATGATACTTTTTTAGGAAAATTTCCTATAAGTACAGATAAAATCAATTATAACAATATAGAACATATGCAAGTTGAAGCAGAGGTTGCATTAATTTGTGATTTTGAATATGAAAATGATAAATTGATAGATATAAAGCCAAAATATTTTGGTGCCTTCAACGATTGTAGTAATAGAATTCAAGATGGTAGTAAATTAAGTACTAAAAAAAACTGGGGAGACTCATCAAAGGGAATTTCACCAGATTTTATAAAAATAGATAATTTTGAAGAAGATGGAGAATTAAGCAAGTACCACATAGCTTCATTTGTTAGACGTGATGGTATTTTAAAAGATTATGGAACAATTAGTGCAGTAAAATCGTATTCATACTTCTTTAAAGAATTAAAAGACTGGATGATAGAAAAGTTTAATACCCAAGAGGATATGGGACCATTAGAGGAGCTAACTCCTTTTTTAAAGAATATAAAAAACTCAAAAGGTTTATTAATTGCAGCTGGTGCAACTGCATATACTGAGTTTGGTAAAAAAAACTTCTTAAAAAAAGGTGATGAAATATTTGTATATGTATATAATGCACACTTTCATTCATTTGAAGATATAATGCAAGATATATCAGGTATGGATTTGCACTTATCACAATGTAGCAAATTACATCAAATAGTTGAATAAAATACTCACTTTATCCCCTCTAAGGGGATAAAACTACTACTAAATTAATCATTAATTATATAATATTACTATTAATATAGATATATAATACTATAATATATAATAGTATTAAATTATATTTAAAAAGGAGTTTATTATGAAAGGTTTTGCTATGTTAGGTATAGGTAAAACTGGATGGGTAGAAAAAAAACGTCCAGTTTGCGGTCCAATGGATGCTATTTGTCGTCCTATTGCACTTGCACCTTGTACCTCAGATGTACACACCGTTTGGTCTGGAGCACTAGGAGATAGACATGAATTAATTTTAGGGCATGAAGCTGTTGGTGAGATTGTTGAAGTTGGTTCACTAGTAAAAGATTTTAAAGTTAAAGATAAAGTTTTAATAACTGCAATTACTCCTGATTGGAACTCTTTGGCAGCACAAGATGGTTATTCTATGCATTCAGGAGGTTTATTATCTGGATGGAAATTTTCTAACTTCAAAGATGGTGTATTTGCTGAGTATTTTCATGTAAATGATGCAGATGGAAATCTTGCTTTATTACCAGAGGGGATGGACTTAGCTAGTGCTTGTATGCTTGCAGATATGGTTCCTACAGGAGTACATGGAGTTGAATTAGCAGATATACAATTTGGAGATAAAGTTGCAATTATAGGTATTGGTCCTGTTGGACTTATGGCAGTAGCAGCTGCTGCAATTAGAGGTGCATCAGAGATATTTGCAGTTGGTTCAAGACCAAATTGTGTACAACTTGCAAAAGAGTTTGGTGCAACAGAGGTTATTGACTATCATGATGGAGATATAGCTGAACAAATTATAAAAAAAACAGGTAATGTTGACAAAGTTATTATAGCTGGAGGAACAGTTGATACTTTTATACAAGCAATAAACATGCTAAAGCCAGGTGGCAAAATTGGAAATATAAACTATCTGGGAGAGGGAGATTATGTAAAAATCCCAAGAGTACAATGGGGCTGCGGAATGGGTCATAAACAAATAATTGGAGGTTTAATGCCAGGAGGTAGATTAAGAATGGAAAAACTAGCCTCTTTAGTTATGACAAAAAGATTAAATCCATCAAAACTTATAACCCATAGATTTGAAGGTTTAGAAAGTGTTGAAGAAGCTTTAATGCTAATGAAAAATAAACCAAAAGATTTAATTAAACCTTTAATTTTATTGTAAAATTTGTAGAAGTTTATCTTCTACAAATAATTTAATCTATACTAAATATATTTAAGAAATAATTAGTACCTACATTTATTTTTACCAATATCAAATTAATACTTTTATTCTTCTATTGATACTATTTTATGCTATTATTGTTCTATAAAAAGAAAATCAAAAAGGATTAAAAATGTCTAAATCTAAAAACATAAGTTTTGGAAATAAACTTTTAGTATATATATTAGGTACTACATTTGTCACTTTTAGTTTAACAATATTTTTTGTTACTAAATTTTCTTATGAAACAGCACAAACAGGGGTTCAACAACTAATAAAAGAAGCCTCAGGCAAATATTCAGCTGAAGTTCAAAGTAGAGTTAACCAAACTATCGTTATTGCTAAAGCTTTAGCTTTTAAATTTGAAAATTCTCTTAACACAAATACCAAACTAAATGAGCAAGAAACTTTAACTTATATCAAATCTTTATTAAAATACAATGATGACATCTTAGGTTTTTGGTTTAAAATTAAAGAGAAAGAGCTTCTTTTTAATGAAAACATGGAGTTAAAGGGTCAAAATGGTTATGATAACTTTGGTCAATTTAATCCCTATATCATCAAATCAAAAGGTGAAATAAAAATTCAAACTGGAACACCATATAATGAAGAAGATGCTTGGGTTGGTGGACCTAAAAAAGCAGGAAAAACGTATATAACGAAACCTTACCTTTTTGATGTAGATGGTCAAAAAGTATTAATGACAACAATAGGTATTCCTATGTATCATAATGGAACATATTTTGGTGTATGTGGTATAGATATTAGTTTAGATACTCTAAATAAAATGACAGATTCTGTTAATATTTTTGAGCATGCTTATGCATTTATTGTTGATGGTCACGGAATTATTATTAGCCATCCAAATAAAACTTTACGAACAAAAAAACTAATGGATGTTGCTAATAATGACAAAGACTATAAACAGCTTCTTGAAAACTCAAAAGTAAATAAAGATACTCAATTTATGAAAATCTCTTATGAAGACAATTTAGAATCATTATATTATTCAAAACCATTTAATATAACTAATACTGATACAAACTGGACTTTTGTTATAAATGCACCTAAAAAAGAGTATCTTGCAAATGCATATTTTATTAGAAACTTTTCAATAATTGCTTCTATTTTTTGTTTAATTATTATAGCTATTATAATTTTCTTGATAGTTAGAAAATTAAATTATAATCTTGAATCTATTTCAACAGGTTTAGCATCATTTTTTAAATATTTAAATAAAGAATCAAATAATACAGAAGAGATAAAACTTGTATCAAATGATGAATTTGGAAAAATGGCTAAAGAGATTAATGCTAATATAGAGATAATAAAAGTATCAATTGAAAAAGATAATAAATTGATTGATGAAGTTAAAAAAATAGTTAACAAAGTTAGTGATGGATATCTTGATGGACAGATTGACTCCACTACAACTAATGATTCATTGAATGAATTGAGAAAACTTTTAAATGATATGCTTAATAATCTTCAAGAATTAATAGGAAAAGATTTAAATGAGATTAGTGATACTTTAGCTAAATATACCCAAAGAGATTTTACAGCTAAATTAGATATTCAAAATAGTGGTAAAATTGGTAAAGAACTAATTAAAATGAATGAGATGATGACAGATATGTTACAATCTAGTCAAAATGATGGGCTTTCATTAAGAAAAAGTGCGGATGAATTAAGTAGTAGTGTTGGAACATTAAATAAAAATGCAACAGAACAAGCTGCTTCACTTGAAGAAACTGCTGCATCAATTGATGAAATTACGGGAAATATCCAACAAACTAGTGAAAAAGCACAAGAGATGTTAACTGTATCTAATGATACGAAAAACTCAGCAAATGAAGGTAAAAATCTAGCGAATGATACTGTAAAAGCAATGGAAGAGATAAATGAAACCGTACAAAATATCAATGAAGCGATTTCTGTAATTGATCAAATTGCCTTCCAAACAAATATTCTTTCTTTAAATGCAGCTGTTGAAGCAGCAACTGCAGGAGAAGCAGGAAGAGGTTTTGCAGTTGTTGCACAAGAGGTTAGAAATCTTGCTGCTAGAAGTGCTGAAGCTGCAAAAGAGATTAAAGACTTAGTTGAAAATGCAACAATAAGAGCAAATAATGGGAAAGTTATCAGTGGTAAAATGATTGATGGTTTTAATCAGTTAGAAAAGAAAATAGAAACTACAAATAATTTAATTGATGATGTGTCAAATGCAGCTAAAGAGCAAACAATAGGTATGACACAAATTGCTGATGCCATGAATCAATTAGATAAATTTACTCAAGAAAATGCTGCTATTGCAGACAAAACAAATGATATTGCAAAAGAGACTAATACAATTGCACTTGAAGTTGTTAAAAATGTTGATAGAAATAACTTTGAAGGTAAAAACTTGGAATTTGATGCTCCAATAAAATCACAAACTACTTATACCTCATCAACAAAAGTAATAAGCAAAACACCACCGAAAAATCTATCAAAGGATACTTCAAAAAAAGTAATTAAACCAAATAAAGATGTTGATGAGTGGGAGAGTTTTTAAACTCTTCTACTCAGTTAATAGAAAATCATTAATAGATTTTGTTTCTCCAATAAAAACCAATAAATCATCTTTTTTGATTCTATAATTTGAATCAATATTAAATCTCCAATTTCCCTGTGTCTTATAAGAAACTATTCTTATGTTTTGATATTCAGACTCTATATCTACAATTCTTTTATATATGAAATTTTCAATAGCTATAAGTTTTACTACTTTTATAGTATTACTAATATCTATCTCTTCAATAGTAATATTATCAATTAATTTTTTCACCAACATTCTACCTGCAATTTTTTCTGGATAGATAACTTTAAAAGCCCCTATTTTAGAGAGAATTTCTCCATGTATATTTGTAATTGCTTTTGCTATAATTTTTTTATTATTTAAATCTTTTAATGCCATAACAGTTAAAATACTTGCTTCAATATTTTCCCCAATACTAACAATTACTGTATTTAGATTATAAATACCTACCTCTTCTAAAGCTTGTCTATTTGTACTATCAATAACAAAGGCATTGTCTATAAATTCACTTATCTCTTGAACTTTCTTTTCATCATTATCAATAGCTATAACTGTAATTCCCATTCTAGTCATACACTTTGCTATATAAGAACCAAATTTTCCTAAACCAATGATTGCAATTGTTTTCATATAATTATCCTTCCAATTGGGTATTTAAAATGTCTTCTTTTTGCTTTACCTACTAAAACTAAACCAAAAGCAAATACCCCTAATCTACCTGCTAACATCATTATTATAATAATACTTTTACCTAATACATCAAATTGTTGAGAAAAACTTAATATATCTCCATTTCCTGTTGAAACCCCAACAGTACCAAAAGCTGATACAACCTCAAATAAGATTTTTAAAAAGGGTAGTTTTTGAGTCTCTACAAGAATCAAAACAGCTAAAAGAACAAAAAAAGATGATGAGATGATTATTGCTAACGCTTTATTTATCACTTTTTGTTCTATTGTTCTTTTAAAAATACTTGGTTGTTGATTACTCTCTTTTAGTATATATATAACTGTAATAATCAAAATAGCAACAGTAGTAATTTTCATTCCTCCAGCAGTACTTCCCTGCCCTGCACCTGTAATCATAAATATTGTTGAAAAAAACAAAGATGAATCTTTTAATCCACTAATATCAATACTATTAAAACCACTTGTTCTAAAGTTTATCGATAGAAAAAAAGCATTTAGTATCTTTTCATATATAGATAACTCACCAAAAGTTTTAGGATTATTCCACTCTATTGATAAAAATAAAATCATCCCAGAAACAATAAGTATGATAGTTCCATATAACATAATTCTTGTGTGGATTGTAAAACGTTTTGAAAACATTCTATTCTCATAAATCTCAACTAATACAAAATATCCTAAACCACCACTTATAACTAAAATTGAGATTGTAACTAAAGAAATAGCATCATCTTGAAAACCTATAAGACTATCTTTAAACAAAGAAAAACCTGCATTATTAAAAGCACTAACACTATGAAATATTCCAAACCACAAGGCTTGAAAAAACTCCTGCTTTTCCATAAACTGCATTGTTAAAATAATAGAACCTACCAATTCTATAAATAAAACCACAATAAATATCTTTTTTAGAAAACTTACTACATGAAGATTTGGTAAGTCCAAAGATTGTTTTACAACCCTTTTTTCATCTAAATTTAGTTTATGTCTAATAAATAAAAAGAATATAATAACTAAAGACATATATCCAATCCCACCTATTTGGATAAGTAAAAGAATGATAACTTCACCTAAGAATGTAAAATTTTCTGATGTACTTGTTACAATCAATCCTGTCACACAAGTGGCACTTGCTGCGGTAAATATTGCATCGATAAATTTTAAATTGCCAATATGACAAATTGGTAATGCTAATATGACTCCACCAAATAATATTATTAGAACATAACCTAAAAATATTGATTTTACATATTTATGTTCCATTTCTCAACCTATTGTTGATTACAGGAAAATCTATACCCAATACCTGATTCAGTTTTAATATAAGTTGGTCTAGTACTATTAGTTTCTATCTTCTTTCTCAAAACATTTACATAAGTTCTTAAATATTGCATCTCATTTTGATAACCAACACCCCAAACCTCTTCTAAAATTTGTCTATGTGTTAAAGTTTTATTTGCATTTATCATAAAATATTTAAGTAACTCATACTCTATAGGAGTTAATTTTAGTTTTTCACCTTTTAAATGTATATCTCTTGATACGATATCCAATTGTAACTCATTGCATTCAAATTTATTTTCAATCTTATTAGTTGTAATATTTCTTCTAAGATTTGCTCTAATTCTGGCTAATAATTCATTTACAGAAAATGGTTTTGTTATATAATCATCTGCACCAACATCTAATGCAGCAACAATCTCTTCCTCATCATGTCTTGCTGTTAAAACTATAATTGGAATTTTTGAAATCTCTCTTATTTGTTTTATAAAATCTTTTCCATCTCCATCAGGTAAACCTAAATCTACAATCAAAAGATTTGGATTATGACTTAAATACATCATTAAAGCATTTTTTTTACTCTCACTTGATATAAAATTAAAATCATACTGTTTAAAAGTAATCTCTAATAGTTTTTTTACAGAAGCATCATCTTCTATTATATGTATTAAATGTTTCATACTAATTTTGCTCTTTTTATTATTGGTAATTCTATCTCTATTAAAATACCATTATTTTGAGATACTGCACTAATCTCTCCACCATGTAGTTTTACTATACTTTTACAAATAGCCAAACCTATCCCACTACCTGATATATCATTTGTATCTTCAAACCTATAAAATTTGTCAAAGATATTTTTTAATTTATTTTTATTTACAAACTCTGCTTGATTAAAAACTTTTATTCTTATTGTATTAGATAAATTTAATATATCAAAATAGATTTTTGTGTCTTGTTTAGAGTATTTAAATGCATTATCAAGTAGATTGATAATCAATTGAGTTAAAAGAGTATTATCTCCCCAAAAAAGACTAAGTTCATCAATATTAATTATTAATTTTTCATCTGTTTGTATTTGAGAAAATTCATCTAGTGCAACCCCTAAAATATCTTCAAAATCACACCATTGTAGTTTTAAGTTTATTTCACCACTAGATAATCTTGTACTATCTAAAAGATTTGTTATAAGTCTTTTCATTCTTAATGACGCATAATTTATATCTTCTAGAAGGTTATCTTTACTTTTTTCATCTAATTTATTATTTGATAAGATAAGATTGATACTACCATGAATAGTAGATAAAGGAGTTCTAAGGTCATGGGAGATTATATGCAATAAACTTTCTCTAAGTTCATTTTGCTTAGTTTGGGTACTTAGATTTTTGGCTTGAATAGTTATAATCCAACCAACAATACCAAAAATAAAAAAACTCCATATATATAATTCGTTATGAACTGAAAAACTGTAAAGTGGAGGAATATATAAAAAATTTAAAAAGATAACACTCAAAAAAGTCATAAAAAATGTAGCTTTTAGTTTACCCCGAATCGCAACAACAACTACAGGAATAATGTGTATCAACGATATATTTATAATATCTAAATGCTCTCTAAAAATATGACTTATAATGGTAATAACTATTAAAATTCCAAAAGCTTTTAATAGATAGTTATACTTTTTATACTTAGAAAAAAAAATTTTCATCTTATGCTTTAAGTAATCTGATTACCAAAAATAGTGTCAATATGGATAATACAGCAAGCATACCTAGATTTAAAATTGTCATATATCTTCCTTAGTATCAATCTCTGAATTCATTATAAATCATATTATGTAAAGAGAGAATCAAAATTTTCATAAATAAAATAAAAATTTTATAAAGATAGACTACATTTTATACAATCTGATTTTATAAATCAACTACTGCTTTAAAAAATGCTCCACATCTACCTATATTTTCCACATGAACATGAGATTTAGCATCTAATCTTCCATCTTCTATATATTGTTTTTTTACTTCAAGTATAATTGGTGTTGTTTTACCAGGTAAATCTATTTTTTGATAAAACTCACAAAACATAGCTGTTTGTGTAGAAGATATCATTGGTGGAAAATCTTCTAAAGGTCTTTGAACCTCTATCTCATATTTTTCAATTTCACTCTCTTCTTTATCTAACATATTTGCACATAATTTTACTTGTTCTACATTTGATTCATTTACAAAACAAATAGTAGCTTTTTTATGTTTTAAGATATTGTGTAATGAATCCTTTGGAATACCAGGCTCTTTTTCACCTATAGATACAACCAATGTTGCTGGATTACTAGATAGTGGTATAAAATATGAAAATGGTGCAGCATTGATAACTCCCTCATCTTCTGTAACAATCCAAGCAATTGGTCTTGGAACAACTGTATCAGACATAATCTTGTACCTATCTAAATCATTTACTTCTTTATAATCTATAATCATTAACTTCTCCCTAGTTTTTGTACTGATATAATAATAAAATGGCTTTATAAAAAACTTAAAATACAATTTATACTTTTAAAAACAATTTGATATAATCAATTCTTTACAATTAATAACAAAAAAGGTATTTAGTGAAAAACAATATTATAGAAATTTTTAGACAAATCACACAGATTCCAAGATGTAGTGGAACACATGAACCTTTTATTACTTTTATGAAAGAGTTTGCATCAAAATATGATTATGAATGTATTGTAGATAGATATAAAAACATTATATGTAAAAAAGCTAACACTAAAGCTAATTTATGTTTACAAAGCCATTATGATATAGTTTGTTTAGATGATGGTTGTGTACCTCAAATTATTGAAGAGGATGGGTTTTTCAAAGCAAATAATTCAACACTTGGTGCAGACAATGGAATTGGTTGTGCTTATATGTTAGATTTGATGTCAAGAGGTTATGAGTTAGAGTATCTTTTTACAAGTGATGAAGAGATAGGTTTAATTGGTGCTAATAATTTAGATATGCAATTAGATTCAAAATATATGTTAAATCTTGATAGTGAAAGTGAAGGTGAAATTTGTATTGGTTGTGCAGGTGGAGTTGATATTTTTGCCAAACATTACGATAAAAAAATTATAGCAAATGATGAAAATTATGACTTATATGAGATAGAGATTTCAAAAATTCCGGGTGGACATAGTGGAGTTGATATTGATAAAAATATTCCAAATGGTATCAAACTTATTGGTAAAACTATCAAAGAGTGTGATGGATTGTTGTTAGATATTAAAGGGGGAGAAAGAATTAACTCTATCCCTGTAAATGTAAAAGCGATAATCGCCTCTAAGAGTGAACCTGAAAAATCTCATGAAAATATGTGTATAAGTAAAATTAACACTAAAAGTGAACATTTAAACATTTGGAATAGTGATATTACCAATTTCATTTATACATTTGCAAATGGGATAAGAGGCTTTGATAAAAATCTAGATGTGGTAATGGATTCTATAAATTTAGCAAAAATCTCTACCTCTGTAGATTGTATTGATATAGAACTTAGTGCAAGATCAATGTCAAATGAAGGTCTTATAAATATAAAAAAAGAGACTGTTGCTTTACTTGAATCTTTTGGATTTGAAGTTAAGACCGCAGGGAAATATCCAGCATGGAAACCAGATATTAATGAGTTTACAAAAGAGGTTTTAAAAATATATAAAAAATATGATGAAAATGCTTCTTTAGAAGCTATTCATGCAGGATTGGAGTGTGCAATTTTTAAAGATAAATTTCCAAATATAAAAGTTGCATCTATTGGTCCAAATATTTTTAATCCCCATTCACATTCTGAAAGAGTTGAACTAAAATCTGTAGAGAATCTATCAGCTATTGTTGAAGAGATTGTAAATAGTTTCAAATAATTATGAATAGTTTTAAAATATCTGATGACTGGACATACACAGGCTTAGAAAAAAGGATAAAAGAGTTAGATAAATTCTATAAAGATAATCTAAATTCAAAAGAGTTGATATTTGATTTTACTCACTTAAATGAAATCGACTCTTCTGGAATAATTCTCATCATAAAATATATCACAATGTTTTCTAAAAAAAATATTGAAGTTGATTTTTTAAATATCTCTTATAAACACCAAAAGATGTATAACCTTTATAAGGATAACTATGTACACCAAGACGATGTTATAGAAGATACCCCTTCTATATTAGAAACATTAGGTAAAGAGGTTTATGATAGTAAAAATTCATTTAAAAATTTTATGTATTTTCTTGGAAGATTATTTATCTATTTTCTATATTGTTTAATACACCCTTCAAAGATTAGATTTAAAGCTATTATTAACCAAATGGAGATAGCTGCAATACATATCTTACCTATTATCGCATTGGCTTTATTTTTAGTTGGTTTTGTAACAGCTTACCAAGGTGCTGATCAATTAAGTAGGTTTGGTGCAGCAATTATTGTAGTTGAAATGTCAACTATGTCTATGTTTAGAGAAATAGCTCCTTTTTTAGCTGCTGTTATTGTGGCTGGTCGTAGTGCTTCTTCTTATACTGCTCAAATAGGAACAATGAAAATTACTGAAGAGATAAGTGCTATGAGAACTATGGGCTTAGATATTGATATATTTTTAATATTACCTAGAATCATTGCACTTGTTATTGTTATGCCTTTATTGGTATTTTTTGCAGATATGGCAACTCTTGTTGGTGAGATGATTATTGTTAAACTACATCTAGGTATCTCTTATACACAATTTATGAATAGAATTTATGAGTATGTTGAAATTAGACACATTCTTCTTGGAATATTAAAAGCCCCCTTATTTGGTATACTAATTGCAATCATTGGGTGTTATAGAGGATTACAAGTAAGAAGTGGTACAGATATAGGAAAATATACTACAAAAGCTGTTGTAGATTCGATATTTTGGCTTATTATTATAAATGCTCTAATATCTTTATTATCAATAGAATTAGGATTTTAGGATGATAAATGTAAAAAATCTTCATACTGCATTTGATAAAAAAGTTGTACATGATAATATCTCTTTAAGTATTAACGAAAATGAAATATTTGGTATTTTAGGAGGAAGTGGAAGTGGTAAAACAACTCTGCTTCGTCAAATGATTTTATTAGATGGAATTCAAAGTGGTGATATTGAAATTTTAGGTTTTAATATAAAAAAAATGAAATTAAAAGAGAGAGATTATATAAAACACAATTGGGGTATTTTATTTCAGTTTGGAGCTTTATTTTCTTCTTTAAATGTTTTAGAAAACATTGGAATAATGTTAAAAGAAAATACTAAATTACCAAAAGATTTGATAAATGATATTGCATATACTAAGTTAAAAATGGTAGGACTTGATGCTAGTGTTGGAAAACTTTATCCAGAAGAGTTAAGTGGTGGTATGAAAAAAAGAGTTGCACTTGCAAGAAGTTTAGCACATGACCCTAAAATACTTTTCTTAGATGAACCAACTTCGGGATTAGACCCAGCTAGTGCAAAAGCTTTTGATAGTTTAATTGTTGAATTAAGAGATATGTTGGGTTTAACTGTTGTTATAATAACACATGAGTTAAATACCATAAAAAATGTACTTGATAGGTTTTGTATCATCTCTGATGCAAAACTTATTTTTACTGGAACTTATGAAGATGCTATAAATGCTAATAATGATAAAATAAATAAATTTTTAAAACTACAAAAGGATTAGTTTGGAGAATAAAGCAAGATACACCTTAGTTGGACTTTTTTTAATTATATTTACTGTTGCACTAGTTAGCTTTGTTTTGTGGTTAGCAAGATATGATTTAGAAGAGATACAAGCAAAAGAGTATAGAATTTACAGTGAAAGTTCAGTTATGGGACTAAACAAAAACTCAATTATTCAATATAAAGGTTTAGACATTGGTACAATCAATGATATTAGAATAAACTCTAAAAATTTAGAACAAGTAGAAATTATATTGAAAATTACAAAACCAGATTTAATTAAAACTGATAGTTATGCGATAATTCAATCGCAAGGTGTAACAGGAAACAAATATATAGAGATTGATGGTGGAACACAAAATAGTCAATTACTTAAACCAAATAAAGAAGGTATTGCAATCATACCTCTAGAAAAATCTTTTTTAGACAAATTAACAAATAGTGCAGATAGTATTAGTATTCAAATAGAAACAATGTTAAAAAGATTTGACAAACTTTTAGATAAAGAAAACTTAGAAAATATTAAAGAGTCTTTAAAAAATTTAAATAGTAGTTCAAAAGATTTTAATAAGACTGTAAATAAAGTAAATAATCTAATAGATAAATCTATTACTAAAACTGTTGACAATGTTAATAATATGTCTAAATCAATTGATAAAGTTGTAAAAAAGGATTTAACAAAAACTTTAAATGATATTGATAATCTAAGTTTAGAAATAAAAAATATAGTAAATCAAGATGTCAAAGTTTTACTTAAAGACTTAAAGCAAACTACAAGATCTTCAAAAGATATAGATAAAGTTTTAGATAGTTTAGAAGATACTTTACAAAAAATAGATGATACAGTAGATAATTTTAACAATAATGGTGGGAATATGATATTTAATACAAGAGAAGTGCCATATGGTCCAGGAGAGAAAAAATGATAAGATTTATATTTAGTTTAGTTTTTATAATAGTTTTTTTTAATGGTTGTATTAGTTTAACAAAGGAGTTACCACCTTTATCAACCTACTCTATAGATGTGGAAAATAAAAAAGTTGAAGGTAAATATTTTGATATATCAATAAAAATAAATGAACCCAAAGCATTAAGTAGTATAAATAGTAAAGAGATAGTTTACTCTAAAGACAAAACTTCACAAGAAGTATATGCTTTAAGTAGATGGAGTGATAAGCCATCAAAATTGATACAACAAAATATAGCAAACTTCTTAACTAATCAAAACACATATAAACTTATCTCAACATCAAATATAAAGATTGACAGTGATTATATTTTGAATGGTGAAATTCAAACTTTAAAACATCAATTTATAGAAGATAATTCATATGCACTATTTTCAATAAGAATATATCTAATTAATACAAATACTCAAGAAGTATATTTTAAAAACTTTTCATATAAAAAACAGTTAAATCAAAATAATGCAAAAGCATTTGTCAAAGAAGTAGATAACATTACATTAAACTTTCTAATTGACCTACAAAAGTTTATACAAAATAAACTTTCAAAATAAGTTTTGCCCTAAATGGGCATAACTGTAACTTTCAACTTCTAATACAAAAATTATCACTTATATTTATCTTTTTAATAAACTATACTTAGTTATAATTGAGCCAAATTTTAACAAAAGGTTTTAATTATGGCAAAAATTACAGAACAAGATATTATTAATAGTATTGCTGATGCATGTCAGTATATCTCTTTTTACCACCCTGAAGATTTCGTAAAAGGGATGGTTGAAGCTTATGAGAAAGAACAAAGTGAATCGGCTAAAAATGCAATTGGGCAAATTTTAATCAACTCTAAAATGTGTGCAATGGGACACAGACCGTTATGTCAAGATACAGGAAGTGTTAACCTTTTTGTAAAAGTGGGACTAAAAGCAGACCTTGATATTTCAAGAGATTTAGAAGATATTTTAAATGATGGTGTTGCGAAAGGTTATACTGATCCTGATAATACTTTAAGATTTTCAGTTGTATCTGACCCTGCAGGTGAGAGAAAAAACACTAAAAACAATACTCCAGCAGTTATCCACTACTCTGTTGATGCAAACTCTGATAAAATAGATATCACAGTTGCAGCAAAAGGTGGAGGAAGTGAAAACAAATCTAAATTTGCAGTATTAAATCCATCTGATTCAATTTATGATTGGGTTATGGACAATGTAAGACAAATGGGAGCTGGATGGTGTCCTCCAGGAATCTTAGGTATTGGTATTGGTGGAAACCCAGAAAAATCAATGCTATTAGCTAAAGAAGCATTAATGGGTCATGTTGATATTCATGAGCTAAAAGAAAGAGGGCCTCAAAACGCTTTAGAAGAATTAAGACTTAAATTATATGAAGATATTAATAAAATCGGAATTGGAGCACAAGGACTTGGAGGTCAAACTACTGTTTTAGATGTTAAAATCTTAGATTATCCTTGTCATGCAGCTTCATTACCTGTTGCTATGATTCCTAACTGTGCAGCTACTAGACATATTCATTTTGAATTAGATGGAAATGGATCAGCTACATTTAATAAACCTGATTTAGATATTTGGCCAGATATTGAACTTCCAATGGATACAATCAAAAGAGTAAATATTGAAGATTTAACAAAAGAAAATCTATCTCAATTTAAATCTGGAGATACATTACTTCTTTCAGGAAAAATCCTAACAGCAAGAGATGCAGCTCACAAAAAAATCGTTGAGTACAAAAATGCTGGTAAACCACTTCCAAATGGTGTTGACTTAAAAGACAGATTTATCTACTATGTTGGACCTGTTGATCCAGTAAGAGATGAAGTAGTAGGACCTGCGGGACCAACAACATCTACAAGAATGGATAAATTTACTAAAGATATGATGGAAATCGGTATCATGGGTATGATTGGTAAAGCTGAAAGAAAACAACCAACAATTGATTTAATCAAAGAGTATAAATCGATGTACCTAATTGCAACTGGTGGAGCAGCATATTTAATTTCTCAATCAATCAAAGGTGCTAAAATCTTAGCATTTGAAGAGATGGGAATGGAAGCTATCTATGAATTTGAAGTAAAAGATATGCCTGTTACTGTTGCAGTTGATACAGAAGGAAATTCAATTCATACAACTGGTCCAGCTAAATGGAGAACTATCTAATTATAAAAGAGGTCTTTCCTCTTTTATAATCTACTAAAAGAAAATGAACAAAAAACCTAAACATGAATCTATTTATGAAAAATTGATGAATGAAGAGGATGCCAGAGTTTGTAAAGCTATAGAGGAAAGTGCTTGCAAAGTTGTTCCTGGAAACTTTTTTTTAACTATAATTAGTTACTTTTTTAATAAACTTGCAGATTCTATTGCTAACACAAAAGTCATCTTACCTTGGATTATGGAAACACTTAATGTTCCCCTTTTTTTGATAAGCTTTTTAGTTCCAATAAGAGAATCAGGTTCCTTGCTTCCTCAACTTTTAATTGGTGCTTATGTTAGAAAACTTCCTATTAGAAAATATGTTTGGTCTCTTGGAGCATATCTACAGGCATTAAGTATGATTGGTATTGGAATTGTTGCTTGGACAATGACTGGTTTAAATGCAGGTATAGCTATTATATTACTAATAATTGTTTTTAGTTTAGCAAGAGGTCTAAGCTCAGTTGCTGCAAAAGATGTATTGGGTAAAACAATACCAAAAACTAGAAGAGGTTCATTAAATGGCTACTCTGGAAGTTTAGCCGGCTTACTTATAATATTTCTTGGTATCTATTTTCTATTTGTAGGTGAAAAACCATTTTCACCACAAAACTTTGGTATTTTACTATTTTTAGCAGGATTTTTTTGGATTATTGCTGGGGTTGTTTACTCTAAAATAAAAGAGTTTGAAGGTGAAACACAAGGTGGTGGGAATGCTGTACTTGTTGCACTAAAAAAACTATCTCTTTTAAAAACAGATAAAAACTTTAGAAATTTTGTAATCTCAAGAGCCTTATTTTTATGTGCAGTACTAAGTGCACCTTTTTTTGTAATTTTGGCTCAACAACAAACTAACTCAAATAATTACCTTCTTGGACTTTTTATACTAGCAGGTGGTCTGGCTGATTTTTCTTCTTCTATAATCTGGGGAAAACTATCAGATGTTTCAAGTAAAAAATCTATGCTAATTGGTGCAAGTATTTCAACTTTTTTAGGTTTTTTAGTATTTTTTTTAGATGTTTTATTTGAAAATATTTTTTCAACTATTTGGATTATGCCTTTAATTTATTTTATTTTAACTGTAGGTTATCAAGGTATAAGAATAGGAAGAAAAACTTATTTGGTTGATTTAGCAGAAGGGAATAAAAGAACTGACTATGTAGCTGTTAGTAATACAATCATAGGAGTTATACTACTATTTAGTGGTTTTATAGGTGTACTAAATACTTATATTGGCATAAATGGAACTATTCTTCTACTAGCAATTATAGGTTTAATTGGAATAATCACTACTTCAAAACTTCCAGATGTAACATCTGAATAAATTTTTTAATAATTTTATTTAAACTTTTTATATGAATATAAGGCTTATACTTATAAAAAAGGATAACTCATGGATACTAGAATAGAGAAAGATACTATGGGTGAAATAGAAGTACCAAAGGACAAATACTGGGGAGCACAAACCCAAAGAAGTTTAGAAAATTTTCCAATAGGTATAGAAAAAATGCCAAAAGAGATTATATTAGCTTTTTCATTTTTAAAAAAAGCTGCTGCAATTTCAAACAATAAATTAAAACTGCTTGATGATATAAAATGTGATGCTATTTTAAAAGCTTGTGATGATATCTTAGAAAATAGATTAGATGATAATTTTCCTTTAATAGTTTGGCAAACAGGTTCAGGAACTCAAACAAATATGAATATAAATGAAGTTATTGCAAATAAAGCTACAGAATATATGGGAAAAGATTTTAGAGTTGAAAAACTAGTTCATCCAAATGATGATGTAAATAAAGCTCAAAGCTCAAATGACACCTACCCTACTGCTATGAAAATAGCATTTGTACTAGAAATACAAAAACATCTAATACCATCAATTATAAAACTAAAATATACCCTTGAAGAAAAAAGTGTAGAGTTTAAAGATATAGTAAAGATAGGTAGAACACACCTACAAGATGCCACTCCTCTAACTTTGGGGCAAGAGATATCTGCATATGTTGAGATGTTAAATAAAGCCTTACAACAAATAGAAGATTGTATGAAATATCTAGTTGAACTAGCTATTGGAGGTACTGCTGTTGGTACTGGTATAAATTGTCATAAAGAGTTTTCAAATCTTGTTTGTGAGGTTTTAAATACTATTACAAACACTAAATATAAATTTGTATCTCATCCAAATAAATTTCATGCACTAACTTCTCATGATAGTGAAGTTATGTTAAGTGGAGTTTTAAATGCCTTAGCCTCAAATCTTATGAAAATTGCAAATGATATAAGATGGCTCTCATCAGGTCCTAGATGTGGAATAGGTGAAATTACAATACCTGAAAATGAACCAGGAAGTTCCATAATGCCAGGAAAAGTAAATCCAACACAAAGTGAAGCTATGACTATGGTAGCAGTTCAAGTTATGGGAAATCATACTACTGTTTCAATTAGTGCTAGTCAAGGAAATTTTGAACTAAATGTATTTAAACCAGTTATTGCTTATAATATTTTACAATCTATAAAATTACTAAGTGATTCCATACTTAGCTTCAATGACAAGTGTGCAATAGGAATAAAACCAAATCTAAAAAATATAGAAAAATATCTAAATGATTCACTTATGTTAGTAACTGCACTAAATCCATATATTGGATATGAGAAAGCAGCACTTATAGCAAAAACTGCACATAAAAATGGAACAACATTAAAACAGGAAGCAATAAATTTAGGCTTTCTTACAAAAGAAGAGTTTGAAATGTATGTAAATCCTAATGATATGGTTTATATGAAATAAGATATTTTTTATCTGAATTTATTTTTTTAGTACTATTGTAATACTTTTTATTGTTAGAATGTAAAAAAGAATAGTAAAAGGAGTTCATTATGGGTTCAAACTATTTACAAGAGATAAAAATATTAATTGTTGAAGATTCAGCAGAAGAAAGAAAAAATCTAGTACAAACGTTACAAAGATATTTCGAAACTATATATGAAGCTGAAGATGGAGAAAAAGCATATGATATATTTTCTCAAAATGATAAAAATATAGATTTAATTATCTCTAAAATTGCTCTAAGAAACTTAGATGGTATAGGACTATTAAGAAAAATTAGAGAGAGTAATTTTAATCTACCATTTATCTTTATTAGTGATAAAACTGATTCTAAAACTATATTAGATGCTGTTGATTTAAATATTAGTTATTATATGTTTAAACCAATAAATATACATAATCTACTACAAAAAATAGATTTTGTATGTGAAAAATTGTTCTTACAAAAAAAACTTGATAACAAACAAAAAGAGCTTCAAAACTATATAGAATCAGTGGATAATGTATCATTAATTTTTAAAATGAACGAAGATGGTCAAATCACTTATATGAATAAGGCTATGCAAGAGGTTTCAGGATATTCACAAAAAGAACTTGAAATATTGAACTTAAAAGATTTAATTCATCCAAATGTATCAAAAGTGATTATAGAAGATACTTGGGAAAAATTAAAAAATGGTGAACTATATAAAGGAGATACTAAATTTATTTCTAAAAAAGATGAAGAGTTTTATATAAATAGTACAATATTCAAAACAAATTCTTTAGATGATGAATATATTACTGTTGCATTTTTAACTACTCAAGAAAATCTAAAAAAAAGAGATTTTTATAAAAAAGTTTTACATAATATACAAGAATCAAATAAAAAAGAGAATGAGTATAGAAAATTAATCTCTGAACTATCAAATAAATTACAAAACCAAGAAAGTTATCTTGAAAATGCAAATCATCTAATTGAGTCTGAAAAGAAAAGAGCATTATCAAAAGAAAGACAATTAAATCATTATGAATTACAAATGGAAAATCTAAATACGAAACATGAAAAAATCATATCTACAAAAAATGAAGAGATTAAAACATATGCTGACTCAGTAGAAGAAAAGAAAAAAAAGATAGATATTCAAACAAGACAACTAAAATATTTAGAAAGTGAACTAAAAATACTTAGGGAAAAATACGCAAACTTAGAAAAAGAATTAGATAATAAAAATCATAGAATTACTGGTCTTTTAGATCTTTTAAACAATAAAAATAAACAGATGCAAAAACAAGCAGTTTAAGATACAAGGGAAAACCTTGTATCTTTTAATTAAATAAACACATACTTATGTTGTGCTTTCATTTTCTTATGGCAAGTTTTCTTGCTGTCATGATTAGTAGAATGACAAGAAGATTCACTTTTTTCACCTTTATGATTTTTTACAATTTGTTCTAATTGAGCAGTTGTTAATTCTTCTAATTCATTATTTAGAATCTTTTTTACAATCTCTTGAGTTGTCACTCTACCCTCACCTGCAAAAAGTACTTTTAACTCACTATTTGATATTTTTTCGAAAGGTTTAGTACCCATCTCTTGTATTACAACAGTATCAACCTTTTTTTCTAAAAACCAATTTATAAGCTCAGAACCTTTTTTATAAGGGTTTTCCTCAACTTTTAACTCTACCCCATCATAAAATGCGAAATATTTTGCTTTACCAAATAATGGCGAGATAGCTGCATTTTCTTTACTTGTTTTTAATGGAAATGTTACCATTTTATATTCCTTATATATTATAATTTCTTATAATTTATGCATAATATATAGTTATGATAGAATAATACAATATTAAAGTTAAGTATTTATTAATTTAAATATAACTTTGACTTATATCAACCCCTTATTAGTCTAGTATTTACAACTGCAATATCATTTAAAGAACTAAATATTTTCCCAGTCATATATTCAATCTCTTTTGCAAGATTTTTTAATTCTTCATTTGATACTCTATTTGAATTTAAAATCATAAATTTTTGTACTTTTTCATGAACTAATTGATGTCTTTGCTTTAGGGTTGACCATTCTGTAGATTTAGTAAATGCTTTTTGTCTTTCTTCACAAGCTATAATCCAACTTCCTAAATCACAAGATTTAAAATCAGTAACTTTATGGGGTTCAAAACTACTTAGATTAGAAAAACTCTTTTTCTTAAAGTTTATATGGTCATTTTTATATTTTGATATCTCTTGGATTAAATCTACATCATCTACCATGTAATAGTATTTTTCATTTATTTGTGCTTTTTGTGTAATACCTAAAAGTCTATTTGAAAGTAATGCAACCTCTTTTGATAATTGGTCAATATTTGATGAAGTTTGTGCATTTTTTTGTGTCATTCTATCTAAAGTTACTATTGCTTCATTTATCTGTATCATACCTACTTCTTGCTCTTTTATAGCAGTAGATACATTGTCAATAATATTTTTTGTATCTAAAATTTTATTTGATAAATTTTCATAACCTTTTATCATGTCAGTTGCAATATCTTTTCCTTCATTTGATTTAAATTTTGCATCTTCAACAAGTTTTTTTATCCTATTTGCTGCTTCTGCTGAACGATTTGCAAGGTTTCTAACCTCTTGTGCTACAACTGCAAAACCTTTTCCTGCTTCTCCTGCTGTTGCAGCTTCTACTGCTGCATTTAATGATAAAATATTTGTTTGAAAAGCAATTTGATCTATCACTGAGATTGCTTCACTAATTGCACTTACTTTATTATTTATCTCATCCATTGATACAACTGTATTTTGTGCTTGTGTATTTCCTGTTTTTGCACTTTGATTTAATTCATCAGCTATTGTTAACATCTTTGATACATCATTAGAGCTAGATTTCATATTATTTGTAATTTGTTCTATTGAAGCTGCCGTTTCTTCTAAAGAGGTGGCTTGTTCATTTGCACTATTTGATAAACTTTGTGAAGAAGATGTCAAAGTTGTAGTGTTAGATTGTAACTCTTCACCTGCATTTGAAATCATAGCTATAAGTTGAGATATAGACTGTCCTAACAATGTAGAACCTGCAGATAAACTACCAAAATCTCCATACATACCAGTTTTTTCATCATCTGTTAATCTAAAATTATATTTTCCAATTGCATAATTATCTAAAACCTTATTGATGTTATCAACTTTCCTTTTTGTGAAAAATATCATTTGATTAATAATTTGTTTTAAAGATTCAACCTCTTGGGTAGCACCTTTTTTATTTATACTATATTCTAAGAAACCATTTGATACTTTTTCCACTACATCCGTAATCTCAGCTACGACCTCTTTATCTTGTTCAATAAAATTTTTCACTTTTTCCATTTGCAAGTTCATATGATGATTCATTTGTGCAAACTCATCACTACCAATCACTTCAATAGGTTTTAAATAATCTTTTTCTCTTATTACATATTCAAATGAATACTCTAGACCTTGTTTAAAATTATGTAATGCAGATACTATTTTTCTAGTTATAAACATACTTACAAAAACTACTAATGTAATTAAAATAAATACCACAACAGATGTTGTTATAAAACCTGTTTCAAGTTGTGAAGTTTTATTATCTATATAAGTTTTTATTTCATCTGTTAATTTATTCTCATACTTTTTAAAATACTCCATTCTATTTGAAGAGACCTCAAACCATTTGTTAAAATCTGTTCCATAGATATTATTATTTAAATCAGAAAGAGCATTTATTGCAGGAAGATTATCAATATCTATTGATGAATCAATCTCTTCGATTGATTTACCTGAAGCTTTTGCATCCATAATATCAACAGAATAGCCCATATATTGGTCAAATAAATTTTTAATTGTTTTGATTAGCTTTTTTTCCTCTTTAGTAGTACCATCCATTCTTCTATATTTGTTTAATTCTCTTAAAATACTAGAGTGTTGTCTTTGTATTTTATTTAAATACTTGTTATCAGATTTTAAAATATAATCTTTATAAAAATGGATTAATCCACCAAAACCAGATAATTGTATCACCCTTGAAAGTATCTCATTTTTTTGAGCTTTATTTTTAATAATTGTCCTAAATTCTTCTACATTTTCACAAGATACACAATTTTTAAACTCTTTTTCAAACTCTTTTAATTCATCGTTTGAAACAACTTTTTTAAAAAAGTTTAAATATGTATTTTGTGTTTCCACAGAAGCAGTAAAATTTGAATAATCTTCATAAGTTAAAATACCTTTTTCTAAAGTATTACGTAAAACTCTTCTTTCTGTAAAAGAAGAATCGATTACATTTACTATATTTTGAAAAGCTTGTATTTTTTTTGATAATACTCCATCATTGCTATAAACTAATAAATCATCTAGGAAAAATAAAAGTTTTGAATTTAAAGCAGAATAAAATTCTAATATAGCTTCATCACTCAATGAAAGTTGATTTATCTTTTCTCTAATCTCTTTTAATTTTTTAAAATCAACTTTAATTTTATTAATATTATCTGTGACTTTTTTAGAATATAAATTTGAATTAAAAGAATCAAAAAATAATTCTAAATTATCAATATTTTTATTAGTACTTTTTATATTATTTGATAATTCATTAGAATATATTTTCCCATAACTATTAATAAATAATAAACTGTATTCACTCTCTTTTTTTAAACTATTAAGCAGTTTTGTAGAAAATAAAGAGAGTTTAAAATAGTTATTAGTTTTCTCTATTGCTTTTTTCTCATTAAGCTTCTCAAGGAGTGTTTCACCCGATAAAAACAGTATTGCTATTATAGGTAGTGTTAAAATAAGTATAATTTTATTTCTCAATGATAAGTTGTGCATAGATACTCCAAGTATATAAAATAGACTAGAACACTATCACATTAAAATTACACTTTGATTACCTTAATAATTTTTAAGCTTACTTGAATTTATAGAATCTAAATAAGATAAACATGTAGATAAATAACTTAAACCAAAAATATTATAATGATTTAAAAAATGATATAAATTATAAATTATTTTTTTATCTTCATAGTTTTTTGTAAGAGGTTTTTCTTTTTTATAACTTGAATAAAACTCATTTTTGAAACCACCAAACATCTCAGTCATTGCAATATCAACTTCACTATCACCATAATATATAGCTGGATCAATCAAATAAATATCTGTATTTGTATATAAAACATTTCCACTCCATAAGTCACCATGAACTAAAGAAGCATATGAAGTAGTTTCATTTAAAAAATCAATCAATCTATTTTTTAGATTTTCTAATGTAATCAAAAAGTGTTGTCTTACTTCTAAATCTTTTATTATATTAACTTGATATAAAAGTCTATAGTTATAAAAAAACTCTCCCCAATCTTCACTTAATATATTTTTTTGAACATTTAACCCTATATAATTATCATTATAAAAACCATATTGTTTTTGCTTAATATTGTGTAATCTTGCTAAACCCACTGCAAATAACTCTTGCTGTTGTTTAGATGGAAAAGATTGGTTAATCTTTTCCATCTCAATATGTTTTTTATCATATTTATATATTTTTGGAATTTTTATCAAATTAATATCTGAATCATCTAAAGTTTTTTCCAAGAGTTTAAGAGCCTCAACCTCTTTTATTAAAGAATCATTATTAGTAAAATTTTCTTTAATAAAAACTGACATTTTATTTTAATCTATTTTTAGCTAATTCTATGTCTGACTGATATTTATAAATCATATAATCAAACATCTTAGTTCCTCTATTTCTACTAAAGAAAAAGTACATTTCAATTATTCTATAGCACATTTTAAAAAAAGCAGCAAACGGGATAAAATATATAACCAACGTTTCATATTTTCTATATGGATAATATTTATCAAACTCATTTTTAAGACTTGTTAATATCTTATTTTCTACAAAAAGTTGCTCTTTTGGTTTTGATGTCATAGTTGTCAGAGCAATAATAAAATTTATAACAAACATCAAAATATTTAGATTCCAACCTAAAATAAATATCTCTTCGTAACTCATAATTCCTCCAAATAATATATTATATCTAATTTTAGTATAATAAATTTTTTAAAGGAAAGATATGAAATTATTAGAAGAAAATATTACACAAACTATTGAAGAGATTTATTTGCTTGAAACCCTAAATTTAGACAATAAAACTATTTTAGAACTAGGTTGTGGTGGTGCAGTCATGACAAAAAAATTAGCATCAAATGGTGAAAATAGAAAAATTATTGCATCTGAAGTAGATAAGATTCAACATGAAAAAAATCTAAAATTAAATATTGAAAATATTCAATTTGAAGACTATCCAGCAGAAGATATAAAACTTGAAGATGAAACGGTAGATATTGTTTTGATGTTTAAATCTTTTCATCACATACCAAAAGAAAATATGCCAAAAGCACTTAGTGAAATAAAAAGAGTTTTAAAACCAAATGGTTTAGTTTATATTAGTGAACCATTATATCAAGGGGATCAAAATGCACTTATTTCAATTTTTCATGAAGAAAAATATGAAAGAGAAGTAGCTTTTGAAAATATCAAAAAAGCTGTAGATGATGGTATTTTTAAACTGTTTAAAGAAATATTTTTCCAAACACCAATCACTTACAAAAATTTTGATGATTTTAGAACAAGACAAATGGATGTTACCCATCTTGATCATGTTTATTCAGATGAACTTATCCAAAAAGTAAAAAATGCATATGAGAAACATTCAACTGGGGAAATAACATTTTTAAAACCATTTAGAGTTGATATATTACAAAAAATTTAAAGAGAGTTGATAATTTATGACACAAATCGAATACAATGAAAAAATACAAACACTTATTGATTGGGCAAAAGCCTATTATGTATATGATAATCCAATTGCTACAGATGAAGAGTACGATAAGTTAGCTAGACTTTGCTTAGCATACGAACAAGAAAACCCTCAAAATTCTCATCCAAATTCACCAAACAAAAGAGTTGGTGGTTTTGTTTTAGAGGGCTTTGAAAAAGCTTCTCATCTATCAAGAATGTGGTCTCAAGAGGATGTTTTTAATACAAAAGAGTTAGAGGACTGGATAAACAGAGCAAAAAAAGTAAATAATAATTTAGAGTTTTATTGTGAACCAAAATTTGATGGAGCAAGTTTAAATCTTATTTATGAAAATGGTTTGTTAAAACAAGCTATTACAAGAGGTGATGGAAGTGTTGGAGAAGATGTAACAAACAATGTAAAAACTATCCATTCAATACCACTTGAAATAGAAGAAAAATCTTTGATAGAAATACGAGGTGAGATTGTTATACGAAAAAAAGATTTTCTAAAAATAAATGAAGAAAGAGTTCAAAATAACGAAGCACTTTTTGCAAACCCAAGAAATGCAGCTTCAGGAAGTTTAAGACAACTAGATCCAAGTATAACAGCAAAAAGAAAACTATATTTCAATGTTTGGGGTGTAGGACAAAACTCTTTAAATATGAAAAAATACAGTGAGATGATGGAATATGTATATTCTCAAGGCTTTGTAAAACCTCCTTTGCAAACTATTACTGATAATATTGATGGTATTGAAAAGATTTATCATAAAATCATTGATTCTAGAGATAGTATAGAGATGATGCTTGATGGTATGGTTGTAAAAATTGATGATATTGAAACTCAAGAGGAGTTAGGATATACAGTAAAATTTCCTAGATGGTCATGTGCTTACAAATTCCCAGCAGTAGAAAAAACTACGATAGTAAAAGATATAGTTTTGCAAGTTGGACGTACAGGAGTTATTACACCTGTTGCAGTAGTTGAGCCAACACTTATAGATGGAAGTACAGTAAGCCGTGCCACACTACACAACTTTGATGAGATTGAAAGACTTGATTTAAAATTAAATGATGAAGTTATTATTATAAAAAGTGGTGATATTATCCCTAAAATTACAAAAGTTTTTTATGATAGAAGAGATGGAAATCAAATAACTATAAATCGCCCTACTTCATGCCCTACTTGCCAAAGTGAAGTTTTAGATGAAGGTACAATGATTAAGTGTCAAAATCTTGATTGCCCAAGTAAAGTTGTAAACTCTATAATCTACTTTGCTTCAAAAAACTGTATGAATATAGATGGATTAGGAAATAAAATAGTTGAATTATTAGTAAAAGAAAAAAAGATATTTGATATTTTGGATTTATACTCTTTAAAGTATGAAGATTTAGAAAACCTTGAAGGTTTTAAAGAGAAAAAAATAAACAATCTATTAAATGCAATAGAAAATACAAAAAATACACAACTTCATAGAATCATAAATGCCTTAGGGATAGAACATATTGGTGAAGTTGCTTCAAAACAAATCTGTTTAGAATTTGGTCTAAATGTAATTAATATAGATTTTGATTCTTTAGTTGCCCTTGATGGTATTGGAGAACAAATGGCAAACTCTTTTTGTGAATTTATGAGAGTAAATAAAGAGCTTGTTTTAAAACTTTTTGAGATAATAAGCCCTACAGTTGAAGAGAAAAAAGAGGTATTAGAAAACCCTTTTAAAGGTACAACTGTAGTATTAACAGGAACTATGAGCAAAAGTAGAGGTATTATAAAAAAAGATTTAGAAGCCTTAGGAGCAAAAGTTAGTTCTAGTGTATCAAAAAAAACTGATTTTCTAATTTATGGAGAAGAAGCTGGAAGTAAATATGACAAAGCAGTAGAGCTTGGAGTTAAAACAATAACAGAAGATGAGATGAATAAGTTATTATAACTTATTTTATCTCCAAATGATTAATATCTATACAAAATGTTACAAATCTAATCACACTAAATTAATGACAAAATTTCAAAAATGTTACCATTTTATATACTTTTTATATATTATAAGTCAAATTAATAAATAAACTTAATTTTTCTCTTTTATTATTTTATAATAACTATTGACAAAAAAGAAAAAGGGAAGAATGACAATGAGTAATTTGATCAAAAGAGAAAAGTCGTTGACTATGACAATGTTAATGACTCCTGATAAAGCTAACTTTTCAGGTAAAAATGTACATGGTGGTGAGATTTTAAAAATGTTAGACCATGTTGCATATGCTTGTGCAGCAAGATATACAGGGATGTATGCTGTAACTTTATCAGTAGATATGGTACTATTTAAAAATCCAATTAAAATTGGTTCATTAGTAACTTTCCATGCGTCAGTTAACTATACAGGAAGAACATCAATGGAGATTGGTATCAAAGTTATCTCAGAGGATATTAAAGATCATACATTGAAAAATACAAATGTATGTTACTTTACAATGATTGCTATGGACGAACATGGTAAAACAACACCTGTTCCAAAATTAGAACCAGAAACAGAAGATGAAAAAAGAAGATACAATGATGCTATTAAAAGAAGAGAGATGAGAATGGCATCAAGACACTCTAAATAAATTTTTGCTTTGTAGTTTTATATCAAAGGGGAGAGTTTTTACTCTTCCCTTTTTTATTGTTGTTTAGATTCAATAAACTCTTCGTAAGAACCTTTAAAGTCTATAATAGACCCACCAGGTTGAATTTCAATAATTCTATTTGCAAAAGCATCTAGTAATTCCCTATCGTGTGATACACAAATAACAGAACCAGGATATGCAAGTAATCCCTCACCAAGTGCAATAATTGCTTCAAGATCTAAGTGGTTTGTAGGTTCATCTAGAATCATAAAGTTTGGTTGTTCAAGCATGATTTTAGAAAGCATCATTCTGTGTTTTTCACCCCCAGAACAAGATTTTACTTGTTTTTCTTGCTCTTGACCGTTAAATAACATTCTTCCAAGACAATTTCTAATCTCTGCAATATCTGCATCCCTATCAAAATTTCTTAACCAATCGTACAGTGTCATATCCCCATCAATTATATCAGTTGCATTTTGTGGGAAATAACCATTTTGAATAGTTGCACCCCATTGAACTTCACCAGAATCTGGTTTAGCATTTTCAACTAAAATCTCACATAAAGTTGTTTTACCAATACCATTAGGTCCAATTAAAGCAATTTTATCACCTTTTTCTAAAGAAAATGATACATCATTTAATACAACTTCACCATCATATGATTTAGAAATATTTTTTACAAATAAAATCTCTTTTCCAACTTCTCTTTTTTGTCTAAAGATAATTGAAGGATCACGTCTGCTTGAAATTTGAATTGACCCTAAATCTAACTTATCAAGTTGTTTTTGTCTTGAAGTTGCTTGTTTTGCTTTTGAAGCATTTGCAGAGAATCTAGCGATAAACTTTTCTAACTCTTCTTTCTCTTTTTGTTTTTTATTCATGTCAGCTTGTTGTTGTTTTGCTATAACAGTTGAAGCAATATACCAATCATCATAATTACCAGTGAACTCTCTAATTTGTTTAAAATCAACATCTAAAATATGTGTACAAACTGCATTTAAAAAGTGTCTATCGTGAGAGATTACAACCATTGTACCATCATGGTGTTGTAGTTGGTTTTCTAACCATCCAATTGTTTCAATATCAAGGTTATTTGTAGGTTCATCTAAAAATAATACATCAGGTTTTGGATATAAAACCTGTGCTAATAAAACTTTGAATTTATCTCCACCTGTATAAGCACTCATTAGCTCTTGATGCTCACTTGCAGGGAAACCTAACTCTTCTAAAATTTTTGTAATTTTTACATCATATTCATAAGTTGGGTCCTCTTCTACACAAACAATTTCTAATTCTGCTAATCTATTGTTTACTTCATCAGTAAACTCTTCACTCATATAAAGTTTTTCTTTCTCTTTGATAGCATCATAAAGTCTTTTATTTCCTAATAAAACTGTATCAAATAAAGTATAGTTTTCATATGCAAATTGATTTTGACTTAATGTTCCAACTTTTTTCCCATTTTGTAATTGTACTTCACCCTCTGTTGCTTCTTCTTCTCCACTTAATATCTTTAAAAAAGTTGATTTTCCAGCTCCATTAGCACCAATAAGTCCATATCTTTTCCCCGTATCAAGTTTTAAATTGATATCTTGAAATAGAACTCTTGAGCCATAGGCTTTCTTTAAATTTACTGTTTGAACCATAATATCTAATCTCCATAACTTGTCTTGATTTTTGGCGATTATATCTAAATGTAACTATAATATCAACTAAGCTTTTGTTTTTACTCTATAAAATAACAAATACTTTAAAACTTCTACTATAAATATAATAAAAAAAGATATAAATATAATCAATACCCAACTATTTAAACTTATAGATGTGGTACTAAATGCACTATTCATAAATGAACTATTTGTAAATATAAGTTGTAGTATAAACATAATACAAACTCCATATAAAAGGTAACTATTATCAAAAAAATTGATTTTAAAAGTTGATTTATGTAAATTTTTACAAGTGAATAGATAAAAAATCTCTATAAATACAAATATGTTTACTGCAACTGTTCTTGCATACTCTTCACTCATACCAACCCAGATATAGTATTCGAATACAATAGTTGAAGCTATTAGCATATATATACCAACTCCTAACATCATTATGATTAATTCTTTTGATAAAATAGGATTAGATGGAGTACGTGGGGGTCTTATCATAATATTTTCTTCTTTCCTTTCAAAAACAAGCATAAGACCTAAAAATATTGCTGTAGTCATATTTATCCATAAAATCTGTACTGGTAAAATAGGTAAACTAAAACCAAGCATTATAGAAAATAATATAACTAAACCTTCTCCTAAGTTTGTAGGAAGTGTCCAAGTAATAAATTTGATTAAATTATCAAATACATTTCTTCCTTCTTTTACAGCTGCTGCAATAGAACTAAAATTGTCATCTGTCAAAAGCATATCTGCAGCCTCTTTTGCAACTTCAGTACCTGATTTTCCCATGGCTATTCCAATATCTGCTTGTTTTAATGCTGGTGCATCATTTACTCCATCACCAGTCATTGCTACAATTTCTCCTCTTGCTTGTAAGGCATCAACAATTCTTAACTTTTGTTCTGGTTCAACTCTTGCAAATACTTTTACTTTTTTTAGTTTTTCTATTAACTCTTCATCTGATAATTCATGAAGCTCTTTAGCATTTAAAGCCACATCATCAAATTTGTCATTAGGTTTTAAAATTCCCATAATTTTAGCTATTGAAAAAGCAGTTAAAGCATGATCTCCTGTAATCATAATTACATTGATTCCAGCAGTTTTACAAACCTCTACAGATGATATAGCTTCTGATCTTGGTGGATCAATCATAGCAACTAAACCTAAAAAATTAAACTCTTCATTTAACATACTTTTATCTATTTTGTCTGTTTTTACCTCTTTTTTAGCAATAGCTAAAACTCTTAAGCCTTGAGAAGCTAAGTGCATAGCTTCTTTTTCTATTTTTTCTAAATTTTCTTTTTGTAAGTTATTTTTACATAATGGCAATACTTTTTCTATAGAACCTTTTATATGTAACTCTTTTATATCTGTTTTTGTATCTTTATTTAATGTTGCCATATATTGTTTATCAGATTCGAAAGGTAAAATATCTACTCTTTTATATGTTTTATTAATCTCAAACTCATCGATTCCCATCTTAAGTGCAGCTACAATTAATGCACCTTCTGTTGGGTCACCACTAATTTCATATTCACCATCTTTTTCAACCAAGTAAGCTTCATTGCATAAATATGAACTTAATAAAGTTTCATATAAAGCAGTTGGTATATTTTCTAAAATTTTTTTATCAAAAAGAAAATCTCCTTTTGGTTCATACCCTACTCCTGTTACCTCATATAAACTATTAGAGCAATAGATTTTTGTAACAAACATTTTGTTTTGGGTTAATGTTCCTGTTTTATCGGAACAAATCGTTGTAACACTACCTAAAGTTTCAACAGCAGGAAGTTTTCTAATGATTGCATTTTTTTTAGCCATTCTATGAACACCAATAGCTAAAGTAATAGTAACGGCAGCAGGTAAGCCTTCTGGGATTGCTCCAACTGCTAATGCAACAGAAGCCATAAACATCTCCACAAAACTATACTCTCTTAAAACTCCCACAAAAAAAGTAAAAGCTGCTAAAACTAAAATAACATATAATAATAGTTTACTAAATTGAGAGATCTTCTTGGTAAGAGGTGTTTGCAAAGAAACAGTTTCATTAATAAGATGAGCTATTTTACCAACTTGAGTATGTTCAGCAGTTGCAACTACGATACCTTTTGCTCTACCATAAGTTACAAAAGTACCAGAATAAATCATATTATTTCTGTCATTTAACAATGTATTTTCATTTATAGTTTCTATTTTTTTAACTATAGGTAAAGATTCCCCTGTAAGCATTGATTCATCTACTTTTAAATCATGAATATCAATAAGTCTAATATCAGCAGGTACTTTAAATCCTGACTCTAACAAAACAATATCACCAGGAACCAATTGTTTTGAAGAGATTTCATGTTTTTTCCCTTCTCTTATAACTATTGCATTTGTATCTACAAGGTTTTTAAGAGATTCTATAGCTTCTTGGGCTTTTACTTCTTGTAGAAATCCTACAATAACATTTATGATAATTACAGCAAAAATAACTATGCTATCAATATACTCTCCTAAAGCAAAAGTTATAAAAGAAGCAGCCAATAAGATATATATCAAAGCATTGTGAAACTGTATAAAAAATTTTTTTAACTTTGTCTCTTTTTTTTGTTGTTTTATCTCATTTAATCCAAAGAAATCTTCTCTATGTTTAATACTCCAAGGAGATAATCCTTCTTCTATATCACTTTCAAAAAGTTTTATTGTATCTTCTATATTCAATGCATGCCAGTTTTCACCTAATAGATTATCCATTTTCACCCTTTAATAAACTATTATATTATAAATAATGCTTATATATACTATTTTATGGGAAACTTCCTTATATATCATTTAGAATAAAATAATTTAATCTTATGTAAATACAATAGTGTTAAAATACTAAAATTTCATCTTTAAGGAAAAAAATGAAAGTTGCATTAACAATTGCAGGAAGTGATAGCAGTGGAGGAGCTGGTATACAAGCTGATTTAAAAACCTTTGAAGCTTTTGGAGTATTTGGATGTAGTGTTCTTACAGTTCTAACAGCACAAAATACAAAAGGGGTAACTGACATATATGAAGTGAGTCCAGAATTTGTTGAAAAACAAATAAAAGCCGTATTAGAAGATTTTGATGTAGCAGCAATAAAAATCGGAATGCTTTTCTCAAATGAGATCATAAATACTGTAAGAGATATAATCAAAGATTTAGATATACCAATTATTTTTGACCCTGTATTTATCTCAAAAGCTGGATCAAAACTTCTAAATGATGATGCAGTAGAAAACTTAAAAACACTCTTTCAATACTCTACAATAATCACACCAAATCTTTTTGAAGCAAAGGCTTTATTTGAATATGAAGCTTTAAATGAAACAGCTATAAAAAATATTGAAAAACTACCTTGTAAAGTTGTAATAAAAAATGATAAATTAATAAAAGATAATGAAGCTTTGAGTTTAGATACACTTTTTGAAAATGGAAATAAAAAAGTATTTTATACAAAACTAATCGATACAACAAACACCCATGGTACAGGGTGTAGTTTTTCAAGTGCAATTGCAGCTAATATTGCTTTGGGTAAAAGTATAGAAGAGTCAATAAAAACTGCAAAAGAGTTTATCTATGAAGCAGTTAATAGTGCACCAAATCTAGGTCATGGTATGGGTCCAATAGCTCATAAAATCGGTGCACAAAAACTAAAAAAGTAGGAAAAAATGAAAGCATTAGTATTTATAGCACATGGAAGTAAAAAAGAGTTATCAAACCAAGAGTTTATCTCAATGGTAAACTCTATAAAACAAAAAGATACAAACTATGATTTTATAGAAGCTTCTTTTTTAGAGTTGGCAATTCCTGATATAAAAAACTGTTCAGAAAAACTTATAGAAAAAGGGGTTAAAAAGATATATTATTATCCATTTTTTCTTAATTCTGGTCGACATGTTGTAAGTGATATTCCCAATATAATTGAAGAGTTAAAATCACAATATACAAATGTAGAGTTTGAATTATTAAAACATTTTGGAAGTTCTAAGTTTATTGAAGAGATTATCATAAAAGATATCTCTAAAATATAAACTTACATTTTTTTACTACAAAAGTAATCAATTTATTTGTAAACTACATATTATCATAAAGGAGAACCTATGTTAAAAGAATTAATATACACAACAATTGGTGCAAGTGCAGTTATGAGAGAAAAAGTTGAAGAAGAGATGAAAATCTTAGAGAAGAAAGGCAAAATCAAAAAAGAGGATGCAAAAGATTTTATAAAAAAGCTTGAAAAAAAAGGTAAACTTGAAGATAAAAGATTAAAAAAAGAGATTCGTGGTCACCTAAAAGAGCTAATAAATGAGTTAGGCTTAGTTACAAAAAAAGATTTAGAAAAATTTAAAGAAGAACTAAATAAATAGTTGGAGAAAACAATGGCAGATTTGTCAAAAATGAGGCAAGAGTATAGTTCAAAAGGTTTAGAAATAGAGGATTTACTAAGTAATCCCTTTGAACAGTTTGAACTTTGGTTTCAAAATGCATTAGAAGCAAAACTTATTGAACCAAATGCCTTTACTCTAGCAACTGTAGGAAAAGATTTAAAACCTAGTCAAAGAACTGTTTTACTTAAGATGTATGATAAAAAAGGGTTTAGATTTTTTTCAAACTATAACAGTAAAAAATCATTTCAGATTGATGAGAATCCATATGTTTCCGCTCACTTTGCTTGGCTTGGATTAGAAAGACAAGTAAGGATTGAAGGTAAAATCAAGAAAATTTCAAAAGGTGAATCTCTTAAATATTTTTTATCTCGTCCAAGAGGTAGTCAAATTGGAGCATGGGTTTCACACCAAAGTAAAGTAGTAAACTCTAGAACCATTTTAGAAACAAAATTTGATGAGATGAGAAATAAATTTGCCAATGGAGAGGTTCCTTTCCCATCTTTTTGGGGTGGATATGAGATTATCCCAACATATTTTGAATTTTGGCAAGGTGGGTTAAATAGACTACACGATAGATTTATTTATGAATTAATTAATAACAACTGGCAAATATCAAGACTAGAACCATAGGAGTTTTTATGGATATAACAAATGTAACAAAATTTTTGATTTTAAACAATTAACATTAAAAATCTATTTTATGTAGAAAATTAAAAGGATAAGTTATCAAAAATTATTCACCATTTAGAATATACAAAGTTTTTTTATTTTTATTAACTATCTATATGGTTATAAAAAAAAAGGATAGATTTTTAATCTTTAAGCCTCTCAAACCTAAAAGATTAAAAAAGTATATAGTAGATTTGGGTGCAAGTTTTATAAAGCTTGCTCAAGTATTAGCAACAAGAGCAGATTTTTTTTCAAAAGAGTATTTAGAAGAATTAAAATCTTTACATGACCAAATTCCTCCTATGAATCAAAATAGATTTAATGAAGTTTTTAATATAGCCTTTAAAGATAAAGATATTTTTAAAGAGTTTGATAAAGAGCCAATAGCTTCTGCTTCAATAGGACAAGTCCATGTTGCATATTTACAAAATGATAAAAAAGTTGCAGTAAAACTAAGACGTTATGGAATAAAAAAACAAGTTTTAGCAGATATAAAAATCATAAATTTTTTTAATAAATTATTTAATCCCCTATTCTCTTCTTATACTAAAAACTCAATTGACGCAGTTATAAACGAATTTTCTAAAATGATTGTTCAAGAAGTTAGTTTGAATCAAGAGTTACAAAACTTGAAAAACTTTAAAAAAGTGTATAAAAAAGAGAAAATAAGATTTCCAAAAGCTTATAAAAAGTTCTCTTGTGATGATGCTTTAGTAATGAGTTTTGAAGAAGGCTTTAGATTTGACGATAAAGAAAATATCCTAAAACATAAAATTGATTTTAAAAAGATAATCTCAAATTTAGTAAACTTCTACACCAAACAAATGTTAATAAATGGATATTTTCACGCAGATCCACACCCAGGAAACCTTTTAGTAAATACAAAAGGTGAACTAATTCTTTTAGATTTTGGTATGGTAAAAACCGTTCCAAATGAAAAAAGAGTTGCAATAATTGAACTTATAAAAGCTGCAAATGAACAAGATTATGAAACCTATATTAGTGCTAGTAAAAGATTGGGAACAATTGCCTATGAAGCACCAACAAATGAATTAGCAGAGTTTACTTCAAAAATGTTTGATATTTTTTCAAATGATAACTTAGATAGTCAATCTATGCAAACTTTGGCTTTTGAAGTTTTGGAACAAACTAGAGATTTACCTTTTAAATTACCTAGTGATGCCATATATATTTTAAGAGTTAGTGCCATTATTGAAGGTTTAGGAACTACATATATTGAAAACTTCAATGGAGTTAAAGATATCTTGCCAATTTTGATAAAAAATATCCCAAAAGCCATTGGTGCAAAAGAATCAATAACTGAAACTTTAATTGAAGAGGTAAAAGAGTTGCCTTTTATAGCTAAAGATTTTAAAAACATGATTAAAAGAGCTAGTGAAGGAAACTTAGAAGTTGAAGTTTCTAAAAACCAAATGGAGTATATCTTTAAAGTTTCAAAAGAGTATTTAAAAAGTAGTTTTATCTCTTTTGCTTTTATTTTTGCTTCTATTTTTTATCTTCTTTATGGTTTTGAACCAAAAGAGATTTCATTAGTTTTATTCCTATTTGGTTTTATAAGATTGTTTTACAAATGAAAAATATATATAAAGGAGGTTAAAAAAATGATAACAAGATTGTTAATATTAATTTTTATAATAATTTTTACAGGATGTAGTACAAAATATCCACAACTTCCAACTGTAAAAAAAGTAGATATAGATAAATACAAAGGTACATGGTACGAAATAGCTAGATATGAACACTTTTTTGAAAAAGGGTGTAAAAATGTTACTGCAACATATGAGTTAAAAAATGATGATAAAATAAAAGTAATAAACAGATGTACTCTTATCAAAAATAATAAGAAAAAAGAGGCTATAGGTGTTGCATATAGTACAAATGAATCAAATACAAAACTAAAGGTTAGTTTCTTTAGACCATTTTATGGAGATTATTGGATTTTAGATTTAGCCAAAGATTACTCATATGCAGTTGTAGGAACACCAAGTAGGGAATATCTATGGATATTAAGTAGAACAAAAATATTAGATGAAAAAATAAAAAATAAAATTTTGGAACAACTGCCAAGATTAGGTTTTAAGACAAAAAAACTTATCTGGACTATACAGGAGTAACTATGAAAAAGTTAATTCAAACTTCTTTGATAAAGTGTGATTTAGAGGATCTATTTAACTTTCATCGTGATTCAAATAATATCACTAAAATCACACCCAAAAATATAAAAGTAAAACTTTTAATTGATGATACGCAAACATATGAAGGGAAGATTGTAAAATTAAAAACAACAAAATTTTTTATCCCAACTTTTTGGGAAGTTAAGATTGAAAAACTACAATCTCCAAATCTTTTAGTTGATCTTGCAGTTAAATCGCCATTTAAATACTGGAAACATCAACATATATTTACAAAAAAAGGTAATATGTGTGAGTTAAGAGATGAGATTGAATTTGAATTGCCATTTGGCTTCTTAGGTAAGATTGTAGAACCTTTTATTGAATTGGATATAAAAAATATGTTTGAATATAGGCATAAAAAAACAAAAGAATTATTAGAGAAAAGATAATGAAACAGTATTATGATATAAAAGAAGCAAAAAAGCTTGTGCAAAAGGTAAAGAACTGATTTTTGCTATAAATTAGCATTTGAGTATAAATAGTATGGCAATTTGCAATATTTTCAAATAAAAAGAAAATATTTCTATAGAATAGTATCATGAAAAAAGATATCTATGAAAAGATGGAAATACTTGCAGATAGTGCTAAGTACGATGTATCATGTAGTTCTAGTGGAAGTGATAACAACTATAAAACTGGACAAATTGGAGCTACTCATAAAAGCGGAATATGTCATACTTTTACAGCTGATGGTAGATGTGTTTCATTATTAAAAGTTTTACTTACAAATTATTGTATCTATGATTGTGCTTACTGTATAAATAGAAAATCAAATGAGATAAAAAGAGCTGCATTTGCACCCAGAGAACTTGCAGATATTACTATCAATTTTTATAAAAGAAATTATATTGAAGGTCTGTTTTTAAGTAGTGGGATTATTGATAGTGAAGATCATACTATGAATCTTTTATTAAGAACACTAAAGATTCTTAGACATGAATATAAGTTTAATGGATACATTCATGTAAAACTTATACCAGGAAGTGATGAAAAACTTATAGAACAAGTTGTAGCTTTAGCAAATAGAGTTAGCTCAAATATTGAACTTCCAAGTGATAATTCACTAAAACTATTAGCACCTAATAAAACTAAAGAGATGGTTTTACAGCCTTTGAAATTAGCAAGAGATATAAGTTTAGAAAAAGATACAAAACCTATAGGTATGAGTACACAACTAATAGTTGGTGCTACCCCTGAAAGTGACAGAGATATACTTAAACTTAGCTCAACATTATATGATAAAGCTTTATTAAAAAGGGTTTATTATAGTGCATATATTCCTGTAAATGATGATAAAAATCTACCATCAATTATAAATAAACCACCCCTTCTAAGAGAGCATAGACTTTATCAAGCAGATTGGTTACTTAGGTTTTATCAATTTTCTTGGGATGAGATTGTAAATGATGAAACTCCAAATTTAGATGAAGAGTTAGACCCAAAAAGTTTTTGGGCTTTAAACAATTTGCAATATTTTCCAATGGAGATAAACAAAGTAAGTTTAGATGAACTTATAAGAATTCCGGGTATTGGAGTAAGAGGTGCTTATAAAATCCTAAGAGCTAGACGATATAAATCTTTAGATTTTGATGATTTAATTAAATTAAAAATTTCATTGAAAAGAGCAAAATACTTTATAACTTGTAAAGGAAAATACCAAAAAGAGATACCCTTTTATCAAGAAAATATAAAACTAGCTTTGATTAAACCTACAAAAAAGATTATTCAACCCTCACTTTTTGATATAGAATATAGTGCAATAACAGGTGAGATATGATTTTGATATATGATGGGAGCTTTGAAGGTTTTTTGAGTTTAGTATATGATGTATATTATCAAAAACTCAAAGTAAATAAGATATATAAAACCTCTCCTAATGAGTTAATTATGGATGAGATTTATGAAGTATTTACAGACACTGAAAAGTGTGAAAAAGTATATAAGGCTTTAAGCACCTCTTTTGATAAAAAAACTTTTGAACTAATAATAAATATTTTTATGTGTGATAATAAAGAGTTTGAACTAGAGTTACTAAAATATATAATTTTAGGATTCAAAAACAAAAAAGAACTTTTTAATATAAATAACCAAGAGGTATTTTTTCTACAAAATTTAGAAAAAGAATTATTTAGATTAGTTCATAAAATGTATGGATTTGTTAGATTCCAAGAGCTTGATGATGGAACTTTATATGCAAAAATTGAAACAAAATTTAATATACTCTATTTTTTAGGAAAACACTTTTTCAAAAGGTTAAATAACCAAAACTTTATTATCCATGATATAGCTAGAAAACTAGCTTTCATAAAAAACAATTTTGATTGCAGTATTCAAAATGTAAGCTCGTTTGATGAACCAAAATTATCAGTTGATGAAGAGAAATTTAACAATCTATGGAAAAGTTTTTTTAATGCAGTTACCATAAAAGAAAGAGAAAATAAAAAATGTCAACAAAACTTTGTACCTCTACTTTATCGCACTTTTATGAATGAATTTAAATAAATGTAATCAAATTGTCATAAACACCTAATAAAATTACATTTTTATTACAAGGGGTTAGTTATTGACAAAAATAATTAATAATAGTTTTATAAATAGCCAAGAATTAAATCTTTTATATATTGATGAAAGAAATATAATAAGTATTCAATCAATAGAAATATTCAAAAAATACTTTAAAAATATATTTTTTAGTCTAAATGAAAATAACATAATAAATACATTACAAAAAGAACAAATAGATTTAATTTTTGTAAATATTGAATTAAAAACTTTTAATATCTTTAAACTTATGAAAAAAATTAGAAAAAACTACAAAGATATTCCTATAATAATCTATTCATCAGATAATCAAGCAAAATATTTAATCAAAGCTATTCAACTTGGTGTGAATGATTATATAAAAAGACCTTTAAAAAAAGATGCAATTGATAAATTGATAAATAAACTAAATAAAGAAAAAGTATTTTTAAAAAAAGAGTATCCATTAAAAGAGTTTGAAAAAATGGTTTTAAAAAGCTCTATTATCACAAAAATAGATTTAGAAGGAAATATAAAATATATCAATGAAAATTTTTGTAATCTAACTGGTTTCAAAAAAGAGGAATTAATAAATAAACTTTATAGCTCAATCTTGTGTAAAAAAGAGAATTTCAAATCCCTAAAATCGATTTATAAAAATATTGATAATTCAAGATTTATTTGGAAAGGGAAGATTAAAATCACTAGTAAATTTGGCAAAAAACTATATCTTTTAACCACTATTACCCCCATATACAACAAAAATAAAGAGATTACTAGCATTCTAGCAGCACATATTGATATAACTTTTGAAGAAAATCAAAAAGAACACTTTAAAAATCAACTCATAACTAAAACTTTTGATTTAAATTATGCCATGAGATTAAATAACCAATACGAAATGGCTATCAATGAAAGTAATATTTTATCAAAAACAGATTTAGAAGGAAAAATCACATATGTAAATGATAAGTTTTGTGAAATATCTGGATATACAAGAAAAGAACTAATTGGTAAACCTCATAGTATCATACGACATCACGATACTTCAATGGAAATTTTTAACCAACTTTGGAAAACTATTAAGTCGGGTAGAACATGGAAAGGTATAATAAAAAATAAAAGAAAAGATGGTACGTCTTATTGGATTTCAACTACACTTATGCCTATAAAAGATAAAAATAATAATATAAAAGAGTTTATAGGAATAAAACATGATTTAACAGAACTTTTTAATCTTCATAATGAAATAGAAGAAACCCAAAGAGAGATGTTATATAAAATGGGTGAAGTTAGTGAAAGAAGAAGTAAAGAAACAGGGAACCATGTAAAAAGAGTTGCTCAATATTCTAAAGATTTAGCTTTGTTATACGGACTTGATGAAAAAGAAGCCAATCTTATCTTTGCAGCTTCACCTATGCATGATATAGGAAAAGTTGGTATCCCCGATGAGATACTAAAAAAACCTGATAAACTAAATAAAGAAGAATTCGAAATCATGAAATCCCATGCAGATATAGGTTATCGTATACTAAAAAACTCTAAACGCCCTATTCTACAAGTGGCATCAATCATAGCAAGAGAACACCATGAAAAATATGATGGCTCAGGATACCCAAGAGCTTTAAAAGGTGAGGATATACACATATATGGAAGAATCACAGCTGTTGCAGATGTATTTGATGCATTAGGTTCAAATAGATACTATAAACAAGCTTGGGAAGATGAAAAAATATTTGATTTTTTTAGAAGTCAAAGTGGTAAACACTTTGACCCTAAACTTGTAGATATATTTATGGAAAATATTGATACTTTCCTAAAAACAAGAGATGAGTTTCAAGACTAATTATTTGGTCTATAAACTTTTATATTTGTAAAACTCTCTGCATCTTTTAAATATTGTGCATGAAGTTGACTTAAAATCCCTTTTTCACAATAAAAAAGATACTGTTTATCTTGTGGAAGTTTTTTAAATTCTGTTTTTAGTTTATAAAATGGCATTTTTATAGTTTCACAAGGAGTATCAATACATTGTTCTGATTGTCTTATATCAATAACTGTATAATCTCCACTTGATAAATCAGATACTACTTCTATCTGTCCTATTTCATTTACATCTAAATCTATCTCATCTACATTTATAGTAATAACCTCTTCAATAGCTTTATCTAAAACACTATAATCAAATTTTGCAGCCTCTTTTTCCATTCTTTCATAAGAACCATGTGTTACTGGATTTTTTGAAATAACACCACAATACTCAGGCATACTCTCAGCAAATTTTCTAGTACCAATCTCATTTGCTATATCAATAATTTGAGGTTTATTAAATGTAGCAAGAGGTCTTATAACAAGTTTTTTTGTAGCTTGGTCAATTAAAGCTAGGTTTCTTAAAGTTTGACTTGATACTTGTGCTACACTCTCACCTGTAAGAAGTGCATCTATTCCCATACTATCTGCTATTTTTTCAGAAGCCATAAGCATAAGTCTTTTTAAAGTAACTCCCATATATGACTCATGAGTTGATCTAAAAATCTCTGTTACTACATCATCAAAAGGTACTGATGTAAAAGTAACTCTATGTGAACTTCCAAATCTATTCCATAGATAATATGCTACTTGTTTTACACCTATTTCATGAGCTATTCCACCAAGGTTAAAAAATATAAAGTGTGTTTTAATCCCTCTTTTCATAGTAAGGTAGCTTGCAACTGTAGAATCAAATCCCCCAGACATAAGTGATAAAATATCACCTTGTGTTCCTAAAGGAAAGCCTGATAAACCTCTGTATCTATCTGTAATAATATTTAACTGATTATGTACTAATTCAATATTTATTGTAACTTCTGCATTTTTTAAAGATACACCTTTTGTTTCATTGTTTGCAAGCATATATCCACCAACAGTTTGTTCTATATTTGTAGATTTAAACTCATGTGTACCAGTTCTTTTTGCACGCACTACAAAAGTTTTACCTTTTATAGTTTCACCCATATATTCATTTACTTTTACTTTAATATCATCTAAAGTTGTCATATTGTCGATTTGAATAGCTTCTAAAACAAGCTCAATACCTGGGGTTTCTACAAGTTTTAATCTCACTTCAACTACATATTCAATAGGTGTAACAATCTCAATTTTATCAAAAAACTTTTTTAGTTTTATTTCACTAGAGAATCTATTCATAAGCTTTTGTAGATTTCCAAAAAGTTGATCTACCATTTGTCTTTTAGCTTTAGAACCCTTTATCATAATCTCTGGGAAAAATTTAACTATAAATTTTTGTGTTTTTACTTCGTCTATATTCATATTTTATATATGCCTTTTATCTTACTTTGTGGCGAATTATAGCATATGTGTATTAAATGACAAAATATCTTTAAAATATCATCTAAATATCAGAATAAAGGAGTATAATTTACAAATGGACGTTTTAGATAAAATTACACAAATATTAAAAAATCATGAATGTGTTTGTTATGAGATTGATAGAAAAAGTAAGATATTAAAATATATAGGACAAGATATTAACTGTTGTTCTCTTAGTACAGCTATTGCAGATGTAACAGGCTTTTTAATAACAAATAATATAGAATATAACATGACAAAAGATTATAATATTATTCTCAAATAATAATATGAATAATATAAATAAAACTGCTATATTTACTCTATTATTGTTGTCAATGACAACAATGATGTCAAATGTAGCAATTGTAACAGCACTACCTAGATTACAAAACTATTTTTCAAATGTAGAAAATATTGAATTTTATTCAAGATTAATGCTGACATTACCTTCCCTAGTAGTTGCTTTATTATCCCCTTTTATTGGTCATATAGTTTATAAATTTGGCAAAAAAAACTCTGCGATATTAGCCTTGATAATCTTTTCTTTAACTGGAAGTGCTGGTTTATATTTAGAAAAAATTGAATATTTTTTAATTTCAAGAGCTTTTTTTGGTATCGCTGTATCAACCATGATGATAGTAGTAACTTCTTTAGTGGGCGATTATTTTAAACAAGAGCAAAGACATAAGTTTATGGGATATCAAAGTGCTTTTATGGCTATTGGTGGTGTTGCTTTTGTATTTGGTGGTGGAGTTTTATCTGATATAAATTGGAGATTACCTTTTGGAATCTATTTAATAGGTATCTTACTTTTACCCATGGCTATACTTTTTTTAGTAGAAAAAGGAAAAGATAATCTAAACCTAATAGAGGAACAAACTGTTCCTAAAAAACTTATAGGTATATATCTCTTAGCATTTTTTTATATGCTTATATTTTTTATTTTACCTACACAAATCCCTTTTTTAATCATAGATACTTTTGGTGCAAGTGGGAAAATGGCAGGTTCAATAATTGCCCTTGCTTTTTTATCAAATGCTTTTGGTGCAATAACATTTGCAAAACTAAAACAAAAATATAAATTTTCTACAATATACATAATAGCTTTAATCATAATTTCAATAGGATTTTTAGGTATTGGTATTGTAAACAATGTTCATCTTTTTTATATAACAAGTCCAATATTAGGTTTTGGCGGTGGTATTATGATGACAAATGTAACTGCTTGGATGTTAAGTAGAACAACCTTTGAAAGAAGAGTTAAATCTTCAGGATACCTTACTTCATTTTTATTTATGGGACAGTTTTTTTCACCGATAGTATTTCATCCTTTTGTAGTATATTTAGGAGTACAACATTTTTTTACTTTTATAGGGTGTTCTTTGTTGAGTTTAGTAGTCGTAGTAAATGGATTTTTATTTTATAAAAAATTATTTACATAATTTATACATATAACTTTTATATAATCAAACATGACAGTTTTTTTAACTTTACTTGTAAAAATCATACCATTATATTTTAGCATCATATTAGGAGTATTTAGTACAGCAATACTTAAATGCAATAAAGAAACAATTGCCAAAATATTACTGTTTTTATTAAGTCCACTTATTACATTTAATGCAACAATAAATGTGAAGTTTGATTTATCAGTAATTTTTCTACCAATATATTTTTTTACTTTTAGTACAATACTTGCTTTTACTGTTTTATACTTTACAAAAAAAATTTATAATGACAATACTGCAAATCTATTAGCTTTTAGTACTGCAACAGGAAATACAGGTAACTTAGGTATTCCTCTTGCAATTATCTTTTTAGAACCCAATTTAGTAAATGTATTTATTTTTACCGTTTTAGCTTCAACTTTATATCAAAACTCTGTTGGCTATTATATCACTGCAAAAGGAAACTTCTCAACTAAACAAAGTATAAAAAGAGTTCTAAAACTTCCAGTTCTACACGCTTTTATATTAGGTTTAATAATAAATCAAAATAATATTCAGATGCCTGCAATGTTTTATGACTATAGTGCTTATTTAAAAGGTGCCTATGTAATCTTAGGAATGATGCTAATAGGTATGGGCTTAGAAAAATTTAGAAGTGATAATAGTATAGATATAAAGTTCATATCTCTAGCATTATTTGTAAAATTTATTATCTGGCCACTTAGTACAATAATATTTATCTTTTTAGATAAAAACTTTTTTCATATACTAACAGAAGAGTTTTATCTAGTTATGTTTATTTTCTCTATAGTGCCACTTGCTGGAAACACAGTAACAGTTGCAACCATTTTAGATGTAAAACCTCAAAAGATGTCTGTTACTGTGTTTATTACTACTTTGGTATCTTTGTTTTATATACCATTTATGTTGTATTTATTTAATTAATACCCTCTTAAATAAGATGGATTATCATATTCATCATATTTAAACTGCTTAGCAGCACTAAACATAAAGTTTGGTTCTCTTAAAAGCTCTCTTCCAAGTGCTATAAAATCTGCTATTTTTTTATCTAAAATCTCTTCACACTCTTTTGGCGTAGTTATAAGTCCTACAGCTATTACCGGAATATTTACAGCCTCTTTTATGAGTTTTGCATAATCACATTGATAAAGTGGTTCAAGTTTTGGCATCTGGTCTACTGTTTCTTGATTTCCACCTGCTGATACATGTATAGCATCAACTCCAATTTTTTCTAACTCTTTTGAAAGATAGATTGAATCTTGGATATTCCATCCTTTATCCATCCACTCATCAGCACTAATTCGTACAATTAGTGGTAAGTCTACCTCTTTTTTAAGTAATTGTGCAATCTCTAAAACAATTCTACATCTATTTTCTAAACTTCCACCATATATATCATCTCTTTTATTAGATATTGGAGATAAAAACTCACAAAGTAAATAACCGTGAGCTGCATGTAATTCTATAGCATCATATCCAGCTTTTTTGGCTCTTTTTGCTGTTTTTAAAAACTTTCTTTTTATTTTTTCAATAACTTTTTGTGATATCTCTTTAGGAGTTTTAAAAGGCTCATTTTTACTAAAAGCGATTTTTGAGGGTGCTATAGGTGTTGTTTCTTTAACAGTAGCTTTTCTACCTGCATGGGCAATTTGTAAAGCTATTTTTGAGCCAAATTTATGACTAAGTTCAACAAGTCTTTTATGCCCTTTTATTTGAGAGTTTTCCCAAAGTCCTAAGTCATTGTTTGAGATTCTTCCTCTTGGTTCTATTGCTGTAGCTTCTACAATTATCAAGCCAACTTTTCCCAAAGCTCTAGCAGTATAGTGATATTTGTGAAAATCTTTTACTTTTCCGCTATTATCGCTTTTATACATACACATAGGTGCCATAACAATTTTATTGTTTAACTCTAAACTACCAATATTCGCTTTATTGAAAATTTGACTCATAAGTTGTCCTTTTAAATGTCCCATTTAAAAGGGACCTATAATCTATAATTTCTTTTAGCAAGATAGCAAAAGCTATCTTTAAAGAAACAAACCCTAAAGAAAGTAACGAGTTACTTTTATAAATGTCCCATTTAAAAGGGACCTATAATCTATAATTTCTTTTAGCAAGATAGCAAAAGCTATCTTTAAAGAAACAAACCCTAAAGAAAGTAACGAGTTACTTTTTTTAAATGTCCCATTAAAAAGGGACTCGTTATATTTATTTTTATTTTATAAACTCAACTACTTCATCAAAAGCTAGTCTTTGTTGAGTTGATTGTGGATTTATTCTATATCCAAAAGGTAAAACCATAGCAAGTTGCCATTTTGATGTATCAAGACCTAAAACCTCTTCAACTTTTTCTTTTTCAAATCCTTCAATAGGACAAGAATCAATCCCTTTGATTGCGGCTGCTGTCATCATATTTCCTGCGGCAATATAAGTTTGTTTTGCAGTCCATGCATAAATATTTTCATCACTACTTAAAGTTTGTGCTAAATGTCCTGCATATAGTTTTAGATAAAAGTCAAGTTTTTCTTGAGGCATTTCTCTTCTAGCAAATCTTTTTTCTGGAAGTCCACTCTCTGGTCTTGCAGCATCAATTCCAGCTAAAACAATCACTAAATGGGAACAAGTAGTTAGTTGTGGCTGATCCCAACAAACTGGTCTAAGTTTTGCTTTTAACTCTTCATTTGTAATTACTAAAAATTTCCAAGCTTCTTGTCCAAATGAACTAGGAGACTTTCTACCAGATTCAAGTATAAACTTCATATCCTCTTCGGAAATTTTTTTAGTCTCATCAAAAATTTTACAAGCGTGTCTAAAATCCATAGCTTCTGCGAATGTTTTTTCCATTTTATTCCTTTTTATATTGATTTTTCTAATATTTTCACAACAACTGCTTTATTAATACTTCCTCTATCTCCAAAGTTAGTAAAGCCATGTTTTTCTAAAAGTTTAGTAACTTTTTCTATAACTTTATCATCATTAGTATATGAAGATATTTTTAAATCTATATTTAAAGACTTATATAAATTTTTAATTTTTTCTACAACTTCTAAAGGCTCTATAGTATCCATATTAAATACATTTTTTCCCATTTGAAGTAGTTTATCTTTTTTCTCATCTACTAATAATGTTAAAAGATTTGGTTGAACAATTGCAAGTGTTCTAGCATGATCAATTCCATATAAACCACTAAGCTCATGACCAATATAATGTGTAGCCCAATCTTGGGGTACGCCTAAACCAATAAGACCATTTAGAGCTTGATTTGCAAGCCACATTAAGTTTGCATACCATAAATCATCTCTTTGTTCAAAAGTATGAGCTAAATGAACTAAACCTCTTAATATCCCTTCACTATATCCATCTTGAGCCAATAACCCATGTTTTGAAGTAAGATATTGTTCACAAGTATGCACAAAAGCATCAACTACACCATTTACAAGTTGTCTTTCATCCAAACTTTTTAAAACATCTGGGTCTAATATAGCAAATTGAGGATATGAAAAAGGTGAATGAAAAAACCTTTTCTCTTTTGTTTCACTTTTTGTAATAACTGAGCCTGTATTTGATTCACTTCCTGTTGCAGCTAATGTTAAAACTACACCTATATCTAAAGCTTTTGTAGGAGTATATTTACCTTCTAAAATCTCCCAACCATCACCTTCATAATAAAAAGCATTGGCAACATATTTTGCCCCATCAATTACAGAACCACCACCAACAGCTAAGATAAAATCAACTTTATTTTCTTTTGCATACTCTTTTGCTTTATCTAGAGTTTCTATTGTTGGATTTGCCTCAACACCTCCAAACTCAAACCAGATGTAATTTTCCAAAGCCTCTTTAACTTGTGTATAAATACCATTTTTTTTGATACTTCCTCCACCATAAAGAAGTAGTACTTTTTTTTCACTAGATATTAGTTCTGAAAGTTTTTTTATTTTTCCTTGCCCAAACTCTATGACTGTTGGGTTTTTATATGTAAATTGCATAAAATTTCCTTTTATAAATCAATCTTTTCTAACTTTTGTATATCTAGACTTTCTAATTTACCATCTATAGATTGAGCAAATTTTAAAAAATGTTCTTTTTTCATATGCTCTTCTAAAAGATTTGCATTTTGCCAAGTCTCCACAAAAGTAAAACTGTTTTCATCATCTAAATTTTTATGTAAATCATACTGAATACAACCCTCATCATATTTATGAGTTGCTTCATGTAAATTTGAAAGTTCATTATAAACTTCTTCTTTAAATTCATCTTTTACTTTAACAGTTGCAACTACTACTATCTTTTTCATAATGTTTCCTTTTTAATCTTTAAATTTAAAAAATTTTCTATAGTTTTAATACCACTTTTCCAATAACAGAACCTTTTTCTATAAGTTCATGGACTTTTTTTATATCTTTTAAAGAAAATACTGAATCTATTTCAGGATTGATTTTTCCTTCTTCAAATAAACTAACAACTTTAATTAAATCTTCAAAATATACTTCAGGTTGTTCCATTTTTAATCTTGTAATGCTATACCAAATAGGTTTAATTTCTAATTTTTCTAAACTAAGTAGTTTTTCAATTACATTTGATAATTCAGCAGCTGAAATAGCATTATCATTTGAAACTAAACTTGAAAATCCATAACCTACTAAAATACCATCTTTTTTTAGTACTTTTGAAGATTTTTCCCAATACTCCTCAGCTATAGGATCAAATACAGCATCTATGCCTTTGGGAACTTGTTCTTTTAAATAAGAAACAAAATCTATATTTTTATAATCTATTGGAATAGCTCCTCTTTTTTTAACACTTTCAATTTTTTCTTTTGAAGAGACTGTACTATAAACTTTTATGCCACTCAATTTTGCAAGTTCAAGTAAAGCGGTACCTACTCCACCAGCTCCACCATGAACTAAAATAGTAGAACCCTTTTTTAGTTTAGCTATACGGTGAAGTAACTGATATGCTGTTACATAATTTAAAGGTAAGCAAACTAATTTATTTGCATCTAAATTTTCTGAAACTTTTATTATATTTTTAGCTTTTGTAGTGGCAAATTGTGCATACCCACCTAAGTTTAAATGGGACAATACTCTTTGTCCTACTTCAAAATCTTTTACATTTTTTCCAACTTTATAAATATATCCAACCACATCTTTCCCAAGTATAAAAGGCAAAGAAGGAAGATTTGGGTAAGAGCCTTTTCTCATAAGAATATCTAAAAAAGCTATCCCACAATGGCTAACTTTAATAACTACTTCATCATCATTAGGCTCATTTAATTTATGAGTTGATTGCACTAAAACTTCACTATCACCAAAACGATTAATTTCAACTGCATTAAAATATTCCATAAAAGTTCCTTTAATCTTTAAACTTAAAACCTTGTTTTGTATAATTTTCTTCAATTTTTCTAAAATAGATATTTTTATAATAGTTTGCAGTTTGCTCACAATAAGATTGTAAATAGTTCATATTATTATCAACTCTAAACTTTTTCATCTGTTTTTCATATAATAAAACACCATCTTTTACTTTTTTATCATCATATTTATCTTCAAAGGCAAAGCTTTCTATTGGAATTCTAGGTTTTAAAGGAGCATCTTTGGCTTCTTTTGTAGGTACACCAATAGTAGTTCCTACGATTGGAAATGTTTTTGCTGGTAGTCCTAATAACTCAATTATAGCAGCTGGTTGGTTTCTAACAGCACCAATGGCAGTTGTACCGTATCCTAATGATTCTGCACTTATTTGAATAGCATTTAACATAATTCCAGCATCAACAGCACCCACAAGCACACCCTCGGCTGATTTATCAATTTGGTGTTCTTCTCCAGTTTGTTCTACTGCAAAAATAGTTCTATTAAAATCTACACATATAAAAATAAATACATCAGCAGTTGCTACTTGTTGTTGTCCATTACAAAATTCTGCTATTTGTTTTATCTTATCTTTATCTCTTGTATATACTAAAGATATTTGTTGCCCATTTATAGAAGTTGGACATCTTTGTGCTGTTTTTATAATAAGTTCAAGATCTTCTTGGCTGACACTTTCACCTGTAAACTGTCTTATAGACTTTCTACTACTTAATTGTTTTATAATTTCATTCATATTTTTTCCTGTTTTATAAAAAATTGTTTTTTAAAGTATCTTCAAATTTTTGAAGCTCAGCATCAAGATTTAAATCACCTTTAAAAATATCATGAACTGAATAAGTCTTAAGTGGTTTCATACCACAAAATTGAAATATCTTATGGGTAGCAATATGGGCTTCATCTAAAGATAATCCATCAAAGAAGCCGTTTTTATTATCAAATTCACTTGAAGGGCAATTATATGTTACAGATAACATATATTTCCCATCTAACAATCCACCCATACCATATGTTTTTGAAGCATCATCTCTACTTCTACCATCATTTGCATAATGTACACCCTGAGTTAAAACCTCGTCAAAATACTTTTTTGTTATCCAAGGTGTTCCCATCCAGTAAACTGGATATTGAAGTAAAATATAATCAGCCCAAACCAACTTGTCTGACTCCTCTTTTATATCATAACCTTTTTCAATATGAGTATTTTTAACTTCAAAACCATTGTTTATAAAAAAATCATTTGCTTTATCTATGTAGTGTTGAGTTAATTCACCACGTGCTACTACATCATAATATTGATGTCCATTAATAATCAAAACGTTTTTCATAATATCTCCTATATTAAAATTATTTTAGAATTTCCACTGCTCTTTTTTTAGAATTAAATAAAACAACAGCTACAAAGGTTAATAAACACCCAACAACTGTAGATAATAATATCTTCTCATCATAAACAACCCAGCTAGATACTATTGCACCAATAGGAACTATAAACATAAATACTCCTGCTTGATGAGCACCTAAATGACTAGCAGATATAAAAAACAACGCCGTACTAAAAGTTCCTGCTAAAAGTCCTACAAAAAGAATATTCCACCAAAAGACACTATCAAAATTTGATATTTCGAAGGGATGGTATGGTAAAGCAAATATCATATTTGTAACTCCTGTTACACCAAATACAACTAAGGTATACATCATAGGATCAACTCTACTAGAAGCTTTTTGTGCAAAGATTGTCACAATAGACCAAATAAGTGCACACTCTAAAAAATATAAACTATTTACATTTAAAAAAGAAAAACCTTCAAATGGCACTTTTAATAAAATCAATGCACCTAAAATTCCTAAACCTAAGGCCATAACCTGTTTTGAAGAAACTTTATTTTTAAGCACTATTATAGACATAATATATGTAAGAATTGGTGATATTGCTGTAACCATAGTTCCACCATATCCAGCTTGACCATGTGCTAAGCCCATAAAAAATAAGTAGTTAAATAAAGATATTAATAATCCAGCAATCAGCATATAAAATAAAGCTACCTTATCTCTTTTCAAAGGTATTTTCATATATATAATTACTGGTATAACAGTTACAAATGATATTGCATATCTCCAAAACGCTGCCACTTCAGCACTTGCATGAGTTACTATAGCTTTTCCTGAAGTCCAAGAAACACCCCAGATTAGCATCGCGATAATCATCCCTATAAAATATTTCGTATTGTTTCTATTTTCACTCATAAATAATCCTTTAATTTTGGGATATGCATTTGGAAATTATAAGTCTTATAAACTTAAATGTTGCTTACTTTACTTTAGGTAAGTAATATAATTTAATCTCTCCTATGATATAATTAGATTATTAAAGAAATAATCTGTTATGCTTTTATAGATAAAAAGGATTTATTATGTATTTAATCAATAATAAAGAGTTTAAATGTTCCGTTTCTGTGACTTTAGACATTTTTAATGATAGATGGAAATTAGCTATTATTTGGCATCTTTTAGATGGGAACAAAAGATTTGGTGAATTACACGATATAATTAGTGAAATTACTCAAAAAACGTTAACCGTAAAACTAAAAGAATTAGAAGAAAAAAATATCATAAATAGAGAAGTTTTTCCAGAGGTTCCCCCTAAGGTTGTGTATTCTCTAACAGATATTGGAGAAAAACTAAAACCTGTATTAGAGGAGATGTATAATTGGGGAATATTATATACTTCAAAACATGGGAAAATCACCAAAGAAAATAATTGTAATGTAAATTTTAGTGAGGAATAATGGAAAACTTTATACTTATACTTTTGTGCATAGCTCTTGGCTATGGAATAAATAGACTAAAAATTTTTTCTAAAGATGCGGCTACAACTCTAAACCAATTTGTAATTTATATATCTCTTCCTGCAATGATATTGCTTCAGATTCCAAAACTATCTTTTTCAATGGATATGATGATTCCTATAATTATCGCCTGGAGTGTTATGGCTATAACTGCTATAATCACTTTTTATATATCAAAAGTTTTAAATTTTAATAAAGAGATTACTGGATGCTTGATGTTAGTCACTATTTTGACAAACTCTTCTTTTCTTGGAATTCCAATAATGAACGCATATATGGGAGAAGAAGCTTTACCTTATGTAATAGTATATGACCAATTAGGAACTTTTATAGCATTGGCTACTTATGGTACTTTTATTGCTTCATACTATTCAAGTAAAAGTGAAATTAGTTTTAAAATAATTGTTTATAAAGTTCTAACCTTTCCACCTTTTATTTCATTAGTTGTTGCACTATTTTTGATGGGAGTTAAGTTTGATGATACTATTGTAAAAGTATTGTCTTCTCTTGGTTCTACTATTGTTCCTATTGCATTGGTTGCTGTTGGATTACAACTACAGTTAAAACTTCCAAAAGAGGAGATAAAACCTTTTGCAACTTCTCTAGGAATAAAGCTAATTATAGCTCCAGCAATAGCATTTTTTATATGTTTTTTATTCTCTTGGGATAATAAAGTAGCAATAATATCTATTATGGAAGCGGGTATGGCACCTATGATTACAGCAGGAGCGATTGCATCTATGGCAGGACTTGCACCAAGACTTAGCTCTGCAATTGTGGGATATGGGATTTTAATCTCATTTTTGACAACTGGAGTACTGTTTAATATATTAGTATAATGGATACATTAAACTTTTATAAAGATTTACAAGCTATAGATGATTTTTCTAAAATCACAGATGAGAAGTTATATAAAAAACTTCCATCTAGCTGGTATGTGATAGTTTCTGATGTAAAAAATTCAACAAAAGCTATAGAAAAAGGAAAATATAAAGAGGTAAACCTTGTATCTTCTTTGATAATAATAGGAATACTAAATATAAATAAAAATCTAGATTTGCCTTTTATATTTAGTGGTGATGGTGCAACTATTCTTATTCCTCCAATTTTAATTGAAGACTCAAAAGAAGTTCTTTTAGAAGCTCAAAAAATAGCAAAAGAACAATTTTCTTTGAGTTTAAGAGTTGGTATAATTAGTGTAAAAGATATCGAAAAAGAAAATAAAAAAATCTATATAGCAAAGTATTCAAAAAACAAAAACCATACTCAAGCTTTTATAACTGGAAATGGTGTTTTATTAGCAGAAAAAATGCTTAAAAAAGACCTTATAAACCTAAAAAAAGAGATTTACATAAAAAGAGAAGTTGATTTTAGTGGTTTAGAGTGTAGATGGAGAGATATTCCTGCTGCTAAAGAAGAAGTTATCTCTCTTCTAATAAAAACCAATAACAATAACTTAAATAGTTATAAACAAATACTCTTAGAGATTGAAAAAATAGTAGGTTCCACAAAACAAAGAGATCCCATACAGTATATAAAAAATCTGAACCTATCTTTTGATCCAAGAAGATTAGATACAGAAGCTACTATTTTTTCAACAAATTATATATCTAAGATTTTCAAACTACTTAAAATAAGTTTTGAAAATTTTTTAGGTTTATTATTGATGAAAAATAAAATAGGAGAATGGGCTAATTATAAAAATAGAATTTTAGATACAACAGATAGTGAAAAATTTGATGATATGCTAAAAATGGTTATAAGTACAAATAAAGAACAAACTAAAAAACTTCAAAACTATCTAAATAAAGAAGTTAAAGAAAACAAACTCAAATATGGTATTCATATATCAACTTCTACAATTATGACTTGCCTTGTTTTTGAAAGACATGGAAAACATATACATTTTATAGATGGTTCAAATGGTGGCTATGCTTTGGCAGCAAAACAAATGAAATCTTTATAAATTAGATTTTTATTTATATTCTATTAATCTAAAAAAAGTACAATTATAAAAAATTTATTAGGACAACTTATGATTAAATTCTTGAAAGTTGCTTTATTTTCAACTGCACTTATATCAACACTTAGTGCAAATGAAAATTTATCAACAAAACAAATCAATGAAATCGAAAATCTTTTTTTATTTCAAAAAGCTCAAGTGAAAATAAACAGTGGTATTGATGCAGGAAGTGTATATATGCTAAATGTAACAGTAAGAGGAAAAGGTAGTCAAATATTTTTGACAAAAGATAAAAAATACCTAATCCCAGGAGATGTTATAAATACACAAGATGGTAAACCTCTTACTATGCCAGTTGATTTAAAACCAACTATAGGAAAAGAAGCTTTCACTTATGGTACAGGGAAAGATGAATATGTACTTTTTACAGATCCAGAATGCCCATATTGTAAAAAATTTGAGTCATATTTCCCTCAAATAAAAGACAAAGTAAAAATCAGAGTATTTTATTTCCCACTTAATTTCCATAAAAATGCAAAAGATTTATCTTTGTATATCTTAAGCAAAAAAACAAATGATGAAAAAATAAAAGTGATGGAAACTACAAAAGATACACCTGCATTTAAAAACAGAAAATATGCAGATGGTGAGTTAGCAAAACTTGAAAAACAACTAAATGAACAAATGAAGTTAGGAAATCAATTAGGAGTATCAGGAACACCTTCACTTTTTGGTAAAGATGGTACAAAAGTATCTTGGGTTGAATTACTTCAAAAAAATGGAATCCAAGTAAAATAGATTGTATTTTTACAATCTATTTTAATAAGAAGTTGATATTTTCAACTTCTATTTTCTCTAACTCAAACTCATCTATAGATAAATCCTCATCCATATGAATCTTTGATGTTGTACCATTTAAAGGTACTATTCCTATTTGATTTAAAAACTTATAAAAAATAGCAGCAGTTGATTTTTTGTATTTAGAAGAAAGATGTTTTACAAACTCATTTGATAAAACATGTGGATTTGCCGTAAGTGACCAAAAACTTTCATAAATAATCCCTTTGTCTTTACACCACACTCTAATCTCTTGATCGTAAGAGCTTTGTGCATAAAATCTATTTTGTACTATAGACGGCTTTAATTCAACTTTTTTATACAAATACTCTAAAACATCCAAATCATAACAGTTACTAATACCCAACTGCCCTACTTCTTTGTTTTTATAAAAACTACTCATAACATCCCAAGCTTTTAAAAGTTTACTTGCAGGGAAAATTGGAGAGTGTAAAATATACGTATCTATATAATCAACGTTTAGATTCTCTTTTGATTTTGCAAATGATTTTTGAATTTGTAATTCTAAACTATCATTTTGAAAATATGGCATATTTGATAAGTCTTGTCCATCTATTGGGGTAAATTTTGTTTGAAGATATAAATCTTCCCTTTTAAGCCCTTCATCTAAAGCCTTTTGTAAACCAACACCCACTAAATCTTCTTGATAGTGTTTTGGTTGACAAGCTGTATCTATCCCTTTAAAGCCAGATTGTAAAGCCTCATAAACAAAATCTGCAGTTTGCTCTTTTTTCCAAGCAGTTCCATAAATCATATTTGGTATTTTAATATTTTGATTTGATAAAAAATAGTTCATAAATAAATCCTTCGTATTTTTTATTATACTAAAGCAAAAATTCTAATTCTAGCTTATAAATGTCTATTATATAAACATCCTTTTGTAAGATTTAATTTTAAAACACTATATAATTTCAATAAAAAGAGCAAAAATGGCAAAAGAGTTTAACCCAGATGATTTTTTTAGTGTAAAAACAGTAGAAGATATCGCACCAAAATTTAAACACCTATATAATCAAAACTACCAAGAACTAAGTTTAAATGAAGAACTAGTAAAACTAAACTACGAAATCACTTCACCTGAGTACAAAGACAAAAGCTTTGCAAAGTTAGAAGAGTATTTTAAATATGAAGTTGATACGATAGTCTAAGATGTTAAAAATTTTAATCCTATTGATTCTTTTGTAGATATAAATTAATCTGTTTGAAAACAGACTGTTTTCAAACATAATAATTCATTACTATCTAATAATCCCGTCCATAAAGTTCAGAAGCTTCTTGAATAACCAAAAATGCATCAGGATCATAAATATTTACTATCTCTTTTAGTTTTTGTAGTTTTGGAAAATCTACAATTACTAAAATCAAAGTTTTATTATCTGTTCTATTTAGGTTTGCACCTTGGATGATTGTTCCGTGTTCTCCTAGATTATTTAGAATTTGTACTGATAAATCACTTACATTATTTGTTACAATACTTACAGCTTTTTGAGAAGGACTTCCTGATAAAAGTAAATCTACCACTCTTGTTGTGATATAAACTCCAATTACACTATATAAAGATTTTTCTACATCACCATATACAAATATTGAAACAAACATAGTGATTCCATCAATGATTAAAAGTATTTGAGAGGTTTTAAAAGTAGTTTTTGTTGCAATTATCTCTGCAACTATTGTAGTTCCTCCTGTTGAAGCTCTTCCTAAAACGATAAGTCCTACTCCAAGACCAACTAATAATCCACCAAACAAAGCAGCAAGAATTGTTTCATCGGTTGCAGGAGGTACTGATACAACCATTTTTAAAAAGTCTGTAAATACAGAAATCAATCCTATACTTATCAAAGTCTTTAAAAGAAAAAATTTACCAAAATATTTAAACCCTATAAGGATTAAAGGTACACTAACAATAACAATCCATGTTCCCAAGGTAAAAAAGGGAAATAACTGATGTAAAAGCTGAGCTGGCCCAATTCCACCACCAGTGATGATGTCATTGGGATTTAAAAATGCCACAGCAGAAAATGCAATACTAAAAGATCCGAAAACTATAAAAAATATATTTTTAAACTCTTTCATCATCTATGCTTAACTAACTCTTCTAATATACTAATTCCCATCTCAACCTCTTCTTTCGTAGAATGCGTGAAATTAAACCTAATCTCATCACACTTTTGTCTTGTAATATAAAATTCACTTCCTGGTACATATACAACTTTTTTCTTTAATGCTTCAAAAACTAATTCGTATGTATCGATATTTGGTAATCTACCATAAATAAACATTCCACCTTTTGGTTTTTCATATTCAAATTGTGGTAGTTGCTCATCTAAGGCTTTAGCAAAAATCTCCATTTTGTTTTTGTACTCTACTCTTAAGTTTTTTAAATGTTCTTTATATCTTGTGCTATCTTTTAAATATTCATCCAAAATATACTGTGAAATCCCACTTGAGTGTAAATCTATTGTCTCTTTTATAAGTATTAGTTCATTTATTATCTCTTTATTTGCCCTAATCCACCCTATTCTTAAAGCTGGAGACAAAGTTTTAGAAAAAGAACCTAGATGAAAACTATTATTAGGTACTCTGCTACTTATACTTTTTGATTTTGTATCATAAAACAATTCACTATATGGAGCATCTTCTATAATATATCCTCCATGTTTTTCAACAGTTTTTGCTATTTCAACTCTTTTTTCTTCACTATATAAAGAGCCCTTTGGGTTTTGAAAATCTGGAATTAGATATGCTAATTTTATATTTTTGTATTCCTCTTCAAACTCTTTTGTATGAATACCATCATACTCCAATGTTACTGGTTGCATATTTAGATTATTCATTTTAAATATATTTACTGCACCCAAATAAGAAGGTCTTTCCACTACTATATTTTTATTTTCAAAATGTTTAGCGATGATAAAAAGTCCTTGTTGGCTACCTGTTGTTATAAGTATCTCATCAGCTGTTGTCTCAAAGCCCTCATCTGTATAAAATGAAGCTATTTTTTCTCTTAAACTTCCAATACCATTACTAACTGCATATTGAAAATTTTTTTTGTTTTTAAATATCTTTTCACTTGCCTTTGATAAATCCTCTACTGGAAATAGATTTTCATCAGGAAGTCCACCGGCAAAAGAGATTGTTTCTTCATCTATTGCTTCGAGTATTTGTCTTATAAATGACCTTTTCATTTTAATTTCCTTAAAATGTCCCATTTTAAGGGACTATATATTTTATAACTACTTTTAACACAATTTATAAGAAATTGTTAAAAGTAGCAAAACCCTAAAGAAGACAACGAGTTGTCTTTTATATGTTATATTTGTGAATGAATTATAGAGAAATAAAAAGATTTATTCTTTAATGTTTTTGCTAAAAAAGTTAACTATTTTTGTTCAAAACTATTTTAAATCTTGCTATAATAACTTTATGAAAAAAACAACTATAGAAAAACACACAAAATTAGCAAACAATATTATGTACTATATTTATAAATATATTGATACAGATATAAACTTAGATGAGCTAAGTATTGAACTTGATATAAGTAAATTTCATATGCATAGACTTTTTAAAGAAGAGTTTGGAGAAAATATTTATGAAACTATAAAATCAATCAGACTTCAAAAAGCTTCCCTATTACTTCTTACAAATAAAAACTCAACTATAACAGATATAGCTAAAATGTGTGGATATAGTTCACAAGGTGCTTTTATAAGAGTTTTTAAACAAAAATTTAATATGACTCCAAAACAATGGAAACTAGGTGAATATAAAAAATTTACAAATAATATTTTAATAAAATCAGAAAGTGCCTCAAAGGCGTTGGTCGATTTTTCAAATCTTGAGCCAACAATTATGAGAATGCCTGCTATGAAAGCGTATTATATACGACACAAAGGATACGATAGAAGTATAAGAAACACTTGGCAGAAACTTCATACTTGGCTTTTATGCAATAATATTGAAAACTATACACAACTAGGATTGCACCATGATAATCCAACTATAACACCTCTTGATGAGTGTAGATACAATGCTTGTGTAGTTGTAGAAAGTGAACTTAAAAATACCACTCTACCAAATTTTATAATCCCTGGTGGAGTGTATGCTAGATTTGATTTTGATGGTAAATATGGAGATATTTTAAAATTTATGCACTGGGTATATTTTGAATGGTTGATAAATAGTGGATATGAAACCACAACAAACCCCTCATATGCAATATATAAAAAAAATCATTTTTTAGATAAAGATGAAAAGTTTATAGTAAGTTATTATATCCCTATTAGGCTATAAAATAGGCTTTGTCATAAAAATGTCGTAACCGACATCTTATAAAAATTTGTATAATATTAAAAAATTTTTGGAGAATTACTATGATAATAAAAAACTTAAGAATAGAAAATGGTTGGTCACAAGAAAAATTAGCTGAAATCACTGGATTGAGTTTAAGAACTATACAAAGAGTTGAAAAAGAGGACAAAGCTAGTTTGGAATCTCTAAATCTTTTAGCAAATGCTTTTAGCTTAGATATTAAACAACTACAAGATAAACTAAAAAATAAAACTTTTGAAACTGAAACTGAAACTGAAACTGAAAATAAAAATAATCATAAGAAAAAAATCACAATTTTTATTGCTGTAAACTTACTACTTATTGCTATAAATCTTTTAACAAACCCTAGTCACTTATGGTTTATCTATCCATTATTAGGATGGGGAATTCCACTCTTTTATAAAATATATATAAAAGAAAAGCTTTAAAATCTACTATTTTTTATCACTTTTTCTATCTTTTCTTTATCCACTTTAAGATTTTTTGCTTCTTGTTTAAATCTACTTATAAAATACTCTTTTATGTTTTTTACTAACTCCTCTATCTCTTTGTCACTTCCTATTGAAAACATCCTTGAAACAGCTTTTATATCCTCTATACTAAAATCATCTCTTTTTCCATTTATACTCATTTGGTGTTTTGCTGTATAGTCATTGCCTTTATTATATGTAATATCATATAAAGGTGCTGTTTTCCAAACTCCTTTTTCATCCATCAAAAAAGAGAAGTTTTTTGTATGATCATCTTGATTACAAGTAATTACATTGTATAACATATGGATAAATGCACTCTCCAATTGCTGTCTATCTTTAGTAAGATATTCAACTACTCTTAAATACTCTTCGTAAGAGTAAGAACCTGGTATATTAAAATTTGTATGAGTAAGCCCGCATAAAGAGTGCATATGTATTTTTTTATCTTCTATAATATCAAATCTTTTTACTAAAAGATGACTAAAATCTCTTTCGTGAAAAATCTCTACATCTGCTACGTTTAAATCAAGCTCTTTTGCTATTTTCATATAGATATACTCGACTTTTCCATAATCTGCTGGAACATAATCTTTTCCAACACCATCAAATTTTATAAGATAGTTTTCAAAACCTTTTTTAAAAGGTAGTCTTCCTGATACTATTTCATTTGTAGTTTTATTCCATTGAATAACCGCTTTTGCTCTAGCTCCACCTGCACTTCCTCCTGATGATATTAGTTCAGGAATTGCAACTGTAATATCCCCTTTTATAATCTTTCTAGCATCATCAACCAAAGATTTTATCTCTAAAGATTCTTTTAAAATCTCTGTTGGTTCATTTGGAATATACTCCAAAGCTCCCATACCAGTTTTTCCTATATATGCTAACTTTTGTATTGATGATAATTCATACTCATTTATCCCTTTTTTTGCATAATATCTTTTTATAACCTCATTTCCAAATTTATCAGGTAAAGAATCAAAAAATACTCCAGCTAAACCTTCAAAAAATCTATCATCACTATTGTTATAAATAGTAGTTGTCTCTAAAGGCAATTTTATAGGGGATATTTCTAAACCACTATTTTTAAACTCATCTTCATATTCAAAATATATATTATCTTTCTCATCTAAAGATAAAAATCCAACTATTTGCCCATAAAGTTGTACAGTCAAAGAATCATTTGTTGTTTTCATTTTTTACCTTTAATTTATCTAATAAATTGCCTATCTTCGTAGTTTTATTTTCTACCTTTTCCTCTTGAAGTAGATTTTTTTCTTTTGTACTTGCCCTTTTTCTTTCAGTTTTTTTTATATTTTTGTTTAATACTTTTTCTTTTGGTGAAAAACTATTTTTAATAAAAAGATTGTTTAACTCCATAGTTTTACCCAAAGCTTTTGTTATATTGATAAAGTTTTCAAAACTTCCTTTACCATTTTTTTCAAATATCTTATATGTAGATAAAGATAAACCTGATTTTAAAGCCATATCCTCTTGAGTAATATTTTGCCTTAATCTTTCATCTTTTATTTTATGTGCAAACTCTTTTAATATCTCTTGTGTAGTACTAAACTCATTCATAATATAAGCCTTTATAGTTTAAAATTAAACTTTTAATGTATAAATATTAACATATCAGTTTAAATTTAAACTATTATATAAAAATTTCAATGCATTGTCAACTAATAGTATATATTTAATACTTTAAGTTTATATTTTTAGTTTAATAGTTTGTATATAAACTTTTATATATAAAAAATATTATAATAGAAAAAAATAAATATAAATAATATATAATAAAATATTTTATTAATCATCAATATTTAATATGATAAAATTAATCAAACCAATATAAAGGTAAATTATGGAAAAGATTAAAAATGTAATTATTGATTCTGATATGGGTTGGGATGATGTATTATCAATTTGCTATTTGATGAAAAACCCATCTATAAATATATTAGCTGTTACTGTCACTGGATGTGGAGAAACAGATCTTAAATGGGGTTCAATCATAGCAAAAACACTTATGGAACTAGGAGAACAAGTAGATGCAAAAGTATCTATAGGAACAGATAAACCTCTAAAATTTAATCATAAATTTCCTCAATCATTTAAAAATGACATGAATGATATTATGGGTTTAATGGGAAGCTTAAATCCAAAAACCACTATTGAATTTGATAAAAGAGATGCTTGGGATTTATTATATGATAGCTTAGAAAATTGTTCTGAGAAAATCACTATACTATCTCTTGGAGGATTTACAAATATTGCAAAAATGTTAGAAAAATATCCTACTACAAAAATAGAAAATATAGAACAAATCTATGCAATGGCAGGTGCAGTTTATGTTGATGGAAATGTGGCTCTTTTAAATAATGCAAAAAAACAGTGGAATCAAGGAGCTATTTATAGTTCAAATTATAGTGCCGAATGGAATGTTTTTGTTGACCCCGTTGCAGCAAAAAAAGTTTTTGATTCAACTATTCCTATCACCTTAGTTCCTCTTGATGCTTGCAATTATGTTGTATTAAATGCTGATTATGTAGATACTATAACAGCAATTGACCCAATAGCTACCCTTGTAAAAAATATTTTTATACAAAAAACAGGAAGCCATGATGAAGGTATTCCAGTACCAATATTTGACCCACTAGCTACTATGATCATGGCTGGTGATTTGCAATATTATCAATTTCATGAGCAATATTTAGATGTAAATACAACTGATACAGAAGTAAATAATCATTGTGGTAAAACATATATAACACCAAAAGGGAAAAGAAAAATCACAATTGTTCAAGGTGTATCTCAATTGGAATTTTCAATACAATTTGCAAAAATAATAAACAAAGGATAATTATGAAAAGGATTTTACTACTTCTAATATTTAGTTTAATATTTTCAAACTATATATATGCAAAAGCAAATAAGTCTGAAGTTTCAAGCTTCTTAGAACTTGAAAAAATTGTCAATGATTTAAATAAACATTCAACAACTCTTATTGTTATGGATGATGATGATACTTTAACTATGATGCAGTGTGATAAAACAAAAGAGGATAAATACTGCCAATATTTAGGTGGTCCTGCATGGTATTCATGGCAAGATCAATTATTGAAAGATTATCAACAAAAGAAAATAGATTCAAAATACAGGGTAGCTTCAAATGAAGATGAACTACTAAAGATATCTACTTTACTATTTAGTTTAAACAATATGCCTTACACAGATAAAAATATTCCAAATATCCTTTCAAAACTATCACAAAAAGGGGTTAGACTTATGGTTGAAACAGCTAGAGGAAGTGATAATTTAAGTGCAACAAGCGCACAGTTTTCAAATCTTCAGGCACCAAATGGTACATTTTTACAACTTATAAAAGAAAATTCTCTAAAATTTGGGAAAAATAAAACATCAAGTTTGGCAAGTCCTTTTTTACCTTGTGATATTAAATCATCACGAGCAATCTCTTATCAAAATGGAGTGATGTATCTTGCAGGACAAGATAAGGGTAAAATGTTGCAATGCATCTTATCTTTATACGAAAATACCCCTACTTCAAATAAAATAGATACTATTGTATTTATAGATGATACCTTAGAAAATGTAATCAATATTTATAATGCTTTTAAAACAAATAAAAAATATGATGTTCATGCTTTTCATTATACAGCTTTTGAACAACATAAAAACGCTTTAACAAAAGGGAAGAAAAAAGATATTTATCAAGAACAAACATATAAAAGATGGATAGAAATAAAAAAAGTGATTGAAACAAATCTTCTAGACCCAGCACTAGAAGATAATTGATTTAGATAACTGAGTAAAGGATTATCCCCTTTACTCATAAAATATTATGCTTTTTTTACAAACTCTTGTTTTAGTTTAATTGCACCAACACCTGGAACTTTACAGTCTATATTGTGACCATCATTTCCTTCAACAAGTCTAATACCTTTGATTTTAGTACCAACTTTAATACCTGATGAGCTACCTTTAACTTTTAAGTCTTTTATAACTGTTACTTCATCCCCATCACTTAAAATTGTACCGTTTGCATCTTTTACCACTAAAGTATCTTCATCTTGACTTTCAGTTGCATCTTTTGACCATTCATGTGCACACTCTGGACAGATTAATAAAGAACCATCCTCATAAGTATATTCGCTTCCACACTTTGGACAATTTGGTAATTGACTCATAATATTCCTTTAAAAAAATTTTGCAATTGTAAGATATTAATCAAATATTGTCAAATTTTTGTCTTTTTTGTAATGAAATAGGCTTAAAAGTGCAGGTAAAAGTACCAAATCAAGTAAAAGTGCTAAGTTTAGTGCAATTATTGTAACTATTGCAAAATTTACATTTGGTACAAAACTACTCAAAGCAAATATGGCAAAAGTAATAGATAGTATAAAAGTTGTTAGAATCATTGCATTTCCACTATGACTTATCACATAATCAATACTATGTTCAAAATTTCTAAGCTTGATACTTTCAAAATACTTACTAAAGAAATGTATTGTATCATCCACTGCTATACCTAAAATAACTGCCGCACTAATTGCTACACCTATGTCTATATTTATATCAAGATATCCCATCACTCCACCTACTAATAGTATTGGAGCAATATTTGGTAATATGAAAAGCAATAAAACAGTAACTTTTCTAAATATAAAAAGCATTGCAAAAGAAACCATTATCAAAGTGAGAGAAACAGAATATATCAAAGTATCAGTAACACTTTTTTGCATATAAGCAAAGATTGTGGTTTGACCTTGTACATCTGCAGTGTAATTAGTGTTTTGTTTCCACCAATTTTTTATCCAGTCTATCATATATATATCTTTTGAAGTATCTTGAATATTACTATTTATAGAGATTCTTATAAATCTTTCATTTGTATCAATCTTATCATTTATCTCCATTCCTTGAGGAAGACTCATAGAATATAAAAGGATATATTGAGCAACTAATTTATTTGAATCAGGAATATTTTCTTTTGTATCTTTATTTAAAACATGTTGCATTCTTATTACTATATCTTTTATAGATGTAGTAAAGGTGATATTTTTAAAATTTTGTTTTAACTGCTCTTCAAATTTTACAATTTTTTTCAAAAATAAAGGGTTTTTTATCCCCTCTTTTATTTTTGAATCAACTATTACCTCATATATCATACTTCCTGTAAGATTTTTTTCTACAAAATCACTTCCTGCACGAACTACAGTATCTTTTGTAAAATATTTGATACTATTACTATCAACTTTTATAAAACTCAAACCATATAAAAACACAATAAATATAGCGAAAAAAACAACCACTATTTTTATATCGTTCTTTTTTATAAACGCCCCATACCCTTTAGTATTTAAAAAGTTTAAAAATCTAATTGGTTTAATATTTTGATTATCAAATATTAACATAATTGCAGGAGCTAAAGTTATACTAAAAACAAAAGCTAAAAGAGCCGCTGATGTGATAGCAATACCAAGAGTAGAGATAGGAACTATATGACTTAAACCTAAAGTTGCAAATCCAATTGCAGTGGTAAATGATGTCATAGCTATAGGGATTATATTTGTACTTAAAGCTTTTGCTAGTGATTCTTTATTTGAAATATCTTTTTGTCTATAATAAACCCATGCAATATATAAATGCATAGAATCAGCAATAGCAATTGCACTTACAAAAGATGGTATATTCACTGTAAAATTATTTAAAGAATATCCTAAAATAAACTGTATACTAAGAGTCAATAAAAAAGTATAAACTATCACTATAGAAGGTACTAATACACCTAAAAAATTTCTAAAAAATACAAATAAAAGTATTACAACTAATACTACAGCTAAAGGGATTAAAATCAAAGCATCTTTTTGAGCTATTGTTACAAGAGAAGCGGTAATAGCAGGTGCACCAGATATATAAAACTTATAAGCTGTTTCTTTTTCAAATTTTGTTGTGATTTTCTCTATTTGTTTCATAACTTTTATATTTAGTGTCTCATCTGCTCCAATTGAACTTGCAAGTCTTAGAGCTAAAAGTGTAGTTTTACCATCTTTGCTAATAAGCTGATTTAAAATAAGTTTATCTTCTAAAGCTATTTGTTGTTTTATTTTAAGATTTTTGGCTTCATAAAAAAAATCTTCAACTGATATATCATCATCTTCACTTGAAATATACTGATAGTTTGTAAGGGAATCAACCTTTTGTATCCCAGCTATTTTCTTAAACTCTTTGGTTAAAGCTATGATTGTTTCTATTGCTTTTTTATTGAATATTCCATTTTCATCTTTGAATGAAACTATAAAAGTATCATCTCCACTAAAAGTTGAACGAAACTTATCATAACTAGTCATTATCTGGGAGTTTTTATCAAACCAGATTCTATAACTTCCCTCAAAGGCTATATTTTTTAAACTAAAACTAAAAAGAAACACTATCAAAGTTGTGCTTATCAAAATTGCATATTTATATTTATCCAAAAAATCTATATATTTATTCATAATTTTTCCTAAAAACTATATGTTAGACCAAGAGTTACTCTTGTATCATTTCCAAAGGGAGTAAGAACACTATTAGCTTTTGATTCAAAGTTTAAAAGCTCTGCTTTAAACACTAAGCCATCTTTTATTCTTGATTTGAATTCACATTTAAAGATTTGTTCATTACTTTGTCTGTCATATAAAATTCCACTTTTAAATTCAGTTGCACTGATGTTATTAAAGTTTAATTTTATTGCAAAAAATAAATCATCATTGTAAACCTCTGAGATATCAATATTTTCTTGAAGATTGTTAAAATATTTATATTTATAATATTCAAGGTAAAAAGTAAGATCATTACCTTTTATATCATATATGCTTTTTTCTACACCAAATGAAAGTTGTGCATAATCACTTACAATATCAGTTTTAACATCACTTATTGAAGCTTCAATTTTAAAAATATAATCATCATAAATAATATTTGAAAGATATAAAAGCTTTGAAGCTATATATGCCTCTTGTTTTAGTGTCTCATTATCTTTAAAAACAATTGCTCTTTTTGAATCATATCCATACCAAACTATTATCTTATTTTCACTTTCGATACTTTGAGTTGTAAATCCATACTTTAAATACAAACTTGGAGTATATTTAGAATGAGTTGTTTTAGAAGATCTTTCATAATTTAAGGCAAAGGGATAATATGGGTCGTTGTTATTTGGATACTTTATATTCTCTTCATAAAGTTTGGCACCTAATTCAAAAGAGGAATCATCAAAATAAAAAGTATCAGATATAGAGTATGAACCTATCTTTTTATCTTTATCAAAAGGGTCAAATATATATCTTTTTTTATTAAAAATATCTGCAATATTATAAGATTCTAATTCACCCCAATATTTAACCTGCTTACCAATTGTAAAAGTTGAGTTTGAAAACTGTTTTGAAAAGTATAATTCATTGATATCAAAATATCTTTTTCTATCATATTTTAAACTATATAAATATTCAAGATTTCCATTGAGTTCAAAATTATCATTTGAGTATTCAAATCTAGTATCTGCATTTATCAAATTTTCATTTTTAAAATTATCATAAAAAATATATCTATATGAAAGATTTGTTTTTTGTTCTATGGCATATAGATTTATACAAAATAAAACAACTAAAATTAGTCTCATTTTAAAACTCTTTTTGAAAAGTCATCTTCTTTTAAATCTCGTTTTATATTATCCTCATCCCATATCAAAATAGATGTTTTATTGTTTTGAATATTTTGCATCATTATTTTTACTATTCTATAAATCCCATCTATTTTTTTATACTCTTTAAAATATATTTTTTTTAGCAACCTATCTTGTTTATCGTAATATTCTCCAAAAGATGCAAGATATGTTTTTGGGTCTATATATATTATTTGTCTTTTATATCCACTATTTTTATCTATAGGTATTCTTTCTATTTTTAAGTAATTTGTATTATCAATTTTTACATTTTGAGCCTCACCTTTGTAACTATAGTTTTTATAGTTTTGAGTTGAAATATCTTCATAACTAAACTCACTAGCCATAAATGAACCAGATTTATTTCTTGAACTTATTCTTTTAACTCTTTTTAAAGCAGGAAGATAAAGCCATTGTTTATCATCACCTCCTATAACCTCATAACTTAAAAGCTTTGTATCTTTTATATCATTTGGGTACAAAAAATTTATAAGAGATTTATCCCCATCTATATTTTCAAGTTTTGAAATCTCTATTTTTCTAATATTTTCTTCATCATTTGCGTTTTTTAGTATCATAGTTGTTTTTGATACACTACTTTTATATCCAGCCATCACATCATATGACTTTTTTGCAACATCTAGTGAATCTATAGCAAATAAAGGAACTAAGCCTAGTATTAAATAGATGATTTTCTTCATTTGATTTCCTTTTTCTTTCAATATAAACAATGTTAACATAATAATGTGAACATTGTCAACATTCAAAATCTAATTTTTAAATTTTTATTTTATGATATAATGCGTTCATGCAAAAAAACGATTATCATCATGGAAACCTAAAAGAAGAACTACTTCAAATATCATTTGACTTCATAGCAAAAGAAGATACTGAAAAACTTACACTAAAACTTCTAAGTGATGAAACAGGTACATCAAGAAGTGCCATTTATAGACACTTTAAAAATAAAGACGAACTTATAGAAACTATGATAAAAAGAGGATTTGATAAGTTTGATGATGAAATTTCCCCCTCTTTACTTGATTCAAAAAATCCCTTAATAGATAGGTTTTATATAAGTGGAAAAAAATATATGGATTTTGCAAAAAACAATCCAAATCTTTATCGTTTGCTTTTTGGGAAAAAATATTCTCATATTAGAGAGGAGATTTTAAGTATTAAAGATGAAGATTGTAGTGGTTTTGGAGCATTAAAAAAGGCTGTTGAAGAGGGACAAAAATCTGGAATCTTAAAAAAAGAGGACAGTTATCAACAAACAATAATAATCTGGTCTTCATTGCACGGTTTAGCTTCACTTTTAATAGATGGATTTTTAGATGTAGAAGAGATATTTGATGAACTTTTTGATAAATTATTTAAATCCTTACTCAATGCACACATGGCAAACAAAGTTAAAATACTCTCAACAATACCTATTTTAAATAAGATGTTAGAACCAAATAAAAACTAACATAGTTTACTTTTCTTTGTAAAATCTATAACATTACCCAAAGAATCATACTCATAACTGCAACATTCAAATAACTTCTCTTTTACCATCTTTTTACCCCTATGGATTATATTTTTTGTGTTTGATAAACTTAGATTTTTTAAGGTTGATATATCTTTTTGTTTCAGCCCTTTTAACTCTGATAATAAAAGCACATTTTTATATTTTGAAGGTAAAGTATTTATTATAGGTTCTATACAAGAACTTAATTCATCATAAATATTTTTATTTTCTTCTAAAGTGATTTTTTCCTCTTCAAACTCCTGTAATACAGGAGTTTGTTTCTGTTTTCTATAAAAATCAATTATTGTATTTCTAGTTATAGTATAAATCCAAGAAGTTAATTTATCTTTTGAATCCAATTTATCTATATTTTTGTGAATCTTTATAAAAACTTCACTTAAAATATCTTTTGCATCTTCTTTATTTTGAACTCTATAATTGATAAAATTAAATAATTTCGAATAATATTCATTATATAACTTATCCATCTTATTTTCCTTTTTTAAAATAAATCAACATCCACAACCACAAGAAGAAGAGACTGTTTTATTCTCAAAAAAAGTTTTTAAATTTTCAGGTAAATTATACTCTAAATCCTCTATTTGATTCTCTTTTTTATTATAAATACTACTAAATATAGCATCTATAATCATCTGTTTCGGTATTACATTATACTCTTTATTTTGATATATCCAAACACGACAATTTGTTGAACTATTTACTAAAGAGGAACAACTATCACAAAACTCTTCTTTATAATTACTTTGAATATCTTGTTTATTTATTCTAATCGTAGGTGAAGATAAAAACTTATAATCCAAGGCTTTTTGCTGTGAATCTATATGAATTTTTGTCAAACTTATCTCATATCCCAAAGTTTTTAAACTATCTCTTACCTCTTCTATAGACTCTTCTAAAATTTTATCAACCCCCTGACAAGGCTCACAAATATCTAAATCAAGATATAATAACTCAATATCTATATTTAAACTTCCATTACATGTACAACTTTTTTTCATAACTAAATCCTTTTTTTATTTGTTGTTTATATAAACGAAAATATTAAAAAAAAGTTTCAAATACAATTTTTTTATTTGGTAAAAAATATTTTACTTTTTAACCAAATTTTTATTTTTTATTGATACAATTACACCTATTGAGATCTCAGGTTGAGATTCCATCAAAATTTTTTAAATTCTTAGATGGCCAAAATTAAAACTAATTTTGGAGATTCATTTGAATAATCTAAATCATAGTATATCTATCTTTATTGGGAGTATGCATCCCTCAAAAGAGCTTTTTTTGAAGCTTGAAAATGCATTTTTAGTTGCTGATACTAATCAAATTATTGAGATTGTATCTTTAAAATCAAATATAGAAATAGAGCTTCGTGGTTGGTCAAAACTTAGAGGTCATCTATATTTAGGTAGAGAAAACCTTAAAGAACAATACTCATATAAAATCCAAAAAATTAGTAAAAATAGTTTTACTTCTAAACCAAATTGGGGTAAAAAGATGAAAGGTATAGATTCATCTAACCCTAAACTTAAAGATTTGGAACTAAGTGATGAAATACTTACAAAAGCACCTGAAGATAATGGACTTCTAACAAGAGGAATTGTAACTCAAAAGGGAACTCCAACATATGATTTTGAACTATCACATAAAGAGTTAGTTTGGTCAGAACCAGTTTCTATTCTTTATGAAGAGGGGAAAAATCTTCAATGGAATGCAACAACAGATATTGCATGGAATGAAATACCAAATCTAAATCCTATTTTAGAAAAAGCTGTCTGTCAAATCATGACATATTTAGTTGAAAATGAGTTTTCAGCTTTGTATATCCCTGGAAAGTTTATAAGTAAAATCAATCCTTATTATATGGAGATTCCTTTGTTTTTATCTTCACTTATGAATGATGAAGCAAGACATATAGAGGTTTTTACTAAAAGAGCAAATGCCAATGGCGGAGGTTTTCAATACTCTAGTGAAGTAACCCAACGTTCACTTTATTCACTTTTTCAAGAGGATGATTATATAAAAAGTTCATTTTTGCTTCATGTTATGGGTGAAGGAACTTTTGTTGATTTACTTAATTTTCTTGAAAAATATATGCCCGATGAAGCTACAAAAAAGATTATTAAGCTCGCTAAAAGAGATGAGATGAGACATGTGGCTTATGGAATGGAGCATGTAAAATCAGCGATTGAACAAAATCCTAAAAGAATAAATGCTTTAAAAAATACAGCATTCAAAAGAAAAGAGTTTATGGATGAGATAAATAGCGAATCATCTATTCTTTTAGAATCTTTAGCGATTTTAGCTGGAGGAAGTGATGAACCACAAGCATATAAAAAGGGTTTTGACTTAGTTGAAGAGTTAAAAGAAAAAATGAACACAAACAGAATAAAAAGATTGATAGATATTGGTATGGATGAGGATTTAGCAAATGATATCTCTAAAGTACATACACCAAATTTTATGTAGGATAAAAAATGAGCGATTTATATAATAAAATGGTGGAATTCTCAAAAAAAGAGATTCTTCCATATACAAAAGATGTTGATGCTTTAGCACAGTTCCCAACTACTAGTTTTGAAGCAATAAAAAGAGAAAAAATCACAGGACTTATTGTTCCAAAAGAATTTGGGGGAATGGGTTTAGGACTTGAAGAACATACTCAAACAGTACTTGCATTTGGTTCAACTTGTGCAACGACAGGTTTGTGTTATATGATGCATAATGTTGCAACAATGTGTATTGTTGCATATGGAACTGATGAGATGAAAAATGAGTATCTTCCAAAAATTGCTAAAGGGGAGATTGTTTTAGCACTTGCATTTAGTGAAACGGGAACTGGAACACACTTTTATAACCCAGAGATTACTGTAACAAAAGAAAACAATACTTTAGTTATGAATGGTAGAAAAAGTTTTGTAACCTCTGCTTTATATGCTGATTTATACTTAGTACTTTCAAATAGTGCAGAGGCTGAAGGTTTAGACAGCTGGATTATTGCAAAAGATTTAGAAGGTATTACTTTTGAAGAATCTGCTTGGGATGGACTTGGTATGAGAGGAAATTCTTCTATGCCAATGTTATTTAATAATGTGGAAGTATCTTCTTTTGATAGAGTGGGTCCATCAGGAAGTGGAGCAGAACAAGTGTTTAATGTGGTTGCTCCATTTTTCATTATTGGTCTTAGTGCTGTTTATACAGGTGTTGCTTTAAATGCTTGTAATACTATTATTGAATACTCTATGCATAGGAAATATAGTGATGAGAGTGCCTTGTGCAATATCCCAACTGTACAAAACCATATTGCAGAGATTTTCACAAAAGCAAATAGTGCAAAACACTACACTCTAGCAGCTGCAAAAAGTGGTGTAAATGGTGATGCAGATGCCTTAGCTCAAATCATCTCTGCAAGACTAAATGCTTCTGATATGGCTATAGAAGTGTGTCATAAAGCTATGAAAATTGGTGGTGGTACTGCTTATGCAAAAAGAATCACAATAGAAAGACTTCTAAGAGATGCTTATGCAGCACAAGTTATGGCACCTAGTACAGATGTATTATCAATTTGGCTTGGAAAAGCTTTGACAAATCAACCAATACCATAAGGAGAAAATATGGAAAAAACAATAATGTTGGGTGCAGTTGCATACGACCCAAAAGTTATACCAATCTGGGATATTATAAGAGATTATTTCAATGATAATGGAGTTAGATTAGATTATATTTTATTCTCTAATTATGAAGCACAAGTTGAGTATCTACTTTCAGGGAAAATCGATGTTGCATGGAATACAAATGTTGCCTGGGTTAGATGTAAGGAGTTAAGTGGTGGTAAAGTTAAAGCACTACTTATGAGAGATACAGATATCGATTTTAAATCTGTATTTATCACAAAAGCAACTAGTGGAATTAAATCTATACAAGATTTAAAAGGTAAAAAATTTGGTTTAGGTAGTGCAGATTCTGCACAAGCTGCAATCTTACCTTTAAAATATATTCAAGATGAAATTTCAGAAGATTTAGTTGATATAGTGAGATTTAATTCAGATCTTGGAAAACATGGAGATACTGGTAGAAGTGAATTTGATATTTTGGATGCTATTTTAAATGATGAGATTGATGGGGGTGCTATTGGTATCAGTTCATGGATTAGAATGCTTGAAGAGGGTATGTTTCCAAGTGGAGAGGTAGAGTCTTTTTATGTAAGTGAAGGTTATTGTCACTGCAATTTTACTGTTTTAGATAGTTTAGATGAAAATATTGTAAAAAAATTTGTTGATATGATGATGTCACAAGACCCAAATGAACCAATTATCAAAAAGATGATGGAGATGGAAGGTCTAAACAAATGGGTTCTAACTGGAATTGAAGAGCTTAAAGGTTATGATGTATTAACCCAAGCTATGAAAGAACAAGATTTGATGAAAAATAACTGGTAGAGTTTTCTACTAGTTATTTTTCATATTTTCTAATATCTGTTCTCTTACTACACTTAATTGATTTGAACAATTTGGAATAATATATTCAACACTAATCTCAATCACCCTTTCAACATCATAACAATCAAAGATATCTCTATATTTTATAAGTTCATTATTGTCATCAATTATTTTTGCACTTCCTGAGATTTTTACTCGTGTATCGCTTAAAAAATCTATACACAAAAGAGCTACTTTTGGATTTGTTGCAATATCCCCTATTCCATGAAAAATCCCATTCCCACTGTAATCTGGAAATATAAATCTCTTTTCATCTAACACTTTAATCAAGGTATTTGATTTTGCACCTTTGAAATTTACATTTGTATCTCCATTTTTGCTTGAAGTTGCAAAAAAGAAATATCTTAAACTTTCTAAATAAAACTTTAGGTTCTCATCTATTTCATCTCTTGCAATTGTATTTAGATAATATTCAACTTGTTTTGTAGTACCATTTTTTTCTCTTATATCTTTATGTTCTTGTGTAAATATATTCATATTTTTTCCTTTACCAATATTGAGGATAACTTCTGTTTTTATGTAAATTATTATAAAACAAAGCTACAACGACTAATACTATAGAACCAAACAAACTTGGAAATATTAAATAATCCCAATTTGCACCCAATAAAAATACAATCAAAGGATTAGAACCAGCAGGTGGATGTACTGTTTTTGTAGCAATCATAACTGCAATTGCCGTTGCCAGTGCAATAGCCATACTCCACCATTGAGGAGATACCAAATGTAAAAATAAAAGTCCTATAAATGTAGATATAAAATGCCCAAATATCACATTTCTTGGTTGAGAAAAAGGACTATTTGTATACCCAAACAATAATACACATGAGGCACCAAATGAACCCATTACAAGTAGATTGTTATAGTTTTTTGTTAAAAACCCTATTATACTTATTGCAATAAGCCCTCCAACAAAGGCAAATAAAATCTCTTTTATACTTACACTTGGTGGCAATGCCATACTTTGTCCTTTGAATTTTTTAAAATAATTCATAATATTCCTTTACTTTATCAACCAAACGATTGTTTGGTTGAATAGAATAAAAAAAATCATTAGATTAAATCTATGATTTTTTTACCCACTCTTAGATAATCTTCACTACTATCATAAAGATTCATCAACATAATTGCACCTTGAGTTAAAGATACATACTCTCTTGCTAATTTTTTAGCTTCGTTATCTTCATACTTATCTTTTAAAATATAAGCTAAAGCATCTTCCCAAGCTAAAAAATAAGTCTTTATAGCTTTTTTAAACTCTTTATTTTCACTTGATAACTCTAATGCTAAATTTCCTAATAAACAACCACCCTTGCTTGATAAAAAATATTCATCTACTTTTTGTACAAAAAGTTTGATTCTTTTTTCACTACTTAATGTATCATCATAGGCAATAGAGTAAACATGTTTATCAAAATACTCATGGATATATTTTAAAGATTCAATTCCTATCTCATCTTTACTTTTAAAATGGTGGTATATACTTCCTTTTATAAGCCCACAGGCTTCTGCTATATTTGCCATAGAAGTGTTGTAATAACCTCTTATTTTAAAAAGTTTGATTGCCTCTTGAAGTATCTCTTCTCTTGATGTCTTTTTTATTGCCATATTTTTATCCAAACGGTTGTTTGGTAAAAGTATATTAAAATAAAATTTATTTGTCAAGATATTGTGTATATTTATAATATATGATATTATTATAGCTTTTAAATTAGAGGAAAACATGAGTACTATTTTTACTTTTTATATTTTTATAGTTATGAGTTTTGTTGCTATCATCCATATTTATTGGTTCAAAGGTGGCCTTTGGCCAGGAAAGAACAAACAAGATCTTATGGATAAAGTTTTAGGAAAAGTTGTAAATGTACCTGGAACATTTTCTTATATTTTTGTAATTTTTTGTTTCTTTTTTATGGCTATTTTACCTGTGATAGACTATTTTAATTTATATGTTATATCAAAATCAATTTTTCTAATTCTTGCAATAATTTTTTTATTAAGAGCTATTAGTATGTTTATTCCACAAATAGCAAAAAAAGCTACAAAAATATTTTTAGAATACAATAAAAAATTTTATTCCCCTTTATGTTTTTCTATTAGTGTTAGCTATTTTTATTTATACTTTAACTAATCTATCTCACATATTTGTATGGCAATTCTTAAAAAAGCTGTCATATAAATATTGTCATTTTCATTTTTTAAAGATTTATTTACCTTTGTTTTTACCTCATCCAAGGCTTTTTTATACTCCATATAAAATTCATATGTTGGTTTTGGTTTATATATTAAATTTTCAAGTTCTAAATATGAGATAATATTTTTAGCAGTAGTAGGTTTCACAAAATATTCATTTGCCCTATTCATATAATATGGAATTAAACTTATCAAAGTCCATTTTGCTAGATTGTATAAAGACAAGATTTCAACGATAGATTCATACCCATCTTTTTTATTCTCATATAACAAATCATATAAAGCTATACTAAACATATCTTTTTGATAGATACTCATCTCTTTAAAGGCATCTCTTAGTTTCATCTTGTCATAAAAAGATATTACAACTGATTTATACACAACTTTTACAAAACCCTCACATATAAGCTCTGGCTGAGAAAAGTTCTCCTTTTTAAAAAGCTCTTTTGAAAGTTGTTCTAGCTTTTCAGGATTGAACTTCTTCATAAGTTTTATAAGCCTTTCATCTTCTAAGGCTTTAGGATATTCATATAAAAATTCTGATTCTAAATCTTTTAATTTTTCTAAATTCATTATATAACCTATATTTTGATATTATTTTATTTTTATAAATATTATCAAAATATCAATAAAATAAAATGAAGGAGTTTATTATGAGGACGTTGGAAAATTTTTTATATAGAATACTAAGTGATAATGTTGGAAAACTGATATTAAGACTTATGTTAGGTGTTTTAATGATATTTCATGGTTATAAAAAATATCAATCTGGAATTAATGGTATAAAAAAACTAGTTGTAACAAATGGTTTACCAGAGTTTTTGGCCTATGGAGTTTATATTGGAGAGATTTTAGTTCCAATTTTAATCATAATTGGTCTATATACAAGAATAAGTAGTTTAATTTATGCTCTAACTATGGCAGTGGCAATATTTTTAGCACATTCATCTCATCTATTTAGTTTAAATGCAAAAACTGGTGGTTTGATTATTGAGACACCTTTACTATTTATGTTAGGTGCAATTGCACTTATGTTTTTAGGTGCAGGAAGATATAGTATAGACAAAAGATGATAAGAGTTATATTTACTTTTTTTTTACTTTTAAATTTTCTATTTGCAAATGATTTAGAAATAGAAAGAATCTTTAAAAAATATGATATTGAGGGTACTTTTGTACTCTCTTCAATAAAAAATCTAAATTTCATTTACAATGAAAAAAGGGTAAAAGAAAGATTTATTCCAGCTTCAACTTTTAAAATCCCACATACTCTAATAGCATTAGAAGAAAAAGTAGTAGATACAAATACTATTATCAAGTGGGATGGGAAAAAAAGGTTTTATGAACCTTGGAACAAAAACCAAACCTTGCAAAGTGCTATTAAATACTCTTGTGTTTGGTGTTTTCAAACATTTGCACAAAAGATTGATAATAAAACATATTTAAATTATTTAGATAAAATAGATTATGGAAATAAAAAAACAGGAAAAGATAAAACAACTTTTTGGTTAGATGGAGATATAAAGATATCTGCTTTAGAGCAAATAAGTTTTTTAAAAAAGTTATATCAAAATCACTTGCCTTTTAGTAAAAAAAATCTTGAAATTGTTAAAAATCTTATTATAAATGAACAAACACAAAACTATACTCTAAGAGGTAAAACTGGTTGGAATCAAGAAATTGGTTGGTATGTTGGATATGTTGAAACTAATTCAAATATTTGGTTTTTTGCTTTAAATGCCAATATAAAAGATATGAAAAATCTAAAGCTAAGAAAAAAAATAGTTAAAGAAGTTTTAAAAAGTAAAAAGATTATTTAAAATCTAACTCTTTAGTAATAACACCACTGTAGCAAGTGCTGAGATTAATATCCCTAAAATAATCCATAAACTCACAGTTTGAGAATAAAATAAAGCCATCAAAAGTGCAATTGCAGCTGGATTTATATAAATATACGACATAACTTTTTTAGGTCCCAAAATTATTGTTGCTTTTTGATTTAAATATACAGTAAAAAGTGTTGCAGCAATAGCTAAATAAGACATATATAAAAATAGATCACCGTTTATTTTTTCCCATTGTAAAGGTATATCTAAAAACACTAAAGCTAAGCCCATCCAGATAATACCACCTATTAAAGTCATAAAAGTTAAAACTAATACTTCATCACCCTCTTTATAAAAATATTTTGCACTAATTGAATAAAAAGCCATAGCTATAATTGCAAATAAAAATATAATATCTCCATAATTTAATGAAAGATTTAAAAACAGTTGAAAATCCCCTTTAAATACAACTATACAAGTTCCAACAATACCTACTAAATATATAAAAAATTGAAAAATAGTGATTTTTTGTTTAAACACAAAAATAGCAAAAAATGCTGTCAAAAGAGGAACTAAAGTAAATAGTGTTCCAGTATTTAAAGCTGTTGTGTACTCCAAAGCTTTGAATAGACCAATAAAATACAAAGAGTAAAATAAACTTATAACTAAAGCCCTTTTAAAAGTTTGTATTATTTTGCTTCTATATTTTTGTTTTATAAATATTATAGGAGCTAACACTATTGAGGCGAAAACAAACCGTAATAAAGTTAATGAAATTGGATCAATTATTCCAGATAGTTTTTTTGAGACGATAAATGATCCAGCAATTAAAAATGTTGCTAAGATAACCCAAATATGTGCTTTTACATTTTCATTCATATAAATATTCCTTTTTTTGGAATAGTATTATATTTAATTTAATTTGTCATTTACATATGTTGATTTTTTAATTTTTTTCTAATTCTACTAAGTTGGGTAGGTGTAATCCCTAAATGGTTTGCGATATGATGTTGGGGTATCCTATTTTCTATATTTGGATTATTTTTTATAAAGTTTAGATATCTAGTTGTAGCATCATCAATAATCAATGAAATCTCATTTTTCTCTTTTACAATCACCCAGTTTTTTTCCAAATAGTTGATATAAAAATCTTTAAACTCTATATTTTCTTTTATTAGTTTTTTATACCCTTCAAAATCTATAAAAATAAGTGTACTATCTTCTAAAGCCTCTATATTTAGATATGAATCCTCTTTTGTAAGTAAAGAGACCTTTGAAGCAGAAAAGTAGTTCTCACTAAAAAGGTTTTTTGTATATATTTGTCCATTTTCACCCAAATAAAAAGTACGAAGTATCCCTTTACAAATAAAATAGATATATTTGGCTTTTGAGTATGTATCTTGTAGAACTTCTCCTTTTTTGACCTCTTTTATAAAACAGATATCTTTAAAAGCTTCAAATGATTCATCACTGAATTTATAATATTGATTGCAAGCTTTTCTTAACTTATCATAATAAAATTTACTATCTATTTCATTCATTAAAAACCTTAATAATTTTAACAATTTTAACAAATAGTTATAAAAACTAATTAAATATTATGACTTTAAAATCTTTATTTATTAAAAAACCAGGACAAGAAGAACTAAAAGGCTACGAAGTTTTAACAACTGCGATGAAAGAACAAGATCTAATGAAAAATAACTGGTAGGATTTTCCTACTAGTTACATTTAATAGCCTTAACTCTTAATCTTACATAATCAGCAATCCAAGCATCTTTTTCATTATATAGTTTTGGTTTTAATATCTTTTTTACTTCTTCTTTAAATAATACTTTTTGCTCAGCTGTTAAATTTTTTGTTATGCCATTTGCAAATATATCTAACCAATTTGTGATATCATCAATCGGTGTTGGTCTTGGTATTAGTTCTATATATTCTACACTGAAGCCATTATTTTCCAAAAGCGTTTTATACTCTATATCACTTAAAAAAGTCCAAGGATTATTAAAGCCTCCCCAGAAAGGATACTTATCAAAAACTTCTTGCATAGCATCAGTTAGACTCTTAATATTTCCATAGCCTCCAAATTCAGCTACAAATCTACCCTCTTTTTTTAATGCTTTATTTATCTTATCAATTGCAAGTTCACTATTCTTTACCCAATGCAATACTGCATTTGAAAAGACTGCATCAAACTCATTTTCAAAATCCAAATCTGTAGCACTTCCAACACTTGCTATTATTCCTTTAGATTTTGTTTTTTCAACCATATCTTTACTTAAATCTATACCAATAACTTCAGCTTTTGATTTTTTTATCTCTAAAGCTAAAGTTCCCTCTCCACAACCTAAATCCAAAATTTTTTCACCCTCTTTTGGATTTAGTAATTCAACTACCCCTAATGCCAAATTTGATACAAAATTTGCATGTTTTTTATATTTGTTTGCATTCCAACTATTTGATTCTTTCATAAATTATCTTCCATAATAAGCCATAATTGATGATTTTTCTATTGCATGGGCATTAATCATATATCCAACCAAAGCTGCTGATGCATTTTTATTTAAATCAAGTTTATCTATATCTAAAGCATACACTGTAAAAATGTATCTATGAGCCTTATCTCCAACGGGAGGACAAGCACCACCAAAACCAGTTTTACCATAGTCAGTCACACTTTGAATGATATTTGAATACTCTTTATTTCCAAAACCTTTTTCTAAACTTGTTTTATCTTTTGGGATATTAAAAACTACCCAATGCCACCAACCACTTCCTGTTGGAGCATCAGGATCATAAGCAGTTATTGCAAAAGATTTTGTTCCTTTAGGTGCATCTTTCCAAGAAAGTTCTGGAGAGATATTTTTCCCTGTACAACCAAAGCCATTAAAAACTTGTTCATTTGAAAGTTGTCCTTGTATATCATTACTACTTAAAGTAAAACCTTGGGCAAATAACAAACCAACACTAAAGATTAATCCCATACATATTTTTTTCATACTCTTCCTTTTTGTAAATCTATAAGTATTTTACAAAAGTTTAAAATATATATGTACAAGAAATCTTAGATTTTATGTCGGAATTCTTTAGGTGTTTGATTGTAGTATTTTTTAAATTGAGAAATAAACCATGAAACAGTAGAGTATCCACAAGTTGTAGATATATCTGAGATACTTTTATTTGTATTAGTTAAAAGTAAAACTGCTTTTTCTAATCTTTTTGTATCAAGCCATATTTTTGGAGTTTGGTTAAACTCTTTTTTAATATATCTTCTAATTTTATTTTCTGATAGCCTTGTGATTTTACACATATCATCAAGGGTTTGGATAAGGTCAATGTTTGATTCTAGTATATATTTGATTCTATCTTGACTTGTAGCTAAAATGGAATTAAAAAATGAGTACATCTTCTTTTCATTGTGTTTTATTGCTTGTAGAAATATCTCTTCAATTTTAAGTTTTAAAAGATTTTCATTGAAATCGACTTTTAAATATTCTTGAAAAGTTTGCACACTATTTTCAAATAATTTATCACTTTTATAACTTGCCTTTACTGTACTCTCTTCATCTTTTGTATTGATTTGAATATTATATTTATTTATAAAATCAAAAATAAATTTATCATCAAAATATACTAATAAAGACTTGTATTTAGAATCATTAACCAATCTTTCACTCATATAATAGTTATTTTGAGTAAGAAAAAATATATCTGTTTTTTCTATATTAATATCTTCATTACTTAGATGAATCACTTTTGAACCTTCAAGTACTATACCCATACTATGCATTGTGGTTCTTGCATATACATTGGAGTTTTGTGTTTTAGTAATATAATTTAAACACAATAAATCATCTATTTTTAAAAGATTTTTATATTTGTTTTCAATAAAATAATTTGGCACTACATAAGTCAAAATGATTTTTCCTTTTTAAAATACTATTTTCATCAAATCTTCATGAATAAATTTATAGTTTAGTTTTGATACAAGCAAATCACTTTTTACTATTTTTTTATTACTTTCATTTTTCCCTGAATCAAAAGTGGGAACAGGCAAACCTGATACTTTTGCACAATAGGTATAAAACTCTTTTTTTGTGGGATGGGAAGGAGCAGCGCAATTAAAAGTTTCATCAAAAATATCTTGCTTGATTACTTTTTTTATTATGTTTATGCAATCATCTCTATGTATCATATTCACAGGTGTATTTGTATCTTTTACAACTTTTCCATTTGGGAAAAATTTTGCAGGATTTCTTCCATATCCTATAAGTCCTGCAAATCTTAAAATTGTTATTTCAAGATTTGTCTTTTTAAATAGATTTTCTATTTCAAGTAAGGGACTTGTTTCGTCTTTTAATACTGAAATTGAACTAATAAAAACAATTTTTTTAATACTTGAATTTAGTATATGTTTTATCAACTCTTTAAATCCATCAATATTTTTTGAAGGTATATTTATAATCAAAATATCTGAAGATAAAAACTTATCAATCTCCCCACTTAAATTATTTATGTCGACAATAAATGGTGTGATATTTTCATCTTTTAAGTTTTCATATTTTTCATATGAAGTTGTAGATAATTTTATGGAAAACTCTTTTGATAATGTTTGAGCTAATGGGGAACCTAACCAACCACTACCTAAAACACTAATACTATTCATATTAAGAATTTTCTTTCAAATTTTCATACTCATCTGATGTCATACTTGGTACAAATTCTATTATTTCATAATTTGCAACATTTGCAAGTTTAAAAGGGTCTTTTGCAAGCACTTCTTGTAACTTCTCTTTTGAATCAAGTTTTGAGAGTATCACTCCACCATCTCTTGGTATCTTTCTTCCTGATGCTATAAAATTTCCTTCTTTATATTGTTCTTTTAAATATTTTACATGTGCTTCTAAATAATCATCAACAACTTCTAATGGTTTTGTATATGTAAGTAAAACTATAAACATCTTTATCCTTATTATTAAAAAGTAATTATAATAAAATATCCTAAATCTAATAATAATCTTTAAAACTCTTGACAATAAATATTTGATTTTTGTATGATTAAGTTATGAAAAATAGAGAAAACCTAGAAGAATTTTATCAAAGAAATAAATTTGAGTATATTCCAAAAGAGTTAGAGAATGATATTGGTCATTTTAATATCTTTAAAAGAAACAACTCAAAAACAAAACCCATTGCTTTTAACAGGCGAGATTTTTTTAAAATCACCCTTTTAAAAGGTAAAATCAAAGTTGATTATGCCGATAAAAGTTTTGTAAGTGAAAAATATGCTTTGATGTTTTCTGACCCTTTAGTGCCATACAGTTGGGAACCTTTGGATGAGAATCAAAGTGGTTGTTTTTGTATCTTTACAGAGACTTTTTTTCATAAATTTGGCTCAATAAGACAATACCCAGTTTTCCAAGCAGACCAAAATAAACTCTTTATTCTTGATGAAAAGGCTTTAGAAGATGTGGAAAAGATATTTGAAAAGATGTTTGATGAGATAAATTCAGATTATGCTTATAAATATGATGTTTTAAGAAACCTTTGTTTTGAACTGATTCATTATGCCATGAAGATGCAACCTGCAATCACAACCAATCTAAAAAATGAAGATCGTGCAACTAAAATTGCAACTCTTTTTACTGAACTACTTGAAAGACAGTTCCCTATAGAATCGCCCTATCAAAGATTTGATCTACGAAGTGCAAATGATTTTGCCAAAAATTTAAATATACACACAAATCATTTAAATAAAGTCTTAAAAGAGATTACAGGAAAAACTACTTCTGAACTTATCTCAAACAGAGTTTTACAAGAAGCAAAAATACTACTTAAACACACACCTTGGTCTGTTTCTGATATTGCTTTTAGTTTAGGCTTTGAAGAGCCACCCCATTTTATAAATTTTTTTAAAAAAAGAGCAGAGATAACACCTAAAAGATATAGAGATTTATAAATATTTGATTTTTACAATTTTTTGATTGAATCTAGCATCACTATTATTTCACTTATGCGTTAATATTTTCTTATTAATTTTAAGGAGATATTATTATGAAATACAACAAATTAAGCAATACAGGATTATTAGTATCGGAACTTTGTTTAGGCACAATGACCTTTGGAGGGACTAGAGGTGGATTTTGGGAACATATAGGAAAATCAGACCAAGAAGAGGTAAACAATATTGTAAAAACTGCTTTTGAAAGTGGTATAAACTTTATCGATACTGCAAATATATATTCATATGGAGAATCTGAACAACTTTTAGGTCAAGCTTTAAAAGATTTAAATATCCCAAGAGATGAAGTGGTGATAGCTACAAAAGTAAGAAGTATGATGAAAGAGAAACCAAACCACTCAGGGCTATCAAGATATCATATCTTTAACTCAGTGGAGGATAGTTTAAAAAGACTACAAACAGACCATATAGATATTTTATATGTTCATGGAACAGACAGCTTCACAGATATAGAAGAGATTATGCGTTCCCTTAATGATATAGTTCAAAGTGGAAAAGTAAGATACTTAGGTGTTTGTAACTGGCCCGCTTGGATGGTTATGAAAGCCAATTGCATAGCTTCAAAAAATGCTTGGCATAAATTTGTAGCGTTACAATACCACTATTCACTCTCAGCTAGAGATATAGAAAGGGAACTTATACCTTTAGCACTGGATCAAAATCTATCTATCATGCCTTGGAGTCCATTAAGTGGTGGTTTTTTAAGTGGAAAATATTCAAAAGATAATAAAACAAACGATGCAAGAAGAGCAAACTTTGATTTTCCACCACTAAATAAAGATAAAACTTATGAGATTATTGAGGTGTTAAAAAAGATTGCAAAAGCTCATCAAGTATCTGTTGCGCAAGTGGCTTTATCTTGGGTTGAAACACAAAAAGCAATCACAAGTACCATCATTGGAGCTAAAAGGGTAGAACAACTCAAAGATAACATAGAATCAACAAATATCATTTTAAATGAAATGGAACTTGAAAGACTGGATAAAATCAGTGCTTTAAATAAAGAGTATCCCCAATGGATGGTTGAAAGATTTAGAGATATAGATGGAAAATAAGATGAAACCAATACGAAAAAACTATGACAATATAGATAAACCTGTAGGTCCTTATGTACATGCAGTAAAACACAATAATCTGCTTTATCTATCAGGTTTAAGTGCCTTTGGTTCTATAGCTCAAACTCAAACAATAGAGTTTCAAGCAAAAGAGATATTTAAACAAATAGAAAAAATTGCAAAAGCAGAAAACAGCAGTTTAAAAAATATCATCAAGGTGACTATTTTTGTTACCGATTTTGAAAGAGTAGATGAACTAAGAACCACTCTTTTTGAAATCTACAAAGAAAATCTACCCGCAAGTTCTTTGGTGCAAGTTAACAAACTTTTTCATCCAGATTTAAAAATAGAGATTGAAGCTATTATTGCTGTTTAATCTTTAGGTCCAATCCACATAAATGGATTATAGGCTATCTCCCAAAGATAGCCATCTGGATCTTTAAAATAACCACTATATCCACCCCAGAAAACCTCTTGTGGCTTTTTAGTCTCTATAGCACCTGCCTTTAAAGCTTCAGCAAAAACTGTATCAACTTGTTGTTTTGAAGTGAGATTATGGGCCAATGAAAAACCATTGAAACTACTTTCGTTATATTCTACATTTGCATCTTTTGCTAAAGCCTCCTTTCCAAAAAGACCAAGCCAAGTTCCATTTAACTCAAAAAATGCAACATTATCATCATAAGGTTCAAACCTTTTAAATCCCAAACCATTTTGGTAAAATTCTATTGATTTTTTTATATCTTTTACACCCAATGTAATCATACTTATTCGAGGTTGCATTGTTTATCCTTTAATTCAATGGTTTAGATGTATTATAACAAAGTTCATAATAGTTGTTATTATTAAACTGAAACTCTTTTACAACTTCAAGTCCCAATTTTCTAGTATGAGCTTCGTATGATCTTGGGTTTATCTTATTTATAAAAGTTACCAAAATAGGATATCTTTTATTCATCTGTTCTCTTGCAAAATCAAAAATAAGTTTTAATACTTCTGTTCCCCTTACACTTTTATCAACACAAACTGGTCCATATTGATATGAGTTATCTATACTTAAAGTAACTCCTTGAAATTTTACATTTGGCAAATCTTTTATCATATGAACAAACATGGGCCATGCTGACCAATATCCCCAAGAAGCAGCCATAACATAAGCAACTATCTTTTCATCTTTTTTTGCTATAAAAAGTCCTTGTTCCTCTTTTATAAGTGAAGTTAACTGCTTTTTTGTAAAAGTAGTTGTTATAAACCCATCTTTTTTATCCTCTTCACTTATTGTATCTACTTGATATCTATTGTGTAATTTTAAAATTTCTTCAATATCTTCAAGGGTAGCTATTTTTAAATCAATCAAATCTTTCCTTTACATAGATCTAATAAAAATTAACTAATAACAATACTTCTAAAGTTATCTTCCTAAATTAAAAATACCCCTAACCAAATGATAAAGGGCAAATAAAAATACAAGGGGCAAAAGAATAGTTTGAAATACAAAGGCTATAATTAAATCTATAATAAACTCACTAGAGTTATCTACAGCTTTTTTGTATTCGTCAATCTTTTTATTATAATACTCAGAATCAAACTTTTCAGCTATTTTAGATAAAAAAGAACTATCTTGTTTTTGTTTTATTGTATCTACTGTTACTTGATTTACTTCATCTTTTACTTTTACTATATTTTCATTTAGTTTTTCTATATTGTAGTCTTGTTTCACAAAACTATTATAGGTAAATTCATTTACAATACCAATCAAAGGTACAGCAAATCTTAAAAAGATAAGTATCACTGTAAACTTGAAAAAAAGTGTTCTAAATCCCTCATCCTTTGAAAACCTATAAAAAAGCCAAATATTGAAAAATAGTAAACAAAACAATAAAGTATAATTATAAATATTATTAGTTACAAAATTCATCATAATCTTTTGGATACCAAGAGAGGTCATACTTATTAACATCACCAAAGAAAACTGTTCAACCAAATCATTTATAGGGTCCAACACTTCACCAATAGCAACGGTTAGAAAAGGCAAGTCAAGTTCAGTTCCTTGAGCTAAAGATATAACTGCATTTAAAGCTTTTGCACTACCAAATACAATCACAGCTTGGGTAAAACTTTCATCAACTAGCTCTTTACCTTTTAAATCCAAACTATAACTAAAAGCAAAAAATATAATTAGACAAGACAATAATACAATTAGGATTTTATTCCAATATTTTTTTAAACTCAACATTATTTTTAATTCTCTTCTTCCATACTCATCATCAAAAATCCTGTAAAACCTGCATTGTCCTGTGTGATTTTTTTATCAACTTTTGATTTCATCTCATTTAATATTTTTTTATACTCCACATAAAATTCATAAGTAGGTTTTGGTTTATATACTATCTTTTCCAATTCAAAATGTTTTATTATATTTTTTGTAGTTGTTGGTTTTATAAAAAACTCTTTTTGCCTTGCAAAATAGTAAGGAATCAAAGATACGATAGACCATTTAGCAAGTTTAAACAAAGCCAAAATCTCAACTAAACTTTCAAAACCATCTTTTTTGTCCTCATAAAGCAAATCGTATAAAGCAATACTAAACATATCTTTTTGATCTATACTCATGCTTTTTACCATATCTCTTACTTTTGGTTTTTCAAAAAGTGAGATTAAAGATGATTTTGAAACAATTTTTACAAAGTTGTCACAAATTAGTTGGGGCATTGCAAAATTATCTTTTGAAAACAGTTCTTGTACTTCATTTCCTATTTTAGCTGTATTGTGTCTTTTTATGATAACTTGTAAAGCTTCATCCTCAAACCCTTTTGGATAAAGTTCAAAAAAATAGTTTTCGGCATCTTTTAGTTTATTTAGATTCATTTTTTGCCTTTTATTTATAAAATTTGTTTATCATCTCAATAGTTTTCTTATCTAATTTACTATCTCTTTTCTGAAGTTTATCTATAATACCCTCTTTTTTATCCTCTAAAAGATTTTGACCTACTTTTACTTTACAACTAATAGTTTGTATATCAAGTTCAAATACTGCTGTATTTTCCAACATCTTTTTATACATAGGTTTATCAAAAGCAATTGTTTCGTAGCCACCTTCACTTTGAAGCTTTTCCATAAGTTTGTTTAAAACTATAGCTTTTTTATTTGGATTGTCTATTGTCTTGATATTACCTTCACATATAACAGAAGCAAAAAATTGAGTTGCAGGACAAGCTGCCATAGTATCACTAAAATATGATGGAATTAAAGAAAATGGGTTTATTACTAAAAAAGATGCAAATGGATTTTCCCTTATAGATTCTACCTTTCTTCCCTCTTTTGCACCATGAATATATATCTTATCTTCATAATATACAAAATTTACAGCCACTCCATAAGGTTTACCTTTTGATATTAAACTCAATGTACCAGATTCACACTCATCTAATATCTCTTTTATTATCTCTTTATCTTCTATATTAAATTCACTTCTTCTCATTTATTTACTTTCATATACCATTGGTTGATACTCTAAACCTTGGTAGTTTTCTTCTTTTCCACTCTTTTTAAAACCAAATGATCTATAAACAGGTATAGAGTATAAAGAGGCATTGACCTTCATATTTGTTACATCCATATTGGTTTTAACACACTCAAAAAGTTTTTTAGCAATTCCTTTTTTATGAAATGATTCATCAACGAAAAGATGGAAAAGATGATTTTTTTCTTTTATAGCTATAAATCCAACTATTTTTTTATCAATAATATAAATATAGTGTTCATAACTTTTATCTTTTAATCTTTTTTCAAAACTCTCTTTACTAATCTCCTCTTCAAACCATGAAGGAACTTGTTTAAATAGATAAGGCAATAAACCTGACACTAAAAGGCTTAATTCTTTTGCATCTTCTAATTTTACTCTTCTTATAAACTCATTTGTCAAAGGAAGATTTTTTGACATCTGTTTATAATTTTCATGGGATTGTAAACTATTTATTACAATCTCTAAAGGTTTATCATAGATTTGTGCCAAATCATATTCGTTCTCTTCTAATTTAAATGCCAAATTTTCAATAGGTGGAGTAAATTGAGCATCTACACCTTGCTTATTCCCTCTTGGGTCTATACGATACCAACCATATTTTTCTAAATACACTGCATTTAAACCATGTAAACAATATTTATCATCTTCATATTCACCACAACTAAGACGTTGATAACAAAACCCAGTGGGAATATTATTTGCTCTTAAAAGTGCTGCTAAAAGATGAGATTTGGCATAACACCAACCAGTCTTATGTTGCAATACGTCACTAGATTTACAAGTAGTAATATCTGCTTTTATATCACCACTATGATGTACTTCATCTCTTACATACTCAAAACAGTTTTTAGCAATTTGTTCATCATTATTACAGTTCTTCGATAAACTTTTTGCTAAACTTTGTATCTCTTGATTTGTAAAATCAATAATAGCTGTCTCTTCTAAATAGTTTTTTAAATCATTTAAAATCAAAATCCATCCTCTAATTTATTTGAAAAACTATTAAAAAACTGTTTTGCTGTTCTTGCACTTTTACTTGCTCTACTTTGGGCAAACATGAGTGCATATTTATATAGTTCTTCTTTATTACCTTGGTAATCTTTAAAATAAAAATCAACTAACTTTAAATACTCTTGTTGAGTTCCATGGTAAAAAGATAGCCATAAACCAAATCTATCACTTAAAGAGATTTTTTCTTCTACACTATCACCATAATGTATCTCTCCATTTGCAGCTACTTTTGTACCTTCATTATCACTGTGATATTCTGTAATTAGGTGTCTTCTATTTGAGGTGGCATAAATCTTTACATTTTTAGGTGTTGACTCAATAGAACCTTCTAATATTCTTTTTAACCCTTTGTAACCTCTTTCTCCTTCTTCAAAAGATAAATCATCACAAAAAATTATAAACTTATATGGTAAATCCCTTATCTTGTCTATTATCTCTATCAAATCATCTAAATCTTCCCTATCAATCTCTATCAATCTTAATTTTTGAGATTTATATTCATTTAAAACAGCTTTTATAAGTGAAGATTTTCCAGTACCTCTTGCACCCCAAAGTAACACATTGTTTGAAGGTAAACCATCAATAAATCTTTGAGTATTTTTCATAATCTCTTCTTTTTGATGTTCAATACCTAATAAATCATCAAAAAATACTTCATCTAAATATTTAACAGGTTTTAAATACTCATTTTTAGCTCTATAAATAGCTGCATAAGCCTGACCCCAATCTACCATGAACTCTCCTTATTTTATGAAAACTTTTTTACTTATCTCCCATAATAAGCCATAACTGATGATTTAGCTAAAGTATGTGAGTTTAAATAAAACCCTACAAGTGCTGCATTTGCATTTTTATCAAGACCTAATTTATCTACATCTAAAGCATAAACTGTAAATATATATCTATGTGGTTTATCTCCTACAGGAGGGCAAGCTCCACCAAATCCTGATTTTCCAAAATCTGTGATACTTTGTACTATATCTTTTTGTTCATTATTTCCAAAGCCTTTTTCTAAAGAGATTTTATCTTTTGGTATATCAAAAACCACCCAATGCCACCAGCCACTCCCTGTTGGTGCATCTGGATCATAAGCTGTAATTGCAAATGATTTAGTTTCTTTGGGAGCATTTTCCCAAGTAAGTTTTGGTGAAATATTTTTTCCACTACACCCAAAACCATTAAAGACTTGATCATTTGATAACTGACCTGAGATATCATCACTAGATAAAGTAAAACCTTGTGCAAAAAGTAATGTTGACCCTAGTACTACACTAAAAATAAAAGTTTTCATATATTCTCCCTTCTTTTTCTTTTCTTTTATTTTATATAAAAAAGAGTTTATTGTCTATTATATTTTTATAAATTTTCTAAGCTATTTTATAAGATTTCTATAGTAAAAAATTTGTTTTATAAGATAAATTAAAAGCCTCTGTCCAAGCTGACTGTAAAGATAATATTTAACTAAACTGTTTGGGATACCAGTAGTAGCTGTATAAAAACTATCAAATAACTTTAAATCTTCTATTTCTATGATTATATTGTATCATTTATTAGTTCAAACTCTATAATTTGAAAAATAAAATACCGAGGATAAATTTCTATTTTTTAAATAAATATATTAAGTTATTATTAGTAATTACTTAGTTTTTTAACAGTTTATTCCTAAGTATTTATATCAATAATTCATATGGTTCAATATTAAAAAGCTTTGCTAATTTATAAATATGTCCTAAATTAAAATGTTTCCCATATTTGCAATTTTCACAATTTGAATAAAACGCAACTGAAGTTATACCTATATCCAAAGCAACATCTAACTGATTTAAATTTTTTTCTAATCTTCTTTTTTTGATATTTTTTGATATTTTTTGATGAAAAATATCAATCTCGAATTCTGATGAATTAGTAAAAATATTCATTTTTATTTATTCCTGTAAAACTATTATATTGATATTAACACTATGAATTATGAAAATTAAGTGTTAAAGTAGAAAAATTTTTAATTAAAAAATCCATATTATATACTTAGAGTTTTTTTTTATCTTTATCCCATAGGATAAATTTGATTCTTAGAAGATAAAGAATACTATTCCCTATATAAAATACTTTTATGTATTTTTACATTATTAAATTTTTTATATATAAATTATTTAATACATTTTTACATTATTAAATTTTTTAATATATTTATTAATAATTTATATATAAATTATTAAATATAGAAGGTGATTTATCCTATAGGATATAGATTATAACTTAAATATAAGAGTAAGATAATAATTAACTATTACATAATAAAATTAAATAAAATTAAAAGATGCCTATGAATAAAAATGATTTATTTAGTGAAAAAGATTCTAGAATTTTACAGTTAACTGATGTAATGAATGAATGTAAAACTTCACTAAATAAAATATATAATATTTCCTCTGGTACTTTGCTTAATAGCGAACATAATTTAGTAACAGAATATATGTATACTGATACATTAATTAAAATAAATGAAAATATTAAATCAATTATAAATACTATTAATTATTTCGATATTTTTATATCTGATAAAAAAAAATTAAAATCATTTAATATTAATAATACTTTGCAAAATATATTATCTTTTCTTACTCCTCTTTTAAAAAAATATAACATCTCTATCAAAACTGATTGTTTTACTGCCAATTATATTATTGGATATGAAAATGAATTATCACAAATATTTTTACATATATTGACTTCACTAATAAATATTTTGAAAGATGAAACAAAATCTAAACTTATAGTAATTAAAACTAAAAAAAATAAAACCATAATTATTATTAATAGTAGTGGTGGAGATATAGATGATATTCCTTTAGATATGAGTCTATATATATCAAAGAAGATTATTGAAGAATATTACAAAGGAGAAATTGCAATAACAAATAATAAATTTAAAGAAAAAAGTGTCTATGGAATAGAGTTTTGTATTCACTTAAATAATATTGAATAATATAATCAAAATTGTTTAATTTAAGTTCTAATAATAAATAGAAGAATAAAAAGGGAGAAAAAATATGTTTAAAAATATGACAATCAAAATGAAGTTAGTCTCTTCATTTATTTTAATAATTGGTCTAATTCTCTGCTTAGCAGGATATAGTATATATTCAATTAATAAAGCAGGTGATGGATTTAATTCATACAGAGAGATGGCAAAAGATACTGTTCTAGCTTCTCGTGTTCAAGCAAATATGTTAGAGATAAGAATTAGTGCTATTAAGTATTTAGGTTCAGCTACACAAAAAGATATAGATACGTTCGAAGATTCTTACAAAAAAACAGAAAAATTTCTTAATGTAGCAAAAAAAGAGATTCAAAATCCAGCTCGTGCTCCAAAAGTCTTGGAAATAGATAAAGATTTAAAAGAATACAAAGATAGCTTTTATGAAATAGTAAAATATACAAAAGATAAAGATAAAATATTAAATACCATATTAAATGTAGATGGTAAAAAAATTGAAACTATTTTATCTTCTGTTTTTAAAGCTACAAAAAATGAAAAAGATCATGAAACTTCTTATCTCACAGGTTCAGCAATTAGAAGCTTATTATTAGCACGACTTTATACAATGAAGTTTTTAGGTACAGAATCTAAAGATGACTACAATAGAGTAGAAAGTGAATTTGATATTTTGTCTAAAAACTTAACTGCACTAAAAAGCACTATAAAAAACACTAATAGAATAAGTAAACTTGATGAAGCAATTGATTTGATACAAAAATATACAAAAGCAGTAACAGATATATATAATAACACGATTAAAAGAAGAGAAGTAGTTGACAAGAAATTAGATGTTATTGGTCCTGAAATTGCAAATTTAAGTGAAGAGGTTAAATTATCGATTAAAGCAGATCAAGATTTAATTGGACCGGCTGTTAAGAAATTAAATTCAAATATAAAATTATTAATTACAATAATATCTATAATAATATTAGCTTTAATAATTTTCTTAGCAATAGCATTACCAAGAAATATAACTTCCTTATTAAATACTTTCCAAACAGGATTAATAGACTTCTTTAAATACTTAAATCGAGAGATACCAGAAGTAGAATCGATAAAAATCGACTCAACAGATGAATTTGGAAATATGGCAAAAGTAGTAAATGAAAATATAGAGAAAACAAAAATAGGAATAGAAGAAGATAGGAAATTAATAGATGAGACTATTGCAGTATTAGGAGAGTTTGAACAAGGTGACTTAGTACAAAGATTAGATTTAAATGTATCAAACCCAGCTTTAATGCAACTAAAAGATGTACTAAATAAAATGGCAGATAATCTAGAAAATAATATTAACAATGTACTAGATATTGTAGAAGAATACTCGTCATATAATTATTTAAATAAAATATCTACAAAAAACTTAAAAAAACATCTTTTAAAATTAGCCTCAGGAGTAAATAACTTAGGTGATTCAATAACAGAAATGTTAGTAGAAAATAAATCAAATGGTTTAACACTAGACAAGAGTTCAAATAGTTTATTAAATAACGTAGATAAACTAAATCAAAGTTCAAATGAAGCTGCAAGTTCACTTGAAGAAACAGCTGCAGCATTAGAAGAGATAACAAGTAATATTAGAAGTAATACAGAAAATATAGCAAAAATGTCTCAACTATCAACTGAAGTAAGTGCATCAGCAAACAAAGGTGAAAAACTAGCTAATGATACAACAGTAGCTATGGAAGATATCAATGTACAAGTTACTGCAATAAAAGAAGCTATAACGGTAATAGACCAAATAGCTTTCCAAACAAATATCCTAAGCTTAAATGCAGCAGTAGAAGCAGCAACTGCAGGCGAAGCAGGAAAAGGATTTGCTGTAGTTGCAGGGGAAGTGCGAAATCTAGCTTCAAGAAGTGCTGAAGCAGCAAGTGAGATAAAATCATTAGTTGAAAATGCAACAAATAAAGCAAATGATGGAAAAGATATAGCTGGAGAGATGATAAAAGGATATAAAATGTTAAATGAAGGTATCCTAGAAACAACAAATCTAATCTCCGATATTGAAAATGCTTCGAAAGAACAACTTACAGGAATAGAACAAATCAATGATGCAGTAAATCAATTAGATCAACAAACACAAGAGAATGCTATGATAGCATCTGAGACACAAGATATAGCAAGCCTAACAGATCAAATAGCTAAATATATAGTAAGTGATGCAGAGACTAAAGAGTTTAAAGGGAAAGATACTGTTATAGCTAAAGAAAATGAAAAAAAAGAAAAAGCTGATATGCCAATCGAAAAAGAAACTAAACAAAAAACAAAACCTAAAACAAAAGAAGAAGTTATTAAACCAAAAAAAGATAGCGATGAATGGGAGAGTTTTTAAATATAAATTCAAAATCTAAAATTGTGATAGGATAAGTCCTATCACAATTAAACTTAATTGGAGTGTTATAGAATAGTTAGTATAATTAAATTATGAAAATTAATTATATAATAGCTTTTTTATTGATTTTATTATCAATACTTTTAACTATCTTAGTTCCTGGTGGCCCCATAGAAACAAGAGATTTTTCTTCTTATTCACCTTTTGTTCTTACTTTGTTTAATATTTTTCTTACATCACTTGGAATTTTAAGTTTTCTAGGTGCGTATTTAGTAATAAAAAATAAAGCATACTCTGTAATTATCTCAGCATTTTTTGCAATATGTTATATTGCTGTTTATATTTCTGATTTATTTAAAATATTTCCTGTAAGCCCAATACCCATGTCTCAAACACTTTTTATAATTGAAGTTATTAGTACGATTTTGGGATTTGTTTTATTATATATTTGTATAAAATATAATAACCTTGAAAACAAAAACAAGGAAAATATCACTTTAAAACTCTCTTTTTATAAGATAATTTCACTTTTAGTGATTTTATTATTTGCTATAGGAATAGTTATTTTTGCAACAAAATCTGCAATGGGACAATAAAGCTTTCTTCTTATATCTTAAAAGATAAGATATAAGAGGAGAGTATATCTATCACATCCACATAATCTTGTACATTTCCTGTCGCTTTTGCTGAAAGTATTGCACCTTCTAAAGTTGAAGCTATATAAAGCGCTAATTTTGTTGTATTACATTGCTTCATCTCTTTTTTTCCAATTGCTTTATCTAAAATATCTTTTATATTTTTTCTAAAAGTTAAATAAATCTCCTCCATCAAAACTTTAAAGTCATTATCAATATTTGACATCTCTTGTACAATATTTGCTATGGGACAACCTTTGTTAAAATCCCTTTGGGTAACATCTTTAATACTTTCAATAAAAGCTTCTATATAGTTTGAATCTTGCTGTAATATTATGTTATATCTTTCATCAAACCGTACATAGATTTTTTCTTTTATAGATATCAAAGCCAACTCTTTTTTATTTGCAAAAAAATGATACATAGATCCTTTATGTACTTTTGCATCATTTAAAATGCTAGTCATAGAAGCACCTTGGTACCCCTTTTCATATATCTCTTTAAAAGCTGAATCTATTAAATTATTTCTTGTATTTTTTTCCATTTAATATTATATCATGTTCGACTTGACAAATTGGTCAAGTTTAAGTATGATGTTAGTTGACCTATAAGTCAACTAACAAAAAGGAGAAATTATGCCACTACTTAAAACATATGAAAAAGAGGAAGCTACAGGTGAGTTATTGAAAATTTATGAAGAGATAATAAAAATAAGAGGTGATATAGGAAATAATGCAAAACTTTTTAGTTCTAGTCCTGAACTACTTCGTCAACAACTTGATTTTATAAAATACTACTCTACACATGAAACCTTATCTATGCCTTTACTTGCTTGCATAAGAATATGTGTATCAAACAAAGAAAAATGTAATTATTGTATTGATTTCAATACTGCTATGCTAGTAAACTATGCTAAATGGAGCATTGAAGATGTGGAAAATCTAAAAAAAGATATTTTTAGTGATAAACTATCAAAAGAGGAAAATATACTTTTAAAATTTGTAATTGATTCTATAAAAAATCCACATGCAGTTGATCAAAATACTATAAATGAACTAAAAGAACAAAACTGGAATGACAAAGAGATTTTAGATGCCCTAAATCATGGTGCAAGAATGTATGCAACTGATATATTATTTAATAGTTTCAAAATAGAAGACTATCAAGCTTAAGAAAAAATAGAGTTTTTTATCTTTGCTAACTCATTATATTCAATTAACTTTACAAAAGTTTCTTGAATATAATATCTTATACTCTCTCTAGTTTTAGAGTTTAGATTATAAATTTTTTGGTTTCTTGCATATTTACCTTTGCCAATCAACGCTTCATATTTGTCATCTAAAAAACTACCTCTGAACCAAATAATACATACATAATCATCTTTTACTCTAATAGAACAATAACCACCCTCTTTTGTAAAAAAAGAGGTCGTATTTTTATTGTGTTTTTCTTTTACGTCATTTCCAATACATACTTTTATATAATCGCTAAGCTGCAAAAATAGTTCTGCATATTGGCTACTACTATCTTTTTCAAAAGCTGTTCTATTTGTATCTATCATTTGTTATTCATACCTTATATTAAAACCTTCATCTTCTGTAGGTTCTTGAAAATATTTTGTAATGATATCAAAAGTTCCCTCATCAATCAAAGGTGCATCTTTGGGTAAATTTTCATTTCTTTTTTTTAATTGCTGTTTACAAACTTCATCACTTCTTTTAACATAATACATTGTATGTTCAACCTTTGCTGTTTTAAGTATATTTGTAAACCACTCTCTTTGTGTAATAGTATTTGCAGGAAAATCTAAAACAACTTCATTGCCTTTTTTTAAAAGGTCAATAATATGCTCATACATCATATCTTTTAATCTTTTTGAATATTTTATATAATCTTCAATGGTTTTTATTTCATCAGGATATAACTTTTTCAAAAGTTCATCTTCACTTAGAAAAATTGCATTATGATCTTTAGATAGTTTTTTTGACAGTGTTGATTTTCCTGATGCCATTTTTCCACACATAAAATATAATCTATTTTTCATATAACTTCCTTTTGCATACTAAAATTTACTAACTCAACATTGGCTCTTTTAACTATATTCTTTTTTAGTTCTTTAAAACCAAACTTCTCAAAAAATTGCTTTGCAGTGATACTTGCATCTACTTTTAAAAAAGTTTGCTTTTGTTCTTTTGCTCTTTTGAAAATATTATTTATAAGCATTTTCCCTACACCTTTTCCTTGATATTCAGGGTGTACATAAAAGCAGTCAATATAATCTTCATAAAACTCTGCAAAGCCTACAAGCTTTTTATCAATTATTGCTAAATATGGTTTTGTTTTAGCTAATCTTTCTTGCCATTTTTTATAATCAATATCCAAATTTGCCCAAGCGTTTAATTGTTCTTTTGTATAGTCTTTATTGCATGTTTTATGAATAGTATGAGTAAAAAGTTCAGGTATGATTTTTTGATATTTTTCATCATATTTTATTATTTGCATCTGCTTCCTTTAGCCCATAAATATTTTCTACACCTTTGATAATAAAATAAACCTTGCTTTTATATTTTTAATAAAAGTCTTATCATGACTTACAACTACCAAGGTATTTTTATACTCTTTTAAAGCTTGTTCTATAGACTCAATTGAGTCTATATCCAGATGATTTGTAGGTTCATCCAAGAGTAAAATATCTGGTTCTAAAAAAAGTGCAATAGCTATTTGCATTCGTTTTTTCTCACCGAAACTTAGAGTTTCCCACCTATAGAACCAATCATCCTCTATATGAAGTAACTCTTTTAACTTAAATATTTTAGTATTGTATGTGTAAATAAACTCTTCAAAGCCATCAGGCTTTTTTTGAAGTTCCTGTTCACAATAATAGACTAACTCATTACCAATGATATTACCCTCTTGAGGTTTTAATATCTGGGCAATGAGTTTAAAAAATGTGGTTTTCCCTGAACCATTTGAGCCAACTAAACAACTCCAACCCTTTTTAAAATTCAAATTAAGATTTGAAAATATTTCATTACTTTCATATTTAAAAGTTAGATTATTTATCTCTAATTGCATATAAATTCCTTGATATATCTATGCTTAGTATCAAGGATAAGTTAGATTTTACCCTTGAATTAGAGTAAACTGTTCATTGTTTTTTCCTTTTTTATTTGTATAATAGTATATCGTTTTTCATTTTAATTTTTATATTCTAAGTCAAATTTGGTTAATATTTTACAAATTTATTTTCTCAGGGCAAGGTGAAATTCCTTACTGGTGGTAACTATACTCACTTTATAGAAGTCCACGAGCGCCTTATATTTAAGGGTCAAGCAGATTTGGTGCAAATCCAAAACCAACAGTTAAAGTCTGGATGAAAGAGAAATATAAAACTATATTATTGTTTATATATTAGGTTTATACGCCCTGATTCTATAAGTTACTTTATAAAAAAGGAACCATATGAATCAACAAATCAAAACTTGCAATAGTCAAGAAAATGTTAAAAATGCTCTTAATGCCTTGCGTTTAGGGAGAGGTGTCATAGTAACAGATGACAAAAATAGAGAAGATGAAGCTGATATAATTTTCAGTGCACAATACATTACAAATGAGCAGATGGCATTACTCATAAGAGAATGCAGTGGCATAGTTTGCCTTTGTTTGACTTCTCAAAAAGTACAAGAACTCAATCTTTCAATGATGGTTGAAACAAATAATTCTAAATATCAAACCCCTTTTACAATATCAATAGAAGCAAAAGATGGTGTAACAACAGGAGTGAGTGCACAAGATAGAGTTACTACAATAAAAGCTACCCTTAAAAAAGATGGGCAAAATCATATTGTTTCCCCTGGACATATTTTTCCTTTAAGAGCAAAAGATAGAGGAGTTTTAGAACGTGATGGTCATACAGAAGCTAGTGTTGATTTAATGAAATTAGCAAACCTAGAACCTTTTGCTGTTTTGTGTGAACTGACAAACAAAGATGGAACAATGGCAAAAGGTGAAGAGATTAAAGCTTTTGCAAAAGAATATTCAATGCCTATTTTAAGTGTTAAAGATATAATAGATTATAGATTGAAAAACAATATTTAATTTTTTATACAATCTTTTGCAAAATCAATAGCATTTTGTACTGCTTTTTTAGCTTGGGGAGAGTTTTTCCAACAACTGCTTCCCAAAATATCTGAAACAATATCTATAATCTCTTCAACACAACTACAAGATAGTTTTTCCAAAGAATCAATACCTATTTGCTCAAATCTTTTTATTACTGTTTCACCCACATATTTTAGTTCTAAAAGCTTTTCTTTTTCCTCTTTTGAAAAAGACATTTTTAAACCTTTTTAAATCATTTTCTAATCAGATAAATAATATTCAACTGTACAAACTACCCTGATTTTTTTAATATGTGGATTATTTTTGTCCCTTTGAGATATACTAAACTGACCTTGATAAGCTTTTTTGATTTTTCCTAATTTACTATTAGAATCATTTGCAAATTTTTGAGCTACTACTCTTGCATTTTTAGTTGCTTCCTCTATCATCGTAGGTTTTACATCATTTAATTTTGTAAAAATATACTCTGTATTAGCTCTATAATCATCACTTATTAAAACTATTCCCTCTTTTCCTAGTTGAGATAAAGAACTTTTTAATCCTCTTACTTTATCAACATTTGTTGAATATACAGTTACTATTTGAGTTGCTGTATATCTAAAATTTGGTTTGTTATTATTACCATACTCTTGTGCTGATTTATCAAATATTGAAGGAGAAGATAGGGTTATTTCATTTTGTTCAATTCCATTTTTATTTAAAAATGACTTTATTTTAGTTGTATTTTTTTCTATTGAATCATATAAACTTTCCAAACTATTATCTGCAACTGAAAACTGTATAGGCCAAATTACAACATCTGCTTTATACTCTTTTTCAGATAAGCCCTTTACAGTTACTGTTCTATCATATTGTTTAAATTTTACAGTTGAATTTTGTATAAAGTATCCAACTGAAAACAAACCTAAAAATATAAAAAACCCTAATAATGTAGAACTTATCTTATTTTGTTGCATTTTATTTTCCTAAATTTTTATAATTATCTTAGAATATTTTAACTAATAAATTTTTAATATATCAAATTGCAAATACCAAATAGCAATTGATACAAAATAACCCACTAAAATCATCCAAGCATATTTCATATGAGAATTAAAAGTATAAACACCTTTTAATTTTCCCATAACTCCAACACCTGCTGCACTTCCAAAAGAGATTAATGAACCACCTATCCCTGCTGTAAGAGTAACTAATAGCCAATTTGATAAGTCCATATTTGGATTTGCTTTTAAAATTGCACTCATGACAGGTACATTATCTACAATTGCAGATAAAAATCCAACTGCAATATTTGATAATGTTGGTCCTAAATAACTTGGCTCATATACTATTGAAGCCAATGTCAACCAACCTATAAAATACAAGGCACCAACAGCAGCTAATATACCAAAGAAAAACATCAATGTATTATTTTCTATTTTAGACATTGATTCAAAAATATTAAAATGGTTATGTCCGTATCTTTTTTTCAATTTAAACGAATAAAATTTTAATAATACTAATCCAAACATCATACCCCACATAGCAGGGAAATCTAAAAATTGATGAGAAATAACAGCCATAATAATTGTAACAATACCCAATATTATGATAGTCGTTGCACCATCTTTCATCACTGGTACATCAATATTTACATCAAATGCTGGTTTTGATTTTGGAACAATCAAAGAGAGTAAAAATGCTGTTACTAAATAACCTAAAATTGAAGCTGGAAATAGATACAAAAAGTCTATAAAAGCACCTTTACCTGATGTCCAAACCATTAGAGTTGTGATGTCTCCAAAAGGGCTCCATGCACCACCTGCATTTGCTGCAACAACTATATTAATTGCTCCTGGTACTAAAAACTCTTTTTTATCTTTTTCAATTGTAATCAATACAGTTGATAAAATAAGTGCTGTAGTCAGATTATCAGCTATTGGAGAGATAAAAAATGCCAAGAATCCTGTAAGCCAAAACAGTTTTCTATAACTATAACCTTTTGATACAAGATTATATTTTAATCTATCAAATACTCCCATATGAATCAGTGATTCAATATAAGTCATTGCAACAAACAAAAAGAAAAATATCTCTGCAATCTCTAAGATTACATTTTCTGCCTCTTCATGAACCAGTTTTATATCCAAACCATTTAATACAAAATAAAAAGCTATTAGCAAAAAGGTGAATATTCCAACAAAAAGTGCAGGAAGAGATTTATCAACATCATATTTCTCTTCATTTGCAATCAAATAATACCCAATAATAAATATACCTAAAGTTGCCATACCAACCCAAGTAAAAACTAAATTTTGCTCTTCTATATTAGTTGCATATGCAACATTTGAAAAAAGAAAAACAATCATAGCAAAAAATTTCAACATTTAATTCTCCCAATTTAATTAAATAAAAATATTTTATCTCAAAATAGTTTAATAAAATATGCTTTTTAAGAAAAATTATGAATATAAAATTTAATATTCACTATATGAAGCACTCACTACTTTATCTCTTCCACTATTTTTTGCTTCATATAATGTAGCATCAGCTTGCACTAATAACTCATCTATATTTTGATTTCTATTTTCCACAACTCCAAAAGAAGCGGAAATTTTTGGAAGAGTTATCTTATCAATTTTTATATTTAATTGTGTTATTGAGACTCTAATTCTTTCTGCAATTTTTGAAGCTTTTTGAATATTTGTATTAGGTAATACAATTGCAAATTCTTCTCCACCAATTCTACCAATAATATCGTCTCTTCTTAATATCCCTTTTGAACAATGTGCAATTTTCTGTAATACAATATCTCCCATTTTATGTCCAAAATTATCATTTATTCTTTTAAAATAATCAATATCAAACATTATTAAAGATAAGTTATCACTATTTTTTTCTAATTCATTTTCTGCACGTTCAATAAAATAACGTCTATTTGGAATATTTGTTAAATAATCATAATAAGCTCTTTTTTCTAACTCATCACGAGAACTTCTATTTTCTATTGCAATTGATGTCAAATTTGCAGCAAAAGTGATTCTTTCTATATCAGCTATTGTTGGACTCGTAGGTTTTTTATGATATATTGCAAAAGTACCTAAAACCTTACCTTCAGAAGATAATATAGGCTCAGACCAACATGCTTGCAATCCAACATTTAAAGCCAGATGTTTATATGCTTGCCAATATTTATGAGTATTTATATCCTCGACAACAATTCTTTTAGCTAAATATGCTGCTGTTCCACAAGAACCAACACCCTCACCTATTTCAACCCCATCAATCGCTTCATTATAAGAGTCTGGTAAATTTGGTGCAGCCCCAGTTATAAGATGTTTTTTTTCATCATCTAGCAATAAAATGCTACAAATTGAGCTTGAATCTTCTTTTTCAATAGTTAAAACTATTTCATGTAAAATTTTACTCAATGAATTATTTTTTGCAACCATCTCTAACATTGTATCATGTGCTCTATTTCTTAATTCACTTTTCCAATGTTCAGTTATATCATTAAAACTTACTAATCTTTTTTCTCCAACCCATGATATTCTTATATAAACTCTCTTTTGTGTACCATCTTTGCAAGTAACATTTACCTCAATAGAAGGTAATTGTTCACCATTTTTTTGTGAATCTCTAACCTTAACTAACCAAGGAGATATGACCTTTTCTTTTTGTTCTATATCAGAATATACTTTTTTATGCCATGTTTCAATATCTGGAATATCTTCTATTGTATAACCAAAAAGTTTAGTAAATTGATGATTCACATATTCTACTTTTCCATTAGAATTAGACCAAGCTATTCCAACAGGAGAAAAATCTAAAATATCTTTTAATTGAATACTTTGTTCTTTTGTTTGACTTAATTTTTGTTCTAATCTATTCTCATTTAATTTTGATAAGCCAATTTTTGCTAACATTTGAGCCATTAGAACCATACTATCCATTATTGACTCTATTTTCTCTTTTGATACAATTTGAACTTCATCTATAGATTTTAAATATTCTGTTTTATCATAATTATATTTTTGGGCTTGTTCAGTAAAAAATTTTATATCTGGTTTTTCATTTAATACTTGTCCTAAAAATAGTGTTGCTAAACGTTTTCCTTCAATCTGTATAGGAGTAGCATAATCGTATAAACCATTTTTGCATTTTTCTTCACTAACTTCACTATTTTTTAATTTCTCCATCAAACAAAGATTACTTTCTTGGCAAAAATATTTTGTCTCGGGATTTCCTCTATGAAATTTAGTACAAGCATCTATCCAACCAGATTGTGATATTACAGTACCATCATTATCAACCAAACCGTTAGGTATTCCTGTAACCTTATAATAACTATCTAATAATTTTTTGAAATCTTCAATATCTACTAAATCACTAAATTTATAGTCAGTTTTTTTTTGATAGTTTTTTTTGTACAAAATGGTTTTCATCAGCTTGCTTTGTTTGTTATTTAAAATTTACTAATCAAATGTTCAAAAACAGCAGTTAAATCTTCTACCTCTTTTACTGTTGTTCTTTCACCTACACTATGTATTGTGTCATTAATTACACCAAACTCAATAGCTTCAATTCCAAAAGCTCCAAAATATCTTGCATCAGAAGTTCCGCCAGCTGTTGAGTGTTTTGTTTTAACTCCTAAAATCTCTTTTATAGAATTTTCCATAGCTTTTACTACTTTTGATTCTTTGTTTGTTACAAATGGAAATGAGCCTTGTGTAGTTCTAAAATCGTATTCTAAACCTTTTAAATTTGCATGTATGAAATTTTCTACATCTTCTCTTTTTGTATTTGTTGAGTTTCTCACATTGAACATAAGTTTTAATTCATTTGGTGTTACATTTGTAACTTCCATTCCACCTCTTATATCAGTTATAACCATCTTACTAGGAGAAAAATATTCATCCCCATCATCAAGATTATGTCCTGCAATTTTTGGTAAAATATCTGCAAAATTATGAACTGGATTTATACACTTTTCAGGATAAGCAGCATGACCTTGTTTCCCTTTTATAGTAATATATCCATTTATACTTCCTCTTCGTCCAACTTTAATAGCATCACCAAAAACCTCTTCACAAGTAGGCTCTGCAACAACTGCATAATTTGGAATAAAATCTATCTCTTTTAGATGTTCAAGCATTTTTATAGTTCCATATGTCCCCTCACCCTCTTCATCACTAGTCATCAAAATAGATAAAGTACCTTTAAAATTGCGTGCATGTTTACAAGCATATAAAAAAGCCGCATCTCCACTTTTCATATCTTGAGTTCCACGTGCTGTTATAACACCATCTACAATATTGGCAGCAAAAGGATCAACATCCCAACCAACTCCTACTGGAACAACATCTATATGACCAGCAAAACATAAGTGTTGAGCAGTTTCATCAAACTTTTTATAATAAAATCTATTTTTTACACCCTCTAAATCAACTTTTATACAAGACCAAGTATCACCTAAATACTCTTCAATAAAATCAAACGCTCCATCATCATCTGGTGTGATAGATTTAAATCTTAATAATTTTTGAAATAATTCAATAACATTCATACTATATTATCCTTTATATATTACTATTTTATCGAATTAATTCTTTTAATAAACTACATTAAGCAAACTAACTTTACTAGATAAAAACCTCCAAATATAAGCCATAAAAATAAAATAAATGCCAGATATATAGGCTTTGCTCCTACATCTTTAAATTTATCAAAACTTGTTTCCATACCTAAAGCACTCATTGCCATTGTTAAAGCAAAAGTATCAAAACTATTTATATTTTCTACAATATTTATTGGCAAAAGATTAAAAGAGTTAAACCCACAAACTAATATAAACATAACAGCAAACCAGGGGATTGTGATTTTTGTTTTTTGACTTTTTTTGCTATTTTTCACACTTTTAGCTAACCAAATAGAAAGCAATATTAAAAAAGGTGCTAACATCATCACTCTTATCATCTTTACAACTATTGCACTAGTATTTGCTTCTACACCCACAGCATTTCCAGCAGCAACCACATGTGCAACTTCATGAATTGTAGCACCTATATATATTCCCATTGTTTGTTCATCAAAAGAAAAAAGTCCCAATTTAAACAAAAAAGGGTATAAAAACATAGCTATTGTTCCAAACAAAACCACAGTTGATACAGCAATTGCACTTTTATATGCAGGAGCATTTATAACAGGTTCAGTAGCTAAAACAGCTGCTGCACCACATATTGAACTTCCAGCACTTGTCAATATTGTAATCTCTTTATCCAACTTAAGAATTTTTGTACCAACAATATATCCTAAAATAAAAGTTAAAAATACAACTAAAAAACTAACCAGAACCCCTTTTATACCTATAGCTTCAATACTTTGAAAAGTTAATCTAAAACCATATAAGACTATACCTATACGTAATATAGTTTTCGTAGAAAAAACTATCCCTGAATGGTATTGTTTAGGTAATTTATTTTTTAGTGTATTTGCATAAATCATCCCTAAAACAATCCCTATAATCAAAGGGCTTATCCCTAAATTTTTGAAAAATACAAATCCTGCTAGATATGTTGCAGCTGAGGCGAATAGTGCTACAAAGAATATCCCTTTTATTGTATTTATTTTATTTCCTTTACTAAACATCTTTATCCTTTATAAATTTAAATACAACTATATCACTTGGGATTTTATTTGTAAAATATATTATTTTTAATATAATAATAAAAAAAATTTATAAGGAACAACTATGACACTTAAAGAGTTAAATTTTTTTTATAAACTTTGTGAAAATCCAACAGTAAGTCAAATTGCAAATGAGTTAGAAATAAGTCAATCAGCGATATCAATAGCTATAAAATCACTTGAAACTAAACTTGGAGAGACTCTTTTTGACAGAGTTGGTAAAAAGTTAATTCTAAATGAAAGAGGAAGATACTTTAAAGATGCCACATACGAACACTTTTTAGCTATATATGATAATAAATTATTATTTCAAAAAAACAAATTAGCTGGTAAAATCAAAATTGCATCAAGTAAAACTATAGGTAATTATATTATGCCAAATATATATTTTGATTTTATGTGCAAGTACAAAGATGTAAGTTTGGATATCTATTCTATGAATTCATCTTTAATAATTAAAAAAATTTTAGAAGGTGAACTTGATTTAGCACTTATTGAAGCACCATGTGACAATCCAAATATCATAAAACATAAAATTTTAGATGATGAATTAATAGTTGTAACGAGTGATAAAAGTACTCCTAAAAAAGCATATATTGACTCAATCCATAAAAAATGGATATTAAGAGAGATTGGTTCAGGTACAAGAGATACTTTTATTAAACATATAGGTTCAATTGCTGATGATTTAAATATTTTTATGCAACTTTATGAATTTGATGAGATAAAAAAAATTATTCTTGAAAATAATGATACAGTAACTGCCATATCAAGAGTTGCAGTTAAAAAAGAGTTGGAAGACCAAAAACTTTTTCATATCAAACTTATAAATATAAACTTAACAAGGGAGTTTAATTTGATATATCATAAAAATAAAGTGCAAAGTCTACTTTTTAAAACTTTGATTGAGTTTATAAATGCAGAGATTATTAAAAAATATTCCTAATGATAATTCTTACAATTGATTAATTTTTTTCTGTTATAATTATCTAGACTTTAAAAGGAGTCTAGAATGAAAAACAATAAACTAATAACAATACTATTTTCTATTATAACCTTATATCTCATAATTGGTTTTATTATTATCCCAATGGTTGCAAAAAATCAATTAGAAAAGATATTATCTGAAAATTTAACTCAAAAAGTATCAATTGAAAATATAAAATTTAATCCCATACTTCTAAGTTTTGAAATAGAAGGATTTAAAATCTTCAATCAAAAAACTACAACTGTTAGCTTTGATTCTTTATATGTTGACTTTTTTCTAATAAAATCTTTAGATGAAAAACATATTAGTTTTAAAACTGTAGATATTACTAATCTTTTTGTAGATGTTATTGAGGATAAAAAAGGCACCTTTAATATATTAAAACTTATAAAACAAACACAAACTTCTAAAAAAGATGAAAATGCAAATAAAAATGATATAAAATTTCAAATATATAAAACCTCTTTAAATAATGTCAAAATAAAATATACAAAACTATTTGAAAATAAAAAACCCCTAATAATAGACATAAATCCACTAAACTATACTCTGTATGATTTAGGAACTTATAAAAATGAACTAGCATCACATAGTTTAAATCTAAAAATAAACAATAAAACAACTCTAAAGGTAGATGGAGGATTGAGACTCGTTCCTTTTGAAATGTATGGGAAAGTTGATGTAAAAAGATTTTATCCTACAGATTTTTTACCATATAAAGATGAAGATCTAAATTTTGATTTAAACAAAGATAGTTTTATAAATTTATCACTTGGGTATAATGTTGACATTAAAAAAGATTTAAAAATAGAATTAAACAAATTATTTCTTGATTTAAATAATTTAAAAATCACTCAAAAAAATGATGAATTAATTACTCTTGATAAATTCAATATTTCAGATTTTAATTACTCATATCCGCAAAACAGTTTCAAAATTGATTCAATAAATTTTGATAAACTGTACACAAAACTTATTGTTGATAAATCATCAAAACTTAACTTAACAACTTTAATAAAAAAATCTACAAAAGATAATACAAAAGAAAAAGGTGATACAAAAAATACTAATATTGAAGGTAGTTTAAATAAGATAACTATTAGTGACTCAAATATTGACTTTAAAGATTTATCATCATTATTAGATTTGAAAGTAAATAATATCAATATAAAATTAGATGACTCTAAAATCAAAAATAATAAAATACAAATATCTAGTTATGAAAATAGTAGTGATATTAGTTTAATTGATTCTAAAAATGGTTTAGATTTAAACTTAGATAATTTACTAATAAATATAAATAACTTATCATCTATTGACCAATCACTTTTAATTGACAAAATAAAAATTCAAACTCCTAATTTATCATTTTTAAATAAAAATGCAAATACAAAAGTAGAATCAAAAAATATAGATTTTAATATTAATAATATCTCATATGATAACAATAAACTTAAAATAGTAAGCTCAAATATAAATAAACCTTTAATAGATGTGTATTTAAATAAATCTGCAAAAGAGATAAAAAAAGAGAAAGTTGAACCTACTACAAAAACAACTCCTACAGAAAAAAGTGATTTATCATTTGAAATTGGTCCAGTAAAAATAATAGAAGGGAAAATGAAATTTGAAGATAAAAATTTATCAGTACCTTTTAAAACTGAAATTTCTGAACTTAATGGTGAATTTTCAAATATTAACTCAACAAATGATAAACCTACAAAACTAAATCTAGAAGGGAAAGTTGATAAATATGGTTATAGCAAAATATCAGGGATTGTGGATATAAATGATATAAAACTTTTAACTGATACAAATATACTATTTAAAAATATTGCTATTAAGAACTTCACACCATATTCAGGAAAATTCGTAGGAAGAGAGCTTGATAGTGGTAAACTAAATTTAGATTTAAAATATAATATAAAAAAATCAAACTTAAAAGCAAAAAATTCAATTGTAATAAGTGATATAAAACTTGGTAAAAGTATTAAAAGTCCTGATGCTACAAAGCTTCCACTAGAATTAGCAATTGCACTACTTGAAGACTCAAAAGGTATAATAAATATAAATCTACCTGTATCAGGAAATATAGATGATCCAAAGTTTTCTCTAGCTCCAATTATATGGAAAGGTTTTATAAACTTGATTTTTAAAGCTGTTGCTTCACCTTTTTCTATTTTAGGTTCTATATTTAATTTTGATAAAGAAAAATTAAAAGCAATTGAGTTTGAATATGGGAAAAGTACAATTCTTCCTTCAGAAAAAGAGTCTTTGGATGTTTTGGCAAAAATTCTAAAACAAAAACAAAAATTGGCTATAAAAATTGAACCTGTTTATGATTTAAAAAAAGACAAACTAGCTTTACAAAAAATTTTACTTGATGAAAAAATAAAACCCCAAGCAGATACAAAAGAATATCTATCTAAATTAGAGAATTTATATATCCAACAGATAAATCCAGCTTTAACAGAACAAAAAGAAAAATTTTCTCAAAAAAATGATAAAGGAGAAACAGTTTTCAATGAAGAAGCATATCTTGAGTTTTTACAAAATTCTTTAGCTTCTAAGATTAAAATAAAAGATGAAAAAGTAAATGAACTAATAAATCAAAGAATTGAAAATATCAAAAACTATCTAATCAAGGAAAAAAACTTAAGTACAGATTCATTAAAAATTGAAAAAGAAAAAGAGATAGATAGCAAAAATAAAAAATGGTTGGATTATAAAATCAACATAACTACAAAATAGTATAATTATAATATTTAATTATAATTATACTATTTAATTTTCTTATAATAAATTTCCTGATATTATTCCATGAAGTTATAATACTAATAACAATAAGTAATGGAAAATAATCATGAATAAACTATATTATATTTTATTGGGTGCAATTATAATGTTTTTTGCCTATGGAATTTTGACAAAAAAAGATACAAACCCTATAAAAGAAGAGAAAAGAGTTCCTTGTCAAAAATATACTGTAACATTTGAAAAAGTTACAAATAATAAAATGACAAATGAAGCAATAAACTATTTGCAAACAGGAAATTTCATAATTTCATCAAGAATAGAGCAATCTAAATATATGAAATCAAAAATACTTAACTATATCACCACTCAAAAGGCAGATGCCATTTTAGAAAATATACTTAGCAAATATAAAACTAAAGCTACAAATTTAGATAAAAAGTTGCTAATAGATTATTATATTTTAGAAAATGATAGAGAAGATAAAGGCAAAAAAGGAACCAATTGTAAACTTTATGCTGGATATTTAGTATTTGAATTTAAATTAGAAGATGAATTAATTTATAAAATACAAACAGATTATATGAAAGATGATACAACAGATATACCTGAAAGAATTGATTGTGTAATCAAATCATTTATATCACTAAAAAAGGAGTAATAAGAGTGAAACAAAAAGTATTTAAAGAAAAGTATCATATTTTTGAAATAGAATATGAGAAAAATGAATTAGTATATAAAAATACTGATGAGATTATCTCAGCACTAAAAAATAAAATTGATGAAAATGAGATAATAGCATATATAGCAACATTTGATCAATTCAATCATACTTTGAATATCAAAGGTGAAATAAATCCAAAAATCAAAGATGCAAAAAATATAGTATTTTGTTTTGGAAGAGAGATACCAACACCAGAAGTATTAGCAGTACGTCCAAGAAGTATTGGTGTAGTTGAACTTGAAAATAGTTTTGTAGTAAATTTTTTAGAAGCACCAAATGAACAAGCAAATATTGCAATGGAAAATATAATCAAATCTTTAAGAAAAAATTGAAAATAAAAACTTATATTAATTTAAAATTAAATTTAACAATTAATTAACTTATTTTATATATTATTTCTCCTTTTAAAAAAGGAGAAATAAGTGAACAAAAAAAATATAAATATAAAGTATATAAGTCTATTTTCTATTCTAACTCTAAATACTTTTATATTTGCATCTGAAGATATAATTTCTTTAGATAAAATAGATATTGTGGAGAATAAAACAGACTCTGCAAATTCTTATACAATTGATTCAATGAATACAGCAACAAAATTAAATTTGTCTATAAAAGATACACCACAAACTATAAGTGTCATTACAACAAAAGAGATTAAAGATAAACATATAAGTTCATATAAAGATGTATTAGCTAATATCGCTGGTGTTAGTTTAAATAATAGAGGTACAAATATTGTATCATCCTCTAGGGGATTCACTAATGTTTTCTACAAAATTGATGGTTCTCCATTATATTCTGATTATAGTCATAATAATTTTGACATGGCTATATATGATAGAGTTGAAGTAGTAAAAGGGGCTAATGGTTTAATGACAGGAGAAGGGAATCCTTCTTTAAGTATGAATTTCATAAGAAAACATGCAGATAAAAAGGAGTTTGGAGGAACTATAACTATAGATGGTGGTTCATGGAACTCTTCGGCAGAAACTATTGACTTATCTACACCTTTAACTGATGATAAAAAAGTCAGAGCAAGATTTATTATTAAAAATGCTGATTCAAAGTACTTTTACGATTATTTCAAAAAAACAAATAATATACTCTATGGAATTGTTGATGCTGAATTAAGTGATAATACTTCATTATCACTAGGTGTAAACTATCAAAAATTAGATAGAGATGGAGCTTGGAACTGGGGTCTGCCTGCTTTTTATTCAGATGGTTCTAGAACAGATTTTCCAAGGTCTACTTCAATTACAAATGATTGGGCTTATTGGGATTTAGAAACAAAAGAAATTTTTGGAAACTTTAAACACTATCTTTATAATGATATAAGTTTTAATATATCAGGCTATTATAAAAGATTATATGAAGAAGCACATTTATTAAAACTTTGGTGGGGAAGTAATTTAAATAAAGATGGAAGTGGTTTAAATATTCAACAATATATGGGAAAACAAAAAGATGATGAATTAAATATTGATTCTTATATTAATTTTCCTTTTACTATAGGAAATCTTAGCCAAGAAGTTGTTGCTGGTATTTCATACAATAGCCATAGAAGAAAAAGAACATCTAAAAGTGGAAATGATGCAGTACCAAATATTTTTGATTATGATGGCAGTTCCCTTCTTTCTGATGTAGCATATACAACTAGACCTCTTGAAAAAACAGAACAATTAGGTTCATATTTAGTTGGTAGATTTTCTTTAACACAAAAGCTTAATCTGATTACAGGATTAAGAATATCTACATGGAAATATCATAGCAATGATGATACAGTTGAAGATAGAAAATTTGAAAATGAAGTAACTCCATATGCAGGATTAGTTTATTATTTAGATGAAAATCATAGTCTATTTGCAAGTTATACAGATATTTTTAGAACACAAAGTGCAAAAGATCCAAATGAAAATTATTTAGACCCAATATTAGGACAAAATTATGAGGCTGGAATAAAAGGGGAATATTTTGATGGAAAACTAAATGCCACTTTTTCAGTTTTTAAAATATTAGAGGATAATGTTGCCCAAAGAATTGATAATATAACTTTACCTGATGGAAGTTATGCATATGAAGCAAAAGATGGCATAGAAAGTAAAGGTTTCGAAATATCTATAGCTGGACAAGTAACTGATGATATTAATACATCTTTTTCAATAGCTAATTTTGAAGCAAAAGATCCAGAAGGTGTAAAAGTTAATACAGAACAATCAAGGACTACTGCAAATATTTTTATGAATTATAAATTCAAGAAAGATTTTGATATAGGTGTAGGTTTAAGATATTATAGTAAATATTATGATGGTTCAGAAGATGAATATATTGAGCAAAAAGCATATACGGTAACAAACCTTATGGCAAAATATAAAATAAATAAAAATACTTCTTTACAATTAAATATCAATAATCTTTTTGATAAAAAATATTATGAAGGGATAGGAAAATACTGGATGGTATACGGAGAACCAAGAAACTTTAATTTATCATTAAATTACAGTTTTTAATTTAATAAAGATAGATATTGAATCTATCTTTATTTATAAACATATAACCTTAGCTCCAAAACCACCTTGTGAGGGATGTGCATCACTATATGATTTTACTCTTGGATGGGAATCTAAAAACTTTTTAACTGCATATGAAAGTTTTCCTGTCCCTATTCCATGATAAACTAAAACTTCATCAAACCCTGCCACTAAGGCATCTGATAAAAACTTATCAAGATTTTCGATAGCTTCATCTGCTCTTTGCCCATGCAAATCTAAACTTACATGTCCAGAATCTGGTTTTTGTACATTTATTGTAGCTTTTGGTTGAGTTTTTATTTTAGGTGGATTTCCACTTCTTTGTAAATCTACTAATAAAACTTGAACCTTCATCCCCATATCATTTTCAATAAATGCTTTTTTACCTTTGATAGAGATAAGTGTACCTTTTGTATTTCTATATTTTACCCTATCCCCTACTTTTAAATCTTCAACTACATCTTGAACTTTTTCAGTCTTTATAGATTTAACTTTTTCATGAGCTACATTTAGATGTTGATGTCCCTCTTTTGAGATTTTTGCTTTTATTGCTTTTTTTGCTTCATCTCTTGCATCTTTATACTCTTTGTGAAGTTTTGATTTTTCTGAATAGATATGATTATCCAAAGACTCTTTTGTCTCTTTTAGATTTCTATTTAATCTTTCATATTCATTAATCTCTTCTTGAAGTTTAGCAATTTTTGTTTTGTACTCAATCTCTAAAGCACTACTTCTTTCAATTAGCTCATTTAATCTATCTTTATCCTCACCGTAAACCTCTTTTGCTTTTTTAACTACATTGTGTGGAATACCATATCTAAAAGCAGTCTCAAATGCATATGATTTTCCAATAGTTCCTTGTAAAAACTCATATGTAGGTTTTCTATTTTCTTCATCATAAAGTGCAGCTATAAGTTCAACATCTTCATTTGCAGCCATGAGTGCAGCAAGTCTCTTATGGTGAGTTGTTATGATTATTTTTATATCTTTTTGAATTAACTCTTCAATTATTACTTTAAATAAACTTGCAGCTTCATCAGAATCTGTTCCTAGTTCAATCTCATCAACTCCAACTATAGCATTTTTTGAAGAAAAAAGTTTTGAAAACTCAACCATACGACCAGCAAAAGTTGAGATATCATTTTTTACACTTTGTGGATCATCTAATACAGCATTTATCTCTTTAAATGACCCAACTGTTGTATCTTGATGAGCATAATAAGGAATAAGATATTTTGACATTATGACTGCACTTAAAATAGATTTTAACATCATAGTTTTACCACCTGCATTTACCCCAGTAATCATAACAACTGATTTAGAAAAATCGATTGTAACTGGTTTTGCATCATGTAATGCAGGATGCCTAAAGTTTACTAATTTATTCTCTTTTTTCTTAGATGGTAATATAAAATTTTTATCTCCCATTTTAGCAAAGAACAATCTAGCTTGATAGTGATCAAACCTATCAAACTCTTTATTTATAAACTTTAAAAACATAAGGTTCTTTTCAAACAATGATGAAATCTCTTTACATATTTTAAGTAAAATCTCTTCTTGTTTATTTTGTAAATCGCTTTGTTTTTGTTTTAATTGACTAACAGAATGTGGTATAACATAAAAGAATCCTGCATTTGATCTATCTATTACAGAAGCTTTTAATACATGGTTAAAACCACCTCTAACTAAGATACACTCTTCTTGATTTATATAATGAACTTGTGAATCAACCAAATAAACTCTAACTTTTTGTGAGTTAATTATCTTATAAAGATTTTGTTTTATCTCTTGTTTATTTGAATCAATAGCCTCTTTTATTCGGTCAAAATCCTCATTTACACCAAATTTTATATTTGCTTTATCATCAAAATAATCACAAATTTTAACTATATCTGTTGGTATAATTATCTTATCTATCCACTCTTGTAATTTGCCTTCAAAGTTAAACTTTTTTAAGTATAAAAAATAGCTTATAATCTTCACAAACTCATATATCTCATAAACTTTTAAAACACCTTGTTTTTGTATATGAAGTAAAGCTGTATCCAAATTTTCCAATTTTGGAGGTTGTTTAATACTGAATTTTTCCAATTCATTTATAAGTCTAAAATGAAGATTTATATCACCTTCTAAAATAACTGATTTTTTTCTAGCTAATAGTTTAGAAAAAGAATCTATATAATCTTGTAAATCTAATTTTTCAAATATCTCTTGCATTTGGCAATTGTATCAAAAAGAGATATAAATTTTCTATAATCTAATAGTTTTTTACTCATATTTTTTTCAATTAATATTGCTTTGAAAAGCTTTTTGATACTATTAGCTCTAAAAAGATAAAAATAGGAATATTTATGATTGAAAAAGAGGGAACTATTTTATCAGTTAGAAAAGATTTAAAAGTTTTTGACTGTACAATTAGAGATGGTGGATTAGTAAACAACTATCACTTTACAGATGAATTTGTAAAAGCACATTATGAGATGTGTGTAGCAGCTGGTATTGATTATATGGAGATTGGTAAAAATGTATCTCCTACAGTTATGAGTGAAGATGAATATGGTTGTTGGAATTTCTGCAAAGAGGAAGATATTAGAAGGATTGTTGGCGAAAACAATACTGACTTAAAAATTGCTGTTATGGCTGATGTTGGAAGAACACTAAAAGAGGAAATTATACCAAAAAGTGAAAGTGTTGTAGATATGATTAGAGTTGCAACATATATTCATCAACTACCAGAAGCGATTGAACTAATTGAAGATTTCCATGCAAAAGGTTATGAAACAACTTGTAATATTATGGCTATTTCAAAATCATTTGACAATGAACTAAATGAAGTTTTAGAACAATTAAGTAAAACAAATGTAGATATTATCTATATAGCAGATAGTTTTGGTTCATTCTATCCAGAACAAATCAATAAACTAACAGACAAATACCTAACAGTTGCAAAAGCCTGTGGTAAAAAAGTTGGTATTCATGCACACAATAACTTATCACTTGCATATGCTAACACACTTGAAGCTATGATTTATGGTACAAGTTATTTAGATGTAACTGTATCAGGATTAGGTAGAGGTGCAGGAAACTGTGCAATGGAGTTATTATTAGGTTTCCTTAAAAACCCTAAATACAAACTATTACCAGTATTAAAATTTATTGAAGAGCATATAGTACCATTAGAAAAAGAGCTTGATTGGGGATGTAGTGTACCTTATATCATCACAGGACATCTAAATGAACATCCAAGACCTGCTATGAAAGCAAGAGATGAAGGTGATACAAAATACGTAAACTTTTATAACAAATTAACAGAAGAGTATAGTTAGAATCTAACTATACTCTATGCTTAAATAAAATACTGCCAATAAACTAAAGCAATTATTGTAACAAACGTAATTCCTAAAATATTAAAAATCACTCCATATTTAGCCATATCTTTTACTTTTACTGCTCCACTACCCATTGCAATTGCATTTGGAGGTGTTGCAATTGGAAGCATAAAAGCGTATGAAGCACAAATAGTTGATACTAATAAAATAAGTGTAATATCTATTTGAACTGTTTCTGCCAAAGAATAAATTATTGGTAGAGCAATAGAGATTAATGCAGTATTTGAAGTAACTTCTGTTGTAAAAGTTATAAGTGAAGCTACTAATAAGATTAACAGCCATATAGGTAATTGTGATAAAGACAATAAATATGAAGCCACTTCAGAGGCTAAACCAGTTGATGAAAAAGCATTTGCTATAGTAAACCCTGCACCAAAAAGAAAAATTATCTCATATGGTATTTTTTTTGTATCTTCCCAAGTTAAAAAACCTATTTTAGGAACAAACATTAAAAGACCAAAACCTAATAATATCCCTTTTTCATTTAATCCCAATCCAGAATAAAAAGGTTCTATTTTAGAATTTGCAAAAAGTAAAACTATTAAAGCAACTAAAATATAAAGCAATCTTTTTCTATCCCCATTTAAGTGTTCTCTACTTTCTAAATGCTCTTCAAATTTTAAATCTTGTGCTCCTATTGATAAAATAAAAGGAACTACAAATAACATAAGTGCTGCAAGTGGTGCGGTTAAGAAAATCCATTTTACAAAAGGGATTGCTTCAATTCCATGTTGCTCCATAAAACCAAGAAGTATTAGATTTGGCGGTGTTCCAATAGGAGTAACAATTCCACCAATACTTGCTCCATATGCTATCGCCAAAGCTAATCTAACTTTTAGCTTACTGTCATTAGTCAAAAACATTGCCACAGGAAGAAGAAGTAAAGCTGTTGTAGTATTTGATATAAGAGAACTTAAAAAAGCAGAAGTTATAGCCAATGAAAAAATAACTCCCCTAACCGTTTTAGGAAATATTGACAATAGCTTACCTGAAATATATTTATGCAAATTTGTTTTTTCAGTTGCAACTGCAATCATAAATCCCCCAAGAAAAAGGAAAATAATAGAGTTTGAATAGTTAGCAACTGCTTGATTAGTTGTTATAATATCAAAACTTGGAAAAAGTATAATTGGAAGTAAAGAAACAACACCTAAAGGTAAGCCTTCATTTGTCCATAATGCAACTAAAAATACAATCAATGCTATTAATATAGAATGGGCAATTGTAAATGCAAAAGTCGAAATAAAAAAACCTATTAAACCTAATAGTATAGAGATAGCTATTTTTTTCATATGATACTAACTTATTTTTTCTTTGGTCTAAAGGCTTTGATAACCTCTTCATTTGTAACCATAAATGGACCTTCCATTAAATCAATACAATAAGGAATCGCTGGAAAAACTGCATCTAAACACTCTCTAATAGATTTTGGTTTTCCTGGAAGATTCACTATCAAAGAACTTCCTCTAAGCCCTGCAGTTTGTCTTGAAAGAATAGCTGTTGGAACAAATTTAAGTGATTCAGCTCTCATCAACTCACCAAATCCTGGCATCATTCTATCACATACAGCTTCTGTAGCTTCTGGTGTTACATCTCTTTTAGCAGGTCCTGTTCCTCCAGTTGTTACCACTAAACAACAAGCCTCATTATCAACTAAATCTTTTAGTGTTTCTTCTATAGTTTTTTGATCATCTTCAATACATCTATATACTGGTTCCCAAGGTGATGTTAGGTAATCATTCATTGTATCTATTATAGCTTTTCCAGATAAATCATCATATACACCCTGACTAGCTCTATCTGATGCTGTTACAATTCCTATTTTCGCTTTTTGTTCACTCATAATATATGTCCTTTCTCTTTTAAATAATAAACTGTAGAGTAGTTTTTGAAAAAATCCTTTGCACAATTTGAATCAATTATTTTATCAAGTTCACCTAAATAAACTTCAATTTTAATCCCTCTATTAATTAAAATTTGAAATTTTTCTTCATCCCATTTATAGTTTAATAATTCTTCTAATTCTTCTTTTGAACCCATTTTAAAATAATCATTCATATTCAAATTTGTTGGATAAGATACATTTTTTAAAAAGTTTTGACAATAATTATTTGCATCTTTTTTAAAAAACATAAGTTGTGTTCTAATAAATTTTGTGGACTGAATTTGAAAAAAAGCTGGAGAAAATAGTTGTAAAGTATCAACTCTTTTTTCACTATTCACTACATATTCAAAAGCTTTTATAGCTCCATATGAAAATCCACAAACATTAAAGTCAGAGTTTAATATATAGTTTTTAAATAAATCTTTCTCATTTTTTAAACAAAAACCTGAAAAATACTTAGATATCATCTAAAATAATTTCCTCATTTTTTATCATAATCTCTTTTAATCTATTTATCTCATCAGCTTTATTTGATAAGTCTGTTCTTAGTTGATTTGAGATATTTTCTATAAGTTCATCTATATCTTTTGCCATTTTATATTCATCAACTATTTTTAATGCCAATTCGTAAGCTTTATTTATATCTTGCGAGTTTATTGCATATTTTTGTTTTTTGATAACCTCTACACCAATTGAACCTGATAGATATCTTTTAATATTTTCTAATAACTCTTCATATGAAGGATAAACACTTTTTATAGTATCAACTCCCTCATCAAAAAGTCTTACTTTTTTCTTTGTTACATAAGCTTTACTTGCTTGATAGATTGCTAAAATCTCTTTTTGTGATTCATCTAAAAGTAATGTTTCTTTTTTCCCAAACTCTAATTTATTTTTTGCTAACTCTATATCTTCTGCTGTTACTGTTTTATCTTCTCTTTTAATCATATTTAATAAAGCTTCATTTATAAGTGTAGAAAGAGCAGCAGAACTAAAACCAGAAGTTTCATGGGCTAACTTATCTAAATCAAACTCATAATGTTTTGATTTTAAATACAACTCTAAAATCTTCTTTCTATCTTCTATATTTGGAAGATTTACGAAAACTCTTCTATCAAATCTTCCAGCTCTAAGTAAGGCTTCATCTAGTACATCAATCTTATTTGTGGCAGCTATTACAATTACTCCTGAATCACCTTCAAAACCATCCATTTGTGTTAATAGTTCATTTAAAGTTGATTCCCTTTCATCATTTGTTTTACCACCTCTTTTTTTCCCAATTGCATCTATCTCATCAATAAATACAATAGCAGGAGCACTTTGTTTTGCTTTCATAAAAAGTTCTCTAACTTTTTTTGCACCCATCCCTACATATATTTGTACAAAACTCGCACCACTTTGATAAAAAAATGGAACATCAGCTTCACCTGCTACTGCTCTTGCAATAAGTGTTTTTCCAACTCCTGGAGGTCCTACTAAAAGTACACCTTTTGGAAGTTTAACTCCATATTTTAAAAATTTACTTGGTTCATTTAAAAACAGAACTATCTCTTCTAATTCACCTTTTACTTCACTAATTCCTGCAACATCACTAAAAGTAATATTTGAAGTTACTGCTGTAATATTTGAAGAAGATTCTTCAGATTTTTCTTTTGCAGTTTCTAATTGAGAAGAAAAAGTTGAACCTGTATTTTTATTAATTATCTCTCTAATTTTTTTTTGTTTTAATTTTGCAAATACGGCAAATGCCAATAAAAAAAGTAAAAATACTATCCCAAAGTAGTATGAGTTTGATTGGATATGTTGTCCACTTTTATAAAGTGTATATAAAAAAAGTACCAGCAATATTATTGCTGACATAGCCATAAGTTTGATATTTTTATCTAATCTATTTTTATCTGAATTTTGCAATGTTTTTATCCACCCCTACTTCGTAATCTTCTATAAAAATCCAATCACCAACCAAATCAGCTTCACTTTCAACCTCTATTTGATTAAAAAACTGATCTAAACCTATATATTTACCATTTTTATGTGATTCTATTAAAACTTCTAGTGGTTTTGTATTGTTCTTTCTAAAGCTATAATTTTTTTCATCTATGATTTTTGTTAGTTCATTATATCTTAATTTTGCAATATCTCCACGAACTTCATCTTTCATAGTAGCACTTGGAGTTCCATCCCTTTTAGAATAGGTAAATGCATGAACATGAGTTAAAGGAAATTTATGTAAATTATCCATAGCCTCTTTCCATAACTCATCTGTTTCTCCTGGATGTCCTACTATAAAATCTGTTCCTAAAGCATAACCATTTTGACTTAAAAACTCAAAAAGCTCCAAATCTGATAATACTTTATTTCGTCTGTTCATAATCTCTAACATTTTTTTAGAAGTATGTTGTAGTGCTATATGAAGATGTTTTGCCATAAAAGGTTCATTGATAATCTCTTTAAACTCATCATCAATTTGTATTGGCTCAACTGAACCTAGTCTTACTCTACGTACACCATTTATCATTGATATTTTTTTAAGAAGTTTTGCTAAAGAGGTATGTTGTTTTTTACCATAACTTCCTACATTTGTACCAGTTAAAATAAATTCTCCAAAACCATTTGAAGCTAAAGTTGTGATTTGTTCTAGGATTTTATCCTCTTTATAACTTCTTGCATCACCTCTTACATAAGGGATAATACAATATGAACATCTAAAATCACACCCCTCTTGAATTTTGATAAAAGCTCTACTTTTACCAATAAACTCTTCTACTATAGTATCATCAATATGTTCTAAATCCCCTGCATCAAAAAATCTTTCATTTTTTTGCAAAAGTTCATTGATTTTCTCTTTTTCAGAGTGTCCAAACAAAGAGTCTACTTTATTTTCTTTAAATAAACCTTCACCTTTTGTCCATACTCCACATCCAGTGAAAATGACTCTTGGTGGAGTTTCAAATCTGTTCAATGAGTTTATATATCCCCTTGCAGTACTATCTGCACTGTTTGTTACAGTACAAGAGTTTATCACAACAATATCTGCTTCTTTTTCATCTTGTGTAACTTCAAAATCTTTTAATCTACTCATCATAACCTGAGTATCAAAAACATTTGTTCTACACCCAAAAGTTTTAAAAAAAACCTTTTGTTTTTTTGTTGAAAATTGCACTAGGTATAAATCCTTTTTTTATCTTTTTATTATTTCATCTTCCAAATCTTTTGGAACTCTTTTTCTTGAAGCACCATAATGGTTGTCTGTTTGGTTGATATTAATTTGTTGAGTAGGATAAGCAATTGTAATATCATCCTCTTTCATAAATGCTTCTAATATCTCAGGAGACATGGTACTTCTAAGAACTAATGCTGAGTATGAATTTGTCAAATACCAAGCTGATATAACTATCCCATGTGGTTCAACAAAAGTATAAACTCTAGGTTCTACTCCTGTAGCTCTAAGTTGATATTTGCTTCTCATTTTTGATAACTGTTTTCTTGTAATATCAGTATATCCTTTTGAGTAGTGTTTTAAAATCTCTTTTGCTATATGTTGTGCTTTTTTATAATTTGAATCAAAAGTGATTGTAATATCAATACCATCCCAAACAGTTCTAAGTCCTGAGTGCGTATAATTTGCAATCATCTCAGAAAATACATAGTTATTTGGTATAAAAAATATTCTTCCTGTTCTTCTATTTACAGTATATGAAGTAAGAGTGATATCTTCTCTAATTGTGATTTTAAACAACGAAATATCAAGAACATCTCCAACTACTTGTTGACCATCTCTTGTAACTTTTATTCTATCCCCTACATGAATAGACCCAGATGTAACTATAACCATCCAACCAAAAATAGACATAAACCAATCTTTTAAAGCAATAGCAATACCAGCTGATGCAAATCCTAAGATTGTTACTACATATGAAACGTTATCAATATAAGAAAAAAGTATCACTATTACAATTAAAAATACAACAATAAAATTTATAACTTTGTTTGTCATATAATAGTTTTCATTTTGTGAAAAATACTTTTTAAGTGCCATTTTTATTAAGAAAGTAACAACAAAAAGCACTAAAATTATAAATAATATATTAAATATTTTTTCAACTTGATTAGTGATTTGAGATTTTGTTTCTAAAATCACTTGTTCAATTTTTCTGGTATAAACCTCTTCTGTTGTAGAAACAATCTCTAAAACCATATTAAAATCTTTTTTTTGTCTATCTAAATAGGCTATTTCATCTTTAATTTCTGGTTTTGGTTCTAAGTTATACAATTCCGAATAAGCATAAAGTTTTTCATCTAATAAATTTGCCAATTCATGAATACTATTTTCAACAGAAATAAACTGTTTTTTATTTGTCTCAAGTTTTTTTATAAATGAAAGGGCATTTATTATTCCAAAAGGGTTTGTAATAGATTCATACTGCTCAATTTCAGGTGGATTTATCAAACTTCCAATAGGAGAACCTTTGTATTCAGAGATTAATTCAAGCTCATTTTCTTTAATTCTAATTTTATTATTTAAGTGATAAATTTGCTCTTCTGTTCGATTTTTACCTTTTTTAAGGTTTCTTTTCAAATCTGTTAATTCTGTAGAAAGTTTTCTATAAGCATCATAATTACTATATCTTTTTAAAAGAATATTATCTTTTAATTTTGTGTCTAAATCCTCAATTCTTTTTTTTAAGTCATTTATTTGAGTCTCTCTAAGTATCCTTTTTTGCTCTTCTATTTTTTCTTGTTCTAATTGTTGTTCCCTCTGCTGTTCAATTTTTTGTAAATCTTCAAGTTTATTTGAAACAACATTGTTAGGGCTTTTTTCTTGTGCTAAGGCAATACTAGAAATAAATATTATTGTAAAAACAATTCTAAAAAAATTTTTCAATTTAAAAACCTTTTAGTATTTCTATTACATCAGCTTTTTCTATTTTATCAGTAATTTCACAATCACCAATACCTTTTGGAAGAATAAATTTTATTTTATTATCCAATGATTTTTTATCTAAGAAAAAGTGTTCATAGAAGTCTTCTACATCTTTAATTTTATATTCAGTTGGTATATTATATTTTTCCAATAAAACTTTTACTCTAGAAGCTTCATCTTGTGTCATATTTCCAAGTTTTACCGCTAAAGCATTTGCCATAACCATACCAATTCCTACCGCTTCACCATGCAAGTAGGTATTGTAATTTGTTTCATTTTCTATTACATGACCAAAAGTATGTCCATAATTTAACGCTGCTCTAAGCCCTTTTTCTTTTTCATCTTGAGATACAACCCAAGCTTTTGTCTCAACAGATTTTGCTATAGCTGTTTTTATATTTTCTTCATTTGTCAAATCGTTTTGTTCTAACCATTCAAAGAACTCTTTGTTGAAAGTTACTGCCATCTTAACAATCTCAGCAACCCCTGCCCCAAACTCTCTTTTTGGCAAAGTTGTTAAAAAAAATGGGTCAATGTGTACTGCAATTGGTTGATGAAATGCTCCTATTAGGTTTTTCCCAAATTTATTATTTATACCAGTTTTTCCACCAACACTTGCATCAACTTGTGAAAGTAAAGTTGTAGGAATTTGAACAAAATCAATTCCTCTTTGATAAATTGAAGCTGCAAAACCTGTCATATCACCAATAACTCCACCACCAAAAGCAACCAAGATTGATTTTCTATCAAGTCTTTTTTCAAAACAGTGCTCTAAAATTGATTCAATTGTTTCCATAGTTTTATATTGTTCCCCATCAGGAATAATAACTATACTAAACTCTTTTGCACTAATTTTTTCTTTTAAATATTCTATATGATATCCACTAACTGTCGGGTTTGTTACAACAACAACTTTTGTATCAAAATATATATCTTTTAATTTATCAATTGTGATGTCATAAGTAGTATTATCAGGTAAGGTTATATTTACAATCATTAAAAATCCATTATTTATATTTTGATTGATTTTATCTTAAAATAGTTAAAAAAGTGTTGAATAAATGGGCATTTAATGGTTGTTTTGTCACTTAAAAATAGTATCACTTAATATTGAAAAATAATTTAAATTTTTAAGAAATAATTTATATTAATAATAAATATAAACAAATTTTATAATTTTTGGTAAAATTTTCACTACTTACACCATTTATACACTTCATTTTTATATACTTCAAAAAAATACTAAGGAGTAGAGATGGAATTTGAAACTGCAGATTTATGCGATGAAAATCAAGACAAAAAATTACAAATACTTTCCCCTGATTTTAAAAATTATGGTGGACTAAAAAAATGTTATGGTCAAATAATAACAGTAAAACTAGACAAAAGTAACTGGAGACTACTTGAACTATTAAGAGATGAAGATGGTGAAGGTAAAATCGTTGTTGTTGACAATGCTAAATATTTTTATGGAGTTGTAGGTGACAAACTTATGACATTTGCAAAAAACAATAACTGGAAAGCAATAATCTTAAATGGATATGTAAGAGATACTGCTCATACACAAAATATAAATGTAGCACTTTATGCAATTGGTGCTTGTCCACTTAGAAACTTTGAAAAAACAGAAGGACAAACTGGTGTTCAACTAAGCTTTGGTGGGGTTACTTTCAATGAAGGTGATTATTTATACGCTGATTGTGATGGGGTTGTAATCAGTAAAGAAAAACTCTTGTAAATATTAAAATCAATAAAATATAGATTATATTTGTTTTAATATTTTTAAAGAATTGAAAAAGAGAAACTCTCTTTTTACAATTCTGAATTTATTAAATCTTCCAAACTTTTTAGACTAAACTTTTCTAATATCCTACCATTTACATAATATGTAGGTGTTTTGTTTATTTTTAATGTTTCAGTATCTTTTAAATCTTGTGTTACTCTTTTTTCTACATTGCTCTCACTTAAAAAATTAGCTAATCTAGTCATATCTAAATCTGTAGTTGCCAACAATGCATACAAAGTTTGTGCACTTACAGCATGGTTTTGAACCCATTGGCTTTGTGTAGAGTACATAAACTCTAAAGTTTCTATAAATTTTCCTTGTTCTCTGGCACCTTCTAACATTTTTACTGCATACTCTGAATTTTTATGAAATGGTGCATATCTAAATACTAATTTGATATCCCCTTTATGTTTATCCATTATTTTTTTAACAAATGGATGGAAAAATGCACAACTACCACAAGCTGGATCAAAAAATTCTACTAATTCAACTTTTGCATCTTTATTACCTAATACATAAGAATATCCTCTTTTTAAAATCTGTGTATTTTCTTTTGTTATTTGGTTTGTTTGCTGGGCTTTATTTTCCTTATATAAATATGCTGCACCAATAAATAATATTAATAATGCAACAATTGACGAAAATATCAATTTCTTATTTTTCATCATTTCTCCTATAAAAATTTTCTTATAATCATAACATTATTACGTGTAGTAATCATGTAGATTAGTTGATTTTATTATAATTATAATATGTTATAATCTTTTTTGTAACCAAAAGGAAAATCCAAATGGAAAAACAAATCTATCTAAACTCAATAGATTGGGATAAAGCATATTCTGTTGGTCATGAAAGAATTGACAATGAACATAAAAGAATATTTGAATTAACAGCCGAAGTACAAAAATATAAAAATGATATTGAAAAAATAAAAAAAATAATTAAAGAACTAATTCTTTATACAAAAACACATTTTTTTAATGAAGAAAACTATATGAAATCGATAAATTATGATTTGTATGAAGAACATAAAAAAGAGCATAAAAATCTTAATAAAGAGTTTACTTCTATAGTAAAAGATATAAATAATGAAACTATTGAAGATATTGCATTTAAAATTAATAAATTTATATATACAAAAATTTTACAACATATCCTTTTAGATGACAAGCAGTTTCATCATTTTAGAAAAACTAGAGAGGAACTAAAACATAGTTTAAAATGGATTGCAAACTATAAAGTAAATGACAAATTAATTGATAGTGAACATAAAGAACTATTTGAAATTGCAACTGATGCTTTAAATTATGATAATTCAGATATAAAGCAACATGTAAAAAATACATTGTCTAAACTTTATAAATATATGCAAACCCACTTTGAGCATGAAGAAAATTTTATGGAAAATATTAAATATCCACTTTTACAAGAGCATAAAATTCTTCATCAAAAAATTATTGATCAAATGAATGAATTTATTAAAACCTTAGCAAAAATGAAAATCGTTGATTTTGAAAAAAAACTTTTAGAATACATGGATATTTGGTTAATTTCTCACATTCTTTTTGAAGATAGAAAAATAATCTACTACTTAAAAAACAAATAAATATTTATATTTTATATCAAATATACACATATTTTACCTTTATCTAAATTTATTTAGATAAGGTAACTTAACCAATATAAAAGGAGTGTCAATATGGCTATTGAAAAAGAGCAAGTTGTAACAATGATGTATGAATTAAAAATAGATGGAGAGGTAGTTGATAGTAATATTGGCAAAGATCCTTTAGAATTTACTTTTGGAATTGGACAAATAATTCCAGGATTAGAAAGTAGAATCTCTACTTTAAAAGAGGGTGAATCTTTAGACTGTACAGTTCCTGCAGCTGAAGCTTATGGAGAATATAATCCAGAAGCAAAACAGATAGTACCAAAAGAGCAATTTGGAGACTTAGAACTTAAAATTGGTATGCCTTTACAAGGTCAAGGTGAAGGTGGTCAACCAATCCAAGTAGTAATAACTGATATCAAAGAAGAAGGTGTAGAGGTTGATTTTAATCATCCATTAGCAGGAAAAGATTTAGACTTTTCTATCACTATAAATACAATCTTATAAAACAAATTGCCACTCCTGTGGCAATTTTAGCTATAATATCCAAAAAACAATCACAACAATTTAACAGGAATATAAATGAATCTTGATATGACCAAAGTTGCTAACATAATTTTATATATGTTACACAAACAAGTAAAACATCTAAATGATAAAAAACTAACCATTTTACTTTTTTTAATAGACTACAATCATCAAAAGTTTTGTGGAGAAAAAATATTTGGCGATGAATATATAAAAAGCTCAAGACAACCAGAACCAATAATTTTAACTGAATTATTTGATATTATTGCAAACAGTGAAGATTTGGATGAAGAGGATGAAAGATTATATTTAATTCAAGAATTACTTGATTATATAGATATTGAAATAATTACAAATGAAAAATTTATTGAGTTAAAATTTTTAAAAATGGAAGAGGAGTTTGACGAGTCTTTATTTTCAAATGATGAATTAAAAACAATACAAAAAGTAGTAAATGAATATTTAGATGCTACACCTAGAAACGTTGCTAATTCTTGCTTCAAAATTGAAAAAGTTAGAAATACTCAAAAAGATGAAATAATTATTTAAGGATATTAAATGGATAAAATAAAACAGCTTGAAGACTTACTAAAAAATGATGTTTTAATTGAAGTAAATGAAGATATAAAAGAGTTAGAAGAAAGCTTTAAAAATAAAAAAAACAATAAAAAGATAAAAGAAGAACTAGACTATATGAAACAGGTAAAACTTTATTTTGACGAAGTTCTTATTGATATAAATAATGGTTCAATTACTCAAGAGCAAGCAGAAGATATTTTAGAAGGTTTAGAGGATATGAAAATAGAAAATCAAATATGAATTGGTTAGCTCATATTTTTTTATCAGAAGATAATATAGATTTTCAAATTGGAAATTATTTAGCAGACCCTTTAAAAGGCAAAATCTGGAATAATGCCTCAGAAGATATACAAAAAGGGATTAAACTACATAAATTAATAGACTCGTATACGGATTCTCATCACTTATTTAAAAAAAGTAAACAACGATTAGGTGAGCAAGGCTTACTTAAAGCTGTTGTTATTGACATAACTTATGATTATCTTTTATCAAAAAATTGGAATCTTTATTCAAATATTGAAATAGATATATTTTTATATAATTTTTATAAAAAAGCAAAAACACAACTTACAACTCTACCAATAGAAGCTAAACAACCTTTAAAAAGATTGATTGATTATGAAGTACTAAACAAATACAAATCTTTAGATGATTTAAATAAAACATTATTAAAAGTTGACAATAGATTATCTTCTAGATTGGCAAAAAGAGACAAGGCTAGCTACTATTTTGAAAAAATAAGCTCAAATATCTCAGAAATTGAATCGGACTTCTTAGAATTTTTTCCCCAACTTTGCAATAAAGTAAAAATAAATTTAGACAAAACTAAACTAAGTCATTGGAAAAATTAAAAATATTTTTCAAATAGTTTTATATCTTCATAGGTCAACAAAAAATTTTTTATCTGATTTGATTGAATTACAGGATTCATCAAAGCACCTTGCGTATTAATGTGAGGTAATCCAACTAAATGAGCTATTTCATGAGCTAAAATAACTTTTAATTCATTTATATTTTTAAACCCATAAATCTCGATTCTACTCATATCTAAAATAATATTATTTGCTTTTTTTGCTTTTCCATTTTCATATACAATTTTTGTTTTGATATTTCTATTAATAAAAGTTTTTCCTTTTACTTTAGAAAGACCTCTATTGATTAACTCTAATTCTCTTGCATATTTATTATGGTTTTCAATATTTTTATTATATTTATTTGCAATTTTATTGTAGTTATTTACTAATATATTTGTTTGTTTATATTGATTATGTAACTGTTTTTTTTCTTTTTTTATATCTATTTGCTTTTTATTTATATCCTTTTTTATTTGAGCAAATTCATGATAAGAGATATTTTTTTGTTTATTTATAGTATGGATATATTTGTTTAATTCAGATATATTTTTATTTAAAATTTTATTTCTATTATAAAATTGTACTTTTTTTATATCTAAATTTTTCTTTTGTTTTTTTAAAATATTTTGATAACTTTTTATATCAGTTTCCAATAAAGATATTTTTTGAATCTTATCTTTTATTTTCCCTTCTAATTTTGTTTGAGGAAGATATAGTAAATCTATTGGTTTACCATCAGGTGAATAATCGAATATATTTTTGTTTAATTTTTTCTCAAGGTTATTTTCTATCTCATTTATTATATGAATCAATTGCTCTTTTGTAATTTTGTTTTTATAATAAGAATCAATTTTTCCAATAGTAATTTTTTGATATGCAGCAAAAGAGAAGTCGAAAATCAATAAAAAAATAAAATAAAACCTAAAAATCATTTGGTATTGTAATTAAACTATTATTTAGAGTTACTTATTTTTTTACTTTACCTTATTATTAAAATTTTAAGATATAGTTATACAACAAAATTGAAGGATAATTATGGGTATCAAAAAAAATCAATTAGTAAAAATGACATACGAATTAACAATGGATGGAAAAGTTTTAGAAAGTAACTTAGATGCAGATCCAATAGAGTTTATTTACGGTACAGGAGAGCTTATTCCTGGTCTTGAAGCAGGTATAGAAGATATGAATGAAGGTGATACAAAAGATATAAAAGTATTAGCAAAAGATGCTTATGGAGAACATGATCCAAAACAAACAGAAATTGTTCCAATAAAAGAGTTTGAAGGTATAGATTTGCAGATAGGTTTAGTTCTTGAAGCTGATACTGATGATGGTGAGATAATAAAAGCTACTGTAACAGAAGTTACAAAAGATACTGTTACAGTTGATTATAATCATCCTCTTGCAGGATGTGATTTAGATTTTAAAGTAGTTATTAAAGCAATCGTCTAATAACTACTATCTTGAACAAATAAATTTATATTTGTATTTATAATACTGGGTAGATTTGTCTTAAAAGTTTCTATTGTCAAATCATACCCTTTTAACGTTGCTAAGATATAAGCATCTTCTCTTTTTATCATTACAGAATTTTCTTTATTTATAACAACATCTTCGAAACCTAAAAATCTATATTCATCTATTAAAACTTGTTTTATATGTGTAAAATCATCTTTATTCTTGATTATTAATCTTATAATTTTTGTTGTTTCTGTTTTTATCATTTCTGATAACTCATCAGTCAATGGAAAACCACAATGACTACATGAGTATGTACTGTCACCTAATGGTTTTTTACATTTTTCACATACTTCTAATTTAACCACTTTTTTATAAAAACACATTGTTAATATTATCAATGTAAATATAATGTCAATACTTAAAGTAACTTTTCTATTATCAATACCTAACTCAAAAGTTGTAATATGTACAATAACCCATAAAACTATTAAACCAAAAATTTGTAGTAACCAACCTCTATATATTGCAAATACAATCAAACACAAATCAATAATTAATAACATTATATATACTCCTTTGAGAGATTATATCTAAAATTTGTCACAATCATGTCACATTTGATTTTATTCTTATGGTTGCATCTCTTTTTCAATTGAACCTATACTAAAGTTTAGTGTTTTAAGTGATAAATTAATTAAATCTATACCTCTATGTTCATTTTTATTACCATGAATTAATACAATACTTCCTTGCTTTAGTTTTTCACCTTTTGCTAACCAACTATCAGACCCAACTGGTATCAAACCCAATTTTTTTATAATTTTTACACTTTTTTCATCTGAAATTAAACCAGGAAATCTAAATAAAATTGATGGAATTATTCCATAAGATAAAAGTAATTGCTCTGTTTGTAAAATTTCATCTTCTATATTTGTATTAGGTGTAAGCAAAAAGTTATTTTCAGGTTTTTCTTTTGGTTTATAAGGATGATTAAAAGTGTGATTTCCCCAAGTTATATCCAATAAACCATTTTGTTGCATTTTTATAAGTTCTAAAAAATTTTCTTCATGTTTTTTTATCCATTTTCCTGATATAAAAATAGTTAAAGGCACAGTTTTTTCATAAACTAACAAATCTTTGAAAAACTTATCTTCATAACCAATCTTACTTGAAGGGCACATATCAATAGTCAAATATATTTTTTTTGAAAAGATATGTTTTAGTCCGTAATTTTGCAAAGGATAAGGAGCTTTAGTATATTTTTCTAGTAAATTTAAATATCTACTTCTTTTAGAAGTATTTATCTTGAAAGCATTAAAAAGTTTTTCTTTTTTTATTATAGAAGTTTTTAATGAATTATTATCAATTATCAAATAAAAATTTTTATTTTCCACTTTAAATGAGCGTAAAACTGTATAGTATTTATCTTTATAATTAATCGTTTGATTTAAAACTTGATACTCTTTTATATGTTTTAAATTTTTAATATCTTGTGCAAAAATGGATAATGTAAATAAGCTAATAAAAAAGATAAGTTTCATATACACTCAAAATAATATAATCAAAATGATATCATAATCAAGTAAACTATTAAATTAAGAATTATTTTTCATTCTTAAAAGTGCAAAGCCCATAAAAAAGAATAAACCACCTGTTAATTTATTGATTAAATTCATTCTATTTTTATCAGTTAAATAAGCTTTAGATCTTTTTGATAAATAACCATAAGTACATAAAGATGAAAAAGAGATTATCAAAAATATACCTGTCATTATAAAAAACTGAATAGTAATTGAACTATTTAAATCCAAAAATTGAGGGAAAATTGCAGTAAAAAAAAGTATTGGTTTTGGATTTGTAATAGCTAAAGTAAATGATTCAAAAAAATAAACCTTTTTTGTTTTTTTGTTTTTTTCTTCATTAACATCTTCTATATTTATTATTCCATTATTTCTGATAAATTTAAAGCCTAAATAGATAAGATAAAAAGCACCAATTACTTTTACTATCATAAAAAGAGTTGCCGAAGTAGTTAAAATAGCTCCTAAACCTAGTATTGATGCAGTAGATAAAATAAAAAGACCTAAAATATTTGCAAAAGATGTAATTGCTACAGTTCTCATATCTGTTCTAATTCCATTTACAATTGCTAATACAATTGCTGGACCAGGACTAGTGATATAAAAAAATGCTACAACAAAATAAACTAAAAGTGTATCTAAATTCATAACTCTCCTTTAATTAGGGCTAATATTATATCTAATATGAACTAAATAAATAATAAATAAACATATTTGTGAAATTGTATAATTTAAGTTTTGATGATATATACTTTAATATTATCTATCACATACAGGGAAAACTATGAAAATCATATTTATATTATCTTTTTGTCTTGTAAATCTTTTTTTTGCTCAAACTTTAAAAAACAAATTGTATCAGGTTTCAACCATTGATGCTTTATTAGCAGGATATTATGATGGAGATAAAACTGTACAAGATATTAAGTCACATGGTGATTTTGGTCTTGGAACTTTTAATGGTATAGATGGAGAGATGATTTTATATAAAGGGATTGTATACCAAGCAAAATCTACTGGAGAAATAATAAAAGTAGATAATAATATTGGTGTACCTTTTGCTAGTGTAAACTTTTTTGATAGTGATTATGATGAAAAAATAAAAGATATAAAATCTTATGAAGAGTTAAAAACTTTTTTAAATCAATATAATATATGCAAAAACTATCCTTGTGCATTTAAGATAAAAGGAGAGTTTTCTTATATAAAAACTAGAAGTGCTCCCAAAGCTTCAAAACCATATCCACCCCTTGTAAAACATATAACTCAAACACAAAATATTTTTGAAAGAAACAATATAAAAGGAGTGCTTATAGGTTATTATCTTCCCTCATACTTTGCAAAATTTAATGTACCTGGATATCATTTTCACTTTTTAAATGAAGATAAAAACTTTGGAGGTCATGTTTTACAATTGGCTATAAAAGATGCATCAATTTTTCTAGATAGATTATATGATATTGATTTAGCCCTATTACAAACAAAAGAGTTTGAAAAAGGGGAAATAAAAGTTGGAAAAGATGATTTAGAAAAAGTTGAAAAATATAACAATAAAGCTATTGATAAAGATTACTACAAAGAGATTCTTAAACAAATAAATGAAGAGATAAAAAGTCAGTTTACACAAATGGATGAAAAATTAAAAATAACTTCAAAAAAACTTTCTTCTATTGATATTACATCAAATGAAGCATTTAAAATATTAGAAAAAACTTGCAATAAAAACCCATATGCCTATGATTGTAGTACAATTGATACTAAAGGTATTATTAGACAAATTGCACCAAAAAAATATTCAAATTTTATAGGTGAAAATATAAGTAAGCAAGAACAGATTGTAAGATTACATAAAAATAAAAAACCTGTTATTAGTAATGCCATTCAAACAGTTGAAGGTTTTCAAGGTTTTGATTTAGAATACCCAATTTTTGATAATAAAAATAGATTTATTGGGTCTGTAAGTATTTTAACAAAACCAGATTTTTTTAAAGAAGTAATAAAACAAAAAATCAAAGAAGATTCTGTAGAGATTTGTATTATGCAACTTGATGGAAAAATCTTGTATGACTATAATAAAGAAGAGATAGGCAAGTATCTATTTGAAGATGATTTGTATAAACAGTTCCCCTCTTTATTAAAAGTTGGTGAAAATATTGTTAAAAATAAAAAAGGTGAAAGTGAATATGAGTTTTTAGATAAGAAAATGAAACAAACTGTAAAAAAAAGAATATTGTGGAACACAATACAACTACATGGTACACAATTTAGAATTACGCTAGCTTATAAGATTTAATTTTATATAAGTATTTATAAAAGAGTCCAACTTATAAAATCTCTTTTATTCTTTAGGTAATATTTGTAATATCAAAGAATCATTTTTTAGATTCTTTACTTTTGCTTTTACATATATACTTTTATCTCTTTTATCTACAACATCCACAATATCTCCATTTTTTAAACCATTTGTATTCATTCTATGGTATATATCCTCACCTGATTCTAAATAACTCACTCCTAAAATCTCTATAACATTTTGTGCAAATAAATTAATGTTTATAAGTATTAAAAATAATAATCTCTTCATATTTATCCTTTTTATTTATAAAGATATTACAAAATAAATTCTTAAATTATTTATAATTTTTATATGTATTATTATTTTTCAAGTAAACTAAAAAATTAGTTTACTTGTGTTTTAAAGTTATGATTGTAGATTAATATACCCATTAAAATAAATACTATATTCTTTAGTATATATTGTCCAACTAGTGTAAAAGCATATGGTGCATGAGTAAATGAAAGTTCAGGTAAGATTATCAAAGGAGTAAACGTTAATACCATATGAACAAAAAATAATACCAATGCCCATCTTAAATAGATACCAAAAGCTAAACCAATTCCAACAAATACTTCCCATAAAGCCAAAAGTTTTATAGCAATATTTTCAGGTATTAGATGGAAAAGCAAAATATCAATTGTTTTTGTAGCTAAAACCTCTGCAGGGCTTAAATGTGGGAAAAATTTCAACACACCATACCAAATAAATATCACACCAAGTGCAATTCTACTAAGTTTTAAAACGTCATTCATAATTTTCTCCTTAAAAAATAGATTATATCTTTTCTTTTCTTAATTTTGATAATCGTTATTGTTTATAGTTTACATTTTACTTTATTTTAGTTTTATTTATATTATTTTTCTGTGATTTAAATCACATTTTTTCATTTGAAAATAAAGATATTTTTAAAAACATCTTTAAAATATTAGTTTTTTTCTATTACTTACTTTAATTATCGTAATAATATTTTAAGTAAGTATTATATAAAATTTTAAAAAGGATACCCATGAAAAAAACATTAATTATTGTTGCTCATCCAAACTTAGATGAATCACGAATAAACAAAACTTTGTTAGAAAGAGTAAAAGATACAAAAGATTTAACAATACATGACTTATATAAAAACTATAAGTCATTTAGTGAAATTGATGTAAAAAAAGAACAAGAGTTATTGCTAAATCATGATAGAATTATTTTTCAATTTCCATTTTATTGGTTTAGTACACCAGGACTTTTAAAAGATTGGCAGGATAAAGTTCTTGAATATGGTTTTGCATATGGAAGCGAAGGTGGCAAACTTTTAAATAAAGAACTAAAAGTTGTTACAACAATGGGTTCACCTGAATTTGCATACCAATCTGGAGCTTATATGCAAGTTAGTATGAATGAACTTTTAAAACCCATTGAAACTATGGCTAGATTTACCAAACTTACATATACAATACCTTTTTTTGTATATAAAGCTTTAAAAATTACAGATGAAGAGTTAGATATAAAAGCAAAAGAGTATGAATCAATTTTAAAAGAAAATGATTGGTCTACTTCCTTATCAAAATATCTAAATAGTTAAAAGAGGGATTATCCCTCTTTTTATTTCCATTTTGGATCAAATGTTACTCTTTCTCCATCATCTGTAGTATACTCTTCCAATGAATTCTCTTTTGATTGTACAACCATATATATCATTGTTTCATTAGAATCATTTCTGATACCTCTTATACCTGCTGGTGCAACTCGTATTACTGAACCCTCTTTTATTTCAAAGCACTCTCCATCAACTTGAAAAAAACCATAACCTTTTAAGATTATATATGTTTCTTCATTTTTAAAGTGAATATGAAAATAAGGTTGTTCTGTTTTAGGTGCTAAAGAGTTAAATGAAATCTCAGTACCTGTTGAGTTTGTTGCTTCTTTCAAAAATACCTTACCCTCAATTTTTTGTTTATTTACTTTATGAATTAAAGAATATTCCATCAATTTATCTAAACTACCCAAATCTACAGCAGAGTAGTTCTTGTTTTCTTTTATTTTTTCTATATTTTTCATATCAAAACTCCTAAAATTCTTGTTGACTGATTAGTCAACTAATCTAAAGAAGTTTATTATACTCAAACTGAAGGTAAAATTAACTATATATTTTACTTTTAAAAATTGTTTTTTATTAAAGCAATAACTATTGTGATTTTCTTAATTGTTCTAAACCAGAAGCAGATATCATAGTAACATCCCATTTTGGAGAAAAAACAAATTTAATATTGCAAGTTTTTATTTCTTTTATAGTTTTTACAGTATCTATTATCTTATCAGTAAAAGATTTTGTACTATTGCATCGAGAGTTGATTACTGTCATTTCTATATTTACATCTACTTGATTATTGCTTTGGTCTAAGTCTATTTTATAAATAAGCCCTAAATCATAAATGCTTATAGGTAGTTCTAAATCATTTATTGTTTTTAGTTTTTCAATAACTTTTAATTCTAATTCATCTTTGTTCAATATTTTCATCCTTTTTAACTATAAAATTTAATTCTAACTTTCTAAAAACTAAATTCCTCTTTAAAATATCCAAATTTTTTATTTTTTAGAGATATTTAAGTTATATGAGTTGTATTACCCTATATAATTGTTAAAATTAACAAAAGGATATTTTATGTCTGGAAAAATTGTAAAACTTCTTTTATCAAGAGATATTAACACTCCTATGCAAAATGTGAATCAAATGGTTTTAGAAGAAAATAAAGGGATATTTGGGGATAGATACTATTATCAAGAAGGAACTTTTTCAAATAAAGGTGTTGTAGAACCAGACAGAGATGTAACTTTAATTGAAATAGAAAGTATTGAAAATTTCAATAAAGAATATAATCAAGATGTATTACCTGAAGATTTAAGAAGAAATATTGTGATTTCAAATTGCGATTTAAATAATTTAGTAGATAAAGAGTTTCAAATAGGAAAAGTAGTTTTAAAAGGTATTAGATTATGTGAGCCATGTAATTTTTTAGCAAAAAAACTTGACAATGAAAAATTTTTAGAAGGGATGCTTCACAAATCAGGATTAAGAGCAAAAATCATAAAAGGTGGAAGTATAGATTTAAACTGTCAAATTGAGATTTAAAATACTAAAGGGAACTTCTGCTTGCTTTTTGATTGTTCTTTAAAAGTGAATATAAGATATTTTGTTCTTGTTTACTAATAAGCTCACTTTTAAATAACTCTCCTAAAATAGATGTAGTGGTTCTTTCTAGTTTTGAAGCTATTTGATTGATATTAACATCCTTTCTAAACATACTTTTAAGTTTTATTTTATCCTCTAAACTCCATTTTATTCCACTATTTTTAGCTTTTCCTTTTTCAAGATTTTTATTTTGTTTTATATCTTCTAACTGTTCATTGTCCATTTTTGATAAGACCAATTTTTGATTATCATTTGCAAATTCTTCTTTAAGATCTAATAATTTTCTATCTATTAATTTTTCTAACTTAGAACTCATTAGATAATGGAAGTTCTCACTATCTTTTACAAGTGTATTTTTTGCTCTAGTTAAAGCTACATAAAAAAGATTAAACTCATCTATTAACTCTTGATTTATTTGTTTTTCAAAATCCTTTTGAAACTGTTTTAAGCTATCATACCCCATATCATAAATTAAATCAGCAAAATTTGGAAAATCATCAGCTACTATAACACTATCCCATTCCAAACCTTTTGCTGTATGTGCTGTAGTTAAAAAAAGAATCTCATCTAATCTTTTTTCAAAATTATTAAGCTGTCTATTTTGCCAAGCTTTATAAAATTTGTTTGCAATATCTTTAAACTCAAAAATCTGTTCTTGATACTCTTTTACAACTTTTATTGCTGTTTTTAATTCAAAATCATCAGTATCCTTTGCATATGAGTTTAACTCATCTTCATCTTTAAAACCTTTTAAAAAAGGATTTTTTCTTATTTGATCAGATTCATTGTTTAATAAATAGTATATTTCAATACTAAGTGTAAATATCTCTTCTGGATTACGTACAGTTACAAAAGGTTTTCTTTGTTCTATTCTTTTTGATATTACAGAGATTAATTGAGCATTTGTTCTTGAGATATATGCAAAACTTTCTATCTCCTTACTATTTTTATATGAACTTATTGATATTTTTTCATTTTTAAAATTTTCAAGTAGTATATTTGCAAATTTTGCAATCTCTTCATTAAATCTAAAACTTTGAGATAAGAATAGTTGCTTATCACAAACTATTTTTTCAAGTGCATTTTTACTTCCCCTAAAAGAGTATATTTGTTGGTGTTTGTCCCCCACGTAGATTTTAACTTTTGAACTTAGGGCATTGAAAATACCAAGGGTTACTTCATTTGTATCTTGTGCTTCATCAAGCATCACAATATCGTATTGAAATTGTGGTATTTGTTCTTTTGAAATTAGTAAATAATAATATTTTAAATAAAAACTATGAGTAGGTTTTAAAACTCCAATCAACATATGATCAAACATCTTTTTTGCAGTTTTATGTTCTAAATCATCTTCACTAATCTTATCTTGCGTATTATTACAAAAATTCTCAAAAATCTTTAAAGCACTCAAAGCTTTTTCATAAGGTATCTCAAATTTATTTGCTATATCTATGGCTCTATAGTTTTGTAAACTACTTAAATCAATCTTAGTATATTTTTTTATGGAACTATATGCCAAACCATGAGTAGTTTTGACATAAGTATTATTTGGGAAGATAGAACTAGCTTCATTTTTAATAGCACTATTAAATGCAAGATAGAGTATTTTTTTATCTTTAAACTCTTTGGCAATCAATTTAAGTGTAGTAGTTTTTCCAGTACCAGCAAAGGCATTAATTTTTATATTTTTATATCTTGGTACAGCTTTTATAATCTCTTGTTGTTCTTTTGTCAATTTCATAAGCGAATATTAGCTAAAAAAATTTAATTTAAATAAAAATATTACAAATTGTAAGATTATAAATTATTAATATAAATTAACTATATATTTTTATATTATCAAATTGCTTATAATAGTAATTGTGTTAAAATCTTATAAGAATTCTTTTAAAAGGATTTATAATGAAAATATTTAAATTATTTTTTATTTTAATCACTCTTTTTAGTTTTAGTTTTGCAAATAGTTTAAAAATAGGTATTACACCTTATACAAATGCTTTAAAAATTATTAAAATATATGAACCTCTTACTGCTTTTCTCACAAAAGAATTAAATACAGATATTGAAGTTTACACTTCAATTGATTATAAAAAATTTTATGAAGATGTTGAAAATGGTGTATTTGACATAATTATAACATCGCCACATTTTGGAGTACTTCACATTCAAAATGGATTTATTCCCTTGTATAGATATAACACATCTTTAGATCTGTTATTGATTGTTTTAAAAGATAGTAAATATAAAAAAATATCTGATTTAAAGAACGCAACCATAGCTACGCCAAACTATCTTGCTGCTTTAAATATTGGTGGAGTAAAAACTCTTTTAGATAATGGTTTAGAAAATGGAAAAAACTTCACTTTAGAAGATTTAGGTTCCCATACAAGTGCTATTAAAAGTGTTCTTATCAAACATACAGATGCAGCAATTACAACATATAGTCCTATGAAACAATTCTCAAATAAAGAGCTTTTAAAAAAAATCAGAATTTTAAAATCTGATTTTAAAATGCCTCATTTATTTACTTTAGCAAACCCAAAACTTGATCCAAAAAAAATAGAACTTTTAAAAATAAAATTATTAGAGTTTGAAAACTCTAAAGAGGGAAAAATATTTTTTGAAAAAACTGGTTACAAAGGTTATACCAAAATTTCACAGAAGGATATAAATAACTTATCTACTGTTTCAAAAGATACAAAAAAATATTTAGGAATAAAATGAAATTAGTTAATAGTCTTAGATTTAAATTAGTTATATTTTCTATTATTATTGAGATTACAGCCTTATCATTACTTATTATAAATGCTGATAGACTTATACTTAATCACTTAAGCTCTTCAATAACTAAACAAATAAAAAGTACAAAATCAAATTTTCAAGCTACACTTCTACCTTTGCTTATTGAAAGAGATTATGCAACTTTAGATTCATTATTGAAAGATTATACAAACTCAAATGATATAATATATATATTGATAAAAAAAGATGATATTACCATATCAAATTCAAACTGGAATAAAAAAGAGTTCATTCCAGTTCAAAGTACAAGAATAACTAGTGATGAAGATGTTTATCATACAAGTGTAGATATCACTTTTGCAAACCAAGTTTATGGAAAAGTATATTTTGGATTTAATACTAGCTTTTTAAATCAAGCTAGTAAAGAACTTTTTTCTCAAAGTTTTGTAATAGCATCAATAGAGATTATACTAAGTATACTTTTACTCTTTTCAATTGGATATTTTTTAACAAAACATTTATCGACATTAACAGAAGCCAGTGAAAAAATTTCACGAAATCAATTTGATATAAATTTAAATATTAAATCAAAAGATGAGATAGGATTATTATCTAAAACCTTTAACAAAATGGTAACTAAAATAAAAACTCAACTATTTACAATAGAGGAACAAAATCAACTAAAAAAAGCTATTTTTGATAATATGGCATATAATGTTTTAGTTTTTGATAAATATGGTTTGATAACTTCATATAATAAACAATCAGAAAAAACTTTTGGATATACAGCTTCTGAACTAATAAATAAAGAATTTGTCACAATCTTACATAAAAAAGAAGATTTAGAAAAGAAAGCAAAAGAGCTATCACTTAACTTTCAAGAAAATATAGAACCAAATTTTAAAGTAATCACATATAAAACAGATAAAGGTTTAGAAAATCAAAACTATTGGGAAGTAATAACTAAAGATAATAAAGAATTGATTATAAAACTCTCAGTAACTGCCCTAAAAGATAAAAATCAAAATATTTATGGATATATTGGTGTAGCTGAAGATAAAACAGAAGAGTATCATCTTGAAAAGTCTTTGGAAGAGGAAACCCATAGAATTAAAACTATCCTTGAAAATGCAGGAGATTTTATACATATATTAGACAAAGATGGAAATCTTTATATGTATAGTAGTTCATTTATCAACTCTTTAGGATATAGTGAAGAGGAAGCAAAATCTTTAAATGTCAAAGATTGGGATAAGAATTTTAACTTTGAAAAAGATATTGATGAATTATTAAAACTACCCAAAACATTTCAATCAGTACATACAAGAAAAGATGGTACAACTTTTGATGTAGAGATTAGGAGTAAAGGGATAGTTTTAGATGGTAAATATTATCTATATGCTGGTTCAAGAGATATAACAGAACGAAATCAAATTCAAGAAGAATTAAGACAAAAAGATATACTTCTACAACAACAAAGCCGATTATCTTCAATGGGAGAGATGCTAGGAAATATTGCTCATCAATGGAGACAACCACTAAGTTTAATCTCAGCAACTGCTACAGGATACCAATTAAAAAATGAATTAGGTTTAACATCAACTCAAGAAGAAATCCTAAAAGATATGAAAAAAATAAATGAAGCAGTTCAATACTTATCTAAAACTATTGATGATTTTAGAAACTTTTTTAGAAGTAGTAATAAAAAAGAATTTTTCAAACTATCAAAAGTTATCAAAGATTGTGAAAATATAACTTCTGCTTCATTTAAAAACAATCATATAACATTAAAAAAAGTGATTGAAAATCCTGATTTAGAATACAATGGTTCAAGTAGCATGTTATCTCAAGTTATACTAAATATTTTTTCAAATGCAAAAGATATATTAGTAGAAAAAAAGATAAAGAATAGAATTGTTACAATCACTCTAAAAAAAGAACAAAATGTTACAATTATTAAAATAAAAGACAATGCAGGAGGAGTTCCAGAAGAGATCATTGAAAAGATATTTGATCCTTATTTTACAACAAAACACCAAAGTCAAGGTACAGGTATAGGTCTTTATATGAGTTCACAAATTATACAAAAACATTTTGATGGATTATTAACTATAAAAAATACAAAAGATGAAGATGGTTTTGGAGCCGAATTTACAATCAAAATTTAGTTTTAAGGCAGTTATTAATAAAAATTTATATTAAACTGCCTCAAAATATTAGCTAGCATTTCTCAATTTTTCTAAACTCTTAGGAGAAATCATTGAACTATTCCATTTAGGAGAATCAATAAAATCTACAACACATTCAGCAACCCCACTAATACTACATATGTGATTTGTTATTTTATCAATAAAGTAATCATTTTCTTGACTTCTTGAATCAATTTTTGTGCTCTTTACATTAACACTTATCCTATCATTTATGATTTCAATATCAATCTTATAAATAAGCCCTAAATCATAAATGTTTATTGGAAGTTCTAAGTCTTTTATTGTTTTTAGTTTTCGAATTACTTTTTTTTCTATTCTATTTATATTTAACTTTTCCATTGTCAATACTCCTTTTTCAAAATGAATATTAACAAAGAAATATAGCAAGAATATAGGCATAAAACTATATTGATATATCAATAGAATTTTTGTTTATATTTGAAGGATTTTCCGATATTGATTTGAGTAATTCTATTAGATTAATTGCTGCATCTTTAAGATCTTTATAACTAAAACTTTCATTTGTATTTGATATTTTTTTATCCAATTCATCATAGAGATTAAAAGGTTCATTATCTTTATTATTTACGTCTATAGGTTTATTACCTGCATTATATTCTTGTTGAAAACCAATTATCATAAGTGTAGAGACTTGAAAAACATCAATTTGACCACTTTCATATAATTCATGAGCTAGTTCATATGTTTCATGGGGAGTTATATTTTCAAAATTATATATTTTTTCATTTTCTTTTATCTCTTTAGTATTTTGATTTGTCTCTTGCATTGTTTCAACATTTTTATTTACAGAATTTTTCTCTTGTTGAATATACAAAGAAGAGAAGTTTGAATTTGTGTTTATGGTATTCATTTGATTTTCTCCAAGTATTTTTTTAATATTACTACAAAAAAAATATTTAATTCTGTGATATAAATCACAAAACTACTATATAGATGTAATTTACTGTTTAACTAAAACCGATTTAACAATATTAAAACCTATTACTCCTAAAATTACACCTGTAACTTTATCTATATAAAAAGCCATCTTTGTGAATTTTTTTCTAACTTGTTGTTTAGACAATAAATAGATAATACTAACATCCCAAATAAAAACTATCATAGTCATCCAAATAGCTAAAATTAACTTGAAACTAATACCTATCTCTGGATTTAAAACTACAGTAAATAAACTAAGATAAAACAATAAGTTTTTAGGGTTTAAAATACCTGACATAAAACCTGTAATAAACTCTTTTATAAAGTCACTTTTTGAAAATTCATATTTATCAGAACTAATCATATCCAAATTTTTATATCTATCTTTAGATACTTTAAGTGCATTAAACCCCAAATATATAAGAAAAAGTCCACCAACTATTTTAAGTAGAACCATCAAATAAATAGAAGATGCTAAAATTACACCTACTCCAATAAGACATAAACCAATATATACAGCATTTGCTATAGCAATACCTAATGCAACGCCTATGGCATTTTTACGATTTCCTTTAAATGCACTTTTTACTACTAGAATAAAATCAGGACCTGGACTCAAAAGTGCTAGAAAATGGGCTAATACAACAGTAAAAAAAATACCAACTAAATCAAAGTTCATTTGTCTCCTTTAAATAGTATTCTCTTTTAAATGAAATTTTAATAAAATTAAAATTAAAAATAAGAGTTTTACAAATAATTATCTATGTTCACTAAATGCCAACTTTAAACCCAAAACAGCAAAACTGCCAGCAAAAAATTTTTTGATTAATAAACTTATTTTTTCTGAACGAAGAATAAATTTACTAAAATAACCTGCCATAAAACCATAAATAATAAATACAACAAAAGTCATAATCATAAAAACAAATCCAAGAAGAAGCATTTCCCAAAGAGGTTGTTCTACACTAGATGAAACAAACTGAGGAAGAAAAGCAAGAAAAAATATAGATAGTTTTGGATTTAATATATTTATTAAAAATGCTCTAATTGCTATTGAGATAAAATTGGGTTTCATTTTATTATCATCTAAAATCAAAGATGATGATGAATGCCACATCATCCAAGCAAGATAAAGCAAATAAGCTACCCCAAGATATTTTACAATTTGAAAAACTAATACACTTGTGTGAAAAATAGCTACCAAACCTAAAACACTAGCTAATAAGGATGGAACAATACCAAAAGTACAGCCAAGTGCAGCAAAAACACTAGCACGTTTACCTAAAAATAGACCCACTGACACCGTATACAAAACTCCTGTGCCAGGAATTAAAACCACCACTAAAGAGGTCAATAAAAACTGTATTGAAACCATCATTAACTCCTCATTGATTATAAATCACAACTATTTTATTATATATTTTGATTGGACTACAACTATATTGCGAGATAAAAATATACCACGCTTTACTGAATTGTTAGGCAATATTAAATACGAAATACTTTGCTCAAATGATTCCACTATAATCACTTTTCTTCTTGAGTCATTTTCTGATAGACACCTAAACCAACGACAAACATCACAGCAGTCAATAATAAAAAGGTTGGATATACTAATAAACTGATATCTTTTTTTGCTGCAGAAAAAACAAATACTAAAGCCTCAAGAGAGACAGCAATAATTATTATAATAAGAAACTTTATCAAGGTCTTTCTCTGTTTAATAATTGTTTCTTCACCATGGACTTTAAAAACTTCTTCCTCCATCAAAAATCTAGACACATCAAAAACTGCTGTTCCAATCACAATAAATCCAACTGCATCGAGAAGGGATTTAGTAAGTAGCCTTTGCTCGTGAAAAGAAGTCCAAATATCATAAAGAGAAGAACCAATCATAGTAAGACTGATGAATCCCAAAGATAGACTGATAATACCATACACGGTTCGACTGATTTTTTCACTAATTGATTTTTTGGTATTCATTAGACTCCTTAATATTGTGTCTTAAGTATAGCGATTGAGTTGAGAATATTTGTAAATAGAGTGGGAATATGGTCAAGTGATAACGATAACCTTAAACACTAGCTCTTTTTATGATTTTATTTACTGCTGCCTGAGATATACTTAGAATATTAGCCACTATATACTGTGAGTATCCTTGTTTATATCCCTCAATAATATATTTATCTCTTTATTTTTTTATAAACATTATTAATTCTTAATCTTCTTATTATACTTTTATCCTCATTCTAAAGATTAAAGTATATTAACTAAAATATATATTCATAATTAAATAAATCATATCTAAAAACACTATTTTTATGGTTATCACTTAAGACCTATTTTTTTATTTTTTACAGTGAAATTTTAAGATATTAGCAGTAAAGCTGTTTTTTGGGACAGCTGGATATAATAGATATCACTTAAAGGAGAAAATTATGGAAAACAAGAAAAAAGAATCTACTATTTTAAAACCTGTTTTTTATCCTTCAGTTATAATTATTATAATACTTGTGATATTTGCAATGACAATGCCTCAAATAGCAGGTGAAACATTTAATGGAATGAAACATTTCATAGCAGATAAGTTTGGTTGGCTTTATATGCTTAGTGTTGGAATTTTTGCTTTATTTGTAATATTCTTAGCAATATCTCCCTTTGGACGATTTAAACTTGGACCGGATCAATCAAAACCTGCTTATAGTCATATCTCATGGTTTGCTATGCTTTTTAGTGCAGGTATGGGAATTGGGCTTATGTTCTGGGGCGTAGCAGAACCTGTCATGCATTATGGTGCTCCTCCTGTTGGTGACAAAGAGACAATTGAAGCTGCTAAACAAGCTATGAGAATCACTTTTTTTCACTGGGGATTACATGCTTGGGCAATATATGCTGTTGTTGGTTTAGTTCTAGCCTATTTTTCTTTTAGACATGGATTACCCCTTTCTATTAGATCAGCTCTGTATCCAATGATAGGAGAGAAAATTTATGGAAAAATAGGACATACTGTTGATACGGTTGCTATACTTGGAACTATTTTTGGTGTTGCAACTTCACTTGGTTTAGGAGTATTACAAGTCAATGCTGGACTTAATTATATTTTTGATATTCCTGTTGGACTTACCACACAAATTATTTTGATTGCTATTATTACGACTATGGCAACAGTTTCTGTTGTTTTAGGACTTGATGGAGGAATTAAACGTTTATCTGAACTAAATCTTTATCTTGCACTAGCACTTGTTTTATTTGTATTTTTAGCAGGTCCAAGCTTCTTCTTACTTGGAGCTTTAGTTCAAAATATAGGAAATTATTTATCTCATATTGTACAAATGACTTTCAACCAATACATTTATTTAGATACAAAATGGATGGGCTGGTGGACATTTTTCTATTGGGCTTGGTGGATTGCATGGGCACCTTTTGTAGGGATGTTTATTGCACGAGTTTCAAGAGGTAGAACTATTAGAGAGTTTGTTCTTGGTGTATTATTTGTTCCTGTTGGATTTACTTTAGTTTGGATGACAGTTTTTGGTAACAGTGCATTACATGCAATTATGAAAGAGGGATTTACTAATCTAAGTTCAGCTGTATCAGCAGATGTTGCAACTGCATTGTTCAAATTTTTAGAACACTTCCCTTTTTCTAGTGTTATTTCTATTCTTGCTATTATCTTAGTTGTTACTTTCTTTGTAACTTCTTCAGATTCGGGTTCATTGGTAGTTGATACTATTTCAAGTGGAGGAAGAGAAAATAATCCTGTATGGCAAAGAATATTTTGGGCACTACTTGAAGGTGTCGTTGCAGCAGCACTACTAATTGCTGGTGGATTAGCAGCCTTACAAGCAGCCTCTATTGTTATTGCTTTACCCTTTGCTATTATTATGCTTATTGCATGTTGGGGACTTTATAAAGCCTTACATTTAGAATCTATCCGATATGAATCACTTCATCATCATATGAATGCGGGACGACATGGGAAAATATCTGGAACTTGGCAAAATAGACTTTCAAGACTTATTGAATTTCCGCCGCCAGAAGAGACACGAAGATACATCAATGAGGATGTAATTACTGCTATGAAAACTGTAGAAGAAGAGCTCGAAAGACATGGCTGGAATGTAGAAGTTACCAATAATAAAGAAAAAAGTGTTTCTGTTTTAACAGTAGAGCACAATGGTGATTTAGACTTTACTTACGAAGTAAGATTCAGTAGATATGATACACCAACATATGCATTTCCTGAGATAGTTAATCCTACTCATGAACAAAAGAAATATGCTAGAGCAGAGGTTTATTTACAAGATGGTAATAAAGCCTATGATATTTATGGTTATGAGATGGATGTAGTTGCAAATGATATTATTGATCAATTTGAAAAACACAGACACTTTTTACATATTACTGCTGGATTAAATCCTGTTATACCTATTGATTAGAAAAATCATACCAATAGCTTCAAAGCTATTGGTAGATTAAGACTTTAATTATATCATTAGAAAGGCATATTCTACTACTTTAATAACATGAATATAAGTAGTATCAAATACTTCTATGTCCAAATTATCTTAAAAGATTAAAAGTTCTCTACTGCATCTATTTTTAATCCTATATTTCAATATTATAAACCTATAGATTATTTTTTGAGTTTCAAACTATTTTATAATCTCATTTAAAACAGATTTAACATAAGGTGATTTTTGTTTACCGTAGCTTTCTTGGTCAATAAAACCATTGGAAAGAATCTTTTTTTTAGTAGACTCATACTCTTCCCTTGCTAGAGGGTTATTTAACATGTACTTTTTATACTCAATCTGTTTTATATGTTCATCACTTCCACTTTGAATAACATGTAGATGCAAAAAATACTCTTTGCCATTAAAAATAATGGTACCATCCTTTCGTGGTCTCTCAGGAGGAAAAGTTTTTTCACTGATTTGATCTTGAAATCCAAGTTCCAATAGATGTTTCACCGCATCATCTAAATCGTTGTTTTTATATAAAACAGATAAATCAATTATCCCTTTGCCACCAACTTTAAATGAGGTGGAACCTATATGAATAACATCAAATTGTTCGGTACGAACAGATTCAATTACATGTTGAGCAACATTAAGATAAATTTCTGACCAAGGGTTAAAACTTGCATCAATTTTTTTATACTTTAAGATTTTCATATATTTTGATAACTCCAACTAAATTTTCTTACTAACTAGCTATAAATTATACGTTTTATATACTTACTCCACAATATATCAACAAATTATCAGTGCAGTGGAAAAATTTGGGGAAAAAGGATAGTCTCCTCTTTCTTTTTATTAAAAGTAAATTAAAATACCAATCACTAACTAGAACAAAGAGTGCCTGTCTACTTTCTGCAATAAACCCAATAAAATCAAATAAGATAATCATTATAATTAACTCATATTTTTTAAAGAGAGTTTTAAGTTTTAAAAATGTAATATTTTATCAACTAAATAGTTAGTTAGGATAAATATGAAAAAAAGAAATGCAGAAGAAACAAAAGCTTTAATACTTTCAAATGCAACATTACTATTTGCAAAAGATGGATATGATGGTATGAGAGTAGATAACTTAGCTTCAATCTCTAAAATAAATAAAGCTACAATTTATTACCATTTTAAAGATAAAAGTTTTATATTTGAAACAATACTACTAGAGATGGCAAAACTGATTTTAGATGAAGTAAAAACAAAAATTGAAAAAGAAAACAAAATTGAAAAAAAACTTGAGGCTTTTTTAGATGCAGTTATTTATATTATTACAACAAAACGTGATTTAGCAAAAATTCTTATGCAAGAACTAGCTTTAAATAGTAAAAATCTATCAGATAAAGCAAAAGAAGATTTTTTTAATATTATAAAAATCTTATCAACTATTTTAGAAGAAGGGAAAAAAGAAAATAAATTTATAGAGATTGACCCTTTTTTAATCCATTCAATGGTTATAGGAAGTATAAATTATTACTACTCTATGAAAGAAGCTAATAAAGAAGAAACAAATAAAAAATTTAAAGTAGATTTTTATGAAGATGGAGCTTCATACATAAAAGATATGGTCTTAAAATATATCCTAAAATAAGATATATTTTTTTAATTTAATTTTAAACTAACTAGTTAGTTATAAAGGAAAACTATGTTTGAACAAATAATGGAAAGAAAAATAAAACAATGGAACGAAGAAAAGAATAAACCAGGATATGTTCCACCTCCACCTGTAGAAAATACATATGGTAAACCAATAGAGCAAGAATATATCGATACAATTGAAGCTTTGATAATAAAAGCATCAAAAGAAAATGAAATTGAAAAAAAAGAAACTATTTTAAAACAAGTAAAAAATATTGAAATCAAACTATTGATATCGTATGAAAACCAAGGATTACATTTGATTGCACAAAAAATGCAAAAAAGAATTCAAGAATTTAGACAGAAAAATTTATAAAATACAAGTTTATCACTAATCTTAAAAAAATAATTGACTAAAATTTCTTTATCTATGTTTAAAACCGTTATTAAGTAAGAAATTTTTTATATCACTATAAGATTATGTATAACTTTTTTTTGAATATATATCTTTTAATTTATTAGTATCTAAATCAAAATTAAGAGACATTTTCATTTTTCTTATCTTCTAGAGTTTTATAATGTCTTGTGAACCATCCTCTTTATCTAAACAGATAAATTCTTTTACATTATCCATAAACCACTTATGCTCTGATAAATTAGTTAAAGCGAAATACCTTAAATCACTAGGAGTCTCATTTTTTGAAATGTAATTATTCTTATTTAATTCTAAAATGTTCAATCATATTAACTCCTTTTTATTGATTTTCTAATAATAAATCAGTACACACCTAAATATTTTATTTCCAAAATTTTATTTTCTTCATATTCAGTGAAAAGCTAATCTTTTACTTTTTTATATTTTCTAACCCAATTATAAATTGTCCTTGAATTTACATCTAAACCTTTTACTATTTGTAAAATTGATTGTTCACTATTCATCACAAGCGGTACTGTTAAATCTCTAAATTCTCTAGTTTATTTACTATTTCTCATTTTTCCTCACTAAATCTTATTTTAGCTCAGAATATCTTTATATTCTAAGTATGATTTAGTGTAGCTAGATTAAACACTCTTGTTATAATCATGTTCTTTTAATGTCTTTAATGTATAAGTGGAGTTTGAGAAGTTCTAAAAGTTCCTTCTATTACTATATTATATTTATTCTCAACAGCTTTTTTAAATATTGCCTCTGTCATTTCTCCAGCAAATGCAGCGGTAAACTTTGGAGAATCTTTACCTCGCTCTCTTTGTAACTCTCTATAATTTGGATGATATTTTCTAAAATCATCCCCATTTATTACAAGAACATTATTATTAAGCTCTTTTTGAACTTGTTCAATTAGATAAAACTTACCAGCTCCTGACTGTCCACCAAGTACATAACCTTTAGGATTAATTACAGGTTTACAATAGGAGACTAATGTTTTATTCCAAACCTCATTAAATATCTTAGAATCAATATTCATAAGGTTTTCTCAGTTCTTTAATTTCTTGTGCTAAAGCTTTATAATTTAACTTTTTGTGTGAAGTAGAATAAATTGTATTTCTTATGTCTTTTAAGTTTTCTATTATTTGTTCATTATCTTTTATCATTGCAATGGCGCCACCCACATATTCGATTAAAACATCTTTTTACATTTCTGTACATATTTATAACTTACTTTATTATATTTATTATACATCATAAGAATTCAATATCATTTTTAATTAGACCTCTTATTAATTTAACAAATTAACTATTAATACAGTACACATTTTTTATAGTATACTGTATTTTATTATAACTCTATAACTACTATAAATCTTTTCATCTAAGTTTCCAACAATTTTTTTGAATACGTATTTTTTTATAGTAAGCAATTATAATACCTTCAATAGCTCTCGTAGATTTTAAATTCTCATCTTCTATCTCTTCATATTCTTCTTTAGATATTTCTTGTAAATAAAAGCCATTATTCCAATCTTTTCGACTATACCATCTATCTTTGTCCTTAGTATTACAAGTATATTGAGGATTATAATCTGAAAATACATTATGAGAAAGCTTTTTGCATATAGGAGGTAGATTAGGCATAATTCTTATTTGGTCTCCATCTTCCTCTTTATTTGAAACCCATCCATCCCCATTCTCTTCTTTTACCTCTGGAGTATTTAATTTATCAATATCACATTTTTGAACTAAATCACCACTAAGAATATACTCTTTTAGCTCTTGGAATGCTGGATCACTTTCTACCTCTTCTCCTATGGGACATAAAGATAAAAAAGCTTTACGTAAAGACAATGTTTTTTTCCATTTCTTAGCTTTTAAAGCATAAAATATTTTTAATGGATTTGAACATTCCGAGGGTCTTACACTTGAAGCCAAACATAAAATTACTTCACAAGCAGTTTTTGCATCACCTGATAATTGTAAAGCTGAAATATCCATACCTATGTTTCCAAGTATCTCAGTAGCAGAAGAATCAATATCTTTTATTATAGTATCTATATTTTCAAGTGTTTCTAAGCCCTCAATTTCACTTAAATTTTCAATTACTTTAATTGTTCCTGTAGAGTTAATCTCTTCTATTTGTTTATTCAATCTTTCTATTGTTTCATCTGGTGTTGAATGTAATACTCTTTGTTTTGATTTTTTTTCTACCTTATCCGAACTAAGTTCAGTCATTGATGATCCTAAATCATCAAGGGTAAGTTCTTTTGCATTAGAGAAATTAAATATAAATATACTTAAAATTAAAATAATCCTTTTCATAAATTTTCCTTTTTATTAAAAAATAAAATATTTACAAAATTAGAATTTTTTATCATATGAGATACAGGTTGCAACTTTATATTAGCTGTAACTTGATTTTTTATAAAATACTCTTTATATTTTTCTATTGTATCTTTTTCTCCAATAAGTATTATCTCAGAAGCATTATGAGCAACTAAAAATGTTTTTACTATTTGATCATTTTTAAATAGCTCTCCATTTTCAATACTTGAATTTACTTGATATGTCCAATTATGATTAACTAAATAAGGATCTTTTGGTACTGAAATCTCTTTTTTTAATAAAAGATCTTTATTTATAGTTAAAGCTGAATTTTTATCCCATGAGCTAACAGGTTCAGGATCAGGAGCTTTTCCACTACAACCACTTAATCCTGCAATCAATACACTAGCAACCACTGCACTTAAAATTTTATTTTTCATTTTTTCTCCTTAATATTTGGTATTTTTATGTTTAATTCATCATTATTAACAGCATTCTCTAGTTGAATTTTTGAAGGTAATCCTTTTATTCTTTTAAGAGATTTTGATACTGTTTTAAACTTATCCATAAAGTATTGTTCTTTATAATAAAATGCTTTTTTACAAAGTATAGTTTTTTCATTATTCATTGTAATAATTTCATTTTCTACTCCTAACTCAATTAATTCTTGGGGTAACATTAAAGATCTTCTTTGTTCACTTATATTTCTTCCATAAGAACCACTTTCAAGAAAACCCTTTCCACTAGAGTGTGATTTAGATGTTACTTTTACTGTTGTATCACCTAATCTTTTTGATAGTATTTCAGCCTCATCAAATGAGTCAGGAGCAAAAAAGATTTTTAAAATATGATTATTTAAAATTGTTTTAGCTCCTTCCTTTCCATATCCATCAGGTGAAGGAGCTTCTAGTTGTGAAATACTTTGAAATACAGTCATAAGTCTTAAATTATATCCAGCAATATAAGATACAGATTTTAATAAAATTGGCATATTCCCAATAGAAGTAAATTCATCCCATAATAAAAGACAAGTATATTTTAAATCTTTATTCTTAGATGGTAGTTCAGTTGTATTTAAAGATATTAATTGGGAAAATAATATATTTAAGATAGGTCTTGCATTCGCAAGATTATTAGGTGTTATACCTATATAAACTGTTATTCGTCTTTTTCTTAAATCATTCAAATCAAAATCACTACATGAAGTTGCACTTCTAATTGGTTCACTTCTATAAATCATTAACGGAGCTTTAAAAGAACTTTCAACACTTGATTTAGTATTTACACTTTTTATATTTATATAGCTAGATAATCTTTCTTTAGTTTCTTCAGATAAAATATTTAAATAGACTAAAAACTCATAAAACTCTTCAAGTCCTGATATTATTTGAGACTCTTCTTGTTCTTCTACTTTATTATCTAAATTTTCTTCCGATTCTTGAATTATTTCAAAACCCTCACTAAGTGATAAAATCCCATACATTGTAAATTCAATATTTAAATTATACTCATCTAAAAACTCTTTACCTTCTTTAGAAAATTGTAAATCTTTATATAAATAACAAAGTCCTATAAAAAGATTTTGCGCAAGTTGATTAAAATAAATTGTAATATCTGTACCAACAAGAGGATAAAGCAAATTAGCAAAATCTAAAAGGTTTTTATCTCTTGTTTCATCATTTTCTAAATCTATATAGCTTAATGGGTTATATCTATGTGTTCGAAAAGAGAAAGGATCAAATAAAAATACATCCTGTTTTAAAACCTCTTTTCTATATTTTGAGGTATATTCAAAACACTCTTGTTTTATATCTAAAACAACTACAGATTCTTTCCAATCCAATAAATTTGGTATAACTACACTCACCCCTTTACCACTTCTTGTTGGAGCACCTAAAGCAATAAAACTGTCATTGTTTGCTCTTAAAAACTTATTTCCTTTTTTTCCTATTATTAATCCCTTTTCATTAAATAATTTCATTTTATTTTTAATATGAAAATCATTTGCAAATTTGGCGTTACCATGTAAAGATTTTCGTTTAGGTAAGAATGGAATTATTACAACTAGAGGAGTTACAGCAAGAAAAGTATAAAATATAGCTTCGTATATTTTAGGTACATTATTAACTATGGCTAAAAAAGTCCATTTTAAGCCATAATATTCTTTTATTATTAATAAATTATCCATTGATCTAATTGAATAACCATTTAAAAAAAACACTACAACACCAGCAATAAAATATACTGCAATTAAATCTATAAAAAGTAAAAAAATGATTTGTTTTTTTTCTAACATAACTAAGCCCCTTTATAATATATATCCGTGATATTTCTTGTACCATTATATGCGTGCATATGTATAACAATATCAATAGAATCATGTAGATTACTTTGAATTACATCATAAGGTAGTTTTTGACCTTGTGGGTTTTGTAAGATCATTAAGGCAAGCCTTCTAAATGTTTCCTCAACACTTCCTGCATGACAAGATGTAATAGATCCATTATGACCTGAGTTTATTACATTCAAAAAATCGTAAGTTTCTGCACCTCTAAGCTCTGCTAATAATATTCTGTCAGGTTTCATTCTTAAACAAGATTTTAACAAAGTCGCAGAATTTAAAAAATCTTCTTGTTTTGCTTCACTAGGATAAAACAACTGTACATAGTTTTGATGTTGATAAAATTTAATCTCTTCAACATCTTCTATTGTAATTATTCTTTCATGCTCAGGAATAAAATCAATTAATGATTTCATAAATGTAGTTTTTCCCGAACCTGTCTCTCCTGCAATAACAATATTTTTACCATATCTAACAGCATTTGTTATAAACTCTTTATATCTATTATTGTCATAATAGTTTTTAAGCTCTTCATCAAATTTTGAAAGTTTACTTTTTATTTTTGTTACAACTTCTTTAAACATTCCATCATTTTCGTAATCTTCTAATGTAAATCTCTTTTTTGATGGTTTTCTTATAGTAATACTTATAATATCTTTTTTGGTTGCAATAGGCATAATTATTTGTACTCTCTCACCAGTTGTCAATATTGCACTAAGTATTGGTTTATTTTCTTTTATTTGATCATTTTTATATGAAGCTACAGCAGTAGCAAAAGCTTTCGCTTTTGAATAATCCAATAATGTATCTTCAATATGCCAAACAGCTTTATAATCTTGTAAAAAAATTTTATCTGTACCGTTATAACAAATCTCATTAATATTGTCATCTTCCAAATACTTCCCAAAATAAGTTTGAGTATATTTATTTAATGAAACTGAACTCATTTATAAATCTTTGCACTTGCTGTAAGTTTATAAACTTTTGAAAAATCTATATCTCTATTTACATAAACACCAACTAGCTCACCATGATTTCTATATAATGTAGGTTTAATATTGATAAAATTTTCTAAAGCAATACTAGCCATATCTTTTGCGTTTTCTCTAGTGTTTTCTGTTCTATCTATAGAATTTTCATCATTACCACTATTGATATCATTACTAATTATGCTTAATACATCATCTATTGCACTTAACATAATTGCTGAACCAAATCGTAATAAAAATTTATGATCTACGTATCCATGAATACCACTTCCACCCAATTCATCACTAGCACCACTATAAACTGGGATAACTAAATTATTGGGAGTTCTTATCTCTTGCCATATAACAAAAATACGATTTAATCCATCATTCATTTGACCGCTTTTAAAAAAGCCTGTTATTCTAGAACCTCTTTCAACTAATAACACTTTACCATTGACTGAATATACATTATCAGATACAGTACAAGATATACCCCCTTTAATATCACTTACTAATCTAGTATTTAATGAACATCCAATATACGTACCTTTTGACAATAATAAATCAGGATTAAATTTGCTAACCATTGCTCTAGTTGGAGTAAAAGTATCTCCTACAAAAGAATCATTTTTTAAATTTTGTGCATTAAATTCATTATCAGAAATAGTATTTTGATTAATTTGTGGCATAGTTATTTTATTATCAGCACTAACTGCTAAAGCTTTGCTAGCACCTTTGATTATTAAAGGTTTAAAAGATGGAATTGGTATATTATTTGTAATAGGTGGTAAATATGGTTTTGGTTCAGCTCTAGGCTCTTCTTTTTTAAATATTTTTTTTATAGTTGTTTCAGGTAAAGCAAAAGATTTCTCTTTTACTTCTTTTTCCATAACCTTTTCATCTTTTAGTTTATTTTCACTTGTAAATCGATTGTAAAAAGAATATATTATAAGTAAAATAACAACAGCTGCTCCACCAAGTAAAGCATAAGCTTGAACATTTCTATTAACCCTTCCACTTTCTAATTGTTCTAAATCACTTTTAGTTAAGGTTTCTGATAATTCTTCATGTTCATGTTCTTCATTAGTTTTCATTCTCAATCACCTCTCTTTTTACATTTTCATTTACTGTTTCTCTAGTTTGAGAAAGTGGATTTTTTGCATACCCTTTATTTAATATTCCAACAATTTTTTTACCACTTCTTAAAACAATCATTTTAGAAATTTTATGTATAACTAAAACATCAAATTTTCCATCTTTTTTAATATGAGTATTTAAAATACTCTCTTTTTCATTATCGTATAAAAATGCACTTGGAATAATTTTTGTAGTGTCATAACCCAAATAAGTAAATACTCCATCATCATAAGCAAAAGAAGGAGCTATCTCTTCACTATCTTTATTTATCGTCATATAAAACTCCCAATTTCTAGGAACAACTGTTTTATCTAACTCTTTTTTGATATATTCTTTTTCTTTTTTTGCTTCAAGTTCTTTTATATCTTTTATTCTTTTTATTGCTTCTTGTGCAGGGTAATTAAAATTTACTTTATAATAAACAGAATGATTAGCCAATATTAAATCAAATACATATTCCCTTTTATTAGTTGTTATTATTAAGTTTGTACTCCAATCTCTTTTATTTGGCTCAATAGGAACAGACCTTTTAACTTTTTCACCTAAAGAGTTAACAGAAATATTAGAAACATAAGCTATAGGTTTTATAAATACAAAATTTTCACGATCTTTAAAATCCCAACCATCATTGAAACCACTAGCAATATTTGTTACTCTTTCATCTTTTTCTAACTTAATCAATGTTGTATAACCATTTTTAGCGTAAATTTGTGTAACATCATTTGCTTTATAAACATCTGTTACAATCCTACCATCTAGCTCTGATTTTTTAGGGATACTTAATGCTAATAAACTATTAGCAGTAAGTATCAAACTTAATATAAATAGTGTTTTTTTCATCATCTTACCTCGTTATCTGTTCTATATGTCAATACTTGAAATCCCAATGGATTATTAAGTCTTAATTTCTCTTTTTGGATTAAAGAAGGTATATAGGTATAACTTAGAGTTATTACTTTAGAAACAGGTCTATTTTTATATTTTGTTTTTAAATCTTTTTTCATAATATCCGCTCTTATTGTGGCAATTTTAGTTCCTGCACTCTCACCCAAAACTATACTTTTAATATTTACTTCAACTTGAAAATCATCTTTATAAACCTCTGCTCTTCCTTTTTCACCTTCATATATCTTTCTATACTCTTGGGCTATTCTATCACTACTCATTGCTTGAACTGTTACATAATCTGAATTCAATAAATCATGGAAATAAGATTCTCTTTTTAAAACATATTGATTGACAAAATGTTTATCAGTTGCCTCAGAAGTAGTAATAGTTTTTTCTTTTAAAATAGGAACAATATCAACAGCTCCATTACTTTGGTCTACTTTAACCATAAATGGGACTTTTGATTTAAGGGGTAACATTATAATAATTGCTATAACCAATAAGACTGTTATAACAGTCATAGTTAAAGCAATTATCCAAGCTACTTTTAAACTCTTCTCTTCTATTACTCTTTTACTAGCTTCAAAATCTAAAGCTCTAGTTGCATCAAATTTATCTTTTAACATTAGTCAACAACCTTTTTAAGATTTTTAGTATTATCATTAATTGGTCTCCAATCCTCATTATCAAAAAGTTTAGTTTTTGGAACACTCAAATCATTATTTGATTGTACTTGTGTACAACCTGATAAACATAAAGTTATCAAACTTAGTGTAATTAATATTTTTAATTTCATTTTTTACTCCTAGTATTAAATTTTAATTTATTACCATTTGGTCGTGCGTCTAACAGTCCTTTTTGCATTACACCTTCAATACTAACAGTTCCTAATTTTTCTGCGATCTCTTTGGCTGTTATTACTAATATTGCTAATAATATTCCCGTAATAAGGAGTTGAAAACCAACAAAAACTGGATCTAATCCCTCTTTTTTCAATCCAGATTCCTGAAAATCTATAAAAAATTCTAATTGTTCTGCTACGGTTTTTAATAAGATTGTAATAATTAAAACCGTTAAAGTATTTGTAATAAATAAGGATAACCATTGAGTAAATACATTTTTTAGCCAACCATAAAACAATGCAAAAAACATAAATGGAGCTAATAATACAAGTATTTTTAATGTCAAAGATGTAACTATTATTATAAGTAATGCAGGTAATGCACCTAATCCAAAACCTATATATATAAGAATTGACGATACAATACCAGTTGCTAAATTACCCGCTTCATATGCAATCCCTGCTAATTCTTTTGTTGCTTCTAAAAGATTATCCAGTTCAGCATATAAACTCTTTCCACCACCTGCCCAAGCATGTATTTCATTCATTGAAGCAATTACTAAAGATAACCAACCACCCATATTTAAAGCAAAAGCTATTATTATCAACTTCATTATTCCATCATAAACTATATCTTTAATCAGCTCATTAGATTTCCCAGATAAAAAAGCATATGCTTTAACTATTATCATAATAGATAAAGATAAAGATAAAAGAGAAGCCAAGTCACTCATCATGTCACTTGCTGAAAATTTTTCTAAAACTTCAAAAATTTTGTCTACAGATCCGCCTACAGTCGTAAAAAATGCCATATTAAACCTTTTCTAATAGAATTTATTATTCAATTATTTATCTTCTTACTTTTTTTTGCCATAAATTCTTTATAAGCTTTACTACCATCTCTATCATCTTTTTTTCTAAGTTTCATGATATATTCTTTTTCTTTCTTATCATCTTCAATTATCTTTTTTACAGCTATATCTTTAGCTTTCTTTTCCTCTGCACTCATACAACCACTTAATCCAGCAATCAATGCACCTAATACCATTAAATTTAAAATTTTTGTTTTCATTCTTTTTCCTTTATTTATTTTTTACTAATCACCAAAAGCATGACTGTAATCTCTATCATCTTTTTTTCTAAGTTTTTTGATATATAATTGCTCTCTCTGTCTCTCTTCTATATATCTTAATTGTTCATTTTGTGCGTTTACAAGTTCAATTTGAGACTTTTTAATATTTAACTGAGCAATTGTTAAATTAATTGCATTTCCTATATCTTGTGATTCTTTTAAATCCTCAGAAGATGCAAGTTTTGCAGCTAAAACTGATAATTCATTATATGAATCTGTTAGATCATCTTTATATTTTTGATAAGCTGCAATTTCATTTACTCTTCTTACCATTTTGTTTTCACAAATTCTTTTCTCATCTTCATTAAACCAATCGTTTTCACACTCTTTATAAAGATTATATCTATCAAATAAAGCTTGTGCTCCTGCACTTAAACCATCATTTAAATTTAAAAAATCATTTGATACCCCATGCACAAACTCAGATAAAGCTTTTAAGTCTTTAATAAATTGAACTGTATCTCTTATCTCTGTTTGAGCTAATAGTTGATTTTGTACACCTTCTAATTGATCTCTATAAAAATCAACTGTATCTTTCCATCGTTCCGCCTCTTCTCCCCAAGCTAGTATTTGTTTAGTTAATGTAGTTATATCCAAAACAGGAATACCAGCACTATATAAAAAGGTACTTGCAACAAGACAAATTCCTACAATCTTTTTTTTCATTTCTTCTCCTTAATAAACTTTATTGCCATACTAACGCCCTTCGGTTGTTTCCGCTTGTTTGCCTTACTTTGTAAGTTTGCCAATGCGGTTTAAGTAAAATCTTACCTTCATACTTTCTCCTTTATTTTGATTTAATCTTTATAAAACTCTTGAAGCTCTTTAACTTTTTCATCTAAAGATTTATTTTTTTGATTAAAAATTCTTTCGATATCATTTACATACACTTCACCCGTACTTAAAATCTTAATATTTTCATTTCCTAAAGTACTTAGATCTAAACTTGCAATTACTGATTCATCCGATTTTTTTATTAGAAATTGATAGCTTGCAGGATTAAAATTAGTAATAATATTAAACTCTTTTTCTGTACAGTTTAATCCCTTTGTATAATCTTCAATTCTTGCTTTATCATTTGGAAAAAAGATTAATGTTTCACTTTGTTCAACCAAAGCTTTAGCAATTGGTAGCATTAAAAAATCTTCTACACTTTGAGTACCAAGCAGTACAAAACCATTTTGTTTTCTAATTGTTTTAACTTTATTTTTTACTTCATCTTGTATTAATGTATTATCTAACCATTTCCAAGCCTCATCAATAAAAAGTCCAAATCTTCTACCATCAATTAAATTAGTTGATTTCCATAAAAGATAATAAGACAAAGGAGCAGATACTTCTGGATCATCTAAAAACTCAGTACCATCTATACCAAATAGATTTATACTATCTGGAAAATCCAACATATCATTTTCATTATCAAATACCCAGCCGAACTTATTACCTTTTTTCCATAATTCAAGTCTTGATTTTAAAGAGTTTTCATTGTTGATATCTTCTGTTAAATTTTCTAGTAATAAACTTATTCCAAATTTTCGTTCATTGATATCAAAATTTTCCATAATAAAATTTATACCATCACTTAAACTTGTCTCTTCACTTGTTGATATTTTTTCATTATTTCTAGTTACTAATAGTTTTATTAGGTTGTTTAAATTTCTTATATTATTAGATGTATTTTCACACATAAAAGGGTTGAGTCCTGTTGGTGTTCCACTTTCAATAGTTACATATCTTCCACCAGCACACAATATATTTCCTAATGCTCCTTTATCTTTATCGAGATAAATTAAAGTCATTTTTCTTTTTGAATCACTTACATTATTTGGAAAAGTTGTTTTATTGTTATACTTTAATAATTGATTAGATAAAAAAGTCATTAATGCAGTTTTACCACCACCACTTTGACCTATAAGAAGAGCATTCCCCAAGTAATGCTCACCAAAATCATTTTTATGTGTTACTTTATGCAAATTCAAATAATATGGTTGTTTATTTGGTGTTTTTAAAATAGTTACTGCATCACCCCAGCAACTATTTTTTGCTTTTCCTTTTGGAAAATTATGTAAAGCTATTAAACTACTATAATTTTTTGAACTAATAAAACTTATACGAGGTCTTATAGCAAAATTTGTCGGAAATTGTGAGAAATATGTTGCAGGTAGTGCAATATCAGCTAACACAACTCCTAAACCAATGTTATTTAAACAAGTTACAACTTTATTTGTATTATGTTTAACTTCTTTTATAGTTGAGCCAAAAACAACAATTGAAAAATGATATTTTCCAAAACATAATTCACCACTTATTAAATCATCTAAAGCAAATTCAAATTGTTCCAATTGTGTTTTTGAATCATCTTCACTAGAGATTAATTGTTTTTCTTGTTTTTTTAATTGTTCCTTTGCTTCTTGTCTAGGAATTGGAGTAAAAGATTGTGTCATAGTATAGTTGACATTTAGATACAATAAGGTATTTAAAATACCTATAAAAGTTTCATTTGTGTAATCTTTTATTTCAATAGCTCTTGAAAACTTTTTACTATTATCATTATAATTTAGTTGCAAAAGATCATTGTTAAATTGGATATTTTTTAATCCACCAGTTAGATACTCATTTATTGGTGCATTTAATGCCCTGACTTTAGAATATTTTCCACCAATTAAAAAGTTATAAAATTCTAGTTGAGAGGAATAGTCTAATCCATTTTCAGTATAAACTTTTAATTTTGTTGTATTAAATATATTTAGATTAGATTCCAATCTATTTGAAAACTCTTTCATAGTTTTCAAATACAAATTTAACTCTTTCATTTTATTTTTATAACTTGTTTTAATAAAAGAGGACATATCAAGTTTATTTGAAAATGGATTATAAACTAGAGTTATATAAAGGCTATTAGTTCTTAAACCTGAACTTTTAAATCCTTCATAATATTTTTTGTTTATCTCTTTTAAAAATGAATTATTATATTCTGCTTTTAATCCTGCTTCTATTTCATATCTTGCATTATGAAAATAAAAGCTTACTCTTTCATTTGCAAAAGCTTTAAATAGTGTATTTAAAGCTCTTTTATTCGCTTCAATGTTTTCATCATCTTCTATCTCAAAAGGTATCCCTTCAATTTTCCAAGTACTCATAAGCATATATTCTTTATTTATTACAACACTATCACTAATTAGTGATGAATAAGGAATAAATGATTGAAAAGAAGGGTTTTTATCTAATCCCATTATAGATAATAAAGGATATATTGATTTATTTGTCATTTTTCTGTACTCCGTAGCATGGTAAGTTTTTGCACCGTAATAGTTTTTATTATGAAATGGAGTTGATAGTTTTATTTTTAAAAAATACAATCTAAAAATAAAATCATCTTGCATTGTAAATAATTTCATAATAAGAATTATTGGGAAAATTGAAAGTAACACTAACAAAGAAGTCCATATTGCAACTAAAAAAACAACTAATCCAATGGTAACCATTGGATAAATAGGGACTCCGAACAGCATTGCTGGACGGGTCATCCCTTTAAAGAGTAGTTCTCTCTCCATGTTTTAAAAAAACATTTGTGCTAATTCAGCACTACCAGCAAGTACTATCGCACCGATAATAATTCCCGAAAATTCATTTACTGCTCTTGCACCAAATAGAACTTTATAACCAACCCATAACAAAGCAATACTTGCACTAATAATTGCCAAAGCATACAATCCATCATATATCACTTGTAGTGTAGATTTTGCTTTATCTAAACCTGCACTAAACAAAAAAGTTGGTAGTACAACAAGAAATAAAAACAATAGTTTTTTTGTTTTCATAAACATCCTTTTTAATTATTTTTGTTATTTTAATATAATTATTATAAAAATATTATTATAATAATTATACTTATATATTATGCTATTAGAATTATAAAAAGTAAAAATGAACTTTTACTTTTGATTTATTGTTTTTTAATATGTTAAAGAATTCTTTCTTCTTAAGTAAGGGAAGATATCTTTTAAAACATTAATTATAAGAAAAATAACGTAAGTCTTTAAGCCTGAATATCCAAATATTAAAGTTTAAAATAAATCAACAAATTATCTACTGGAAAATTCATTAATTCGCCTGATTTCTTGTGAATTAGTTCAAAATATATGTAATTCATTGATATAACAGTTTAAGCTTTTATAATCTATGATTCCGCTGTAAGTAATCTAATTTTAATTAAACTTAAGTCTTGAATATAGAATTGTACAACCAGTATTAATCTCTTTTATTTCTTCTAAATTATGGATATTCAATAATTTAGAGATTAGTTTTGATAAATTTTTTCTATATATAAATTTTGTTCTCAAACAAAATGCTAAAATAGTCAGTTAGAGATATATGTGAAAGTAATTTTTTTCATCTTTATCTACATCATAAAATATATGACTGTTATATAATTTTTTTGATAATTAACATTTTCTAAGGATTATTTTCATGATAAAAAACATTATAAAATAATGAAAAACTATCCATAAGTCTCGAATTATTTTATATGCTAACTCAACCATTTAAACTTTTTTTTAATTTTATAAAGAAATTATGTTAGAATATTAATATAGTAAAATAAAAGGTAAAACCATGAATCTATCTAGTATAAAATCAAAACTTTTAGTATTGTTACTTATTAGTATTTCTTGTTCTTTTTTGATACTTGGTTATTATAACGCCTCAAATGCATACGAATCAGAATATAATTTAGTAAAACATGATCAATTTGCTTTGTCTAAAGATACCTCTAAATTTATTAATGGGTATTTAGAATCAAAAATTAAAGTAGTTTCCTCTGTAGCAAATATGATAAAGAATGAAAACTTAAATATTGAAAATAAAGTTTTAGTAGACCAATTAATGCTTGGAAAAGAATCAGGTGATTTTGCCAGTATGTATTTAGGTTTAGAAGATAGTGGTGATTTAATTAAATTTAATGGGGTTTTAAAAAGTATAGCTACTATGAATTATGATGCTAGAGTTAGACCTTGGTATAAAAAAGCTTTAAAGATAAAAACTACAGGAGTTACTGAACCTTTTGTTGATAATACCACAAAACGATT